>JBFWSN010000001.1:0-503273 GCA_050248355.1 Dehalococcoidia bacterium
GCGACCGCCGCCGCGACGACGATGAGCAGAGCGACTACATCGAGAAGGTCGTGTTCATCAACCGCGTCGCCAAGGTCGTCAAGGGCGGCCGCCGCTTCTCCTTCACCGCCATCGTCGTCGTCGGCGACGGCCACGGCCGCGTGGGCTTCGGTATGGGCCGCGCCAACGAGGTCCCGGAGGCGATCCGCAAGGGCGGCGTCATCGCCCGCCGCTCGATGATCCAGGTCCCGATGCGGCAGGGGACCATCGCCCACGACACCATGTCGCAGTTCAAGGCCTCGAAGGTCATCATGCGTCCCGCCTCCACCGGTACCGGCCTCATCGCCGGCGGCGCCGTCCGCGCCGTCATGGAGGCCGCCGGCGTCACCGACGTCCTCACGAAGTCGCTCGGCTCCAACAACCCCGTCAACGTCGTGCGCGCGACGCTCGATGGCCTCAAGAACCTTCGCCAGCCGGAGGAAGTTGTGCAGCAGCGCCACGCGATGGTGGGAGCAAGCTGACATGGCGAACATCCGCATCACCTGGGTGAAGTCCGGCATCGGCTACGCCCAGGATCAGAAAGCCACCATCCGCGCGCTCGGCCTCAAGCGCCTCCACGACACTGTGGAGCACCCGGACAATCGCAGCATCCGAGGCATGACGAACAAGGTCCGTCACCTCGTGACGGTGGAAGAAGTCGACTAGTGGAACAGCACACGCTCCGCCAGCCGAAGGGCGCCAAGCACGTCTCCAAGCGTGTCGGGCGCGGCCCCGGCTCCGGCCAGGGGACCTACGCCGGCCGTGGCCGCAAGGGCCAGAGGGCACGCGGCTCCGTCCGCCCCCAGTTCGAGGGCGGTCAGATGCCCCTCGTCCGGCGCCTTGGCCACAAGCGCGGCTTCCGCAACTTCAACCGCATCGAGTTCCAGGCCGTTAGCCTGCGCGATCTCAGCCGCCGCTTCGAGGCCGGCAGCACCGTCGATGGCGCGTCGCTCGCCGCGGCTGGCCTCATCGACAACCCGGCGTCACCCTACAAGGTGCTCGCCTCCGGTACGATCGATCACGCCCTGACGGTGACCGCACCGCGCCTCTCCGAGGCCGCGAAGCAGGCAATCACCGCCGCCGGCGGCTCCTTCACCGAGACCGCCCCGGCGGAGAAACGAGTCCGCAACCGCATCCACCGCCGCGCCGCCGCTGGCCGCGCGCCGGCCCAGGAGGCCACCGCCTGATGTCGCGAGAGCAGGCAGTCAGCCGTCGTCCCCGCCCGCAACTGCTGCAGGCGGGCATCGACGCGTTCCATCAAACGGAACTGCGGCAGAAGATCCTGTTCGCCGTCGCCATGCTCATCGTCTTCCGCTTCGTCGCGCACATCCCCGTGCCCGGTGTCGACTCCGAGCAGCTTCGCCAGACGTTCGATGACAACGCCATCCTCGGCTTCATGAACATCTTCTCTGGCGGTGCGTTGCAGAACCTCTCCGTAGCCGCGCTCGGCGTGTATCCATACATCACGGCGTCGATCATCATGCAGCTCGGCGTCCCCCTCATCCCGAGGCTCCAGGCGCTCTCCAAGGAGGGCGAGTCCGGCCGCCAGCGCATCCAGATCTACACCCATTGGATCACTGTGCCCCTGGCCGCCCTGCAGGGATACGCCCAGCTGCTCCTGATTCAGCAGCTCGGCGGTGTTAGCAACATCGGCTTCGGCGACGGAAACGCTCTCCCGACGATCGCGACGATCGTTTCGATGGTCGCCGGCACGATGTTCCTCGTCTGGCTCGGCGAGCTCATCTCGGAGAAGGGCATCGGCAACGGCATCTCGCTGCTCATCTTCGGCGGCATCGTCGCCGGCATGCCCAGCCTGCTCGGCCGAGGCGTCCTCACCGGCACCGGGGCTGCCATCGGCGGCCTCCTCCTGCTGAGCGTGCTCGCCATCCTCATCGTGGCCGCCATCGTCTTCGTCCAGGAGGCGCAGCGACGCATCCCCGTCCAGTACGCCCGCTCCACCTTCCGAGGCGGTCGCATGTACCGTCAGCAGGGCCAGACGCACATCCCGCTGCGCGTGAACTCGGCGGGCATGATCCCGCTCATCTTCGCTACTTCGATCATGATCTTCCCGCCCACCTTCTCGCAGTTCATCGCCGAGACCGTGGATGTCGGCTGGATCGCGGACCTGGCCGGCTGGATGCAGACCGCCTTCTCACCGACGGGCG
Source organism: Dehalococcoidia bacterium (assembly GCA_050248355.1). Lineage (GTDB taxonomy): Bacteria > Chloroflexota > Dehalococcoidia > UBA2979 > UBA2979 > JAIBBD01. Next base: position 2,184 of record JBFWSN010000001.1, read on the forward strand.
TCGTGTACTGGGCCGCAGTCTTCTTCCTCGTCGTCATCTTCTCGTTCTTCTACACCGTGGTCGTGTTCCAGCAGCAGAACCTGGCTGAGAACCTCCAGCGCCAGGGCGGCTTCATCCCCGGCATCCGCCCCGGCCGGCCGACGCAGGAGTACATCACCCGCGTGCTCATCCGCATCACCTGGGGTGGCGCCATCTTCCTTGGCATCGTCGCCGTCATCCCGTTCCTCGCGACAAGGCTCACGAACGTGCAGGCGCTTACCATCAGCGCCGCCGGCATGCTCATCGTCGTCGGCGTCGTCCTCGACACCATGCGGCAGATCGAGGCCCAGATGATGATGCGGAACTACGAAGGGTTCATTTCCTGATGCAGCTCATCCTGCTCGGACTCCCCGGCGCCGGCAAAGGCACCCAGGCGCAGCTCCTCGCGCAGCGTCAGGGTCTGCTCCACATCTCCACCGGCGACATGTTCCGCCAGGCCGCCGCGGAGGGCACCGACCTCGGCAAGCGCGCCCAGGAGTACATGTCCCGCGGCGAGCTCGTCCCCGACGAGGTCACCATCGGCATGCTCCTTGATCGCATCCAGCGCCCGGACGCCGCCGCCGGCATCATGCTCGACGGCTTCCCACGCACCATCCCTCAGGCCGAGGCTCTCGACGCCGCCCTTGCCGACCAGGGCCGCGGCATCGACGCCGTCCTCTACATCAAGGTCCCCGAGGACCTGCTGATGGCCCGCCTCACCGGCCGCTGGTCGTGCTCGAATTGCGGCGCTATCTTCCACGAGCTCACCAGCCCGCCCGCCGAGCAGGGCAAGTGCGACCGCTGCGGGGGCGAACTCTCCCAGCGCGCCGACGACCGGCCGGACACCGTCCGCGCGCGCCTCGACACCAACCGCACCTGGACCGAGGCCCTCGCCGACTACTACGAGCGCCAGGGCAAGCTCCACTCCGTTGATGGCACGGGCGATCCCGACGAGGTCACCGGCCGCCTGACTGCCGAGATCGACTCGGTGTCCACGGCCGGCGAGAAGGCGTAACATAGATCGATGTCGGTAATGACGGCTGTCACCATCAAGTCGAAGGACGAGCTCGCTCTCATGCGTGAGGCTGGACGCCGCAACGCGGAGGTGCGCGCCATCCTCCGCGATGCCGTGCGGCCGGGAGTGACAGGGCTCGATTTGGACCGCCTGGCCAAGGACGAGATCGCGAAGCGCGACGCCGAGCCGACCTTCGTCGGATACGGCCCCGGCGGCCGTCCCCCCTACCCTGGCGCCATCTGCTACTCCGTGAATGACGAGCTCGTCCACGGTATCCCCGGCCCGCGCGCTCTCAAAGACGGCGACATCGTCAGCATCGACCTCGGCGTCACGTACCGCGGCTTCGTCTCGGATGCCGCATTCACGTGCGCGGTTGGCGAGGTCCCGGAGGAGACCGCCGAGCTGCTGCGCGTCACCGAAGCCTCCCTCTGGGCGGGCATCGAGCAGGCGCGCGCCGGCAATTACCTCGGCGACATCTCCGCCGCCATCGGCGCCTGGGGCGAGCGCGCCGGCTACGGCATCATCGCCGAATACGGCGGCCACGGCGTGGGCCGTGAGATGCACGAGCCGCCCCACGTCCCGAACTTCGGCCGGCCCGGCGTCGGCCACAAGCTCAAGGCCGGCATGGTCCTGGCGCTCGAGCCGATGTTCGCTCTCGGCCGGCCGGCTACCGAGGAGATGGCAGACCGCTGGACCGTCCGTATGTCGGACGGCAGCCTCTGCGCCCACTTCGAGGAGACCGTCGCCATCACCGAAGATGGCCCGGAGGTGCTCACCCGCATCGGCTAGCGGGTGAGCGAGGATTGCCTGTGCCAGACCGAAGACAGCAGAAGACAACCAGACAGCCGAAACAGAAGAAAGAGGTCATCGAGGTCGAAGGCGTGATCAAGGACGCCCTGCCCAACGCCATGTTCGACGTCGAGCTGGCCAACGGGCACCACGTCCTCGCGCACGTCTCCGGGCGCATGAAGATGCACTACATCCGCATCCTGCTCGGAGACCGCGTGCTCGTCGAACTCAGCCCCTACGACCTCACTCGCGGACGCATCACCTACCGCTTCCGGTAGGCCGAGGCTGAAGGCACAAGGAAACGAACGATGAAAGTATCCGCGTCGATCAAGAAGCGCTGCGAGCGGTGCCAGATCATTCGCCGTCACGGACGGCTTCGCGTGATCTGCGTCATCCCCCGCCACAAGCAGCGGCAGGGCTAGGAGACTCCCGTGGCACGTATCGCCGGCGTCGACATCCCCCGCGACAAGCAGGTGCTCTTCTCCCTGCCGTACGTCTACGGCATCGGACGCACCCGCGCCTCGCAGATCCTGGCCCAGACTCAGATCGAGCCCACCACGAAGGTCCGCGACCTCACCGACGACGAGGTCTTGCGCCTCCGCAACGTCATCGAGGGCGAGTACATCGTCGAGGGTGACCTCCGCCGCGAGGTCCGCCAGAACATCCAGCGCCTCATCGAGATCAACTGCTACCGCGGCTACCGCCATCGCCGTGGCCTGCCCGTCCGTGGCCAGCGCACCAAGACCAACGCCCGCACCCGTCGCGGCGTCCGCCGCACGGTCTCCGGGAAGCGCAAGGCCACGCGCAAGAAGTAAGCATCCAGCGGCTACCCCGGCCTCAGCCGGGCAGCCGTGCGACAGGGAGTACCTATGGGTCGATCTCAACGAGGGGGCCGCACGAGGCGGCGCGAACGCAAGTCCGTCCCGCGAGGGAAGGCCTTCGTATCGTCCACCTTCAACAACACGATCATCACGCTCACGGACCCGAACGGGAATGTGCTCGCGTGGGGGTCGGGTGGCACCGCCGGCTTCAAGGGCTCGCGCAAGAGCACCCCGTACGCCGCGCAGATCGCCGCCGAGGGCGCCGCGCAGCGCGCCATCGAGCATGGCCTGCGTGAGGTCGAGGTCTTTGTGAAGGGCCCCGGCGCCGGCCGCGAAGCCGCCGTCCGCGCTCTCCAGTCGTCGGGCGTCCGGGTGCTCTCCATCCGCGACGTCACCCCTATCCCGCACAACGGCTGCCGGCCTCGCCGCCGGCCGCGGCAGTAACCAGGAGGATCGATGGCCCGTTACACCGGTCCCAAGTGCCGTAAATGCCGCCGCTACGGGATTTCTCTCTGCGGGACGGCGAAGTGCGCCCTCATCCGGAGGCCCAACCCTCCCGGACCGCGCTCGCTTCGTCGCCGCAAGATCTCCGACCGCGGACAGCAGCTCATCGAGAAGCAGAAGGTCCGCTTCGCCTACGGTCTCATGGAAAAGCAGTTCCGCGACTACTACGACTACGCCGTACGCCGTCCCGGCGTCACCGGCGAACTCCTGATGCGCGCCCTCGAGGAGCGCCTCGACAACGTCGTCTACCGCTTGGGCTTCGCCTCCACGCGCGCCCAGGCCCGTCAGCTCGTCACCCACGGCCTCATCGCCGTCGACGACCGCAAACTGGATGTCCCCAGCGCCCGCGTCAAGGTGGGCTCCAGCATCGGCTTCACCGACCGCGGCAAGCGGTCCGAGTACGCGAAGATCCTCGCCGAGGAGATCAAGTCGCGTGACGTGCCGGGCTGGGTCGAGCTCAACCGCGAGGCGCTGTCCGGACGCATGGTGGCCGAACCCGGGCCCGGTGACATCGAAGGTCACTTCAACCCGAACGCCATCGTCGAGTACTACTCACGGTGATCGCCGCCGCCGGCTCGCGCCGGCGGCCCCTCACCAGAGCGAGGTGTTTTTTGGCTGATCTGCACATCCCCGAAATCCGCGTCGAGGCCGAGGAGGCCGACTACGCGCGCATCGTCGCCGAGCCCCTCGAGGCCGGCTTCGGGACCACGCTCGGCAACGCCCTGCGTCGCGTCTTGCTGTCGTCCCTTTCGGGCGCCGCGATCACGTCCGTCCGCATCGAGGGCGTCGAGCACGAGTTCTCCACCCTCGAACACATGCAGGAGGACATCACCGAGTTCCTCCTCAACCTCAAGGAGGTCCGCCTCCGCGCCTACGCCGACCGCCCCGCCCGCCTCTTCCTCGAGGCGTCCGGCGAGTCCGTCGTCACGGCCGGAGACATCCAGTCCACCGCCGACTACGAGGTCGTCAATCCCGACCTCCGCCTCGCCACGCTCACCAACCGCGACGCCTCGCTCGTCGTGGACGTGAACGTCGAGAGCGGTCGCGGCTACATCCCCGCCGGCGCCACCGAGGGCCTCCCCATCGGCGTCATTCCCGTCGATGCGGTCTTCACGCCCGTCCGGCGGGTGAACTACCACGTCTCCCACACCCGCGTCGGTCAGGACACCAACTTCGACCGCCTCGAGATGGAGATCTGGACGGACGGCACCATCACCGGCCCCGAGGCCGTCTCACTCGCCGCCGAGGTCCTGCGCGAACAGCTCCTCGGCTTCCAGCGCCTGAGTCGCCCCGAGACCGCGATGTCCAACGCCCTCCAGGAGCCCGCACAGACCTTCGATGGCTACGACACCCCGATCGAGGACCTGGACCTCTCGGTCCGTGCGTACAACTGCCTCAAGCGCTCCGGTCTCGTGACCGTCGGCGCCATCCTCGAACGCTCCGAGGAGGAGTTGCTCGCCCTCCGTAACTTCGGTGAGAAGTCCTACCTCGAGCTCCGCGACAAGCTCGTCTCTCGCGGCTTCCCGTCGCCTCGTGTCGACTCGCGCCGCCAGCCCGTCGCCTCCGGCGTCGCTACCGGCAACGGCGCGCCGCCCACGGCCGACGACGACGAACCAACCCCTGACGATGTCGGCTCCCTCGGCGCGGCGCTCATCCAGGCGCTCCGCGAGGCCGGCGAAGACCCCTCTGAGCTCGTGGAGGATGACGAGGAATGAAACACGGAGTCTCCGGTCGTCGCTTCGACATGCCGACCGACCAGCGCATCGCGATGTTCCGCAGCCTGGTCACGCAGGTCCTGAAGCACGACTCCATCCAGACCACCGAGGCACGCGCCAAAGAGGTGAAGCCCCTCGTCGACAAGATGGTGACGCTTGGCAAGCGCGGCACCCTCCACGCCCGCCGTCAGGCCCTCGCCTACGTCTACGAGCCCGCGGTCGTCGAGCGCCTCTTCGAGGAGATCGCGCCCCGGTATACTACCCGGCCCGGCGGCTACACCCGCGTGATGAAGATCGGCCCGCGCAAAGGCGATGGCGCGATGATGGCGCAGCTTGAGCTCGTCTGATCTCGGCCATGTCCGCATCGAGGCGGCTCGCGCTCCTCGTCGAGTACGACGGGACGGCCTTTGCTGGCTCGCAGGCGCAGCCGGCGAGTCGCCGCACGGTGCAGCAGTCGCTCGAGACAGCTATCGAGGCGTTCACGGGCGAGACGCAGCGCGTGCGCTTCGCGGGGCGGACGGACGCCGGAGTGCACGCCCGCGGCCAGGTCGTGACCCTCGACACACGCACGATGCACGCGCCGGTGCGGTTCCGGCGCGCGCTCAATCACTTCCTACCACCGGACGTGGCCGTGCGCTCGGCTTGCGAGGCGCCTTTGGACTTCGAACCGAGGCATCACGCGACGTCCCGTCTCTACCGCTACGTCATCGAGGATGGGCGGCCTCGCTCGCCGCTCACGAGGTACGCTGCCTGGCAGCGCGACGACCCGCTCGACGCAGCGGCGATGGCCGAGGCCGCCTCACTGCTGCCGCGGACACGGCGGGACTGGTCGCCCTTTGCGGGGCGGCTCCCCGAGGGCCGCTCGACGCTGCGGACGCTCCTGCGCTGCGACGTCCGGCGCTGTGCCCCGCATCGCATCGAGGTGTGGATGGAGGCGGACGCCTTTCTGCCGCACCAGGTGCGCCGAACGGTCGGCGCGCTCGATCGCGTGGGCTCGGGACGTCTGACGCCCTCGGCCTTCGCTCGCCTCGTCGAGGCGCCCCCGGCCTCCGCCGGTCCGGCCGCCCCGCCGCAGGGACTGACATTGATTGCCGTGCGCTACCCGCCCGGACTCCTGGCGTGGGACGCGCTCGACGCGGAAACGGTGGATTGAGATGACAACGAAGACGTTCCGCCTCAGCGCGAAAGCGATGGAGCGACCCTGGCACGTGATCGACGCCCGCGGACGGCCCCTCGGCCGCGTCGCTTCGGAGGCCGCGCAGTTGCTCATGGGCAAGCACAAGCCCACCTACGAGCGCCACCTGCCGATGGGCGACTTCGTCATCATCGTCAACGCCCGTGAGGTCGCCGTCACCGGCAACAAGTCGCTCCAGAAGGTGTATTACCGTCACTCCGGCTACCCGGGTGGCCTCAAGCAGCGCACCCTCCGCGAGCAGATGGAGCGCGACCCCCGTCGCGTCATCGAGCGCGCCGTCAAGGGCATGCTGCCCGGCACGTCCCTCGGCCGCGAGCTGTTCCGCCACCTCAAGGTCTACTCCGGCCCCACCCACCCGCACGAGGCGCAGGTGCGCGCCGGCATGAGCACCCGCACGCAGCGCGTCACCCCCGCGCCCGCCGCGGCAGCCGCTGCCCCGGTCGCTGAGGCCACGCCTCCACCACCCGTCGAGGACGAGACCCCGGTCGTGGCTCCCGAGGCCACTGCCGCCACAGACACTACCGAGACCACCGACAACGCAGCAGATCAGGACGAGTAGCGTATGACCTCTGAGCACTACTACTACGGCCTCGGCCGCCGCAAGAGCGCCGTCGCGCGCGTCCGGCTCTACCCCGGCACCGGCACCGTCGTCGTCAACGGCGCACCCCTCGAAAACGTGGTCTTCCGCGCTTCCTCGCGCCAGGACCTCCTCCGTCCTCTCGTCGTGACGGACAACCTGAAGCGCTTCAACGTCCAGGTGAAGGTCGACGGCGGCGGCATCGAGGGCTGGTCCGGCGCCATGCGCCTCGGCATCGCGCGCGCCCTCGTCGCCGCTGACGAGGCCAACCGGCGCCCCCTGCGGCAGAACAACCTCCTCACTCGCGACCCCCGCGAGAAAGAGCGCAAGAAGTTCGGCCTCAAGCGCGCCCGCAAGGCCCCGCAGTACACCAAGCGCTAGTGCGCTCCTGCCCCACGCGCTCAGAACGAGAGCCGCCGGATCTCCGGCGGCTCTCGCGTCTACGCCGCATCCGCCACCAGTGGCATCACGCGCTCTCTGAACGCCTGCAACTGCGCGCGCTCGTCCATGAGTGGCCACAGGAAGACACGCTGCGCTCCCGCCGCCGCATAGCTCGACAGCACCGCGGCGCACTCCTCCGGCCCGCCGATCGGCAGCCTCCCCCGCAATTGCTCCACTGGCCGGTTGAGCATCGGCGCGAGCAGGTCCGCCAGCACGCGCTCCGCGCGCTCGGCATCGTCCGTCACGTATGACCACATCGTCGCGATGCCGTTCGGAAACCCCTCGGCCTCTCGCCCCGCGGCGGCTACTTGACTGAGCACATCCCTCCATGCCGCAGCGAATTGCTCGGGAGTCGTGTTGTAGCCCGAAGCCAGCCAGCCGTCCGCGTGTCGCGCGACGCGTCGCAACCCCGGCGCCGAGCCCCAGCTGCCGATCCAGATCGGTGGGCCCCCCGCCTGCGCGGGCAACGGTTCGAGGCGCGCTGCGTGCGTCGAGTAATAGCGCCCGGTGAACCCGGCGCCCTCCGTGCTCCAGCAGGCGCGCAGTGCTTGCACGCTCTCCTCCAGACGCCGCCAGCGCTCCTCGAACGGGATCCCGATGAGTTCGTAGTCGCGCGCCGACGAGCCCGGTCCTGCCGCCACCAGGACGCGGCCCTCGGTCAGCACGTCCAGCGTCGCGATCATCTTCGCCGTAGCGACCGGGCCCCGCAGCGCTGGCACGATCACAGTGGTCGCCAGTGTCATCTCCCCGCTCCTCGATGCCACCGCCGCGAGGGCCGTCGGACCATCGAGCCACGGTCGCGCGAATACCAGATGGTCGTTGCTGCACAGATGCGTGTATCCCAGGTCGCGCGCCGCCTCCGTGAACGCGATCAAGTCGCCGAGCGATCGTGACGCTCCGTCGAACGAGATGAGGGGCAGGTGCGCTCCCAGTTCCAGGTCCATGTGACCCTCCGGTCGTTGGGGCACGAGGGCGATCGCGCTCCGGGACGTAAGTATCTTCCGCCCCGCGTCCAGCGGTTCCGTACCGGTCAGACCAGTAGAGGGTGGACCGCGCGCCTCCCTGCCTGACCGGCTAGAATCGCTCCACGGCGTTCGCCCTCACCGGCATGCCCGCTCCCCTCGATTTGGACGTGGCGGTGGGTTTGAACCTCTGGCTCTCCGCGCTCATCGTCCTCGGTGCGGTCGCAGTGGTCGTTGCGCTCATGCTCGCCGTCCGCCGCCGCGCCCCGGAGGGCGGCTTCTTCAACGACAGTGACCGCGCTGCCGGTGTCTTCGGCGTCGTCGGCACCTCCTTTTCCGTCCTCCTCGCCTTCGTCATCTTCCTGGCGTTCGGGACCTATACGGATGCCAGCGAGGAGTCGGCGCACGAGGCGGACGCCGTCATCGACCAATTCGAGATCGCCGAGCTCCTCACGCCCGCCGACCGTGACCTCGTCCAGTCGCATCTCGTGTGCTACGGACGCGCCGTCGTGCGTGACGAGTGGCCCCGCATGCGCGACGGCGCTCGCAGCGCGGTCGTCGACGAATGGGTGCTCGATCTCGACCACGCAATCGAGGCCGTCGACCTCACGACATCCCGGCAGCAGTCCGCCTTCGACAAGTTCTTCGATGAGACCATCGAACGCGAAGCTGGTCGCCGCGGTCGTCTCGAGGAGGCCAATGGCGTCGTCCCGGCGCCGATGTGGTTCATCCTCCTGCTCGGAGCCGGCTGCGTGCTCGGCTACGTCCTGCTTTTCGCCGATCGCGGCGAGCGGGCCATCCCGCAGGCCGCGATGATCGGCATCGTCACCGCCCTCACCGTGACGTCACTGCTGCTGGTCGACTTCCTCGACCACCCGTACCGCAATAAGACCGGCAGTATCCGCCCCACGAGCATGGAGCTCGCCCTCGACACCATGGAGCGCGAGCGGCATACGGACATCGTCATCTGCGACGACCGAGGCGTCCCGACCGCCGTCAGCGCAGCCCGTCCCTAGCTCAGCTCGTAGCGAGGCGCCACCTGCCACTGCTCGTCTGGCGGGTTCTCCTGCGCCCGGCGCTCCGCCCGCCGCCGCTGCTCCTCGATCCGCTTCGCCTGCGTCAGGATCCGGTCGTGCTCATGCGCATGTTCGATGTCGCGGGCAATGCTCGCGGCGCTCCTCCCGCGCCGCGGCTTCCCCGGATGCACCGACAGCGCCCCTTCTGCTTCCAGCTGTTCGAGGTGCCGCCGCACATTGTTGTCCGCCCCGCGCCGCAGCCCTGGCGCGATCTCCGGGTACAGCTTCAGCATGATCTCCCAGCTCGAGAGCGGTCCGCTCTCCTTGAGCGTCGCCACGATCTGCCGCTCGCGCATGTTGCGGTGGTCGATGTACATCCGCAGCCGCTCCCGCGGGTCATGCACGATCTTCCCGTGCCCGGGGCAGATCACCTGCAGGTTCGGCAGCGCCACCAGCCGTTCGAGGCTCTTCCGGTACGCCGCGAGGTTCCACACGGTCGTCGTCGACGACCCCAGCAGCGTGTCCCCCGTGAACAACACCCCCTCTTCCTCGAGGTAGTAGCACAACGAGTCGACGCTATGTCCGGGCGTCGCGAGCACCTGCACGCGCACCCCCTTCCCCAGCTCGATCACGTCGCCGTCGTCGAGCGCGTCCACCTTCGAGGGGATCAGCCCCTTCAGCAGCGGCCGTCCCCCGGCCGGGATCGCCACGTCCGCCTGCAGGTGCTCCTTCACCCACTTGAGGTTCCCCGAGTGGTCTGAGTGGTGGTGGGTGATTGCCGCAATCCCGATCTCCGCCCGCTCGCTCGCGGCGAGGTACCCCCGCAGGAACCACCGGTAGTGGTCCAGCGCCTCCCCCGAGTCGATCGTCAGCGACTGCCCCTTCTCCGGCCCCACCAGGTAGATCGAGGTGAAGTCGGGATGCATCGGCTTGTCGTCCGGCACCATCGCCGCCCGCACGGACTCGCTGATCTTCATGCGCCCCTCGATTCCGTCCGTAGTCAACGCGACGATACAGCACCGGCGCAGCCCGTGGAGGCCTCCCGGGTGCGACGCCGCACGCCGAGGTTTTCACGATTTCGTAACGTCACGCACGTTGACTCGCCACGATGACTCTCGATAGCCTGTTCTTGCTGAATTCCGGCCGCGCGGGTCGGAAACGGGGGAACCACTTCTGGGGTGTATTCCGCGGGTATCCGCGGATAGGCGACTTCCGACGCCGAACCCGACAGCTCACCCCGTAAGCGTTCGGAGGCGAGTCATCCAGACAGCCTCCTGTCGATGCCGTGTGTCGATGCGCAGCGTGCGCATCGCTCGTGGGCTGCCGTGCGCGTCCTTCGGGGCCCGAGGCACGGTCGATGGAAGGAGCGGAACGTGGCCATCCCGACGACGTACCGGGACGAGGACATAGAGGGGTTCGCCCCGCCCTCCCGCTCTGACGAGGCACACCTCGAGGAGCGCGCGCGCCTCGAATCGCTCCACGGATCCGCCCCGGGCACCGTTGGCACCCGAGTCGTAATCCGCGAGTGCGGCAACGTCCGCGTCCGCCCGCGTGTCGGCATGGCTCGCGACTGAGGGCCGGCCCCGCCGTACTCGGTTGTATCGTCTTCGGCTCTGCCTCGCTGCTGATTTCTGGCGACGCCCTTAGGCCGCTGCCCGTGCCGTGTGATCTGAGCCAGCAGCGTCCGCGCGGGCCTTCGACGAGCGCGCCCGTCGTCGCCGCCGCACCGTCGCTCGCCGCACCGCTTCGATGGCGTTCCCCGCCAACAACCCCGCGAGGAGGAAGTACACCACGCCAAACCGCATGTAGACGAAGAAGCTCGTCAGCGCCACCATCGCCCCGAAGGCGGCCTGGTCCCGGTATCGCACCGGCGACGTTGGCGGGTCATCGAGCATGAAGAACGCGAAGAACAGCGCCGCGTGCAGGTCGGGCGCACGGAACACCTCCGCCACGCCGTCTGCCTGCCCGAAGGACGCGGCTGCGGTGAACGCCGTGAAATACGCCCCGAGGAACGCCGCCACCATCGGCAGCTTGTTGATGCGGCTCGCCATGTACCATCCGCTGACGCCGACCGCGACGACCCCTACCACGCCCATGTCCGGCAGCGCTCCCCACCAGCTCTGACCGCTCTCGAACGCCAGCGACGTCACCACCAGGGCCAGCGCCGCCGGGTTGAACACGTGCCCCCCACCGATCCGCACGATGTGCTTCGCCAGGATCGCGACCGTCGAGGCGACCACGACAACCTCGACCCGCTCGTACGGGTCGATCAGCCCAGCGATGAACAGCCCTGTGAGCAGCGCGCCGCTCGGGAATCGCCACTCGCCGCGCACGCCGAACACGATCGCCATGTCCAGGAACGCCGCGGTCCCTGCCCCTGCCAGCAGCAGGCGGGGCCACTCCGCGTCTGTCTGCGTGGTCGCCACGCCCAGTAACCCGGCGAGGATGATCAGCATGAGCCCCTTCGGCGTCCGGAAGAACCGTGAGCCACGAGACAGCGGTCCCCGGGAGTGCAGTGTGGCCGCCCGCTTCGGCGCGCCTTCGATCGCTGGCGCGCTCATCGGCGCAGCTCCCAGAAGCCCGGTGTCGCGTGCCACTCCAGGTCCGGCGTCACGATCACTCCCTCCACGCCACTCGCCACGAGCAGCTCCAGCCCGCGCTCGGGGCCCAGCGCAAACGCCGCAGTCGAGAGCCCATCGGCGAGCATCGCCGTCGAGGCGACCACGGTGACACTCGCCGCTTCGAGGGCCGGTCGCCTGCAGCGGCCGTCGAGGAGGTGATGCCCGCCCGCGCTCACGCGCTGGTAGTCCCCGGACGTGCAGACGGCTCCTTCCCCCAGGGACAGGACCTCGATCAGCGCCTCCGCGTCACGCGGGTGCTGGATTCCTACCTCGAACCGCTCGCCGTCCGGCGTGCGTATCAGGAGGTCGCCGCCCGCGGACACCGCCACGCGCTCGAACCCCGCCAGCTCACGCGCCGCGAGGTCAATCGCGAAACCCTTCGCCACCGCGCCCAGGTCCAGAGTCAACGGCCGTCGCAGCCTCACCTGCCGGGCCCTACGGTCGAAGATCACGTCGCGAAACGTCGCGTCCGTCGCGGCCCGCGCGTCCGTCCGCTCTCCCGTCCGGTAATTGCGGTCAAAGCCGGCCGCTGCCATTGCCGCGCCCACGGTCGGATCGAACGCGCCCCCCGTCTCCTCCGCGAGCGCGAGCGCGAACCCGAGTGGCTCGAGAAGCAGCGGGGGCACCCGCACAGGCTCCCCGCTCGAGGCGTTCAGTCTGCTCAGTTCGCTGTCCGCGTCGAACCGGCTGCATGTCGTCTCGACACGCTGAAACCACGCGAAGGCTCGCCTGAGCGTCGCTTCCGCTTCGCGGGACTCGCCCGTCCCCACCTCGATCGTGACCGTCGTATCCATCGCCACGACGGATCGCCGCATAACCGGCCTCCCGGTCGGCGGTGGTGCCACGCTACCGCGCGTCGCTGAGTGCATTCGTGACCGCCTGCACGAACGTCCGCGAGCTGTCCGTCGCTCCCGAGACGTAGTCCACCTGAGTTGATTGCCGGCTGACCACCTGTCCGGGCAGCGCCGCGATCCGCGAGCACGGGTAGCGCGTCAGGCACTGGCTGATCTGCACGCTCGCGATCCGTCCCCCCTCGACTGCGACCGTAGCCTCGATGGCGCCATGTCGCCCCGTCGCGTACCCGACGTACGTGCCGTCTCGATAGGCCGTGGCGGCCGCCGCGCTGGTCGCCGTGACCGCTGGACGCTGCACCGCGACCGTTGAGGTGGGAGCCGCTGTCGTCCCGCTTCGGTTCGGCGGCGTCGCGCTCGCCGTTGAGGCCAGCGCGTTCGACGGCTCGCCGACCGACGTCGCACTGTCCGCGGACCGCTCTGTGAGCGTGTACCCTGCCGCATAGGCTGCGACGATCGCCGCCGAACTCAACGCCGCGAGGCGGCCGGTAAACCGTCGGGAGCCGCTCATGCTCGCTCTCGTCTTCCCATCTGAACCCTGCCTGTGGGGATCGTCCTGCTCAGACGTGAAGCGTCCTGCCCCCTTTTGTGAGCGATCTGCAAACTGACGGCGCCCGACCCGAGATGACACGCTTCTGACAGCGTAATCTCCCTCCCGGAGGCGCGTACCCCGCCTCCGTCGGCTTGGGCGAGGGCTACCGGGTCATCGCCATCGAAGTGAGAGGAAGACCGTGGAAAGCTACGACCTGCTCCTGTTCCTGCACGTCTACTCCGTTGTCCTGTGGGTGGGCGGCGGCGCGCTCTTGAACGTGCTGGGCGCCCGCATCACGCGCGCCGGGACCGCCCAGCAGGTCGCCGAATTCGGCGCGCAGGTCGAGTGGGTTGGGCTCCGCATCTTCACGCCGCTCTCCGTGCTCGCGCTGATCGTCGGCGTCCTCATGGCCCTCGATGACCGTTGGGACTTCGGCGCGACCTGGATCCAGCTCGGCCTCGGCGGTTGGGTGCTCTCCTTCCTCCTCGGTGCTGGCTTCCTCGGCCCGCAGTCCGGTAAGCTCGGCCGTCTCATCCGCGAACACGGCTCCGACCACCCCGAGGTGCGCCCTCGCCTCCAGCGCCTCCTCCTCGTCGCCCGCCTGGACACGCTGCTGCTCCTCCTGGTCGTGGCCGACATGACCATCAAGCCCGGCGCCTGACATCACCCGTGGTGACACGGCGGATGCCAGTCCCCCACCCGACGCGGTACGCTGGATCCACGACTCAGTTCGTCTATTCGGCGCGCCCCGCCCCTTCGCGGCGGGGCGCGTGCCGCGTCGGGAGGAATCTGGCATGCTGCAGGCGCTCGCGCGCGCGTGTTACCACCATCCATGGCGGGCGGTCGGCGGCTGGATCGCCGTCCTGGTCGTGGTCTTCGCCGCCGTCGGCGCCATCGGCCCCGCGTTCGATGGCACGTTCGAGATCCCCGCGTCCGAAAGCCGCCGTGGCTTCGACGCCCTCGACACGCACTTTGGCGGCCTCGGCAGCGGTCAGAGCGGCTCTATCGTCTTCCGCGCCGATCAGGGCGTCGATGACCCGGCCGTCCGCGCCGCCATGGAAGCCATGTTCGCCGAGGTCGCGACCTACGAGGGTGTGACCCTCACCAGCCCCTACTCGCCGCAGGGCGCAGGCCAGATCAACGCCGAGGGGACCGTCGCGTACGCATCCCTCAGCCTTGCCCAGGATCTCGACTTCAACACCACCGCCGAGTACGGCGCCGAGTTCGCCGAACTCGCCCCGGACATCGAAGGAGTCACCGTCGAGATCGGCGGCGCGGCGCTCGCTGAGTTCGCCCCGCCCGAGTCCGAGTTCATCGGCCTCGCCTTCGCCGTCGTCGTCCTCATCCTCGCCTTCGGCTCCGTCCTCGCCATGGGGCTCCCACTCGCCGTCGCCATCGTCGGCGTCGGCACTGGCATCGGCCTCGTCTCCCTCGTCTCGAACGTCCTCTCGATGCCCGACTTCGCCACCACCATCGGCGCCATGATTGGCCTCGGCGTCGGCATCGACTACGCCCTCTTCATCGTCACCCGCTTCCGCGAGGGCCTGCACGCCGGCGACGACCCCGGAGAGTCCACCGTCGTCGCGATGAACACCGCGGGCCGCGCAGTCATCTTCGCCGGCCTTACGGTCGTCATCTCTCTCCTCGGCATGCTGCTCATGGGTCTCCCCTTCATCGCCGGCCTCGGCATCGGCGCCGCCGTGACCGTGCTCGCCACCATGCTCGCCTCCATCACGCTCTTGCCGGCCCTGCTCGGCTTCGCCCGCGAGCGCGTCGAGGTCACGCGCTGGTACGGTCTTCTCGCCGCCGGGTTTATCTCGCTCGCCCTCCTTGGCGTCGGTCTCGGCCTGACCGTGCTGCTCGTCGGCTTCCCCATCGCCGTCGCCGTCTTCATCGTCGGCCGCTGGATCCCCCGCCTGAAGGAACTCGTCCCGAGGCGGGCGCCTGGCCCCCCCGAGCGCGCCCTCGCCTACCGCTGGAGCCGCCTCGTGCAGGCTCACCCATGGCTCGCCGTCTTCGCCGGCTCTGCCATCCTCCTCGTGCTCGCCTCGCCCATGCTCTCGCTTCGCCTCGGCTTCTCGGACGAAGGCAACTACCGCGAGGAGACCACAACTCGGCGCGCCTACGACCTCCTCGCCGAGGGCTTTGGCCCCGGCTTCAATGGCCCCCTGATCGTCACTGCCGAGGTCCGCAACGACGGCGATCGCGCTGCACTGCAACCCCTCGTCGATGCGCTCACGGACGCCGACGGCGTTGCCTCGGTCTCCCCGCCCCTCCCGAGCAACCGCGAGAACGCATCCGCCTCGGACGCCTACCTCATCCAGGTCGTTCCCACGACGGCTCCCCAGGACGAGGCCACGAGCCAGCTCGTGCAGCGCCTCCGCGACGAGGTTGTCCCCGCCGCCGTCGGTAGCTCCTCCCTCGCCGTCAACATCACCGGCACCGTCGCCGCCAACATCGACTTCAGCGACTACCTGACCGGGCGCCTGTTCATCTTCTTCGGTGCCGTCCTCGCCCTCTCCTTCCTCCTGCTCATGGCCGTCTTCCGCTCGGTGGTGGTCCCGCTCAAGGCCGTTGTCATGAACGTCCTCTCGATTGGATCGGCCTACGGCGTGGTCATCGCCATCTTCCAGTGGGGCTGGTTCGGTTCCCTGTTCGGCACCGCCGAGGCCCCCATCGAGCCCTTCATCCCGATGATGATGTTCGCCATCGTCTTCGGCCTCTCCATGGACTACGAGGTGTTCCTGCTCTCCCGCGTCAAGGAGGAGTTCGACCGTTCCGGCGACGCCGCGAACTCGGTCGCGGACGGCCTCGCCTCCACCGCTCGTGTCATCACCGCCGCCGCCGCCATCATGGTCGTTGTCTTCGGCAGCTTCGTCTTCGAGGACGACCGCGTCGTCAAGCTCTTCGGCGTCGGCCTCGCCACCGCGGTCCTGCTCGACGCCTCCGTGGTCCGCATGTTGCTCGTCCCCGCGACCATGGAGCTCCTCGGCAACACGAACTGGTGGCTCCCACGCTGGCTGGACCGCCTCTTGCCCACGATCAGCGTGGAGGCCCCGGCCCAGGCGGCTCCCGTACCCGCGCACATCGAGCGACGTCGGTAAGTCGGGCTACTCTTCGATTACGTCCGCCCATCGCGTCCGGCGGGCCGCCGCCTTCACAGACGCGCGACGAGTCGCTACCATCCGGGCGGACTTGATGGGAGGGCAGAAATGGCTCGAGAAATCGTCGTCGGCGCAGAGGTCGTGACCGCCGACGGACAGACGTTGGGCAGGGTCAAGACGGTGCAACCAAGCGCCTTCGAGGTCGACGCGCCCATGCAGTTCGACTACTGGCTCCAGTCCAACCTCGTCAGGGACGCCAGCGCCGACCGCCTCGCCCTCGCCTTCAACGAGGCCGACCTCGGCGGCTACAAAATGGACCGCCCCTTCGACCACAACGCCTTCCGCGACGAGGTCCCGGCGGAACTCAAGCCCGACGCAGTCCGCGGGCACCCTCCCGTACCCCCCAGCCTCTAGTCCGAGGCGGATCCTCGTTAGGCGTTCGGAGAAGTCCGAGCGAGTCGGCGGCTCGCCGCTGGGAGCGGGCTAAGGGACTTGATGACCCAGCTTCAGCACGTGCGGCTGGAGCGCCGCGCGGAGCTGGAGCATTTCGGCCGCGAGCCAGGCGGCGAGCGTTCCTTCGTCCCCTTCGAGTGCTCGCCACGACCTCACGAGCGCGCGCTGCCGCTTCCCGTTGTCGCCTCCGTCCAGCCAGCTCAGGCGGTGTCCCAATGCCTGTTCGACGCTCTGCCGTTCGTTCATCAGCGACGCTAGGATTCCCCCCGACTCCTCACCTCGATCGATTGTGAGCTGAGCCGCGATACGCGTCTGCGGCGTCCCGGTGTCATCATGCACATTGGTTACTGTGCTCTTCTGGGTCGCGATCCCCCAGTGAATCGCCCCGCCGGCATTCGCGTAGCGGAACGACTTGTAAGGGCGAAATTCGCTCGAGAAGCGACGGTCGAGCTCCCCCAACTCTCGCAGCGCAAGCTCCACGACCCGCCGTCCGTCCGTCATGCCTCACCCCCGGCCCGAAGCCACCTCGTCCCCCGGCTCCCCGCCCCGTGCCGCCCGCCGCGCCAGCCACCGCCGCACCATCGAGGTCGCCCCGAGCGCATCCTTGCGCCGGATCCGCGCCTCGACGACCGGCACCCCCGGCTGGTAGCCCAGCCGCGTATACGCCCGCACCGCCGGCGTGTTCGCCGGGTTCACCGTCAGCGTCACCAGGCTGCAGCCGCGCTGGTTCAGCAGCTCGTCTGTCACCGCCGAGGTGACATACTCCGCCAGCCGCAGCCCGCGGTATCGAGGATGCGTGAACACGTTCCCCACCACCGCCACTCCCGCGTGCGGCGCCACCACGTGCGTCCCCGCCACCGAGACCAGCCGGTTCGCTTCAAACGCCCCGAAGTACACGGACTGGTTCACCTGCTCTGCCGTGTAGCCCGTCGGTGCACCTTCCGTCGAGTACAGCAGGTTGAGCGCCCGCGCGTCCTGGCCGTGTAGCTGCCGCACGTCTTGCCGCAACGCCGGTCGAGGCGCGAACGTCGCCGCCGTCACCGCCATGCGCCGCATCTCCAGCGAACCCAGCACGAGGTATGTCCGCCGCAGCCCATCGAGGTGCTCTGGCGCGCACGTCGCGAGGTACGAGCTGCGCGTACCCGGATGCAATGACACCAGCGCGCTCACCGCCGCCGGGTCGCCGGCGACCACCGTCGTCCGCCCCAGCAGCCCGGCGGCGTGCAGCAGCACCCCGCTGCCGCTCGGGCCCTCCGCCATCCAGAAGCGCGACCGCTCGAACAACCCCGGCTCCAGGTGACCCAGGGCGTACGCCGCGTACGACCGGTCCTCGCTCAGCGCGGCGTCGAGCATCCGTCGGTCGGAGACCCGCCGGATGCGGAACCGCGGCCGCGCCTCCGCGCTCGACCCGTACAGCGCGTCCGTCACGCGTCTCCCTGGTATCGGTCGAGCACGAACGCCAGCCGCCCCCTCGTCGCCGCCGGCATCGCGCCCGCCGAGGTGATCACGGCGCCGGCCAGTGCGTCGCCGCACCCGCACGCCCCATCGACCGCGAGCGTCGCGATCGCCCCGCTGATCGTCGCGCGTGCGTGCTCGATGTTTCGTCGCATGTTCTCCACGACCAGCTCCACACCCACGTCCGCTTCCTGGTCGTGCCACACATCGTAGTCCGTCACATAGCAGATCGAGGCGTAGCAGAGCTCGGCTTCCCGCGCGAGCTTCGCCTCTGGCAGCGCCGTCATGCCGATGATCGCCGCGCCCCACGACTGATACAGCCGGGACTCCGCGCGCGTCGAGAACGCCGGTCCCTCGATCACCACCAGCGTCCCGCCGCGGTGCGTCACCACTCCCGCCCCCTGTGAGGCATCCGCGAGTGCGTCTCGGACCTCCTCGCAGAACGGATCCGCGAACCCAATGTGCGCCACCACCCCGTCCCCGAAGAACGTCGAGACCCGTCCCCTCGTGCGGTCGATCACCTGGTCCGGCACCACCGCGTGGAGCGGCGCGTACTGCTGCTGCAGCGATCCCACCGCCGACACCGCCAGCACGCGCCGCACCCCGAGCGACTTGAGCGCCCACAGGTTCGCCCGCGATGGCACCTCCGAGGGCAGGATGCGATGCCCCTCGCCGTGCCGCGCGATGAACGCCACCCGCTTCCCGTGCAGCTCCCCCACGAGGATCGCGGACGAGGTCGGCCCGAACGGCGTGCTCACCTCGACCGGCCGCGCCGCTCGCAACCCATCGAGGTCGTAGAACCCCGAACCCCCGATCACCGCGATCTCAGCCGCATCCGCCATCGTGTGCACCTCGCGCTGCGTCCGGATCATGGCCTGCACGAGGCGGCTCTGGCAACGCCGTGCCCCGGCTCACATCTCCGCACTCGACCGCGGGCCCTCGCCCCGCTCCGAACTGCAATCGAGCTGCAATGGAACCCCCCGCGTTCGCGGGCTCATCGCACCGATCCCTCCCCTATCAAGAGGAGGCACCGACGGATTAACAGAACATGGAAAGAAGGCTGAGCTAATGCGATACACGTTCGCGACCGCGGCAGCGGTCGCAATGTTGATGGTCGCGGTAGCGGGTGGGCTCCTCCTGACTACCCGCTCCGAGGCCGCTTCGGGGACCATCTCCGGTCAGGCGTTCATCCTGAACGGCAACGTGCTCGGGGTGGCGCAGGTCAACATCGGCCGCGTGCAACTGCCACCTTCCGGTGCTGCGGTCGACGGCGGGGTCGCCTCGCTCGCCGTCGGCCCCAGCATCGGCGTCGGCACGGACGTCACACTCGACGCGGACCTCACGTCGGGCACCGGGACCACGCACTGCGAGGGCGACCCGGGAGGGCCCGGCGAGGATGTCTACGCCGAGTGCAGCGCGGAACTCGAAGATCTCGACTTCACGATGACGCTGCAGGTCCTCGGTCAGTCCGACAGCGCGACCATCCTCTCCGCCGACCTCCTGCGCGCCGTCTCGCGCAGCGACGGTCCCGATGGTGGCAGCCTCTCGAGCACGAGCGCCGGCTCGACCTTCACCGGCCTCTGTGTCCTCCAGGCGGACACCTGCGCGAACGTCGCCGCCGCCGGTACCGTGGCCGTCAGCGGCTCCCTCGACCTCGCGCTGGTCGGCGCCACCGCCGCCATCGACATCAGCGGGACCGTTGAGGTCTTCCAGGACGATGAGACCGGACCCACCGCAACCTCCGTCGCGCGCTCCGTCGTGATGCTCGAGGTCAACCTGACGCTGTCCGCCACGGTGACCGTGGGCACCGGCGCGCCCATCACCTTCACTATCGACTCACCCGTCTCGTTCCAGGTCGTTCGCGCCGACTCTGCGATCGACACCTTCGCGCAGAACGGCGAGCCCACCCCCACAGCTACGACCACCACGACCGCAACTGCCACGCCAACACCAACGTCGACGGCTACCGCGACCGCTACCTCCACCGCAACCGCTACGCCGACCACGACCGCCACGCCCACGGCAACCGCCACGCCGACGGCCACGACGACCGTGACCGCGACCGCGACACCCACCCGCACGGCCACCGCAGTTACGACGCCCCCGGGTGGAGGCGGTACCGGCGGTACCGGCGGTACGGGGGGCACGGGCGGCACGGGCGCAGATTCGCCGCGGCCACAGGTGACTCCTCGGCCGCCCGCCACGGGTAACCTCGGCCCGGTCGCCGACGAGACCAGCACCGCAGCGATCGCGCTTGCCGGCGTCGGCCTCACCTTCGCGGCAGCCGCACTCTACGCGCGGAAGCGGGCGCGCTAGTCCGCCCGTTCCGAAGTAGCGACGAAAGGGGGCCCATCCGGGCCCCTTCGTCGCGCGGCGAAGCTCAAGGGAATCTGCTGCCTGGGTCGGCCCCTCGGCTCGATCGTCAGTCCCGTTCGACCGCGGCGCCCACCGCCTGCACGACCCGGTCGAGGTCGAACGGCTTCTCGATGACCTCGTCTGCGCCGATCGCGCCTGACCGCGAGCGTGCTGAGGGACTGGCCGACATCACGACGATGCGCAGCGCGCCCCGCAGACCGCGACGCTCGAGTTCGTGCACGAAGGCCTCGCCGCCGAGTCCCGGCATCATGAGGTCGAGCAATACCACGTGGTACGGGCCGTGCTCGAGTTGTGCGAGCGCCTGCAGGCCATCTCCCGCCACGCCCACCTCGTAGCCCTCCCCGGTGAGCAGGCCGCGCAGGAGCCGCTGAATCGCGGCGTCGTCGTCGACCACCAGGACACGCGCCCTGGGCGCATCCTGCCGCCCCGCGGTCTCTGGCGGCGTCGGGTCTGACGGCCCCGGCTCCCCCGCTACGACCCTCAACGGCAGGGTGAACCGAAACGTGCTTTCACGGCCCACGACCGAGGTCACATCGATCGTGCCCCCGTGCGCGTCGACTAACGCACGCGTGACATCGAGGCCGAGCCCCCAGCCCGTCTACTCGCCCGGTGTGCGACTCGAGGCGGTAGAAGGGCCGGAAGATGTGCTCGCGCTCCTCTGGCGGGATGCCCACGCCGTGGTCGCGCACACTCACCGCGACATCGTCAGTGCCACGCTCGATGCGCACCTCGATTGGCCCGCCCTTCGGCGAGTACTTGATGGCGTTGGAGAGCAGGTTCCGCATGATCTGCCGCAGCCGGTCGCCGTCCCATTCGCCCTCCAGCCGCCCCACCTCGCCGAGCAGTTCGATCCGGTGGATCGGAGTCTGCACTTGCTGTTCCTGGATCTCCGACCGCACCAGCCCGACGAGTTCGATCGGTGCTCGGTGCAGGCTGAACCGGCCTGTGCTCGCCATCGTCACGTCCAGCAGGTCCCGCACGAGCCGCTCGAGGTGGTTCGTCTGAGCGATCACCGCCTCCACCAGGTCCTCGTCATACCGCTGCCACCGCTGCATCAGCTGCGCGTTCCCGCGCAACGACGCCAGGGGGTTTCGCAGTTCGTGACTCGTCATCGCCAGGAAGTCCCGCTGCGCCGCCTCGAAGCGCTTCTGTTCCGTGACATCGCGCACGGTGATGAGCGCCTGTCGAGGCTCCGGCCCGCCGTCTCCGTCATCCCACGAGATGGCCACCCGCCCGTGCACCCAGCGCACGCTTCCGTCCGGCCGGATCACCCGGTATTGCCCCTCCGAGTGGTACGTAGGGGACGGCGAGTCGAGCACGGTCCGCTGTTCCTCCACGAACGCCGGCCGGTCGTCCGGGTGCACCCGCGCGGTCATCGCCTCCATGGCAGTCTCCGGCTGCTCGATCCCGAACAATTCCGCGGCCCGCCGGTCCCACAGCAGGCGGTCTTCGCTCACGAGGTACGTCGCCGTCCCGATCTCTCCGACTTCCAGTGCGAGCTGCAGCCGTCCGGTCGCCTCTCGCAGCGCAGCCTCAGCGCGCGCCCGCTCGACGGCGTCCCACGTCCGCTCCGCGACCTCCACCACCACCTGTACCTCGCGCTCGTCCCACCACCGCGCCTGGTCCTGCACGACGCAGAGCACCGCCCGCAGCACACCTCCTTTGACGAGGGGGACGTTGAGCCACGAGATGACGCTGAGTGCCGCGAAGGTGTCCCGCTCTCCCTGGCTGATCGAGGAGTCGGTTGCCATATCCGCGACGGTCCACGTGTGCCCGTCGCCGACCCGGTCGAGCACGGCCCGGTACGCCTCGTACCTGTACCGGCCCGCAACGGTCGGAGCCGTCGGGTCTGCTCGGTACTCCCGTTCCACAGTGGCGACTCGCTCGGTTGCGTCGTACTCGACGTAATACGCGCGGCTCGCCCCGAGCCACTCCCCGAGCATGCGAGTCGCGACGGCCTGGGCCCCTACGGGGTCGGCGAGCGGCCTCAGCTCGTCGCTCAGCTGCAGCAGAAACGCCTGCGGCTCGTCTGGGACGTGCCGTACCGGCTGCCCTGCCCCGGAATCTGCGTTCGATGGGCGGTGCGTCACCTGCGTCTCCCCCGGGCCCCGATTTTACCGAGGAGGATCGGCCAGTAGGACACGCCGTCGCCCGGCGCAACGGATCTGCAACACCCGCCTGCCGCCCGCTGGACCCATCACCGCTCGAAGGCACGGGAAGGGCCGGTGCGGCGCCTTCCTGCGTCAATGGTGGTATGACGCCCCCCCGGGCCCCTCTACGGCGCCGTCGTCGAGGAGGCTCCACCTGCCGGTGCATGCGGACCGCTACGGCTGAGTAGCATCGAGCCGCCCGCGAGCAGCACCGACAGCCACACAAGGGTGAACCCGACGGCCGAGACGACCCACGCTGCGTCGTCCGCGCTCCCGAACGAACTCGCGACGCGTCCCGCAACGAACGGCACCGCGCTGAGGAGCGTCATCCACGCGATCCACTGGGGCGCGAGCCGGTGACGCATCAGCGCGTACGCGAGCATGTACACGCTGAGCACCAGCAGGGCCATGCTCGAGGTCACGAACGCGTCCATCGCCCGCGCGAACGCCCATGAGGCCGTCGTGACCTCTGCGCTCCCCCGACCCGCTACGTGCTCATCCGCGAGCGCTGCCACGACTCCGTACATCGCTGAGCTCGCGAGCGTGAGCACCCCCGCTGCCGCGAGCCCGAACGCGACGAGCGTCCCCAGCACCGCGGCCCGCGGCCGCAGCGCGAGGAACATGCCCGCGCCCGCCCCCACGAGGCTGATCCCGACCACAACCTGGATCAGCACGTTCCCGCTCGTCGCAGCACTCGATAGCCCTCCGAGCCGCGACAGCTCTGACTCCCATCCTTGACGCGCCGTGTCATAGCCCGAGATCGCCCCGCTCACCGGGATCAGCACCAGGAGCGCCAGGATCAGCGCGCCGGTCACTCGTTCCGCCGGGATTTTCAGTTCCATCGGAGGTGCCTCCAGTTGCATTCGCCACGCGAGGTCCGCGGGTACCCCGCGCACCACTCGCCCCACGATCTCGAGCCCGACGACCGTCTCCGAAGCGTCACCCGTCAGGCGGTCCGCCTGGTGCTCGTGCAGATCCGACTCCAGCTCCAGTTCGCGCCGCTCTCGCAGCCTGGGAGGCAGGCCGGCCGTATACAGCCGCAGCCACCACCGCGCGAGCGCCGCCCCGAACGTGTCCTCGCGCTGCCTCGCCGCCGTCACGAGGCCGCTCCGCCGGGCCGCGCCTGCAACTGCGCGCGCTGTGCTCCCGCGGTCGCCGACGCCGACGCCCCGGCGCCCTGTGCCGTCACCCGGTACAGCCGCCGTCGCGGTCGGCGCTCCGCTTCCGCCGCTGCCGGGTCCTCCAGGCGGCTGGTGAGGAGCCCGCGCTGCTCGAGCCTCTCCAGCGCACGGTACAGGGTCCCGTGCGCCGTCAGCCGCCGCGCCTCGTCGCCATCGCGCAGCTCACGCGCGATGGCGTAGCCGTGAAACTCATCGGTGCCCCCGCGCCGCAGATCGACTCCCGCCGCGAGGATCGACAGTTCGAGCGGGACGAGTTGCGAGTCACCCTTGCGGCGCATGCCCGGAGAATACGCAGATACCTGCTAATGTCAAACCCGGTCGCCCCTCCGCCTCCCGACACGCGACCGTGGGCCGCCGTCGAGGCAGGACGCGCGAGAGGGGCCCGGTGAGGGCCCCTCTCGTACGAACCACGGACGAGTGCCTCTACGCCCGCGAGCCGCCATATGTTGCTCGTTCCAGCCTACGCGCCGGATCAAAGCCCGCTCTCGCCCGCATCTCCCGCGTCCGCGCTATTCTGACCGCCTCATGACCACCAACCGTCTCGAGGCGTTCAGCGACGGCGTGATCGCCATTCTCATCACCATCATGGTTCTCGAGTTGCACGTCCCCGAGGACGACACGTTCGAGGCGCTCCGCCCCCTGCTCCCCACCCTCTTCAGCTACGTCCTCAGCTTCGCCTTCATCGGCATCTACTGGAACAACCACCATCACCTCTTCCAGGCCTCGGGTCGCGTCAACGGCGCTGTCCTCTGGGCCAACCTGCACCTGCTCTTCTGGCTGTCGTTGGTCCCCTTCACCACCGCCTGGATGGGCGGCAACGACTTCTCGAAGTGGCCCGTCGCCGCCTACGGCATCGACCTCTGGATGTGCGCCGTCGCGTATACCGTCCTCGTGTTCCACCTGCGACGCCTCCATGGCGCCGGCTCCACCCTCGATGCGGCCATCGGCGACGATCGAAAGGGCAAGATCTCGCTCGTCCTCTACACGATCGCCATCCCCGCGTCGTTCATCATGCCCTGGGCCGCCGTCGCGGCCTATGTGCTCGTCGCCGTGCTCTGGTTCATCCCCGACCGCCGCCTCGAACGCGCCCTCACACCGGACACACCGTCCCGGGTCTAGCCCGCCTGCCGGGTGCGCGGTACACACTGTCTTCCCGTGCGTGCACACCGCGGTCCGGGCGTGCACACCGCCGCCACCCGCTCTGCGGTGGCGGGACGCCCGCCTGCCCCCGAGAATGGAAGCGCCCCGGCTACGATCGACAATCGACAGACGGCGCGTCGCCTCGAAACGGGGCCCGCGCGCGCCGCGGGGTCGAGGAGGAACACATGACCGCCACACACAGCACGACCGGAACTGCCGGCGACATCGCAGACGCCGCCCTCGCCCTGCAGGGTGTCCGCCGCATCGAGTGGTCCGCCCGCGAGATGCCCGTCCTCGCCCAGATCCGCGAACGCTTCACGAAGGAACGCCCTTTCGAGGGCGTCCGCATGGCCGCCTGCCTCCACATCACCTCGGAGACCGCCAACCTGGCGCTCGCCCTCCGCGACGGCGGCGCCGACCTCCGCCTCGCAGCCTCGAACCCGCTCTCCACCCAGGACGAAGTCGCCGCCGCCCTCGTCGTCGAGTACGGCATCCCCACCTTCGCCATCAAAGGCGAGGACAGCGCCACCTACTACCAGCACTTGAACTCTGCCGCCGAGCACGGCCCGCACCTGACCATGGACGACGGTGCCGACATGGTCGCCTTGCTGCACCGCGAGCGCCGCGACCTTCTCGCCGGCGTCATCGGCGGCACCGAGGAGACCACCACCGGCGTCGTCCGCCTCCGCGCCCTCGCCGCCGAGGGCAAGCTCGGCTACCCCATCGTCGCCGTCAACGAGGCCGACACCAAGCACATGTTCGACAACCGCTACGGCACCGGGCAGTCCACCATCGACGGCATCACCCGCGCGACCAACATCCTGCTCGCCGGCAAAAACCTCGTGGTCTGCGGCTACGGCTGGTGCGGCAAGGGCGTCGCCTCGCGCGCCCGCGGCCTCGGCGCCCAGGTCATCGTCACCGAAGTCCAGCCCCTCCGCGCGCTCGAGGCCGTCATGGACGGCTTCCGGGTCATGCCCATCCTCGATGCCGCCCCGATCGGCGACATCTTCGTGACCGTCACCGGCGACATCAACGTCATCGACACCCCGTCCTTCGAGGCCATGAAGAGCGGCGCCGTCCTCGCCAACTCCGGCCACTTCGACGCCGAAATCAACCTCAAGGCCCTCGAAGGGATGACCGAGGCCCGCAAGCCGCTCCGCCCGTTCGTCGAGGAGTTCACCCTCCAGGACGGCCGCAAGCTCGTCGTCCTCGCCGAAGGCCGCCTCATCAACCTCGGCGCCGCCGAGGGCCACCCCGCCTCCGTCATGGACATGTCCTTCGCCAACCAGGCCCTCTGCTCCGAGTACATCGTTACCAACCACGCCGCGCTCAAGCCCGACGTCTACAACGTCCCCCGCGACATCGACGACGAAGTCGCACGCCTCAAACTCGCCGCCATGGGCGTCGCCATCGACACCCTCACCGAGGAGCAGCAGCACTACCTCAACTCCTGGGAACTCGGCACTCAGTAACGCCCGGAGGCGCTCCGCCCCCTGTCGTGCCACGGCTGGCCCCGCTCCCTTCCTCGAGGTACGCCTCGCGCCGAGGAGATGCCATCGCCGCAAACTCTGGGTCATCGGAAGGGGCGAAGCCCTTTCCGTGGGCGGGAGAGTGGGCCTTCCGAACGATGACTGCCGGCCGCGCAGCGGTCGCCCTCTCCGGCCCCTATCGAGGGCTCACACCCCCGCCGAGGGACTCCGCCGTGAGACTGGCGCTGCACCCCCTTACGATGTGACCATAGCCCCGAGCCCACCCCGAAGCCCTCGAGGAGATGCCACCCATGACTACCACCTTCACCAGCTCACCCTCACTTCTCCTCACCAGCGAGTCCGTCACCGAAGGCCACCCCGACAAACTCTGCGACCAGGTCTCTGACGCCGTCCTCGACGCTATCCTCCAGCAGGATCCGTCCGCCCGTGTCGCCTGCGAGGCCGCCGTCAACACCGGCTTCGTCTTCATCCTCGGCGAGATCACCACGAAGGCCTACGTCGACCTCCAGGACGTCGTCCGCCGCACCGTCCGTGACATCGGCTACAACGACTCCCGCATCGGCTTCGACTGGGAGACCTGCGGCGTTCTCTCCTCCATCAAGGAGCAATCCGGCGACATCGCGGTCGGTGTCAATGCCTCTTTCGAGGCCCGCGCCGCCCACGGCGAGGTCGAGCAGTACGACCTCGTCGGCGCCGGCGACCAGGGCATGATGATCGGTTTCGCCTGCAACGAGACCGATGAGTACATGCCCCTCACGATCACCCTCGCCCACCGCCTCGTCCGCCGTCTTTCCGTGCTCCGCAAGAGCGGTGACCTCACCTACCTCCGTCCCGACGGCAAGTCGCAGGTCACCGTCGAGTACGCCTACGGTGTCCCCAAGCGCATCGAGGCCGTCGTCGTCTCCACGCAGCACGACCCCGAGGTCAGCGAGGAGACCATCCGCCGCGACATGGAGGCGCTCGTCATTCGCCATGAGTGCCCGCCCGAACTGCTCCAGGACACCAAGATCTTCGTGAACCCCACCGGTCGCTTCGTGCAGGGCGGCCCGGCCTCTGACGCCGGACTCACCGGCCGCAAGATCATCGTCGACACCTACGGCGGCATCGCCCGCCACGGCGGCGGCGCCTTTAGCGGCAAAGACCCGACGAAGGTCGACCGCTCGGGCGCCTACGCCGCCCGCCATGTCGCCAAGAACGTCGTCGCCGCCGGCCTAGCCGACCGCCTCGAGGTGCAGGTTTCCTACGCCATCGGCGTCGCGCACCCGACCTCGATCAGCATCGAGACTTTCGGCACCGAGAAAGTCGCGACCGACGACATCGAGCGCCTCGTCGCGAAGCACTTCGACCTGCGCCCTGCCGCCATCATCGACCGCTTCGACCTGCGCCGCCCCATCTATCGCCAGACTGCGGCGTACGGCCACTTCGGCCGCCCGGACCTCGACCTCCCCTGGGAACGCCTCGACCGCGTCGACGTGCTTCGGGCCGAGGCCGGACTCGGGCCGATGCGCGTCGTGAAGTAGGGCGTCAGCGTTCGCCCGCGGCACCCGTCGGTGCGCCAGCACGATTGGATCATCAGGATCATCCGTTGTGCCGTGCCAGATAGCCTTCGAGGCCGCCCGGCGGGTAGAGTCTTTACATGCGCTCGATCGTGCTCGTCGGCGGCGAGGGGACGCGGCTCCGTCCGCTGACGCTGCGTACTCCCAAGCAGGTCGTCCCCGTACTCAACCGCCCCCTGCTCGATCACCTCCTCCTCCACCTCCGCGATCATGGCGTGACCTCAGTCACGCTGGCGATGACCCGCCGCAGCGAGGCCGTCCGCCACGCCTTCGAGGACGGATCACGCCTCGGCGTTCACATCGACTACGCCTACGAGGACACGCCACTCGGCTCCGGCGGCGCCATCGCCTCGATCGCCGCCGGCTGGACCGAACCCTTCCTCGTCTGCAACGGCGACATCATCACGGACTTCGACGTCACCGCCTTCATCGAGGCGCATCGTGCCCGCGCCGCCGAACTCTCAATCGCCCTCCACGAAGTTGAGGATCCCACCGCCTTCGGCGTGGTCGCGCTCGCACATGACGGCCGCATTACCCGCTTCGTCGAGAAGCCGAAACGCGAAGACGCACCGTCGAGGTGGATCAACGCCGGCTTCTGGCTCTTCGAGCCTGGACTCTTGCGGGAGATGGACGCCACAGCCTTCAACCGCGTCGAGGACGCCCTGTTCCCCGCGCTCGCCGCAGCCGGCCGCGCCGTCTTCGGGTTCCGCCATGCCGGCTACTGGGTCGACGTGGGCAACCCGGAGGCTTACCGCCGCGCCAACCTCGACCTGCTCCAGGGTGCATGCCCCGGCCGGCTCCCGGCCGGTTGGCCGGCGTCTCGCATCGCCGCGCCCGACGGCGGCCTCGCCGCTACCGCCCGCATCCAGCCGCCTGCGCTCCTCGGCCCTGGCCTGAGGCTCGACGCGGACGCGATGATCGAGGGGCCGGTCGTCGCCGGCGACCGCTGTCAGGTCGGCGAGGGGGCAAAGGTCTCTTCCTCCGTGCTGTGGGACGATGTCACCGTTGAGCCCGGCGCGGTCGTGCTCGACTCGGTGCTTGCCGCCGGCGTCCGCGTCGGTGCGGGCGCCGTCATCGAGGGCGCCGCAGTCGGCCACGGCGCAATAGTTGAACCCGGTGCGAGAGTGCCGCGAGGCGCGCGCATCGATCCGGACACGGTCTTCCCTTGGGAGGACGGAGGGCGGTCATGAGCAGGGTCCACTTCGGCACTGACGGCTGGCGAGGCGTCATCGCCGACGACTACACCTTCGAAAACGTGCGCCTCGCTGCGCAGGGCACCGCCAACCACCTGCGCGAATCCGGACAGGCCTCCCGAGGCGTCGTCGTCGGCTATGACACCCGCTTCCTCTCCTCCACATTCGCCTCCCTCGTCGCCGAGGTCATGGCCGCGAACGGCATCAAGGTCTGGCTCGCCTCCGATCACTGCCCCACCCCCGCCCTCTCGCACTCCGTGCTCCGCCTCGAGGCCGGGGGCGGCGTCATGATCACCGCCAGCCACAATCCCGCTCGCTGGAACGGCTTCAAGATCAAGCAGCACTACGGCGGCTCCGCGCCGCCCGCCGTCACCTCCGCCATCGAGGGCTCCCTCGACGCCATCGCCGCCGCGGGCGGCGTCCAGTCCATGCCCCTCGGCGAGGCGGAGTCCCGCGGCCTCGTCGAGCGCTTCGACCCTCGCCCCACCTACCTCGCCGCGCTCCGCGACTTCGTCGATATTCAGGCCATCCGCGAGGCCGGCCTTAACATCCTCGTGGACTCGATGTACGGCGCGGCAATGGGCTACACCGTGGAACTCCTCGCCGGCGACGCCACCGAGGTCTACGAGCTTCACGACGCCCGCAACCCGATCTTCCCCGGCATGCGCGCCCCCGAGCCCATCGCCGTCAACCTCGGCGAGCAGCTCGGGCGCATCGCGCAGGATGGCTATGATGTTGGCCTCTCCACCGACGGCGATGGCGACCGGCTCGGCTTCGCCGACGAACACGGCCGCTTCATCACCCAGCTCCAGACCTTCGCTCTCCTCGCTCACTACCTCGTGACCGGGCGGGGCGAGCGAGGTCCCATCGTCCGCTCCATCACGATGACCCGCATGGTCGACCGCCTCGGCGAGCTGTACGACTGCCCTGTCTACGAGACCCCGGTCGGCTTCGTCCACCTCGGCCCGAAGATGATGGACAGCAACGCCCTCCTCGCAGGCGAGGAGTCCGGCGGCTACGCCTTCCGCGGCCACATCCCCGAGCGCGACGGCGTCCTCTCCGGCCTCCTCCTCCTCGAGGCGATGGTGAAGACCGGCCGCCGCCCCTCCGAGTTGCTCGCCGCCCTCTACGAAGAGGTTGGGCCGCACGAGTACGACCGCGTCGACATCACCCTCCGTGGCGACGAACGCGATGCCATCCGCGCCCGCGTCGCCGCCGCCGAGCCGGCCACCATCGCCGGCTTCCCCGTCGTCTCTCGCGACACCATTGACGGCTTCCGCTTCGTCCTCGATGGCGGCTGGTGGCTCCTCATGCGCTTCAGCGGGACTGAGCCGTTGCTTCGCATCTACGCGGAGATGCCCTCGCAGGATCAGGTACAGGAAGCGCTCCGCGCCGGCCAGGAACTGGCGGGCATCACGCTGTGATCGACCTCGACTTCGCCAGCGACCTCGACCGCTCCGACCTCTACGAGGGGCTCGATGTCTCGGGCATGCGCCGGCTCATCGCGGGGTTCCCGGAGCAGTGCCGCGTCGCCTGGGAGGCGGGCGAGCGCTGGGAGATCCCATCGACGTTCTTCAAGCCCCGCCGCGTCGTCATCCTCGGCATGGGCGGCTCCGCCATCGGCGCCGATGTCGCGGCGACCCTCGCCCTCCGCATGGGGGCCGTCCCGCTCCAGATCGTCCGCGGCTACACCCTCCCCCACGTCGACGAGGACACCCTCGTGGTCGCCGCCTCCTACTCCGGCGATACGGAGGAGACCCTCGAGGCGTTCCAGGCCGCCCTCGGCACCCCGGGCATGCGCATGGCCCTCACCAGCGGAGGCCGCCTCGCCCGTCTCGCGGGCGAGCTCGGCTACGCCGTGCTCCGCTACCAGTACGACGGTCCGCCCAGGGCCGCTATCGGCTGGGGCATCTTCCCCCTCCTGGCCGTCCTCGAACGCCTCGGCGCCCTCGATGTCACCGCTGCCAGCGTCGCCACCGCCGTCCGCGAGCTCGGCCAGGCCTCACGCGACTGGGGCGTCGACCAGCCCTACGCCCAGAACGCCGCGAAGCAGATCGCCGAGGCGCTCCACGGACGCGTCCCTGTCATCGTCGGCCCCGACTTCTTCGAGGTTGCCGCTCGCCGCTGGGCAGGCCAGATGAGCGAGAACGCAAAGCAGTGGGCCTTCCACGGCGCCCTCCCCGAAGTGAACCACAACCTCATCGTCGGCTTCGGCCGCCCCCAGCTCGCGCGCGAGGCCCTGCACGTCCTGTTCCTGGACAGTCCGCTGTTGCACCCCCGCAGCCGCCTGCGCGTCCGCCTCACGGGCGAAGCCCTCGACGAGGCCGGCATCCAGCACGACGAACTCCTCATCGGCGGCGACGAGCCCCTCGATGTCATGCTCCGCGGCACCTACCTCGGTGACTGGGTGTCGCTCTACCTCGCCATGCTCAACGGCGTCGACCCCACACCTATCGAGCCCATCGACCGCCTGAAGGCCCGCATGGCTCTGCACGGCTGAGCCCCCCACGAGGAGACCCCATGCCCTCGAAGCGCCCCGCCCCGCCCTTCTCCGAAGAACAACTCGCCCTTTACGATGCCCTGCTCGCGCATTGGCCCGAGGTCGAGCGCCGCGGTGCCTCGATGCCCTACACCTCGCTCAACGGCAACATGTACTCGTTCCTCGGCGCGGACGGTCTCGCTCTCCGCCTCCCCAGGGACGCCCGCGAGGCCTTCCTCCACGGCTACGACACTCGCCTTTACGAAGCCAACGGCGCCGTCATGAAGGAATACGTCGCCGTGCCGGACGCGCTCCTCCGTGACACAACCGCCCTCCGCCCCCACTTCGAGGTCAGTTACGCCTACGTCCAGACCCTGAGACCGAAACCCACGACGCGGCGCAAGACGCCCTGACCCCGTCCCGCCCGGACCGCCGGAGGGCAATCCTGTTCTGGCGCTCGATATGATTGACCCTGGGCGGGCGGACCCGCGGTCGCCGCGTCGAGGTTCCATGACGGCACCGCCCGGGCCACCGATCGCGAGGAGGAACAGCCATGCAGGAGTTGCTCGTGGACTTCATCACGTCGCTGGACGGCTACGCCTCTGCCGAACACCTACCGTCTCATGTCCGGCTTCGCCGAAACCGCTGCCAGCACACCTGACGCGTTTCGAGATGAGGAGCGGGACTCCTTCACGGAACTCAACGCCGCGTCAAAGGTCGTCTTCTCGCGCAGCCTGCGGCAGCCCCTGCAGTGGGAGAACGCCCGCCTGGTCGGCGACGACGCGGTCGAGGCGGTCCGCGCGATGAAGCGCGATGGCAACGTCCCGCTGCGCACGCTCGGCAGCATCAGCCTCTGCCGGTCGTTGCTCCGCGCCGGCCTGGTCGACCGCTTCCGGGTCGGCATCTTCCCCGTGATCACCGGCGCCACCGGCGCCGAGCGCATCTACGATGGTTACCCGGACGTCGCCCTCGACATGATCGCCAGCCACACCTTCGATGGTCGCATCCAGGTCGTCGAATACGCCCCGCGGGTGCTCGATGGTCCCCCCGTGCCCGCCGCATGACCGTCCGCCGGGCGACGCCGTCCCGATACTCGAAGGCAGCGAACGGGCCCGGCGTCCGCCGGGCCCGTTCCTCACGGTCCTGCCGACGAGGCGCGAGCGATCTCGCTACCGCGCACCCCGCAGCCGTGGCCCGCTGAACGGACGTCCGAACAGCGGCGCGAACACGCAGAAGTCGAACACTCCCGCCGCCAGCGGTACCACGCCCACCACGGCCACGACGATGCCTGTCGTGCCGCCGATCGCGCCGAGTCCCAGCGCGATCAAGGCCAGGCCCGCGGCCGCTCGCGTCACACGCCCGGCCGTCGAGGCAAGAAACTGGAAGATCGGGTTCACGAACTCACTCCCTTCGATGGCGGGATCTCGTCCCGCTGCATCGAACGTACGTGGTTCGCCTTCGCGCTTCCGTGACTAAGTCACCAACCCGGCGCGATCCTCGAGCGCGTTGAAGTCGAGGACGGTCAGCGCTCCCCGCTCCGCCTCGATCAGCCCGCGTCCCGCGAGGTCCTCCACGATCCGGCTGATCACCTCGCGCGAACTCCCCAGCTCCGCCGCGATCTCCTGGTGCGTCACCCGCACCGGGTTCGCTACCCGCGCCCGCTCGAGGATCCACGACGACACGCGCTGGTCCATCCGCCCGAACGCCACTTCGTCCACCAGCGCCATCACGATCGCCAGCCGGTGCGACAGCAGTTCGATGAAGAACGTTGACCACAGCGCGTGACGCTGCACCCACGCCCGAAACGCCGCCGCCGGGACCATCAGCGCCTCGGCGTCCTCCTCCACCGTCGCGATCGCCGGGAACTGCTGCCCGCTCAGGATCGCGTTCGCCGTCAGGATGCAGCTCTCGCCCTCCCCAAACCGATAGAGCGTGATCTCCCGTCCGCTCGCCCCGACCTGGTACACCCGCACTACGCCTGAGAGCAGCAGCGCGATCGCCTCGACATCCTGTCCCTCGACGAACACGTCCCGACCTGCCGGGATCCGCGCAAGGTACGCCGACTCCTCGACGTCGCGACGCTCTTCGCGCGTCGCACGTCCAAGGAACGGCAACACCGCCGCCGCGCGTTCGAATTGAGTCCCGTCCAGCATGTGCGATCGACTCTACGCGAACGCGGCGGATTCGCCGCAGCAGAGAGGGCCGGTCTGCGCCGGCCCTCCCTCCACTGCCCGTCGATATCGGCTCGAGGTCGTTACGGGACCGCGAGCTTCCAGACGTTGTTCACGCCGTCGCCGGTCGTGTCGCCCGGCTTCTTGTCGGCCTGCCAGTAGTACAGCGGCATACCGTTATAGGTGACCTGTCGCTTCCCGTCGTCACGGACGAAGACACCGAGCGTTCCGCTCGCCCCGGGGCCCGCCGTTGGCTCCTGGCCTTCGGCCACGAGGAGCGCCGGCCAGTTCGTGATGCATTGCCCCGAGCAGTTGCTCGTGTTCGGCGTGTCGTTCGTGAACGTATACAGCGTCATCCCCGTCTGCCCGATCAGGTACGGCGTCTTGGGCGTGCCGTCGTTTCGCACGCTCACCACGAAGGTCGACGCCGTATCCGGCCGCGCGAGGAACCACACGCCGCCGACCAGGTGCCCCTTCACGTCGGAAGCCGTCACGTCCGGCGTGTAGTAGTACAGCGGCGCCCCGTTGTACGTGACCTGCTTCCCGCTCGGCGTGTCGATGGACGCGAACGTCCCCTTCGCCGTCGCGTCGGCCTTCACCGTCTCCCCTGACTTGAGGGTCAGCGGAGGCCACGCCTGCAGGCACTGCCCGGTGCAGTTCGACTTCCCTGCCGCGTCTCGCGTGAACACGTAGAGAGCCTTGCCCTCCGGCCCGGCGAGGTACGACCCGCTGTCGATCGTCTTCACGCCGATGTTCAGCGTGGCGCCAGCGGCGGTCGGCGTCGCCGCCGCGGTCGCCGCGGCGGTCGATGTCGAAGTCGCGGCGTCCGTGTCCTCGTCGTCGCCGTCGTCGCCGCACGCCGCCAGGGCCAGCGAGGCGATCGCCAGCCCGAGCAGAGGCATCCACAGCCGCCTCCAGGTCCGTCGGTCGATGCTCATGTCTTCCTCCTTCGCGCGGGAATCGAGAACGGTCTCGCTCGTTACTCGCCTCTGGCGTCCCGCCGGATCAGCGCACACTCCGCCCCGGCGATACCGTTGCCCGCACGTGGTCTCGGTGCTGTCATCGACACACAGACGCCCGCGCGCATGAGGTTACCTCCGCCATGGTCGACTCCCTGTCCGGCGAAAGCGTCCTCCGTCTCGCCGTCGCCGCCGGGATCGGCCTCCTCATCGGCCTGGAGCGCGAGCGTCGCATGGCCGAACGCGGACGGCGCGGGACCGCCGGCATCCGTACCTTCGCCCTCGTCGCATTGCTCGGAGGCGCCGCCGAGCAGGTGGGCGGCGTCCCGGTCCTCACTGTTGCGCTCGCCTTCGTCGCCGCCGCCGCCCTGATTGGCTACCTGCGCGAGCCTACCGACCTTGGCATTACCACGGAGATCGCCCTTGTCGTGGCCTTCATGCTCGGCGTCCTCGCCCAGCGCGAGCCCGCCACAGCCTCCGGGCTCGCCGTCGCCGTCACCATCCTCCTCGCTACGCGCACATGGCTGCACCACTTCGCCGCCGCCGTCCTCACTGCCGACGAGGTACACGACGGGCTCCTCCTCGCCGCCGCCGCCCTGGTCGTCCTCCCCCTCCTCCCCGACCGCACCGTCGACCCGTTCGACACCCTCAATCCCTTCGCCGTGTGGCGGCTCGTGGTCCTGCTCATGGCCCTGAGCAGCGCGGGCTATGTCGCCGTCCGCCTGCTCGGGCCCCGCTACGGGCTCCCACTTGCTGGACTCGTGGGCGGCTTCATCTCCAGCACGGCCACCGTCGCCGCCATGGGTGGGCGGGCGCGCCGGCTCCCGTCCGTCTCCGGCGCGGCGACCTCCGCCGCCCTCTTCTCCACCGTCGCGACCGTCCTCCAGATGGCCGCCGTCATCGCCGTCACGAGCCGGCCCGTGCTGCGCGAGCTCGCCGTCCCGCTGCTCTTCGCGGGACTCGGCGCTGTCGCCGTGGCCAGTCTCTCGCTCCTGCGCGGCCGCGCCGCGGCCGCGCCCGAAGCCGTCGAGTACGGACGAGCCTTCGATCTCCGCTCCGCGGTCGTCCTCGGTGTCGCCATCTCTGGCATCACGTTCTTCGCTGCCGCCGCGGCGGAGCTGGGAGGGGGCAGCGCCGTGCAGCTCGCCGCCGCCTTCGGCGGCCTCGCCGACGCGCACTCCGCCGCCATCGGCGTTGCGGCCGTCGTCGCCAGCGGCAAGCTCGATGTCACTGCCGGGGCCGTCGGTGTGCTCCTCGCGTTCTCTGCCAACACGGTGAGCAAAGTAGTGGTCGCCTACGCCAGCGGCGGACGGGGCTACGCCGCGAGGGTTGCCGCAGGCCTGGCGGTCGTCCTCGCCCTCGCCTGGCTCGGCGCCGTGCAACGCGCCCTCTGACGCTCATCCCGCACGCGGGTCGTCACGGCGTACCATGGCGCCTGTGGGGCCGCGCCGCCGGGGGATACGGCGCGCGCCGATGATCCGAGGTTCGCCGCCGTGCGAGATATAGTCAGACAGCCCGACGCGCTCGCCGTCAGACTGCGAGCGGGCGACGCCTCCGCCCTCGAGGAGCTGTTCGAGCGCGACGGCGGCCCGGCTTTCCGTCTCGCGTATCGCGTGCTCCGGGACGCCGCCGCCGCTGAGGACGCCGTGCAGGAGGCCTTCGCCCAGCTCTGGGAACGCGCACCGGGCCTCAACACGTCGGGGAGCCTTCGGTCCTTGCTCATGACCATCGTCCACCGCCGCGCCCTCGACCAGGTCCGCAGCCGCCGGCGCGCCCCCGCCACCCCCGTCGACACCGAAGCGCTCTCCCGCGTCGACGAGCAGGCCGCCGAGGTGCTCGAACGCATCATCGAGCAAGTCTCCTCCGAGGGCCTCCGGCGCCGCCTCCATGCCGCGCTGCTCGCGCTCCCGCCGGAGCAGCGCGCCGTGATCGAACTCGGCCACGGCGCCGGCCTCACCCTCCCCGAGATCGCCGCCCGCGAAGGCGTCGCCCTCGGCACCGTGAAGAGCCGCCTGCGCCTTGCCATGGGAAAGCTCTCGCTCGCGCTGAAAGACGAGGCACGGCCGTGAGCTGCGAGGAACTGCGCGACCTCCTTCCCGCCTACGCCCTGGGCATCCTCGAACCGGACGAGCACGCCGCGGTCGAGGCTCACCTCGCCTCCTGCCGCGAACACGAGGCCGATCTCGTCGATCTCCGCGCCACCACTCTCGCCCTCGATCTCCTCCGCGAGGAACCCGCGGCCTCGCCCGCCCTCCACGAGCGCATCGCCGCTATCACCCCCCCTCGCCCTTCCGAAGGGTACGCCGGCGCTCCCTCGGTCCTCCGGCCCCGTTGGTGGCTCGCCGCGGCCGCGGCCGTGGCGCTCCTCGCCGTCTTCGCGTCCGGTTGGGCAACCCACGCCCTTCTCGACGGTGACGGTTCCCCGGCCTCAGTCTCCGAGGTGCGCTACGCCTATGCCCTTCAGGGCGGTGGAGGTGAGTTCGTCGGCTTCACCGGCATCGAGGGCGCCGGCACCGTCACCGTCACCATGGCCGGTCTCGACCGCCTCCCCGACGACCAGCGATACCGCCTCTGGGCCATCCGCGACGGCCAGTGGCTGCGCATCGGTCAGTGCAATACCAACGCACAGGGCGGCTGGCGCGGCGACTTCGACTTCGCCCTGGCCGCCGGCGAGCAGCTCGCCGTCACCATCGAACGCACCGCCGCCGACCCGCAGCCACCCGGCGACCCTATCCTCCGCACTGGCTCCTGACCCTGACTGACCCCGAGACGGGGGCCGGCGCCGGGTCGCCCCGTCGGGCCTCGACGTGCGTACGGGTCAGGCCGTGAATCACTCAACAAATATTGACTCAACCGGCGGCGAGTATATAGTTGCTGCATGACGCCGCACCCGACTCGTGAACGCGCCGCGCTCCATGCGGCACTGGGCGACGAGCATCGACTCGCGATCGTCGACTCACTCCTCCGCTCGGACTGCACTCCTACCGAGCTGGGTCGTGCGCTCGGTCTCAGCTCCAATCTCCTCGCGCATCACCTCGATGTCCTCGAGGCGGCTGGAGTCATCCAGCGAGTCATCTCGGCGGGCGACCGCCGCCGCCGCTACGTTCGCCTGAATCACGCCGCGCTGGACCGGCTCGTTGCCCGCCCACCCCTCCGTGCCTCGCACCTGCTGTTCGTCTGCACGCATAACTCGGCCCGCTCCCAGCTCGCGGCCGCGCTCTGGAAGCGCTCCTCAGCCGTGCCCGCCGAGAGCGCCGGCACCCATCCCGCCGCCCGCATCCACCCGAAGGCGGTCGCCGCCGCCGCGAAGCACGGTCTCGACCTCTCTGCCGCGCGTCCGCTCGCCCTCGACGACCTGCCCGCGGTGCACGACCTCATCGTCACCGTCTGTGACCGCGCCCACGAGGAGTTGCCTCCCCGCGACGCCACCGTGCTGCACTGGTCCATCCCCGATCCCGCCGCCGTCGGCACGATCGCGGCCTTCGAGGCCGCCTACCAGTCCATCCAGCAGCGCGTCGCCTCGCTCGCACACGTCGTCGACGCCAGCCCCAACGGAGGTGCCCGTGACACAGCCGCCTGATGCCGCCGGTTCGAACCAGCTCGACTGGCAGGTCCGCCGGGAGGCCGAATCCCTCGCTCGCGAGTTCTCCGGCGTCTTCGGCCGCGAGACCATCGAGCGCTTCATCGCCGAGTCGCTCGAGGGCCTCAAGGGCGCTCGCGCCGCTGAGTTCGTCCCCCTGCTCGCATGGAGGTTCGCTCGCGAGCGCCTCGTCGCGCTCGCCCA
Source organism: Dehalococcoidia bacterium (assembly GCA_050248355.1). Lineage (GTDB taxonomy): Bacteria > Chloroflexota > Dehalococcoidia > UBA2979 > UBA2979 > JAIBBD01. The sequence goes on from JBFWSN010000001.1 coordinate 40,732, forward strand.
GGCGGAAGGCGCCATGATGAAAGAACGCCCCGAGGTCCTCTACGTCTGCGTCCACAACGCGGGCCGCTCCCAGATGGCCGCCGTCCTCACCGACAGCATCGGCCAGGGCCGCGTCCATGTCCGCTCCGCCGGCACCGACCCCGCCGAGGAGATCAACCCCGCCGTCGTCGAAGCCATGCGCGAGATCGGCCTCGACCTCAGCAAGGAATTCCCCAAGCCCCTCACCGACGAGGTCGTGCGCGCCGCCGATGTCGTCATCACCATGGGCTGCGGCGACGCCTGCCCCATCTACCCCGGCAAACGCTACCTCGACTGGGAGCTCGACGATCCCGCCAACCAGCCCATCGAGACCGTCCGCCGCATCCGCGACGACATCCGCGCCCGCGTCGAGGCCCTCCTGCAGGACCTTGAGCACGGCGAAGTCCCCCCCGCCCCCCGCGTCGACTCCGCCGGCTGGGCGGCGTCCATCATGGAACCCCGCCCGTGAGCGCCACGAACGGAGAGACACAGTCGATGGCTCGTTCCCCCGAGGTCAGGGCCTACGCCGCCGAGGCGCTCGGCACATTCCTGCTCGTCTTCGCCGGCCCAGGCGCCGCCGTCATCAACGTCGTCTCCGAGGGCGGCGTCGGTTCGCTCGGCATCAGCCTGAGTTTCGGCCTCGCCGTCATGGTCGCCATCTTCGCCATCGGCCACATCTCCGGCGCCCACATCAACCCCGCCGTCACCCTGGCCTTCGCCACCTTCGGCTCGTTCCCCTGGCGCCACGTCCCCGCCTACCTCATCGCCCAGCTCGTCGGCGCCGCCGCCGCCGCCTTCGCCCTCCGCATCCTCTTCGACAACGTCGGCGACCTCGGCAGCACCATCCCCACGGACGGCGCTGGCCAGGCCCTCGGCCTCGAGGTAATCATCACCTTCTTCCTCATGTTCGTGATCGTCGCCGTCGCCACCGACGAACGAGCGGTCCCCGGTGCGGCCGCCGTCGCCATCGGCGGCTACGTCGCCCTCGCTGCCACCTTCTCCGGCCCCATCGCCGGCGCCTCGATGAACCCTGCGCGCTCCTTCGGCCCCGCCATCGCCTCCGGCGTCTGGACCGACCACTGGGTCTACTGGGTCGGCCCCATCGCTGGCGCCCTCCTCGGCGCCTTCGCCTACGGCTGGCTCCGCCAGGGCGCGCCGCCCTCGATGCCCCCCGCCGGCGTCGTCGAGCCCGACTCCGCTGCGCTCGTCCGCCATCACGAGGACGGCGTCCCGGCTGCCGCGCGCTGACCCCCCGGCACCACCCGAGCACCCACACAACAGTGCCCGCGCCACCCGGCGCGGGCACTGCGATCGATGTCAGTCGCTCCCCCTGCGGTCGTAGGCCTCCGGCCCCAGCGCCCGCATCGAGGGCTCCCCGACGCTAGTTCCGGTGGAAGAACCTCCCCAGCCCCGTCCGCTTGGGCTTCGGCGCCGCCACAGCGGGCTCCGCCGCCCCGCGCTCCGTCACCACCTTCGGCACGCTCGATGCCACCTGCCGCTTCATCCCCGGGACGGCCTCCAGCAGCAGCGCCCGCTCATCGTCGTCGAACTCCGACGCCACCACCGACTGCACCACCATCGCGCGCCGCATCGCCATCTCGGCCGGCTGCTCCTCGAACAGCGCGTCGAACGAGCAGCCCAGCCGTCGCGCCCCATCGAGGTCAGACCGCGCCAGCGTCGCCCACGCGTGCAGCCGCTCTGAGGCCAGGCGCCGCGTCTCCGCCGTCTCGCACCCGTACTCCGCCACGATCAGCTCGCGCAGCACCAGCCGGCGCTCCGCCTCCTCCATCGCCGCGATCCGGGCAAAGCCCTCCACGGACATCAGCTCGCGGATGTCCTGCCCGCCACCCTCACGCGTCACATCCAGTTGCTGGGTCATCACGGACCTCCTCCACGTGCCGCAGCGCGCGGCACGCACCAGGGCGCTCCATCGCGCACCCAACCGCTTGCCGAGGAGGAGGTAATTCGTACCGCCTCCCGAACGCCTACGGGGTTAGCTGACGGGTTCGGCGTCGGAAGTCGCCTATCCGCTTGCGCGGAATACACCCCAGAGTTGGTTCCCCCGTTCCCGCCTGGCGACGGGACTCGGCACCAAAAACGCTAGCAACGGCCGTCGACCCCTGTCAACTCACAGATCCATCACACTTGCCGGCTCGCCCCTCCGCTCGATGCGACACGCGGGCCGTGCGTCCGTCGAGGGAGCTCGCTACGAGGACAGGAGTCCGGCCGCGACGTGCGACCCTACGTCGTGCGCCGGTCGTTGCGAGGCGTGTGCGTGTGCCCCAGCCCGGATCCGATCCGCATCCACCACCCGCCGTTCATGAACATCGCCCCGCAGGCGCAGTGCGCCCCTTCGAGGTCCACTTCCGCCGCTGCTGAGCTATCTCGCTTCGCCATCGATTCCTCCTCTGCGCGACCCGTCCGGCCCGCCCGCCTGCGCATTCCGGCGCGACTTCCGTCGGTCATGCACCGACTCCACCACCGGCTCCCGGTTCCCCACGTCTCGCTGGTCCCCGTGCACAAGGCACGTCCACGCCGTCCCGATCAGCACGCTCCCACACCGCGAGCAGTTCATCGGTCCCACTCCGTCGCGTCCGAGGGCAGGCCCCGGACATACGCATGCTGTGCCACGGACAACCAGCCCCTCCGCCGGGCAGGCCGGCACCGCGGAGGCCGGCTTGGGGCCCCCTCCTGGTGTCTCATGCTCGACAGAAACGTTTGCTGGACGGCTCGGAGGAACGGGAGACAGCGCCATCGTGACGCTCCCCGCAGTCTACACCCTCGCTGAGCCGAACGAGCCCGCCCTCCGCCTTCACACCCTTCGAGGGCGACCAATCCCGCCTCCGCAGGCGATCGAAGGCGCAATCCTCTCGCCCGACCATCTGGGGGCGTGGCGCCCGTCACCAGGCCGTCCCGCATGCGTCTCAACGGCCGGAAGGGTGGGGACGACCGTCACGTTTCGCGCACTCTGCCTGACCGCGCTGAAATCAACCCCTGGGGAACACAACTGACGCGTGGTAACCTCTGGTTTCAGAACGCGGAGGTGTGTTAATGAGTGATAGATCGAGCATCGAATGGACCGACGCGACTTGGAATCCAGTTACCGGTTGCACGAAAGTATCGCCTGGTTGCGCCCATTGCTACGCGGAACGATTCGCGGAGCGATTTCGCGGTGTGCCAGGGCATCCTTACGAACACGGATTCGATCTGCAACTCTGGCCAACTCGACTTAGACAGCCGCTCAGTTGGAGATCTCCACGGCGTGTGTTCGTTAATTCGATGTCAGATCTCTTCCATGACGACGTCCCGGCGTCGTTTATCATGTCGGTATTCAGGGTCATGAATGAAGCCAATTGGCATCAATTTCAAGTGCTGACCAAGCGACCAGAGCGGGCATCCGAGATCGCTCATATGGTCGAATGGACTCCGAACATCTGGATGGGTGTTTCCGTCGAGAATCAGAGGTGGGAGACTCGCACCGACGCGCTGCGTGAAATTCCCGCTGCTTTGAAGTTCTTGTCGTGCGAGCCGCTCTTGGGTCCGATTAACCTGCGTCTCGGTGGGATAGATTGGGTAATCGTTGGAGGTGAAAGTGGTCCAAAGGCACGGCCCATGAGAGAGGACTGGGCGAAAAGTATCAGGGATCAGTGTGCCGAAGCGGGGGTGCCATTCTTCTTTAAGCAGTGGGGAGAATTCGATACGTCTGGCCGTAGAGTCGGAAAGGCGAGGGCGGGGAGGGAGCTTGACGGGCGGAAATGGGACCAGTTCCCTAGCTTGGGAAGCGCACCGCGGTCTTCAATTGCAGCTTCCCAGATCGCCAGCTAGGCACGCCGTCAACGACCACCTGTCCGCCGCCGAGAAGCAGTGTTACCGCCCCCGCATAGTCCTTGAACATGAAATCGCCGAACCGAGTTAAGAACGCCCGGTTCCTGAGTTCGTCGATCGTCCCTGACCAACCGCGCAGGGAGGCATCGTCCGCCAGCGACGTTGCCAATTCGCTCAGTACCGTCAGTTCGCGTTCCTCCTCGTAGTCCTCGATTGTCCGGGGAAGTAACGGGCTAGGGGTCGCCAATACGCGCTCGCGGCGTAGGGTTTCTTGTTGGATCCGGAAGATATCATTCATGATTCGAAAAGCGAGATCGTGGCGACTCGCGAACATGACGTGATACTTATGTGGCCCGCGGTCGCCATCACGGGCAATGGGCGACCAGGCTACCGAATACTTCCCTCGTCGCGCGAGTACCTTGGCGTACTCCGCCGCCAGATACTCTGGTAGTCGATGGCCAGCGCGGGCGGCGATAGCACCGTCCAGCCAGTCCGCTCCATCCATCACGTCATTCATCAGATGGGTAAATCCCGGCCTCCCGCCGTTTAGGATATGGCCGGTGACACGGGCGGCGATGCTAGAGTTGAAATTGACGAGCAGTTCAGTGTGTTCACGGCTCACCACTTTGCTCACGGCGCTCCAGTTACGAATCTCTCTGATCCCCATTGGATCCACAAAGAAGAGCACGAATCTGCCCGCTGTTTCTTCAAGGATGTCGTCGATCGCCGCCTGCCAAGGCGCGTGACGTACATCAATCAGTGACCGAACGTGGGAAGTATTCGCTTCCAGTTTCGTGAATGAGGCGGCATTCTCCTCGACGGCTATCACTCGTACATCCCGGCCCGATGAGACGCTGTCTGCAGCGATTCGCGCGAGCCGTCCTGATGATCCAGCGTCACCCGAATCGTAGTACCCTTCACCGGCCATTAGGTCGACTAGTGCGACGGGTCGCTGGCTCCCCATCACCTTTGCTAATGCGTCAGCGTACTTCTCCAGGAGTTCGAGCTTGAGAAGGCTCCAGGAGAACGGTCTTGCAAACGGGAATGGGCCGGACTCGTGAGCCGCGTTCATTCTGGAAGTATACTGGAAATACGGATGTAACTGCGTGATAGTACTGGCCAAGCAGCTCTACTCAAACCACCCCATCACCCTTGAGCCGGTTACAGTCCCCGCACAACACCTGCACGTTCTCCACCGCATTGCTTCCGCCCCGCGACACCGGGATCACATGGTCGAACTGCAGGTCATCCTCCGACCCGCACCGCACACAGCGCCCCTCGTCCCGCACCCACACCGACACCCGCACCTCCTCCGGGATGCGCGCCCGCTGCGCCGCCGCCACCTGCGACTCCCGCGCCCGCAGCTTCCGCAGCCGCTCCATCCGCGCCTCCTGCCGCCGCGCCCGGTCCCACAGCAGCAGCGCCACCTCCTCCGAGGTCATCGCCCCCTCGCCCCAGTAGAACCCGTCGCGGGCCCACCACAGCACCCGGTCGCCCTCGCGGGCCACCGCCGCCACCCCGCCCGCCTCCACCTCGGCCTGCGCCCGTCCGTGCTCCCCCGCGTCCAGCCGCGCCAGCACCACACCCCGCGCGGTCACCACCAGGTGCTCCGCTAGGAACCACCGCCCCCGCTTCACCAGCTCCACCCCGGACGCCCGCCGCAACTGCACCGCCGCTCTCACCCGCCCCGGGGCGTCACGAAGCGCCCCGCCGGACCCCTGCGGCCCCCGGCCATCCGAGGAGGAATGGAGGACGGACCGGACGCCCGGCGGGCCCCCGGCCCGCCCCGCCCCCTCGAGGTCACCCCACGCCTGCCGCGGTCAGAACGACACCAGTGCCGCCACCGGCCGTCGCCCCAGCCGGATCCGCCCGGCCAGCTCCGACAGCTCGATGAAGAACGCGAACCCCGCTACCTCCCCGCCCAGCTCCGCCACCAGCCGCGCCGCCGCCTCCGCCGTGCCCCCCGTCGCCAGCAGGTCGTCCACCACCAGCACCCGGTGTCCCGCCACGGACGGGTCTCGATGCAGCTCCAGCGACGTCTGCCCGTACTCCAGCTCATACGCCACCGAGGCGTACGCCGCCGGCAGCCGCCCCGGCTTCCGCATCGGCACGAACGGCAGCCCCAGCCGCTCCGCCACCGGCACCCCGAAGATGAAGCCCCGCGCCTCCACCCCCGCCACCAGCGTCGGCTCGAACGACTCCCCCGCCGCCGCCAGCGCATCGTTCGCCGACCGCAGCGCCGCCGGGTCATGCAGCAGCGGCGTAATGTCCCGGAACAGCACCCCAGGCTGCGGGAAGTCCGGCACCTCCCGGATCAACTCCCGCCATCGAGCCGCCTGCGCCGCGTCCGTCGCCGCCATTACGGCAGCACCAGCCGCTGCCCCACGAGGAGCAAGCCCGCATCCGACAGACCGTTCACCCGCATCAGCGCCTCGACACTCGTATCGAAGCGCTGCGCGATGCCCCACAGCGTATCCCCACTCGCCACGATGTACGCCTCCTCCGAACTGCTCGCCGCATCGACGTGCGGGACCGCGCCGTACGGCATCCGCAGCCGCGTCCCCGCGATAACCACATTTGGATTCGCGATTTCGTTAGCCGCCATAATCGCCCCCACCGAGGTCCCCCAGTGCTCCGCGATCGCCGCCAGCGTGTCCCCCGGCTGCACCACATACCACCCCACCCGAGGTGCCAGCTCCCCCAGTAGCGGCCAGATCGCCGGGTCCGCCACCCCGAAGCGCCACACCGACACCGCATCCGCCCTCGCCCCGAACGACGAGTCGACGAACTCCCGCCACCCGTTCGAGGCCACCGCCGTCCCGTCCCCGATCGGATGGATCGGCAACCCGTACGAGGCAAGACGGCGTGTGGCGGCACCGATCACGAACCCCGGCGTGATGCCGGCTGGCCCCACGATGTCCCCGCCCGCGACGTACCGGCCCAGGTTCTCGAGGCTCGAGAACGTGTGCCAGTAGGCCTGCGGCGAGATCTCATCCGAGAACGCCGCGAACTCGCCGATCGGGATGCGGTTGATCGTCCACGGCCGTGCGTCCACCGAGGTCGACAGCCGCGCCGAGGGCTGCAGCCGCCGCAACGCCTCCCCGAACTGCAGCGCTGCCTCGGGAGTCCCTGTCCAGAACCCCTTGTGTGGCTCGAGGTCCAGGAACAGGCTCCGCGCTCCCGCGTCCAGCACATCCGAGGCGATCTGTGCCTCGCCCTCGGGGTCGGTGCCCGTCACCACGGCCCAGGCGTGGAACGGCACGCCGCTGTTCTCGAAGAACGCCGCGAGGGCCTCCACCCGGCGGGAGCCCGAGACCGCGTTCGCGCTCGGGTCGTACCGCGACATCCATTCCGTTCCGTCGTGTGTCTTCAAGGCGACGCCGAGGCCATGGGATGCCAGCGTGTCGCGGATGAACGCGGGATCGCCGTCGTGCCGGAACTGCCATACCCAGGCGAGGTGATGGGCATTTGTCGCGCTCGCGGACGGTGGTCGCGGGTCGCGCTCGAGGGGCCCCACCGCCCCCGCGATCGCGCGTATCGCGCCGCCCGGGGATAGCAACACGGCACCCGCGGCCATGCCGCTCAGCGCGCCGACGAGCTGACGCCGGCTGATCCGCCGCGCCGCGAGAGGGACGGAGGGCGTCGGTCCGACGCTGGGGAGGCGCGAGGTCGTGAAGTCGAGACGGCGTGGCAACCGCACGCGAGGTACCCTCCGACGGCACGGCGCGCAGAGCGCCGCCGAGCCCCGTGTGCACCCCGCCACGCCGCTCATAGTACTGCCTTCGCCGCATGGACCGCCTGCCTCACGGCAAGGTTTCACGTGAAACACCTTGTGTCGCAGTTCACATACGTGTTGGTGGTCGCCCGCAAGGGGTGGCAATATCGAGAGGACGCGTTACTATTTTCGCCGGCGGGGTCTGGCTGGGGGCGACCATCACTGGACCCGATGGCGGCGGCCGTACGACACGGCGTCCGCCGCACCCTCGACCACGGGAGTATCGGAGCCTCCTGCGCGCAAGGAGGTTTGCCGGGCCGGGCGCGCCGCGCCACGCGCGGATGCACACATCCGCGTTCGTGACGATCGTGGTGCTCGGCATCAGCGCCGTCCTGGGCGCGGGGGTATTCACCAGCCTGGTCTCCGCCGATGAGCGCGACCTCACACTCGCGGTGTCAACGCTTCCCGGCCTGCCTGCCGCTTCCGCTCCGGCATACGGTCGTGCGGAGAGCCCTCGCGAGGCGGTGAGTGTGTATCCCGGGACGTCAGTATCGCCCGGACCAGTGACGCCGGAGTCGGCGGCCACGGCAGTTGCCGGCGTGGCCACATCGGCTCCCCTCTTTCCCGCATGGGTGACGGCCGCGCTCGCGGCGCCACCATCCGAGGCGTCCGCTGACGAGGCTGCCCCCGACGCCTCGCCTGCCTCCGCCCCAACTCCGCTAACTCCCGAGACGCCGGCGAACGGTCAACGCCAGGCCGCGCTCGAGGACAAGCCGGCCGTCGCCCCGACGCCGGTTCCTGCGCCGCCGCCTCTCTACCACACGTACACGGTGCAGCCCGGTGACACGGTCAGCGGGATTGCGGCGAGTTTCGGAGTACGCACCCAGGATGTGGTCGACAACAACGCGGGAGTGATCTCCGGGGGGTCGCTCCTGGTCGTCGGCGCGACGCTGCAGGTGCCCGCTGCGGCCGGCATCCTCCACAACATCCGCGTGGGCGAAAACCTCGCCGACATCGCCGATGCATACGGGGTCACGCTCGACGACATCCTCAGCTTCCCGGGTAATCGCATCGATGATCCGAGCACCGTACTCGAGGGCATGCAGATCCTCGTCCCGAACGGGACGGCGCCGGCCGCCCCGGAAGTGGCTACCGATGAGCCGGCCGCTGAGCCCGCCGAAACCGATCGCCCCGAGGAAGCGGCAACGCCTGCTCCGACTCCGGAACCAACGCCAACCCCGCCTCCGGAGCCGGTCTACCAGTTCATCTGGCCCCTGCGCGGCAACATCACCTCGTACTTCGGTCCGTCGCACCCGAAGGGCATCGACATCTCGGTCGCCTTCCAGCCCGTCGCCGCGAGCGCGTCCGGGAAGGTCGTCTTCGTGGGTGGCGACCCATGTTGCTCGTACGGGTACTACGTCGACATTCAGCACGCCGACGGGTATCTGACCCGCTACGCGCACCTCTCACGGTTCACGGTCACGCTGGGTCAGACCGTGGGTCAGGGAGAGACCATCGGGATCAGTGGAAACACGGGCTATTCGACCGGCGCGCACCTCCACTTCGAGATCCGGCGGAACGGCGCGGTCCGTAACCCTCTCGACTTCCTCCCGTAAGCCCCCTCCCTGCGAGCGGCTCGATACCTGCCGGCCCGATTCGGCGACCCGCTGGCAATGTGCCTGTCTCTAGCATGCGCGAGCCGCCAGGCGGCGCGGCCGGAGGACCGTCCGATGCCACAGCTGAGCCCGGCGCGGGCGCAGAAGCTCCTCGGGGTGATCGACTCATTGGGCAGAGCAGCGGCACCTGATGTGCTGCGCCGAGGCGCCGGGACGACGAGGTCCGCAGCACGTTTCAGCGCTTCCGAGTGGGCTCGTCAACGGCACGAACGCCGTGAGCGAGGCCATTGGCCCCGGATCCCTGACGGCCCCACGGTTGTTGCGGGCTGACCGAGGTCGTTTGCGTGCGTGAGATATGCGCCGAGTTAGCGTGAAGCCATGGACGCAGAAATGAGTTCAGTTCAACCAGAGTCGGTGCTCTGGCTCGCTCCAGATGAGCGGCAGTGGCTGGCTCAGACGATGAGCCTGCCACGTGCCCGCGAGGGCGGGGAAGAGCTATCCGGAGAGTCTGATCCGAGAGCCGCCAGCGCTCGCCGCTTTCGGGCCCTGCTGCTCGCGGTCTTCCTCGACGCCAGCGACGAGGACATCCCGCTCACGCTGACCGCGGACGAGTTGTGGCTCCTGGACATGCACCTGATGCAGTACGACCTCCGGGATAGCAAGCTCCCGAGCGGCCGCCTGCTGTCCGACTTTGCACGCAAGGTCTGGGGTCAGCTCATCGAGATCCACCAGGACGAACTTCCACGTTCGTTGCAGAAAGGAACGCGCAATGCCCGAGCGAACAGCGACACCGACGAAAGCGCCGACGCAATCGCCGCGGCCGAGGCCCTACTTCGACCCTCAGAAGACCAGGGAACCGGCTAGGTGGTGCCCCCAGCAGAAGCGCGAGGGAGCCTTCGAAGGAATGTAGCGGTGGACAACCAGTGGGCTGACCCCGAGGGATTCGAGGCTCGTCCATCCGCCGTGCGGTACCGGATCCGGACGCCGCGCGGCAAGGTGGAGGAGCATCGGACTGTACCGACCCAGGATCCGCATGTCTTCGACCGGTGGTTCCACGCGCTCGCGCCGCAGGATCAGCTGTTCGCAGACCGCTACGCCGACATCCTGCAGCAGGCCGCGTCGTACTTCTACGCCCCGGACGAGGTGTACCGGCCACTCGAGGGCGTGCCTGAGATCGCGGTCTCCGATGGTGAAGTTCGCGATCGGATCCGGCGCATCGACGGGGGTGAGAACACGCGTGAAGCGACTCGGTACCGCGGGTCAGCGGACGCGCGGTATCCATTCTTCGAGCTGCCCTTCGATCAGCAGCGTGCACTCGTCGAGCAGATTGAGGCGCTCAAGCAGGAATGGGAGTTCGAGATTCTCGGGCCGGACTGAGTGGGAAGCGGAGGTGGATGTTGACGCAGGATGATTTCATAGCCGACCCAACCGATCATGTCATCGCGATCGTCGACGATCCTGATCGCGCCGCCGCGGCCGAACGCGATCTCAACGATTCCGGTATCGATGGCGTCCACGTGTACCGCGGCGCGGACGGGGGCGACTCAATTGATGCGAGCGGTGCGGAGCACGGCGTCACCGGCGGAGTGATCCGGGGGCTCCAACAGCTCTTCTCGAACAAGGACAACATGGCCGAGTACGAAGATGCGGCCCGCGAGGGGTCGACGGTGCTCGCGGTGCCCGCCTCCGATGCCGACGCCCGCGACCAGGTAACGGACATCCTGAGGCGAAATGGGGCCCGGGCTATCAACCACTTCGGTAAAGCCGTCGTGAGGACCATCGAGCCGTAGTTCCTCTGCGATGGACGAAGGAGGGATAGCCCCGGTAAGGGGCTGTCCCTCCTTCGTCCTGTCCTCATGAAGCGAGACGCAGTGATGCCAACCCCGACTCCTCGACGATGACTTCGTTGGACGAGTCTCGGTTAGCGTAGGCGACCAGGCTCGTGGCGCGGCACGGTCACGAGATGCCGTGGACGAGGCCCGATCGTGAGTCGGTCGCCGCCAGGCGGATGGCGAGCGCTTCCTGGTACGCGGGTGAGTCGTACCAGGAGCGGAACGCGGCCTCATCCTCGAACTCGATGATCACGCAGCGGCCGCCGTGCCAGTTGCCCTCGATAGCGAGCGGGGAATCGTCGAGCGCCAGGACCTTGCCCCCACCGGAGGCAGCTCGCGCCTTCTCGCGATACGCCACGAGGGCGTCGGCATCGTGGATTTCCTCCTGGATGACGAAGTAGACGGACATGGAATCTCCTTTCGACGGGAAGGGGCTGCGTGCGCCATGAGCCCGGCGTGCCGCGGCACGACCTCTGGCGCGCTCGCTGCCGCGCACCCAGAGAGGTGCCTTGGTCCCTCGACGGATTCCGCGAGGCGCCGGTGCGAGAGTACTCGTTGCCGTTCGTCGACGTATGTGATTGTCCATCGCAGGTGTTATCATCCGCCTCGAGGGGTGACGGCATGCTTCCTCTGGACGATGTTCGCGTTGTCGACCTGACCCACCACGCGATGGGGCCGTTCGCCACCCGCGTTCTGGCCGACTACGGGGCGGACGTGATCAAGATCGAGCGGCCTGGGGGCGACCCCGCGCGTCGGCTCGGGCCGTTCCCGAAGGACGAGCCGCATCCTGAGCGCTCGGGCGCGTTCCTCGCCCTCAACACCGGCAAGCGGTCCGTGGTCGTCGACCTGAAGGGCGCGGATGGCCGCGCGATCGTCCTGAACCTCGTCCGTGACGCGCAGATCGTCGTGGAGAGTTTCGCGCCGGGCACCCTCGACCGCCTGGGGCTGGGGTACGAGGTGCTGCGAGGTGTGAATCCGCGCGTGGTGCTGACCTCGGTCAGCAACTTCGGACAGACCGGGCCCTACCGTGACTGGCAGGGAACCGACCTCACGCTGTACGCGATGGGCGGCCCGATGATCTCGCAGGGCGACCCGAGCCGCGAGCCGTTGAAGACCGCCGGGCGGGCACCCGGCTACCAGGTGGGCTACGCCGCCGCGCTGGCGAGCGCCGTCGGGCTCACCCAGGCGGAGCGCCGCGGGCGAGGCGAGCACCTCGATGTCTCGGCGTTCGAGGTACTCGCGCACTCCATCGACTCGCGGCTGGGCCGGCTGCTCGGCTACCAGTACAACGGGCGAATCGTCGGCCGTGCCGGGAGTGGCCTCGGTGTGGGGTCGGGGACGTATCCCTGCGCGGACGGGTTCGTGCTGATCACGAGCGGGCCGGCGAGGCTGGGACTCACGATCCACATGATCGGGCGGGAGGATCTGCTCGATCAGCCCGAGTGGGCCACGCTGGAGGCGCGATCGCATCCAGACCGTGTCCCTGAGTTCGACGCCTATCTGCTGCCGTGGACGCTCGAGCACACGAAGGAAGAGATCCGGGCGGCATGCCAGAAGCACGGCGTGCTCGGCGGCCCCCTCAATACAACCGCTGACCTCTTCGTCGACCGGAACTTCGTCGAGCGAGGCTTCTTCCAGACGGTCGACCATCCTGAGACGGGTCCGCTGACCTACCCGGGGTATCAGGCACGCTTCAACACCGAGCCCCCCCTACCGTCCCGTCGCCGCGCTCCCTTGCTCGGCGAGCACACGGTGGAGGTGTTGCGAGACGTCCTCGGGATGGCGCCGGCTGAGATCGAGCGGCTTCGGGACGCGGGCACCATCGGCGTCCGCGAGGAGGTGCGCGATGCCGTCGCCGGCTGACGAACGCGACCAGCCCCTTGCCGGTGTTCGGATCCTCGACCTGACGGTCGTGTGGGCGGGGCCCTACGCGACGATGCACCTCGCGGACTGGGGCGCAGAGATCATCCGTATCGAATCGCTGCACCACTTCGCGAGCTTCACGCGAGGCACGGTGGCGCGGCCGTCGCAGGCGCTGGTCGATACCTCGGCGACGAGCGGGATGGGGTACCCGGGTGACCGCGCGGGTGAGCACCCGTGGAACCGTTCGCCGGTATTCAACCACCACGGGCGGAACAAGCGGTCGATGACACTGGACCTGACGAGCCCCGAGGGTCAGGAGGTCTTCGAGCGCCTCATCGCCGAGTCGGACGGGATGATCGAGAACAACCTGCCACCGCATGCCGAGGAACTGGGCATCACCTGGGACCGGCTGTCGAAGATCAACCCTCGGTTCATCCTCATGCGGGTGCCAGGGTTCGGCGTCGAGGGCCCGTACCGGGATTACCGGACCTTCGGGAACCACATGGAGGCGATCGCCGGACATCCGGTGATTCGCGCCTACCCGGACCTGGGACTTGACTACGCGCCCGCCAGCGTGCCCGCGGATGCCGCCTCAGGCGTCGGTGGCGCGCTCGCGTTCACGCTCGCGCTTCGGCAGCGAGATCGCACGGGCAAGGGTGTCTACGTGGAACTCGCGACGGCGGAGAACTATGTCCCGTTCCTGTCCGAGTTCATCCTCGATTACTCGATGAACGGCCGGGTCTGGCAGCAGATGGGGAATGACCACTGGTCGATCGCCCCCCACAATGCCTATCCCTGTCAGGGTTCCGACCGCTGGGTGACAATCGCGTGCCGCGACGACGCGGAGTGGGCGGTGCTCTGCGGACTGATGGGCCGTCTCACGCTTGCGACCGACCCTCGCTTCTTGGACATGGCGGAGCGCCACACGCACCGGCGCGAGCTGGACGCGGAGATCGCCGCCTGGACGCGCGAGCACGACGCGCACTGGATCGCGCAGCAGCTGCAGGCGCGTGGCGTGGCAGCTGGCGTAGTGCTGCACGAGTCCGAGCTGCTGCGCGACCGCCACCTCGATGACCGGGGTTACTGGCAGACGATCGAGCATCCCGAGACGGGCACGCAGCGCCATGTGGGACGGCTCTGGCGAGCCAGCGAGACGCCGCACCCCGCGCCGCGGCACGCGCCGACGCTCGGGCAGGACAACGAGTACGTGTATCGCGATCTGCTCGGTTTCACTGACGAGGAGTTTCAGTCGTTCGTGGCGTCGGGACACATCGGGACGGCGTACGACCCCAGCGTTCCCTGACCGAGCGCGTCACCGATACGGTTTCGTAGCTCTAACCCCCTAGTAAACCCTTAACGTTTGTGATACACATACTTGGTCGGGAGACAGGTCGGCGCCTGTCTTCGGATGCCGTGCACCCGCAGAGGAGGTACCCAGAACCGTGTCCAACCGTCAGATGGAGCCAGGCGTCCAGTTTCGTGGCCGGGTCGGCAGACGCAGCGTGTTGCAGGGTGGCGGCCTGCTGCTCGGTGGCGTGGCGGCCGCCGCGCTCATTGGGTGTGGGAGTGACGAGGAGGACGAGCCCACGTCCGCCTCGGTGACGGCGACGAGCGCCGCGACGACCGCCGTCAAAGGGGAGCTGGTCAAGGACGACGCGCTGCCCTACCCCTACCAGTTCCCCGAGCCGGACAAGGCTCCGAAGCCCGGCGGGACGATGGTGCTGGGGGTCAACTCGGACGTGTCGATCTTCGACCCGACGAAGACGACCGCGAGTGGCACCGGGCGGATCGTGAACATGGTGTACAACCGCCTGCTCGGGTTCAACCGAGGCGTGAGGCTGCACCCCTTCAAGTTTGCCCTTGAGGGTGAACTCGCGAAGTCGTGGGAGCAGTCGCCGGACGGCCTCGTGTACACGTTCCAGCTGGAAGAGAACGTGAAGTGGCAGAACATCGCGCCGCTGAGCGGGCGGCCGTTCGTGGCGGAGGACGTGCGGTACGCGTTCGAGCGCTACAAGACCGGGGGCATCAGTACCTCGTACTGGGTTGGCGCCGACAAGATCGAGGCGCCGGACGCCAAGACGTTGCGCATCACGCTGAAGAAGCCGCTGGCTGACTTCCTGACACCGCTGGCGTCGCCGTACCAGACCATCTTTCCGAAGGAGCTGGTGGACTCCGGTGAGATCGAGAAGAAGGCTATCGGCACCGGTCCGATGATCCTGAAGGAGGCGATCTCGGGACAGGGGGTCACCTTCACGAAGAACCCCGAGTACTGGGAAGGGAGCGTCCTGCTCGACGGCGTCGAGTTCCGACTGCAGGTCGATACTCCGGCGCGCCTCGCCGCGTTCCGGTCCGGGCAGACGGACTTCGGCGACATCCTCGTGACGAACACCACGGACGCGAAGTCGCTCGAGTCCACGAACTCCGGTGTGCAGATCAACATGAGCTCGGTCGTCCACGCGAGCGGCTTCGCGATGAATCTCTCGAATCCCAAGTTCCAGGACGTCCGAGTCCGGCGAGCCATCTCGCTCGGCATCGACCGCACGGCGCTGGCGAATCTCGTATACCCGGGGATCGGAAAGGTCCTCCCGATGTTCCCGTGGATCTTCCACCTCGACCGCGAGCCCACGCCGGCGAGCTATGGGCAGTGGCATCAGTTCAACGCGGCGGAGGCGACGAAGCTGCTGGACGCCGCGGGTGTGAGCAACCTCGAGTTGCAGAACAAGTTCTACCCGTACTCGCAGGCGTTCGAGCAGACCAAC
This sequence comes from Dehalococcoidia bacterium, assembly GCA_050248355.1. Classification (GTDB taxonomy): domain Bacteria; phylum Chloroflexota; class Dehalococcoidia; order UBA2979; family UBA2979; genus JAIBBD01. The sequence continues at coordinate 56,360 of JBFWSN010000001.1, forward strand.
GACGTGCTGGTGGATCAGCTGCGGCGTGTCGGCATCACCCTCGTCGGCGGCAAGGTGGAGTACACCGAGTACAACTCGCAATGGACGGGCCGCAAGCTGCCGGAGGTGTCGACGGGCGGATGGGTCACGATCGGCTTCGACGCCGACAACTACTACTACAACTGCCTGCATTCGACCGCGGGCGGCAACCGCTGGAACCTCAATGACCCGAAAGTCGATGCGCTGGCGGAGAAGCAGCAGTCCGAGGTGAACCCCCAGGCGCGCAAGGAGATCCTGAAGCAGATCTGGGAGTACGACCTGGACCAGGCGTATCACCCGGTGATGGCGACCGGCGGCGGGTTCTACGCGTACCAGCCGTGGTTGCGGGGCATCCGCTTCGGCGGCGCGATGGGTACGTCGAACAACTACCAGGACATCGGCGACATGATGCTGGACGCCTGGCTCGACAAGTAGCGCGCGACGGACGGCGGACGGCGGAAGAGGGAGGACGGGATCACCGTCCTCCGTCTTCGTCGAAGGGTCGCGGGGCGATCTGGGTCCGGGGCCGGACAGCCCGACACACGTGCGTGATAGCGGTATGCTGTGCGACCTCGCGGGTGAGGTCACGAGGGGATGCGCTGCTTGCGGAGCGTCTACTTCGGCTACTGGGTGGTCGCGACGCTGTTCGTGGCCGAGATCGCCGTCACGGGGATCAGCTTCTACTCATTCAGTCTGTTCATCCGGGAATGGCAGGACGATCCGGACCTCCAGTGGAGCCTGACGGCGATCAACGCCTCGTTCTGGATCGGATTGCCGCTGGCACTGTTCAGTCCGCTGATCGGCCGCGGCATCGACACGCTGGGCCCACGGTCGATGATGCTGGTTGGCGTGCCGCTGGTGGGGCTGGCGTTCATCATCGAGGCGCTCATGACCGAGCTGTGGCAGCTGTGGCTGGCACAGGGACTGCTGGTAGTAGGCCAGTCGGCCGCGTTCGTGGGGACCGGCAAGCTCGTCGGAATGTGGTTCGAGCACGACCGCGGCCGGATGATGGGGATCGCGCTCGCCGGGAACAACGCCGGCGGGATCATCATGGGCCGAACCGTCCCGTACCTGTTCGATGCCTTTGGGTGGCGCTGGACGCTGGGCGGCGCGGGCGTGATCGTGATGGCGCTCAATCTGGTGCTGATCTGGTTCTTCATCCGCGATCACCCTCGCGATGTGATCGAGGCGGCGGAGGGACATCCGCGGCGGCGCGCCGAGGCGGCGGTCGCGAGGTCGCTGCTGGCAGTTGAAGGCCGACGGGCGGTGCGATGGCCCGGCGTGGCCGGGCTGCTGGCGGCGCCATTCGTGCTGACGTTGCGGACGTTCCGCGAGGTCTGGACGCAGGGCATGGCGAGCTGGACGTTCTGGCTACTGACCTTCACTTCGGTGACGTCGTTCGTGTCGATCTTTGCGGTGCTCAACCAGCTGGGGAAACACCTGGAACTCGTGGGGATCGACAAGGCGACGACGGGCACGGCGATCACGATCCTCGGGGCATGCGGGCTGCTCGGGAAGCTGATCTTTGGGTACCTGTCGGAGCGAATTCCCTCGCGGGTGGCGTTCGGGACGATCTGTTTCGTGCAAGTCGCGGGCATCGCGGTGCTGCTGGGCGTGCGGAGTCCGGATCAGACGGCGCTGCTGTGGGTGTTCGCGGTGATCTACGGCGTTGGCTTCGGGGCGGTGGGAGCGGTACAGCCACTGGTGATCGCGGACTCGTTCGGGCTGCTGGCCTTCGGGGTGGTGTTCGGATCGCTGCAGTTGTTGCTGCGCGGGGTGCAGTCCGCGATCCCGTTCTTCGTGGGACGGTCGGTGGATGCGACCGGGAGCTACGAGGCGGCGTTTGTGGTGACGATGGTGGCGCTGTGCCTTGGGGCGCTGGCGGCAGTGTTCGCGAAGCCCCTCGAGCAGGCGCGCGTGGCGCCGGCGATGGCCGCGGGCGACGCGGTGGGTGGGGACGGCTCGTAGCGCCGCGGGCGCGGATTCGTTCTTGGGGCTGCACGACACGAAGGGAACGACTCATGGATTTCGAATCTGCGAGCGATTCGTTTCCTTCGTTCTGGGGGCATTTCGTGGAGCGCGTGTGCGCCCCGAGCGGGCCGGAGAAGCGGATGGTCGCGTGTCGAGGTGAGAGCTGCCATCGTCCGAGGGTATCGGCCGGGGCGCTGATCGCCTCGAAGGAGGTGGCAGCGGGCTCAGGCCGTGCGGGTGCGGTCCCACTCGACGGCGTCGATGGTCTGGCCCTGGAGTCCGCGACCCTCGGCGGTGGTGAGCCAGACGGCCAGGCGTGCGGCGTGTTCGGGCGGGACGAGGTTGCCGGCGCCGCCTGCGATCGTGGCAGCGGGGAAGCCACGAGTGTCGACGCGGCCTGGCTGGATGGCGTTAACGGCGATGCCGAGGGGAGCGACCTCGAGGGCGAGGTTGCGGGTGAAGCCTTCGACGCCGGCCTTGGACGAGGCGTAGGCGATGCCACCGCGGAGGGGCCGGTCTGACGCCGCGCCGCCGCCGGTCATGTTGATGATGACGCCGCGGCGGCGGGCGATCATCGCGGGCAGTACGAACTTCGTGCAGAGGAACGTCCCCCAGAGGTTGGTCTGGATGACCTCGAGGAACTCAGCGGGGGTGACGTCCTGCGCGAAGGCGCGCGGCCCGGGTGCGCCGGCGTTGTTGACGAGGACGTCGGCGGGGCCCAGGGCGCGGCGGACGTCGCGGAGCATGGCTTCGACGGAACCGGGGTGGGTGACGTCGACCGTGGCGGCGAGGGCGGCGCCTCCGGCTGCCGTGATCTCTGCAGCGACGGCTTCGATGTCGGCACGGGTGCGGGCGGTGACGGCGACGTGCGCGCCGCTGCGGCCAAACTCGATGGCGATGGCGCGACCAATCCCCGTGCCGGCGCCGGTGACGACTACGACCTGTGGCGGCTCCGCGGTCATGCGGTACTCCTCGATAGGTGCGCCTGCGGGTAGGGAGCACTGTAGGCGCATCCGCCGAGGTTGTGTCGGTCCCGGCGCGGGATGCGCCGGGGATCTCGGTCAGCGATCCGTCAGTAGCATTCCCATGCCTGCCATCCCTGCTTGAGGTAGACCTGGTGGCCCTGGTTGAGCTGCCCGACGGCGTCGGTGGGGACGGGACCGTGGAACCACGGCGCGACCTGCATGAGCCCTCGATGGCCGAGCGGGCCGACGGCATCGAGGTTGCCGCCGGACTCGCAGCGGATGATGCGTTCGACCGTCAACCAGAGGTCACCCGGCCAGGCGCTCAGCTCGAGTGCGGCACGAAGTTCAGACGGGCTGAGGATGCGTGACTCGGCCGGTACAGCCGGCGTTGACGGGGGTGGAGCAGCGGCTCCCGCGGGTTCGAGGTAGACATCGGCGGCCCACCCCTCGGCGCGGCCGACGCTGATCTTCTGCCAGCGGTAGCCGTCACGTTCGATGGCGCCATCGAGTACGGAGACGCTCACTCCGGAGGCGATGCAGGCGATGGTCGTTGCGCTCAGTGAGCCGCTGTCTCGGACGCGGAGGCATTCGCCCTGCGCATGGACCACGGCGCGCGTCCCCGGGTCGAGGGGGACCTCACGCAGGTGCGGGGCGGTCGGGGCCGGAATGGCAGTCGGCGTGGGTGCGGCGGTCGTGGTCGCGGCCGACGTCGTGGTCGGGGTCGGCGAGGGGACGGGTCTGGGGGTGGTCGTCGGCGGTGGCGTCGCCGCGGCCACCGCCGCACGAGGACTGGGGGCCGGCGTCGGGGAAGCGGAGGGATCGAGCGTCGGGGTCTGGCGAGCAGCTGAGGGGGTTGTTGCGAGACGAGTGGGGAGGGGAGTGGTTACAGACGCGGGGAGCGCGGGCGTGGGTGTGGGCTGCGCGAGCGCGACGGCCGGTGTGGCGCCGAGCCCGGGTGCGGTAGCGATGTCGACGGTCGCGGTCGAGACTGGCGGCCCTACCGTGTCCTGCGCCGTTGCGGGAGGGGTGACTTCCTCGCTCGCGATGGCGACCGGCGGGACAGCGCCTTCCTCCGCGCGTGAGTTCGCGGCGCCCTCGTTACCGCCGGTTTCATCGATGGCCGGGGCCGGCGAAGGCGCGGCCCCGGCACTGTCTCCAGCGGTGACGGACGCGGACGCGGCGTCGGGCTGGCCCTCGGCTCGCCCCGCTGGTCCGACGGGTGTCTGCGTAACCAGGGGTTCGTCGGCGGCGTCGTCGCCGGGCGGGGGCGTCTCGAGACCGTCGCCGTGCTGTGGCGTGGCGGTGGGCAAGGGGACCTCCTCCGCGGGGCTCGAGGAGCCGGGGGGCGCCAGCGGGGCGACGGATTCAGGCGTGGCCGGCGGCGTGGGCGATGGTGGCGGAGCTGCCGTGGGAGGCGAGGCGCCGGGACGGCCTTCGGACCGGCCAGCCTCGTCCTTCGGGCCGTCGGAGGTTGAGCAGCCGGCGAGGATCGCGACAAGGGACAGCGAGACGAGGAGCGTCTCGCGGGTGCGGCGGCCGAGCATGGCGCGCCCTTTCTACCCCGCCGCCTGAGACGTCCCGCCACGAAACGCGGTCAACGCTACGCGGTGGCGAGTGGTTCGGTCGATGCGCTCTCACGGGGATGACGAGTGGGGGGCGGAGGCGGGGGCCGACGAAACGCCGGTAGCGCGGACGAACGCACGGATCCGTGGATTATGTGGCGTTGTGCGCCCGGGTGATCGGGGGTATGTGGCGCGCCGGGAGGGATTCGAACCCCCGACCCTCAGTTCCGAAGACTGATGCTCTATCCACTGAGCTACCGGCGCGAGTGACAGATTTCAGGTGACCGAGCACCGCCGTGATGGTGCGAAGCGGGACGCTCCCTGGGGATCATAATCGACGCGGCTGAGTGGCGCAGCGGATCGAACGACGGGCCTGCGGTGTTCAGGGAGCGCTGCGGATGCGGGTGACGCCGCGCTGTTCAGCGGCTGACCGTGCCGGCGGCAGAACATGAGGTCTCCACGCTCCTGCGGACGGGCTCCGACGCCCAGTCGTCCCTCCACCCAGCGAGTCCTCGGTCCTTCGTTGTCCCTGGCATGTTCAGCGCGTGCATTGGTGAGGAACTGCCCCTTCGGCCGCATCCTGATGCCCAGGGTGAGGGGGAGTCATCGGCACGTGCGACTGCCGGATCAGCGGCGTGATCTGCGGCCTCGATCGTCCGCATCGGCTCTGATCGAGTTCTGCCGTTCTCGACTGAGAACGAGGGCGGTGGCGAACACGACGGCGGACCTGCATACGACGGCATGCACGAGGAGTCTCACCTGCATGCGGCGCTCGGGTGGACCCGCTCCTGAGGTGAGTCCCGTGCGGCGTCCGCATGGGACTCACATGGGACCGAGTGTATTGACGAGTGCGCTGTGATGTCGGATCCGACCGGGCTTTTGCACGGTCTGGCGGGTGGGTTGGAATTGAGCGCCTCGGCCCTTGGGTGTTACCCTGCCGCACCATGGATCGAAGCAAACGATGGCTCCTCCCGTCCGCCTTCCTGGCTGCAGCAGTTGCCTTCCTGCTCGTTACCTATACCGTCAACCCGTTCGGGGTGGGTGATACCGGAGCAGCAGCGGGTTCAGCGGGCGAGACTGAATCAACAGAGGTAACGAGTTACCTGTACGTCCAGACATCTCGCGGCGGTTCGTTACGCGATCTCGGCAACGGGAGCTATGCGCTCGAGCTTTCGGGCGTGGCTCCGCGAAGTACATACTTCGGTGACCGCCCCGCACGGGACGCCGGAACCGTCGCGCCTGACGAGATGATACGCACAGTCTGGGAGCCAGACCTGCCCGCACCCAACGCTGCTCTCGTTGCGACGAATGCGGCCGGGGACCGAGTTACAGCTCCGTTTGAATTGACTCAACCTACCTATGATGCGGCTTCGGCGACCATGACGTTCACGGCGAACCTTCTCGAGACCCTGCCGCAAGAGCTCGAGAATCTCGGGCTGGCGGACGAGGGAACACTGGCCGGGGACTTTGCGGACGCGGATCTCTTCATTGACACGACATTCAACCACTGCAATATCGAAGTCGAGAACTACACGAACGTACCGTTCGAACTCAAATCAAAAGACCCTTCGGACGATAACAGGTGGGGGCCCGGTGATCCGCCGACGTATCTCAACCCGAACGCCGCGACAACGACATTTAAGTACAAATACCGGTCGAACTCCGCTCAAAAGAGCGGGCAAGTCGTGTACTACAACCCGTTTAATTCGTCTGAGACATTGACGTTGGAGTGGACGTGTCGCGGCAACGATGGACTCGTCAGGGATGGCACAGCGAGTACGCACCCATTTGGTGCTCATCAACTTACGGTTGATATTCTGCGTGGAGATGAAACTGTCCGTTACGTTATATACGATCTGGAGAAACCCGGAGAGTGACGGCCCCGCAGAGCAGATTGCGAAGCGCGCTTTCGGTACCATTGCCTCTCCGGCACCGCGGCGCAAGCCTCCCAAATCCGTTCCCGCGGACCGCGTCGCGGTTCAACGCTCACGTGGTCCGCGTACGCCGCGGCGACTGACGGGCAGCTCCCGACCAGAGCCGCATGTACTGTTCTCCCTGATGCGCCGGTGATAGACCTCGAGCACACTGCGACGGGTTCGGCCCTGGTTAACCGTCCGTCGGATGTCGAGAGAGAAAATCATCGAGTACCTCGGCAAGCGTGCGACTCTGGCTCGCGTCCTCCATATGCAGAAAGTGAGTCGCCTCCGGCAGGACGAACCCTGCACTAGCCGGGAGGCGGTCGAGTAGCCAGCGGTATGTCTCCGGGAAGCGCGGACCCAGTGACTCACTGGCACCGCCGAGGACGACGAGGGCGGGTTGCGTGACCTTCGAGGCCGCGAGTTCGTCGAATGACCAATTCAGCAGGCCGTCGAAATCTACCTCGAACGTGGCCCGGGCATCGACTACTGCCTGCGCGAAGCCCCCGGGTACAACGGAGTCGAGGACGGCGTGCGTGTATGCCGGCCAGCGCGCGACCATGAATTCGTCGAGGATCGCGGCGTCCCCAAGCGTCTTCGCGCGCAGCCGATTCAACCTGAGCGATTCACGATAGGCGTCCGCGCCTTCGCCGAGGATCATCGCGGGCTCGAGGAGCGTGAGCGACTGCACGGCCTCGGGGCTGTCGAGCGCCAGCTGCAGTGCGATGGCGCCTCCGAGGGAATGACCAACGATGTGGGCTCGTTCCAGCCGCAGCTGATCAAGCAGCCGCCGACAATCGGCAGCCTGGCGCTCAATGCTGCCGGGCATCGGACCCAGCGAGCTGCCACCGTACCCGCGCCGGCGATAGGTAATGCGCTGGTATCCGGCCAGCCGGGGCTCGACGAGGAGTTGGGTAAAGGAGTTCGCGATGAAGGCGCCGTGAATGCACACGATCGGCTCTCCGGAGCCGACCGTGTCGTACTCGAGCGTCACCCCTTCGTCGACAGCTGCCTGCGGCATGGTGGGCCTTAACCGATGCGTGCCGCGAAAGCATAACGCATCGTTCTCCCGGAAAACGCGAGCCAGCGGGCGAGCTCAGGGACGAATGCCGGTTGGCCCTCGATGCAGTCGACCGGGACGTGTCGCGTTTGGCCCGTTGGTCATTGGGGCGGCCCAGCTCATTGCCGCGATGACCTGGCCATCGCTCGCTGGCCGCACTTCAGCGCGGGCAGCGCAGCGGGATCAAGAGTGCGCGGCGGCGAGGGTGGGATCGGCGAGGGTGGGGGCGGCCTTCGGGCTCGGGAGGAAGACGAGGAAGAGTGTGCCGAGGGCGGCGGCGATCGCCAGCGCCGTGAAGCCGAAAGTGTAGGACCCAGTGATGTCGTAGGAGAGCCCGGCGAGGAACGGGGCCGCGACGGAGGCGACCGTCACGACGCTGGAAGACAGGCCCATGATGGAGCCGAAGGACCTGGTGCCGAAGTACTCGGCACGCATCGTGACGATGACCGGGACGCGCGCGCCCCAGGCGAGGCCGTTGCCGACGGCGAAGGCGACGAGGGCGGGCATCGCGGTGCCGTAGGCGAGCGCGATGAGGGAGGCCGCGTGCAGCAGCATGCAGCCGAGGATGACGAGGCGGGAGCCGATGCGATTCGCGAGCCAACCGCCGAGCGGGCGGCCGGCGAAGTTGGCGGCGGTCATGATCGTGGTGAGCGTGGCGGCGGCGCCCAGGGAATAAGCCAGCGAGCCAACGAGGTGCGCGGTGAAGTGCACCTGGACGACCGCCACCACCAGCACGGAGGCGGCGTGGGCGAGCGAGATGTACCAGAAGGCCTTCGTACGCAGCGCCTGGCGCACGGTGAACTCGGGTCCGCTGCTGACGCGCGCGATGGCGCCGGTCGGGTCGCCGCGCTCCTCGTCGGTGGGCTTTCGACCGTCGGGAAGGTAGCCGTACGGCTCGGGACGCTGCCGGATGACCTGTGTCAGGGGGAGGCCGACGGCGAGCACGACGAGGCCGGAGATGTTGGCGACGGCGCGCCAGCCGAGGGTCTCGAGGCCCCAGACGACGAGGGGCAGCGAGAATCCGCCGATGGCGGTGCCGAGCAGGGCGATGCCCATGGCGGTCTGCCGCTTCTCCTCGAACCAGTTGACGATGACGGTAGTGACCGAGAGGAAGCCGGCGAAGGAGGCGCCGACGGCCATCACGAGGTAGGCCAGGTAGAAGCCGGTGATGGAGTCGATGCGGGCGAAGAGAAAGAAGCCGCCGGCGAAGAGGAGCATGCCCGCGCGCATGACGGCGCGAGGGCCGAAGCGGTCCAGGAACCAGCCTTGTACCGGCCCCAAGAGGCCGTCCTCCACGCGCGCGAGTGAGAAGGCTCCCGCGAGGGCGGTGCGGTTCCACCCGAAGTCACGTTCGAGAAGGACGATGTACGAGCCGAACGCCTGCTGGAGGAGTCCGGCGGAGAGTGCCTGGGAGACGATGGCGGCGCCGACGATCCACCAGCCGTAGAAGGGGAGGCGAAGCCTCGGCACGACGCTGCCTTTCGTTTCGGAGGCGGCGGGACGCCGCGAAGTACGCATCATAACGAGCGAGTATTCGAGCCGCATCCGCGTACTTCCTCGGCGGTGGTCCGGGTGCGGGCGGCCGGCTGGGACTGCGATGCGGAGAACCTGAGCGAGGTTCACGCAGCTTTTCGAGGTTTGCGGCCCTGCGTCCATTGACCCTAGATCGGCGCCGCCGAAAGGTGGGAGCCGCCTCGGAAAGGACATCAACCGTGCACCGACGTCTACTGCTGTTGCTGACGGTCTTCGCCGCCAGCGCCGCGCTGTTGCTGGTCGCCTGTGGGGGCGACGATGAGGAGAGCGACGGCGCGACGCCAACCTCGACGGCCGGGATTGGAGGCACGGGGACACCGACCGCGACGGCCGCGGCCGTGTACCCGATGACAGTGCAGGACAGGCTCGGGCGAAGCGTGACGATTCGTGAGCAGCCGGAGCGAATCGTCGCGGCGAGTCCTTCGGCGATCGAATTGCTGTACGCGGCGGGCGGGAAGGCGGTAGCGCGGACGACGACGGCGCGGGTCCCGGCCGAGGTGGCCTCGCTACCCGACATCGGGACGGCCGAGCGGCCCGCGTACGAGCGGATGGTGGCGCAAAACCCGGACCTGGTGCTGGCCGACGCGTCGCTGCAGGCGCAGTTCGCTCAGAACTTCGAGAGCAGCCTCGCAGGAGTGCCGGTGCTGTTCGTGGGAGCGCAGAAGTACGACGACATCGCGCCGTCGCTCGAACTGGTCGGGAAGGTCATCAACAACCCGCAGCAGGCGGCCGTGGCCGCGAAGGCGATGACCGACGCGAAGGCGCAGGTGCAGGCGTTGGTGGCGGGCAAGACGGCGCCGCGGACGCTGATCCTGATCGGCGCGCCGAACGACCCGTTCGTGGCGCTGACCGACTCGTTCGTGGGCGACCTCGCGGGCGTAGCGGGAGCGAAGAATGTGGCGGCGGGCGAGCCGCAGAGCGGGCCGCTGCCCGGATACACAAAGCTGTCGCTCGAGCGCATCGTCGCGGCGGACCCAGAGGTGATCCTGACGATCACGGCGGGCCCTCCCGGCGGGCCGAGTCTGGCTGACGGGATCAAGGGGAACCCCGCCTACGCGACGCTGTCGGCGGTGAAGAACGGACGAGTGCACAACCTCGACGTGGAGGTGTTCCTGCAGTCACCGAGCCCGCGGGCAGCACAGGGCATCAAGGACCTCGCGGCGTTGCTGTTCCCGGCGGCCGGTGGCGGCACCGCGACGGCGACGCCCGCGGCGACCGCAACCGCAACGCCGCGGTAGCATCTCCGGGGAGACGGACGACGCTCCGCGGAGGGAGCCATTGCTGACCGCGGCTCCGGGGAAGAAACCGCCGCCCGCCGTGACGATGGTCGCGGCGGGCGGTCTGCTGCTGGTGGCGATGGTTGTCGCGATCGCCCTCGGATCGGTACGGCTCGGGCTCGGGCAGGTATTCGACGGGCTGTTCGACCGCGGCGATCCGGTGGCGCGTCAGATCGTGTGGCAACTGCGGGTGCCGCGCGTGCTGGTGGCGGCGCTAGTGGGTGCGAACCTCGGACTGGCGGGCGTGCTGTTGCAGGGCATCACCCGCAACCCGCTGGCCGACCCGCACATCCTCGGGTTCTCGGCGGGCGCCGGGCTGGCGGCGATCGCCGTGCTGGTGGTCGCGCCGGGGACGCCCGTGGGTCTGGTGGCGCCGGCGGCGTTCCTGGGTTCGATGGCGTCTGCGGCGGTGGTGTACGCGCTGGCCTGGCGCGGGGGCATCTCGCCGGTACGGTTCGCGCTCTCCGGCGTCGCGGTGGCGGCGCTGTTCACCGCGCTGAGCACGGCGGTGATTGCGACCTCCGACCTGTTCACGCAGGCGACCCTGTCGTTCCTCGCGGGTGGGCTGTTTGGGCGTGACTGGAGCCACTTCGAGCAGTTGTGGCCGTACACCGTGATTGCGGGAAGTCTGACGCTGGTCTCAGCGGGATGGCTGAACATCCTCGCGCTGGGGGACGACATGGCCCGGGGGCTGGGGCTGCGGGTGGAGCGGGTGCGGCTGATGCTGGCGGTGCTGGCGGCGGTGCTCACGGGCTCGGCGGTCGCGGTGAGCGGGTTGCTGGCGTTCATCGGCCTGGTAGTACCGCATGCGGCGCGGCTGGTGGCGGGAAACGACTACCGCGTGGTGATGCCGCTGGCGGCGATCCTCGGGGCGGCGCTGCTGGTGGTGGCCGACACGTTCGCGCGCGTGGTGCTCGCGCCGATCGAGTTGCCGGTGGGCATCGTGACGGCGGTCGTGGGCGCGCCGGCGTTCCTCCTGCTCGTGCGGACTCGGACGTGAGCGTGGGAGCCGCGCCGATCCTCGAGGTGCGGGACCTGCGCGTGCGCTACGGACCGCGGACGGCCGTCGACGGCGTGGGGTTGGAGGTGGGCCGGGGCGAGATCGTCGCGCTGATCGGTCCGAACGGGTCGGGGAAGTCTTCATTGTTGCGGGCCATCGGCCGGATGCGGAAGCCGGATGCAGGGAGCGTGCGGTTCGAGGGGACGGACATCTGGAGAATCGGCGCGCGCGAATACGCGCGGCGAGTGGCGTTCCTGCCGCAGGCGCCAGAAGCGCCCCCGGACTTGACGGTCGAGGAGCTGGCGTGGCGCGGGCGGTTCCCGCATCGGGGGCTGCTCGCGGCGGCGTCGAAGGCTGACCGCACGGCAGTCGAGGGGGCGATCGAGCAGTGCGGGCTGGAGTCGCTGCGCGGACGGCCGCTGGCCACGCTGTCGGGCGGGGAGCGGCAGCGGGCGTGGATCGGGCTGGCGCTGGCGCAGGAGCCGGAGCTGCTGTTGCTCGACGAGCCGACGACCTTCCTCGACATCGGGCATCAGCAGGAGCTGCTCGGACTGCTCATGCGGCTCAACGAAGCGCGGGGTCTGACGATCGTGATGGTGATGCACGACCTCGCGCAGGCGGCCCATGTAGCAGACCGACTCGTCGCGATGCAGGGGGGTCGTGTGCTGGTGGATGGGGCGCCCGCGGAGGTCGTGACGGCGGAGCGGATCGGGGTGTTGTTCGGGGCTTCGGTGACGGTGCTGCGGCATCCCGAGAGCGGGGCCCCGATCGTGGTGCCGGCGGCGTTCCTGCGCGGAGGTGAGGCCTCGCGCGACCTCGACCGGGTAACATCCGAGGATGGCCAGTGAGGCGGTCCAGGCCCTACTGAAGCACGCGATGCAGTTGCACTCGCGTGGGGAGATCGACGCCGCGCTGACGGTGGCGAGGGATGCCGTGGCGCAGGACCCGTACTACGGCGAAGGGTGGGCATACCTCGGCAACACGCTGGTGACACGGAAGCGGCTGTTCGCGGACGGCCTCGAAGCGCTGGAGCGAGCGGCGCAGCTGTGCCCGCGGGACGCTGCCGTGTACTACACACTGGGGTGGTGCCGAGAGTTCGCCGCGAACGCGTTGGACCGTCCGAAGCGAAGCCGGCCACATCAGCCGGTGGCCCAGGACGCCTCGACGCTCTACGCGATGGCGAAGGCGGCGTTCCTGCGCGCGCTGGAGCTCGACCCGGAGGAGGGGATGCGTGGCGACATCGAGGACATGCTCGACGTGATCGCGAACGCGACCGGTGAGCCCTGGCGCGAGGGCGAGTAGTGGCGTACCTCGAGCTGGAGGCCGGGTTCCGGCTGTACTACGAGACCCACGGCGATGGCCCCGCGGTGCTGTTCGCGCACGGCGCGGGCGGGAACGCCATCTCGTGGTGGCAGCAGGTCCCCGCGTTCAGAGACCGATACCGGGTGATCACGTTCGACCATCGGGCGTTCGGGCGATCGGCTGACCTGGAGGGCGGCCCCGGACGCGCGGCCTTCGGGTCGGACGCTGTGTCGCTGCTGGACCACCTCGACGTGACCAGCGTGCACATCGTGGCGCACTCGATGGGGGCTCGCACGGCTATGGCGCTCTTGCGGGCGGATGCCGGTCGTGTGCGGTCGTTGACGGTGTCGGGATCGACCGCGGGATGCGTCGACGACCGGCTGCGGGAGCGGAAGGCGGAACTGGAGGCGTCGGGCGTCCTCGCGGGGTCGTTGTTGTCGCGGGCGCTGGCCGTGGACTTCGTGGAGCGGGAGCCAACGCTCGCGCACCTGTACCGACAGGTGCGGGCCGTGAACCCGTCGCGGCCGGCGGACTTCCTCGCGCCGTCGCCGGAGATGCGGAACTACCGCGGATCGACGGCGGTGCGGATCAACGAGAGCGGCGTGCCCGTGCTGTGGGTGGTGGGCGAGCATGACCGTGTGGTGCCGGCGGAACTGGTGCGCATCTCGCACGAACTGACGCCGGATTCGCGGTATGTAGAGGTGCAGGGCGCGGGGCACTCGGCGTACTTCGAGCGGGCCCGGGAGTGGAATGCGGCCGTGCGTGCGTTCGTCGATGAGGTCGAGGACGGGCCTGCGACGGCGCGAGGCGTAAGGAAGGCGGGTGCATGGACCTCGAACTGACCGGAAAGCGGGCGATCGTCACGGGCGGGAGCCGCGGGATCGGGAAGGCCATCGCGCTCGAGCTGGCCCGCGAGGGCGTCGATGTGGCGATCTGCGCAAGGGACCGTGCGACCCGCGACGCGGCGGCCGCCGAGATCGGGGCCACCGGACGGAAGGTCGTGGCGGTCGAGGTGGACGCGCGCGACCGGGCCAGCGTCGACCGGGCGGTCGGCGCCGCCGTGGAGGCGCTGGGCGGGGTCGACATCCTGGTGAACAGCGCCGGGCAGCCGGGCGGCCTCGGGACGGGGCCGCTGCCGACGGTGCGCGACGAGGACATGTTCGAGGACTTCAACACGAAGACGTTCGGGACGCTGCGATTCTGCCGTGCAGTGGCACCGCACATGCAACGGCAGGGTTGGGGCCGCATCATCAACATCGGCGGGCTTTCGGGGCGGCAGCCCGGCACGTACAGCACCGGGATGCGAAACATCGCGATCACGCACCTGACGCGGACGCTGTCGCTGGAGCTCGCGCCCTCGGGGGTCACGGTGAACATCGTGCATCCCGGGATGACGCGGACGGAGTGGGCGAGCGGGCGATGGGAGGAAGCCGCACGGCGGCAAGGGCTCCCGCCCGAGGAGGGGGAGCGGATCGCCTCGGAACGGGCATTGATGAAGCGCGTCGTGGATGCGAGCGAGATCGCGTATGTCGTCGCGTTCCTTGCGTCGCCGAGGGCGGGTGCGGTGTCGGGCGAGGTGATCGGGGTGGGGGGCGGCGAGCCCGGGCGCGCGCTGTTCCTGTAACGACGGCTGTAAGGGTAGCGATGGCAGGCGAGTCAATCATCGGGACGCGGATCGCGGTCGTCGGCAGTTCGGGGAGCGGGAAGTCGACGCTTGCCTCGGAGCTGGCGGAGCGGCTCGACCTGCCGATCGTCGAGCTGGATGCGCTGTACTGGAAGCCGGGCTGGGTGGGATCGGACGGCGAGGAGTTCCTCGGACGGGTGCGAGCAGAGACGGCGGGCGAGCGCTGGGTGGTGGCGGGGAACTACTCGCAGGCCTGGGCGGCGTACTGGCCCCGGGTCGACACCGTCGTATGGCTCGACCTGCCTCTGCGCGTGTGTCTCGTGCGGCTGGTGCGGCGCTCGTGGCGGCGGTCGCGAGAGCGGGAGCTGTTGTGGGGGACGAACGTCGAGCGGTTCTGGCCGCAGCTGAAGGTGTGGGATCCCGACGAGTCGTTGATCGCATGGACCGTCACCCGTCGCGCGCGACTCGGCCGAGAGGTGATGCGGGCGGCGACGGACGATGCGCCAGGGCCCGGACGCGTGGTGCGACTGCGGTCGTCCGAGGACGTCAACCACTTCGTGCGGCTGGTCGGGTAGCGCGTGCTCACACTCACCGACATCGGAGTGCGGTTCGGCGGGCAGGTCCTTTATGAGGGCGTGAGCTGGCAGTTGAGTCCTCGCGGGCACTACGGGCTTGTGGGGGCGAACGGCAGCGGGAAGTCCACGCTGCTGCGGGTGATGACGGGCGACCTGGCCCCAACGAACGGGTCGGTGACGCAGATCCGCGACCTGCGCATCGGGACGCTCGGGCAGGACCACTTCCGCTTCGATGAGCGCACCCCGATCGATGTCGTGCGGATGGGACGGCCGCGGCTGTGGCAGGCGCTGGACGAGCGAGCGGGCCTCCTCGTCGAGGTGCTCGAGCGGGAGCGGGCGCACCAGGGGGAGCGGCTGGCGGAGCTGGAGACGGAGATCGCGAGCCTCGGCGGGTACCAGTCGGAGGCCGAGGCGGCGGCGCTGCTCGTCGGGCTCGGGGTGGAGCACGAGCGGCATGGCCGCGCGATGCGTGAGCTGTCGGGTGGGTTCCGGCTGCGCGTGTTACTGGCGCAGACGCTCTTCTCGGCGCCGGACCTGCTGCTGCTGGACGAGCCAACGAACCACCTCGACATCGCCTCTATCCGGTGGCTGGAGGGACACCTGCGCGAGTTCCGCGGGGCGTTCGTCGTGATCTCGCACGACCGGCACTTCCTCAACGCGATCTGCGACCAGATCGCGGACGTGGACTACCAGGAAGTGCGGCTGTACGCGGGGAGCTACGACGCGTTCGAGGCGGCGAAGGCCCTGGCGGCGGCGCAGAAGGAAGCGGAGCTGGTGCGCCAGGAGGCGAAACGCGACGAGCTGCAGGCGTTCATCGACCGGTTCCAGGCGAAGGCAACGAAGGCGCGGCAGGCCTCGGCGCGCAAGAAGCAGGTCGCGAAGATGGAGCTGCCCGAACTCAAGCGCAGCTCGCGACGATCGCCCGCGTTCCGGTTCACACCTCGGCGGCCGTCCGGGCGCGAGGTGGTCGAGGTGGTCGGAGTGTCGAAGCGGTTCGGCGACGGGCCGCAGGTGCTGCGCGATGTGTCGTTCGCGGTGGAACGCGGGCAGCGGGTAGCGGTGGTGGGGCCGAACGGCGTGGGGAAATCCACGCTCCTGAATATCGTGCGGGGAGCCCTCGCGGCGGACGCGGGGTCCGTGCGGTTCGGTCACGAAGTGCAGACGGGCTACTTCGCGCAGGACCACCACGAGCTGTTGCGCGGCGAGGCGAGCGCGTACGACTGGCTGTGCGGTGCGACGGGGCTGGCGGACATCCCGACGGTCCGGGGCAGCCTCGGCGCGGTGTTGCTGAGCGGGGACGATGCGCTGAAGCGGGTAAACGACCTGAGCGGCGGCGAATCGGCGCGGTTGTTGCTGGCGGCGCTGATGCTGCAGCAGCCCAACCTGCTGTTGCTCGACGAGCCAACGAACCACCTCGACCTGGAGGGGCGTGAGGCGCTCATGCGGTCGCTGCAGGAGTACGCGGGGACGGTGGTCTTCGTGAGCCACGACCGGCATTTCGTGTCGGGGGTGGGGACGCGCGTGCTTGCGCTGTCGCCGGAGGGGCTGGAGGACTTCGCGGGGACCTACGAGGAGTACCTCGAGAAGCAGGGGGCGGACTTCCTGGCGGGCGCGCAGGCGCCGAGTCAGGTGGCTTCCACGCCGGCGGTGGTGTCGGGGGCGGCGAACGGGTACGCGGACCGCAAGGAACGGCGTCGGAACCTCGCGCTCCTGAAACGGTCGGTGGAACGTCTGGAGCGGGAGGCGGTCGAGCTCGAGCGGGAAATCGCGGACCTCGAGGCCGTGTTCGCGGACCCGGCGTACTACCAGCGGACCGAGCGTGAGCAGCTGCAGGCGGACGTCGAACGGCAGGAGGGGTTGCGGTCGCGGCTGGCGGCGGCGGTCGCCGAGTGGGAGGAGTCTGCGCTCGCCCTCGAAGCGATCGAGGTCGAGGCCTGAGGCGGGTCGAGCGCGGCGCGGTGGCGGGCGGACGCTGGCCTGCTACGCCGGGTGCTGGGCCTGAGGGACGTCACCCCGACAGCGAGGCATCAGGCGCTCACGCGGTGGAACATCACGTGCGTCACTCCGCTCGGGGAGGCAATAGACTCGACCTGGTAGTCCCGCTCGATGCCTTCGATTCCGTCCCAGAGGCGTACGCCCCGGCCGAGAACGATCGGGACCACGACGACGTGCATATGGTCGATGAGGCCGGCCGCGAGGAAGGCGCGGATCGTCGTGGCGCCGCCGCCGATGCGCACGTCCTGGCCTGCGGCGGCCTCGCCGGCCTGCGCCAGCGCCTCGGCGGGAGTCGCGTCGAGGAAGTGGAACGTCGTCCCGCCCTCCATCTCAAGCGACGGGCGCGGATGATGGGTGAGGACGAAGGTGGGCGTATGGAAGGGCGGGTTGGAGCCCCACCATCCTCTCCACTCGGGATCCTCTTGCCATCCGGGCGGGCCGAATTTGCCAGCCCCCATGATCTCGGCGCCGATCCCCGGGCTGTGCAGTCGTAGGAATGCGTCGTCGATCCCGCGTGTACCGCCGGGCTCGCCCATCATCTCGTGCCACCAGCGGGTGACAAACATCCACTCATGCAGCCGTTCGCCCGCGTGACCAAACGGCGACTCCAGGCTCTGGCCCTCGCCCGTCCCGAAGCCGTCGAGGGAGATTGAGAAGAACTGAACGCGGGCCACAGACATCGCTACGCTCCCGTCGAGTAGTCGCGGAGGGCTCCGCGGCGCGAGAGGCCCATTATCGCTGAGTCGGAGACCCGTGCGGCCGCAGTCCTCAGCCGCCGAGGGCGCGTGCGCGCGACTCGATCTCACGGGCAAGGGCGACGTCGCGTTCGGTGATGCCGCCCTCGTCGTGGGTGGTGAGGGCGATGCGGACGCTGTTGTAGGTGTTCGTGATGGTGGCGTGGTGATCGGCGCGTTCCTGCAGTGCGGCGACCTGGACGATGAAGCCGATCGCCGCGACGGAGTCGCTGAGCGTGAGCTCGCGGACCAGCTCCTCGTCCTGTCGCTGCCATGACGGCAGTGTGGCAAGGGCGTCGACGAGCTGGTCATCAGTCATACGGGGCATGCAATCCTCCTAACTGGCTTGCCGGGCCGGAAGGCCGGCCCGACACTCGACGCAGCGCTTGGCTGAGCGCGGTTCCCCGAACGTCATCGAAGGGAAGCAGCGTGAGTTCGATCCTCGAAACCTTCGAAGCACTGCACCAGAATTCGCGGCGGCTCGCGGAACGGGCGCGCCGGGTGTTTCCCTCGGGGGTAACGCACGACATCCGAGCGTTCGCGCCGTGGCCGATCTACGTCGAACGGGCCGCGGGGGCGCGTAAGTGGGACGTGGACGGCAACGAGTACGTCGACTACATCGGCGGGCACGGGGCGCTGCTCCTTGGGCACAACCGGCCCGAAGTGGTGGAAGCGGCGCAGGCGGCGCTGGGACGAGGAACACACTTCGGATCCTCGCACGAGGCGGAAGTGGAGTGGGGCGAGCAGGTGCTGGCGATGGTGCCGTGCGCCGAGCGTGTGCGTTTCACCTCGTCGGGGACCGAGGCCACGATGATGGCGCTGCGGCTGGCGCGCGCGTACACCGGCCGCGACCGGGTCGTGAAGCTCGTGGAGCATTTCCACGGGTGGCACGACCTGGTGGTAGGGCGTCTGCGCGAGGACGAAGCCCATCCGTACTCGGTGGGGGTGCCCGGCGGGTTCTACGACTCGCTGACGATCGTGTCGGCAGGTGACGAAGAGGCGCTGCGGGAGGCGCTGGCGCCACGAGACGTGGCGGCGGTGATCCTCGAGCCGACGGGGGCGCACTGGGGGACGCACCCGCTCGCCGCCTCGTACCTCCAGCTGGCGAGCGAAGCGTGCCGGGAGACGGGGACGCTCTTCGTGATGGACGAAGTGATCACGGGGTTTCGGATGGCGCCGGGCGGGGCGCAGGAGCGTTACGGGGTGCGGTGCGACCTCTCGACGCACGCGAAGATCCTCGCGGGCGGACTGCCCGGCGGATGCGTGGCGGGCCGCGAGGACGTGGTCACGATGCTCGAGATCCGGGACGACGGGGAGTGGAACAACAGCCGGCGGGTGACGCACCAGGGGACATTCAACGCGACACCGGTGTCGGCGGCGGCGGGGACGGCGGCGCTGCGCCTGATTGCGGCCGGCGGCGAGACCGAGCATGCGGACGCCGCGACGGCGAGGCTGGTGCGTGGACTCAACGAGCTGTTCCGTGAACTGAGCGTCCCGGGTTCGGCGTGGGCAGTGTCCTCGATGTGGCACTTGAACCTCGGGTACGACGCGCCGGCGCCGCGGGATGTGGAGTGGGACGCGACGGAGGAGCCGGCGGGGGTCGTTGAGTCGCTGGTGGCGCCGCTGAAGTGGGCGCTGTTCAACCACGGAGTGGACCTGATGAACACCGGGGGGATGGTGTCCTCGGCGCATGGCGACGAGGAAATCGACCGCACGGTGGAGGCGTTCCGAGCGGCGATCGGCGACTTGCGCGCAGGGGGCCTCCTCGGCTGATTGGGACATAATTCTCCTGTCGACGGCTCCGGCGTGCACATAAGTTATCCACACGCCGACTGGCAATTGTGTGGATAAGGGGTGCGCATAGGGTCAATTGGATGCCATAATGCCGCCCGTATGCGGTGGGGAATGCTGCTGACGCCCTGGCGTGTCGCGCGCCACAGTCTGTTCATCTGCGCGCTTTCGTTGACGATCGCGACAGGGGCGGTCGTGGCGGGGGCCGTGCTGCAGCGGGGGGACACGCCGTCCTACCCGCGGGCGAGCGCCTCCATGGCTTCGCAGGAGTCCATCGAGATCGCTGCGGCACGCGCGCCGCAGCAACGCGGTGAGTCGACCTCGATCGGCGCGCTGACGCGGTTCGTGAAGTCCGCGGGGGCGTCACCGACCGCGGCGTCCGAGGCGTCGGCTGCGGATTCGGGTAGCACTACGGACCCGGCGGCGGGTGAACAGGGCGAGGCGGCGGAGACCGCGCCGGCCGACGATGCACCGCAGTCGGACGCGCGCGTGTCTTCGGCGTTGACGAACGCCGTCCCAATGCTCATGGAGCGCCCGGCGGAGACCGGCGACCTCGTCGTGACCTCGGCGCGGTTCAAGGTGCAGCCCACCCCGACGATCAGTGAGGCGACGGTCCGTACGCAGACCGCGGCGCCGTCGGTTCCCGAGTTGCAAGCAGGCGATCGGATCACGGTCCCCGTGACGTTCTACTACTGCGAGGACTCAACGGGCGGCCAGCGGGCGGGCGACGGCGGGGGATTCTGCGGGGTGATGCGTGATGGGACAGCGGTCTACCCTGGGGCCGCGGCATGCGAGTACCGCTATCTCGGGCAGCGGTTCGTCATCGAGGGGGATCCCACCGGACGCACGTATGTCTGTGCTGACACGGGGAGCGGGATCCACGGTCAGCATCGCGACATCTGGTTCATGAGCAGCGGCGAGGGCTGGGCGTGGCAGCAGGTCGTTGGCCGGTCAGCCGTCATCCGAATTTTACAATAATCGACTTTCCATACGGATAATCGGGTCCTATCCTCGTACTGGCCCTCAAACGTGATATCGCCGCGCCTCCGCAATTGTGCTTGTGCGCACAAGAACATACAGGTTAGAATCACGACTAGATATCTCGGCAGGGTCGAGGCGCCCCTGGGAAAGGAAGGAACGGATGACGACGAACCTCGAGGCCGCGGAGCGGGAGCGACGCCGGGCGACCGGACAGCGACTGCGGCAGTGGCGGATGAAGCGGGAGCGGTCGCAGGCGGAGGTCGCACGGACGGCCGGCATCACGCAGGCGTCGCTGTCGAACTACGAGACGGGCAAGCGCGAGCTCCCGCTATCGACGGCACTGTCGGTTGCCGCGGCGCTGGACATCTCGCTTGGCGACGTGCTGGACGTATCGGACATCATCGTGCTGCGCGACTCGCGGCTCGGTAAGGTCGTGAAGACGCTGGTCGACCGTCCGGACCTGCTCGACTCGATCGCACCGCGGCGCGTGGAGGCCGAAGCCGCCTCGTAAGCCGTCCCGGCACTCCTCCCACCAGACGAAGGCCCCGCGTGCGCGGGGCCTTTTCGTCTCCGGCAGCGCCTGTACGCAGAAACGTATACTGATCGAGGCAACCGGCGGCCATCCGCCGGCCGCGTTCGGCGCTCCTCTCCACTCGCACAGCCGGCGCGCCACCCGGACCAACCGGGAATTGAAGGGGGCCAGCCTTGGCGAACGAGCAACCCGCGACGCTAGGCGCTCTGCGCGCAACCGGCTACCAGGTGCTCCCCGTGCGCGAGGAGATCCGCAGGAACCTGATCGCGAACCTCGAGCGGGGTCAGCATCTCTTCCCCGGGATCACCGGGTACGACGAGACCGTCATCCCACAGCTGGAGAACGCGATCCTCTCGGGTCACGACATCATCCTGCTGGGCGAGCGCGGGCAGGCGAAGTCACGGATCATCCGGAGCCTCACGTCGCTGCTGGACGAGTGGACGCCGGTGATCGCGGGTGTCGAGATCCCGGAGAACCCGTTCGCGCCGATCAGCGAGCAGGGGAAGGCGCTCGTCGATGAGCTGGGAGACGACACGCCGATCTCGTGGGTACATCGCGACGAGCGGTACGGCGAGAAGCTCGCGACTCCGGACATCACGATCGCGGACCTGATCGGCGAGGTGGACCCGATCAAGGTGGCCGAGGGGCGGTACCTTTCGGACCAGCTGACGATCCACTTCGGTCTCATTCCGCGGACCAACCGCGGCATCTTCGCCATCAACGAGCTGCCGGACCTCGCGGAGCGGA
This sequence comes from Dehalococcoidia bacterium, assembly GCA_050248355.1. Lineage (GTDB taxonomy): Bacteria > Chloroflexota > Dehalococcoidia > UBA2979 > UBA2979 > JAIBBD01. The sequence goes on from JBFWSN010000001.1 coordinate 77,943, forward strand.
TCCAGGTGGGTCTGCTGAACGCGATGGAGGAGCGCGACATCCAGATCCGGGGGCACAAGGTGCGGCTTCCGCTGGACGTATTCATCGTGGCGACGGCGAACCCCGAGGACTACACGAACCGGGGACGGATCATCACGCCGCTGAAGGACCGTTACGGGTCGCAGATCCGGACGCACTACCCTCGGAACGTCGAGGACGAAGTCAGCATCATCGACCAGGAGGCGGCGCGGCTGTCACAGGACGGGTACCACGTGATGGTGCCCGACTACATGAAGGAAGTGATCGCAGAGGTCACGCGGCTGGCGCGCCGGTCACCGGACATCAACCAGCGATCGGGGGTGTCGGTGCGCGCCTCCGTGGCCGATTACGAGGCGATGGTGGCGAACGCGTTCCGGCGCGGCGTGCGGCTCGGTGAGCGGGAGATCGTGCCGCGGGTCTCTGACCTCTCCTTCATCAAGCCGGCGCTGGAAGGCAAAGTCGAGTTCGAGACGGTAGAGGATGGGCGCGAGGACCAGATCGTCGACCGGCTGATCCAGGGCGCGGTGGTCGCGGTGTTCAACCGGCACTGCAGCATCACGGACCTCGAGCCAGTGATTGCTTCGTTCAAGTCCGGCATCTCGACGGAGACGGGAGAGGCGCTGCCGCTCTCTCACTACCAGCAGATGCTCAAGCAGGTGGACGGCCTGCAAGAGGCGGTGCGGCAGGTGACTACGGACTCGAGCCCGGCGGCGCAGGCGGCGGCGGTGGAGTTGATCCTCGAGGGGCTGCACCTCAATAAGCGTCTAAACAAGGACAGCGTCATCGGCCAGTCGCGTTATCGGGGCTAGCGGGACCGAGGCTGAGGGACGGACGAGCGCCCGACAGGGGGGCAACATGGTCCTGATCCATCGGTATTCAGAGTGGGACGGTACGCAGGAGATCCCGAACCTCGACGCGGGTGACGTGCTCGAGGCGCTGTCCGACGACCTGATGAACTTCGGCGATCTGCAGCACGCGCTGCGGAACCTGATGCAGCGAGGGATGCAGCGGCAGCAGGGCGGGCGGATGCAGGGCGTGCGCGACCTGCTGCACCAACTGCGCCAGCAGCGGCGCGAGCGCCTCGACCAGTTCGACCTCGGCGGGGTGATGGACGACCTCAAGCGCCAGCTGGAGGAGATCCTCGACCTCGAACGGCAGGCGCTCGATGAGCGGCTCGGGGGGCAGGACGAAAGCGGAGAGCCCTCGTCCGCCGACACGAGCGCAGCCGACGGCCGGGAGCCGGGCGAGGACGGAGAGCAGGGCGGGCAAAGCGGGAGCCAGGTCGGGCCGCAAGCGAGCCAGCAACCGGGCGGCATGTCCTCGCCACAAGGAATGCGCGGCCAGCGCAGCGCCGAACAGCGAGGCCAGGAAGGGCAGCGTGGCCAGCAGGGGCCTCACGGGCAGGCCGGGGAGTCTGGCGAAGCAGGCGAGGGCGCTCAGGGCAGTGACCCCTCGGGCGGGGGGTCGAGCGAGCAGCAGCAGTTCGAAGAGATGCTGCGCCGAATCGCCGAGCGGAAGCAGCAGTTCCTCGAAAACCTGCCCGATGACACGGCTGGGCAGGTCAAGGAGCTGCAGAACTACGAGTTCCTGAACCCGGAGGCGCAGCACCGCTTTCAGGAGCTGATGCAGCAGCTGCGGCAGGCGATGACCGAGTCCTTCTTCAAGGACGTCTCGGAGATGGTCGAGCAGATGTCGGCCGGCGACCTGCAGCGCATGAAGGACATGGTGCAGGCGCTGAACGACATGCTCGTGCAGAAGATGCGGGGGCAGGAGCCTGACTTCGACTCCTTCATGCAGCAGTACGGCGATATGTTCGGGCCGAACCCGCCGCAGTCACTCGACGAATTGATCGAGCAGATGCAGGCGCAGATGAACGCCATGCAGTCGCTGATGGAGTCGTTGCCCTCGGACCAGCGACAGCAGCTGCAGTCGCTGCTTGCCGACAAGCTCGGGGATCCCGAGCTCGAGGGCGAGCTGTCGCAACTGGCGCTCAACATGGAGTACCTCAACCCGAGCACCGAGCGACCGTCGTCCTACAACTTCCGGGGGGACGACGAGATCGACCTGCAGGCCGCCATGAACCTGATGGGCGAGATGCAGGACATCGACGAGCTGGAGCGCGCGCTCGAGCGAGCGCAGTACGAGGGTGACCTCGATGGGGTAGACGCGGAGAAGCTGCGCGAATTGCTCGGGGACGACGCCAAGGACGCGCTCGATGAGCTGCAGCAGCTGCTTGACGTCCTCGAAGAGGCGGGCTACATCCGGCGTGACGGCGACAGCTGGGAGCTGACGCCGGCGGGGATGCGGATGATCGGGCAGAAGGCACTCGGCGAGATCTACCAGCAGCTGAAGCGCCAGGGGATTGGCAACCACGCGATCCCGGAGTCCGGGCGGCACGGCGAGCGGATCGACGAGACGAAGCCGTACGAGTTCGGGGACCCGTTCCATCTCCACATGACGCGGACAATCATGAACGCGGTGGAGCGTGAGGGCCCGCAGGCGCCGGTGCGACTGTTGCCGGACGACTTCGAGATCTACCGGTCTGAGCTGATGACGCAGACGACGACGGTGGTGATGGTCGACCTGTCGTGGTCGATGGCGCTGCGCGGATCGTTCCAGGCGGCGAAGAAGGTGGCGCTGGCGCTGCACAACCTGATCAGCGCGCAGTATGCGCGCGACAACCTGTACGTGATCGGCTTCTCCGCGTACGCGCGGGAGCTGAAGGTGTCCGAGCTGCCCTATGTGCGATGGGATGAGTCGGTCCTCGGGACGAATATGCATCACGCGCTCATGCTCGCGCGGAAGTTGCTGGCGAGGCATCGAGGCGGGACGCGGCAGGTGATCATGATCTCGGACGGGGAGCCGACGGCGCATCTCGAGCGGGGACGATCGCAGTTCTCGTATCCGCCGAGCCCGGTGACGATCCGCGAGACCCTCAAAGAGGTGAAGCGTTGCACCCAGGAGGGGATCACGATCAATACCTTCATGCTGGACCGGAACTACTACCTGAAGGAGTTCGTGAACCAGCTGGCGAAGATCAACGGCGGGCGGGTGTTCTACACGACTCCGGAGAAGCTCGGCGAGTACATCCTCGTGGACTACGTGCAGCACAAGCGAAAGCACGTCGGCCGCTAGTTGTCACGCGAAGGGCGTAGATGATCCTGAGCCGCCGGCTGTGGGTCGGCATTGGGCTGCTCGTCGTCGTGATCGTGGGCGGGACGGCCTGGTACGCCGCCGTGGAGAACTTCGGGTTCCTCGACGGGCTGTACATGGCGGTGACGACCGTTACGACGGTCGGGTTTCGCGAGGTTCGGCCGCTCGACACGGGCGGGCGCATATTTACGATGGCGTACATCCTCGGCGGGGTCGGGGTGATGTTCTACACGGCGGTGGCGCTGGTGGAAGCGGCGCTGGCCGGGGACATCGCGGAGGCGCTCGGCGGGCGTCGGCTCAGCCATAAGGTGGGCAAGATGCAGGACCACATTGTGCTCTGCGGGTTCGGACGGGTGGGCGAAGAGATCGCCCGCGAGTTGCTGCCACGCAAGGGCCCGCAGCTGGTGGTGATCGACAAGGACCCGAGCCGGCGGGACCCGGCGCTCGCTGCGGGGGCGCTGGCCATCGTCGGCGACGCGACGGAGGACGAGGTGCTGCGGTCGGCTCGCGTCGATCGCGCGCGCGTGCTGATCGCAGCGGCGGACTCGGACACGGAGAACACGTTCGTGACGCTCGCGGCGCGAGCGATGAACCCGGCGCTGGCGATCATCGCCAGGGCCGGTAGCGCCTCCGCCGAGGCGCGGCTGCGCACGGCAGGTGCGAACCGCATCGTTTCGCCGTACCGGATCGCCGGTCGGCGGATCGCGCTCGCGGCAGTGGAGCCGCAACTCGTGGACTTCTCGCTGAGCGTCGCGGACGGCGGAGACGGCGCGAAGACGCTGGCGGAGGTGGCGATCGGGGACGCCGATGCATCGACGACGGGGCTGGTCCTCGGTGACCTCATGGACGGGCTGCGGTCGACGCGGGTGCTGGGCCTCGAGCGGCTCGACGGTGAGCTGACGATGGCCCCTCCGGCCGACATGCGTCTGTGTGGCGGCGACCGCCTGATGCTGTACGGCGACCAGGGAGAGATCGAGGAGCTTGCGGTGCGGCTCTCATCGTCGGTGCCGCCGGTGTCCGAGCGCCTGGCCGCGACGCTCGTTGGGGACTAGGCGCCGGGTGAGACAAGTGGCCCCGGTGGCGCTGGGGCTGTTTGTACTGATCGTGCTCGCGTGCTCCGGCGGTAGCGACAGCGGCCCAGGCGAGACACCAACGGCGGGGTCGACAGCCACCGTGGCGCCGACGCCCACGGCGCCAGCGGCGACGACGACTGTGACAGCGGTCGCGACGGGCACGGGGACCGCGACGCCCCCGGGCGTCGCGGTGGAGGATATGCCGCTCGACGTGCGGGTGGGGCAGCTGATCTTCACCGGGCTGCCCGGGACGACGGTCGGCGCGGAGGCGGAGCGGCTCCTCGGCACGCTGCACATGGGGAACGTCGTGGTAATGGGCGAGAATGCCGGGACGCCCACGCAGGTGGCGGCGTTTACTTCGGCGGTGCAGGAACTCGCAGAGCGCAACAACGGCGTGGGCGCGTTGATCGCGACGGACCAGGAGGGCGGCCTCGTCCAGCGGCTGACGGAGGGGTTCACACGGCTGCCGGATGCGGCCTCGGTGGGGTCGGCGGGGCGCCCTGACCTCGCGAGACAGTACGGCGAAATGGTGGGGGACGAGCTGAGAGCGGTGGGCGTCAACATGGCGCTCGGGCCGGTGCTCGACGTCAACGACAACCCGGCGAATCCGGTGATCGGCCGCCGCGCGTTCGGCAGCACCGTGGAGACGGTCGTGGCGACCGGGCTGCCGTACATCGAAGGGCTGCATGCGGCGGGGGTGGTGGCCGTCGGAAAGCACTATCCGGGGCACGGCAACACGGAGACGGACTCGCACTTCACGCTGCCGGTGGTGCGCAAGACGCTCGACCAGCTCGAGGCGACCGAGCTTGCTCCGTTCGAGGCGGCGGTGGCGGCGGGGCTGGATGCCGTCATGGTGGCGCACGTGGCATACCCGGCGCTCGACCCGTCGGGGATGCCCGCCAGTCTGTCGGCAGTCATCGGGGCGATGCTCAAAGAGCATCTGGGCGTGCGCGGCATCGTGGTCACGGACGACCTCGGGATGGCCGGAGTGGCGGCGCTGATGCCGTCGGAAGAGGCGGCGCTGCGCGCGGTGCAGGCGGGGGCGGACCTGCTGATCTGCGTGAGCCTGCCGTGCGACGCGACGCTGGTACATGCGCGGTTGATGCGCGCCGTGGCGACGGGTGAGCTATCGGCGTCGCGTCTGAACGACGCCGTACGGCGAGTGCTCGAGCTGAAGGAGCGCCACGGCATCGGGGTGCGGTGGAACGGGAGTCTCGACGCTGTCGGATCGCCGGCGCATCGGGCCGTCATTGAGGAGATCCTCGCGGCGGGCGGATGACGGCGGGCGCGGTGTCGCTTCGGGTACGATCTCATCGTGGCACACGTGCGAGAGATGACGCGGGACCAGCTTGTGAGCGAACTGCGGGACATGGTGATCTTCGGGATGACGTGTCCGCACGAAATCGGCGACCCGACCATCCTGCCGGCGCCGGAGCTGCGACGGCTCCTCGTGCTGGCGCGCATGCGCGCGCTCGCGGGGGCGCGCTGTCCGCATGAGGGGCACGCCGCTTCCTCGGACGCGCCGTAGTGGCTCACTCGGCTAGCATGGGTAGATGCGCCCACGTTCGCTGCTGATCCTGCGCAATCCCCATGCACGTCACGCTCCGAGCGAACGGACGCTCGACGTGGCGGTTCGGCCGCTGCGCGCGCACGGGTGGGCGGTGCGCATCGAGAGCTCGCACTCGGCCGGTGAGGCAACCGCGCTCGCAGCCGAGGCCGCCGAGGCAGGGATCGAAGTAGTGGCGGCGTGCGGCGGCGACGGGACGGTGCACGAGGTCGTGCAGGCGCTCGCAGGAACGGAGACGGCGCTCGCGGTGGTGCCTGCAGGGACGGCGAACGTCTGGGCGCACGAAGCGGGCGTGCCCCTCGACATTGCACGGTCGATCAGCCTCATCCCCTCGGCGCGCGCGGTGCGGGTAGACGTCGGCGTGGTGCGGGGCGATTTCGGTGAACGGCGATTCCTCCTCATGTGCGGCATCGGACTGGATGCGGACGTCGTGCAGCGCGTGGAGGGCCATTCACGGGGGAAGCGGATCCTCGGGAAGGGCTGGTATGGCGTGGTGGCCACGCGAGTGCTCGCCCGCGCTCACGGCGTGGACTGCGAGGTGGCGATGGACGGGGTCGCCACTCAGCTGCCGTTGTTTCAGCTCGTGGCCGGCAATACCCGGCTGTACGGCGGGGTGATGCGGCTGACATCGCTTGCCCGCATGGACGACGGGCTGCTCGACGTGTGTGTGTTCGAGGGAGACGGTCGACGTTCGCTCATACGGCTGCTGTATGCAGCGGTACGGGGCGACCTCGCTGTGCGGCGGAGCCGCGGGGTGGACTACCTCCGCGGCGAGCGGTTGACGGTGACGGCCCGCACGCCGCTGGCCATCCAGGCGGACGGGGAGTACGTCGGGGAGACCCCGGTGACGCTCTCTGTTTCGCCGCGGGACCTCACGGTGCTCATCGGGACACGACAAAACGCCCTGCTGGGTGAGGACGGGCGGTGAGGGCGAGGTGCGAGCCGACCCGCCCCTACGGGACCGAATCGAGCGACCGGACGGACCCCTCGCTGAGGAGGTAGCGGCGTGCGCCGGGCAACTCCTCGGGGCCGGGGCGGTCGGGGTCCGGCGTCGTGATAAAGACCTGGTCGACCTCGTAGGCGGTGGCCAGCACCCGGGCGCGGCGAGCGGCATCGAGTTCCGAGAGCACGTCGTCGAGCAGGAGCACGGGCGCCTCGCCCGTGCGGGCCGTGGACAGCGCGACCTCGGCGAGGCGGAGCGCGAGGGCGGCGCTCCGCTGCTGACCTCGGGAGGCGGAGGCGCCGGCGGGGTGGCCGCCGAGCAGGAATGACACATCGTCGCGGTGCGGGCCGATCCGTGTCGCGCCGGCCTGGATGTCGCGCCGGCGGAGTTCCACGAGGGTTTCGAGGATGCGCGGCGCAAGGGCGGCCGGCGGCTCGTCGACCTGCTCGACGAGGGGCGGGGGCAGGGCCGGGCGGTAGCACACCGCGAGCTCCTCGGTGGCGGGAGCGAGGTCGAGGTAGCGGTCGGCGGCGCCGCGAGCGAGCGCGGCGAGGGTGGCGGCGCGGGCCGTGAGCACGACCGCTCCTGACTCGGCGAGTTCCTGGTCCCAGAAGTCGAGTTCGCCCGGCGTACCTCGCCGCTCCTGCAAGCGACGGAGGAGGCTGTTGCGCTGCTGGAGCACCCGCTGGTAGCGCTGCAGTGCGCGGACGTAGGCAGGGTCGAGCTGGGAGATGGTGACGTCGAGGTAGCGCCGGCGTGCGGCGGGCGCGCCGGCGATGATGCCGAGGTCGTCCGCGGAGAACAGCACGACGCGTAGCCGCCCGATGAGATCCGATGCGCGGCGCGCGACGCCATTGACGCGGAAGCGGCGAGTTGCAGCCGGGGGCTGGCCCGGCTGGCCGACCCGCGCACCGATCACCACCTCGACGGTCACGGGGCCCTCACGGGTGGAAACCTGAGCGCTCAACCGTCCGACGGGAAGCGGCTCATCGCGCAGCGCGTCCCAGGAAATGAGCTCGGCATCGGTGGTGGCGCGGGCGCTGCGAGTGGTCGCGAGGAGCGCAATCGCCTCGAGGAGGTTGGACTTGCCGCTGCCATTCGGGCCGGCGACGACGTGCATCCCCGGGCGCAGATCGAGGTCGAGGCGCCGGAACGAGCGCACGTTGGCGAGGGCGAGCTGCGAGAGATGCATGGCAGCCGATTATCGCGCCGCGGCGGCGATCGCACGCGAGGTCAGCGTCGCGCGTCGGGCTCCTCGTCGCCCTCGTCAGCGTCCTCGAGGTCGAGTTCTCCCTCGTCCGGGCGGGTCATGTCCTCGGTGTCGTCGGCATCGAAGTCGTACGGGGGTTCATCGAGCGGCGCGGCGCGCTCGTCACGATCGAGCTCGTCGCCTGCTTCGTCATCGTAGCCGCCGTCGTCCCACTCCTCGCCGGGCTCGAGGTCGTCGTCGTCGGGCTCGGACTCCTCGTCGAGCGGCGGGAGGGGCGCCGCTTCCTCTTCGGGCGGGGGCTCGACCGGGATGCTGACCACGTAGATGGCGCCACCCGCAACGCCGCGACGGGCCTCGATGCGCCCGTGCTGGGACTCAGCGAGTCTGCGGGCAACAGCAAGACCGAGCCCCGCGCCGGGAATCTCGCCGGCGTTATCAGGGACACGGTGGAACGGTTCTGTGGCGCGCTGCAGGTGTTCTTCCGCAGGGGCCGCACTGGAGTCCTCAACCTCGATGCGGATGGTGTCGCCGAGGTTCGTGGCGCGCACGGCGACGGACCCACCGTCCGGCGCGGCGCGGTTGGCATTCGAGAGGAGGTGGAGCAGCAGACGCTCAATTGCGTCGGGTGAGATGAGAGCGTTCAGGGGCTCGTTGACGACCTCGAGGGTGAGCGCCTGCTCGCGGGCGGTGAACGCGGGTTCCAGCGCGTCCACGGAGGCATCGAGGATGGGTGCGATGTCGGTCGGCTCAGCGTCGCCGACCACGAGCGCCTCGTCCCCGGCGCCGAGGGTGGAGAGGTCGCTCATGATCACGCCGAGGCGTTCGACGCTCAGCGCGAGGGTGGACAGGCGGCGGGCGTCCTCGATGGTACCGATGTCGCCGACCGTGTCATGGTCGCCCGGCACGGCGGCGGCGAAAGCCTCGACGGCGAGGAGGGCCGGGCCGAACTCGGCGGCCGTGGCCTCGATCAGCTCGTGGCGCGTCCATTCGGTGCTGCTGACGCCGGCGCGGCGAGCGGCGCTCGACGTACCGCCATCGCTGAGTGCGACGGCGAGCAGGGCGCCCAGCGAGCGGAGCAGCGCCGGGTCGCTGATCAGGCCCGGCTGCGGGTCGGCGATGATGAGCAGCCCGATAAGGTCATCACCGCGCAGGAGCGGGAGTCGGGCGATCCACGGCTCGCGACCGATCCGTTCGCGGATGGGGTCGAGCCACGGGTCGGCGAGCTCGACCTGCTGACGGGCTACCGGGTGCGGCGGAACCAGGCCATAGGAGTCGCGGGACTCGAGTGTCACGTCGGGCGGATACCCGCAGGCGGCGACCGGTTCGAGGCGATGCCCCTGCTCGCGGGCGAGCGCCAGCAGGGCGGAGGAGGCGACTCGTGAGCCGACGAGCCGCGCCGCCACGATGCCCGGCACGCCGGCGGCAGCGCCCGGCCCCGCGAGGTCGGCGGCGAGGGCATCGATGACGAGACGGGCACCTCGTTCGCGGGCGACAGCAAGGAAGTGCGCCGCGGCGGCGCCGAGGAGGATGCCGACGAAGATGACCTCGACGAGGATGACGAGCGTGCGGAAGTTGTCTGCCGCCTCCCGATGGAACGTATCGATGAGGACAATGTGCGCGACGGCGAGGGCGGCGACGGCGAGGGCGGCGAGGTAGAGGACCCGCAGCGAGCGCCTGCGAAGTTCGCGGGCGTCGACCGCGACCGTGGCAGCAGGGGCGACGACTTCGAGGATCGCGAACTCCTTCAAGGTCCAGTTATCCAACGTCCCCCGCTCTGTGGACAATATCAGATCGGTTGACTACGAGAACGGCACGGGGCAGGAGGACGCGGTGGTGCAGACGGTCCGGATCGGTGTCATCGGCGCGGGAGCGAATACGCGGCTGCGGCACATCCCGAACCTCCAATCGATCGAGGGCGTGAGGGTGGCGGTGGTCTGCAACCGGAGCGAGGAAAGTGGGCGTCGGGTCGCGGAGGCGTTCGGGATTGAGCGGGTCACGGTGGACCCGGAGGACGTGTTCACTTCGCCGGATATCGATGCGGTCTGCATCGGGACGTGGCCGTACCGGCACCGGGAGTTCACGGTACGGGCGCTCGCGGCCGGGAAGCATGTGCTGTGCGAGGCACGGATGGCGATGGACGGCAGGGAGGCGCGGGAGATGCTCGCGGCCTCGCGGGCGCGGCCGGAGCTGGTCGCGCAACTGGTTCCGGCGCCGTTCGACCTGCGGTCGTGGCGCACCGTGCGGAGGGTGCTTGCCGATGGCGTCCTCGGCGCGTTGCGCGAGGTGCAGGTGACGTCGCTCAACGGGAATGCGTTCGACCTCGATGCGCCGCTGCACTGGCGCGAGCGTCGCGAGTATTCGGGGATGAACGCGATGAACCTCGGGATTCTCGCGGAGACGGTTGAGCGCTGGCTTGGTCCGACGGTGACCGTGGTCTCCGACGCCTCGACCGGGATCGCTGAGCGGGTCGACGAGGAGTCGGGGGCCCGCACGCGGATCGAGGTGCCGGACGGCGTGGCGGTGCTGGCGCGGATGGCGAGCGGGGTGCGAGTGACGTATCGGGTGAGCACGGTGGTGCATTCGCCTCGGGATGGCGGCGGGATCTCGATCTTCGGGAGCCGGGGGACGCTGCACTGGTCGCTCGACGACACGATGGTGCTTGCGATGGCGGGCGAGGAGGCGCGTACGCTGCCACCGGATGCCGGGAGCGCGGGGAGCTGGCGGGTGGAGCGTGACTTCGTGGACTCGATCCGCGAAGGGGCGCCCGTGGAACTGACGGACTTCGAGGCCGGTCTGCGCTACATGCAGTTCACAGAGGCGGTGTGGCGCTCGTGGACGGAGCGGCGACTCGTCGAGGTCGCCTCGTTGTAGGGACCGTCGCCCCGGATGCGATACTCCTCGGGGACGGTGGCGAGCCGGAAGGGGGGCGGGGGTGCGGCAGCGAGGCGTGTTCATCCGCGTGCCATCGGGCGGGGATGGGGACTGGTCGTTCCGGTCGATGGTGCTGCGGTTCCTCGTCAACCTCCTCGGGCTGTGGCTTGCCTCCGTGATCGTCCCCGGCATCACGATCGATGACTGGCAGTCGCTCGTGGTGGGGACGGCGATCTTCGCGATCGTGAACACGCTGCTGAAGCCGCTGGCAACGATGCTCTCGTGCTGCCTGATCCTGGCGACGTTCGGGCTGTTCGTCGTCGTCATCAACGCCGCGATGCTGGGGCTGACGGCGTGGCTGGCCGGCCAACTGGACCTCAACTTCGAGGTGGATGGGTTCTGGTCGGCGGTGTTGGGGGCGCTGGTCATCTCGGCGGTAGCGATGGTGGCGACGTGGCTGATCCGGCCACCGAAGGTGCAGCGGTTCTAGAGGGCAGCAAGAGCCGGTGTCCGTCGTACGTCGCACCCCCGACCGCGGCTGACTCGGCCGTGCCTCGCGCGGCGCGACCTCACGACGCGGGTGTGTCCCCTCCGCCCTTGGCGGCGAGCAGCTCGTCGAGCTGACTGAAGGCCTCTTCCATGTCGCCGCTCGTGCTTCCGGAGGCAATCGCCTCGTCGAGCGCTTCCCTGGAGGGGTAGCGTTCGCGCATGACGAGGAGCGTACTGCCGTCCTGTTCCTCGAAGGTGACGGTGGTGATCTGTCCGTCATCACCAGCTTCCTCGTTGGACCAAACGAGGCGCGAAGGGGGATTCACTTCGAGGTAGTGGCCATGGAAGACGATTGGGTCCGGGGACGCGGGATGACTGAAGGCGAGGCGGTACGTCCCGCCGACGCGGACGTCGAGATCACAGGAGAGGAGGGTGATCTCGAGTGACTTCGGAACCCACCACCGTTGGAACAGATCCGCCCGGGTCCACGCTTCGAATATGAGGCTGGCGGGTGCGTTGAAGGTCCGCGACACGACCAGCTCGCGGTCGGACGCGCGCTCCGCCCTCGTGCGGCTGTCCATAGCGCCTGACGAACTCATGATGCCCCCTGTCCACGGCCCGACTCTCTGTCTTTCAGTTCCTCGACGACCCGATCCAGCTCGTCGAAGCGGGTGTCCCAGAGCTGGCGGTAGCCCTCGATCCACGCCGCTTCTTCCTCGAGCCGGCGCGGGCCGAGCCTGCAGGTCCGCACGCGTCCGACTTTCTGGGTGGTGACGAGGCCGGCCTGTTCGAGGACGGCGACATGCTTCTTGATGCCGGTGCGGGTCATGTGGAAGCGCACGGCGAGGTCCGTGATGGAAGCGTCCGAGTATGCCAACTGGTGCAGCACACCTCGTCGCGTGGGATCCGATAGCGCGCCGAAGGAGGCGTCGAGGCGCGTTAGATACTGAACCATATGGTGCACTATAACCACACGGGCAACGCCGAACAAGGGCGCCCTCCGCACCAGCGAACTGCGCCGCAGTTCCGCCCGTCTGGGGATCGAAGCGTGGGTGCGCGGCAGGAGGTGAGGAGAGGCGCGCTGATTAGCGGCCGTCGCGGATGGTGCTTGTGCCGCCGACCTTCACGACCTCGATGCGGTCGGCGAGACGTTCGGCGACCTCCGGGACGTGGGAGATGACGCCGATCATGCGGCTGCCTGTGGCGAGGAGTTCGAGGCCCTGGATGGCGATGTCGAGCGACTCGGCGTCGAGGGAGCCGAAGCCCTCGTCGAGGAAGAGGGAGTCGAGGGCGAGTGCGCCGCCGTGGCCGGAGATCTCGGGAAGGCGCTCAGAGAGCGCGAGGGCGAGCGCGAGACTGGCGAGGAACGTCTCGCCGCCGGAGAGCGTACGGACGGAGCGGCGCTCGTCGCCGTTGAGACGATCGACGACGACGAACTCGTCGCCGTCGGCCTCGAGGCGGTAGCGGTCGCGGGACAGCTGGAGCATGCGATCGCCGGCGTCCGCCGCGAGGACCTGCATGGCCTCGCGCTGGATGAAGGCGACAAAGCGGTTGGCCTGCAGCTCGAGACCGAGGTCGGCGGCGACCTCGGAGGTGCGCCGGAAGGTCGCGGCTTCCTGCAGGAGCCGGGTGGCCCGAGCGACTTCGCCGCGCGCTGCCTCGAGGGTCGCCCCGGCGCGGCCGACCTCGGCGGCGAGGTCCGTAGCCTTGCGGTTGGCGGCCTGGATCAGATCGGCTACGGCGGCGGCGTCCGGGGACAGATTTGGGGGGAGCTGGCGTCGCCATTCGGCCTCGAAGGCAGCGCAGGAGGCGGAGGCGGCTTCGCGCGCGACAGCGGCCACCGTCTCTGCTTCGGCCGCCTCGCGGGTGGCCGCCTCGCAGGCGCCATCGCGTTCGGTGACGACCGCTGACGCGGCAGCGCGCGCACGCTCATGCTCATCGAGGGCGGCGCGGAGTGCGGCATCCTGTTTGGCCGTGCGGTCGAGCACGATGAGGGCCTTGCGCAGGGTCTCCGGGGTTGCGGGCGCTTCACCGGAAGCGGCGAGGACGTGCGCGGCCTCCTCGACGGCGGCGGCCTGCTGCTGATGCAGCGCGACTGCGGTGTTGACCTCGGCGGTGGCGCTTGCGAGCGCGGTCTGGGCCGCGACCAGCGCGGCGCGGGCGTCGAACGCGCCACTCGCCGCTGAGGCGTGGGACTCGATGGCCGCGGCGAGGGTGGAGGCGATCTCCTCGATGCCCGCCTCGGATGGCGCTGCGCTGGCGTCGGCTTCGATGTCCTGAGGGAGACGTGCGAGCAGCGCTCGTAGCGTTCGGGCGCCATCGGCGAGGGCGGCGGCGCGTGCCTCGTGCTCGGTGGCGCGTTCGCGTTCGGCGGCTGCCACGGCGGCGGCGCGCTTCGCGGCGCGGTCGACGCCCGCGCGGGTGGCGGCAGCGGTGGCCAGTTGCGCGTCGTGGGCGGTCTGGCGGGCGACGGCGGCACCGAGGGACCTGCGGGCTTCCTCGGCGCGGGCATGCGCGGCGGCAGCTGCGTTGCCGGCATGGCCGACGACCTCGCGCGCCCGAGCATGCGCCTTGCGCGCCACGTCGACGGCCCGAGCGGCGGCATCCAGGTCAGGGGCGGCGTGCTCGCGGAGGTCGGTGATGGGCTCCCCGCAGACGGGGCAGGGGTCGCCGACGGAGAGCGTGGCGAGGATCGCCGCGGCGGCGTTGGCGATGCGGGCGGCATCGAGCGCCTGCTCGCGGCGCGTCAGTTCCTCGGTCGCCGTTGCCTCGGCAGCGGCAGCCTCCTGCGCTGTGGCCTCCGCGGCGGCCGCGGCGGCGGTGGCGCGCTGGGCCTCGGCGTCCGTGGCTTCAACGTCACGGCGGAGCGCGTGGGCCGTCTCGGCGAGGTGCTGGAGCTGTTTTGCGCGCAACTCCGCCTCGTGGCTCTTGCGGCCGGCTTCGGCACCGTCACTCGTGGCGGTCAAGGCCTCTGCTTCGAGACGGCTCGCGCACGCGGCAGACACGGAAGCGGAGGCCGCGAGGTCACGGATGGCGGTCGCGAGGGCCGTCTCGGCGTCGTCGCGGACCGCCTCGGCACGGGCGCGCTGCCGACCTGCAGCGGCTTCGGCCGCGCGGGCTGCATCCATGGATCGCTCGGCGAGCTGCAGCTGGGCGCGGGCGGCGTCGAGGCGTTCTGCGGCAGCGAGGCGCTCACGTGCTTGCTGGTGAGCGTTGGGGTCGTAGCGGAGCGAAGCGAGCTCCTCGGCGGCGCGTTCGACAGCGGCCGATGCGCCTTGGAGGATGCTGCGTGCGTGGGTGACGGCCGCTTCGGCGGCGGTGGCTCGGGCGCAAGCCTGCTCGTGTGCGGCGACCGCGGCAGCGGCATCCTTCGCGCGGGTCAGGTACAGGGACGAGACAGTGTCGAGTTGCTGGAGAGCGGCCTGACGGGCTGCCAGCTGGCGCTGACGCGCCTCGGCATCGCGGAGTTGTGACTCGAGGGCAGTGAGGGCGTCGGCGGAGCGGTAATCGAGCTGCTCGTGCTGCTGCTGCAGCGCGTCAGCGGCAGACTTCGCGCCGCCGGCGCGGTTGTTGGCGGCCTGCATCATCGCCCGGTAGACATCGAGACCGAGGAGCCGCGAGAGGACGGTCTTCTTGTCCTTCGGGTCGCCGCTGAGGAACGCGCTGAACTCGCCCTGGGGCAGGATGATCGTCTTCACGAACGTGTCGTAGTCGATGCCAAGGATCGCCTCGACGTGCGCGTTGACCTCGGTCACGCTGTCGGCAAGGGGCAGGGCGTCGCCGGCGGGCAGGAGGCGCTCGAGGCGTGCGGTGGTCTGGCCCTTGAGGGGGCGGACGCGGGCGACGCGGTACTGGTGTCCGTGTGCTTCGAACTCGAAGTGGACCCGTGCCTGGAGCGCGCCATGCGAAATGAGCTCGCCGACGCGGTTGCTGACCCTCGGCACGCGGCCGAAGAGGGCCCAGATCATGCCGTCGAGGAGCGACGACTTGCCTGCGCCGGTCGGGCCGGTGATGGCGAACAGGCGGCGTCCTCCGAAGTCGACGGTGATGCGGTCGTGAAACGCCGTGAAGCCCTGGAGCTGGAGTTGGAGCGGCCTCATCGCGGGCTCATACCTCGACGGCTTCCGAGGCGTGGGCTTCTTCGTAGAGTTCGGTGAAGAGGGCGAGCAGCTCGGTGGCGGGGTCGACGCCGGCGTGCTGGGCGCGGTAGTAGCGGACGAACTGCTCTCGGGGGTCGAGGTGGGCGAGCCGCTCTTCGGCAGCCGTTACGAGATCGGGGTAGTCGAGGCGGACGTCGACGGCGGCCGGAATCTGCTCGCGGACACGCTGCGCGAATCCGGGTTCGGGGCGGTCGACATCGAGGACCACACGGACGTGCGCGTCGCCGACCGCGGCGGCCTGCGCGAGCACGGCGTCGAGGCTGCCTCGGATCTCCTTGAGGCGGCGGCCGGCGGTCAACTCGATGAAGCGGAGGTCGTTGAGGGGGCGGCCGGGAGCGGCGTCGATGATGTAGACGCCCTTGGTGTCGTTCACCTCGCCGAAGTCGAGCTGCAGAAGGGAGCCAGAGTACGCGGTGGGCGCTGCGGCCTCGGCGATGCGCTGGGGACGGTGGATATGGCCGAGGGCGATGTACTGCGGTGTGGCCGGGAGTCCCTGTGGGGGGATGCCGTACGCCTGGCCAATGTGGAGGAGCTGCTCGGAGCCGTCCCTCGTCGCGTACTGGGCGCCGTTCACGAAGAGGTGGGTGGTCAGGATGTTGACCGTGTTCGCCGGCAGGCGGTCGCACATCGCTTTCAGGAGATGCGAGCAGCCGTCGGCGTAGCTGCCGAACCACTGCTCGGGGAGGTCCATCAACTGTCCGGCCGACACATAATGACCCTCGGTGAGAAAGGGGACGGCCGCGATGCGGGCGGTGTGCTCGCGGCCCTCGACGGTGAGGATGCCGCCGGCGTCGGGCCGGCGCACCTCGGGCTGGGTGTAGACGCCGATCAGCTCGGAGATGTGGCCAAGGGCCTCCAGCTTCTTCGGGGAGTCGTGGTTGCCGGCGAGGAGGACGACCTGGATGCCGTGGTCGTTGCAGCGGCGCAGGGTCTCGTAGACAAGGCGGTCGGCGTCTGGGGAGGCGGTGCGCTGATCCCAGATGTCGCCGGCGACGATCAGGCACTCGACGGCCTCGGAGCGGGCGATCTCGACGAGCTCCGAGAGCACGGCCTCGAACTCCTCGCGGCGGCTGCGTCCGCGGATGGTGCGCCCGACGTGCCAGTCGGCGGTGTGGAGGAAGCGCATCGCTAAACCTGCATCGCTAGACCCGGCCGAGCTCGAAGCGGGCAAACGGGTCGGAGGCGCGAGCGACCTCGGAGGCGCGCGTGGCCCAGGCGGGGAAGGGGAAGCGCACGAGGAGCGGCACGGGGATCTCTGGCTGGTGGACGATCATTGTGCCGGGCTTGAGCAGGCTGGCGCGGGCACGCGCGGCGGGGGTGAGGAAGCCGTACTCACCGCGCTGAGCCTCGGCGCTGTCGAGGCGGCCGACGATACGGTAGGAGCAGTTCGCGACGACGCGCGACTCGACCTCTGAGGCGGTCTGCTGAGCGCCGATGAGGATGACGCCGAGGGAGCGTCCGCGCTCGGCGATGTCGAGCAGCACATCCTTGATCGGACTGTGGCCCTCGCGAGGGGCGTACTTGTTCAGCTCGTCGAGGACGACGAAGACGCGAGCGGACTCAGAGTTCACGCCCTGCTGCTCACGGAGCGCCATCAGACGCTTGAGGACGACGCCGACGACGAAGCGCTGGGCGCGGTCGTGCAGGTTGTTGATGCCGATGACCGTGAGCTGCTGCGCCTGCCAGTCGATGCGGTGCGCGGCATTGTCCTCGGAGGCGCGGCCGCGTATGAGGTGGCCGACGTGGGGGATGGCACCGCGGAGGCGGCGCATGAAGGCGCGCACGGTGCCGAGGGCAGCGGCGCTGCCGCCGCGGCCGGCCCACGCGAGGCTGTCCTCGTACTCGTCCGGGGTGATGTGCTTTTCGATGGCGTCGACCAGCGCGTCGAAGGTATCGATGGTCTCGCCGCCGACGAGGACGCGGCCGTCCATGGTGCCGGCGCGGCGGGTATCGAGGGCGCATTCGGCGAGGCGGGCCTCGACGATGTCGACGAGGTACGAGCGGAGTGACTCCTCGGAATCGGCATCGGCGAAGAGGAAGCGGAGATAGCGCTCCTCGCAGAACTCGTGGAGGGTCCAGTAGAAGCCGGTGACGCCGTCCATCCTCGAGCCGGCGTCGGGAATGGGCTTCTGGCCCTTGCCGACGGGGACGAAGAAGGCGCTGGACTCGAAGGGGCGGGCGGGAAGCTCGAGGCGGCCGTAGTCCTCGCGGCTCGCTTCGTCGAGGTCCGCGTTCGGCTGGTCGAGGAAGAGCAAATCCTCGCCCTTCACGTTGAAGACGAGGGCACGCGTGTTGGCGCGAAGCGCGCCGAGGGCGGAGCCCTCGAAGAGGGAGTACAGCAGGAACATCGCGTACGAGGTCTTGGTGGCGACGCCGGAGATGCCGGAGATGTTCACGTGGCCGCCTCGGACGCCGTTCAGGAACTGCAGGTTGCCGAAGACGGGCTCCCCGGCGCGGGAGAGCCCGAAGGCGACGCGGGTGTCGGTGCCGTCCTTGAGCTTCATCTCGTCGAAGAAGAGGGCAGCGTCGCGGGCCGCGCCCTGGGCGCGCGAGACCTCCGTGCCGGGCATTGGGGGGACGAACACCTCCGGCTCGATGCGAGTCACGGCGACGTGGGCGGCGACGGCGTTCTGCGCGGGAAGGACGCCGCGGCTCGCGAGCGCGACGTCGGAGTCGAAGCTCACGCCCTCCTGGAGCGCGCGCACCTCATCGACGACGCCGTAGAGGTCGATGGCCTCGACCGGACGGCCTCCGGGGAGCGCCGAGCGGACGTGCACCACGTCATCGAGCTGGAGGTAGGAGTCCTCGTCGACGTAGACCCAGAACTCGAGGGGCGTGGCGGCCTCGGCACGGGTGCCGAGGACGAGGCCGACGGGACGGGTGTCCTCGGAACTGATCATGCGGCGGCCTCGCGTTCGATGGCGGCGGTGAGGAGGCGGTTGATCCAGCGACGGTCGCCGAGGCGGTGTGTGAGGGCGGCCTCGAGAGCGCCGACGGGCGTGAGGTTCTGCGGCGAGCGCGGATCGCGCACGGGGGAGGAGGCGAGGCCGGGCAGCACGAAGGCGGACTGGTCAGCGAGGCGGGCGGCGAGTTCGCAGGGCAACGCACCGGGGACTTCGAGGCGCATGACGCCGGCGAGCGGGTGATAGTGGCCGCGCAGGTCGGCGATGCGCAGAAACCACGAGAGGCGGTCGTGACGGCCCTCGGCGCCTTCCTGGATACGGAAGACGGGTGTGCGCTCGCCAACGCGCAAATCGAGGAGCAGGCGCTGTTCCCTGGCCTCGATGTACCAGCGGTGGACGCGCTTGATGTAGCCGATCACCCGCTCGCCGGGTGATCGGAGGCGGAGGGGGCCGTCGACGAAGGTGAGCAACGACTCGTCGCGCGACAACTCCTCGGCGAGCTTCTCCTCCTCGTCGAGCATCTTGCGGTTGAGGGCGGCGACGAGGTCGTTGGCGGTGGTCGCGTTCTCGGGCAGTTCAGCGCGGAAGCAGAGCGACGTGTTCCCGCCGGGAATCTCCCTCGATGCGGGTTCGCCGGCGGTCTGGAAGTAGCGGCGCTCCACGCGAAAGCGGTCTTCGAGGAGCTCGGCGCGGCCGTTGCAGCAGACGGCGCCGACGGCGTAGGAGCCGAACAGGCCAAGGACGAGCGAACCGTCGGCGGCCTCGTCCATCGCGTGGGCCTCAGCGCGGCGAACGCCGTCGACGATCTGGACCGCGGCTGGAGGCTCGGCGCGGGGGGCGACGCGCTCCCACGGACGACGCTCGGCGAACTCGACGTTGACCGCGGCGTCCGGGCCGTTCGCATCGACATCGAACTGCATGCCGGTGCCGTATTCGGGGGACCAGGGGAGCAGGCGGAGCGCCATCGGAGCCTCCGGGGAGCCGGACGGAGTATAGCGCAGAACGGCTGTTCGTCTCAAATGCTTAAGCTATTGACTCGATGCTGCCAGCGCCCGCGGCGCTATCCTCCTCGTATGGCGACGCCGGAGGAGCTGTTCGAGGGCGGGGCGGACCGCGCGACGTACGTGCGCGGGATGTTCGGCGACATCTCGGCGCGGTACGACCTGATGAACACGGTGATGACTGGCGGACGGCACCACGCGTGGCGCCGGGCGGCGGCGCGCGCGCTCGTGCGGCCGGGTGACGCCGTCCTCGATGTGGGGTGCGGCACGGGTGACCTGTCGTTCGCGTGCCTCGGCGCGGGAGCGGGGTACGTCTTCGGGATCGACTTCGCCGAGCCGATGGTGGCGCGAGCGCGGCAAAAGGCGGTGGAGCGGCGCGCGGGGATCGTCTCGTTCGGGGTGGGGGATGCGACACGGCTACCGGTCTACGACGAGACGTTCGACGTGTGGTGCTCGGCGTTCGTCGTGCGGAACATCCCGGACCTCGATGCCGCGCTTGCGGAGGCACGACGGGTGCTGAAGCCCGGAGGTCGCATCGGCATCCTCGAGATCCCGCGGATGGAGCACGGGGTGCTGCGGCCAGGAGCGAGGGTGCACTTCCAGCACGTGATCCCGCGTGTGGGGCGGCTCGTGTCGGGGCATTCGAGCGCGTATCGCTACCTGCCGGTGTCGGTCGACCACTTCCTCACGCCGGACGAACTGTCGGCGCGGCTGCGAATGGCCGGGTTCGAGGTGCGGCAGGTGCGGACGTTCATGTTCGGCACCGTGGCGCTGCACGTGGCGGAGAAGTCATAGGGCTCGGTGCATCCTCGCCTTGTTGTCCGGTTGGCGGGCACGTTCTATGGCGTTTGTGTCGGCTGACGACGATGTCGCGATCCACTGCGAGACGATGGGCGCCGGGCTGCCGCCTGCGTTGCTGCACGTCCACAGCATGAGCGCCGACGCTGGTTCCAGGCGGGATATGCCAATGCTCCGGCGGAACGCTTTCGTGTACTCGTCCTCGAGCTTCGCGAGCACGGCGAAAGCGGGAAGCCGCACCCGGCCGAGGCCTACCGGCTCCCGGTGCGTCGTGACGACGTGGAGCGTGTCCTCGATGCGTGCGGCGCGGAGAGAGCGCGTGCGTGGGGGTACTCGACGGGTGGGCGGGTGGTGGAGGGACTGGCGATGGCGTCGCCGGGCCGCGTACGGTCGGCCGTTGTGGGAGGGTGGGCGCGCTTCACTCGTCCACCGGTTGAACAGGACCCTCGCTACTCTGCTCTTCAGCGGGGCACGAGGCGCACGTCGACCTATTGGCGCCAGTTGCCGGAGGCGGCACGGCAGGTGCTTCGTGCAGCAACCATGCCGCCGCGCTCCTTGCTTCGCTGCAGGGCGCGACACGGTGGCCGAGCGAGCCGGCCGCGTTGTTCGTGTGAGGTCCGCCGGCATGGGGGAGATGTCGACCCGGGCTACAGAAGCTTCCGGCTGCGGCCGAGCAACCAGTTCGTGTCGCTGCCCGGCGCGACGCATCCCTCGGCGTTTTCCGACCGGGCGGCGATCCTGCCCACAATCCTCGCGTTCCTCGAGGCAGCATCGGCGAAAGGGTGCGGAGCGGACGAGCTAGCCGGGCCGAAGCTCAGGCGGGCGGCGTGAGGAACTCGCAGCGAGCGCCGGGCGCGCGCGCGAGGCGCAGATCGAGCGTGGCGAGAGGGACGTCGAGGGCTTGGCGAGGGCGACATACCAGGCGTCGTAGGTGCGATGTTGTTGCGTAGCTGCCAGATGCGGCCTGCGAGCGCCTCGTAGGAGTACAGCGTGATCGGGATCTGGAGGAGGTCGGCATACGCCCTCGACGCTCCGACCTCGGTGAGGCGGCCCGTACGTATCGCGACCCTGAGGACGTTCGCGGACTCAGCGAGGAGGAGGTAGGGCGCCGCGACAGCCTCCTGGGTGAGGATCGTACGGGCCCACTGGCCGTCTACCTCGATTTCCGTGAGAGCGGACGCGACGAACGACGCGTCCGCGACGAGGGTCAACGACGGCCCTCGTCGCGGTAACGCAGGATTTCATCGGTCGTGAGATGGGTGCTGTATTCCTGCACGTGCTCACGCACCCGGGCGACCCAGGTCCGCATGTCGGGCTTTTCCGCCATCTCAATGAGCTCCGCGCGGAGGTACTCCTGCAGGGAGCGGCCGGAGCGCGCGGCGCGAGCGGCAAGCTCGTTGCGGGTCTCGTCGGGAGCAGCACTTTGCAAGCGTCAGGTCATGCGCACGTCGCCGAGGGGTTCGCGGGGGACGTCCTCGTGCGCGTTGACCATGTGATGGGCGAGCGGGCCGAGGCCGGCCATGATCTCCTCGATATCGGCCCTCGCGACACCGTTGTCCTGGAGGGCCTGGTTGAAGTGGCGGAGCCAGCGGCCGGCGGCCTGCTGGTCGATCACGAAGGGGAAGTGGCGCCGCCGCAGGCGGGGGTGGCCAAAGCGTTCGGAGTAGGCGAATCCGCCGCCGAGCCATTGCTCGAAGAACCACTTCTGCTTCTGACGGCCGGGACCCATGTCCTCGGGGAAGAGGGGGCGGAGCGCGGGATCCGCCTCGACGAGGTCGTAGAAGCGGTCGACGATGCGAGCGACGCCGTCGTGGCCGCCCAGTCGCTCGAATAGAGACTCGTTCTGGTTCGTCACGGGGACCTCCGGTCGGGCACCCGGGGCGCGTCTCGGCAGAGGCGGGGCGCCCGCGGGGCGGTTGGTCTGGAAGCCGGCGCAGGTGAGGACGGGAAGCTGCGGGTACTTACGGAAGGCCGGGTCGTCGTCGGAGCGGCGGCAGCGCAGGAACTCGGAGCCGCGGGCGCTCTCGACGCGCTGCGCCCAGCGGCAGTGTCCGCAGAGCCCCGCTTCGATGGATGCTGGCATCCACCTCAGTCTACCCTCGAAGGGCGCGGGCCGGAGGCAGCGATGCGAGCGACGATCGAGGCGGTGCAGCCGTACGAGTTGCACGGCGTGCAGTACTACCGGGTGATCTACCGGGGCGACGGCGAGGACGGACTGCGTGAGGCGCGGCTGTCGCACGACATGGTGTACACCGATCCTCAGGCGGGTGACGTCGTCGACATCCGAGCGATCCTCGGAATCGTCGACCGGATCACGAGGGTCGATGGCGCGGGGTAGCCTCGCTGTTGACGAGGCACGCGCCTATCATCCGGCCCATGGTTGACGGCACTCCCGGGACGGCGCGGTTGTTGGTGCAATGCCCGGACAAGCCCGGGATCGTGGCGGCGGTGTCGTCGTTCCTGTTCGAGCACGGGGCGAACATCGTGCAGGCAGATCAGTACTCCTCGGAGGACGGGCGGGGGCAGTTCTTCCTGCGGCTGGAATACGAGATCGGGGGGCTCGATGCGCCTGCCGAGCGCATTGCCGGGGAGTTCGGAGAGCGGATCGCGCCGGCGTTCGAAATGCAGTGGAAGGTCGCGTACAGCACCGACCGCCGACAGATGGCGGTGCTGGTATCGAAGGCGGACCATTGCCTCCTCGAACTGCTCTGGCGGTGGCGGCGGGGCGAGCTCGCGGCGGAGATCTCGATGGTGATCTCGAACCACGACGACCTGCGGCGCGAGGTGGAGGCGTTCGGGATCCCGTACCACCACCTACCCGTGACGCCGGCCACGAAGCCGGCTCAGGAGCGGGCCGTGCGTGAGCTGCTGCGTGGCGACGCCGACCTCGTGGTGCTCGCGCGCTACATGCAGGTGCTGTCGCCGGGGTTCATCGAGGAGTACCCGCACGCGGTGATCAACATCCACCACTCGTTCCTGCCGGCGTTCGCCGGGGCGGACCCGTACGGGAAGGCGTTCGCTCGAGGGGTCAAGATCATCGGGGCGACGGCGCACTATGCGACGGAGCAGCTCGACGAGGGGCCGATCATCGAGCAGGACGTGGTGCGTGTGTCGCATCGAGACACCCGGGCCGACCTTGTGCGGCACGGTCGCGAGGTGGAGCGGTCGGTGTTGGCGCGGGCGGTGCAGTGGCACCTGGAGGACCGGGTGCTGGTGCACGGGAACAAGACGGTGGTGTTCCGCTAAGGCTGCGCGCCTCCCGGCGGCGCGTCCGTCGTGGTGGGCGGGAGCGCCTCGACGTTGCGTTTCAGGTTCTCGCCATACTCGACCATCCGTTTGCGGACGCTGCCCCGGAAGAGCGGCTCCATCAGGCGCATGAACCCGTAGGTGGTGATGTCGAGGCGCGCCGTGTAGCGGGTCGCTCGCTCGGACAGCGGCTCCACCGAGAAGCGTTGCACGGGCCGGACGGCCCCGGAGGTGGTCTCGATGACCACGAGGCGATCCTGCTGGTACTCGACGACGCGCTGGCCGAAGACCTTGCGGCCCATCATGTTCTCGGCGATCTCGTATGTCGTGCCGGCGCGCAGCGGGGTCTCGTATCCGATGATCTCCAGGACGTTCGGGCGCCACTCGGAGATCTTCAGGGGATCCATGGCGTACGCGAAGACCTCCGCGACGGGGCGGTCGATCGTGACGGTGTTCTCGACGGTGAACATGGGGCCATCTCCTTCCGGAGCTGCGGTGCGGGGAGTATGCACCCGGACAGCACGTGCGTGGTGCGTCTCGTACACTCGCTGGTGAGCCGACTCGGGGTGTCCGGGCGGTGACCCATCTGAGGCGCACATGCTTTCTCGAGGGTTCGTCGTCCTGTGGATCGCGATGGCGGTCGCGATGGCGGGCATTGGCATGGTGTCGCCGCTGCTTCCCGTGTACGTGCGGGAGGAGTTGAACGGGCCGGAGCTCGCGGTCGCGCTGTCGTTCTCGGGGCTGGCGGTCACGCAGCTCGCGATGTCGCCGCTGGTCGGGCGGATCGGTGACCGCCGGGGACCGAAGATCCTGATCGTGCTCGGGTTTCTGATCTACGGAGCGGCGGGGCTCGGGTACCTCGTTTCCCATCACTGGGGTCTCGTGATCGCGTTCCGATTGCTGTCCGGTGTCGGCGCGGCGGCGATCTTCCCGATGGCGCTGGCGTACGTCGGGCGGCTCGCGCCGCCGGGGCGCGAAGGCACCTACATGGGCATGTTCGCCGTGGCGGAGACGGCAGGGTTCGGGCTCGGGCCGCTGCTCGGCGGCGCTGTGCGGGACCTGGTGAGCTCGCAGGCGGCGTTCCTCACAATGTCGGTGCTGCTGAGCGGGACGGGGCTGCTGGCGCTCGTGGCGTTGCCGGCGGTGCGCGGGTCCGGCCGCGGCGGCGGACACGGGGCAGCGAGCGAGGACGCCGACGAAGACGACATCGGCTTGTCGTGGAGGGCGGTCGCGCGGATGCCGATCGTGCAGGCGGCGGTGGCGGCGCGCGTCTGCGTGTCGACGAGCTGGGGCGCGGGTTCGACGTTCCTCGCCGTGTACGTCATCAGTGCCGACGGCCTGAATACGGGAAGTGCGACGTTCGTCGGCGTGGTGCTGGCGAGCCGGTCGCTGCTGGGTGGGGTCGTGCAGCCGCTGACGGGGCGGCTGGCGGACCGGTTCAACCGGCGGTACCTCGTGACCAGCGGACTCGGGATCGCCGCGCTGTGCCTGTTCGTGATTCCTGACTTGCCGCAGGGGCTGGTGGACCTCTCTGTCCTCGGTGACGCCATGGTCGTCGCACCGTGGCTCCTGCTGGTGTTCGTAGCGATGGGGATGGGCGAGGCGCTCGCGATGCCGGCCCAGCAGGCGCTCTTCGTTGAGGCGGGGCGCCGGGGGGGCATGGGAGCGGTGATGAGCCTGAACCAGATGGCGTCATCGCTGGGCTTTCTGGGGGGATCGCTCCTCGGAGCGGCGGTCGTGAGCGCATTCGGCCTGGCGGCGGTGTTCCGCTTCGCGGGGTTGCTGGTGTTCGCGGGCGTGGTGGCGTTCTGGGTGCTGATGGGGCGGGCGCAGCGGCGGCCGCTGCCGCTTGTCATACGTGAGTTCGTTCCGGCGAGCCTCGTGGACGAGTAGCGGGGTCGCGAGCAGCGGCGAGAATTGGTAGAATGGTCGCAATGACATCAGTCCCCGCGCCCGCGAGGCGCGGCGTCCGCCCATCGAGCAGTCTGCACTCGTCTTCCTGCCTCGAGGCGACCAGAGCCTCGCTGAAGCGCACCAGCGCACACTTAGAGAATTGCCTGTGAGCCTGTTCCGCCGCCTGTTTGGTGCCGGGAGCGAGCGTCCCTCGAGCACCGTCATCCTCTACGATTCTGCCCAGTCCGCGTCCCCTCCTTCAGAGCCTCCCGCTCGACCCTCCACTGACGAAGAGCCCGGAGAGAACCGCCGCCGCCGTGGCAGCCGCGGCGGGCGTGGCCGCGGCCGCGGTGAGCCGTCCTCGAACGGCAGCTCCAACGGGAACAGCAACGGAGCGTCGAACGGCAACGGTGCTGCGCCGCCGAGGCAGCGGTCTGAGCCGGCCCGCCAGGGGCGATGGCGGCGACCAGCGCTGTCATCGCTCGATGCGCCGTTGCCAGAGGACATTGCGTTCCGGCCCGCCGCCGAGGGTGGGGACGCCTCGATCGTGCCGGCGCGACGGCGACCGGCCGGCCCGCGGACGGACCGTGTGCTGTACGCGGGGATCAAGCAGTACGTGACGCGTTCGGCCGAGGCTGAGGCAGAGGAGGCGGACGCGGAGGCGGACGCGGAGCCGCCGGTCGCACCGTCCCCTCCGGCTGTTGAGGCGTCTGAGGACCGCGACGAGGCGTCCACCTCGAAGCGACGCCGCGGGCGCCGCGGTGGACGACGGCATCGCCGGGCCGAGGACGGAGCCGCCGACGCGACCGAGGCGTCCGAGGACGACGAGTCCGACGGCGGCCTCGACGCGGCGGGTGTCACCGACGTCGAGCATGACGACAGAGACGAGGCACCCTCGAAAGCGCCCGCGCTCGCTGTCGACCCCTCGACGTTCCCGCCGGCCTTCCGAGCGCTGGGGCTGAGTGAGCGTTCGCTGGCCGCGGTGGCGGGGTTCGGATTCACGACCCCGAGCCCGATTCAGGAACAGTCGATCCCACTGCTGCTGGGCGGTCGGGACGTGGTGGGCATCGCGCAGACCGGGACCGGGAAGACGCTCGCCTTCGGGTTACCGATGGTGGAGCGCCTCGACGGGTCCCGCCGCGCGGTGCAAGGGCTGGTGCTCGTCCCGACGCGGGAGCTGGCACAGCAGGTACTGGAGGTGCTGCAGGACCTCGGCAAGCCGTACGGCCTCGAAGCAGTGGGGCTGCTCGGCGGGCGTGCACTGGAGCGGGACTTCCGGGCACTGGAACGGCGGCCACAGATCGTGGTGGGGACTCCCGGCAGGGTGATCGACCACCTGCATCGGGAGACGCTCTCGCTGAGCGCGGTCCGCTATGCGGTGCTCGACGAGGCGGACCAGATGCTCGACATCGGGTTCCTGCCGGACATCACGCGGATCCTGACGCGGACGCCGCGCGCGCGGCAGACGGCGCTCTTCTCGGCGACGATGCCACATTCGATCCTCCGCCTCGTGCGCAGGTACATGGAGGAGCCGGAGACGGTGACGATCGCGCCGGAGCAGACGACGGTGGAGACGGTCGAGCAGGTGTACTTCGAGGTGGCGCAGCGCGACAAGATCCGCGGCCTCCAGGAGCTGATCGACCGCGAACTGCGCGGTCGCACCCTGATCTTCTCGCGGACGCGACGAGGCGTGGACTATCTGCGTGACCAGCTCTCCGATGCGGGCATCCGGGTAGGCGCGCTGCACGGCGACATGGACCAGCGCAAGCGTGACCAGGTGGTGCAGCAGTTCCGCGAGGGGCGGCTCGACGTCCTGGTGGCGACGAACGTCGCGGCACGCGGCCTGGATATCCCTGAGATCACCCACGTCGTGAACTACGACGTGCCGCAGAACCCCGAGGAGTACGTGCACCGCATTGGCAGGACGGGACGCGCCGGGCGGACGGGCAAGGCCATCACCTTCGTCTGCGAGCGGGACGTGGCGGAGTTCGACGCTCTGCTGGCCGCGTTCGGCGACCGGTTGCAGAAGGAACAGCTCGAACTTTACGCCTGAGAGGGCCTCGGTCCGGGTTCGTTGACGGCGGTGCGGTGGGTATCTACCGTCGGGATATGAACGACGACGCGCTCCCGCCATACGTCCGAGGACTCCTCGAGCCGCGCGCGTATCCGCACGCCGTCGACCGGGTGGACCTGGCGCAGACGCACATCTCCTACGTGTTTCTCGCCGGAGACACCGTTTACAAGACCAAGAAGCCGGTCGATTTCGGGTTCATCAATCAGCTCGCACCGGAAGCTCGAGAGCAGTACTGCCATGACGAGGTGCGGCTGAACGCGCGCCTGGCGCCGGATGTCTACCTCGACGTGGTGCCAGTGGTGCGGCGGGCGGACGGCCGGTTCGCCGTGGAGGCGGATGGCGAAGTCGTCGAGTGGGCGGTGAAGATGCGGCGGTTGCGGGACGACCGGACGCTGGACCGCATACTGGCCTCGGAAGGGCCGCCGCCACGCCTCGCGGAACGGCTGGTGCGTACGCTGATCGCGTTCCACGAGGCGGCGGCGGTGGTGCCCGACGACCCCGAGTACGCCGGTGGGCCGGGCGAGCGGAAGTGGTGGAGCCGAGAGTACGGCGAGGCTGCGCCGTTCATCGGAGACACGTGGCGAGCCGGGGACGCGGCAACAACGAAGGCCTTCTTCGACGCGACGATCGAAGCGGAACAGCGGCTATTCAACGAGCGGCTTGCCGACGGCCGCGTCGTCGAGGGGCACGGTGACCTGCACGCGAAGCACGTCTATCTCCTCGACGGCAGCGAGGGGGCGGCGGAGCAGATCGCGATCGTCGACTGCATCGAGTTCACGGACTGGTTCCACTTCCGGTACCTCGATGTGGGGTACGACATCGCGTTTCTCGCGATGGACCTCGAGGCGAGGGGGTTTGCCGACCTCGGGGACGAGGTTGCCGGGCGGTACATCGCGGCCTCGTGTGACGAGACCATGGGCGTGCTGCAGCCGCTGCATCGCGCCTTCCGCGCGTTTGTGCGCGGGAAGGTGGAATCGATCGGGGCGCATGCACCCGAGATCGACGAGGCAGAGCGGGCGCGGCTGAGCGCCTCGGCGGCGGGGTACTTCCGCCTCGCGGCGTCGTACGGCGGCCGGCGGGCGGCGCCGTGCGTCGTGGTGATGAGCGGACTGCCGGCGACCGGGAAGTCGACGGTGGCGGCGACGCTCGCGGGGCGCATCGGTGCGGCGTACCTGTCCTCGGACGCAACGCGGAAACGGCTGGCCGGGCTGGACCCCCGTCAGCGGACAACTGAGGAGTTCCGGAGCGGGCTGTACGGGCCGGAAATGAACGAGCGCACCTACGAGGAATTGCGGCGCCGGGCAGCGGCGCAGCTCGAGGCGGGCCGTCCGGTGGTGCTGGATGCGATGCACGGTCGGGCCTCGGAGCGGGCGGCGGTGGCGGAGGTGGCGCGCGCACACGGCGTCCCCGTCCTGATCGCCGAGCTGCGGATGGACGACGAGTCCGCGCGGCTACGGATCGAGGGGCGCGAGCGCGACCCGTTGCGGACCTCAGATGCGACATGGGAGGTCTACGGACTGCAGCGCGAGCGCTTCGAGGCGGTCGCGGCCAACGAGGGGCCCCATGTGGCCCTCGACGCCACGCGGCCGCCGGCGGAGTCGGCGCGGGCCATCGCGGAGTCGCTGCCTCGACGGCGTCCTGAGGGGCGCGCTTGACGGCGCGCGTGTGCGCGCTACCCTCGGCGTATTCACAGTTAGAGATCCGCTGGGGGTGCCTTCGGGCTGAGAGGTGGGCGACCACCAACCCCTCGAACCTGATCACGGTCATCCGTGCGTAGGAATGCGGTTCGGTCCCCGAACATCAGGCCAGCGTATCGAGGTACACGACGCTGGCCTCCCCATGCCCGCGTCCTTCCTCGAACCGCGCGGCCGCATTTCGGGACAGCGGTCTCGCAGTCCGGGAAGGACCCGAGATGCGGACCATTCGATCCCTGTTCATTCTGCTGTGCTTCAGCGCTGCCGGCCTCGGGGTGGTCGCGTGCGGCGACGACGAGGCGGACACGCCGACGCTCGTCGTGATCACGCATGGCTCGTTCGATATCAGCCGTGACCTCCTCGATCAGTTCGAGCGTGAGCACGAGGTTGCCGTCGACATTCGCAAGGGCGGCGACGCGAACGAGGTGGTGAATCGAGCGTTGCTCAACGCGGGCAACCCGGAAGGCGACGTGCTGTACGGGGTGGACAACCTGACACTCGCGCGGACGGCGGGGGCGGGATTGTTCGAGGCGTACGACTCGCCGCGGCGCGACGCTATCCCCTCCGAGATACGGGCGGAGATCGGTGACTCACGAGAGGTGACACCGATCGATTACGGGTATGTGGCGCTGAACTTCGACCGGGAAGCGGGGACGCCGCCCGCGCGCCTCGAAGACCTGGTGGCACCGGCCTGGCGGGGGAAATTGGTCGTGGAAGATCCGGCGACGTCCTCACCTGGACTGCAGTTCCTCGCGACGACGGTCGCGCACTTCGGTGAGACCGGTGCGTACACGTGGAGAGACTACTGGCGGGAACTGCGAGCGAACGACGTGCTGGTGGTCGATGGATGGGATGCGGCGTACAACACGCACTTCAGCCGCAACGGCGGCGACCGGCCGCTGGTGGTCTCGTACACGACGAGCCCGGCGGCGGAGGTGTTCTTCAGCGAGGGTGAGCTGGATGAGCCGCCGACCTCGAACGTTGTCCCGGCCGGGCTGAAACTCTTCCGCCAGGTCGAGGCCGCCGGGGTGCTGCGGGGAACGACGCAGGCCGAGCTGGCGCGTGCGTTCATCGACTTCCTATTGACGGACGAGGTGCAGCGGCAGATCCCGGAGACGATGTTCGTGTACCCGGTCATCCCGGAAACGGAGACGCCGGAATGGTGGCGATGGGCGGAAGTCGACGTGGAGCCCGCGCCGCTTTACGTTGACGCGACGACGGTGAACCGCTGGGTGCGCGAGTGGACGGACATCATGCGCCGATGAATCGAGCGTGGACGCGACGGCGCACCACAGGGCCGTGGCTACTCCCGGCGCTGCTGCTCGTTGGGCCGTTCCTGGCGTGGCCGCTGGGCGCGATGGTCTGGCGCGCGCTCGCGCCGGACGGCGCCTTTTCACTGCAGCCCATTGGCGACGTAGTGGGCGACGGGTACTACTGGGAGCGACTGGCATTCACGACGGGGCAAGCGACCGCCTCGACGGCGATTGCGCTGGCGGTTGGGATCCCGGCGGCGTACGTCTTCGCACGGCTGCGGTTTCCGCTGCAGGGGTTGCTGCTGGCGTTGCTGACGGTGCCGTTCGTGCTGCCGACGCTGGTCGTGGCGATCGCGTTCCAGCAACTCGTCGGTCCGAACGGGTGGTTAAACGACCTGCTGCGCGCCGCCCGACTCGACGAAGTGCAACCCCTCGGGACGGTGTGGATCATCCTGGCGGCGCATGTGTTCTATAACGTCGCCGTTGTGATCCGGCTGGTATCCGTGGTGTGGGGCAATCTGGACCCGCGCACCGAGGAAGCGGCGCGGCTGCTCGGAGCCGGGCCGTGGAGCGCGTTTCGTGCGGTCACGCTGCCCGCGCTGACGCCGGCCATCCTCTCGGCGGCGGCGCTGGTCTTCACGTTCACGTTCACCTCGTTCGGGGTGGTGCTGGTGCTGGGGGCGGGGAATCCGGACCTCGATACGCTCGAGGTGGTGGTGTACCGGCTGGCGACGCGGCTGGTCGAACTGCCGGCGGCGGCGCTCGTGTCGTTGATCCAGGTGGCGGCGAGCGTCGCGGCGCTCACGCTGTATTCGGTGTTCCAGCGGGGCGCCACGCGGTCGCTGGCGTTGCGCGGCGAGTACGCGACGCGGCTCCGGCGCGCCGGCGCCGGGCAGGTCCTGTTCGCATTTCCCGTCCTCATCGTGCTGGTCGTGTTCGTCGTGGCGCCGATGGCGGCGCTCGTGCACGGGGCGCTGACGGTCGGCGCGACGGACACAGTCACACTCGAGAACTTCACCACGCTGTTCGATGACACCGGGCGCCAGTCGTTCATCCCGCCACTGGACGCGGTGCGATGGAGCCTGACGTTCGCGGCGGGGTCGGCGGCACTTGCGACGGTCGTCGGGCTGGCATCGGCTCGTGTGATCGCATACTCACGAGGGGCTGCGGGGGCAGTGGCGGACGCGCTGCTCATGCTCCCGCTCACCGTGCCAGCGGTGGTGCTCGGGTTCGGGTACCTGGTGACGTTCAACCGCGAACCGTACGACCTGCGCGGCTCGTTATGGCTGGTGTTCGCGGCACATGCGCTGGTGGCGTATCCGTTCGTGTTGCGCTCGGCGCTGTCGACCCTGCGGGCGCTCGACCCGCGGGTTCCGGAAGCGGCGAGGATGCTCGGGGCGTCGGCCTGGACCGTGTGGTGGCGGGTCGAGTTCCCGATCCTGCGACGCCCGCTGCTGGTGGGGGCGCTGTTCGCGTTCGCGGTGTCGCTCGGCGAGTTCGGAGCGACCGTGCTGCTGCAGCGGCAGGAGTTCGCGACGCTGCCGATCGCGATTTTCGACGCGCTGGGGCGGCCGGGCGAGGCGAACCTCGGGCACGCGCTGGCGCTCTCCACGATCCTGATGGTCGTGACGGCGGCTGCCTTCTTACTGATCGAACGATTACGCTACCGGGACGCGACCGGCTTCTGAAGCTCCCGGTGGCGATCGGCGCATCCGGGTGGAGTGTATGGCGTCGCTCACCGTCGAAGGCCTGTACCGATCGTTCTCCGACGAGGCGCTTGCCGTCGAGAACGTATCGTTCGAGGTGCCGGACGGTCACATCGCGGCGCTGATCGGGCCCTCGGGGGCGGGGAAGACCTCTGTCCTCCGAATGATCGCGGGTCTGGACGAGCCCGACCTGGGGGACGTGCGCCTCGACGGACGGTCGGTCCGGCGGGTGAAGCCGCACCGCCGCGGCATTGGGATGATGTTCCAGGAGCTGGCGTTGTTCCCGCACATGAACGTAGAAGAGAACGTCATGTTCGGGCTGAAGATGGCGAAGTGGCCGCGGCCGGCGCGCCGCGAGCGCGCCGAGGAGATGCTGGGCCTCGTCGGCCTGACGGCGCTCGCGGGACGGCGAACCGACGAGCTCTCGGGTGGAGAGCGGCAGCGCGTGGCGCTGGCGCGGGCGCTTGCTCCGCAGCCGGGGCTGCTGCTCCTCGATGAGCCGCTGGGCGCGATCGACGAGGAGCGCAAGCGGTGGTTGCGAAACGAGCTGCGCGCCGTCCTGCGGTCGGTGCAGACCACCGCGCTGATGGTGAGCCATGACATCCGGGACGCGGTGGCGATCGCGGACGATGTGGTGGTGATGGACGCGGGGCGCGTCCTCCAGAGCGGGCCGCTGGGGACCGTCGTGGCCTATCCGGTGACCGCCGAGGCGGCGGCGATGTTCGGCTACGTGACGCTGATCGCGGGCGAGGTCCGCGAGCGGGGCGTATTCGAGCAAGGCGTGGGGTCGCTGCCGCTGCCGCCGGAGCTGCGGCTGACAGGCCGGGTGCGAGTGATGGCGCACCCCTCGTCGTTGCGGGCGGTGCCGACGGGCGCGGGTGAGAGTTCGGGGGTTACGGGTGTGGTCAGCGGGACGCAGCCGGAGGGTCCGACGCAGCTGCTGAAGATCATGGTCGGGACGCGGCAGCTGCTGGCCCGCTGGGCGTGGGAAGGCGGCGCGCCCGGGTCGGGGGCGCAGGTCGCGATCGCGGTGCGCGCCGACACGCTGCGGTTCTACGCCGTGTCCACGCCTTCCGGGCGGCCCGCGGGCGCCTGACCTCGACGGGCCGGTGACGCACGCGGGTCCGACTCTGGCGTCGGATTGCGCTGACGGGTAGCCTGACTGCATGCGGCGACTGGGACTGCTTCGACGCGACCCCGAAGCGCGCGCGCTGCGGGCACTCGCAGCCGCGCTTCGAGGGCTTCCCGAGCGGCACCGGCCCGAGGATGCGCTGCAGATCGTGGTCGACATCGCGCGTGGCGAGACGAAGGCGCGGTACGCGGCGCTGGCGGTCACGGACGAGCACGACCGCACGCAGGGGTTCGTGACGTCCGGGATGACGCCCGACGAGCTCCGCGGGCTGCGGGTGCCTCCGCAAGGCCACGGGCCGCTCGGTTCGCTACGCGCGGATGGACGGCCCGTCCGCTATGACGACGTCTCGAATGCGCGACGGTCGTTCGGGTTCCCGCCCAAGCACCCGAAGATGCGCTCACTCCTCGGCGTGCCGGTGTGGGCCGAGGGCTGCGTGCGCGGATCGCTGTACGTGACCGACCGGTCGGACGGGAAGCCGTTCGATGACGATGACGAACGGCTCATGGTGACGCTCGCCGAGCATGCGTCGCGCGTGATCGAGCGGGAGTGGTACTAGCCGGGCGTCACTGCGCGGCCGGCAGCTCGGCGGCCACCTCGTCGTCGAAGCGGACCTCGTCGCCCACGCTGACGCCGTTGCGGGCATACCATCCCGGTTGCGCCTCGATGGCGTAGCTGTACGCCGCGCCCGGCGTGACGTACTCGAGCGATTCGGCTTCCATCTCACGAATCTCGACGATGCGGGAGTCGGCGCCGACGAAGGCGATGGAGAGGTCGATGTGCGTGTTCTTCATCCAGAAGCTGCCCTGGTGCGCCGTGCCCCAATAGAAGAGCATGCCGCGGTCATCGAGCGTGTAGCGGCCAGAGAGGCCAATCGTGAACTCGTCGCGTGGGACGACCTCAGTGGGGAGGCAGACGGAGCCGCCGGACGCACGCACGAACTCGACGAGAGCGAGTGCATCACGGGATGTCGCGCCGGTGCTCGCGGTGGGCTCGGGCGCGGGGCCCGGGGAGCGGTCGCTGACGGCGGGCGTGGCGGCAGAGAGCGGGGTCGAAGGGCAGCCTGCGGCGACCGGGGTACCCGTCGCGGCCGGTGCGGCGTCGTTGGAGCCCTCGGCGCAGGACGCGAGCAGGAGGAGCAGGGCGCCCGCCGTGACGAGGATGTGCATACGACGGGTCACATCGAGATCGTAGTCGCGCGCTGCCTTCGTTGACAATGCGCGGCGCGCGCCGATAGCGTCGAGGGATGGCGGGTAGCGAGCTTCTCGACCTGGCGTTGCGGTTGTGGCCGCAGGCGCGCGACCGGGGGACGGTCGACGACCCGGCTGACCTCGACCGGCTGCTGGAGGCGCAGGGTCTGCCGGGCGCGCCCGGGTACGAGTGCGGGCTGCGGTCGACGTTCGCGTGTTTCGGGCCGGACGAAGCGGCCTCGTTCACGTTGCCGACCGGCGAACAGCCGGGAAGCGACGAGGGCGCGCGTTTCCTCGCGCACCTCGTGGTGACGCGGACGCTGCTGGCCGTGGGACTGTCGATCGACGAGCGGGTGGCCGCCGCGATGACGAGCGCGCATGCGCTGTCCTGGGCGACGGCCGGCGGGGGAAACTACCACCAGGAGCCGATCGCGCTCGCGATGTCGCTTTGGCTGATCGCGCTCGACCCCGACGGGTCTTCGGACCGTCCATTGCCCATCGACTGGTCCGTGGAGTGCCTTCAAGGCGAGTGGTGGGATCCCGACGAGCGGCTGTTCTCGCACTACGACATGCGAGAGCGGGCGCTCGACTGGGCGGCGTACGTCAGCTACGACCCGACGCGGCACGAGGGCTGTTCCATCTGGACGATCGTCGAGCCGCTGCTGCGACTCGAGGCGGACACGCGGGCGCGGCTCGCGCTCGCGCAGCTGTCGGGGGCGGCGGATGTGGGGCAGCGGGCGAACGCGGCGGCAATGCTCGAGCGGAACCGCGTGGCGGGGATGCTGCGGAGCTACTTCGGGCCAGCGGGGACCAACGGGTCGACGGCGCAGCCCGGCTGGCGGATGGGTTAGCCCGCGGTGGGTGGGCTGGCGGCGAAGGCCTCGATGGCCTCGAGGACGTTCAGCAGGTGGCGGTCGTCTTTGTCGGCGACATCCGGGATGTGGTAGCCGCCGAAGTCATCGACGACGCCCTTGTGGTCGTCGATGACGAAGTCGGGCATGACGTTCACGTTGTACTCGCCCAGACGGTCTTTGTACCCCCAGAGCGGCTTCACGAAGTAGTCGGTGACGTAGCCATCAAGGTTGTGGCGCCGCATATCCCAGCGCCGGATGCCGACACCGGACCAGACGTAGATGGTGTGGCCGGACTCGGTGAGGCGCTGAAAGACGTGCTCGACGTGGTTGCGGAGCTTGCCGTCCCACATGATGAGCGTGTAGTCGACGTCGAAGAACACGTTCAGTTTGCGCATACCTGCTCCCCTGCCGTTCCGCGTGGCGCCTCGCGAGTGCGCACGAGACAGTACCACGGCTCGCCGAAGCCGCCCGAGGGATTCACGAGGATCGCCGCCGGCTGGACGGCGACGGGGACGGGGCGGCGATGGCCTCGAGCTTCGTGAGGCGGTCCTTGAGGCGCTGGTTCTCTTGCTGCAGCTGCTCGACCTCGTCCTTCAGACCTCGGAGTTCCGCGCCCTTGTCGGCGCCGTCAGTGAGTGTGCGGACGGCGATGCGGGCGTTGCGGCGGAGGCGGCCATCGAGGGCGCGTGACGAGGCCACCTGCAGCGCCGGGATGGCTCGCGTGTCCTTGAGGGCGGCCAGCGCGCTGATGGCGGAGAGCTGGACGCGGAGCCAGCGGTCATCGAGCAGCGCCTCGAGGCGTTCGCGGATGCGCAGGCGCGCCGCGTCGTCGGCCAGCGGACCGAGGACGCCCAGCGCGTCCACGGCGGCGCGGCGAGCGTTCTGGTGGCGGCCCCACGCGGTGTAGTCGAGCAGGGTGTCGATGGCGCGAACGTCGCGGAGGTGCGCAAGGCCAGTGAGCGCACCGACGGTGATGACGTCGTTGTGAGCGGGGCGGCCGAGGACACCGGTGAGCACCTCGAAGGCACCGGGCGTGCGGGTCCGGCCGAGCGCCTCGGCGGCGGCGGCCTGAGCGTAGTAGGAGGCATCGCCGGCGCCGTTGAGCATGGACTGAAGCGCACTGGCCGCCGCGTTCTCTTCGGCGAACTGGCCGAGCGCGGCGGCGACGGCGCGGCGGAGCTTCGACGGGCCCTGCCCGGCGGCGGCGACGAGGGCTTCACGGGCTGTGGCCGCCTTCGTGCCGCCGAGGGCTGTTGCGACCTCGACGCGGACGAAGTCGAGCTCGGCTTCGTTGAGGAGGGCGGCGCGGAGGGCGTCGAGGGCGGCGGGCGAGGCGAGCTTCGCAAGGCCCTTCGCGGCCTCGATGCGGCCCATGGCCTGGGGGTCGTCCGTGAGCTGTGCCTTCAGCATCGCCTCGCCGGGCTCGAAGGCGAGGGTCTTGAGCACGCGGTTGCCGGGGTCGATGGCGACGAAGCGCGGCTCGCTGGTCAGCGGGAAGATGAACGTCTGACGCGCCTCGGTGACCTCGATGGGGAAGGTCCGCATGCCGCGAGCGGTCATGAAGCCGATCTCCATGGGCACGCGATAGACCGAGGTGAGCTGGCCGTCGGGCTGCTGGGTCTGCTCGAGGGTGACGGTGGCGGAGGTGTGGGCGGCGTCCCAGGAGTAGGTCGCCTTGAAGTCGGGATGGCCACCCTTCCACACCCACTGGTCGAAGAACCAGTCGAGGTTGCGGCCCGTGGTCTCCTCGATGGAACGCTGAAGATCGTGGGTCAACACATCGCGGCCTGCGAAGCGTTCGACGTAGGCGCGGATGGCGCGCCACCAGAGGTCGTCGCCGAGCTGCGTGCGGAGCATGTCGAGGACGACCGAGCCCCGCTCGTAGAGGTGGCGGTCGAAGATGTCGATCGGCTCTGCGTAGGTGCTCTGCACGAGCGGCCGGCGATAGGTGGCGTCCTCCTGCATATACAGCTGCGCGTTGCGGTGGAGGGCGTAACGGAACGCGTCCCAGCCTCGATCGTGCTCCGTGAAGAGGGTGTCGAAGTACGTGGCGAACGATTCGTGGAGCCAGCCGTGGGACCACTCGCGGCAGGTGAGGAGGTCGCCGAACCACTGGTGGGCGAGCTCGTGTGCGGTGATGCCGTCGGCGGTCTCGACCATGTCCTCGTGCGCACGCTCGTCGTGGAGGAGCGTGTCCGTCATGGTAGTGGCGGAGGTGTTCTCCATGCCGCCGAAGATGAAGTCGGCGACGGCGACGGTGGCGTACTTCGCGTAGGGATAGGGGACGCCGATCTTCTCGGCGAAGAAACGCACCATCTCGGGGGTGCGGCCGAAGGCGCGGCGGAGGTCGTCAGCGCTGCCTCGTCGGCCGTAGTACTGGAGGGGTACACCGTCGGCGTCGTCCTCGACGACATCGAGCTCGCCCGCGACGAGGGTGACGAGGTAGGCCGGGTGCGGGACCTCCTGAACCCAGTGGTGCGTGGTGTTGCGGCGATCACGTGAGGTGGACTCGAGGCGGCCGTTGGAGATGACCGTCCAGCTGTTGGGCACGGTCGCGATGACCTCGGACGTGGCCTTCTCGCCCGGGTAGTCGACGCAGGGGAAGTAGTAGGGGCTGTCCTCGGCCTGACCCTGCGTCCAGATCTGAGTCGGCCGGTCGGGGTAGCCCTCGTCGGGCTGGTTGAAGTAGAGGCCGCGGCGCGGCCGGCAAGT
Organism: Dehalococcoidia bacterium; assembly: GCA_050248355.1. Classification (GTDB taxonomy): domain Bacteria; phylum Chloroflexota; class Dehalococcoidia; order UBA2979; family UBA2979; genus JAIBBD01. The sequence goes on from JBFWSN010000001.1 coordinate 115,880, forward strand.
GTAGCGGACGACGGTGGTGAGGGACCGGCCAGCGGGCTGGGGCCGACCGAGGTCGATGCGCAGCCTGCCGTCACCGGTCGTGAAGGACAGGGGTCTGCCCTCGGCGTCCGTTACGGACTCGATGTCGAGCTCGATCGCGTCGAAGACGGCCTCGCGGAGGTTACCGGTGCGGGGGTGAAAGGTGGTCGTGGCTACGCCTCGAAGTTCGCGCCGGGGCAGGTCGAATGCGAACTCGAGCCGGAGGTGATCGATGACGAGCGGGCGGTCGCGACCCCACACCGCGCGATCACCGGGGAGGGCGAACGGCCGGCGGTCAGCCAGCACGAGTGCGCCGGAGGCGCCGCCGCAGGCTACCAGGCTTCCGTAGGACTCCGACTCGTACGACATGGCGCGCCCCCCTTCACCTCGATCCGCCGATGACAGGCATCATGCGACGCGACACGGGCAGAGGGTAGGCGCGGCTCAGCGGCTCATCGAGCGGTAGCGGAGGACGGCCATCGGCGCGAAGACCGCAACGATGATCCCAATCCAGATGACGGTGAGCAGCGCCGGGTGCTCAGCAGGGAAGCCGGACGAGGCATAGGGGTTCGGATTGCCCCAGAGGTCGCGCGTGGCGGCGGTGAGTGTACTCGTCGGGTTCCACTCGGCGATCGGCTGCAGGAAGCCGGGCAGTGTCGAGGGGGGCACGAAGACGTTCGACAGGAAGGTAATGGGGAGGATGACCGTGAAGGCGACCTGGTTTGCCACCTCGACGGTGGGGACCATGGTGCCGAACCAGATGCCGACCCATGACATGGCGAAGACGAAGAGCAGCAGCAGACCGACGCCGGCGAAGAACTCGACGACGCCTGTATCGACGCGCCAGCCCACCGCGAGGCCCGAGATCATGAGCACGATGAGAATGCCGCTCTGGTACACGACATCGAACACCGCGCGGCCACTCAGCACGGCCGAGCGGGCCATGGGGAGCGAGCGGAAGCGGTCCATCAAGCCCTTGTTGATGTCCTCGCAGATGCCGATGGCCGTGGTCGCGGCGGCGAAGACCACCGTCTGGGCGAAGATGCCCGGTATCAGGAACTCGCGGTAAGAACCTCCGTCCGGGAGGGGGATCGCGCCTCCGAAGACGTAGGCGAAGAGCAGGACGAACATGATCGATTGCAGGATGGCGAAGATCGCGAGCTCGGGAATGCGGGGTACGCGCTTCAGGTTGCGCACCGCGATGATGAGGCCGTCGCGCACGGCCTGACGTACACCTCCCGGGGCGTGTGGGGCGAGCGGAATGTCAGCCTGCACGAGTGGGAGTCCTCTCCGCGGGGGGCGCGTCTTCAGTGTCATTTTCGCTTGCGGGCGCGGCAGCGTGGCCTGTCAGCACGAGGAACACATCGTCGAGGGTAGGGCGGTGGATGCCAATGTCCTCGACGGGCACTCCCAGTTCGTCCAGTTCGCGGCCGATGCGAAGCAGCGTGGGCACGCCCGCATCAGTGGGGATGGTGATGCGCCGCGCCCCTTCATCGACGGCGTACTGCTCGCCATGACGGGCAACTGCCTCGGTGGCGCGATGGAGGTCGGAGGGGTTGCTCAGTACGACCTCGACGCGCTCGCCGCCGATGCGCGACTTGAGCTGGTCGGCGGTGCCGCGGGCGATGATGCGGCCGTGGTCGACGACGGCAATGGAGTCGGCGAGGGCGTCCGCCTCCTCGAGGTACTGGGTGGTGAGGAGGAGGGTGGCGCCGCCGCCGACGAGTTCGCGGATGTTCTCCCACATGCGCAGGCGGCTGCGAGGGTCGAGGCCGGTCGTGGGCTCGTCGAGGAAGAGCAGGCGGGGACGCACGATGATGGCGCTGGCGAGGTCGAGGCGACGACGCATGCCGCCGGAGTAGGTCTTCACGGTGCGCCCGGCGGCGTCATCGAGGTCGAACTGGTCGAGCAAGTCGCCCGCGCGGCGGCGTGCCTGGGTCGCCGAGAGGCCGTAGAGGCGGCCGAACATCTCGAGGTTCTCGCGGCCCGTGAGGTTTTCGTCCACGGCGGCGTACTGGCCGGAGAGGCCGATGATGGAGCGGATGCGCTGCGCGTCGCGGACGAGGTCGAAGCCGGCAATCGTGGCGCTGCCCGCGTCGGGGCGCATGAGTGTGGCGAGGATGCGGACGGTGGTGGTCTTGCCGGCGCCGTTCGGGCCGAGCAGGCCGAGGACGGCGCCCTCTTCGACGGTCAGGTCGAGGCCGTCGAGGGCACGCACCTCGTTGCGGCGAGAGCGATAGACCTTGACCAGTCCGGCGGCGGTGATGACGTCCATCGTTACTCCACAATTGAGCGCGCAAAGTCCCATTGTACGCACTCCCCCATGGCATCCTCGAATCGGTGGGGAGGCGGCCGCACGTCTTGTTTGGTGCTCGTGGCGCGCCTACGCTGGCCGGGCTGTGACTAACGCAACCGGCAGCGGCGGGTGGGTGAATGCCGAGCTTGAGCGGCTACTGGCTCCGGTGGCGCGCGAGCTCGCGGCGCCCACGTCGCTGTCCCCGTTGCCGTACGACCTGAACGCGGGCGTGCCGGACCGGGCGAGTCTGCCGTGGCGCGAACTGGCCGAGGCCGCGGCGCGCGCCCTCGAAGCGGACCCGGGGGGGACCCTGACCTACGGTGGCACGCTGGGGTACGAGCCGCTGCGGCGGTGGATTGCGGAGCGCAACACGGCCGAGACGGGGTTCCAGCTCGACTCGAGCTGGGTGACGCTGACCTCGGGGAGCGCGCACGCGATCGACAACATCGCGGCGGCGTTCGTAGCTCCGGGGGACGTGGTGATCGCGGGCGCACCGACGTACCCGGGCGCGATCCGTACGTTTCGGGCGCGCGGAGCGGAGATCGTGACCGTGCCGCAGGACGGCGACGGTCTCGAAATGGAGCCGCTCGGGGCCGCCCTCGAGGCGCAGCGCGCGGCCGAGAGGCCGGCGAAGCTCATCTACGTCGTCGCCAACTACGACAACCCGACGGGCGCCACGCTGACGGTGGAGCGCCGGGTCGAGCTCGCGCGGCTGGCTGAGGAATACCACGCACTCGTCGTGGAGGACGACGCCTACACGGGGATCGACCTCGATGGGCCGCCACCGACCTCGCTGTTCCAGATCATGGGCGGCGAAGGCATCCTCCGCGTGGGGACGTTCTCGAAGACGATCGCTACCGGATTGCGGTCGGCGTGGATCCTCGCGACGCCGCCGATCATCCAGGCGCTGACTTACATGCGCTTCGACAACGGGGCGTCGCCGCTGGTGCAGCGCACGATCCACGAGTATCTCAAGACCGGGGCGTACGACCCGCACGTGCAGCGGTTGCAGGCGGTCTACCGTGAGCGGCGGGATGCGGCCGTCAGCGCGCTGCACGAGCGATGCGATCCGTACCTGACGTTCGAGGCGCCTCGAGGTGGGTTCTTCCTGTGGCTCCAGTTGCGGGAGGGCCTCGAAGCGCGGGCGCTTGCGAAGGCGGCGGCGGAGGTGGGGGTCGCAATCACGCCGGGGCAAATGTACTACGCCCACGGTGGGGGTGAGCGCCAGGCCCGGCTCGTGTTCTCGGCGCTGGCGCCGAAGCAACTGCAGGAAGCGATCACGCTGCTCGGGAGGGCTTGCGCGGCCGCGCGCACCTCGTAGCGGCATGACGTTGTGGGCACGAGAGAGGGGAGGCCAGCCAGGGCCTCCCCTCTCCGTGTGCGCGGTCTACGCGACCTCGGTGGTGCACAATTACGAGCGGCGGCGCCTGGTGACGACCGAGTAGCGGGCGCCCGCGGTCAACAGGCCAGCGACGGCGAGCCAACCGAGCGCGGTGGTAGCGCTGCCCGACTCGCTCATGAGCCCACCATTACCGGTGCTCGGCGGCCGCGGGGCAACCTGACCGGCCGCAGGGGTAGACGGGCGCGCGCCAGGTGGCGGGGTCGCGCCGGCGACGGTGGTCGTCGTGGTTGGCGTCCTGGTCGCCGTCGCGGTGGGGACGGGGGTAGCCGTCTTCGTTGCGGTGGCCGTTGCCTGTACCGTCGGCGTGCTGGTGGGCGTTACCGTCGGAGTAGGCGTCGGTGTTGCCGTCGCGGTTGGCGTGCTGGTGGGTGTTGCCGTCGGAGTAGGCGTCGGCGTGACCACGACCGTCGGTGTGCTCGTGGGCGTCGAGGTCGGCGTCGCCGTTGGAGTTGTGGTTGGTGTGCTGGTGGGTGTTGCCGTCGGAGTAGGTGTCGGCGTGACGACGACCGTCGGTGTGCTCGTGGGCGTCGAGGTCGGCGTCGCCGTTGGAGTCGGGGTCGGCGTTGTAGTGGGTGTAGCCGTCGGCGTGGCGGTGGGTGTGCTGGTGGGCGTGGCGGTGGGTGTTGCGGTCGGCGTGGTGGTGGGGGTGCTGGTGGGCGTCGCCGTCGGCGTAGTAGTGGGCGTGCTGGTGGGGCTGGTCTCAACCACGGCATCGATGTGGCTGATCTCCTGGCAGTCGTTGCCGTCCTTGAGTCGCGTCACCGTGACTACCTGTGTGCCGACGCCTTCGACGCGGTAGCAGGCATCCTCGTAGGTACCGTTGCCGAGCACCCCGGAGTGCTGGTTGCCGCCGAACATGTTCGAGCCCGACTTGATGCAGACGCCGGAGACGATGTTGCCGGACCCAGCGTCATACGTCGCGATGGGGTCGCCGGCGATGCTGCCGACGACACCCGGCGTGGTGTCGAGGCAGGCGGTCGGACTTCCATTGCCATCCGCGCTCGCGGGACTGGTCAACGAGATAGCCGACGTCGAGATGACTGCGGCCACGGCCATGACGGCGGCGGTCGCAACGAGGAGCTTCCTGATTCCTGACATAACGTGCCTCCCCGGCCACTGGGCAACGCTCGCCACGGGTACGCCAAAGCGACACCACACAGCGAGGCGTGGAAACCGAGGCGCGATGTGAAAGGCGCGGTACCGTCCACGCAGGGCGGGCTGACCGATACAAGCGACGTGCCTGTCCGGCCGACCGATGCGCCCATGCGGGGCTCGTACCAGCGGATCGGGATGAGGGCTGACCCGAACCGCAAGCCTGTCAGCTGGGAGGGGAGGCACCCTCCGCACGAGATTCGCTAAGGCGAGACAGGCGCTTCGGATGTGAGCGAGGCTGTGCTCGCACCCGACGGACTGATAGTACCTTAACGCCCGGCCCCGCTGCGTAAACGCATGGTTGCAGGGAAGTTGCAGTTGGTTAAGGTCCGCTGTCTACGTGCGTGGCGATGATCGACCCGCGGAGCGTCAGCCGGTCTGCTGCGTGACCTCTCCGCGGTGGCGACGTGCGACCGCCTCGTCCTCACCGACTAGCTCTGCGGCGCGGGCCGCCTGCTCCGTCTCGAAGGTGACGCGGTAGAGGTTCGCGTAGATGCCGTCGGCGGCGAGGAGTTCCTCGTGGGTGCCGATCTCGGCGATGCGACCGCGGTCGAGGACGACGATGCGGTCCGCCTCGCGAATGGTTGAGAGCCGGTGCGCGATCACGAACGAAGTGCGGCCCTTGAGGAGCTCGCGGAGCGCCCGCTGAATGATGGCTTCGGTCTGTGTGTCGACGTAGGCGGTGGCCTCGTCGAGGACGAGGATGCGCGGCGCGGCGAGGATGGCCCGGGCGAAGCTAATGAGCTGACGCTGTCCGACGGAGAAGTTCTGCCCGCGTTGCTGGAGCACGGTGTCGTAGCCCCGTGGGAGGCGGGCGATGAACTCGTCTGCTCCGACGGCGCGGGCGGCTTCCTGGATGCGTTCGAGGGAGGCGTCCGGGTCGCCGTAGGCGATGTTCTCGCGGATAGTGCCGCTGAACAGATAGGGGTTCTGCAGCACGACGCCCATATGCCGCGTCAGGGAGCGGCGCTTGATGTCGCGGAGGTCGTGGCCGTCGATCCGGATGGCGCCGCTGCTGACCTCGTAGCCGCGACTGACGAGGGACGTGATAGTGGTCTTGCCGGCGCCGGTGGCCCCAACGAAGGCCACAGTCTCGCCGGGGGCGACATGGAGGTCGATGTCATCGAGGACGGGGATGCCCTCGACGTAGTGGAACGAGACGTGGTCGAAGTCGACCCGTCCCTCGATGGTCTCGAGCTCGATCGCATCAGGGCGGTCCTGGATGCGAGGAGGCGTGTCGAGGACCTCGAAGACACGCTCGCCGCCGGCCATGGCGCGCTGGAGCATCGTGTACTGGAGGACGAGGTCGCGGATGGGGTCGAAGAAGCGGCCAACATAGATCGTGAAGGAGGCGAGGACGCCGAAGAAGACCGCGAGGTCGGCGTCGGTGGAGTGGAGGACGCGGAGGCCGCCGACGATGATGACGGCGGCCATCGCGATGGCGACGGCGAGCTCGAGGGCGGGCATGACGGCGGCGGTCATCACGGCGGCCCGGATGTTGGCGGCGCGGTTCTGGCGGTTGAGCTGGTCGAAGCGGCGGCTATTCTCGTCTTCGCGAGACATCGACTGGACGGCGCGGACGCCGGAGAGGTTTTCGGCGAGGGTGCCGTAGAGCTGGCTGACCTGGACGCGGACGTTGACGAAAGCGTCCTTCGCGTGGCGGGCCCACCAGACCATGATGAGGACCAGCGGCGGGACGACGGCGAAGGTCACGAGCGCGAGCTGCCAGTCCTGCAGCAGCAGCACGATGACGACGATCGCGAGGCCGACCAGGTCGGCGGCGAAGGTGAGGGATCCGCTCGTCAGGAGGTCCTGGATCACGGTGACGTCGCTGGTGAGCCGGCTGATCATGCGGCCGACTTCCATTTCGTCATAGAAGCTGAGCGAGAGGCCCTGCATGTGGTCGTACATGTCCGTGCGGAGCTGCACGAGCAGCTTGTTGCCGAGCCAGTTCACGACGAGCTGCTGGACGAAGGCGGCGATCCAGTAGACGACGGCCATAGCGGCGAGGACGGCGAGCAGGATCAGCACCAGACGCTCATCGCGGCGGACGCCCGCGGTGACGGCGAAGCCGATCACGAGTGGCTGCGCGAAGTTCATGGCGGCAGAGAGCACCATCGCGAAGAAGGCGACGGTCGCCTGGAAGCGGTAGGGCCGGAGGTAGGGGAGGATGCGGCGCACCACTTCGGCGTCGTAGGCCTTGCCGAGGTACTCGTCATCCCAGCCGTCGGAGCCGCGGCCGGCGCGTGCGGGACCCATCGACTGCCCACCGATGCCGGTGCTCCATCCGCCCGCGCCGCCGCCGCCCCACATGCCCATCAGCCGGCGACCTCGGTGGCGGGCAGCGCGGACGGCGCTGGCCCGGTGCGACCGTTGCCGTTGCCGTTGCGGTGGGTGGCCAGATACTCGCCGAGCGCTTCCTCCTGGTCTTTCAGTTCGAGGTCGAAGATCGTGCGGTAGAGCCCCTCCTGCCCGAGGAGCGCGGCGTGGGTGCCGCGCTGCACGATGTGGCCGCGGTCGAGGACTACGATCTCGTCGGCGCGCATCACGGTGCGCAGCCGCTGGGCGATGACGAAGGTCGTGCGACCGACCATGAGCTCCTGCAACGCCTGGAGGATGAGGTACTCGGTCTGGGCGTCCACACTCGCCGTGGAGTCGTCGAAGATGAGGATGCGTGGGTCGAGGAGGAGCGTGCGCGCGATGGCGATGCGCTGCTTCTGGCCACCGGAGAGCGTGACGCCTCGTTCGCCGACCCACTCCTCGTAGCCGAGGGGGAGGCTCACGATGAAGTCGTGGATGCGGGCCGCCTTCGCTGCGCGCTCGATGTCCTCCTGGGACGCGTCTGGCCTCCCGTAGGCGATGTTGTCGCGGATGGTGCCAATGAACAGGAAGACATCCTGCTGCACGATGCCGATGTTGCGCCGCAGTGACTCGATGGTGAGTCCGCGGATGTCCTGGCCGTCGATGGTGATGCGGCCGGTGGTGACGTCGTAGAAGCGCGGGATGAGGTTGACGACCGTTGACTTGCCGCTGCCGGCCGGGCCGAGGAGGGCGATGACCTGGCCCGGCTGCGCGTCGATGTTGATGTCGGAGAGTACGGGGCTGAGCTGGTCGTAGCCGAAGCTGACGCCTTCGAAGCGGACGGCGCCGGCGACCGATGTGAGCTCGACGGCGTCGGGCGACTCGGTCACGGCCGACTGGGCGTCGATGAGTTCGAATACGCGCTCGGCAGAACTGACGCAGCGAGCGACGCCGTTGAGCAGGAAGCCCACCGTGCGGATCGGCAGCTGGAGGAGGTTGAGCCAGAGCACGAACGCGAGGAGGTCGCCTTCCTGCAGTTGTCCACGCGCGATGAAGAGCGAACCGAACCCGACGGTAATGGCGATCTGAAGCATCGAGAGACCCTGCATGAGGGGCTGGTGCTTCGCCATCTCGCGGGCCTGCTGGTAGTTCAGGTCTGCCTGGTGCTGGACGGTGCGGCGGAACTTCTCGCTTTCGAAGGGCTCGCGGCTGAAGGCCTTCACCACGCGGATGCCAGTGAGAGACTCCTCGGCGGTCTGGGTCATCTCGGCCTGGCTCTGCTGGATCTCCTGCCAGACGGGCCGCATGCGGCCGCTCATCACGATGGAGCGCCAGGCGATGACGGGCACCGTCACGATGCTGACGAGCGCGAGTGTGGGGTTGATGACGAACATGCCGACGACGGCGACCACGACGAGGACCGCCACGTAGCCGAGCCGAAAGAGGCTCATGCCGAAGAACATGCGGATGTTCTCTACGTCCTGGGTAGCCCTGGACATGATCTGGCCGGTCTCGACCTGATCGTGGTACGCGTAGCTGAGCCGCTGGATGTTGTTGTAGATCTCGTTGCGGATGTCGTAGGCGACGTGCTGGCCGACGGTCTCGCCGAGGTACGTCTGTCCGAAGGCAGTGAGACCTCGAGCGACGGCGAAGGCGACGACGGCGAGCGCGGCGAAGATGAGCAGTTGCTCGTTGCCGTTGAGGCCGACGATGGCATCGCCCTCGCGGACGGGACGCAGACCCTGGTTGATGGCCTGCCGGACCAGGACGGGGCTGACCATGACGAAGGCCCCGGACGCGAACACGCAGACCCACGTGAGGAAGACACGCCGCGTGTATGGCCTCAGGTACGGGAGGAGGCGAAGCAGGTAGCGCAAGAGAGAGGTCCCCTGCTCTCTACCCTACTCCCACGGCAGACAAAAAGTAAAGAAGCGCTTAAACATCGGCGCTGGTCGTAGTGCGATCAGGCGGGCGCGTCCGAGTTCGCTCGCGCCAGGTAGCGGTAGTTGGTCACCGTGACGCGGTCCTCCGCGAGGAAGGCGAGGCGGAGGCGCGCGCCGGTGAGGTGATGGAGGGCGGGCGTGAGCAGCCAGCCCCACCAACGCGTGTTCGTCGCCCAGTCGGTAATTACGACGTTCACGCGGATCTCGGGGTCGATGGAGAGGGCCCCGTGCACGTACGAGCTGAGCGTGCCGATCACGTCGCCGGCGCCGAAGTGGCTGGGCAGGACGACGAGCTGGACGCCCATGGCGTCGATGCCGAGGTCGCGCCACTGGCGTTTCAGCGTTGCGGTCGCCTCGTCATCGACGTTCACGTGAACGGCCTGGCGGATCCCGCCGTAGCCGGACATATGCACGAACTCGCGCAGGGCGGGCAGCGTGTGCTTGCTCAGGTCTCCCACGACGAGGATGTGCAGCGTCCGCACGGGGCGCTCGAGGTAGGCTCTGACGTCAATCTCCTCGGCGCCGATCTCGCGTTCGACCTGCTGGTAGTGGGAGTGGATGCGGGAGAGCAGGAACACCAGAGCGGGGATGACCACGATGATGATCCATGCGCCCTCGGTGAACTTCGCGACGGCGAAGATGACGGTGACGACGGCCGCCATGACCGCGCCGACCATGGAGATGGCCAGCTTCCAGGGCCAGCGGGGGTCGTACTCGAGGGTAGTCACCAGCATGTTGCCGGCGGCGTAGCGGGGAATGCGCTGCCCGGGGGGGGTCCGGCGCGCCCGTTGCCAGCGGACGATCATCCCCGCCTGGCTGAGCGTAAACGACAGGAAGACGCCGATCGCGTAGAGCGGGATGAGGCTCGAGACATCGGCGCGGTAGACGATGATGAGCACCGCGGCCGCGAGCGAGAGCACGGTGATGCCAACACCGAAGACGAGGCGGTTGTCGCGGTCGAGTAGCCACCGGGGCAGGAAGCCGTCGCCGGCCTGGAACGCGGCGAGACGCGGGAAGTCCGCGAAGGCGGTGTTTGCGGCCATGATGAGGATCGCCGCGGTGCCGAAGATGACCGCGACGTAGAACGGCGAGTGCGGGCTGAACACCGTCCGGCCGATCTGGGAGATCACCGTCTCCGAGTGGCTGGCCTGGGCGCCGGTCTCGACCGCCAGCTGGGTGATCCCGAGGAACATGATTGCGACGAGCGCGACCATGATGGCCATGGTGTTGGCGGCGTTGCGGGACCTGGGCTCGCGGAAGGTCTGGATGCCGTCGCTGATGGCCTCGATGCCCGTGACGGCGGTGGAGCCGCTGGCGAAGGCGCGGAGGAGCAGGAAGAAGCTGATCGACTGCGTCGGCTCGATCGCGTCCTTCACGTCCTGCACCTGGTTGAGGTCGCCGGTGAGCATGCGGAAGAAGCCGGCACCGAGCATCACGAAGATCGACACGAGGAAGAAGTACGTGGGAATGGAGAATGCGCGACCGCTCTCGCGGACGCCTCGTTTGTTCACGTACCACATCATCCCCAGCAGGCTGACGGCGATGGCGACGCGCACCTGGTCGCTGAAGACCGGGATGTCCGGGATGAACTGGTGCATGCCGCTCGAGAAGTTGGCGACGCCGGCGGAGATGCTGACCGCGACCGTCAGGATGTAGTCCATGAGGAGCGCGGCCCCGGCGACCTGCGCGGGGCCCTTGCCCAGGTTGTCGCGCGCGACGATGTACGCGCCGGCGCCGTTGGGGTACGCGAAAATCGTCTGCCTGTACGAGACGAGCAGCACGATGATCATCCCGACGATGATGGCGGAGATCCACGTGGCGTCAGCGAAGTAGGCAGCGCCCGCGAGGGCGAGGACGATCAGGATCTCCTCGGTGGCGTACGCGACCGAGGAGAGGTTGTCGCTGGCGAAGACGGGCAGGGCGTACCGCTTCGGAAGGGTCTGATGCGACAGCTCGCTGCGCCGGAGCGGGCGTCCGAAGGGGTGGCGGACCGCCCACCCGCGCGCCATCAGGCGCCGACTTCCACGTGGTCGCCCCGGTCGACGAGGACCTCGCAGGGGGCACGGCGCAGCAGCTCTTCGACGATGCCGCCGATCGGGCCTTCGGCCTCCGCCGCGGGGTTGGCGATGACGATGAGGTCGGCGCCCTCCTCGGTAGCTACGCGGACAATGCCTTCGATCATCTCGCGCTGGTACGCCAGGCGGGTGCGCCAGCGGATGTGGTGACGGGCGGCGATGGCCGACCCCATCTGGAGGGCAGCCTCGCCTGCTTCCACCGCCTCGGCGGAGGGGTCGTCCAGCGCGAACGCGCGGGGCACCGCTACGACGTGGAGCAGCACGAGTTCGGCGTTCTGCGCCTCGCCGAGGCGGCAAGCCAGATTGACGGCGCGTCCGCTCGCGACGCTGCCGTCGACGGGGACGACGATGCGGTCGAGCTCGCGGACGGCACGCTCGCTGGCGGCGACCGTACGCGAGAGGCCGGCGGAGAGCCGGCTCGCGAGCGGGCCGGCCTCGATGCTCCGGAGGACGAGGTAGGCGTAGATGGCGCCGAGCGCTTCGCTTCCGCGCGCGGGCTGCACGAGCTTGCCGTGCGGGTAGGCCTCGGCGAGCGCGGCGCCCCAGCCGTTGAAGAGGCGACGGCGGCGCGGTTCGATGATGAGCCCCGGCGCCTGACACTCGCGGAGCAGGGGAAGCGGGTCGAACGCTTCGACGAGCGCCGCGCGAGCCTGGACGGTCTGCGGCAGCGTGGACGCGAGCCACTCCTGGCCGAGGGCGGACGAATCACCCTCGTCGAGGCCGACGTTCTGGAGCATGCGCACGGGGTCGAACCGCTGGGCCTCGATGGGGTCCGTGCTCAGCGCCCACGCATGCATCAGCTCATCGGGCACGCCATCCGCGTGCCTGAAGGAAGGTGGAGTAAAGTTCAGGATCAGGCCTAGGACACGGTCGGGCTGCATGGCGGCGGCCTGGATGGCCGTGTAGCCCGCATCGAAGACGCCGTAGAGGATGGCGCGCTCGAATCCGGCGGCATCGGCGACCGCCCAGAGGTCGGTGGCGAGTTGCTCCCAGTCGCCGCCGGCGCCGAGCGGGGCGGAGCCCCCGCTGCCGCGCTGGTCATAGGCGACGAAGGCGTGACCGACCGCCATCGCCTCGAGGAACGTCCGTTGTGTGCTTGTGCGGTCGACGCCGTCGAGGGTGATACCGAGCGGGAAGGCTCCGATGATGGCGAGTCCGTCGCCCTGATCAATGCGTCCGAAGGCGAGGCCGGCGGTCTCGTGACGGACGAAGAGAGGCTCAGGTGCGGGGCGCTCGTGCTCCTCGCTACCTGCGCTCGACGATGAATGCGGCCCTTCTCCCGGGTCATTCATGGCTCAACTCCAGCACGTTGGCGAGCGGAACGCAATGGCCGCCGAAACACGGGCGGTTACCAGAGCGCGATGACGATCGCGGCGAAGATCGCGAGCTGCACGGCGACGCCGGCGGCAAAGAGCACATAGCCGGCCATGCGGTCCCAGGAATGGAGGATCACGCCCAGGATCAGGTTCGCCGCGAGCAAGAACGTTGCGGTCTGCGGAAGCTCGAGGATTGCCTCGCGGCCCTCCGCGGAGACTAGCGTGTCGTTGACGGGGAAGTGGAGGGGCATGCGCTCAGGGATGGAACCATAGCGAAGGGCGACCTGAGCCCAGACGAGCGCCAGACCGACGACGCCCGCGGCCGCGATCCAGCGAGCACGAGGGTCGGCCCAGAATGATTCGAGCGATGCGCCGGAGCGCTCCACGTGGTGCGTGACGTCGGCGGTGGGGCCGAGCCGCTGGCGCATCAGCACCTCGCGCGCGAACGCCTCGGGATCCTCGACTGAGATGGCGTAGTTCTTCTCCGCCGTGACGACGTAGAGCACCTGCTCGCTCGCCTGGTGGGTGGAGTAAAAGAGGACGGTGCCGATCTGAGGGACCTCGGCGCGACCGACGTGGTGCCCCCACCACGAGACGCCTCGGATACGGGGCACGCCCACGGAGGCGGCGGGGACGAGCTGACGGATGGCGCGCAACGGGACGATCTGGCGAGCCGGGCCCCACGAGATGACGAGCCCGTTGCGGTCGAGCAGGTAGGCGATGGTGGCGAGACTGTACGTCCAGAAGGCGAAGAGGATGGCGAGGGCGCCAGCCAGGGTCGCGCCGAGGAAGGTCACGAAGACCTGCCATCCCGCATCGGCGGCGATGCCGCTGTTGGCAAGGAGCACGGCGACGCCCACGGACCACAGCGTGAGCAGCGTGCCCACAAGGAGTCCGAGCGCGCGCGACGGCTGGTAGTGCACGGTGCCCTGCTTCTGATGGTCACTGAGGCCGTGCAGGCTTCGGCTTCAGTCTAGTGGGACGGGCACCGAGCGTCAGTTGGCGGATTCGACGGCCTGGGGCGCGGTCTCTCGGCGGGCGGGGCAGACTGGAACGCAGGGGTCGGAAGCTGGAGGACGATGCAATGAAGAGCAGGCAGCCGCAAGCTTCGCATATGCGCTTTCACGTCGCGCACGCTCACCTCGGAGCGCCGTTCGGGAGTGGCTGGTTCGGCGAGCTGGCGGAGCGGCTCGCGAGGCTGTTCGGTACGCCGCACTACCTCATCGGGCAGTCGCTGGTGGTGCTGGTGTGGGTCGTGGTGAACGTCGTCGCGCTGTTCCATTTCGACCCGTATCCGTTCATCCTGCTGAACCTCGCGTTCAGTCTGCAGGCGGCGTATGCGGCGCCACTGATCCTGCTCGCTCAGACTCGGCAGGCCGAGCGGGACAAGACATGGTCGGAGGCGGACGCTCGACACCGGGAGCAGCTGGCGGAGAACACAATGACGCTTCTCGAGCAGAACACGCGCCTGACCGAGCAAATCGCGCGGCTCTCCGAGGAGGTGCGGCGGCTGACGACAGAGATCCACAAGGCTGTCGTTGGGGCAGGGGGCGACGGCGCCGCGGCGGGCAGTGCCGGCCCATCGATTGACCCCCCAGATCGCGCCGCCTAGCATCGGTTCGTGTCCCCAGTCGTCACATCCGACCCCTGGTCAATTGTCGCTCCGCTCTATGACCTCGACTTCGAGGAGTTCGATGATGATGTCGTCATGTACCGCGAGCTGGCGTCGCGCCAGCGCGGCGCGGTGCTTGAACTCGCGTGCGGGACGGGCCGCGTCGCGGCCGAGCTGGCGGGTGCGGGCCTGGACGTGGTGGGCGTGGACTTCAGTGCTGGGATGCTCGCGGTGGCGCGCGAGCGTTGCCGCGGGCTCAGCGTCGAACTTGTCGAGGGGGACATCCGCGATGTCCGCCTCGGTCGAACGTTCGGGAGCGTGCTCATCCCGCTCGGGAGCCTGCAGCACCTCGACGCGGTGGACGACGTGGCGGCGGCACTGGCGACCGTGGCGGCGCACCTCGCGGACGACGGCCTTGCGATCATCGACGTGGAGGCGCCGCAGCCGGAGGACTTCACCTCGGGTCCGCGGCCGCTGGTGGCGCACTGGACACGTCCCTGGCGAGACGGAATGGTCACGAAGCTCGTGGCAGTGGACGGGATTCCGTCGGAGTGCCGTCGCCAGGTGACGTTCCATTACGACATCCAGCCACACGAAGGCCCGCTCCGACGGGTGAGCCACGCATTCAACCTGCGCACGATCACGAGCGGCGAGCTGGAGCTGGCCGGACGGCTTGCGGGCCTGGAGATGACGGCGCTGTATGGCGACTACGAGCTGACACCCCTCGGCGACGGCGACCTGCGGCAGGTCGCCGTGTTCGAACTCGCGCAATGACGGTGATCGCCCTCGATGCGATGGGCGGCGATGACGCGCCTGCGGCGACGGTGGGCGGCGCGCTGTCGGCCGTCCGAGGCGGCATCGACGTTGTTCTCGTTGGCCCGCGGGACATCCTCGAGGGGGAGCTGGCGCGCGCGGGTGCGCGACCGGGCGGCGGACTGCGTATCGAGCACGCGCCGGATGTGATCGAGATGGGCGAGCACGCGGCACTCGAGGCGCGCCGCCGGCGAGAGTCGTCGATCTATGTCGGTCTCGACCTCGTGCGGCGTCGTGAGGCGCAGGCGTTCGTGTCGGCGGGGAACACTGGGGCCGTGTTTGCAACGGCGCTGGTCGTGCTGGGACGGCTGCGTGGCATCGAACGGCCGGCGCTGGGCGCGGTGCTGCCGATCCCGGCGGGTTCGACGCTGCTCCTCGATGCGGGGGCGAACGCGGAGTGCCGGCCGTCGCACCTGGTGCAGTTCGCGCATCTCGGTGCGGCGTACATGGCCACGGTGGGCGGGGTGGAGCGGCCGCGGGTCGGGCTGCTCAACATCGGTGAGGAGCCCACGAAGGGCACTCCCCTGCTCATTGAGACGCACGAAGAACTGGCGGCCAGCGACCTCAACTTCATCGGGAACGTCGAGGGGCGTCACGTCTTCCGCGGGGAAGTCGATGTCGTAGTCGCCGACGGCTTCACGGGGAACGTGATGCTGAAGCTGGCGGAAGGCCTGATCGAGATGCTGTTCACGGAGATGCGCTCGGTTGCATCCCAGTCCTTACGCGCGCGGGTCGGCGGGTTGCTGTTGCGGCCTTCGCTGCGATCGATGGCGGCTCGCCTCGACTATCGGAGGTACGGCGCGGCGCCGCTGATGGGAGTGGACGGGGCCGTGTTCGTGGCGCATGGGCGGAGTGACGCGGGGACGATCGCGAACGCGATTCGCACAGCGGCGGCGGCGGTGGAGCGCGGGATGATCGATGCGCTCGCGGCGGTGCCGACGGAGCAGATGGGACGCTGAGGGCAGCTCGTCAGCTGGCGGATTCGGTCTGTGGGACCTCGTTCGCCGCGTCCAGTCCGCCAACGGCGAAGCCCGCGGCGCCGGGCGCGAAGCGCCACCACATGCGCATGGAATCTCGCAGGAGCTCGACGCGCTCGGTGGGTTCGGCGCAGCCGATACAGTTGCCGAGATGGAGGTCGAGGACGAGCGCGCCCACCGTGTCGATGCCAGAGCGTACGGCCATGAGCTGGGTGACGACATCCTCGCAGGGGCGCTCGCTCTCGAGCATCTTGGCGATGCCGCGGATTTGACCCTCGATGCGGCTCAAGCGGGCGCGAAGCTGTTCGGGGGAAGCGGGCTCTGCCATCGGTGTCCTCCGGCCTTGACATACCCCAGAGGGGTATCTAGAATCTAGCCTGTACTGACCGACCGTGTCAACGCCTTTCGCGAGCACACTTCGGACGGCACAGTTGGAACCTGAGTACGATCATGGCACGAAAGGAAGCGGCATGGCACACCCGGCGGACACGACCGACACGACCTTCGACGCGGACGTCCTGCAGAGCGACACCCCCGTCCTCGTAGACTTCTGGGCACCGTGGTGCGGCCCGTGCCGCATGGTGGCGCCGATCGTCGAGGAGCTGGCAGGCGAGTACGACGGTCGCGTGAAGTTCCTGAAGTTGAACACGGACGAGAACCCGCGCGTGGCGAGTCAGTTCGGTATCCGGTCGATTCCGACCCTGCTGGTATTCAAGCAGGGCGAGATCGTGGGTCAGATCGTGGGGTTCCGTCCGAAGAGCGACCTGCAGAAGCGCCTGGACGCCGTCCTCTAGGAGCCGGCACGGGCAACTGATTCCAGACGGCGGGGCGACCCGCCGTCTGCGTTTGTCACCCCTCGCCGTTCACGCCCATCCGCGGCCGCGGGGATGCCGCGGTGGCGCAGGAGGTCACGGAGATGGAGCGCATCGACATTGGCATCATCGGTGGCGGGCCCGCGGGGCTCGCGGCCGGGCTGTACGCGGCGCGAGCGCTGCGGCGAACCGTGCTCTGGGAGCGCGGAGTGGTGGGCGGGCAGATCGCGACCACCTCGACGGTGGAGAACTACCCCGGCTTCCCCGAGGGGGTGAACGGACTGGACCTCGCGCTCGCGATGCGCCAGCAGGGCGAGCGGTTCGGGATGGAGACCCGGTACGAGGCCGTGACCGCGTTGCGGACGGTGGACGACGGGTTCGTCCTGAGCACCGATGGCGGACCGGTACACGCCCGCTCGGTGATCGTCACGGCGGGCGCGGAGCCGACGCGCCTCGGCGTCCCAGGCGAGGAGGAGCTTACTGGACGGGGCGTGTCGTACTGCGCCACGTGTGACGCGGCGTTCTTCCGAGACGTTCCGGTGGCCATCGTTGGTGGCGGCGATGCGGCACTCGACGAGGCGTTGTTCACGACGCGGTACGCCTCGAAGGTGCACGTCATCCACCGTCGGGATGAGCTGCGGGCCTCGAAGGTGTTGCAGGAGCGGGCGTTCCGGTCGCCGAGAATCGAGTTCACCTGGAACACCGTCGTGGAGCGTGTCAACGGGGATTCCGCCGTCGAGTCGCTGGTGCTGCGCAACGTGCAGACCCACGAGTCGCACGAGCTGCCCGTGGCCGCGATGTTCGTCTTCATTGGGCAGCGGCCATCCTCGGAACTGCTCGAGGGCCTGACGCGTCGCGACGCAGGTGGGCACGTCGTGGTGAACGAATGGATGGAGACGGACGTCCCCGGCCTGTTTGCGGCCGGCGATCTGCGGGGGCAGTCGGCGCGGCAACTCGTGACGGCCGCGGGAGACGGCGTGACGGCTGCTATCCGTGCCGAGCACTATCTCTCCGCGCGGTACGACGCTGCGGCGTAGGGTCTCGCGCGGCTAGACGTTGCCGGCGGGCCCCGGCGGCAATGCGGGGATACCGGGCGGCAGGCCGGGCGGCCCGAGGGGACCGGCGCCGTCGGACGGTGGCGCCTCGCGACCGCGACAGACGACCACGACGGCCGAGTCACCCGGCATTGGGCCGCCCTCGAAGCGGATGTCCCAGTCAGCGTTGGCGATCGCCGGGGCCCCGGCGATGTAGCTGACGAACCGCCCTGCGGCGTCGTTGGTCCAGGCGGAGGCGGCGTCGCAGCCACGCGCCTGCGCCGCCGCGACCAGGTCGCCGGCGCTGCCACCGCCCCAGACGACGAGTCCGAAGCCGCCCGCCGCAGGCAGGTCACCGGTGATCTCGGGCGTCGAGGCAGGGATCGGTGCGGGGGAGGCCTCGGTGACAGCGCCTGCCTCGCAGAGGGCGATGTAGGGCGAACGCGGGGGCAACTGCCCACCGGGATAGCGGGCGCTCCACGAGGCGTTGGCGAAATCGGGCGCCCCGACGATGTTGCTGATGAAGGCACCGGCGGAGTCGGTCACCCAGAGCGAGACGACCTCGCAGCCGTGCCGTCCGATACGGTCGACGAGTTCGGTGGTCGGCCCGCCACCCCAGACGACCAGTGCACCGCCACCAGAGGCCGGCAGCAGGCCGCTGAGGGCGCCCGTCGCGGGGGCAGGGGGGGCGACCGGCTCGGATGGGGCCTCGGCCTGGGAGAGGTACTGCTCAACCACCCACCCGGTCTGCCCGTTTATGGCCACGAGACGCCAGGTGAAGCCATCTGCGTTCACGCTCGCGGGGAGGACGGAGACCGTGGTGCCCTCGGGGAGGCAGGTGAGGATCTGGCCGGACACGCTCGCGGCCGCGCGGAGGCGCAGGCAGTCACCATCAGCCTGCACGACGGCGTCCCGCCCGGACTCGAGCGCGCCGACCGGGCGCGACCCGACGATGCCGAGGACGACGAGCAAGAGCGTGGTCAGGATGAGCGGGCGCGGGCGCATCGGCATCAACCCTCGGCGCCAGAGGCTACCGATTACCAACCTGATCCGAATCCCGCCACCGTCAGTGTACCCGAGGCAGACCCTCGGCGCTGTTCGCTGTTCCGCCGACTACGCTTCGAAGGAGTGATCCTTGAGGCGGTGCAGCTGCTGATGGGCATAGCAGAGTCTGCACCACGGGTTTCCGTCCGGCCCCGACTCGAGGTGGGCCGCTTCCGGGTGCCCACAGCGCTGGCATCGCCCTTCGTCCACGTCGTCCCCCCTCGTGCGGCGTTCGCTGCCCGGCTCGATGTTGATGCAAGTGATCGATGGTCACGGTACGCAGTGACGGCGTTCGCGGCAACGGCGGGGCGTTGATTCAGGCCACACCACGCAGCTCAAGGGCGGCGCGCGCAACCTCGAGGTGGAGCGCGACGCGACGATGTTCCGGCTGGTCCTGTTGCCCCATCTCGACGAGCACGGGGGTCAGGCCAGGGACGTGCCGGCCGAGAGAGAGCGAACTGCTGCCGCGGCCCAGCGTGGCGTTCGAGGGGGGTGTCGTCGCCGGTGTGGCGCCGGGAAGCGGGAACTGGTCCCGCGTCACGAGGCGGTCACGTCCCGGTGGGATGTTCGCGTTCGCGCGGGCGATGAGGGCGGGGGCGATCGTCTCGAACTCGGGACCGCTGCTGCTGGTGACCGTCTGACCAAGGAACGCCGTGCCGTTCTGGACCCGCTCGGCGAAGAACCCCCAGGACTCGTGCATGTCGATGAGCAGGTCGACGCCGAACTCGCGGGCGACCTCAATGACGGCGGCGGCCATGCGCTCCATCGGCAGTATGCCTGCGGGTGACCCGGGGTAGAGGCGATTGAGGTCGCCGAGTTCGGGGAGCGTCCGCTCGAACGCACGGGTCGCTACGATGTTCGCGCGCGGGATGACGAGGATGCTGCCGGCGGACGGCTGCCAGCTCGCGAGCTCCTCGGCGGCCAGCCACCCACCTGGCTCATTTCCGTGGACGCCGCCGAGGAACATGACCGCCGAGCCCGGCCGCCCGCTGTGCGCTGCCACCAGGGTTGTCTCCCAGGGCGTGCCGGAGAGCAGGAGGCGTTCGACCCGCCCCGCGGCCGGCACTGGCCGCGGGGTCGGTGTGGGGGTGACGCCGGGGGTTGCCGGCAGGAGCGCAGGACCGGGAGGTGCGGCGTCATCGCCCTCGCTTGGAGCGACCAGGGCGGGACCGCCTCCGCAGGCGAGGAGCGCGGCAGCCGAGGAGCCAGTGAGGGCGAGGAACGTCCGGCGAGAGAGACGGCGAGCTTGAACGGACATTGCGGTTTAGAAGAGCTTCCCCTGGGGATCCGGCTGTAGGGCAGGGGTGGGAGCGACCGCCGGCGCCGAGTGTACCACCTCGATGCCGCGGTCGCGGAGGGTGTGTTCAAGGCGGCGACCGTTCTCGGGGCCTTGGTCGAAGTTGTTGGTGTTCATGATGAGGTGCACCTCGTCGGCGTCGCGCGCGAGGTCAGCGACCTTTGGGCCCCACTCGTCGAGCTCGGCGGGCGGGTAGTAGTAGTCGAAGCGCTCGGATGAGGTCTCCGTGCGCTTCTCCCAGGTGTCGGTATTGCGGCCGTGGAAGCGGGCGTACGCGAGACCTGGAGTGGTGACCGCGGCCACGGGTGGGACCGACGACGGAAACCCCTGTGGCTCGTCGACACAGATGTATGTCAGGCCGAGGTCACCGAGGAGCGCGAGGGTCTCTTCCTGATGCCCGGCATCGAGCCAGCGCGCCTGGCGGAACTCGACGGCACCGCGGTAGGCGCCGAGCCGCTCACGGATCTCCTCGAGGTAGCGGTGCGTGTAGGCGCTCGGGTACACCCACTTAGGGAACTGGAACACGATGGCGCCGAGGCGGCCGGCGTCATGCAGCGGCAGGAGCGCGTCGTTGAAGGTGGACCAGCAGAGGTCGACGAATTCGGCGGGGGCATCGTCACGGCTGAAGGTGCGTTTCCCGATGAGGCCCGCGGGGAGGATCGCCTGCAGCGCCTTCGGCAGGCGCGCGACCGGTGTCGGATGCTCGGTGAACAGCGAGTATGCCTTGACGTCGAAGACGAATCCAGATGGCGTCCGCTCGACCCAGCGCTCGGCGTTCTCAACGGTAGGGAGGCCGTAGTAGGTGGAGTCCACCTCTACGAGGGGGAACTGTGTCGCGTAGTAGCGCAGGCGTGCCTCGGGGGTCTTCGCTTCGGGCGGGTAGAAGCGGCCGCTCTCGATGAGCGGCTTGTCTGTCCAGGACGCTGTCCCGATGAGAATGCGGCCGGGCATGGGATGCCTCCGCCTTCGATCGTAGCTGAGGACGGACAGCGGGGGTTACAGGAACAGCAGTGCGAGGGGGATGACGGCCATGATGGCAAGGAAGACGCCGAGCCAGCGCAGGCGGGACGATACCAGGTGGGCTGCTCCCAATAGTGCCCGGGAGTACGGTCCATACAGGAACACCAGCACGCCCAGAGACACGGTGGTCACGGAGAGCATCTCGACGATCACGACTTCGGTGGCTCCGCCCCCGGGCACCAGGAAGGAGGCAAAGAGCGTGTCGATGAAGGTCGTGATGTTCGCGCCCATGATGTAGGGGATGACGTCTGTCCGGCGGACGACCCCCTTCATCGTGAGCGGCACGAGGATCGTCAGAGAGATCGAGACCGACATTGTCAGCGACGTGATCGCGGCGCCGAGGAGGAACATGCGCCGTGGCGAGCGGAAGCGCTGCGAGAAGCGCTCGATGCGCGGCGTCGGGGGATCGAGGTTGGGGAGCAGTCGGTCGAAGAGGGTAAAGGCCGCGAGCAATGAGCCGATGCCGAGCAGGAAGACCGCGACACCGGGGACTTGCCCGTCGATCGTGCTCACGACGGGGCGTGCGACCTCGGCGAGGGCATCGCCCCACTGAAGCGGGACGTCGTCCACCACGCCGTGCAACCAGCCGGCCCGGAGCAGGAGCAAGCCGAGTGCGGTGGCGGGCGCGTAGATCGTGGCGGTGGTGAGCAGCGCGATCACGCCGACGTAGATGCCATCGGGGCGTCCACGGCCCCGGACGTAGGCTACGAAGCCGACGACGAGGACGATCATCGAGGCGCCGAATCGAGAGCCGGACACCATGCCGAGCGCCTCGGACGTGGTGACGGCGCCGCCGTGCAGGAGTGAGAGCGACAGCGCGGCGACGGGAGAACCGGAGAGCGCACCATATGCAAGCAGCCAGCCGAAGCCGAGGAGGTTCAGCGGACCGTCGGCGCCGATGCGGGCCAGCAGGTCGGCGACACCGCTGGAGGAGGCGGAGAGCAGGCGCAGCGCGAGGACGAACAGATAGAACACGATCGCCCCGCCGACGGCGAGGCGGAGCGTGTTCGCGGTGACAAGCGTCGGCCGGTGGAGACGCACCGGCAGGATCGAGACCAGCCGGTGACCTAACGGCCGTGGGGCCCCGGCCGGCGGGGCATCGGCCACAGTCAGACGCTCACGCTCTCGGTCCGCATCGAGTCGATGAGGACCTGGGCGACCTCGGGTCGCGAGAACTCGACGGGCGGCACCTCGCCAGCCGCGAGCATCTGGCGCACCTTCGTCCCGGAGAGGACGACGTGGTGGTCAGATGCGTGCGGACAGGTGCGGGTGCTCGCCATTGAAGCGCAGGCACGACAGAAGAAGGTGTGCTCGAACTTGAGCGGGGTAATGGCCAGCTCGCCAGGCGCCAGCTCGTCGAAGATCGTCTGCGCGTCGTACGTGCCGTAGTAGTCGCCGACGCCGGCGTGGTCGCGCCCGACGATGAAGTGAGAGCAGCCGTAGTTCTGGCGCATGATCGCGTGGAAGATCGCTTCTCGCGGTCCGGCGTAACGCATCGAGGCGGGCAGCACGGAGAGCAGCACTCGGTCCTGCGGGTAGTAGTTGTCGAGCAGGACGCGGTAGCACTTCATGCGTACATCCGCGGGGATGTCGCCTTCTTTAGTCTCGCCGACGAGGGGGTGCAGCAGGAGGCCGTCGATGGTCTCGAGGGCGACCTTCTGCAGGTACTCATGCGCGCGGTGCACGGGGTTTCGGGTCTGGAAGCCAACGACGGTGCGCCAGCCCCGCGCCTCGAAGTGGGCGCGGGTCTGCGCGGGGGTGAGCCGGTACTCCGGGAACTCGGGGTCGGGGGGGAGGGCGAAGACCTGCACGGAGCCGCCGATGAGCGTGTCCCCCTGGGTGAAGATCGCCTCGACGCCGGGGTGCGCCATATCCTCGGTGCGGTAGACCTTCAGAGCCTCGCGCGGGCGGTCGGCGTCGAAGGCCTCGGCGACCTGCATGACGGCAAGGGGCGTGCCCTCTGGAGTGAGGAGCGCGACCTCGGCGCCGACGAGGGCGCGAGCCTCCTCGGCAGTCACGCCGAGGGTGACGGGGACGCTCCAGACGGCGCCGCTGGCGAGGTGCATGTCGTCGACCACGCGGTCGTAGTCCGCCTTGCCCATGAAACCATCGAGTGGGCTCAGTGCGCCGACGGCGAGCAGCTCGAGGTCGGTGACCTGGCGAGCGTCGAGCGTGACGGTCTTGAGTGAGCGGGCGTGTTCGGCGAGGGCCTCGGCGGCGTCGCCCGTGACGAGGCCCTCGTTGAGCCGGCCGCCGTGCGGCGCGATGAGGTCAGGCACGAGCGGCCGCCGGCACGAGTCCGCGCTGCTCGAGGAAGGAGAGGATCGCGCCCAGCGACTCCTGCTCGGTCTGGTGCTCGGAGTTCACACGCACCTCGGGGCGGTCGGGAGCCTCGTAGGGGTCGGAGACGCCGGTGAAGTTCGCGATCTCGCCTCGCAGCGCTTTGGCGTAGAGGCCTTTCACATCGCGGCGCGACAGCTCATCGATGGAGCAGTCGACGTGCACCTCGATGAAGTTGTCGACGGAGTCGCGGACCTGCTGCCGGATGTCGGCGTAGGGCGAGATCGCCGCGGTGATGACGCAGACGCCGTTGCGGGCGAGGAGCTTCGCGACGTAACCGATACGGAGAATATTGGTGTCGCGGTCTTCCTTGGAGAAGCCGAGGCCCTTCGAGAGGTTGGTGCGCACCTCGTCGCCGTCGAGGATCTCGACCGGCACGCCGCGCTCGCGGAGGATCGGCGCCAGATACTCGGCGAGCGTCGACTTACCGGCGCCCGAGAGCCCGGTGAACCACACGACAAATCCCTGTTGCCCCACGTTCATCCTCTCCGAACTGTGCAGTCGCTTCTCGTCACACGGCGCCCGTGGAGGGCGCCGCGGATCAGCCTCGAGTCGCTAGGGTGCGGTGTGCAGGCCGCACTCGTCCTTGTCCATGCCGGACCAGCGGCCCGAACGAGGGTCGTCACCGGGCTTCACCGGCTTGGTGCAGTTCATGCAACCGATGCTGGGGTAGCCGCGGTCGTGCAGCGGGTTGTACGGGACGCTGTGCTTGAAGATGTAGGCCCAGACCTTTTTCTCGTCCCAGTTGATGAGCGGGTTGACCTTGACGAGACCGAACTTGGCGTCCCACTGCACGGCCGGCGTGGAGCCTCGGTCGGCGGACTGGTCGCGGCGCAGGCCGGAGATCCAGGCGGACCTGGCGGCGAGGGCGCGGCGGTTGGGCTCGACCTTGCGGATCTCGCAGCAGAGGTCAGGGTCACGCTCCCACAGGTTGGCGCCGTGGATGCGCGCCTGCTCCTCGATGGAGACGTCCGTGCGGTAGCCAACGATGTTGGCGGCCGTCCACTTCGCTTTTGCCACGTCGACCATCTCGTAGGTCTCGGGGAACAGGTAGTCGGTGTCGAGGTAGAAGACCTCGGTCGACGGAGCCAGGTTCTGGACCATGTCCATGAGGACCATGCCGGAGATGCCGCCGAACGAGCAGGCGAGGGTGAGGCCCTCGCCGTAGCGGTCGATCGCCCAGCGGAGGATCTCTTCGGGCTCGGCGTGGTCGAGGGCGGCCGAGGCCTCCTCGATCGCGGCGAGCTCGCGCAGATCCGCCTCGGTGGCCGTGGTCTCGGTGGTCATGGTCGCTGCCTGTCTTCCTGTGGGCCGGGGCGCTAGATCGCGCACTCGCCTTCGCCGCGCTCGAGGACGTAGAGCCCGTCGCGCTCCCAGTCGATGAACTCGCCCATGTTGTCGAGTGAGAACTCGGGCGGAATGGTGAGGTCGGCGAGGAGTGCGTCGAAAGGGGCGGGGCCGACGCGGTCGAAGAACGCGTTGAACTCCTCGTCCGGGCTCTGGCGCTCAGCCTCGTAGTAGCGGATGAAGCGCTCGACGACGGTGGGGGCGCGCTTTGCTGGGATGCGGGCCTTGATGAGCTGGCCGATGCGGATGTGCCCGTCGCCGCGGGCGCCGCCCATGAAGATGTGGTAGGCGGGCACCTGGCGGTCGGCGTCATTCGAAGCCTTGATGGCGGCGCCGTGGAAGCCGATGCTCGCGAGGTGGTGCTGGCCACAGGAGTTCGGGCAGCCGCTCATATTGATGCGCATCTTGCGCGTCGTCGGGTCCTCGATGTTCATCTCGTAGAGCTTGGCGGAGATGGCGCGGTTGAGGCCCATCGAGCAGGTGATGCCGAGTTTGCAGGAGTCGGTGCCGGGGCAGGAGACGACGTCGGTGATCTCACCGGAGCCGGCCTCGGCGAGGCCCAGCGCCTGGAGCTCCTTCCAGACGGCGTAGAGGCTGCCCTCCGGGATCCAGCGCAGCACGATGTTCTGGTTCACCGAGGTGCGGGCGCGGCCGTTGCCGTACGTGCGCAGGATGTCCGCGACGCCTCGGAACAGCTCGGGGGACATGTCTCCCTGAGGGACTTTCACGTCCACGGTGCAGTAGCCCGCCTGGCGCTGATCGCGGACGTTCGAGGCGACGAAGCGCTCGAAGGCCGCGCGGTCGTCGCCGGGCTGTTGCACGTTCGCCGGGTGTGCCGGGGCGTCGGCCTCCTCGTCGTCGAGGAAGAGGAGGTCGTCCGGGCTGATGCGCTGATCGGCCCAGGGCTTCGACAGCTCCTCGTCGACCATGCGGTTGAACTCAGCCTCCCCGACACGATGGACGAGGAACTTGAGGCGGGCCTTGGCGCGGTTCTTTCGCAGCTCGTCCGCGGCATTGAAGATGCGCAGGACGGCCTCGGAGACACGCAGGTAGTCGTCGACCGAGACCCACTCGCGGACCGTCACGGCGTGACGGGCCATGATCGCGAGGCCGCCGCCGGCGACCATCTTGAAGCCCTTCGTGGGCACGCCGTCGACCTCGCGGATCTCGGGGATGAAGCCGATGTCGTGGATGTCGGTGATGGCCTCGTCCTGAGCGCTCCCGGTGAAGGCGACCTTGCATTTGCGAGGGAGCAACTGGGTGAGGTTCTGGCGCACGAAGTAGCGCACGAAGGCGCCTGCGTACGGCGAGATGTCGAAGGGCTCGTCAGGACGGACGCCCGCGTACGGGTCGCCGGTGACGTTGCGGACGGTGTTGCCGCATGCCTCTCGGCTCGAGAGGCCGACATCGCCGAGGAGCTCGAGCACCTCCGTCATCCGCTCGAGAGGGATGTGGTGGAACTGATAGTTCTGGCGGGTCGTGATGTGGCCTTTGCGGAGGGGGGCGTACTCCTCGGCGACGCGCGCGAAGGCGTCGAGCTGGTCGGCTGTGACGGCGCCGAAGGGGAGTTTGACGCGGATCATCTGGCGCGCCGGCTGGCGCTGGCCGTAGACACCCTGCTTCAGCCGGAAGCCGATAAAGATCGCCTCCTCGGTCTTGCCTTCGAGGAAGGCGGTAGCCTCGGTGCGAAAGTCCTCGAACTCCTGCTGGAGGATCGGGATCACGCGTCCGGGAGCGTCGGTGCGGGTGGTGGTCATGGCCAATCTCCCTCGGTGGACGGGGTCTATCATCGCCAAAGTTGAGTAACAAGGTCAAGTTTGACGATAATGCGCCCATGCTACACCCGCGGCGCGACCGCCTCAATATGCAAGCGGGGCGTTACCAAATCGCGGAGCCATGGGAATGGCGGGCTGACATGGAGACATCGAGCCGATTCGAGCGGGCGATTCAGCTGATCGATGCGGCGAACGCGGAGGACCCGAACGTCGTGGCGACAGCCGAGGGCCCCCGACCCAAGGAGCTTGTGCACGCGGAGTTGCTGACGGGCTGGGTGCGGCGAATCGCGGATCAGCCCAGCGAGGAGTTGTTGCTGGCGGCGCGAGCGCACCACATCCGGCGCTGGGTCATGCCGCGGGCTTCGTACCCGAAGGGGCGGACCGCATACCTGCAGTGGCGGCGTGACCTCCACCGGTTCCACGCCGACGAGGCCGGCCGCATCCTCGGCACGGTGGGGTACGGCGCCGCGACGATCACGCGCGTGCAGCAGATCGTGCGCAAGGAGCGGCTGACGCTCGATCCGGAGGTACAAACCCTCGAGGACGGGCTCTGCCTCGTGTTCCTCGAACTCCAGCTCGATCAGACCGCGAGCACCGTCGACGATGACGAGCGGATGGCCGAGGTGTTGCGAAAGTCGTGGCGAAAGATGAGCCCTGCGGGCCGGCAGCTTGCGCTGGGCCTCGAGTTGAGCGAGCGGGGTCGGGCGCTGGTGCAGCGGGCGCTCGGTGAGTAGCGCGGCCGGCAATCCTCGATCCGACGCCTTCGATCAGCGGCGGGCCAAGTCGCTGCCCGCGCTGGTGCTGCTGATCGCGCTGACCGCGATGGCCCCGCTGTCGGTGGACATGTTCCTGCCGTCGCTTCCCACGATATCCGAGGAGTTCGCGGCACGTGAGGCGACGCTGCAGCTCGCGGTGACGCTGTTCCTGGTCTGCTTCGCGGGGTCGCAGCTGTTCTACGGGCCGTTTTCCGACCGTCACGGGCGCCGTCCGACGCTGCTTGTTGGCCTCGTGCTGTTCATCGCCGGCAGCCTGCTTGCGTTGAGCGCCCACTCGGTCACGACGCTGCTGCTGGGGCGGGTGCTGCAGGGGCTCGGGGGCGGCGCCGGCCCGGCGATCGGGCAGGCGATCGTCCTCGACGTCTACGGGCGGGAGCGCGCAGGCAGGGTAATCGCGTACATGGCGATCGCGCTGCCCCTGGCGCCCGCCATCGCGCCGATCATCGGAGGGTTCCTGCACGACGCGTGGGGCTGGCACTCGGTGTTCGTGACGCTCGCCGGGCTGGGTTCGGTGCTGCTGGTGGCCTACATCGTGCTGCTGCCGGAGACGAACCGGCGGCATCCGGATGCTCCGCCCGGCGCCGGGTTGCTGGCGGACTACCGCACGTTGCTTTCGAACCGCACGTTCGTGACGTATGCGCTGATCATGGGCCTGATGTTCGGTGGCCAGCTGGTGTTCATCTCCTCGTCGTCGTTCGTGCTGATCGATGAGCTGGGGCTGAGCGCGCGGCTATACGGGCTGAGCTTCGCGTTCGTTGCGGGCGGCATCATGGCCGGTGCGGCGCTCTCCGCACGCCTCGTACGACGGGGATGGACCCATCGAGCGGTGCTCGTGGGCGTGACGACGGCGGCAAGCGCGGCGACGCTGCTCGCGCTGCTTGCGTGGGCGGGGGTGCATCATGTCGCGGCGGTGTTGCTGCCGATGTTCGTGGTAGCGCTGGGGTTGGGGATGACACGAGCGCCCGCGATGGCGTCCGCGCTGGTGCCGTTCACGGCGATGGCGGGGCTGGCCTCGGCGACGCTGGGGTTCAGCCAGATGCTGATCGCGTCTGGGTACAACATCGCGTACAGCCGGGTCGTCGACGCGAGCACATCGGCCCTCGCGACGGGGGTGTTCATCTCGATCGGGGCGAGCCTGGTGGCGGTGCTCATCCTGCGGCCGGGCTCCGGCGCGCGGCCCTCGGTGGAGGGGGCGCCGGAGCCGGTGGCCGCAGGCGACTAGTACGTCGAGACGTCCATCTCCGGGAGCATCCCGGTCTTCGTGAAGACGACGCGTTCAGCGATATTGGTGCAACGGTCGGCGATGCGTTCGAGGTTGTGCGCGATCCACAAGAGGTGGGTGCAGGCCTCGATCGTGGACTGGTCCGTGATCATGATGCCCACGAGGTCGTGGTAGACACGGTCGTAGAGCACGTCGACATCGTCGTCCATCGCGCCGACCCGGTAGGCGCCTTCCTCATCGCCCTGTACGAGGGCGTCGAGGACCGCTTTGAGCATCTGGCGGCCACCGCTCGCCATCGCCGGGATGTCCACGAGGGGCTTCACCAGCGGTTCGTCTCGCATGAGGAGGACGATGCGGGCGATGCCCTCGGCGTGGTCGCCCATGCGTTCGAGGTCGGTGATCATCGAAAGCACGGAGACGATGAACCGCAGATCACTCGCCATCGGCGCCTGCATCGCGAGCAGCGAGAGGCAGATGTTGTCGAGGTGAAAGCGAGCGCGGTTGACCTCGACATCGTCGCGAATGACGGCCTCAGCGAGCGGGATATCGCGGTCGACGAGGGCCTGCATGGAGCGCTCGATCTGGCGGTCGACCATCGACCCCATCTCGAGCACGCCATCCTGGAGGCCCCGCAGATTCCTGTGGAATTCTTCGCGCGACATGCTTGC
Source organism: Dehalococcoidia bacterium (assembly GCA_050248355.1). GTDB lineage: Bacteria > Chloroflexota > Dehalococcoidia > UBA2979 > UBA2979 > JAIBBD01. The sequence continues at coordinate 145,120 of JBFWSN010000001.1, forward strand.
CTCTCCCTCCGGCCTAGCCGAACCGGCCGGTGATGTAGGCTTCGGTGCGGTCTTCCTGGGGGTTGGTGAACATGTCCTGGGTGGGCCGGTACTCGACGAGGCGGCCGACGCCGTCCTCTCCGGCGAGCATGAAGCCGGTGTAGTCGCTGACGCGCGCGGCCTGCTGGAGGTTGTGCGTGACGATGACGATGGTGAAGCGCTCGGCGAGACCGTGCATCAGGTCCTCGACCTTGAGGGTCGCGATGGGGTCGAGGGCGGAGCAGGGCTCGTCCATAAGGACGACCTCCGGCTCGACGGCGATGGCGCGCGCGATGCAAAGACGCTGCTGCTGTCCGCCGGAGAGCGCGATGCCGCCCTTCTTGAGGTCGCCCTTGACCTCATCCCAGAGGGCGGCCTGCTTGAGCGCGGTCTCCACGCGGTCGCGGATCTCGGAGCGGTTGCGGATGTTGGTGAAGCGGAGGCCGGCCGCCACGTTCTCCTCGATGGACATCGTGGGGAAGGGGTTGGGCTTCTGGAAGACCATGCCGATGCGCTGGCGGACACGGGTGGCGTCCACGTCCGGCGCGTAGATGTCCGTGCCCTCGAGGTAGATGTGGCCCTCGACGCGGGCGCCCGGGCTGAACTCGTGCATGCGGTTGAAGCAGCGGATGTAGGTGGACTTGCCGCAGCCCGAGGGGCCAATCAGCGCCGTGATCTTGCGGGCGTAGATGTCCATCGACACGTCGCCGACGGCGTGCTTCGCGCCGTAATAGGCGTTCACGTTCTCAGCGCGGATGGCCACTTCGCCGGGGGTGGCCGCGGCGCCGTCGGCCCCGGACGACGCCTTGAGGGCGTTCTGCGGCTGGAACTGGAAGCCCTGGGTCTCGGTCTCACTGGTCATGTCTGGGGCCGCCGTTCGACGCTCGTTGTCAAGCACCATTGGAACCTGCCTTCCGCAGCGGTAGCTGCTAGCTGCGGACGACCACCCTGGTGCCGATGACCGCTCGCACGATCAGGCTCACCACCAGGATGAACGTCACAAGGATAAGACTCATCGCCCACGCCTGCTCATGCCAGTACTCGTACGGGCCCACGGCGTACACGAAGATCCGCAGTGGGAGCGCGTCCATGGCCTGCGACAGGTTGGTGCTGTAGAACTGGTTGCCCAGCGTCGTGAACAGCAGCGGCGCGGCTTCGCCGGCGATGCGCGACAGGGCGAGCAGGACGCCGGTGGCGATACCGGGCAGGGCCGTGGGGACCACGATTCGGATTGCGGTCATCCACGCCGGCGCCCCGAGCGCGAGCGATGCCTCACGAATCGAGCGGGGCACGAGGAGCATCATCTCCTCGGTGATGCGCGCGACGATGGGGAGGAACAGGATGGCGAGCGCGAGACCGCCCGCGAACCCACTGAACGACCCTTGGCGGAGCACCACCAGGCCGTAGACGAAGAGGCCCATGGTGATGGAGGGGATGCCGGCGAGCACGTCGACGAGGAAGCGCAGGGCGGTCCCCAGGCGGTTCTGGCCGAACTCGGAGAGGAAGATGCCGCATCCGATGGCCACCGGGACGCCGATCAGTGTCGCGACGCCCACGATCATGGCGCTGCCGACGATCGAGTGGCGGACGCCGCCGCCCTCGAGGCCCGGGCGGTTGGGATCCTCCGTGAAGAGGTCCAGGCTCAGACCGGGAATGCCCTCCTTCAGCAGGTAGAAGAGGATGAGGATGAGCGGGATGATGCCGACCACGGCGGCGCCGACCATGACGACAGTCATCATGTGGTCGATGAAGTGCCTGCGCTTCCGCAGCGGGTCGGACGCTTCGACGATTGAGGCCATCTATTCCACCACCGATACGCGCTGACCGCCGGTCACACGCCAGACCAGCAGACGGGCGGCAATGTTGATGAGGAAGGTGATGACGAGGAGCACCAGGGCGACCTCGAGCAATGAGGCGCGGTGCAGTTCGTTCTCCACCTCCGTGAACTGGTTGGCGATGGCGCTGGCCATCGTGTAGGCGGGGTCGAAGATGGTGTTCGGGATGCCGACCCGGTTGCCGATGACGAGGGTAACGGCGAGGGTCTCACCCACCGCGCGTGCGAGGCCGAGGATCGCCGCGCCCATGACGCCGGAACGCGCGTAGGGCAGGACGGTCAGCCGGATCATCTCCCAGCGCGTCGCGCCCAGGGCGAGGACGCCCTCGCGCTGGCTGCGCGGAACGGCAGCGATGACGTCTCTCGACACCGCCATGATCGTGGGCAGGATCATCGTCGCCAGGATGATGATCGCCGAGAAGATGCCGGTGATGAGCGGTGTGCCGTCGAAGATGGGGATGAACCCGAAGATGTCGACGAAGAGCGGTCCAAAGTCGTCACGGATGAACACGCCGAGGACGAAGACACCCCAGAGGCCGAAGACCACGCTGGGGATGGCGGCGAGGAGCTCGACCATGAAGGAGACGGGCCGGGCAACCTTCGGGTGCGCGATTTCGACGAGGTAGATGGCGACCAGGACGCCCACGACGGTGGCCAGGATGAGCGCCGCCAGCGAGGTGACCACGGTGCCGAAGATGAAGGCGCCCGCGTTGAACACCTCGCGCGGAGGGTTCCACTCAGTCGCCCAGATAAAGCTCCATCCGTTGTGCTTGATCGCGGGCCACGACCGCTCGATGAGCTCGTAGAACAGCCCGAGGATCACTAGGAGCACGGTCAGCGCGGCGACGGAAACGAGCGCCGTGAAGATCCAGTCGCCCACGCGCACGCGATTGACCAGGCTCGTGCGTTGGTTGCTTGCTTTTGCGAGTCCCGCCACGTGTACCCCGCTTCAAACGCAGGCCCGGACGCGACGTACGCGCGTCCGGGCCTGCGATAGCCAATCCGAGTCTGCGCCGACTAGCCCTTGGGAAGGATGGGCTGGCCGTTGCAGGTGAGGCCCTTGAGCGTCGCCTCGACGTTCGGCAGCACGCCCGCCGGCAGCGGAGCGTAGTTCAGCGTCTTGGCGGTGTCAGCCGCGGCCTTGTCGTGGAAGATCCACCAGAGCATGTTGACGAGCGGCTTCTGCTCGTCGCAGCTCGACGTGTTCTTGTGCACGAGCAGGTAGGTGAATGACGCGATCGGGTAGGAAGTGTCACCCTTGGCGTTGACGATCGAAACCCGGTAGTCGGGGGGAAGCGTCACGCCAGCCGCCGCGGCGCTGGTGCCGTCGATCGAGGGGGTGACGAACTTGCCGGCCTGGTTCTTCACGTCAGCGAAGGCGAGCTTGGTCTCGATGGCGTAGTTCAGCTCGACGTAGCCGATGGCGTTCGGCGTCTGCCGGACGGCGTTGGAAACGCCCTCGTTGCCCTTGCCACCCTGGCCGACCGGCCAGCTCGGGTTCTTGCTCACGCCAACCTTGCTCTTCCAGTCAGCGGAGACAGCCGTCAGGTAGTCGGTCCACACGAACGTGGTGCCGGACCCGTCGGAGCGGTAGACGACCTGGATGTCCGCATCCGGGAGCTTCGCGCCCGAGTTGAGAGCGGCGATTGCCGGGTCGTTCCACTTCTTGATCGTGCCGAGGTAGATCTTGGCGAGCGTGTCGCCGTCGAACTTCAGCGGGGTGGTGAGTCCGGAGATGTTGTAGGTGACGACGACGGAGCCCAGCACCATCGGGATGTGGACCGCGTCGGGCACCTTCGCCAGCTCCGCGTCGCTCATCGGCGCGTCGGAGGCGCCGAAGAGGACCGTGCCCTCGGTGAACTGCTGAATGCCGCCACCCGAGCCGATCGACTGGTAATTGACCTGGACGCCCTTGGCGACCTTCTTGTTGTAGTCGTCGAACCAGGCCTGGTAGATCGGGGCGGGGAAGGTTGCGCCGGCCCCCGTGATCTGGGCGCTGTCGTTCTTGCCGAGGTCACTGGCAATGCCGGCCGGGGTCGCGCTTGCGGCCGCGGTGCCGGTGCCAGCCGCCGCGGTGGCCGTGGCGGTGGTGTCCTCGTCGCTGTCTTCTTCATCGCCGCACGCGACGGCGAAGAGTGCCAGGCTGGAGATGGCGAGGGCGAGCAACGCCGCCTTCCACCATCTGATCTGGGCTACACGCATGTAGTCTTTCCTCCGAAACAGAATCTGAGCCCTCTGGGTGATCCGATCGTTGGCGCGCTGGGTTAATGCTCGATTAACGTCGGACTTCGCTTATCAACGAATGAGCAGGGCGATCGCGGCTGCGGCGCTAAAGATGACGACCGCGGCGCGGAAGAGCCGGGGGTCGAGCTGCTTCGCGAGGTGTGCGCCCGCATAGCCGCCGGCCAGTGCGGCGGCGGCCATCACGAGAGCCGGGATCCACTCCACTGGTCCGAACGCGGCGAAGTACAGGACGGCTGCGGCGTTGATGACGAGGGACAGGACGCCCTTCAGCGCGTTCGAACGTTGCAGGTCGTCGGGCACGAGCACGCCCAGGACCGCGAGCGTGAGAATGCCGAGGCCGGCGCCAAAGTAGGCGCCGTAGACGGCCAGTACGAACACCGCCGCGTGCAGTTCGAGGGGAGCGGCGTGGGACGGCTGGTCGCGCCGGCGGTGGGCGGCGACGAACGTCGCGACTCGGTTCTGGACGGCGAGCAGGAGCGCGGCGAAGAGGATGAGGAACGGGACGATGGCTTCGAAGGCGGATTCCGGAGTGGACAGGAGGATCGCGGAGCCGGCGAGTGCCCCCACCACGCTGGAGGCGCTCAGGAGCGCGATCGTCCGGCGCTGCGGGATAAGCAGCTCGCGATAGCCAAGGGAGCCGCCGACGTAGCCGGGCCAGAGCGCGACGGTGTTCGTCACGTTCGCGGTCTTCGCGGGGTACCCCGCCGCGACGAGGGCGGGGAAGCTGATCAACGACCCGCCGCCGGCGACGGCGTTCACTGCCCCGGCCGCGAACGCCGCGAGCGTCAGCCCGAGCACCTCCAGTATGGACACGCGCGTCCTCTCTCCGCCGGCCGCGAGTCTTCGCGCTGGTGGCAGCGTCTCACATGCCGGCCTCGACGGTGGCCGGCTACTCGGTGCTGAGCGGGAGCGTGAAGCAGAGCACCGCGCCGGGCGCCGGGCGCTCCTCGATCCAGATGCGCCCACCGAGCCGCTGGATGATGTGACGGGCGATCGCGAGACCGAGGCCGCTGCCGCCCGGTCCACGCGCGCGGTCGCCCGTGTAGAAGCGCTCGAACACGCGGGTCCGGTCCGCGAGGGGGATGCCGGGCCCCTCGTCGGCGACCTGGAAGCGCACCTGCTCGGCTTCGCGGGTGGTGGTCAGGTGAACCGCACCGCCGTGCGGGCTGTGGCGGACCGCGTTGTCGAGGAGGTTGGAGAGGACTTCGAGGACTCGCTCGCGGTCACCGAGGACGGTGTCGACGCCGGGGCCGGGGAGGACATCGATGCGCACGTCGCGGCTGGCCGCCAGCGGACCGATGCGGCTCGCGGCTTCGCGGAGCAGGTCATTCGCGTCGATCGGGGCGATGGTGAACGTCTCCGCGCCCGACTCGACGCGGGCGAGCCAGAGCAGGCGCTGGACGATCGCCCCGAGGCGGTCAATCTCGGCGACCAGCCGGTGGTGAAAGCGCTCCCGCTCCTCAGGTTCGGCGACGCCGGCCTCGAGGGTCTCGGCCAGGGCGCGCGCCGCCGCGATCGGGGTGCGGAGCTCGTGCGAGACGTTGGCGACCAGCTCGCTGCGTGCGCGCTGGGCGCGATGCAGTTCCGTGACGTCCTCGATCGTCAGGACGGTGCGCACATCATCGAGATCGATCGAGGTGGCGGTCACGACGACGTCGCGTCCGGCGCCGGAGAGGTGGACCTCGACCGGCACGCCGGAGGCTTCGCGAGCCACTCGGGCGAGGTCATGGTCGCGGACGGCCTGAACGAGGGAGGCGCCGGTCATCGAGGCGGGCGGGCGGTCAAGGATGCGTTCGGCGGCAGCGTTCGCGACGACGACGCTGCGGTCGCCGTCGAGAGCGACGACGCCGGCGCTCAGCGTGGCCACTGCCTGCGCCAGGTGGGCACGCGCGGGTGTGCTGGGCGGGCTCTCGACCCGTAGCTCCCGCTCGTCGCGGCGTGCCGAGATGGCGGCGAAGGCGACCGCCGCGACGACGAGAAGGGCGTCGACGGGAGACGGCAGGGCGATGACCGCCAGCCCCGAAAGCAGCGAGAGGACAAGGGTCGAGACGGCGAATCCCCGTCCCGGGCTCACGGGACGAACTTGTAGCCGACGCTTCGCACGGTCTGGATGTGCACGGGGTGTGCGGGATCAGCCTCGAGCTTCTCGCGCAACCAGCGGATGTGGACATCGACCGTGCGCGTTTCGCCGCCGTAGCTGTAGCCCCACACGGACTCGAGGATCATCTCGCGGGTGAGCACCTGTCCGGGGTGCCGCATGAGGTACTCGAGGAGGTCGAACTCCTTGGGGCGCAACTGGACAGGCTGATCGCCGCGGCGCACCTCGTGGGCCGAGACGCTCAGGACGATGTCGCCGCCTTCGAGTGTCTCGGGGCGGGCGGGTGTCAGGCCATGGCCCGCCTCCCTGGAGATGCGGTCGCGGCGAAGCACCGCGTTCACTCGCGCCATGAGCTCGCGCATCGAGAACGGCTTCGTCAGGTAGTCGTCGGCGCCGATCTCGAGTCCGACGACCTTGTCGACTTCGGTGTCCCGAGCGGTGAGCATGAGGATCGGGACAGCCTTCTCGGCCCGCACGATGCGGCAGACGTCGAGGCCGGACATGCGGGGGAGCATCAGGTCCAGGACGATGAGGTCCGGGTCTTCCTCGCGCGCCAGGCGGAGGCCATCGAGGCCGTCGGCGGAGGCCAGCACCTCATGACCGTCACGCTTGAGGTTGTATGCGACCGCATCGAGGATCGCGGGGTCATCTTCGACGACCAGCACTCTGCTCACGGCGCTCAGTGTCGAGCGCGGACGCGCGCTTCGCAACTCCGGCGGATGTCGGGCCCAGATCGAGAGCCCTCGGCCCCGACACTCCTCGTGCGCGGGGGGCGGGCGGTCTACCATCGGGAGATGACCGCCCCGTCCCCTCCGAGCGGCATCGAAGTGCACGAGCATGTGCCGCTCGCGCGGCACACGTATCTGCGCGTTGGTGGTGCGGCGCGGTACTTCGCGACGCCTCGCGACCTGGTGGAACTGGAGCGGCTGATGCTCTGGTCGCGCACGGCGGGGCTGCCCATGCGGATCATCGGCGGCGGTTCCAACCTGCTCGTGTCTGACGACGGCGTGGACGGCCTCGTGGTGTCGTTGCGACGCGCGTGTGGCGGCATGGAGTTCAGCGGGACGCGTGTGACGGCGGGGGCGGCGGTGATGTTGCCGGCCCTCGCGCGGGCGGCGGCGGAACGCGACCTCGGCGGGCTCGAGTTCGCCGCCGGCATCCCGGGATCGGTTGGCGGGGCGCTTCAGACGAACGCGGGAATCGGCGACGGCCGGTGTATCGGTCTGCTGGTACAGGAAGTCGAGGTGTTCGGCGGCAGGGGATTCCAGACGCTGAGCCGCTACGAAGTCCGTTTCGAGTACCGGCAGTCGAGCCTGCGCGGGGCGGGAGTGATGGTGGTCGGCGCGACGCTGAACCTCGAGCGGCGTCCGGCGGCCGAGGTTCAGGCAGAGATGCGACGGCTCCTCGATGCCCGGGCGGCGACGCAGCCGACGGCGGAGCCGAACGCAGGTTCGATGTTCCGAAACCCGGAGGGCGACTTCGCGGCGCGGCTGATCGAGGCGGCGGGATGCAAGGGCCTGGCCGTTGGGGGCGTACGGGTGAGCGAGAAGCACGCGAATTTCTTCGTGCACGACGGTACCGGACGGGCGGTCGACGTCGTCGCGTTGATGTCGCAGGTGCAGCAGCGGGTGTTGGCTGCCTCGGATGTCTGGCTCGTGCCTGAGATTGTCTGGTGGGGTGACGGCGCGCAGCCTGCGCCGTTCATCGAGCCGCCGTCTGAGGCGTGACCGGTCGGTCGCTGGAGACGCGGCAGCGGGAGGTCATCAGACCTCCCGCTGCCGCACACGATGGCGATTCACGCGTCCGATCTGGGCGTGACTTGTGGTCAGGGCTGAATCTTCCGCGGGCGACCACGCCGACGCGGCGCTTCCGCCGGCTTGGCAAAGACCTTCGTGCCCTGGTGCCAGTGTACGAAGGGACGTCCGAGCTGCTTGCTGGCGCGAGTGATGAGGCCCTTGGTGCCTCGGATGGCCTTGGTGCTTCCGGCGTCGACCTCAAGCACCATCCCCTGCGCGAGCTTCGACATCTCCAGCTTGAGCTGGTACAGCTCCTCGTTGGCTTTACCGCTCGCGGACGGCGCGGGAACCTCTTGCTCTTTGCGGTGTGTGATCTTCAGCGGCATTGTGACCCTTCTCTGTTGATGCCCCACAGGTGTACAACACGATACTCAGGACGCACAAGTCACAGGACGGTGGAATAACTCGCGAATATCCCTTCGATTGACGCGTGGTTTCGCCGCCGCTCACTCGAAAAGCAAGTGTGCCACGCCGTCGATTCCATTGATGAGCGTATCATCGAGGGCGAACGACGAGTCTGGTGTAATCCTCCAGGGGAACGTGCATGCCTGACGTGCGAGTAGTGGCGAAAGCGATGAACGATCTCGCGGACGATTGGCACTGGGTAACGCTGGTGGAGGCAACGGAACTAGAGCCGCGCGTCTTCAGGGCACTCCAGGTGCGTACCCGATGTGGCATCGTGATCTCGTCTGAACCGCGTGTAGTGCAATTGTTCGACATGGGCGCTCCCGACGAACCGACATGCCCTCGGTGTATCGAGGGCGGGCTCGACCCGGCCCTGCGGGCGGCCATCTCAGAGGTGCTCGAATCGAGTGAGCGCGTGACCCAGCCGGCGGGACGCCTGGCGGCGGCCGGCGATGCTCGCGAGCGAGCCGTCCAGGCACGCGGCGGCTGAGCAGGGGCGTCTGGTGTCCGCCCGCTGGTGGTACTTCGCGACCGTCCCGGAACGAGCGCTGCGAGCGCTGTTCGCGGGCATCGGCGGCACCGTCCACGAGACCGCGCACCTGATGCTGCCCCGGTTCGTGCGGCGCTCTCGCCTGTACGAAGCGACGGCCAAGAACGCGCTGCGCATCGCCGTCGAATTCGTGGGGGGCGTGGCCCCCGACGCGCGGCAGCCGGCCGAGGCGGACGGCGCCGGGCGCGTGGCCGTGAAGAAGGCGGCGGGCAACGTGGTGGAACTGGGCTCGATCGCGGCGTTCGGCTTCTCGCCGCTGTGGCTGCTGGCGGGGGCATCCGATGTGATGAACGGGACGCGAGTGTTTCTGCGGGCGCTCGAGGACGAGCTGTCCGCGGCCGGGGTGCTCTCGGCGGGGACGCACTTTGGCTCCGTCGACCAGCTGATCGGCGCGCTGGAGGGCACCACAGGGACGACGGCACACGCGATCGACCTGCCTCCGCTGGAGCTGTCCGAGCTGAAGCGGTCACTCGCCGAGCTGCGCGGAAGCGTGGGTTCGCTGCCTGCGCCGGCGGAACTGATGCGGTTATTCAACGGACTGGTGGCCACGGCGACGACCGAGCAGCGCTCGCTCCTCGAGGTATCGACGGGGGTCGGGCTCGCGTTCGTAACGTCCGCGAAGGCGGTGGGCCAGACGCATGTGTGGGCGCCCTATCGCGAGGACTGGGCGCCGCTGCGGGAAGAGGGCTTTGGGGCGTACGCCACGCGAGTCGCGCGACCCTACCGTGAGGCGGTCGTTTCGCACTTCGATAGCGACCGGCGGACGTTGACGGAGCGGGCGCCGGCGATCGGCCAGCGGGCTGCCGGTGGCGCGTGGAGGCGTCTGCGGTCCCTCCGGTTCCCGCGCTGGCGCGGCGCGGGGCGGGGCCGAACATGACTAAGGACGGCGGGATGCCGCGCGTCGGGATTCTCGACCAGTCACCGATCCGGCGCGGAGGGTCGCCTCGCGAGGCGCTCGAGGCCACGCTCGAGCTCGCCGAGGCGGCGGATCGCCTCGGCTACGCGCGCTACTGGGTGGCGGAGCACCACAACACGCCGACGCTGGCGAGCGCCTCGCCGGAGCTGCTGATCCCGCTCATCGCCTCGAGGACCGAGCGGATACGCGTCGGTTCGGGCGGCGTGATGCTGACGCACTACAGCAGTCTGAAAGTGGCAGAGACGTTCCGAATGCTGGAGACGCTCTTCCCGGGGCGGATCGACATGGGCCTTGGGCGGGCGCCGGGCAGCGACCGGCGGACGGCCGCGGCGCTCCAGCACGGGCCGGGCGCGCTGCCGCTGGAGGCGTATCCGGAACAGGTGCGCGACGTACTGCGCTACATGCGTGACGAGGTGCCGGAAGGGCACCCGTTCCACGGCATCAGAGCGGTGCCCGTGGGGCCTTCGATGCCGGTGCCGTGGCTGCTGGGGTCGGCATACGACAGCGCCCGCTTTGCGGCCGAGCAGGGGCTGCCGTTCTCGTTCGCCCACTTCATCAGCCCGGCGGGCGGTCCGAAGGTCGTGGAGGCGTATCGGGAGCAGTTCCGCCCCTCGGCGGTGTGCGCGGAGCCGCTGGTGAACGTGGGGGTGGCAGCGCTGTGCGCAGAGACGGACGCGGATGCGCATCGCATCGGCCTGAGCCGGCATCTCATGCGCCTGCGCCGAGAGCAGGGGCGTGCGGAGGGCGGCGTGCCAAGCATCGAGGAAGCGCTGCGGACGGAGTTCACGGAGCCGGAGATCGACTACATCCGGTACCAGCAGAGCCTGACTTTCGAGGGTAACCCGGTGCGAGTCGCGGAGGGGCTGCGGGAGCTGGCCGGGGAATATGGGGTGGACGAGGTGCTGGTCGTGACGATCACCCACGACTACCGAGACCGGCTGCGGTCATATGAGCTGCTGGCGGAGGCGATGGACCTCCGTGGCAACGCGGCCGAGGCAATGCCATCGCTGGAGGCGTGAGCGCCGGCTCGCTACACGCTCGCGGGGGGTTCCGCCTCGTCGCCCACGCCGGCGTTGCTCCAGACCGTGCGGTACTCAGGGCCGCGGATGGCGAGGCGGAGTTCGTGCAGCTCGAGCGCGTGGAGCTCCTCGAGGCAGCGCCCCGCGTCGAGGAGGGCGTCCGTGCCGCCGCACTCCAGCAACCGGCCGGTGACACGGGTCCATACACCTGTCGATTCGAGGGCGTCGACGCTGTGTGCCCAGGGAATCATGGTCAGTGACTCCGGGCGCGGCAGGCCCGGGCGAAGCCGGCGCAGCGACGCGTACCGCTGCGCGGAGTTGTCGACCATGGCGTCGAGACAAACAAGCGGGCCCTCTTCGGGCCCGCAGCGCGTATCGACGAGCAGCGTGTGGCGGAGCATCGGGAAGTAGAACGAGACTACTTCGGCTTCCTCGACGTTCTGATGTACCGCCTCGATGTCGATATCGTAGCCGCCGTCGATCATTTGTGGCCCCCCGCCGCGACCATGCGCAGGAAGCGATGGCGTCCCACGCGCACTTCGTCACCCTCATGGAGCAACAGCGCGAAGTCCGTGACGGCATCGCCGTTCACGCGCACCGCGCCCTGCGCCACCAGCCGGCGTACCTCAGCCGCACTGGCGGCAAGGCCCGCAGCTCGAATCACGTGGTCGAGGCGGGCGCCAGCCTCACCCTCCACCATGAATTCTTGCATCTCTTCCGGCGTCTCACCGCGCTGGAAGGTTGACTCGAAGTAGGTCTGGGCTGCCTCTGCAGCCGCGCGGTCGTACATCGAGGCGGTGACTTCGAGAGCGAGCCGCTTTTTGGCCTCGATGGGTGTCCCCGCCAGCTGCGACTCGATCGCGTCGGAGCTGAGGTCGGTGAGCAGGGTGAAGTAGTCACGCATGGCGATATCGGGGAGTGACATCACCTTGCCGTACATGTCGTTGGGCGCCTCATCGACGCCGATGTAGTTGCCGGTGGACTTGGACATGCGCTGGTGGCCGTCGGTGCCGACGAGGATCGGGACCATCAGGACGATCTGCGGCCGCTGGCCGTACTCCTCTTGGAGTTTGCGTCCGGCCATGAGGTTGAAGAGCTGCTCCGTGCCGCCGACCTGGACGTCGGTCTGGAGGGCGACGGCGTCGTAGGCCTGCATGATGGCATACATGAACTCGTGGAGATGGATGGCGTCGCCGCGCTCCATGCGCTTCGAGAAGTTGTCGCGCTTCAGGAACTCGGCGACGGTGAAGTGGGAGCAGAGCTTGATGACGTCGGCGAACGTGAGCTTGCCAAGCCAGTCGGCGTTGTAGGTGATAGTCGTCTTCGCGAGGTCGAGGATGCGGCCGGCCTGCTTCTCGTAGGTCGCGGCGTTGGCTGCGAGTTGCTCAGCGGTCAGCATCGGACGGCGCTTGTCCTTGTCGGAAGCGTCGCCGACGAGGCCCGTGAAGTTGCCGATGAGGAACGTGACCCGATGGCCGAAGTCCTGGAACTGGCGCAGCTTCCGCATGGTCAGTGTGTGGCCGAGGGTAAGGTCGACCGAAGTGGGGTCGTAGCCACAGTAGACGCTGAGCGGACGGTCTTCCTCGAGGCGGGAGCGGAGGTCGCGCTCCATGTTGCGGCGGGTCATCTCATCGCCGAATTCGGTGCCGCGCATCAGGACGGCCATCTGCTCGTCGACGGGAGCCATACGCCGGGTGCCGACCGTCATGCGAAGTACGACCTTGTCGCCGCTACGTCCCGCGTGATCTGCGCGACGAGCGCGTCGACGCCGTCGAACTTGCGCTCCTCGCGGAGGCACTCGAGAAGGTCGATGCGGACGACCTGCCCGTAGGCGTCGCCTTCGAAGTCGAGGAGGTACGTCTCGACGCGACGCGTGGTGCCCTCGAAGGTCGGCTGGACGCCGATGTTCGTCGTGCCGTGGTAGGGCTTTCCGCGCACCTCCGCGCTGGTGACGTAGACACCGTTCGGAGGGAGGGCGCGGTCCGCGCTGACACCGATGTTCATGGTTGGGAAGCCGATGCTGCGTCCGCGCTCGTCGCCGTGGAGCACGGGTCCGCGGATCGAGTAAGGCCGGCCGAGCATGCGCGTGACCTCGGACATGTCGCCCTCGGCGAGGGCGCGGCGGACGCGGGTGGAGGAGATGGCGTCAGCGGGATCGTGCTGCAGCAGCGCGACCGGGATCACCTCGAAGCCGAGGTCCTGGCCGATTTCCTGGAGGCGGGGCACGGTGCCCTCACGTCCGCGGCCGACGGCGAAGTCCTCACCAACGACGATCAGGCGCACGCGCGCCTCCTCGACCAGCACGCGCGCGAAGTCTTCGGCGGAGACCTGCGACAGCTCCGAGGTGAACTGCAGGACCGCCACCCAGTCGACGCCGGTCTCTTTGAGCAGCTCGACACGCTGCTCCAGCGTGGTGAGGTAGGCGAACGGGGTGCCGGGCCGCAGTACCGTGACCGGGCTCGGGTGGAAGGTCACGACTCCAGAGCCGAGGCCTCGGGTGGCGGCCTCCGTACGGACGCGCTCGATGAGCATCTGGTGGCCGCGGTGAACCCCGTCGAAGACGCCGAGCGTGATCGCGTGATCGCCTGAGCTGACCGCGTGCCGGAGCTCGTCGCGTACGAGGAGCAATGGGACTCCTTGAGAAACAGGGTGTGGCGGCCGGATCGTAGCACCCGGCGAATCGCCCGTTCAAACGGGAGGGCGCACCCTATGGACCGGCGAAGTCCTCCGCCATTTCCTCGGCGGTTGGCGGCTGGCCACCCAGGACCTTGATCAGGTCGATATCGCCGAATGCCTGTGACTGTTTGGCCTCGAGGTAGCGAGTCTTCACGAGTTCGAGGACGGCGAGGAATTCGACGATCACGGCCACTCGCGTGGTGGCGGGAGCGACGAGGGTGCGGAACGTCGTCCGACCCTGGTGGTCGAGCAGTTCGACCAGCGCCTGGACACGGTCGGCAAGACGTATCGACTCTCGGGGGACACCGCGCGGTGCCGGCTTCTCCGGCGGCAGGCGCTCGAGGACATCGCGGAGGACGTCCATCAATGAGTTGAGTGTGGTGCCGTCGAGGCCGGTGGCGGGCGGGATCTCGGGGGGCGAGGCGGTGCGCCGGAACGCGGTCCGCCCTTCGGCCTCGAGTTCGCGGAGGTGCTCCGCGGCTTCACGAAAGCGGCGGTATTCCTGGAGGGCGGCGAGGAGCGCCTCCGGGTCTGCGTCGTCCTCGGCGGCAGGTTCCGCGTCCGGGTCGCGGGGCAGCAATGCGCGCGACTTCAGGAGCAGGAGGCGAGCGCCGATAGCGATGAAGTCGGCGAAGGCGTCCAGGTTGAGCCGCTCTGCCTCGCGGAGATGCGCGAGGTACTGCTCGGTCACCGCCAGGAGCGAGACTTCGGTGATGTCGAGCTGGCGTTCCTCGAGGAGCGTTAGCAGGAGGTCGAGCGGGCCCTCGAAGACGGGGAGCTGCAATACGAAGCCGCCGGGTGCAGCTTCTGAGGGCTGCGCCGCGGCGGCTTCGTCGGATCGCGGTTGCTCGTCGGGCACGGGAGCCCGCCGCTAGGCGACGGCTACCGGGACGTCGGCGAACGGACGGCCGATCGAGGCGGCGAGGGCGGAGCCCTCGCGCATCAGCTCGGCGAAGTTGGCTGGAGTCAGCGACTGCGCGCCGTCCGAGAGGGCCTGGTCGGGGTTCGGGTGCACCTCGATGATCAGGCCGTCAGCGCCCACAGCGATGCTGGCCATCGCCATCGGCTGGACGAGGTACCACTTGCCGGTGCCGTGTGACGGGTCCGAGATCACGGGGAGGTGGCTCAGCCGCTTCACGAGGGCGACCGCGTTCAAATCCAGCGTGTTGCGCGTCGCCGTCTCGAAGGTGCGGATGCCGCGCTCGCAGAGCATGACCTGCGCGTTGCCCTGGTTGAGGATGTACTCGCTAGCGAGGAGCCACTCTTCGATCGTCCCCGAGAGGCCGCGCTTAAGGAGCACGGGCTTTCCGGTCTTGCCGGCCTCCTCGAGCAGGACGAAGTTCTGCATATTGCGGGCGCCGATCTGCAGGATGTCCGAGTACTCGGCGACGGCTGCAACATCGCGGACGGAAAGCAGCTCCGTGATGACCGGCATACCGAACTCATCGCCACACTGGCGGAGCAGCTTGAGTCCGGCGACTCCCAGGCCCTGGAAGGCGTAGGGCGAGGACCGCGGTTTGAAGGCGCCACCGCGCAGGATGTGCGCCCCGGCTTCCTTCACGCCCCGAGCGGCGGCCCATAGCTGCTCCTCGGTCTCGATGGAGCAGGGGCCGGCCATGACGACAGGCCGCCCGCCGCCAATGCGCACGCCGTGCGACAGCTCGATCACCGTATCGTTCGGGCGCACCTCGCGGCTGGAGAGCTTGTACGGCTTGGAGACGCGGAGCACTTCCTCGACGCCTTCGAGGGTGGAGAGTTCGTCCTTCAGCTCGGGGTACACCTGCCCGAGGACGGCGATGACACTGCGCTCGACGCCCGCGATCTCCTGGGCGCGCAGCCCGAGATCCTGGATGCGGGTAATGACCGCCGCCTGTTGTTCTGGCGTGCGGTTCATGCTCATGACGACAATCATGCGGGTACCTCCGTGGGTGTGTTCGCGGCGAGATCGGGGCGCAGCGCCTGCGCGCCCCGCAGGTAGACGTGCTTGACCTGGTCGAGGGCGAGATCCGTGTTGACGTGCATCAGGATCCGGACGCATCGCGCTAGGCTGCCGGGGACGCCCATCTCGTGCCCGCACATGAGCGCCACGTCGGTCCATCCTGCCGTGCGAGCGGCAACGGCAGGGAACTCCGCGTTCAGGTCGGGCGTGGTTGTGAAGATGATCGATGCCACGTGCTCGTGCTCGATGTCGTTGGCCCGGACCAGGGCCTCGAGCAACTCGGCAGTCGCGTCGAGGATGGCTTCACGGGTATTGGCATCGGCGGTGGTGGCGCCTCGAAAACCTCGAACGAGCATGGGATGGGCTCCGATGTTCAGTGACGGTGGGAGCTGGCGTGCGGACGTCCCGTCCCAAACGACGCGGCCGCAGGAGGCCACGCGCACACGCTGACGTCGCGCGTCGCGCGTCGGTCAGCCATTGCTCGGGGAGTGGCCATTCCCACGACCGGTGATCTCCTCCACGTAGGCCCGGACTACGTCCGGGCGCTCTGCCGGCGGCGCTGATGTCACCGCCTGCACGAATGCGCTTCCGACAACGGCGGCGTCAGCGATGCGACCTACGGATTCGACGTGCTGACGCGTCGAGATGCCGAAGCCGATCGCCAGCGGTACGTCGGTCTGCCGGCGGACTCGTTCGAGGAACGCCGGCAACTCGTCGGAGAGCTGACTGCGCGTGCCCGTCACACCGGTGACGCTCACGCAGTAGATGAACCCGCTTGCGTGCTCGGCGACGAGCGAGATGCGCTCGGCGGTCGAGGTGGGCGCCAGCAGATACACCATGTGCAGTCCGGCCGCGCGGACGAGCGGTTCGAGTTCGTCCGCTTCGTCCGGGGGCATGTCGACGATGATGAAGCCGTCGACGCCCGCCTCGGCCGCGTCCCGCACAAAGCCGTCCAGCCCGTAGGCGAACAGCGGATTGCAGTATCCCATAAGAAGTAACGGCACGCGAATCCCCGCGGCGCGAATGGCGCGCACTGAATCGAGAATGGCGGGTGGCGTGACGCCCTGCTCGAGGGCCTGCTGGTAGGCGACCTGATTCGTGACGCCGTCGCCGATGGGATCGCTGAACGGGATGCCGATCTCCATCGCGTCGGCGCCGCCGCTGACGGCCGCCTTCACGATCTCGACGGTGGCGTCGGGTTCGGGCCATCCTCCGGGCACGAACGGGATGACCGCGGGACGCCCCTCCGCGCGTGTGCGCGCGAACATCTCGGCGAGGCGATCCGTCATGTTGGCGAGGGTAGCAGCGCGCGAGTTCGGACGCGAGACGCCTTAGTCCGCAGCTCCGGCGACGCTCAGGGCGAACGAGACGCCGTTGACAAGCATGTGCGCCACGATGGGTGTGATGAGCGAATCGGACTCCTCGTAGCCCCATGCAAAGAGGGCGCCGATGAAGGCGAAGGGCACGATCACACTGAGGTTGCCATGGAAGGCGCCGAAGACGATTCCGCTGACCGCCAGGGACGGCAGAAGGCGCCAGTATCCCCTGAGTCCGCGAAAGATCAGGGCCCGAAAGAAGAGCTCCTCGCTGAGCGGCGCGACCAGGACCACGGCGATACCGAGCGCGGCGAGGAGCACGATTCCGTCGCCGGTGTCCACGGGAAGCGGGTTGCCCTCCGAGAAGCGCGAGCTGTCGACGCCGACCCGCTCGAGCAGCAACAGCACGACCTGGTAGGCGACGAGAATCGCGTACGAGCCCGCCCAGACAAGCCCGATGAAGCCCCAGCGACGCGGGAGGACGAACCCGAGATCGCGCCGGCTGAAGCGTCGCCAGAAGGCAAGCAGGGCGACAGCAGCTCCGATCAAGACCTCGAAGGTGAGTGTGGCGATGACGCCGGGGGCCTCCGTGTCCTCGTTTCCGCTGACGCCAACGTAGACGCCAAGGCCAACGACGACGAGGACGAATGCCGCGGCGACGAGGCCAAGTCCGGCGAGGATGTCGCGGCCTCGCCAGAGGCGGGGTTGGCGGGCGCTCGGAGGAGGTGGTGTGAGTTCAGGGGGCTCCGCGAACACACATCGAGCGTATCACGGGGGCGGTATCGTCGCCGCGCACCGATCGGGCGGGCGCGCGGGTATAGTCATTATGATCGGAGGCGGCCATGGCAGTGTTCGCGGTCCTGTTGCTTGTCGTCCTGGTGCTGGGGCTGATCTCCCTCTTCTCAAGCATATTCGTCGTCAACCAGCAGACGGCGGCGGTCGTCGAGCACTTCGGTCGGTTCCACCATATCGCGGACGCGGGCCTCCACTTCAAGATCCCGTTCGTGCAGCGGATCCGCGAGCGCACGAGCCTCCGCGTGCAGCAGCTCGATGTGCGGGTCGAGAGCAAGTCACAGGACAACGTATTCGTCGAGCTCGCGATCGCGGTGCAGTACCAGGTGAAACCGGACGCGATCCAGGACGCCGTCTACCGCCTGACCGACCACAGCCGCCAGATCGAGGCGTATGTCTTCGATGTCGTGCGGGCGGAGGTGCCACGGAAGACGCTCGAGGAGGTATTCGAGGACAAGGAAACGATCGCCCTCGCCGTCAATGAGCAGTTGACGGAGCAAATGGGTCGCTACGGCTATGAGATCGCGAACGTCCTCGTCAATGACATCAACCCGGATGCGCGGGTGAAGGCGGCGATGAACCAGGTGCAGGCCGCGACTCGCGAGCGGGAGGCGGCGGTGCAGATGGCGGAGGCGAACCGGATCACCATCGTGAAGGAGGCTGAGGCAGAGGCGGAGCGCACGAAGCTCCAGGGTGAGGGCCTCGCCAATCAGCGGAAGGCGATCGCGGAAGGGCTGCGCGACTCCGTGGACCTCGTACGCGGTGCGGCGGGGGGAGAGGGCGGCATCGAGGAGCAGGACGTGATGAACCTGCTGCTGCTCGTGCAGTGGATGGATACGCAGAAGGAGATCGCGGGAACCGACCGCTCTACGGTCGTCTTCCTTCCGAACAGCCCGGGCGAAATCGCCAACATTGCGGCGCAGCTCCGTGACGCGATTCTCGTGGCGCAGTCGGCCAACCTCGACGGCAACGGGATCGGGACGCCGCTGTCGAAATAGCGCGCGGGGGCGGCTAGAGCGTCACGCCGAGGGCAGCGGCGACGGTGCCCATGTCCTTGTCGCCGCGCCCGCTCAGGTTCACCAGCACGAGGTCGTCCGGCCGCAGCTCGCCCTGCATCTTCAGTACCTGCGCCACGGCGTGCGACGACTCGAGAGCCGGAATGATGCCCTCGAGGCGAGAGAGTGCCTGGAAGGCCGCGAGCGCCTCGGTGTCCGTGACGGCGCGGTACTCGGCGCGCTCGGTCAGCTTCAGCCAGGCGTGCTCGGGGCCGACGCCCGGATAGTCCAGCCCGGCGGAGATGGAGTGCGCCTCGAGGACCTGGCCCCACTGATCCTGCAGGAGGTACGACTTCGTGCCGTGGAGGACGCCGGGGCGGCCGGCGTTGAGGGTGGCCGCGTGGCGCGCCTCGAGTCCCTCTCCGGCGGCTTCGACGCCAATGAGGCGCACCGGATCGTCGATGAAGGCGTGGAAGAGCCCGATGGCGTTCGAGCCGCCGCCGACGCAGGCCACGGCCATCGTGGGGAGGCGGCCTTCTTTCTCCAGCATCTGCTCGCGCGCCTCGCGGCCGATGATCGACTGGAAGTCGCGCACGAGGAGCGGGTACGGGTGCGGCCCGACCACGGAACCGATGATGTAGTAGGTGTCGCGGACGTTCGTGACCCAGTCCCGAATCGCCTCGTTGGTGGCGTCCTTGAGCGTGCGTGAGCCGGAATCGACCTGACGCACTTCCGCGCCGAGGACTTTCATCTTGAAGACGTTGAGGGCCTGGCGCTTGATGTCCTCGGCGCCCATGTAGACGACGCATTCGAAGCCAAAGAGCGCGCAGGCGGTCGCGGTGGCGACGCCGTGCTGGCCGGCTCCTGTCTCAGCGATGATGCGGTGCTTGCCCATGCGCCTCGCGAGGAGGGCTTGCGCGAGGACGGCGTTGATCTTGTGGGCGCCCGTGTGATTGAGGTCCTCGCGCTTCAGGTACACCTTCGCGCCGACTTCCTCGGAGAGCCTCGATGCGAACGTGAGCGGCGAGGGGCGGCCGACGTACTCGCGCAGCAACATGTCGAGTTCGGCGAGGAAGGCGGGGTCCTGCTTTGCCAGCTCGTACTCGGTCTCGAGCTGTGCCAGCGCGGGCATGAGCGTCTCGGGGACGTACTTGCCGCCGAACTCTCCGAAGTGCCCTCGTGCGTCGGGGACGGTCGTCGTCACTGGTCTGCCTCCCGCACCGCGCGCACGAAGGCGCGCACGCGGTCGTGGTTCTTGCGTCCGTTGGTCTCCGTGCCGCTCGCGACATCGACGACCCAGGGGTGCACGCGGCGGACGGCGTCGGCGACATTCTCCGGGTTCAGGCCGCCCGCCAGCACCATGGGGATGCGGGCCGCGATGAGTCTCGCGACCTCCCAGTCGAAGGTCTGACCGGTGCCGCCGCGGTAGGGGCCATGCGCGGAGTCGAGCATGAGCGCGATGGCGAAGCCTGGCTCGACATAACTCATCGGGTCGGAGGGGGAATCGAGGGGTGACACGTGCACGACCTGGATCACCTGCTTGGTCACGAGCAGGCAGTCCTCCCAGGTCTCGTCGCCCGAGAGCTGCACGAGGTCGACGCCGGCTTCCTCGGCGATCTCGTTCACTTCGTCGATCGACTGGTCAGCGAAGATGCCGACGGTGAGCGGGCGTTTCACCTCGAGGTAGGACTCGAGTACGGAGGCGCCATGCCGAAACCACTCGCCGACTTCCTCGCGGACGTGGGGCTGAGCGGGCGGCGGCAGCATGAACTCGTGCTCGGAGAGCGGTCCGCCGAGGGCACGCACCATCGCCTGCGCCTCGTCGACCTCGACCCGCCTGGGGGAGTTCGCAAAGATCATGCCGACGAAGTCAGCGCCCGCCTCGGCGGCGGCGACGACATCCTCAGGAGTGCGGTTGCCGCAGATCTTGACCAGCGTCATTGCGCGACCCGTTCACCGATGAGCATCAGCTCGTGGGCTTTCGCCTCGACGTCGCCGCTCTTCACGAGCGCCTCACCGACGAGGATGGCGTGCGCTCCGGCTGCAGCCATTCGGCGTGCGTCGGCGGCGGTATGGATCGAGGACTCGGCGACGAGGGTCGTCCCCGCAGGGACGCAGCGAGCGAGCCGCTCGAAGGTGCCGAGGTCTTCGCGGAAGTCGCGCAGGTCGCGGTTGTTCACGCCGATCACGCGCGCCCCCGCCGTCAGCGCCGCCTCCACCTCGGCCTCGTCGTGCACCTCAACGAGGGCTTCGAGGCCCCGGTCGCGCGTGAGCGCGATCAGATCCGTGAGGGCGGCGGATTCGAGCATCATCACGATCAGGAGCAGG
Source organism: Dehalococcoidia bacterium (assembly GCA_050248355.1). Taxonomy (GTDB): domain Bacteria; phylum Chloroflexota; class Dehalococcoidia; order UBA2979; family UBA2979; genus JAIBBD01. Next base: position 166,046 of record JBFWSN010000001.1, read on the forward strand.
GCGTCCGCGCCGTTCGCGGCCGCCTCGAGCACCTGGTAAGGGTCGAACAGGAAGTCCTTGCGTAACAGGGCCGGCCTGCGGGCGTCGTCGCCGAACGCCTCGCGAGCGGTGCGCAGGTCGGCGATGCGCCCCGCGAAGAATGTTGGTTCGGTGAGCACGGAGACGGCGCTGGCGCCGGCGGCGGCGTAGCGCTGGGCCTGGTCGGCCGCGTCAAGGTCCGCGTCGAACACGCCCTTCGAGGGTGAAGCGCGTTTGACCTCGCCAATCAGGCGCAGGCCCGCGGCGGCGGGGCTGGCCGGACTGCCTGCTCGCAGCCGATCGGCGAAGTCCACGCGCTCGCCCGGCAAACTCATAGCGAGGTCGTTAAGGGCGTCCTCGGGGACCGCGCGCTGGTCTTCGGCGAGCCGCTGGCGGCGATCGGCGACGATGCGGTCAAGGACCGTGCCGGTGGTGCGCGTGCTCGACGTGCTCATTGCGTCACTACCTTGCCGCCGCCACGCGCCGCGTGGTCTCGACGAACGCGCCGAGCTTCGCGGCGGCATCCCCGCTCTCGATGGCCTGGATGGACATCTCGACGCCCTGTCGCATCGACGCGGCGAGACCGCAAACGTACAGCCCGGCACCCGCCTGGGCCACGACGAGGTCGCGCAGCGCGGACGGGCCGCTCGAGGTGAGCACCTGGCGGACCAGCGCCGCGTTCTCAGCGGGGGGGCCGCCCGTGATCTCCTCGAACGGGTGGACTGAGAGGCCGAGGTCGAAGGGGATCACCTTCTGCTGCGTCACGGATGTCCCACGGACCTCGAAGAGAATAGTGGGGCCGCTGACGCTGATGTCGTCGAGTCCGTCATCGCCGCAGGCGACGATGGCGTGCCGCATGTTCAGGCGAGCGAGCACGTGTGCGAGGCGTTCTGCGAGTTCGACGCTGGCGGCGCCCATGACGTGGCACTTCGCGCCGGCCGGATTCGTGAGCGGGCCGAGGATGTTGAAGACGGTGCGAAAGCCGACCTCCCGGCGGAGGGGGCCGGCGAACTTCATCGCTGGGTGGAAGGCGGGCGCGAACATGAAGCCGATCCCCACCTCCTCGATGCAGCGCGCGACCTGCTGCGGCGTCAGCTCGACGACGGCGCCGAGCGCCTCGAGCAGGTCGGCGGCGCCGGACTGCGAGGTCATCGCGCGGTTGCCGTGCTTCGCGACCTTCGCCCCCGCGGCGGCGGCGACGAAGGCGGCGGTCGTCGAGGCGTTGAACACCTTCTTGTTGGAGCCGCCGGTGCCGCAGGTGTCGAGGAGCGGGGCGACCGCCGTGTCGACGCGCAACGCGGCCTCGCGCATGGCCTTCGCCATGCCCGCCAGCTCGTCGACGGTCTCCCCCTTGAGGCGCAAGGCGGTGACGAACGCACCGAACTGGGAGGCGGTTGCCCGCTCGCCCTCCGCGAGGTCGAGGCCCGCGCGCATGATGTCGCCCATCGCCTGATAGGCCTCACGCTCGGTCAGGTCACGGCGGTCATCGATCAGCGCTGTGAGTGCCTCGCGGATCACGAGGCGGCTCCTGCGCGCTCCGGCAGGGGCATCTCGAGGAAGTTGCGGAGCAGGTCGTGGCCGACTCTGGTCATGATCGACTCCGGATGGAACTGGACGCCCTCAATGAGCATGGTGCGATGGCGGATGCCCATGATCACGCCGCTCTCGGAGGTCGCGGACACCTCGAGCTCCTCTGGTACGGAATCCGGCGCGATGGCCAGGGAATGATAGCGAATCGCCTCGAAGGGGTTTGGGAGGCCGGCGAACACGCCCCTGCCGTCGTGTGTGACCATCGATGTCTTGCCGTGCATGATCTCACCCGCCGAGACGACCTCGCCGCCGAACGCCTGTCCGATCGCCTGGTGCCCGAGGCAGACGCCGAGGAGCGGGACCTTCCCCGCGGCGGCCTTGATGAGGTCAACAGAGATGCCGGCCTCGTCCGGGGTGCAGGGGCCGGGGGAGATGACGATGCGCTCGGCGCCCATGGCCATGCAGTCTTCCACGCTCACCTCGTCGTTGCGGTGCACGCGCACGTCGGCACCGAGTTCGGCGAGGTACTGGTAGAGGTTGTAGGTGAACGAATCGTAGTTATCGATCAGCAGCAACATCAGGCGCTCCCTCCCGTGCGGGCGTTCGAATGCATCCTGGTCAGTTGGGCGGTGTGCTCCACGTCGTGGTCGGCAATCGCGAGGATCGCCTCACCGACACGGATGGCGCCGCCGAATCCACGGCTGCCGTAGTGCGCCAGCTCGGCCTCGATCATGCCGCCGACCGTCTTCAAGGTGTCCGTCTGCACCTGGTGGAGCCGCGCCACGACTTCGCTGTCCATAGGACGCGCCCGATACAGGCGGTCGGCGTCCCACTGGTCGACGTTGAAGGGCCGCCACGAGTGCGCACCGGATGAGCCGAGTTGCCGCGCCTCCCGCAGGTAGTACGCCTCGGCGCTCGCGAGGTGGGCGAGGACGTCGACCGGCGCCCAGTCACCGTCGAGCGGACGTTCGCGGTCACGCGGCGAGATCGACGAGTAGGCGCTGAACACCTCGCCCCGTGCCTGCACGAGCATCCCCGAGAGGCGTTCGGGCCGGACATCGTCCGGCACCGGTGCATCGTCGCCGCGAAGCCAGGCAGCGACTTCGGGGATGACGTCCACGCCGTCGAGCGCTTCGACGGTGACCCATGCTGCGTCCTCGTAGTCTCGCTCGGCATAGCGTGGCTCGCCGGACCATCCGACGGCGTCGAAGACGTTGATGATGACCTCGATGCCGTCGCGTTTGATGGATAGCGTCTCGGCGAACTGGAACCAGCCGGGTTGCATGCGCAGGCCGTCGCGCACCACCTGTGCCGCCGTCGCCTCGGCCGTGGACTGCTCGGGCATCTGCGCCATAGGGAGCGACCAGATGCCTCCGCCGAGGCCTCGCGACGGCCGCACGAGGAGGACGGCGTCATCCGGGCGGCGGATGCGGACCGCTGAGGCGACGATCGTGGTCGTCTCGGGCGCGACCATCAGTAGCCCAGGCTTCCCGAGGCGACGCGCTCGCCGCGTTCCGCGTCATCGAGGGCGGCGAGCAGGGCGCGTGCCTTGTGCTGGCACTCCTCGAACTCCTTGACCGGGTCGGAGTCGAAGACGATGCCGGCGCCGGCCTGGACGTGCGCCCAGCCGTCCTTCATGACGAGGGTCCGGATGGTGATGCACGTCTCAACGTTGCCGGAGAGGTCGAAGAACCCGACGCCGCCCGCGTAGGGGCCGCGCTGGTCCGGCTCGAGCTCCGCAACGATCTCCATGGCGCGGATCTTCGGCGCTCCGGAGACGGTGCCCGCCGGGAACGCCGAGCGCAGCGCCTCGTAGGGGCTCGTGCCCCGCTGGAGCTTCCCCTGGACGTGACTGACGAGGTGCATCACGTGCGAGTAGTACTCGATATCGAAACGCTGCGTGACCTCGACGGTGCCGGGCTCGGAGACGCGGCCGACATCGTTCCGGCCGAGGTCGAGCAGCATCACGTGCTCAGCGAGTTCCTTCGCGTCGTGGCTCAACTCCTCGGCGAGCCGCTCGTCGTCGAGCGGCGTAGTGCCACGTGGGCGGGTCCCGGCGATGGGATGCACGTCGACCTTGCCGTCTTCGACCTTCACGAGCAGTTCAGGCGAGGCGCCCACGACGTACGTGTCGCCGAAACGGAGGAAGTACATGTACGGCGAGGGATTGATGGCGCGCAGCGACCGGTACACCTCGAACGGATGGGCGCCCGTCTGGCGCGAAAAGCGCTGCGAGAGGACGGCTTGGATGATGTCGCCGGCGCGGATGTACTCCTTTGTCCGATCCACCGCGGCGAGGAACGCCTCGCGCTTCCAGTTCGATGAGACCTCGCGGCCCGTGGGGCCGGCGCAGGGTTCGTACGGCAGCGCCGCAAGTGGCTGCTCGAGGCGCGCCACGAGCTGGTCGATCTTCGCGCGCGCCTGCTCGTAGGCAGCCTCGATGTCGCCGTCCAGGCGGACGTGGGCGACGACCTTGATCTTGCGCTGCAGGTGGTCGAACACGAGCAGGTTGTCGGTGAACATCAGCCACGACTCGGGGACGCCGAGGACGTCGCGTTCCGGGGCGGGGACGCGCGGCTCAAAGTGGCGCACGACCTCGTAGCCGAGGTAGCCGACCGCGCCGCCGTGGAAGCGCGGCAGGCCCGGCACGTCAACCGACTTGAAGCGCCCCAGCTCGGCCTCGATATCGAGGAGCGGATCGCCGTCCTCGGACTCCCGCGAGATCACCCGGTAGGGCTCGGTGCCGATGAACGAGTAGCGGCCGACGCGCTCGCCACCCTCGACGGACTCGAGGAGGAACGAGTATGAGCCCCGGGCCACCTTGAGGTACGCGGAGACGGGGGTCTCGAGGTCGGCGCGGACCTCGCGGTAGATGGGGACGATGTTGCCGCGGCCGGCCATCGCGCGGACCTCGGAGAGCGGAGGGTTGTACTGAGTCATCGAGAGCCTCGACTTTCGGTCGTCATGCGGGAGGGGTCGCCGGCGAAGCTGCGCCAGCACCAGGCACGCCGGCACCATTGGCCCAGCGATGCCGTGTGCGCTCGCGCTGCTCCAGGCCGCTGGCCCACCACTCGATGCTCCTCTCGCCCGCCGCGGCGGGTGGCTACGTGTACACGAGGCGCATGGCCTCGCGCACTTCGGCGATCGTCTGCTGTGCGACGGCGCGCTCGCGGCGGCTGCCGTGCTCGAGCACCTCGGCGGCATAGCCGGGGCGTTCGAGGATCTTCGCGCGGCGCTCGCGGATCGGATCGAGGAAGGCGTTGAGCGCGGCGACGAGCTTGTCCTTCACCTCGCCGTCGCTCACCTTGCCGTGTTCGTACCGCTCCTTGAGATCAGCCACCTCCTCGGGGTCCGGGTTGAAGACGTCGTGGTAGAGGAAGACCGGGTTGTTCTCGACGATGCCCGGGTCGGTGGGGCTGAGCCGCGGGTGCTCGCCCGTGACATCGGTGACCATGCGGCGCACCTTCTTCTGAACCGTCTTCGCGTCGTCGGAGAGGTAGATCGCGTTGTCGAGGCTCTTGCTCATCTTGGCCTGCCCATCGAGGCCGAGAAGACGCGGCACGCGGCCGACCTTCGCCTGCGGCTCCGGGAAGATCGGGCCGTACTGGCGGTTGAAGCGGCGCGCGATCTCCCTCGTCAGCTCGATGTGGGGGAGCTGGTCTTCGCCGACGGGGACGAGATTCGCCTTCGGCAGCAGGATGTCGGCCGCCTGGCTCAGCGGGTAGTTGAAGAAGCCCATCGTGATGGTCTCGTGGGAGTCCTCGAGTTGCTGCATCTCGGACTTGAGGGTCGGGTTGCGGTCGAGCCAGCTCTTCGGGGTGAGCATGCTGAAGTACAGCGTCAACTCGGCGTGCTCGGGGACGTAGCCCTGCACGACGAAGGGCGACTTCTCGGGGTCGAGGCCGACGGACAGCCAGTCGACGGCGACGTCGATGACGGAGCGGCGGATGCGCTCGATCTCGTCGAGGTGGTCGCCGAGGGCCTGGTAGTCGGCAATGAGGAAGTAGCAGTCGTACTCGTACTGGAGCTCGAGCCAGTTCTCGAGCGCGCCGACGTAGTGCCCGAGGTGGAGCGGGCCCGTGGGCCGCATCCCGGTCAGAATCCGCTGTCGCTCCACATACCCTCCGACTGCCGCCCGCGTGCGGGCACAAAAAAGACCATCGCCTGGGGCGATGGTCCTCGCGGTGCCACCCAAGTACCGCGCGAACGGGCCTCTCGCCCTCGCGCGCTCATTCGAGGCACGGCCACCGCGTGAGCGGGGCGATGCCCTGGGCCTGGATAACGGCGCCCACACCGCCGGCGCCTACTGGCCGGCATCCGAGTCGCCTCGAAGCCGGCGTTTGGGCCGGGACTCCCGGGTCCATTCAACCGCTGCTCGACGGGTGCCGGGCTCGCACCTTCCCCGGCTCTCTGCATCCCACCATAGTGGGGAAACCCCGCTGGACGGCCTACTAGTCCCGTTCGGCGTCTGTACGTATTCGTAACGACGTTGCATCAACGGTAGGCGGGGCCTCGGGCGCTGTCAACGGCGCGCGAGCGGGCGGCGGCGCGGCGCGCCTCAGGCGGCGCTCAGTACCACGACGCCGGCGACCACGAGGAGGGCGCCGATCACGATCGGCGGGGTAATGCGCTCGACGCCGCGCAGGAAGACGGCGGCGAGGATGAGGGTGAAGAGGGGGTTGGTGGCCAGCACCGGCGAGATGATGACCACCTCGCCGCGGCTGAGGGCCTGGAACATCAGCATCACGCCCGCCGCCGAGAACACGCCGGCGGCTCCGAAGTACAGCGAGCCCATCCGCAGATCGCCTCGCACGTTGCGCAGCGAACGCAGCGAGATGACGAGGAAGCCGAGCGTGCCCCAGAACAACGCAATGAACGACCCCACGAGCGGCGGCGCGAGGTCGGACACGCCCTGCCGCGTGAGCACCTGTGAGGAGCCGTAGGAGACCGCAGCGCCGAAGGCCAGCGCGACCCCGATCATCGTCGTGCGGCGGAGCCCGGTGCGTTCCTCGGTGGCTGTGGCCATGGTTCAGCCCGTCTTCGCGGTCAACGTGACGTAGAGGCCGCCGAGGATCAGCGCAATGCCCGCGACGGTGGCGATGTGCAGATCCTCGCCGGTAAAGAGGACCGCCCCGAGGACGGCGAACAACGGCGCGGACGCCAACAAGGGGGTCGAGCGGCCGACGCCCAGGTGGCTCATCGCGAGGTAGTTCAGGAAGCGGCCCATCGGGAAGTTCAGGATGCCGATCACCGCGAACATCGCGACGGCCTTGAGGGAGACATCGAGGAGTTCGCCGAGCTGGAGAGCGGCGGTGAGCAGCGCCGTCAGCGCGAGTGCGGAGAGGAGCGAGATGAACGTGCCCACGGTCGGCGTCAGGTAGCGCAGCCCGGTCCGTACGAGGACGGCGCTGAGCCCCCAGCAAAACGCGGCGGTCAGCCCGAGGAGGATGGCAAACATCGGACCTCATCTCCTCGGTCGAGGGGCGCCGCAGGCTGCCCGTCACGCGGGTGCTCTGGCATACTCGATCGGCAACACTACAGCGATTCGAGGCGCAGCGGTGCGTGTGCCGCTGCCCGCATCGAGGTGATGCGCGTGAAGTGGGTCCTTGTTGCGATTGTGGTGGCGGCCTTCAGCGGTGCCGGGGTGGCGTTCGCCTCCTCGCTGACGGTCGACTCGGACGACGTGACCGTGTTCAAGAACACGCTGGAGGCGACCACGACGACCACCGGGCTCCCGGTCACCTCGATCACGGCCGGGGGCTCGGCTCAGGCCACGGCGACGCTCGGCTGGACAGCGGCGGTGGCGCCGAGCGGGAGCGTGACCTACACGGTGTACACCGACGACCTCTGCACGAGCCTGTACGCCGCCGCGGGTACGGTGACGGTCACGGCGGGCGTCGTCCCCCCTTCACCGCTGGTGAACTTCCCCGATCCTGGCAGCTATTACTGGCGGGCGGCGTACAGCGGCGACGGGTACAACCAGCCCTCGTCTCATTGCCTCGCGACACCGCTCGTCGTGAATCCGCTCGCGTAGTCCTTGCGGCCGTTCCCGAGCGAGCCGTTGCCGTGGGACGAGGGCGCCGAGTCCACGCCACCTGCTCCTCAACCGACCGAGCCTGCTCGCGAGCGGCTACCCGAGTCACGGCGCCGGCGCGCGCTGCGCTGGGCGTGGCGGGTGGTCAGCGTGCTCGTGTTCGTCGGGCTGATCGCCGCGTGGGCGGTGACGTTGCGCCCGGTGTCGCTGGGCGGGCCGGCGACGTACCTCACGGTGAGTGGCCGCAGCATGCAACCGACGTTGCGCGACGGCGACCTCGTGATCCTGCGCGAGCTCGATACGTACGCGACCGGTGACGTCGTGGCGTACCGCATCCCGGCGGGCGAGCCGGGCGCGGGCAACCGCGTCATTCACCGCATCGTGGGCGGATCAGGGGGCGAGGGGTACGTGACCCGGGGCGATAACCGGACATCGGACGACCAGTGGCGGCCGACGGACGAGGACGTGCTGGGGAAGCTCTGGCTGCGCGCACCGGGCCTGGGCCAGTTCCTGCCGCAACTCCGAGCGCCGCTCATCGTTGCGACACTGGCGGCGATCCTCGCGGTGTGGCTCGTGTTCGACTGGTGGCGGAAGCCGAAGGCCGACCCCTAGCGACGCTGGCGTCAGGCTATGCGGGCACCAGTGCCAGCTCCAGGCGCGGGCCCCAGAAGCGGGGACGGTGCGCCGGGGGTCGTGACTCGCCTCGAGGCCAATCGCAGGCCGCCTCGCATGTGTTGCACCAGCGGGCATCGATGTCGCCGGCCTCGGCAAGGCGGTCCCATGACGCCCCGCACACCGCGATGCCCACCGTCGTGTAAGAATGTTCGTCGACCCCCCGGTACTGCAGGACGTAGTGCTGGCGCGCACCCCCCGGGAGCCTCTCGACCGCCACGTGATACCGGACGAGATAACCCGGCTCTCCATCGGCGTTGAGCCACGGCGCGACCGCTGGGGCGGCGTGTTCCTCCGTCCAGGGCGCGATCTCTCGCCCCATCTCATCCATGTGGGCCCCCATTCCCGGGGGAGATGCTAGGTGCTGGCGCGCGATATCACAAGTGCCGATAGTCATTCCGAATGGTTTTCGGGTCGCCCGTTGCAGTTCGGTACTGAGGCCGGCGGCGCGTGCGGACGCGCTCCGGGTTAGGGCGCGGAGGGCGAGGGCCGCGACGGCCCGCGGCGATCGTGCAGCCAGATGCGGCAGGCGAGCCAGAAGGCCCCGGCAAGCAGGAGCGAGCCGGCGCAGACGAGGAAGAGGGCCTGCACGCCGGTCTCCTCCGCGACCTCGTTGTAGGAGTTGGTGCGGTTCACGACGACGTGGAAGAAGAGGAAGGTCACCGTCGAGGCGACCGCGAGCCACGCGAGCTTGCTCCACCGCCAGAGCGCGTGTCCCTCCATGAACTCGAGCGGCAGCATGTTCAGCAGCAGCCCCTCGATGCCACCGATGAAGAGCGTCACGGCGACTGTCTCCGGAATCGAGGCCCACCACGTCGTGGAGTGCTCATTGGCATAGTTGCGGAACGAATCGACCAGTGACAGCGACACCAGGCTCATCGCGATGACGCCGATCATCGCGACGAAGACGATCCGCCCCTGGTCCTTCGGGTTGGATGTCGGGACGATGGCGCCGGCGACCACGCCGAGGACGATACCGGGGTGCAGGTCGGTCAGCCGGGTGATGAGGACCGAGGCGCCGGCGACGATGATGCCGACCGGCAGCGGCTCGAGGTGCCCCTTGGTCCCGGCCGCTCGTGGAGCGACCAGGACCTGTGCGCCCTCGTAGAGCAGGGTGAGCATGCCGACGCCGATCGTCATGCTGATGATCAGGGCGGCGGTGGACTTGTTGAATCCGAACTCGGTGTCCAGGCCGGAGTAAATCGCGGCCACGATCAGCAGGATCACGCCGACGCGGGCCAGCGAGAGTGAGCGACTGCCGTCGTCAGAATCGCTGTGGCCGGTGAGGAACGCGAACGGACCGGCGAAGCGGCCGAAGATCCGCGCCAGCGCGCGATGGTTCTCCTCGAGCGTCTGGTTGAACACGGTCGCCGCGAGCAGGATCACGAACAGCAGCCCGAGTGACATCGCGAGGTTCGTGGCCACGGTGATGGGGCTGGTCGTGAGCTCCAGCAACGACGGGAACTCCTGGACAAAGGGGGCGGTTGCCTCGTTCACCTCGGGCTTCGGCGGGGGCGGCGTGCTCGTGACGCCCGCCGCGGCCGGCGTCGGGGTCAGGACGGCGGCCGCCGTCGGCGTCACCGAGACGGTCGGCCGAGGCGTCGCGGTCCTCGACGGTGTCGCCGTCGGCGACGGTCGAGGGGTGGCCGTCGCGGTCGGGCTGACGGTCGCGACGGGTGTCGGGAAGCCGACGGCGGGTACGAACGGGATGAAGGGCTCATCCTCCGGCGGCTCCGACGCTGGCGCCGGGGTGGACGTGGCCGTCGCCGTGGCAGTGGGTGTCGGGGTAGGGGTTGGTGTCGGAGTCGGTGTTGGTGTCGGCGTCGGTGTGGCGGTGGGGGTCGGCGTGGGCGTCTCAGCGCCGCGGGTGCCCGTGATCTGCACGTTGATCCCGCTGACCTCGCTGACCGGCGGGGGGTTATCGATCGGGACGGTGAGTGTATCGCCCGCGATGACGGCGTCGCCGCTCGCGACCGTCGAGCCGCCGCTCTTCAGGCTGACGGTGAGCGAGCCGTTGCAGGTGTCAGCGATGCCGTCGATGCGGACGGCGGTGACGCGGTAGACGAGCGGCGAACCGGAGAGCGAGATCTCGTACGAGGCGTGGATGCCGTCGGGGTCGCAGCCGACCTCCTGCGCCTCGACACGGGGGGCGGGGGCCAGCGCCGCGATCAGCGCGCAGGCGAGCGCGGCGAGCAGCAGGAGTGGGCCGGAGCGGCGGAGGTCACGGGCCGACAATGATGATGACCTCGTGCTTCACCTGCAACGCGAGCGGGTTCGGCGAGATGCCGACGGTCGCGGAGCCGCCCGTGACGGTCACCGGCCCGCCGGTGCCGACGCTGACCTCAGTGGCGTCCGTGAGGTCGACGGTCAGTTCGCCGCCGATGCACGCGCCGCTGATCCCGCTGATGGCGATGTGCGTGATCTGGTCGCTGCCGTTGAGCGTGAAGCCGTCGATGACGAAGCCGTCGGCGTCACAGGTGCTGACGGATGCTCCGTTCGCGCCGAGGTTGCCGCTCGAGAGCGAAAGTGCGGCGGCCGCGACGGCGGAACCGGCAGCGAAGGCCGCAAGGGCGACGACCACCGCCAGGAGCCGCCGCCGCCCGTTGCCGCCGATCCGCATCACTCCAAGTTCACGTCCCGTGCGTCGTACGTTGGCTGCTTAGCCGGTGATGACGATGTGGAGGCCGATGACGTCCTCAGCGTGCACCTTCGGCGGGTTCGGAGAGAGACCGGCGATGGTCACGACCTGCGAGGTGCCCCCGACTGTCGTGGAGCCATTACCAAGCGCGACGTTGCTCGCCCCAGTGAGAGTCACCTTGATGTTCTGGCCGTTACACGCGGCATCGATGCTGCTGACCGTTACCGAATCGACGACGTATGTGGCTTCGGTTGCGTCATACGAGGTCTGGTACGTCGTCACGACGCCGCCAGCGGTGTCGCAACTCGCGACGACAGAGTCGTCCGATCCCAGGTCGTCAGTGCCCAGGCCGCCGAGGGTGGCGGCGCTGGCGTAGGCGGCCGCGAACACGGCGACGCCCACGGTGAGCGCCACGAGTAGCTTCTTCATCACAACCCTCCTCGGGCGTCGTGGCCGTACGGCCGCATCGTCGCGCGGTCATGCAGGTGACGATTATATGGCGGTTTTGCAGATCGTCCAGCGGCTGCAATTGTTAAGATTCGCGCCACGGTGAGCGGGGGTGCGTTGTGGCCGGTATTCCAGACGAACTGCTCCTCAAGCGGGTCGCTGCGCTCGAGGCGGCGCTGGAGCTGCTGTACGACACGTTCGTGGTGCACGACTTCGAGCAGGCGTGGCGGTGGGACGAGGAGGACGGCGAGCCCGAACTCATCGAGCCGTACGCCAACGCAGCGATGAACGCACGGTTCGTGCTCGATCGCGAGGGGTGGACGGCGCACGAACTGCGCAGCCCCTCGCCGTAGCCGCTGGCGTGCTCTGGCGGCCCGCCTGTCGGATTGAGCGGCGATCCCCGCAGCGCGGATAATAGATCGAGAGCGGGAACCTCCCACACGGCCCTCGACTCAGGCGTTTACGTGCAAGGGGTGACGGGTGGGGCGACCCGGCGGCAGCCTGCTATTCCAGACACACGGCGCGTTCTATCTCTCCCGGCTGCTGAGCCAGACGGGCCAGGCGCTGTTCCTCGTGACGGTCTTCCTGATCATGGGCGGCGGCGGCCACTCGGCCGTGGGCCTGAGCGCGGTCTTCGTCTCGATGATGGCCGCGGCGATCCTCTTCGGGTTGCCCGCCGGAGCCCTCGCGGACTGGATGGGGGCGCGGCGGGCGTTCGTCCTCGGAGCGGCGCTGCGAGCGCTCACGGTGGCCTCGGCGGCGCTCGTAATCGACGCCGCGCAGTGGCTCTGGGCGGTCGTGTTCATGTACTCGGCGGTGTCGCAGCTGTTCTCGCCCGCCGAGATGGCGCTGGTGTCGGTCGTGCAGCGGAGCCGTCCCGGGATGGCGCACACCGCGCTGGTGATCCTGCAGTACGCGGGGCAGGGGCTCGCCGTGCTGGCGCTCGCGCCGGCGCTGCACTTCGTCGGCGGGTTGCCGCTGATGGTGGGTGTGGCGGCCGGCATCAACGGCGCGGCGTGCGCGCTGGCGGCCGTGTGCGCCATCGGCACGCGCGGGAGCGGGTCGCTCCCGGTGCGAGGTGCGGGACGCGCGGCGCTCGACCTGCGGACCACGTTCCGCTTCATCGCCTCGGACTCACGGGCTGCATACGCTGTCGTACTGCTGGCGTTCAGCCAGCTGGCGGTGAAGGCGCTGATGATTACCTTGCCTCCGTACGTAGCGGACGACCTGGACCTGAGCGTCGTGCAGATGGTCGTTATCGCCGGCGTGGCGGGCCTGGGCGGCGTGGCGGGCTTCTACTGGACGAGCCGCACGCTCACGCTGCGCGTGGCGCCGACGGCCTTGAAGGTCACGTTGCTGCTGATGGTGGTGTCGCTCCTCGCGCTCTCGGCGCTCACCGACGGCTTCGTGGCGGGCCCGGGTGCGGCGGGATTCGAGTTCCTGCAGCCGCTCAACCTGCTGCGCGCATCGAGCTTCGCGGTGCCGTTCTCGGTCGCCGCGGTCCTCGCGATGTCGCTGACCGTGGCGCCGATCGGCGCGCGCACGATCCTCACCGAGACGGCGCCGCGTGAGCATCAGGCGCGCGTGTTCGCTACGCAGGGCATCGTGACGGACCTCGTCGTGCTGCTGCCCATCCTCCTGTCCGGCCTCGGGACCGAGCTGGCGGGCGCGCGGGTCACGTTGCTGGTCCTCGCGGTGGTCGGCCTCGGGATGTTCATCCTGCTCGAGCGGGTCTGGCGCGCAGCCCCGGCCGGCCACGAGGTACCGGCGACGACCGCCTAGGTCGGATCGTCGGCCGGGGCCGCAGGAGCCGCCCGCAGCGCCATCACCCGGCGCAACACCTCGAGGTCCGAGCTGATGATGCCGTCCGCTCCGACGTCGAGGAGCATCTCCGCCTGCGGCCACGTCTCGACTGACCACGTCATCACGAAGCACCCGCGGGCGTGCAGCTCCTCGGCGACGGGGCGGGAGAGCAGGCGGCGGTCGATGGACACCGCCGACACGTCAGGCTGGGCGGCGAGGCGGCGCAGCTGGCGCAGGCTGCCGACCGAGTGCACCACCGCGATGTCCTCGTGGTCCCGGAACGGGTCGAGGAGCTCCCAGCTCTGGGAGCAGACGGTGAGCGGCGGGTGCTCCTCGGTCGCCTCGTATGCATCGAGCACCGCGCGGGAGAGCCGCCCGTCGTGGCCTTTGAGGTCGAGCATCAGTTCCGTGTGAGGTCCGCGCGCGGCCAGCAGTCCACGCAGGCGAAGCCGCGGTCGCCAGCCCGGGGCGAGCCACCAGTGCGTCCATCCTTTGCGGTCCCAGAGCAGCGGGATGGGCACGTTGCCGAACGTCTTGAGGTGGCGGACCTCGACGTGTCCCCGATAGGGCCAGAGGTCGCACTCGACGAGATCGATGCCTGCGGCCTCGGCGGCTCGCAGCGCCTCGAGGTCGTTTCCCGCCCGGTGGACGATGGCGACCGGCCGCAGGCGGGTGATGACCGGAGACTCAGGCATATCGAGCAGCATACGCACGCAGGCGCACGGCGAGCGGAGGGGCATGGGTGGCTACCACGAGCCCGAATAGCGCGAGCGCGCCCCCGACAACGGCGTCGACGATGAAGTGGTTTGCCGTCGCGACGATGGCGACGAGCATCGCCAGCGGCATCAGGACGCCCGCAGCCCGAAGCAGGCCGCGCCCGGTGCGGACCATCGCCACACCGATGAGGAGATTCCATCCGAAGTGGAGGCTGGGCATCGCGGCGTACTGGGCGGTGAACGCCTTGGGCTGGAGGACGCGGTAGGACGTCGAATGCTCGGATACGGTGTCGATCAGGTTGAGCTCGGGGACGAGCCTCGGCGGTGCGACCGGGTAGGTCGCGAACACGATGAGACCGATGCCGCCCGAGATGAGCATCGCGTTGCGATAGCGGTAGAAGGCGGGCCGGTGCCAGAGGAAGAGCCAGACGGCGGCCATCAGGATCACGGGCCAGTGCCACCAGATGTAGACCCAGTTCAACATGCGAAAGGCGCAGAGCGAGCCCCCGAAGGCGTCCTGAATGGCGCCCTCCCGCGCGATGCTCAGGGCCCGCTCGAAGTCGAAGAGGTCTCGTGCGTGCCGCACCGCCGGCAGCTGGTCGCCCACGGTCAGATGGCGGACGCCAAAGTAGATGACGAGGCCGGTCGCGACGATAAGCGCCTGCTTCGCAGCCAGACGCCCGTTCCAGTGCGGCCGTCCTCGCAGCACGAGCACCGCGAGGACGGCAACCACGAGCAGCGCCCCGCCCCACTCGACGGTCTGGCTGAGGGCCCGGCAGCCGTCCGCCATCGTCACGCCCATCCGGTGTACCAGCGGTTCTTGCTACCACTGTAGAACGCCACCAGTCACGTTCACATGTGGCGCAAGTCCCGGCCGCGGAAGGCCGAAGGAGGTGCGCCGAGAGACCCGGCGCACCCTCGGCGCGAGTGGGGCTAGCGTCCGCAGACGGGCCATGCGCCCCAGCCCTGGCGCAAGTAGACGTCGTATGCCTGCGCCAGCTGGCCGACGGCGTCCGCAGGCACCGTGCCATGCAGCCAGGGCGCCACCTGCATCAGCCCGACATAGCCAGCGGGCGAGACGGCGGTGGTGCGCCCGCTGCTCTCACACATGACGACCCGCTCCACCTTCGGAAGGAGTTCCGAGGGCCAGCCGGCCGCGGCGGCGGCGCCCTGGATCGAGGTCGTATCGGCCGTCAGTGCGCTGGTGACGACCGCAGTGGCGGTCCGCACGGGAGTGGCGGCCGCTTCAGCGGCCGCGGTGGCCGTCACGGCGCGTGCCGCCGCCAGCCGCGCTGCCTCGGCTTCGGCGGCGCGCGCACGGGCGGCCTCCTCCGCGGCTGCCTGCGAGGCGGCAAGCGCGGCCTCCTCGGCCCGCTTGCGCTCCTCGGCCTCCAGCCGCGCGGCCACTGCAGCCTCGCGGGCACGGGTCTCCTCGTCACGCAGCGTGGCCGCGACATCCATCGCCAGCAATTCGCTGGGATCGGCAGACACGATCGGTGTGTCGGTGAACGTGGTGAGCGACATCTTGAATCGCGGTGTGACAGCCGACGATGCGGTCTCGCTCGCGTGGGTTGTGAGGCGGGAGTCAGCCTCAGGCTGGGTGACGATGTAGGCCGTGACTCCCGTGGCGATGGCGAGTGATAGCGCCGCTGAGGCGACCATGATCTCGAATCGAATGACGCGTTTGTTGCGGATCCATTTCAGCAAGTGATGCCCCCTTTCGCATAAGGCGGCACTTTGCCGACTGCTCGGAGTCTCAGTCGAGCGGTTCTTTCCACAGATATTCCAATCGCGTGGCGATCGGCCTCAGAAGACCGCGGGTCGAAGGCTCCAGATGGGCGGAATCAACGATGGAGCACCGCATATCCATGCTTTCAGGAAGAGATGGTGTGATCGCCTGCGATGCCTCGAATAGCCGAGGATCCTCGCGCGGATCCTCTGATATCCGCCGCCGGATTACACTTCGTTGATATTTGAACGATATGCCGCTTTGTTATCTCAGAATCGCTGATACCTCATGCGCGATCCTCGTCGGGCGGCGGTGGAGCGCGCCGCGACGTATCGCGCGCCCCCGCGTGCAGTCCAGCAACGAGACCGCATCTACGGTGCGTCAGCGATGTGGCGCGACACCCGAGGCCCTGCACGTTCCTGCCGGTGAGTCACGGCGGACACGCATGCGGCGAGGGATGATTGTCGAGGTTTCTCGGTACCGGATCGCCGAACGAGGATCGAGCAACGCGGCAGCGCGGCTTCTCCGCACGGCCCTCCAACCCACGTTAGCCTCTTGATACATGTCCAGAGACGGCGTGACGCGATTGTGAGTAGAGCGTGACGACACTCGTTTGCGGAGGAGTGCATGTCCGGTCCCGGAGCGGCAATATCTGGCGCCAAATCGCTGTGGCACGAACTGTCGTCGGATGACGCAAGTGATTTCGCCGCCAGCCTCTCGTATCGTTTCTTTCTCGCGCTGTTTCCGTTCTTCATTTTCGTCACGGCGCTCGGGGGTCTCGTCGCTCAGATCGGCGGCTTCGATAACCCCGCAACGCGCCTCGTCGACCGCTTCGGAGACGCCCTTCCGAGCGACGCGCGCTCGGTGGTGGAGACCCAGCTCACCGGCGTGCTGGGGGACCAGCGGCCGGGTCTGCTGTCCGTGGGGTTGCTGGGGACCATCTGGGCGGCCTCCGGTGGCGTGGGCGCCCTGATGAAGGCGACCAACCGGATGTACGACGTGGAGGAGACGCGACCGTTCTGGAAGCGCACCGTCATCGCGCTCGGGCTCACCCTGCTTGGGGGGCTCTTCTTCATCGGCGCGTTCGTGCTGGCCGTCGCAGGCCGGGCAATCGCGCGTGAGGTCGTGGACGCGCTCGCACTCGGCGGATATGTTCAGGCGGGGATCGCCGCGGCGGGCTACCTTGCGGCGCTGGTGCTGCTCCTCGTCTCCATGGCGTTCCTGTACTGGGCGACGCCGAACGCGACGTTACCGTTTCGATGGGTGTCTCCCGGCGCGGTGCTGTTCGCGTTCGGCTGGCTGATCGCCACGGTACTGTTCGGGCTCTACGTCTCGAACTTCGGTTCGTACAACGCGACGTACGGCGCGCTGGGGGGCGTAGTCATCCTCCTCATCTGGTTCTACCTGACGGCGTACATCCTCCTCGCGGGTGCTGAGCTCAACGCGATGCTGGCGCAGAGGCAGGCCCCCGAGGAAGCGACCGTGCCCGCGCCCGATCCGGGCCGCTGGGAAGGGGAGTCCATCGAGCGCGCAGACAGCCCGGATGAGGCGGCGCGCTCCGCAAGCGGGCAGCGAACGGGCCCGGCGGCGGGCGGGCCTTCCCGTGGGACCCCTCGTGCAGGGGAGCGCGCGCCCGAGGCATCGGGTGCGCTCGGGCGCGCCGGAGCCGCGTGGGGCCTCGCCGGCCTCGCGGTGACAGCAGTCGCGCTCGTACGGGCAGCGCGGCTGCGTGGCGAGCAACGAACACCATCAGCGCAATGAGAGGACAGACGGATGGCTGACGAGACGGCGGATGCGGGCCGGATAGGCCATGGCGACGAGCGAGCGCCCGGCGAACCGGTGATGCACGACGCGGCGAACTCGACCGAGCGCGTGGGCGGACGGGCTTCACAGATGGCCGATGAGGCGCGTTCCAAGGCCGGTGAGGCCGCCGATCGCGCCATGGACGCTGCCGACAGCGGGCGCGAGACGACGGCCGATGCGCTCGACCGCGCGGCCTCCAGCATGAAGGACCGCGCGGGCGACGGCATGACCGGCGCGGCGATGGGCAAGGCGGCGGGCGGGATGGAGGCCGCGGCCGGCTACCTCAAGGATCACGAGACCAGCGAGATCTGGGACGACCTCGAGCGGTACGTTCGAGATCATCCGCTGCAGGCGGTCGCCGCTGCGGTAGCGACGGGCATCGTCGTCGGGCGAGTGTTGCGTTAGGAGCCAGCATGGCAACGAGTCCGGCTCGGGAGGCGGAGGAGCGCGCACGGCGCGCTGACGGATCCGGGTCGATCCGCGAGGAGGTGCGCGCGGCCGGCTCGGCCGTCGCGGCGGTCACCGACGAGCTGTTCCAGCTCATTTCGAAGGAACGACAGCTCGCGCAGGCGGAGATGGCCGACAGCATGTCGGCCGCGCGGCGCGCGGGCATGTTCGGCGCAGTGGCGGCGGTGCTGGCGCTGCTTGCGCTGGGGTTCCTCGCGTTGTCACTCATGTACGGCCTGGACACGTTCATGCCGCAGTGGGCGGCGGCGCTCGCGACCGCAGGCATCGTCGCGGTCCTGGCGGCGCTGGTCGGCTGGATGGCCAGACGAGCGCTGACGGACTTCACCATCGTGCCGAAACGAACAGCGAGCTCCGTGAAGGAGGACCTACGATGGGCCAACGCACAGATCAGGCGGAACGGGACGTCGCCGAGCAGCGACGGCGCATCAGCCAGTGCCTCGACGAGCTGAGCGGGCAGATCGGCGGCGTCGCCCAGGATGCGGGGCGCGAGCTACGCGGCCGCGTGTCGGACGCACGTGAGCGGGTCACTGACACTGCCGACCGAGTGCCGGGCAAGCGCGCGCTCGAGGACGCGGTCCCGGCGCATCCCCTGACCTCCATCATCGGGGGGTTCACCGCCGGCGTGGCGCTGGGGATGCTTCGGGTGCCAGGCGACGACGATGGCCGGAACGGGGGCCACGCACGGGACGGCCGCGGGCGCGGCGCCAACGGGCGCCATGAGCGCGACGACAGCAGCGGGTTCGTCGACCGGCTGTCGGGTCTCGCGATTGGGACGATGATGGGACCGCTGCAGCAGCGACTGGGCGAGCTGGCGGAGGAAGCGGTGGCCGGCTTCATGGGCCGCCGCGACCATGGCCGGGATGAGGGGGACGAGCAGTCCCGAAGCGAACGGGCACCCGACGCCCAGTAGAACGCCGAGCAGCCGGCCAGTCGGACGGCTCGCTTGTCCGCTAGTCCGCGCGGTACTCCCCCGACTTGCCGCCCGACTTGGCGATGAGCCGGATGCCCTCGATGCGCATGGAGCGCTCGACGGCCTTGCACATGTCGTAGACGGTGAGCGCCGCCGCGCTCACGGCGGTCAGCGCTTCCATCTCCACGCCGGTCTTGCCCGTTGTCCGTACGGTGGCCTCGATGTCGATCGCCGGTGCGTCATGATCGGGGGTGAGCGCGACATCGACACCGGTCAACTGCAGCGGGTGGCAGAGCGGAATCAGGTCGGGCGTCCGCTTTGCCGCCATGATTCCGGCGACGCGAGCGACGGCGAGGACGTCACCCTTCGGCATCCGGCCCTCGACGATGAGCGCGAGCGTCGAGGGGAGCATCGACACGCGCCCGCGGGCGGTGGCCTCACGGGTGGTGTCCGCCTTGGCGGAGACATCGACCATGCGCGCGTGGCCTTCGCTGTCGAGGTGGGAGAGTTCGCTGGTCATAGAGTGATCCGATCTCATCGGGCGTCCACAGGCGCCCCTCTGGTTTCCGTGCGCTGGCTGATCAGCTTCGGCGACGATGTCTTCGCCAGAACGCCCCCGCGACGGCGAGGCCTACGATGATCGCAACGGCGGACAATCGGGGCCAGGAGTTGGTTGCATCCTCGTACGCATCGTTCCCGACTGTGACGGCGTACAGCGTGGCGGTCGAGTTCAATGAGATGTTCCACGTCAACTGCCCGTCCTTCTCAGTATCGGCGTTGTGTGCCGATATCCGGCCGGGAAGCGTCAGTCTAATGGTGAGCGGGCCGACGCCACCTGCGGCGAGCCCGTCCCGGTACTTCCATGCATCGAATCGCCAGCCGTCTGGCAGCCGTGAGACGGCGAAGTGCTCGAAGAACAAGATCCGGTAGGGAGAAGCATCGCGTGGGAACCTCCAGCCCGACGTCCGTTCGGCGAGGAGAAGCTGGAGTTCCTCCTGATCGTCCGCGGTGCTCACCTCGCGGATGTCATTGAAGGCAAGGGACACGGTCCCTGAGCCATCGGGGCGGATGTGCACCTCGAGTTCGAGCGGTGGCTCCTCGTAACAAGCCCCGAGAAGGACCGAGCCCGCCGCAATCACGAAGAGAGTGGCAATCCTAACGCGAGGTTTCAGGCGAAGTCTCCCGGGGTGCCTCAGGCCGACCACAGCCAAGGGCAAATTCCGTCGTCAGCCGCCGATGTAGGACATCTCCACCCGGCGGAGGCCCTGGGTGTTCTCGGAGCGGAGCTCGGAGTAGCGGTCCTCACGCACCTCCCAGACCGAGCGCAGGAGCGTTGCGAGCTCCTCGTCGCTGGCACCGGAGCGCAGGGCCTCGCGGAAATCGGTGCCCTGGAACGCGAAGAGGCAGGTGTAGAGCTGACCCTCGGCTGAGAGGCGGGCGCGCGAGCAATCACCGCAGAACGGCTGCGTGACCGAAGTGATTACGCCGACCTCGCCGCCGCCATCCACATACTTCCAGCGCTTCGCGACCTCGCCGCGGTAGTTCGCCTCGACGGCCTCGAGGGGCATCTCGCGGCTGATCATCTCAACGACCTCGGCGCCCGACACGACATCGTCCAGGCGCCAGCCGTTGCTCGCGCCGACATCCATGTACTCGATGTACCGCAGGATGTAGCCGCGGTCGCGGATGAACCGCGCGAGGTCGACGACCGTATGTTCGTTCATGCCGCGCTTGACGACGGCGTTCACCTTGATCGGGCCGAGTCCGGCGGCGTCGGCCGCCTCGAGGCCCGCGAGCACCTTCGCGACGGGGAAGTTCACGTCGTTCATGGCGCGGAACACCTCGTCGTCGAGGGAGTCGAGCGACACCGTGACACGCTTGAGGCCCGCTTCGGCGAGCGGCTTCGCGAGCTGCGTCAGCAGCGAGCCGTTGGTCGTCATGGCGATATCGAGGTCGGGGATCTCGGCGAGCATCGCGATGAGCTTCGGCAGCTCGGCGCGCAGTGTCGGCTCGCCGCCGGTGAGGCGGACCTTGCGGACCCCATGCGCCGCGAAGATGCGCGCGAGACGGGTGATCTCCTCGAAAGTCAGGATCTCGTCGCGGGGGAGGAACGCGAAGTCGGCCCCGAAGATCTCGCGTGGCATGCAGTAGCGGCAGCGGAAGTTGCAGCGGTCGGTGACGGAGATGCGAAGGTCGCGCAGCGGCCGCCCGAGGCGGTCAACCAGCGTGATCGGGGGGTCCGTCGCCGGGAAGTCCTGGGTCGGAGCTGTCGTGGGGCGCAGATGTTCGCTCATGCCGTTCCTCGCGGAGGGATCGAAGTACATCCATCATCGCACGAATCGCGACCGCCCGATGGCTGAACAGTTGCTTGAGGTCGCCCGACTCGGAAACGGTGCGCCCGTCGGGGAGCTCGAAGACCGGGTCGTAGCCGAAGCCGGAGTCACCGCGCGGCTCAAGGGCGATGCGGCCCTCGAGTGTGCCCTCACGCGTGATCACGCGGTCGCCCGGCAGCGCGAGCGCGACCACGGCGCGAAAGCGCGCCGTGCGCCGGGATGGGGGCATGCCTTCGAGCTCCCGCAGCAGACGGGCCGTGCGCTCCGCGTCGGTGCGGACTCCGGGACCGCCGTAGCGGGCCGACAGGACGCCGGGGCGGCCGTCGAGCGCGTCGACCTCCAGGCCGGAGTCGTCCGCGAGCGCGGGCAGGCCGGACGCCTCGCAATAGGCGACGGCCTTGCGGATGGCGTTCTCGAGGTATGAGCGGCCGAGCTCGATCACCTCGACGGGGCCGAGCCCGGCCTCGGACGGGGTAACGAGACGCCATCCGCTGTTCTGGAGCAGCAGCCCGATCTCGCGCGCCTTGCCGGCGTTCGAGGAGGCGAGCAGGAGCCGGGGCAGCATCGACGCCGCCCCGTGCCTAGATTTCGTCCCAGCGGCTCGAGAGCTTGGCAGCCACCGCGGGCATCGTCGTGTACTCCATCTCGTCGAGCGGCAGGCGGTGCGGCTCGAAGGGGCCGTGCTTGCGCAGGTAGTCCGCGACCTGGTTCGCCTCCCTGCGGGCGTTGTCGTAGGAGGGGTCGTCGAACATGTCGCGCGGGCCGATGAGCTTGCCGTCGGCGAGCTGGAAGCCGAGCGCGACGACGCGCGGCGGGCCGTCGAAGCGTGCAGGCGTCGCCTGCGCGACCGAGGTGGGCATCCACGGGCCGTAGTGCGAGCCGCGCATGAAGCCCTCGACAGTCCAGGCCGTCGTAAACGGCTCGAGCACCTCGCCGACGGCTGGAAAGTTGCCCTGCGTGCGCACGATGGCAGTCGGGTCGTCCTTGCCCACGTAACGGCCGGCGATCAGCGAGAGCTTGTCGGTGGAGGACACCGCTCCGACCTCGCCGGTGAGCCGGCTGACGACGCGCTTCACTGCGTACCGCGCGGGCGAGCCGATGAAGACGAGGAGGTCGTACATCTCCTCTGGCGTGTTGAGCAGGATCTTGCGGTGCTCCTTGACGTCGTGCACCTCGAAGGCGAAGCCGGAGTGCAGCGGCTCCGAGATGACGAGGCCGGCCGTGTTAAAGGGGTCGGCGAACATCTTGTAGAAGGGCAGGTTGAACGAGCCCGCGGAGGTCTTGTCGCCCATGAACACGATCACGGGCTCGGAGGGCCGTTCCTCGAGCTCCAGCTCGGCGGAGCCGGGACCGGCGCCGCGGATGTTCCCGGAGAACGCGTCGACCAGCAGGTCCTGGCCGGCGCCGTAGAGGTGGAGCTTCTTCGCGACATCGGTGCCGGCGATGAACGCGTCCCAGGCGAGCTTGTGCACTTCCTCGTCGTTTTCGCCCCGCTCGTGGGACATGATGAGGAACATGTCGTCGCCGCAGGACGACGCGTGACCGTCGATGAGCAGGCCGGACTGGACGGCCCGGGCGAGGAACTCGCGGCCCTGATCGAGCACCTCCGGGTGCATCGCCGAGTGCCCGACAAAGCCCCCGACATCCGCCTTGATCACGCTCAGCGTCTGCGGCATGGCCGCTCCTTCCTCTGCACGTCCCACGTTATCCGTGTCGAGCTTCGTGCCTGAGCGCGGCCCCGTGGTCTCGCCTCGAACGGGGCGAGGACGGCCACGTGTCATCCCCGCGCGCAGGGCCGCCATACACAGCGCGACAGTCGCTCAAGGCGGCTGCGCGCGGACATAGGCGGCAAGCGTCATCGTATCAAACGCCCCAGCCCCGGCAAACCGCGTCCGGGGTCGCGGGAACTGAGGGGTGCTAGGTGAAACGAGCGCGCAGGCGCTCGATGGCCGCCTGGGCCAGCGGCCGCGTGCGCGCCTGCAGGTCCCAGTCCAGGTCCGCCGCACCGGCGAGGAACGCCTGCAGCGCCTCGATCATCTCGAGTCCGCGCTGGCGCGCATGCGCTTCGTTGATCGCGCGGAAGCCCTGCAGCTTCCGCGGCCCCTCGCGGCCCCCTTCGGAGATGTACCAGTCCCTGAAGGCATCGCCGCAACCGGCCTCCGCCATCAGGGCGCCGAGCGGCGTGGCCAGCGGGGGCACGCGCGCGGCAAGCGCTTGCGCGGTCACGCGTCGCGCCTCGGAGTCGTACTCGGCCATGAGATGCCCACCGGGTGGGACGAGACGGGCGAACTGCTCGAAGATGAGCCGTTCGATGCCCGGCGGCACCTCGACCTCACGGCCGTCCGAGATCGGGACCACGGCGTGGTAGTCGATCACCTCCACCCAGTTGTAGCCGGGGTATGGTCCGGCGTTCTGCATGCCGAAGACCACCGGCTCCGCGGTACGACCGAACTCACTCACCAGGTAGGCACGGAAGTAGCGCGCGCCAACGCCGTTCTTCGGGCCGACCCAGACCTCGAGGGTGACATCGTCGCCCACGGCAGCGCGATCCCAGGCGGCCGGCCCCGCGTCGGGCAGCGCAGCGGCCGGCTGCCAGAGGCGGCGGTCGATGCCGGGCGGGTCGACGTTCATGCGCCCAACGTAGCAGGCGTCGGGAGTGCGCGGGAGTCGGCCGTCGCTTACCGCTCCGGCGCGCCGCTCGCGGCAGGGCTCGCTATTCTGATCGAGTGACGATCATCCTCGCCATCGAATCGTCCTGCGACGAGACCGCCGCGGCCGTCGTGGTCGACGGACGGCGCGCCGCCTCGAACGTCGTCGCCTCGCAGCAAGAGTTGCACGCGGCGACTGGCGGCGTGGTGCCGGAAGTGGCGGCGCGGCAGCACCTGCGCGCCGTGGTGCCGGTGGTGCGGCAGGCGCTCGCGGATGCGGAGACGGACTGGGACGGCATCGACGCAGTGGCGGCGACGGCGGGGCCCGGGCTGCCCGGAGCGCTCGTCGTCGGATTGAACGCGGCGCGCGGACTGGCGTTCGCGCGCGGACTGCCGTTCATCCCGGCGGATCACATCGAGGGCCATGTGTGCGCCAACTGGCTGCTCCCAGAGGAGCCGCCGCTGCCGGCGGTGGCGCTCGTGGTGTCGGGCGGGCACACGGAGCTGCTGCTGATGGAGGCGCACGGACGTTACCGGCGCCTCGGCGGGACGCGCGACGACGCCGCGGGCGAGGCCTTCGACAAGGTGGCGCGCCTGCTCGGGCTCGGCTACCCCGGCGGCCCGCCCGTATCGAGGCTGGCGGGGACCGCGGGGA
This sequence comes from Dehalococcoidia bacterium, assembly GCA_050248355.1. Classification (GTDB taxonomy): domain Bacteria; phylum Chloroflexota; class Dehalococcoidia; order UBA2979; family UBA2979; genus JAIBBD01. Next base: position 190,450 of record JBFWSN010000001.1, read on the forward strand.
CGCACCGCGTGCGGCTGCCGCGCGCCTGGCTGCGGGGTACGGACGACTTCTCGTTTTCCGGGCTGAAGACCGCGGCGCAGCAGCTGGTCGCCGCCCCCGACGCGCCGCCGCATGCCGCGATCGCCGATGCCTTCGAGGAGTCGGTCGCCGACGTGCTGTCCGCGAAGGCGGTTCGCGCCGCCGAGCGGGAGGGTGTCGCTTCGCTGCTGCTGGCCGGCGGCGTGGCGGCCAACCCGCGCCTGCGCGCCCGCCTGCGAGAGCGCTCCTCGATCCCCGTGTTCATCCCGCCGCCCGACCTCTGCACCGACAACGCGGCGATGATCGGCGCGGCGGCCTACCGGCACCTCGACCTGATGGTGCCGCCCTCGACGGCGCTCGACGTGCGGCCGACGGTGTCACGCGGGGCGTTCGCGCTGCTCTAGGGGGCGCGGCCGGCGTTCGGTTGCGAGGGTGGCGAGAGCGGGCAGGCGCCGCAGCACCCACGCTCGCACCAGAGGTCCTGCAGGTGCAGCAGACCCTGGGCGTACAGCGCCCCGGCCGGAGAGGCGGCCGGCCCGAGGAGACCGGCGAGCGCACGCGTGCGGCCGTAGGGGCGCGGCGCCGGCCACGCGGCGACGAGGGCGGCGACGTGGCGCCCCAGGGCGATGTCCTCGTAGGCCGCGGCGAGCGCGGCGAGGAAGGGGAGGGCGGCGTTCCAGCCGACTTCGGCGGCGCGGCCCTGACCGAGCGTGCCGTGCGCGCGGAGGGCGTTGATGAGGACGCGCGGCGGGCCAGCGGCGGCCGCTCGACAGAGCCCCGCCACCGGATCGTCCCCGAGCGCGCAGGTGATGCGGAGCGCCAGCGCGGCCCGGCGGGCGTGTGACTCGTGGCAGCGGCCGGCGCTGGCGAGCAGCGCGCGCTCGAGCAGCTCGGCCCACGCTCCGTCCCAGCCGCGCTCCGCGACGAGCGCGGCCGCATGCCAGGTGCGCTCCGCGAGCCGGCGCTGACCCTCATGGCGCACTCGGCGCGTGAGCTCGTCTGCTCCGATCATCGACGACCCCTCGACGCAGGGTTCGGCGCCGCGGGGGCCACGACGGACGAGCGCGCGCAGGCGCGCCGGGCTGTGTCCGAGTGCCGGTCCGACGACGACGGTCGGCGCGGTGGCTCCGCCGGGCAATGCCGTGGGGGATCCCGGCGCCGGACGGTCGTCCTCCCAGACGAGGTGCGCGATGACACGGGCGTACGCCGGGTCGCGGTCGTGACCATGGCGCGCGAAGTCGCTCGCACGCAGGTGCACTTCGACGGCGCCCGTGCGCACGACACCTGAGGGGAGGGAGAACGTGGCCTCGCGGACGTCCGGTCCCGGGCCCTGTCCGGCGCGTCCGGGCCGCAGCAGCGGCCACGGAAGCGTTGCTTCGGGCACCCTTCCGAGCAGCCAGAGCGCGACGAGCTCGTGCTCTGCGAGGCCCTGGGACGTGCCGTACGGGGCCGGCTGCTCCGCGAGGCCGCGAGCAGACGGCCCGCCGTCACCGCCGCCGGCGCGCCCGCGGAGGGCCGCCGTCGCCGTCACGGTCGTGTGCCGTCCCGGTGGTCCCGGGCCGGTGGCACACCGTCCGAGCCGGCGTCGGTGGCGTAGCGGCCATGCTCTTCCGCCAGCATCGAGAGCAGGCGCTGCGCCATGCGCCGCGGCCGGCTGGCGCCGCGTTCCCACTCGGAGACGGTCTGCTGCCGCGTGCCGAGGCGCTCGGCAAATGCCTGCTGGCTGTCGCCGAGCGCGTCCCGGAGCTGGCGCACCCGCGCGCCGTCCCACCCGGGTGAGGCCTCACTCATAACTTCATCATACGCGATTTCGTGTGCCGCCGGCCGGTTCTCGATCGGACGGGGGACGGGCACTAGCACTCTCTACGCGAGAGTGCTAACATCCGCCCTCGCAGACCAGTGAGATTCGGCGTTGAGTGCACGAAGGAGGCAGCACGCGTTGGCTACGAAGGTTGTGCCGCTGACGGACCACATCGTACTGAAGGCAGTCGAGCAGGAAGAGGTCACGCTCTCCGGGATCGTCATCCCCGACTCGGCGAAGGAAAAGCCCCAGCACGGCCACGTCGTGGCGGTGGGCCCGGGCAAGATGAACGAGGCGGGCGTCCTCGAGACGATCGACCTGCAGGAGGGCGACCGTGTGCTGTACCAGAAGTACACGGGCCAGGAGATCACGGTCGATCAGGCCGACTACATCGTGATCCGCTTCCAGGATGTCCTAGCGAAGTTGGAAGAGACCGCCGCCCCGGCCCCGGCCCCGAAGGCCACGCGCGGCAGGAAGTAGGTCCCGCATGGGAGCGAAAGAGCTCAAGTTCGAGGAGGAGGCACGCAGGGGCCTCCGCGAGGGAGTCGACGTCCTCGCCGACGCGGTCAAGGTGACGCTCGGTCCGCGGGGCCGGAACGTCGTGCTCGACAAGAACTACGGTCCCGCCGTCATCACGAAGGACGGTGTGACCGTCGCGCGTGAGATCGACCTCCCGGACCGCTTCCACAACATGGGGGCGCAACTCGTGAAGCAGGTCGCCATCCGCACGAATGACATCGCGGGCGACGGCACGACCACCGCCACGGTGCTCGCGCAGGCGATCTTCGCGGAGGGCATCCGCAATATCGCCGCGGGGGCGAACCCGATGGCGCTGCGGACCGGCCTCGACAAGGGCATGCGCGCCGCCGCGGCCGCGCTGCGGGCCCTCGCGGTGCCCGTCGAGGGCAAGTCCACCGTCGAGGCCGTGGCCTCGATCTCCGCGAACGACAAGGAGATCGGTGCGCTGATCGCCGACGTGATGGAGAAGGTCGGGCGCGACGGCGTGATCACCGTCGAGGAAGGGAAGTCCTTCCAGACCGAGACCGACATCGTGGACGGGCTCCAGATCGAGCACGGGTACGAGTCGCAATATTTCGTCACGAACCCGGAGCGCATGGAGTGCGTGATCGAGGATGCGTACCTCCTGATCACGGACGCGAAGATCCAGAGCGTGCAGGAAATCCTGCCCGTACTGGAGCGCGTGCTGAAGGTGTCCAAGAACCTCGTGATCATCTCCGAGGAGATCTCCGGCGAGGCGATGTCGACCCTGATCGTGAACAAGATGCGCGGCAACCTGAACGTGCTTGCCTGCCGGGCGCCCTCGTTCGGTGACCGCCGCAAGGCCTCGCTCGAGGACATCGCCGTGCTCACCGGCGGCACGTTCATCACCGAAGACATGGGCCGCAAGCTCGAGACGGCGGAGGTCGCCGATCTTGGTCGCGCGCACCGGGTGGTGGCGGACGCCAACCACACGACGATCATCGAGGGCGCGGGCTCGGACGAGGCGATCCAGGAGCGCATCCGCCAGATTCGGGCGCAGATCCAGGACGCTGCCTCTGATTACGACCGCGAGAAGATGCAGGAGCGGCTCGCGAAGCTCGCGGGCGGCGTGGCCGTGATCAAGGTCGGCGGCGCCACCGAGACCGAGGTCCACGAGCGCAAGTTCCGCGTGGAGGACGCGCTGTCCGCCACCCGCTCGGCGGTCGAGGAAGGTGTGGTCGCAGGCGGCGGCGTCGCGTTTATCCGCGTCCAGGCGGCGCTCGACGACCTGATCGAGACGCTGCCCGACCAGGACGAGCAGACGGCGATTCGCATCCTCCGGCGAGCACTCGAGTCGCCGCTGCGGCAGATCGTCGAGAACGGCGGCCACGAGGGCTCCGTGATCGTGCAGGACGTGCGAGCGGCGAAGCAGAACGTGGGCTACGACGCGGCCGGCGAGCGCATGGGCGACATGTTCGACCTCGGCATCATCGACCCGGTGAAGGTGAGCCGCGTGGCGCTCGAGAACGCCGTCTCCGTGGCGGCGCTCATGCTGACGACGGAGTCCGTCGTCGGCGAGATCCCTAACCAGGGGCCGACCGTGCGCGCTCCCAACCCGGGCATGGGCGATGACATGGGTATGGGGCCGGGTTTCGGCGACTTCTAGGCCGAATCCGGCAACAGGAAGACGAGGCCGCTCGCGAGAGCGGCCTCGTCTTGCCCCTCGCGGCTGACGCGCCGCGCCGCTACGCTCACGGCGGCGCCGACGAATCACGGACGTCGTCCCCGCAAGCAGGCAGGTCACCCATACGATGCGCCGGCCATCGTTCGCCCACCGCGCGCCCTGGCACGCCGAGGAGTTGCACTTCCCTCGCTACCGCTGGGTGATCATCGGGCAGGTGATCGCGCAGCAGCAGGCGGCGCCGTTCATCTTCGCGATGCTGGGGATCCTGCTGCCGGCGATGCAGGACGACCTGGGCTTCGGGAGCGTCCAGGCCGGGTGGCTCGGGACCGCGCGGTCGGCGGGCAACCTGCTCGTGTTCGGGGCCAGCCTGTATCTGGTGCGGTTCAGCCCGATCAAGACGTTCAACGCGTTCATCGTGGTGCTGGCGCTCTCGTTGTTCGTCGGGATGCTGGCGCCGAGCTTCTGGGTGCTGCTGCTGAGCCTCGCCGTGTATTCGGTCGGGGTCTCGTGGGGCCAGATCCCGCTGAACATGGTGCGGCTGCAGTGGATCCCGCCACGCGAGGGCGCGACGGTGATGGGGCTGCTGCTCTCCGTCAACACGATCACGCAGACGGCCGGCCTCATCATGCTCCCGATCCTCATGCACCACGTGAGCTGGCGCGTCATCTTCGGCGCGAACTGCCTGGTCCTCCTCGCGTGCGCTCTTGCGTGGTACCTCACGGCATATGAACGCGTGTCGCCGAGCTACGCGGCGGCACGGCCCGATCAGCGCGGTCTCGGCGCGGCGAGGACGGTGCTTCGCCGTCGCGAGTTCTACCTGCTCGGGGTCGCGACCCTCGGCGGCGCGACGACGTTCATGACCTTCATGCTGTTCCTGCCGACGTTCTACACGCGCGAGCGGGACATCTCGCTGCAGACGGCGGGCATCATCACGGCGGTCGTGCAGCTAGGCGGGCTGGCGGTGAACCTGGCTGCGGGCATGGTCTCAGACCGGCTGGGACGCCGAAAGCCGCTGATCTGGCCGTCCGGGATCGCGCTGCCGTTCCTGTGGTTCTTGATGCTGTCACCACTGCCCCCCCTCGGGCTCGGCGTCGTCGGGTTCTTCGTCGGCGCGTTCGCCTGGATGCCGTTCCCCATCGTGCAGACGATCCCGCTCGAGATACCCGGCCTGAGCCCGTCCGACCGCGCGGTCGGGCAGGCGCTCCAGTTCACGTTGCAGACGTCCGGGCTGCTCGTGGCGCCGATCGCGGTGGGGGCCGCGGCGGGAGCGACCGGTTCGTACCACACCGCGTTGATGCCTCTGATCGTGCTGCCCGCGTTGTTCGCGGTATGCATGCTGTTCTTCCCCGAGACCGGCCCGAGGGCGGCGAACGCGCGGCCAGCCGAGGCGCTCGTGCCAGTCGATTCCGGCTGATGCCCGTCAACACGGGACGTACGTCCTGTTGACATAGTGATTGGCGGTTTCTTATGGTCGCCCCGCGATGCCGCCGGAACGGAAGAGGCCGATCCGGCGAGGATCGCGGTGGGCGAACAGGAGGCGCCTCACATCATGGCTATCACACGTTCGATTGGGATGAGAGCGACGCTCGTCGTCGCGCTGCTGGCCGCGGTCGCAGCTGCGGCGTTCGTCGGCACCCGCATCGCGGGCGCTACGCCGGGCAGCGACCCGGCATTCGTACCGCACGCGGAGGCGTGTGTGAACAAGTGGTTCGGCACCATCCGCATCAAGACCCTGACGGCTCCGACCTGCAGCTCGACGGCTGAGCGCAGCCTGCTCATCGCGTCCGAGGAGAAGGTCGACGAGGTCGCCCGGACCTACGTGAACACGGCCAACTCCGGGAACGCGACCTCAGCCAACTACGCCGACGTCTCGGCGTCCTGCAACGACGATGACGTGGCGACCGGCGGTGGGGCATGGCTGGACATCGGGTCAGTACCTAACACGAACGCCGGTGACAACGTGGCGCTGCAGGCCAGCTACCCGCGCGTAAACGGGGCGAACCCGAATAGCGGGGAGCAGGCGGATGGCTGGCGCGCCTTCGCGCGTGAGCTGCAGAACGTCCCCGGGGACGCGAGCGCGACCGACGGCTCCGGCACCTTCACCAGTGGCTATTGGAACACCCAGCCCACGTGGAACGTCCCGAACGGCGCGACCTCGGCTACGGAGAGCGCCTGGACCCTGTACGTCTACGTGATCTGCCGCGGCAACGACATCGCGGCCGACTAGTCCTCGAGCACGTGCAGCTTGCGAAGGCCCGCCAATCGGCGGGCCTTCGTCATGCTCGGCGTCGCGTGTTGCCGGACGCGCCGGCCGCACTACACTCCGGGCATGCATACGATTCTGCTCCCGCCCGACATCGCCCTCCGGCTTGCTTCCGGCCTCACACGGGTCGGTGATCTCGAAGTGCTCACGCCGCCGGAAGCGCCCGGCCAGGTGCTGACGCCGGATGCGCTTGAGCGGATCGAGGCGGCATTCTTCAATCTCGGGTCCGGACCGCTCGGGACGCGGCGCATTCTCGGGGCGGCGCTCCGCGCGCCGCAGCTCCGCTGGCTCCACCTCGGACACTCCGGCGTCGACGACCCCGCGTTCCAGACGTTGATGCAGCGCGGCGTGACGGTCACCAACTCGGCCGGCGCGAACGCTGAGCCGATCGCACAGAGCGCCATCGCGGGCGTGCTCGCGCTCAACCGCGGCATCCTCGGATGGGTCGATGCGCAGCGCCGACACGCGTGGGAGGCGGACGCGGATGACCTGCCCGCCGACCGGCTCCCGCGCGAGTTGCGCGGGCAGACGATGGTCATCTTTGGCCTCGGGAGCATCGGGGGACACGTCGCGCGATTCGCGCGCGCCTTCGGCATCCGGGTCGTCGGGGTGCGGCGGACGCCCGCCACGGCCGATGACGGCGTCGACCAGTGGGCACCCCCGGATCGGCTCGACGACATGTTGCCGGAAGCGGACATCCTGGTGCTGACGGCGCCGCTCACCGCTGAGACGCGTTCGATGTTCGATGCGCGGCGCCTCGGCCTGTTGCCTGCCGGGGCCGTGTTGGTGAACGTCGCGCGCGGCGAACTCGTCGACGAGGAGGCGCTCGTGGATCGTCTCGCCGGCGGCCTGCTAGGGGGCGCGTACCTCGATGTGTTCGCGACGGAGCCGCTGCCGCCGGAGTCGCCGCTGTGGGACCTGCCAAACGTGCTCATCAGCCCTCACGACTCGGGCCGCTCGGCCGGCACGCAGGATCGGGTGGACGCGATCTTCCTCGATGAACTGGGCCGCTGGATGCGCGGCGAGTCCTCGTCGCGTCAGGTGCGCCTCGAATAGTCAGGCGCGGCTCGGAGCGCGCGCGGGACGCGACAGCTCGCGCAGCGCCGGGACCGAGACGAGGAGCGCGACGGCGAAGGCGGTGACCGAGAGGCCGCCGGCCGCGACGGCGACGGGCGCTCCGAGCCAGGCGGCCACGAGGCCCGCGGGCAGGCCGCCGACGGAGCCGAGGAAATACGTCATGCTCCACACGCCCATCACACGGCCGCGCAGCTCGTCGGGGACCTGCACCTGTAGCGTCGTCATGCCGATATTGAGGTAGACGGCGGAGGCGCCGCCCGCGGCGAACAAGAGCAGCATCGAGAGCCCGAGCGTGCGACTTGCCGCGAAGGCGGCGATGAGGACGCCGAACGCGGCGGCGCCGGCGAGCATCACCGGCCCGTAATGACGCTGCGAGCGGATGCGCACGATGAGGAACGTCCCAAGAAGCGCACCGGCGCCGGCCGCCGTCTCCATGAGCCCGAACCCGCGAGCTCCGACTCCGAGGATGTCGTCCGCGAAGGTCGGCAGCAGGACGATGTACGACGACCCGAAGACGGACGTGAAGAAGGACAGTCCGATGGTCGCGAAGAAGAGCTTGTTCTTCACGATGTACCGTGCGCCCTCGAGCATGCCGCTTCCTTCGTGGCGCACCACATGCTGCGCGACCGGCTCGAGTCGCAGGCGCTGGAGCAGCACCGCCGAGATGGCGAACGCCGCGGCCGTGACGAAGAACGCCTGGCCGGTGCCGATCACCGCGATCAGGATGCCAACCGTGAACGGGCCCACGATGCGCATGGCGCTCCAGGCCGCGCTCGTATAGGCGACTGCGCTCGCGATGGCTCGCATGTCGATCAACCGCGGCAGGATCGCGCTCTGGGCCGGGTTCGCGAGTGCCATGAGCGCGCCGAGCACGACAGCCCACAGGACCGCGATCCAGACGTTGGCGACATCGAAGACGACTGCGACGGCAAGAGCGGCTGTGACGAGCGCCGTCAGCGCGCTTGACCAGACAAGCAGCCCCCGGTTGTCGACGCGGTCGGCGAGGGCGCCCGCCGGCACCGACAGCACGATCGTCGGCACCGCGGTCGCGATGCTCAGGACGCCGAGCCACAGCGGTGATGCCGTGAGCTCCTGGACGAGCCACAGTCCCCCGATGAAGCGGAACTGAATGCCGAAGATGCGGACCAGGTTGGCGATCCAGTAATTGCGGTAGTTGGGGTACGCCAGCGCCCCCCAGCGGGGAAGCGGCGTTTCCTCGCCGGCGTCGGCGTGGTCACGTGGGTTCATGGTTGTCATCGAACGCCCGTCCTCCAGACGTGTACGTCCGTGTTGTAGTGTCACTGTACATGTTCGCGCGTCTTCGTCATTCGACGGTGGCTGCCGCCCGGAGGGGTCCGAGTGACGCGATACCCGGCGGGACGCACTCGCCGGCAGGAAGGAGGAGCGAATGCCGCTCAGTGCAACGGACCGGCTCGACATTCTCGACCTCGCGGCGAGGTACAGCCATGCGACCGACCACGGCGACGGCGAGGCGCTGGCGGCGACGTTCACCGAGGACGGCGTCTTCGATGGGCCAGGAGGGTCCCGGCAGGGCCGCGCGGCCCACGTCGAGGCTACGAATGCGCTCGGCGCCAGCGGGATGGTCCTGCGTCACTTCATCAGCAACGCCGTGATCGAGGGGGACGGTGACGCCGCGACGATGCAGCTGTACGTCGAGGTGAAGAACCTCGGGGACCTCACGACGCCCATGCTCATCGGGCGCTATCACGACGAGCTGCGTCGAGTGGACGGACGGTGGCTATTCGCGCGCCGCAGCGTCGAAGTAGACCATCCGTCGGGGTAGTGAGCGCCTCGTCACCTCTGGGCGCAGGATTCGCAAACCCGACGTGGTGTCCTCGGCGTTAGCGCCGGAGCTCGCGCGATGAGGGCCCGCTTCTAAGCCGAGCAACGGAGGTGAAGCGGCCCGGCGGAACCGGGCCTCGGCTGGTCAGAGGTCGTCCCACCGCAGGTGCTCGATGAGGGGGCGAAACGCCTCTGGAATTGGCGTGGCCACCGTGGGGGATGCGGACGCGGCCGGCTCCGCGGCCGCGCGAGGCGGCGCGAGTCCGATGGGCACCCTGAGGGCCCGTGCCGCGAGCAGCCCCACGCCCGGCTCGACCAGGACATCGGTGACCTTGCCTTCGGCGCTGCGCAGCTGTACCTCCGTGCGCACGTGTTCTTCGCCTTTGGACAGCAGGACTGCGGTGACGACCGCGCCGAGGGCGCGCAGGCACTGCTCCAGGGCGGCGAGGACTGCGTCCATGCCTCCGGGCAGTCCTGCCTCGAAGGCCGCGAGGGCGCGCCCTGCCTCGATCGAAATGCGGAGGCGCGCCCGAGGGAGATCCTCGTCGTCCACGAGCAGCACGAGTGCGTGCGTCCCGCAGGGGCACGCGTCCACACGGGTGATGCGGAGCGTTGTCTCCGACATTCAGACCTCCTCATACGTATGCGTACTGGTTGTCCTGCCCGATGTGGCCGGCACCGGCCGGTACGGCACGATCAGCGGGCACGCCCGGTCCGGGTCCGTGAGCACGCGCACGCGGTGTTCGAACACCTCGCTCAGGAGGTCCTCTCGCAGCACCACATCGGGGCGCCCGCATGCCGCCACGCGTCCCGCGTGCATCACCGCCACAGTCGTCGCGTAGGCGGCGGCGAGGTTCAGGTCGTGCAGCACGGCGAGGACGCCGCAGCCCTCGGCCGCGAGGGACGCCGCCGTCTGCATGACCGCCTCCTGGTGGCGTACGTCCAGCGATGCCGTCGGCTCATCGAGCAGGACGACCGGGGTCTGTTGCGCGAGCACGCGCGCGAGTGACACGCGCGAGGACTCGCCACCGGACAGCGTTGGGAAGCTGCGCGGCCCGAGTCGGGTCGTATCGGTCCGCTCCATCGCGGCGATGGCGGTGGCGCGGTCCTCGGCCGTCTCGTGGCCACGCCGCGTGACGTGCGGGCTCCTCCCCATCAGGACCACCTGTTCCGCGGTGAACGCGAACTGCAGCAACGTGCGCTGCGGCAACACGGCGCGGAGCAACGCCAGGCTGTCCGCCGAGTGCGCCCTGATGGAGCGCCCGTCGTAGCGGACTTCCCCCGCGGTCGGCGTGAGGTCGCCTGACAGCAGATGCATCAGCGTGGACTTGCCCGCGCCGTTGGGCCCGACCAGTGCGAGCACCTCGCCGCAGCGGAGTGACAGCGAGGCCGAGTCGACGAGCACCTGCCGGCCCACCCGGAACGTGACGGCGGCCGCCTCCAGCAGTGGCGCCTGTACGACGGTCATCCCCAGCCTCCCTGCGCCGCGCGCGTCCGTCGAAGCAGCCAGAGGAAGTAGGGCCCGCCAGCGAGCGCCGTGACGATGCCCAGGGGAAGCTCGGCGGGCATAACCACGGTCCTCGCGACGAGGTCCGCGCCCAGCACGAGCGTGGCGCCGCCGAGGGCGCTCGCGGGCAGCAGGGTGCGATGGTCCGGGCCGGCGATGAGCCGCAGCAGGTGTGGCACGACGAGTCCGACGAAGCCCACAATGCCGCTTGCGGCCACCGCGCAGCCCGCAACGAGCGTTGCGAGCGCAATCACGCGGAGGCGCACGCGCTCGGTGGACACGCCAAGGTGATACGCCTCGCGCTCTCCGAGGACGAGCAGGTTCAGCGCGCGTGCGTGCCGCCAGAGCCCGACCATGCCGACGCAGGAGAAGAGGCCCACCGGTAGCACGACATCCCAGGTCGCGCCGCCCAGCCCGCCCATGGTCCAAAAGACGATGTTCCGCAGCTGGGCGTCCGTCGCGAGAAAGTTCATCAGCCCGATGCAACTTCCGGTGATCGCGTTCATCGCGACACCGGTGAGGATCAGCGTGACGACCTCGGTCCGGCCGCCGTTGCGGGAGAGCAGGTAGACGGCGAGGGTCATCGCCAGGGCGCCGGCGAAGGCGGCCAGCGGCTGCGACGCCCAGCCAAGCGGCGCCGTTCCCAGGACGATGAGTGCGATCGCGCCGACGGCGGCTCCGCTCGACACGCCGATCAGCCCCGGGTCTGCGAGCGGGTTGCGGAAGATGCCCTGCAGCGCTGCCCCGCTCATCGCGAGACCGGCGCCGACAATCATCGCGAGCGCAACGCGCGGGAGCCGGATGCTCCAGAGGACGTTCTCCTGCTGGACGGTGAAGTCGATGCCGGCGTGGATGCCGAGGCGGTCCAGCAGGATCGCGACCACCTGGTCGGGCGCGATCCGCACGGCGCCGACGCCGACATTGAGCAGCAGCACGGCGATCAGGAGGCCGCCGAGCACCGGGTACAGCGCGACACGGGGACGCATCGCGCCCCATGCGCCCCAGGTCGCGGCGTTGGGCCTGCTCACGAGTCGCACGTTGCTGCCGCCTCAGTTCGTCTGCGCGAGTTCGGGGTGCAGCGCCCGGACGAGTTCCATCAGCAGCTGGCCCGTCCGCGGGCCGAACCCGAGTAGGTACTGGTCATCGAAGTGGACGACGCGCCGCGCCTTGCCCGCCGGCGTCTCCGCCATGCCGGGAATCGCGAGCAGGCCGTCCACGCCTCCGACCGACTCCAACCCCGCGTCCATGACGAGGATGACGTCGGGGCTCGCGGTCACCAGCGCCTCGGGCGTGATGGGCTTGTAGTCGACGATCCCGGCGCGGACGCCAGCATCGACGCCGCCGGCGGCCTCGATCAGCGAGTCGGCGCGTGTGCCCTTCCCGCCCATCATCTGTGTGGCCGAGCCGCGCAGGTACAGGAAGGAGACCGTCGGCTTCGAGGTGGCCCGCTGTACGAGGTCCGTCGCCGAGTCGATGTCGCGGCGTGTCTGAGACGCGAGCTCGGCGCCGCGGCCGGGCACACCCAGGGCCGTGGCGACAGCCGTGATCTTCGTTGAGATGTCGTCGATCGTCGCGGCGTCCGGGATGATGAGCACGGGCACGCCGGTCGAGCGGATCTGTTCGATCACCTCGGGCGGCCCCGCGCCCTCGTCGCCAATGACGAGCGTGGGGGTCAGGGCGAGGACGCCCTCGGCGTTCAGCCGGGCCTGGTAGCCGATGCTCTGCTTCGCGCGGGCCTCGGGCGGGTAGGTCGCGCTGGTGTCGACTCCGACGACCTGCTCGCCGAGTCCGAGGGCGTAGACGACCTCCGTGATGTCGCCATTCAGGATCACGACGCGACTAACGTCACGGATCGTGACCGGTTTGCCGTCCTTGTCATCCACTGTGACGGGCAGGACGGGGGTGGCTTCGCGGGTGGTCGTGGGCGCCGCGCTCGCCGCGCTCGTGCTGGCGCTTGCCGGGGCCGTCGCGGTCTCTGTTGAGGCGGCCTCCTCCCCGCATGCGGCGAACGTGAGGAGGGCTGCGATAAGCGTGAGCCCGACCAGCATCCTCGTGGCCATACAGTCTCTCCTGACATGTGGCGACATTCCGTCTTGAGATGTTGTAGCGATCTCTAGATGTTAGCCTCGACTAATACTGGGTATCGTGCAAGACTGCAAGCTGCGACAAGTGCCTACGTCGCACAAGGGATTGCAGGTACTGAGGAGGATTGCCGATGTTCGTGGCGATGAACCGCTTCCAGGTCGACCCCGGCCGTTCCGAGGACTTCGAGCGCGGCTGGCGCGAGCGGGAGTCGCGGCTGCAGGAGATGGCAGGGTTTCGTTCGTTCGCCCTGCTGAAGGGAGACACGCCCGGCGACTACATCTCCCACTCGACATGGGACTCTCGAGACGCGTTCCAGGCGTGGACGCGATCGGAGCAGTTCCGGCACGCCCACTCGCGCGGGCCGGCTGAAGGAGTCCTCGTCGGACACCCTCAGGCGGCGTTCTACGAGGCGGTGCTCTTCGAGGCCAACGCGGGTATCTAGTCAGCCACGCGCGTGTCCATGGCAGGCGGGCTGTGAGCCTGCCATGGAGCCTTGAGCCTGTCGGTGTCGTCATCACGGACGGCTGTGATAACCAACGGGCGACTGGAGCCCGCATGCGGGGGGAAGCCGCCGCTGCTCGGCTCGGTGGCCTGCTGCTCCCAGGGGACAGTTCTGCGAGGACAGTGATGTCGCCGACTCGGGTCGGGCTGGTGTTGACAAGTAGTGCGCTAACCGACCGTTCGCGATGTTCACGCTATTGTCTTATCCACGCGACGCTGGCATAGTGATTCCTGCCTCGCACTGCTGAGCGTGCCTCCATGCTCGCAATGCTTTCGTCTCACGGTCGCGCCCCCTCTGGCCGTACAGCAGCGCCTTCGTCACAGCGCCTTCTGGGTAGGCCCGTCGTTCGGGTCACCGCGCCTTTCGTCAGCGCCTGGTTTCGTCGACCACGCCTCGAGTCGACAGCGCCTTTGAGCTGTAGCGCCTCGATCCCCCGCCATGCGGCGTTCGCCGCTGCGCGCGGCTGTGCGTGAGGAAAGCGGAATGCCCAGAAACAATCTACGAAGTGTCCGCCCGGACATCGGGCCGGAGTGGATCCTGATCGCGCTCGCGCTGGTAACCGGGCTGGCGATCGTCCTCGGTGTGCAATGGGATCGAGGGCACGACGCGGACGCGGCGCAGAGCGCGAGCGTCCAGCCCACGGGCCAGGGCTTTTACACGGCATGGTCGGGCGGCTTCAGCAATGTGAACCAGGCGCCCGCCTGCAACGGATCGAGCAACAGCAACTACATCAGCGAGAGCAACTCGGGAGACCGTGAGTCGTTCACGCTGCCGATTACCTCGGTGCCCCCGGGCGCGGTCATCACCGGCGTCACGATCACTGTCGGCGACCGGGGCGACACGAATGACGATGGCACTTACCGGACCTTCGCCCGCCTGAACGGGGACGACTTCGACGGGGACGACGACCTCAGTGCGACGGGCGATTCCGGCGGGTGCAACACCAAGACGCAGCACATCGTGCTCGATCCCACCCTGAAGTCCGACGTCACCGGCCTCGAGATCGGCGTCGTCAAGGACGGCTCGGATGACAACGCCGTGCGCATCGGCACGATTACCGCCACGATCACGTACGCCGAGTTCGTCGCCAACCCGACCCTGGGCAACAGCTGCGGATTCGACATGGTCATCGTCATCGACACTTCGGCGAGCATTAACGCGACCGAGCTCCAGCAACAGAAGGCCGCGTACACGAGCCTGCTCACCGCCCTCGCCGGCACACCGACGCGTGTCGGCGTCGTCGAGTTCAACAACTACGCCGCCATCCGGCAGGTCCTCACGAGCGACCTCAGCCAGGCGCAGGCTGCCATCGATGCCATGGATGGCGACGTCATCACGGGGACCTACGCGCCGAACGACCTGGCGTGGACGAACTGGCAGGACGCGCTGCTCAAGGCGCAGGCGCTGTTCGGGGGAGATGACGGGCGGGACGACCTGATTCTGTTCAGCTCGGACGGGAATCCGACGCGGCACAACAGCGCCGACTCCCCCACCACGGACCAGCCGAACGTCCACCTCACCCCGGCGATCGAGGCAGCGAACGCCGCGAAGAGCGCGGGGACGCGGATCATCTCGCTCGGCGTCGGCGGCGACCTGATTCCCGAGTACATGCAGCTGCTCTCGAGCAATAACCCGAACGACGCCTACTACGAGGGTGGCTTCGGTGACCTCGGGGACACGCTCGCCGAGATCCTCCTCGACCTCTGCGCCCCGTCGATCACGGTTCACAAGGTGATGGACGCCGACGGCAGCCTGGCCACGACCAACGACCGTACGGACGGCGTCGGCTGGGGCTTCACGACGCAGATCTCAGGCGGCACCATCGATCCTTCGTCCGGCAGCACGAACGCGGCGGGCCTGCTTGGCTTCAAGATCATCCTCGGCGGTCCCACTGCCGTCGTGACGCTCAACGAGACGGAACAGAACGGGGCGTCGCTCCTCGACATCGCCTGCACCGGGTCCCCCGCGGGAAGCCCTCCGGCGAACGAGAACCTCGCGACGGGCACCATCGATGTCACGGTGGAGTCCGAGTCGATCGTCACCTGCACCTACATCAACACGCTCAGCAAGCCGGCCGTGACGGTCGACAAGACCTCCACGACCACGACGCTCCCGGCGAGCGGCGGATCCGCGACCTTTACGTTCACGGTCACGAACAGCGGCCCGGTCGCGGTCACCATCACCTCCCTGAATGATGACAAGTTCGGCACGCTGGCGGGCGACGCGGACTGCAAGGTAGGTACTCCCCTCGGTGTCGGTGCGTCGTGCAGCTTCGACGCGACCCTCAATGTGCCGGTGGGCGCCGCGCAGACGACGCACGTGAACACCTTCACCGCCGTCGTTATCGACAGCAGCCAGCAGGCGGCGACCGACGACGACCCGCACACCATCACCTACGAGGCGAACCCGCTGCCCGCGGTGCTCGTCGACAAGACCTCGACGACGACCACGCTGCCGGCGAGCGGTGGACCGGTGACATTCACGTTTACGGTCACGAACAGCGGCCCGGTCGCGGTCACCATCACCTCCCTGAATGACGACCAGTTCGGCACGCTGACAGGCGATCTGGACTGCCAGGCGGGCACGCCGCTTGGAGTGGGCGCGTCCTGTAACTTCGATGCGACGCTCAATGTGCCGGCGGGCGCCGTGCAGACGACGCATGTGAACACCTTCACCGCCGTCGTCACCGACGCCCACGACCAGACGGCGACCGATGACGACCCGCACACGATCACGTACGTGGCGACGCCGGAGCCCTCGGTACTCGTCGACAAGAGCTCGACGACCTCGACGCTGCCCACCACAGGCGGGCCGGTGACGTTCACGTTCACGGTGACGAACACGGGGCCAGTGGCCGTGACGATCACCAGCCTCGATGACGACCAGTTCGGCACACTGGCGGGCGATGCGGACTGCCAGGTGGGCACGCCCCTCGGCGTGGGCGCCTCGTGCACCTTCGACGCCACATTCAACGTCCCCGCGGGGGCCGCGCAAACGAACCACATCAACACGTTCACGGCGGTCGTCACCGATGCCAGCGACCAGACGGCGACGGACGACGACCCGCACACCATCACGTACATCGCGATGCCGGAGCCCTCGGTACTGGTCGACAAGACCTCGACGACCACGACCATTCCCACCGCGGGCGGGCCGGTGACGTTTACCTTCACGGTGACGAACACCGGGCCGGTGGCTGTGACGATCACCAGCCTCAACGATGACAAATTCGGCGCACTTGCCGGAGATGCGGACTGCGAGGTGGGGACGCCGCTCGGAGTCGGTGCATCGTGCACCTTCGAAGCGGCGTTCAACGTGCCGGCGGGCGCGGCGCAAACGAACCACATCAACACGTTCACGGCAGTCGTCACCGACGCCAGCGACCAGACGGCGACGGACGACGACCCGCACACCATCACCTACATTGAGACACCGCTCCCCGCGGTGCTCGTGGACAAGACATCGGCCACGACCACCCTCCCGACGAGCGGCGGGTCGGTCACGTTTACCTTCACGGTCACGAACACGGGTCCGCTCGCCGTGACGATCACGAGCCTGAACGACGACAAGTTCGGTGCACTCGCCGGAGATGCCGATTGCCAGATCGGTACCTCACTGGGCGTGGGAGGGTCGTGCACCTTCGAGGCCACCTTCAATGTGCCGGCCGGGCAGGCGCAGGCGACGCACGTGAACACGTTCACGGCGGTAGTGACTGACGCCAACGACCAGACGGCGACCGACGATGACCCGCACACGATCACGTACGTCGCGACGCCACTGCCCGCGGTCGTGGTGGACAAGACATCCGTCACGAGCACGCTCCCGACGGCCGGCGGCCCCGCAACCTTCACGTTCACGGTGACGAACACCGGGCCTGTGGCGGTCACCATTACCTCGATCGAGGACGACAAGTTCGGGTCGCTGTCCGGCGACGCCGACTGCCAGGTCGGTACCCCGCTTGGGGTCGGGCAGTCGTGCTCGTTCGATGCCACATTCAACGTGCCGGCGGGAGCCGATCAGGCCAACCACGTCAACACGTTCACTGCGGTTGTGACCGACGACAACGACCAGAGGGCCTCTGACGACGACGCGCATACGATCACGTACCTCGCCGACCCGCTGCCGGCGGTACGCGTCGACAAGACTTCGGTTACGACGACGCTCACGACGGGCGGCGGGCCCGTGACCTTCACCTTCACGGTGACGAACACTGGGCCTGTGGCGGTCACCATTACCTCGCTCGAGGATGACCGGTTCGGTGCGCTGGCCGGAGATGTGGACTGCCAGCTCGGGACGGTGCTCGCGGCCGGGCAGTCCTGCTCGTTCGACGCGACGTTCGATGTCCCCGCGGGCGCGGCGCAGACCAACCACGTAAACACATTCACGGCAGTGGCCACGGACGCTAACCAGCAGACGGCGACCGATGACGACCCACACACGATCACGTATGTGGCGAACCCGCTGCCGGCGGTGCTCGTGGACAAGACCTCGGCGACCGCGACGCTCTCGACAGGCGGCGGGGCGGTGACGTTCACGTTCACGGTCACGAACACGGGCCCGATCCCTGTCACGATTACGAGCCTGAACGATGACAAGTTCGGTGCGCTCGCCGGGGATGCGGATTGCCAGGTGGGCACGCCGCTGGCGGTTGGCGCCTCGTGCAGCTTCGACGCAACGTTCAACGTCCCGGCAGGTGAGGCGCAGACCAACCACGTGAACACCTTCACGGCGGTCGTGACCGACGTTAACGATCAGACGGCGACCGACGACGACCCGCACACGATCACGTACATCGCGAACCCGCTGCCGGCGGTGCTCGTCGACAAGACGGCCTCGACGACGACGCTGGCGACGGTCGGCGGGCCGGTGACGTTCACGTTCACGGTGACGAACACCGGGCCGGTGGCCGTCACGATCACCTCCCTGAACGACGACACGTTCGGGGCGCTGACCGGCGACGCCGACTGCCAGGTGGGCACGACGCTCGGCGTCGGGGCCTCCTGCAGCTTTGATGCGACGTTCGAGGTGCCCGCGGGCTCGGCTCAGTCGACACACACGAACACGTTCACGGCCGTCGTGACGGACGAAAGCGACCAGACGGCGACGGACGATGACCCGCACACGATCACCTATGTCGAGACGCCGGCGCCGTCGGTGCTGGTCGACAAGACCTCGGTGACGACGACGCTGCCGACCGGTGGCGGGCCGGTGACGTTCACCTTCACGGTGACGAACACCGGGCCGCTGCCTGTCACGATCACCTCCCTGACCGACGACAAGTTCGGGACACTCGCGGGCGACGCCGACTGCAAGGTCGGCACGCTCCTCGGCCTGGGCGTGTCCTGTTCGTTCAGCGCAACGCTCACGGTGCCGGCGGGGAGCGCCCCCGGCACGCACGTAAACACCTTCACCGCGGTCGTCACCGACCCGAACCAGAAGACGGCCACGGACGATGACCCGCACACGATCACGTACGTGGCGGACCCGGCTCCCGCGGTGCGTGTCGACAAGACCTCCGCGACCACCACGGTCTCCACGAGCGGCGGCGCGGTGACGTTCACCTTCACAGTGATCAACACCGGGCCGGTGCCGGCGACGATCACGTCGCTAGCCGACGACAAGTTCGGGACGTTGACCGGCGATGCGGACTGCAAGGTCGGTACGGTGCTCGCGGTCGGTGCGTCGTGCACGTTCAACGCCACGTTCACCGTCCCCGGCGGCAGCGCCCTCGGCACACACGTGAACACGTTCACGGCCGTCGTCAGGGGCCCGGACCAGAAGACCGCGACCGCCTCGGATGCGCACACCATTACCTATGTGGCCGATCCGACGCCCTCGGTGCGAGTCGACAAGACGTCGAGCACGACCACGCTCCCGGCGGGCGGCGGTCAGGCCACGTTCACCTTCACGGTGACGAACTCCGGACCGGTGTCCGTGACGATCTCGAGCCTGACCGACAACCGGTTCGGGACGCTCGCGGGCGACGCCGACTGTAAGGTCGGGACCGTGCTCGGCGTCGGCGCCTCGTGCCAGTTCGACGCGACGTTCACGGTGCCGGCGGGCAGTCCGCTGGGCACGCACGTGAACACCTTCACGGCGGTCGTGAGCGACCCAACCGGGAAGACCACGTCGGCGAACGACGCCCACACGATCACCTATGAACCGATCGTGATCACGACCGTACTGGGGTCGCCGCCACCAGTTGCGACGCCAGCGGCGCCGGTGCTCACGACCGTCCCGCCGCGGCTGCCGGCGACGGGTACCGGCGGCGCGCGCCCGAGCGGTCCGACGACTACCGTCGCGGCCGCCACGAGCCCGACGGGCGGCGACGATGGCTGGAAGCTCACGCCGGAAGGCGTGAAGGCGCTCATCCAGCGCGCCGGTGAGCTGGCGTTCCGTGACCTGACGGGCCGTGCAAACGAGAACGTGACGTTGCCCATCTCTTGGCTCGCGGCGGGGGCGGGGATGCTGGTGTTCGTGCTCCTCGCAGTGCGGGCACGGTCTCGGCGCCGGAGGTCGTAGCGCGAGACGAGGCGGGCGAGCAATCGCCCGCCTCGTCCCATCGGACGCCGTTCGCCGCCACGAAGAGGGCGGCCGGCGCATCGGCCGGGAGAGGTCCACCTGGTGAACGCGCTGCGAATCGCTATCGTGACCGCCGCCGTGGTGGTGGCGATCTCGACGCTGCCGTCGTTCGATGCGGCGAACGAGGTCGTGGGGGACGCGAGCGACGTTGTGTTGGCGGCCACCGCCACAACGCCCGCCACACCCACCGCGACCGTCGCCGCCTCGCCCGATGGCACGGCCGCGGCGCATCCAACCCCGACATCTTCGCCCGAGGCCGCGGTCGCCGCCGCGTCCGCACTGCCGTCGGTGGCGGCGGACGAGAACGTGGCGTCCTCGCCGGTGCAGGACGCGGCTGACCCCGGATGGCTGGTGATTCCCCGGATCGGCGTTTCGGCTCCGATCGTGCTGCTTCCGCTGCGGGCCGACGGCACGATGCCGGCGCCGGCCGGTCCACTGGAGGTGGGTTCGTATACTTTTGCCGCGAAGCCGGGTGAGGCGGGCAACGTCGTGCTCGCGGGTCACGTTGACTTCGCGAACTACGGCGCGGCGGTCTTCTACCGCCTGCGCGAACTCCGTGACGGCGACGAGGTGGTCGTGACCGCCGGCGACGGCGCCACCTACACGTATCGCGTCTCTTCAGTCGTCGCTTACGAGGAGGCGACTGCGCCGGTCATGGACATCCTCGGCCCGACCTCCGAGGAGGTCGTGACGCTCATCACCTGCGCGGGGACGTTTGACCCGCAGGTACACGCCTACGACCAGCGTCTGGTCGTCCGGGCGGAGCGGGTCGCGTAGGACCCGTCAGGTATCTCGAACCGGGACGCCAGGCTAGAAGACCTTCGAGTCTTTCACGACCTGGCTATCGCGGAGGACCCATCGCTGGCCGCTCACATCGACGGCCGCGAAGCGATTCTCGAGCGTGCCACCGCCGTACCCGAGCTTAGCTGTCTGCATCCACGCGTCCGTGAGGACGTCCGAGGAGGAGCTGGCTTCGATCCGGGTGAAGAAGTGCTGCCGGTTCGCCATGAACTCAGCGCCGAGCATCGCGTTCACGACTCGATAGCCGGTCAGCCCCTGGAAGCCAAGCATCGTGTGATCGCCGAACAGGGAGTGAAGGTACGTCACGCGTGAGTTCAATCCCAGAGTGCTGCAGCCGCCCCACACGATGAGGCGCGGACGGAGGCCGAACTCGCTGGAGTCGCGCTTCAGCGTGACTTTGTTGCTGCCCACCTCAAGCGTCACGGAGTCCGCGGCGAAGCGGACTCCGACGTCTCCGGACTGGTTGTAGAGACGGTTCCCGGCGAAATGGCCCGCGAAGAACACCCATTCGAACGAGCTTGCGAAGAACTGCTTCAGCTCGTCCATCGTGGGGGACGGTTTCTTGATGGGGAGGGGGGCGTCGAACCCGAGGGCCTTGCATCCCTTCTCCCAGGTGGTCGAGTCCGGGCGCGTACCGAGGCTGAGGATTCCGGTCTTCTCTGTCATCGCTGCCTCGTCCTGCTCACATGTTCACGCCCCGCCACCCGCTTGCGGTCGATCTGACCGCTCGCACTCAGGCGATCCAGGCCGCCTATGAGATCCGCCTTCGGCACGCCCAGTTCGGCGCGGAGCGCCGTCACCGAAAGCGGGCGCTCCGCGCGCGCCAGCGCCTCGAGGATGCGTGGGGCGAGCGGGTCGTCGAGGGCTTCGGGCGTCGCCGACGTTTCGTGTTGAGTCACGGCTTCGGCGGCGGAGGCGGATTCGTTGAGCAGCGATGGGGCGCCGAGGGCCGCCATGCGATAGAAGGCCTCCACGTACGGCAGGAGCAGCGCGTGGATGGCGCGAGCGTGGACGGCGACGGCCTCGAACCTTGCGTCCGCCGCGGTCCCGCTCGATTCGGCCCAGAGCCGCTGTCCGATCAGCGTTTCCGCGAGCTGCGTATAGGACTGCGCGTTGTCGGCAAACCCCGCGTCCCGGAGCGATTGCTCGAAATGCGCGAGGACCGCCTCGGCAGTGGAGACGGTCGCCCGGATATTGCCCGTCAGCTGCTCGACCGCGTCAGCCATCTCGGTCAGGCGGATGTAGCTGGCCGCTCGCTGGCGGCCTGTTCCAGGATGTCGAGGGAGCGGACGAGGCCGGGCGGGAGTTCCGCCTTCTCGAGCTCGACCGAAATCTTGATCGTTCCCCGCTCATCCGTCGTCCTGCGGCCGCTCAGGACCTGACCCTTCAGGACCGGCGTCGCAAGGCTGGGCAGGTTCGGCCGGGTGGGCGCGGACGGTGGCTCCTGTACGCTGTTCACCTCGAACTCGAGGTCGATCGTGGCTCGCCGGATCGCAATGAGCGGGATGTCGACCATGCCAAGCAGTGGCAGGCTCACCTGAAACTCCGCTTCCTCGTTGTTCTCGTCGCGCTTGCGGTAGGTGAACTCGACAGTCCTGAGCGTTGGGGACTCGCCGGTGCGGGCCGGGAGGAACCCGACATCGTCGATGAACTCGACGGTCGTGCGGGCAGCGCGAGCCTGCGCGTCGACGAGCGCGGAGATGATGTTGCCGACGGCCTGACCGATCGTCAGCGTTGCGAGCGGGTCGATGACGATGGTCACGGCCGGCTCCTACTCCCCCGCACCCGGCGGACGTCCCGACTGCAGGTCTTCGAGGGTCAGCGTGAGCGTGAGCTCACTGACCTGGTGATCGGCAAGCGTGCCCAGCGACTCCCTCGTGATGGACACCTCGAGTTCGCCCTCGGCGGCCTGCCGAGCCGCTTCGAGCCGGCGCGCCGCCGA
This sequence comes from Dehalococcoidia bacterium, assembly GCA_050248355.1. Lineage (GTDB taxonomy): Bacteria > Chloroflexota > Dehalococcoidia > UBA2979 > UBA2979 > JAIBBD01. The sequence continues at coordinate 212,995 of JBFWSN010000001.1, forward strand.
CCGCAGGTCGGGGATTTCCTCGCGTACCACCCGTTCGAGCGTCGGTGCGAATGCGGCGCTCTCGATGCTGCGGCGCACGGTCGCCGGCAACTTCGCGACCTCCGCGGACAGGAAGGTCAGCGTTGACTTCACGAGCCGTTCTTCCGTGCCCTCCGCCAGCAGGTCGGCCGCTTCGATGAAGGCCGGCGGCTCGGCCTCCTCGAGGCGGCGGTCGAAGGCCGTGACCACTCGTTCGTTGTCGAAGCGACCGAGATCCGTGAGCACGCGGGGGATCACCCGCGTCCGCATCGCGTCGAGCCAGAGCGCGCGGAGGTCGTCGGAGTCGAGACCTGCCTTCGCGTCCTGCACGGCGTCGACCGCGAACCGCAGGGTGATCTGCGCTTCCCGGATCGACAGCCGTGGGACCGGGAGGTGCGAAAGCATCGTGTCTCGCCGGTACGCGTCGAACGCCTCGAGCGTGTATGCGTCCGAGATCGCGTGACTCTGGGCGAGGTCCCGCATGAGACCGCCCACGATGGTGCTCAGCTTCGTCATGAAGGCCGAGCTTACGCCTTCGTCTCGCTGATCGCGCTCTCCAGGATATCGAGGATCCGGGACAGACCCCCGGGCATGTCCTGTGAGACCGCACGGACGTGGATGTCCATGGAGTAGTCGCGGGTCGCGCTGGCCTGGCTGGAAGTCGATGTCTTGAACGCCGCGTTCACCCGGAAGTCGAGCTTCACAGGGGACCAGAACGCGCTGTAGCTGCCGCCAACCGTCGTGTCGAGGGAGAAGCTCGTGTTGGTGTTGCGGACCACGCTGTCCGTGAGCTTGGCCTTGAAGTCGATCGTCATCTCGTCGACGCGGAGGTAGGGGATCGGCACGATCGAGAGCAGGGGGACCACCAGCGAGAAGCTGGAGAGCGTGCCGTTCTCGTCGAGCTTCTGGTACTCGAGCGTGATGTTGCGGATCTCGCCCGCGTCGGCGTTCTGGTCCGGGTTCGTGAAGAGCGCGTCCGGGGCGCCTGCAGCCGGCTGCTTGAAGCCGACCTTCTGGATGAACTCGACCGTGCTCTGCGCCGCGAGGGACTGCGCTTCCACTGCCGCCTTCATCGGCGCGCCGATGAGGTGGGCAAAGGGGATCTGCGAAAGCTCTTGTACCGCTCGAGACATCAGTCGGCCTCTCCTTCATGCCGCCGGCCGGCGGCGTCATTCAGCGACGTCTTCATCCAGATCTTCCAGCCGTACCGCCGGCACCCGGCGGAGGACCGCTCGCTTGGTAACGATGACTACCTTCGAGCCCGCGCTCGCTGGCAGCGATGCTGCGAGGGCCCGCGCTTCCTCTTCCGTTCCCGCGACACCGAGCAGCAGGTACGACTTCCCGACCTTCATATGCGCCGACTCATCACCAATGTTGAAGACGAGCACTTCGTCGCTCATGCCGTCTCCTCATCCGGTGCCGTCAGGCGACGCCCGCGCCCGCGTCGTCCCTGCCGCTGGTCACAGTGAAAAGTCGCGTCTTCGTGCTGAGGTCGCGGGAGCATCTCAGGGCCTTAACGCGCCGCGAGAGTATCGATCGTGGATTGGGCTGTCAACGCGACCTCGTCTGGTCTCGCGTGGCCGGACCTGCAGGCCGCCTTCGTGGAGCCCTCGGGTTCGGTCGCCTACGATCACGCGGGAGGTCGGAGCGATGCCGGAGGCGATTCGCGAGCACTCGCTCGAGACGGTGTCCGCGTTCGGGATCGTCGTGGGCGCGCTGATCCTCTGGCGCGTGCTGCCGGCGGTGCTCAGGCGCGTGATCCACCTCGGCACGCGCCCCACCGGGCCGGAGCGCGACCGTCGGCTGGCCGACGCCCTGGGCTTCCCCGTGGGGCTGTTCATCGTGACGACCAGCGTTGTCCTCGCCGTCCGCCTGCTTCCGTACGCGAACCAGTACGACGAGGCGGTCGAGCGCATCTGGACAGCAGCGACCCTCGCGTTGCTCGCGCTTGGCGCACAGCGACTGATCTCCGCGCAGTTGTTCCGCCCGGCGGCCGGATCGCGAGTCGCCGCGCCCCTGGGCCACGTCACGCCACTCGCAAGGCGGGCGCTCAATGTGGCGATCCTGCTCGTCGGCGGGCTGCTCGTGCTCGACCAGCTTGGCGTGTCGATCAGTCCCCTGCTCGCTGGCCTCGGCATTACCGGCCTCGCGGTGGCGCTCGCCCTGCAGCCCTTGCTGACGAACCTGTTCGCGGGCTCGTACGTGCTGTCTGATTCTTCGATCCGGGAGCGCGATTACATCGAGATGCTGAACGGGCCGAGCGGCTATGTGACGGACATCGGCTGGCGGGCCACGAGGCTGCGAGGTCCGGACGGTGAACTCGTAATCGTGCCCAACGCGACGCTGGCTGCCTCCGTCGTGACGAATCACGGTCCAGGCCGCTCCACGATGGTGTCGCTGACGTACCCGGTCCCGTACGGTCACCCACTGGGTCGGGTGCAACAGGTGGCGGAGGAAGAGGCGAGCGCGCTCGTCGCCGAGTACGACGATGGCGCGCGGCACGCCCCACCGGTCGTGCGTTTTCGAGGAATCAGCGACGCGCGGATCGAATGCACCATCGAAGTCCGCGCCTCGTCGCGTTCGGATGCTCCTCAGATCCGGCACGAACTCCTCAGGCGGCTTCATGACCGGTTTCAGTCCGAGGGGTTCAACGCTCCTCCTCACGCCGAGTAACCCCTCCGACGTGCCGGAGTCGAGCGTCCGACCGCCCCGCCGTGACCGGGGTACGGCACACGAGTAACGTGCGAGCCACGTGCCCGGGCAGACCAGCGACGGACGACGGATGCAGCGACTGACCTTGAAGCGCGTCATGGACGGCCCGCGCTCCCCGCTGGGCCGTTTCCTCTGGGCGCGGTTCATCGGGCAGGTTGCCCTCAACGCGGCGCTGTATGCGCTCCTGATCAGCGTGGTCGAGGAATCGTCGTCGAGCTTCGCGAGCACGCTGTTCGTCGCAGCGTTCGTGGCGCCCTCGATCCTCCTCGGTGTCCCGGGTGGGATCGTCGCGGACGCGCTGCCGCTACGGTTCGTCCTCACGGCTTCGCTCGTACTGCGGGCGGTCCTGTCGACAGCGTTCATCATCTGGAGCAGCGACCTGACATCGCTGCTGCTGCTCGTGGCGATCCTCGCGACCATCGGGCAGGCGTATGCGCCCGCTGAGTCGGCCACGATCCCCGAACTGGTACCTGCCGAGTCGCTCGCGCGCGCGAACGCGTGGTCGAACTTCGTCCTCGTCGGCGCGCAGGTCCTCGGCGGGGTGGCCATCGCACCGGTCCTGCTGAAGTTGCTCGACGCGCGCGCCGTGTTCGCGTTCGCGGCCGCGCTATTCCTCGTTGCCGCCATGCAGATGGCGCGGGTCCCCGCCCGCCGCACCGAGGACGGGGAGCGAGGCTCCACCTCATCAGGCACGTACTCGCCCCTGATGGTCGGATGGCGAGTCCTGCGCCACGACGGACTGGTGTTTGAAGCGCTCGTACGACTGACGCTCCTCGGCACCGTACTGAAAGTGCTCGTGGCGATTGCACCGATCCTGACCCGCGACGTGTTGGGGATCGCAGTCGCAAACACGGTGTTCATCATGGCGCCCGCTGCGGTGGGAAGCGCGTTCGGCCTGCTGATCGTCGCCCCGCTCGCGCGGGCCGCCGGAGCGAGCACGCTGGGACGGATTGCGTTCCTCCTGTTTGCGGCCGGAGTCATCGCGCTCGCCACGGCCGAGCCCCTGTCCGCATGGGTGGAGGGATGGTCCACGATCCGGCTGGAGCGTATCGCCGAGATCAGTCGCGTGCCGACACTCGTCACGGTGGTCATGCTCATCGCTGCCTACCTCGGCGCGATGTACGCGGTCGCAGGAGTGGCGACCCGCACGGTGGTCAACGGCCGCTCGCCGCGAGGGTTCCAGGGCCGCGTCTTCGCCACCTACCAGACAATCGCGGACATCGTCTCGCTGCCCCCGCTGCTCCTGGCGGGCGCCCTGGTGGACCGGATCGGGACAGACCTCGTGCTCCTCGGGATGGGGATACTCTGCGTGGCCGGCGAGGCGTTGCTTGCACGACGCCCTTGGCGCGGCTGAGGAGTACGCCCGAGGGGGCGCCGACACAAACGAAGAGGGAGCCACCGGGGCTCCCTCCTCATCGTGGGCATGTTGCCGTGCTACTCGACCGTGAGTTCCGCGAACATCCCCTCCGCCGCGTGGGGCGGGCCCGAGGGCTCTTCCTCGGCTGCGGGAGTGCCATCCTCGTCGGGGCCCGGCTCCGCCAGCACCTCGTCGGGGTCCGCACCCACCGGAATGAAGCAGACGATCGCATAGCGCCCAGGTTCGTCGATTGTGCCATCGCCGACGACGGCGATGCCGTCTTCACCCGGTGGCGCGATGAGCACGGCAGCCGGTTCGGTGCTGACGATCTCGCCCAGCTCCTCGTCGGGAAGCGTGATGAGTTCGCTCACCGGCCTCGTCTCGTCATCGGGCAGCCGGATCGCGACGAGTTCATGCGCTTCCTCGTCCGAGTCGTTCGTGAATGTCAGCCTCGTACCCGCGTCGATGCTGTCGGGGAGGCCTTCGAACGCGTAGTCAACCCCGGTAACCTCGACAGTGGTGCCGGCCCCACCGGTCGAGGTAGCGGTACCCGTCGCGGTCCTCGGAGGCGTTACGGAGACGGTGGGGATCGCGTCCTGCGCGTCGTCTACCGGGTCGTCGTCATCACCACAGGCGGCGAAGAGCAGCGTGGTCACGGCCAGCGCAGCCAGAGCGCCGCGGACCGGGGGCTTTGTGAATCGCATGTCGTTCCCTTCATCGACGCAGAGCGGACATCACAGCCCAGCGCCGGATGCCAGCGCGGGTGGTTAAGGGGAGGTTAGCGGCGCGTCGCGCGAAACCTGTCGCGGGTCACGCGGATGACCTCGCAGAAGCGCAACGTTCCAGCAGCGTCCGAACGGCCGTAATGCCAACATCGAAGCGGCCTCCGACCAACGCTCCTCCTGCAACCGTCGTGGTAGCCGCCAGAGGGCTCCATTGTCGCGACCGAAGCGGGGCGCCGCGCACGCTGAAGCGAATGAGCCGAGGAGGATCCGGATGAGAAGCAGAGATACAGCCAGCACACAGCTCGCGGCGGAGGCCCAGTGGTGGATCCGCGCTCGCGATGTGGAGTCGGTCTGGTGCTGGCTCCCAACGTTCGACCAGGTATGCGACAACGTTCATACCGTGACGGTGTTTGGGAACGACGGTCTCGCCGTCAATGTGGTCGTGGACAACGAGCGGGCTGCCCGCGCCGCGGGCGCCGGTGGGGAGCTGGCCCAGCTCGCCCATCTCGGGCGCATCCTGACTCAAGCCCGACGTGACGAGATGGGCCACTGGACCGATCAACAGTGGCGATCCGAGGCTTGATCCACAGGATAGCCTCAGGGGGTGGCCCGGGAGGAGCGCAGCATGAGGTATCTAATCCGCACCGTGGGGCGAGAGGCGCTCGGCGCGAGTGCGCTCCTCGTTGCGCTCTGGCTGCTGACCCCGACAGCCACTTCGGCGCAAACGGGTACGATCATCAGCGGCAGCATCCCGCCCACGGGCGGATTCGGCATCATTGTGTTCGGCGGCGGCAGCAACGACCAGCTCGTCGCGGCGAGCGGATGCCCGCACGCGACGGCCGCCTTCTGGGCGACTTCGAACGGCCAGTTTGTGCCGTACGTGCCGGGCTCAGACGTGGCCGCGGTGAACACCGCCTGGAACGCGCTGTTCAGCGGGGGGATCCCGGCGACGACGGGGATCATCGGGCGGTGCGTTGAAGCTCCGACTTCGGGAGGCGCGTTCACCCACTTCTTCCTTGACGAGCCTGGGCCCGCACTCCAGGTGACGCAGACGGCCGTGCGTGTCGGGCGTCACGAGGGCTTCGACCGCATGGTGTTCGAGTTCGCCGGGTCGGAGCTGCCTGGATACCGGATCGAGTATCTGGGTGGCCAGGCGATGCAGTGCGGCTCCGGTGTTCCAGTAACCCTCGAGGGCGCTGCCGTGCTCAAGGTGACGCTGCGCAGCACGACGGCCCACGATGAGGGCGGGATGCCGACGGTCACCAACACCAATCCCACGCCGGCGTTCCCGACGTTGCGCGAGCTCCGTCAGACGTGCGACTTCGAGGGAGTGGTCGAGTGGGTGGCGGGCACGGCCAGCCAGCAGCCGTTCCGCGTATTCGAACTCAGCAGTCCGACCCGCCTCGTGATCGACGTGTCGCACTAGCATGCGAGCGCCACTGGACCTCCGAGGCCTCACGAACGGGTATGTACGAGTGCCGCTCGTGAGTCCGTCGCTTGGAGGCGGATCCGCAGGGCAGCCTGGTACTCAGGCGACTCGTACCACGCGCGGAACGCCGCCTCGTCCTCGAACTCGAGGACGACCGTGCGCTCGCCGTGCCACTGCCCTTCGAGGACGATCGGATGGTCGTCGACGGCGACGACCCTGCCGGCGTTCGGCGCGAGCGCGGCCGCTGCAGCATAGGGCGCCATCGCTTCGGGATCGTGGATCTCCTCCTGGACGATGAAGAGTACGGGCACAGGACCTCCTGCTTCGCGGCGGCCTGTCCACCGCGCGAGCGATGCGTGTCGCCAAGCGAGTCTACCGTCCCACGCCGGGAGGAACGAAGGTCCCCCGGCGTAGCCGCGACGACATGTCCGAGCGACAGACAGGCGTGGATGCTGGCGCCGCGGGGCGGATCGGTGCCCGCGACTCAGTCTGATCCTTCGCTGCACATGTGCGTTGCCACGAATTGCTCGAGTACGCCGGCTACGAGTTCGGCGCGATGCCCCAGGGCGCGGACGAGGAGGCCAGCATCGCCCGGCAGCGACGTGCTTCCGAAATAGAGGTCCTCGGTCGTGGTTTCCGGCAAGGCAGGGCGAACGGGCCCGCCCCCGAGCAGGACCGCGGTTCCGGCGACCGAGCAGCCGCCGAACGCTTCATGCACCTCGACGGCATGGGAGCCGAGGTGCAAGTCGTACCGCTCCTCGTACAGAGGCTCGACAGCACCGCGCTCACGGATGACGAGCTCGCTGTGGAACGAGCGGAACGACGGATGTTCCCCCGACGCTGTGCGGCCAAGCGATACCAGATCGAGGTACGCGAGCCGAGCGCCCGGCTCGGCGACGAGGTCGGTCGTCTGCGAGTAAGCGGCTCCCGCGTGGAGTATCGTCAGCCCACCCGAGACGACCGCGGCGGACCCGTCGTGTGCCTCCACACTCAGGCGCGTGGAGCCTCCCCGGCACTTCGCGGGGAAGACCCGGGTCGCGGAGCTGGGCTCGACACGCACTCGCGCGCCCGGCTTCACGCACAGCGTGACCTCGTTGGCGTCTCCGTCGAGGATTCCTGCGGTCACGTTCCGCAGGAAGAACCTCGTCACGCCGGCGTCGCCGTGGAATCCACCGCGTAGCTCCAACGGCGGCGTCGTGCGCACGGAGGCCACCGTCCCGCGCCTCGAGGGCGAAAAGACCGCCGCAAGCGCTCCGGCGAGACCGGCGTCGACCTGCATAGTCACCGGCTCACGGCGAGTCCTCGGGCCGCCTCGATCTGCTGTCCGACCCACTCTACGACGTCGCCCAGGCCCGTCCCACCGCGGCAGTCGGTGAGCATGATGGGCCCACTGCGGAGCGCAGTCGCATCGCGGAGCATCACATCAAGGTCGGCGCCGACGTACGCGGCGAGGTCGGCCTTGTTGATGACGAGGAGGTCCGCCTGCATCATCCCCGGGCCCTGCTTGCGGGGCGTCTTGTCGCCGCCGGCGACGTCCATCACATAGATGCTGCGGTCGGCGAGCAACGGACTGAACGTCAGCGTCAGGTTGTCGCCTCCGCTTTCGATGAAGACGATGTCGATCTCAGGATGCCCGCGAACGAGCCCGTCGATGGCGGCCAGGTTGGCGGTCGGGTCCTCGCGCACCGCCGTGTGCGGGCACGTGCCGGTCTCGACTCCGACGATCAGGTCTTCGTCGAGGATGCCGCGGAGGCCACGCTTCAGGATCGAAGCATCTTCCTGGGTGAAGACGTCGTTGGCGACGATCGCGGGACGGTAGCCCCGCGCCAGCAGAGGCGGCACGAGGCGTTCGACGAGCGCCGTTTTTCCGGAGCCCACCGGGCCGCCCACCCCGATGCGAATGACCTCGCTCATTGCTGCACCTCCTAGGACGTGAAGAACCGCACTGGGGCATCTCGATGGCGCATCGAGGCGATCTCCTGGAGCGGATGGCAGGATGCGAAGGGCCGATCGTTCTCGCGCACGGCCGCCGCCGCGAGCTCGGCGATGCGCGGGCGCAGCCAGTGAAGGGCGCCCTGCACGTCTCGATGTGACACGGGGAGCAGCCGCATCCCCGCCGACAGCAGCACCGTCGCCGTGCCGAACAGGAGCGCGGCCGCGACGTCCTCGGCCCCGACGCCAAACGTGGCTCCGACGGCGCCGAACACGACGGGATGCGTACCGGGCGCGCGGCCGGCCTGTACCTCCGCCGCGTACTCGAGCAGCAACGGGTCGCGCTCGTGGGCGACGACCTCCTGGAGTAGCCGCGAGCCCGTGGCGGACGAGGCTGCGCGCAACTCCTCGGCCGCTTTCGTGCGGAAGAGCGCGGCGTCGACGGCGCACAGACGGCCGACGTTCCCACGGGAGAAGGTGGCAACCGCGCGCGCGGCTGCACGCGCCTCGGACTCCGCGACCTGCAGCACCAGGACGGAGCGCACCGCCGAGCGGAGCGATGGGGAGTCGGTTACCCGGCCATCCCGTACGAGTTGCTCGAGCCCGTAGGAGTGGGCAAAGGTCCCCGCCGGGAACTGCGAATCCGCGAACTGGAGCAGGGCCAGCGTGGCGGAAGCCCGGGACCGGGTCATACGAGGAAGAACTTCTGGGCGAGCGGCAGCCGGGTAGCGGCGGGGGCGGTTGCCAGCTCCCCGTCCACGCGAACCTCGTACGTCTCGGGATTCACCTCGATGTGCGGGAGCGCGTCGTTCAGCAGCATGTCGCGTTTAGAGACGGAGCGGCAGTCGCGGACAGGCTCGACGAGTCGCTCGAGTCCGAGGTGGGAGGGGACGCCTCGTTCGTATGCCGCCCGGCTCACGAACGTCATGCAGGTCTCTGCGATCACCGAAGGATGCGCGCCGAACATCGGACGGTAGAGGACGGGTTCCACTGTGGGAATCGAGGCGTTCGCGTCGCCCATGAGCGCCCAGGCGATCGCTCCGCCCTTGATGACCAACGCCGGCTTCACGCCGAAGAACTCCACGGGCCAGAGGATGATGTCCGCCAGTTTGCCCACCTCGAGGCTCCCCACGAGATGCCCAATGCCGTGTGTCCGCGCCGGGTTCGTGGTGAGCTTCGCGAGGTACCTCAGCACGCGGGAGTTGTCGTCGCCCGGGCGGTCCTCCGGGAGCGGGCCTCGTACCTCTCGCATCTTCGATGCCGTCTGGATGAGCCTCGTGAAGCTCTCGCCCACGCGACCCATCGCTTGCGAGTCGGACGAGTACATGCTCAAGACGCCGAGGTCGTGCAGGACATCCTCGGCGGCCATCGTCTCGGGCCGGATACGGCTGTCGGCGAAGGCGACGTCCTCCGGCACCTGCGGGTTCAGGTGATGGCAGACCATCAGCATGTCCATGTGCTCGGCGAGCGTGTTCACCGTGTACGGCCGCGTGGGGTTCGTGGACGACGGCAGGACGTTCGGCTCCCCGGCGATGCGGATGATGTCGGGCGCGTGGCCGCCGCCGGCGCCTTCCGTGTGATACGTGTGGATGGTCCGTCCGGCGATTGCCGCGATCGTGTCATCGACGAACCCGGACTCGTTCAGCGTGTCTGTGTGGATCGCGAGCTGGACGTCGTACTCATCCGCCATCCGGAGCGCGGCGTCGATGACCGCCGGCGTCGTGCCCCAGTCCTCGTGCGCCTTGAGTCCGCAGGCCCCCGCCTCGAGCTGCTCGCGGAGAGGGGCCTCGTCCGAAGCGTTGCCCTTGGCGAGCACACCCCAGTTCACGGGCAACTCCCGTGCCGCCTGCAGCATGCGGCCGATGTGCCATGGCCCGGGCGTGCAGGTGGTCGCACGGGTGCCATCGGCCGGTCCGGTGCCGCCGCCGAGGAGCGTGGTGATGCCGTTCGAAAGCGCCGCCCATGCTTGCTGGGGCGCGATCATGTGGATGTGGGTGTCGACGCCGCCCGCGGTAGCGATCATGTGCTCCCCGGCGATCACCTCGGTCCCGGGCCCGAGCACCAGTCGAGGGTCGACGCCATCCATGATGTCGGGGTTGCCCGCCTTCCCGATCGCGACGATGCGGCCGGCTTTGATCCCGATGTCGCCTTTGAGGACGCCGAGGACCGGGTCGAGGATGATCGCGCTCGTGATGACGGTGTCCGGCGCGCCGCCGGCTGAGGTCGCGCGCGGCGACTGCGCCATGCCGTCACGGATCGACTTCCCTCCGCCGAAGACGGCCTCCTCACCGTACGTCGCGAAGTCGCGCTCGATGCGGATCACCAGGCCGGTGTCCGCGAGACGCACGCGGTCGCCGGTCGTGGGACCGTAGAGCGCCGCGTACCGACGCCTGGAGATGCTGCTCACGAGGCCTCCTCCGATGCTCCGCTCGCAAACCCCGCGGCGACGGCTCTGGTGAGCGCGGCGGCGCGGATCTGGGAGTTCCGGGTGTCACCCTCGGTCAGCGCGTTCAGCCCGCGCGCGATCCCGGCGCCGCCCAACGTCACCAGCGACACCGTCTGCTGCTGACCCGGCTCGAACCGCACGGCCGTGCCGGCGGGGATGTCAAGGCGCATGCCAAATGCCGCGCCGCGGTCGAAGCGGAGCGCCCGATTGACCTCGAAGAAGTGCGCATGGGAGCCGACCTGCACGGGCCGGTCGCCGGTGTTCGCCACAAGCAATTGCAGGGTGGGACGCCCCGCGTTCAGCTCGATTTCGCCGTCCTCGACCAGGTACCTGGAGCTGTCCACTGGCGTCTATCGAATCGGATTGTGGCAGGACACGAGTTTCGTGCCGTCCGGGAATGTCGCCTCGACCTGCACGACCGGCACCAGCTCGGCGATTCCGTCGAGGACATCGTCGAGCGCGAGCACCTGGCTGCCGATCTCGGCGGCCTCTCCCACGGTGCGCCCGTCGCGAGCCGCCTCGATCATCGCCTCGCTAATGAGAGCCACCGACTCGGGATAGTTGAGCCGCAGGCCGCGCGCGCGACGACGGCGGGCGACGTCGGCGGCCACGAAGATCTGCAGCGCCTCCTGCTCACGCGGTGTCAGCCGCATCGCCCCTGCCTTTCGTGTTCGCTCGGCGTGCCCGTGAGCCTAGGCAGCGAGAGTTACGCCTGGGTTTCGCTCGGATGAACGTTCGGTTTCGGCGCGGTCGTGACGCCCTCGAGCATCGATCCGGCGCGCATCCGCGGCCCTCACGCCGTGAAGCACGGACGAAACCCAGTGTTCATTGACCTGCAAGCTCCCGGTAACAGCGCGTGCTTAGGCTCCCCAAATCAACCCGGCCTGAAGGAGGAACAGATTTGACCCACGATCCCAACGACCCGCTTCGAATCGCGTCCGCGCGATGGTCGAGGCGCCGCGTCCTGCGCACCGGATTGATCCTCGGGGGACTGCCGGCGCTCGGCAGCCTGAGCGCGCTGTTCACCGCGTGCGGCGAGGAAGAGGATGGCGATGCCACGGCCGCGGCCGCGGGAGGGTCGGGAGCCAGTTCGGGGGACATCAAGGTCGGCGTCCTGCACTCACTGAGCGGAACCATGGCCGTCAGTGAGGTCTCCGTGAAGGACGCTGAGATCATGGCCATCGAGGAGGTCAACGCCGCCGGCGGGGTCCTTGGGAAGCAGCTCTCGCCGGTCATCGAGGATGGCGCCTCGGACTGGCCGACGTTCGCTGAGAAGGCCAAGAAGCTGATTCAGAGTGATAAGGTCGCGGCGACCTTCGGATGCTGGACATCCGCCAGCCGCAAGGCCGTGCTGCCGGTGTTCGAGAGCAACAAGGCGCTCCTGTTCTACCCGGTCCAGTACGAGGGCCTCGAGGCGTCTCCGTACATCTACTACATGGGCGCTACGACCAACCAGCAAATTGTCCCGAGCGTGGAATACCTCTTGAAGGAGAACAAGAAGAAGTTCTTCCTCCTCGGATCGGACTATGTATTCCCGAGGACCGCGAACAAGATCATCAAGGCTCAGCTCGCGGCATCGGGCGGCGAGACGCTTGCCGAGGAGTACACCCCGCTCGGCCACACGGACTACTCGACGGTGATCAGCAAGATCCGAAGCGCGCGGCCGGACATCGTGTACAACACGCTGAACGGAGACAGCAATGTTGCGTTCTTCAAGCAGCTGAAAGCCGCTGGATTCACGTCGGACTCGCTCACGACGCTCTCGGTGTCGGTAGCCGAGGAAGAAGTACGCGGCATCGGCGCCGAGTTCATGATCGGGCACCTCGTCGCGTGGAACTACTACCAGACGGTGGATACGCCGGAGAACACCAAATTCGTCGCCGCGTACAAGGAGAAGTACGGGAGTAACCGCGTCACCGCGGACCCGCACGAGGCGGCCTATATCGGTGTGCACCTCTGGGCGGCCGGCGCGAACAGGGCGGGCACAACAGAGGTCGAGGCGGTCAAGAAGGCTCTGGCGGGCATGACCTTCAAGGCGCCGGAAGGCACGGTGACCGTCAACGGGGACAACCATCACATCTCGAAGACGGTCCGCATCGGCAAGATCCGCACCGACGGACTCATCGACACGATTTCGGCGACTCCGGGGCCGGTGGAACCTGACCCCTACCTCGAAACCTACGCCTGGGCGAAGGAGTTTTGGCGGAAGCAGTAGGACGCGGACGACCGCGGACGCCAGAGGGGCGCTATATGGGAATTCTGCTGCTACAGGCCTTCAACGGACTGAGCGTGGGGTCGATCCTGCTGCTTGTCGCACTGGGACTCGCCTTCTCGTTTGGCCTGATGAACGTCATCAACATGGCACACGGTGAGCTGATTATGGTCGGCGCGTACATGGCGTACGTCCTTCAGAGCCGGCTTGCCGATCAGATGGGCGACGTGGGACTCCACGTGTACTTCCCAATAGCGCTCCTGCTGGCGTTTGGTGCCTCGGCCGTCCTCGGGGTCGCGCTCGAGCGGCTCCTCATCCGCCGGCTGTATGGCAGGCCGCTCGATACGTTGCTTGCCACGTGGGGCGTCAGCCTGGTGCTGCAGCAGGCGGCGCGCTCGATATTCGGGGCGCCGAACGTGCAGGTCGTGAGCCCGCCGTGGCTGAGCGGCGGGCTCGAGGTGACGGATGACCTCATCCTTCCGTATGCCCGGCTGTTCATCATCGGACTCGCCGTCACCTGCCTCGCTGGCGTGTATCTCTACCTCTTCCGGACGGGCCGAGGGCGCACTATCCGCGCGGTCATGCAGGACCGTGAGATGGCCGGGGCGCTCGGTGTTTCGACACGAGCCATCGACAGCACCACCTTCGCGCTGGCGTCCGGCCTGGCCGGCGTGGCGGGTTGTGCGCTGTCGCTGCTCGGCCCGATCGGGCCGTCGCTGGGGACGTTCTACATCGTGGACGCATTCCTCGTCGTCGTCTTGGGCGGTGTTGGTCAGCTCATCGGGACGATCGCTGCGGCCGTTGGCATCGGGATCACGACGGCGACCGTGGAGTATCAGACGACGGCTTCGCTCGGGAAGGTCATCGTGTTCTTGCTCGTCATCGCGTTCCTCCAGTGGCGGCCGTCCGGCCTCATCGCAAGGCGAGGTCGATGATGGCCCGCGGCTTCTCGTTCGTCTGGCGGACCCCGGGCCGCGACCAGCTGGCGCGCGAACTCGTCGTGATGGGCGTGGTGGCGGTGTTGCTGCTCGCGGCACCGTCGTTCCTCTCGGAGTTCCGGCTCAATCAGTTGGGCAAGTTCCTCACCTTCGCCGTCGTGGCCATCGGGATCGATCTCCTGTGGGGCTACACCGGCATGCTGAGTCTGGGGCAGGGGGTCTTCTTCGGGCTCGGCGGGTACGCGATGGCGATGTACCTCAAGCTGGAAGCGTCCGGCGACGAGCTTCCCGACTTCATGAGCTGGAGCGGCCTCGACGCGCTGCCCTGGTTCTGGGAGCCGTTCCGGCACGCGTGGTTCGCACTGCCGGCGGCGGTCATCCTGCCCGGACTGCTCGCGTTCGGGTTCGGATACGTCCTGTTCCGCAGTCAGGTCACGGGCGTCTATTTCTCCATCGTGACGCAGGCGCTGGCGCTGATCCTCAGCACGTTCTTCGTCGGGCAGCAGGCGTACACCGGTGGCACGAACGGACTGACGAACTACTTCACCCTCTTCGGGTCTAGCCTCAGCAGTCCGAGCACGCAGCGCACGCTGTACCTCGCATCGGTCGTGGCGCTCGCGGTGGCCTACGTCCTCGCGCGATTGGTGACTGCCTCGCGCTTCGGCCGACTGATGGTCGCGGTGCGTGACGACGAGGAGCGTGTGCGCTTCTCGGGGTACAACGTCGCGCTCATCAAGGCGGTGGTCTTCGCCGTCGCCGCCGCGATGGCTGGCGTCGCCGGAGCGCTGTTCGTGCCCCAGGTCGGCATCATCTCGCCCGCGAACCTCGGCGTGGTGCCCTCCATCGAGATGGTGCTCTGGGTTGCGATCGGCGGGCGGGGCACGCTCTACGGCGCGGCAGCGGGCGCCGTGCTGATCGGCTGGGCGCGCAGCTACTTCAGCGAGACGTACCCGGAGACGTGGCTCTACCTGTTCGGGGGGCTGTTCATTGGCTCGGTCGTCCTGTTCCCCGGCGGGATCGTCCGCCTGCTCAGTCAGATCCGCGCGCTCTGGGAGGAGCGCCGCGGGGACCGAGCACCAGCGGGCGGCACAAGCGAAACGGTCTCGACCGCGTCTGAGGCGGCCCCAGGAGGTGTCCCGTGACCGAGGACGTCATTCAGGTGGAGCAGGCCGTGGTCTCGTTCGATGGGTTCGTCGTCCTCGACCACCTCGACTTCTCCCTGCGGCAGGGGGAGCTGCGGTTCCTCATCGGACCAAATGGCGCCGGCAAGACGACACTGATGGACCTGCTGAGCGGGAAGGTGCGGCTCGATTCCGGCCGCGCCCGCTTCCTGACGCACCCCGGTGAGCCCGCGGCGCGCGCCGTGGACATCAATCGCTACAAGAAGCATGAGCTGGTGCGCCTCGGCATCGGGCGCAAGTTCCAGACGCCTTCCGTGTACCGCAGCCTCACCTGCTTCGAGAACATCGAGGTGGCGCTCGGGTTTCGGACCGCGCTCCCGCGGCTCCTGCGCCGTGCATCTGGCACGGAGCGCGATCGCATCCACTCGGCGCTGGAACGAGTGGGGTTGGCCGACCGCGCGGCCGTCGTCGCAGGGGCGCTGTCACACGGGGAGCAGCAATGGCTCGAGATCGCCCTACTGCTCGTCCAGAACCCGGCGGTGCTGCTCCTGGATGAGCCCGTCGCGGGTATGACGCGGCCGGAACGCGAGCGCACCGGGGCGCTGCTGCACGCCCTCGAAGGGACGCACTCGATCATCGTCACCGAGCATGACATGGAGTTCGTGCGGCAGTTCTCGCGCACGGTGACGGTGCTGCACCAGGGCCGCGTGCTGGCGGAGGACTCGGTCGATGAGGTGCAGTCGAATCCCGCCGTGATCGAGGTCTACCTCGGTCGCGCGAGGGCGGCGTAGGGAGGCGCTGATGTTCCCAGCACGATGGATGCGCACGAGACATGTGGCAACCCAGGATCAGCGGGACCCACGCGGGGCGCACCTCGAGGTGCACGGCCTGGCGCTGGGCTATGGCAGCAGCGTGGCGGTGCGTGACGTGAGCCTTCATGCGGGTCCGGGCGAAGTGATCTGCGTGATGGGCCGCAACGGCGCCGGCAAGACCACGCTCCTCGGGGGCCTCATGGGAACGCTGACGAGCCGTGGGGGCACGATCGCCGTCGACCGTGTCGACATGTCCCGGCAGCCCCCCTACGAGCGCGCCCGTGCCGGGATCGGGTACGTCCCGCAGGGGCGCCGGATCTTCCCCCACCTAACGGTGCTCGAAAACCTCCTAGTCGGCACGGCGTCCGCGGTCGACCGCGAGCCGGCGGAACTGGGAGAGGTCTACGAGCACTTCCCCGTGCTCGCCGAGATGAGCCGCCGTGCAGCCGGCGTGCTCAGCGGAGGGCAGCAGCAACAGCTCGCCATCGGGCGCGCACTCATGGGACGGCCTCGCCTGCTTCTGCTGGACGAGCCCACCGAGGGCATTCAGCCATCGATTGTCGAGCACATCCAGCAGGTGATCGCCTCGCTGCGCGGCGCGATGACGATCCTCCTGGTCGAGCAGTTCGTCGACTTCGCGCTTGCGAACGCCGACCACTGCTACGTCATGGGCGGCGGCCAGATCGTCCTCGAAGGCCCACCCTCTGAACTCGACGCGGAACGGCTGCGCAGCTACCTGTCCGTCTAGGGGCGCGGGCTGCGACCCCTCGGCGCCCTGCCGTCGTGCCTCGACGTCGCGACCGCACAGGAAGCTAGAGAGGACGCCGCCGCGGGTGCGGCGTTCGGCCCCCGCTGATGGGCTAACCGCCGAGGAAGCTTCGATGGCCGTTGCGAGGGTCACGACAGCCGGACCCTCGCAACGGCGATCAGCAACTATGCGCGATGAGTGAGGAGGCGGGCGGCCCCGACGGCCGTCCCGACTATGACGAGGACGGACAGTAACGCCAGGGGGCCACCCCGCTGTTCCCCCGTCAATCCCGCCATTCCAGTCCGTGGAGCGCTCGGGGTCGTTGTGATCGAGGGAGTGGCGGTGGCCGTGCCGGTCGCGGTGGCGGACGGCGTGGGGGTGCCGGCATCCACCTGCCACGTCCCGCTTATGTTTCGGAACCGCACAGCCGTCGTCCCGTCCGAGAGAGCCTGCCCGATGCGGACCTCGGCGCTCTCCTCATTCAACGAGGTGACTGTGTAGCAGTACTGCCCCGCAAACTCGCCCGTCTGCGCATCCCGGCAGTCCCCCGCGAACTCGTGCCCCTGTGCTTCGACATGTGCCTCGATGGCACGTTCGAGCGCCGACGGTGCGTCGATCGGACTCTGGGCGTGGATCCTCCCGCCGAGCACGACGGACATGCCCGCCAGGAGTAGCAGCGCCGCCAGAGCCTGCCGGCGCTGCGTAACGTAGTGACCGACCATGGAACCTCCTTCGTACACTCGGTGCCAACCGTCGCACGGGAGGGATTGCGGCTCGTCGCTGCGGCACGGTGCTGGCGTTGCGGGCTGCTCGCAGCTGGCGCGAGGACGTTCGTCTGCGAGTGGTCGATGCGCCCTGGCCTGCCGATGTAGAGGAGGACCTGGTGAAGTTTGGCATCAATCTCGCATTCATGCGCGCTGAGCGCCGAGCGGACGTCGCGCGGCACGCCGAAGCTGCCGGGTTCGAGTCCGTGTGGATGCCGGACCATCTGGTCCTGCCGATCGCGATCGACTCTCACTATCCATACTCCCCAACTGGCGAGGCTCCCCTTCCTCCGCATGTGCCGCTCATGGATCCGCTCGCCTCGATCGCGTTCATGGCGGGCTCGACGTCGAGGATCAACTTCGGGATTGCCGTCTACATCCTCCCGCTGCGGGAGTTCTTCGTAACCGCACGCAATGTCCTCACCCTGGACACGCTGTCAGGCGGCCGGCTCCTGTTTGGCGCCGGCGTGGGATGGATGCGCGAGGAATATGAGCTCGCAGGCCGAGACTGGCGCAATCGAGGCCGCATCATGGATGAATACGTCCGCGCCCTGCGTGTGCTCTGGACGCAGGAAGAGCCCGAGTTCCACGGCGAGTTTCTCGACTTCGCGCGCCTCTACTTCGACCCCAAGCCCGCGCGGCCTGGCGGTCCCCCGATCATCATCGGCGGCGAGTCTGCTCCCGCGATGCGTCGCGCGGCGGTTCTGGGGGACGGGTGGATCGGGCTGGGAGCGACGCCGGAAGAGGCGCGCGCCCACGTCGAACGACTGACGGAGCTGCGCCGGCGGGCGGGTCGGGAGAGTGAGCCCTTCGAGGTCACCCTGGGCGGAAGGGTAACGACGCTCGACGACGTGCGTGCCTACGCAGACGCCGGGGTGCACCGATTGATCGTGAACCCCTGGATGCATCCTCGAGAGGCGATATCGACCATCGAGGAGTTCGGGGACCGGATCATCTCACGGCTCTCCGCCGGAGGGCCTCGCGACGAGTAGTGGATCGGCAGGCCGCGTGGGGCACCGGGCGGGAGGCTCGTCTGCCGTGAAGCGCCGAATGGCCCGTCGCAGATCAGCCGGCGACAGGCCTCCGGCCGGCGAAACCGCCATCTCGCGAGTGCCACCACGAGACTTCTGGCTCGCCCGCCTGCCAGCACCAGTACGCGGGGACTCCGTCGATGGTGGTTTGGAAGTCAATCAGGCCGCGGACACGATCTTTGATCTCCACGCCTGCTTCGACGAGTGTGGCGCAGTCGGCATCGCTGAGGGGTGCCCGCAGCTCATCTCGCGCGACCGCACGGATGCCCGCGAGCACCGCGCGCGCCTCCTGAAGCGAGAAGTCGTCCATCCGCCGCTACTCCCTGTGGACGCTCTGCCGAGATGCCTGTGACTGCTGCGCTGCGGAGCAGAGGCGTCTGCGCAACATCGTACCGCGTCACGAAGGCATCGCCGATGAGTGGGATGCGGTCGCGTGCCGCTCCGGATGGGCGGTGCTGACCCTCGATGAAAGCGGACGCCGATCGAATCGACGGGTGGAGGCTGACGGCAGATCGCTCCCCAAGCGCACCCGGAACCGAGAATGCCGCCGACCTGGCTGGCGATCCGCCGTGTCACGCCTTTCGCCAGTAGCCGACCACGCTTACGTCCGAGGATGCGAGCTGTCGCTCCGCGCGTAGATGCCTGCGGATTTCCGCCATGCGCGACGCCTCACCACCGCCGCAGACGTACACGTGACGCGGATCGAGGTTCAGTTCGCGCACTCCGTCCAGTAGAACGATGCTCTCCCCGGAGGGCTGGCTACCCCGATGCACCCAGCGGACGGAAGAACCCGGCCGGTCAGGCAGGGCGACCTCGTGCGCCGCATCCCTCGTCTCCAGGAGGACGTCGACCGGGATGGTCGCGTCGAGGTGATCGAGGACGGCCGCAGTGGCGGGAAGGAACGTCTCGTCGCCCAGGCACACGACGCGGGTTGTTCCCGGGGGCGGGTTGAGGTGCACACGGGGGCCGCGGATGCCGGCTACATCACCGGGCCTGGCGGCGTGCACCCACGAAGCGAAACGGCTCGGCTGACCGTGGAGCATGAACCACACATCCAGCTCGCCCGTGTCAGGCCGCCAGGCACGCGTCGTGAAGTTCCGGACATCCGGGCGGGCGTCCTCGGCCAGCGCCTGGATGTCCTCGTAGGCGAGTCCTGGAGTGAGCGCAGACTCGTACCCGGGCCGAGGCACGTAGATGTTCACGAACTCGGCCGCCCCGCGCGTGGCGTATCGCTCGAGCCCTCCGGAGAAGGTGATCTCGCGGACGTTCGGGGAGAGGTCGCGCACGCGCGCTACCGATGTGATGAGCGTCTGTCTCGAGGCGTCTTCGGCGAGTTCCTCCTCCAGCAGCGTCATCGGCTCGTCGGGGGGCGCCGCCTGGCGGGCGCGGGTCATGGCAGCGATGAGATGCGGAACGAGCATTTCCATGGTCGCCGGGGAGGGGAATGTCAGTCGCAGGCGGTCTCGCTGACCCGAGGCATCGACGACTGCGATGTCCATCCCGTGCGGGTCGACCGCGACGAATTGGGCGTCCCACACGTCCCGTCGCTCTCCAAGCCCGTAGCGGGCAATGAGTCGAACGGTGTCTCCGTGTTCGTCGTTGGCATGGGCGGCTGACTCGTGGATCTGGCCGGTTTCCTCGGCGCTGAATCCCGAGACATCGATTTCCTGGTACCCAATCACAGGCATGGTCGTCCCCGTTCTGTTGAGAGGAAGTGGTCGTGCTACGCCGGCATCGCCATGAGCCGCCCCAGGGTCGGAAACGATCTGCTCCAAGCCTGCTGCCGAGTTCAGCGCCAGGAGAATCCGACACGCCTAGCCGGCGTGCGCCTGGGCGAGCGCTGGCAGCAAGTTGGCGATGATGAAGTCGACTGCCCGGGGGGTAGGCGTCCTGATTGCAAGGAGCGTGTCCAGGTCGACCAGCACCGCGCGCCCCTCCACGATCAGCGGGTGCTGCTTCCAGACGAGCTCGTTCGTGAGCGCTTCAGACGGGCCCATAACGAGCACGATCGCGAGTTCCGCGCCGTCCATGAGCAGATCCAACCGCTCGAGGGACACGCCAACGGCTGCGCCCCCGGAGGTCTCGAACTCGCCGTTCGCGAGTGCCTCTTCCTGCGGGGACGGAGTCGTGAAGCCGAGTTCCTGGTTCAGAAACTGCCGCGTGAAGTCCTCGGAGCCGATGATGACGTCGAACGTTGCTGTGCTGGCATTGAAGCGGGCGAAGGTCGCGGAGACGCCGACGAGGTCGGCGAACCGGGTCCGCGCGGCCGCGAGATTCCCATCCGTCTCCGCGATCTGCGCTTCGACCTCGTCGGTCATCCCGAGCGCCTCGCCGAGCGTGCGGAATCGATCCCGCCACGGGTTCGACAACCACTCGCCCGGTGGGCTCACGACCGGCGCAATGCCCTGCAGCAACTGGTATGTGGCCGGGTCCCCCTGGCTGAAGAAGCCCGAAGCGTCCGTGATGAGGTCCGGGGTCGCAGCGGCGATGTTCTCGATCGACGGGCCATCGGCCGCGATCACTTCCACCGGAGTGGCCTCGACCTCGGGCCCCGTCATCCACGCGGACGGGGGGTTGTAGACCGAGGCGCCGACCGGTGTCAGGCCGAGTCCGGTGATGAAGTCAAACGACCAGGCGTCCACGACGTATACGCGCTGTGGCATGGCTTCGATGGTTACCGGGCCGAGGAAGGTCTCCACCGTCTTCGGGAACTCCGGGTTCCCAGTCGCGGATTCCGTCGCGTCTTCCGCATCGTTGCCACAAGCCGCCAGGAAGGCTGCCGCGAACAGGCCAGCTCCGGCGAAGCGGACGAACTCGCGACGTGTGGCGTCCTCGATGGGGTCGGTCTCGAGGGCAGCAGGGCGTTCGGGTGTCAGGACCGGTGGCATGCGTAGCTCCTTCGACTACAGCTGACCGAGGAGGTCAGCGGCTTCCTCGACCAGCGCGAGGGCCTGCGTGTAACTCGTTGGGAACAGGTTGGCGATCGGGAAGACGCGGCCAGCGACGACGGCCGGGAGCTTTCTCACTACATCCAGGGCGAGAAACGCCTGCGTGTTCTCGCTGAGCGTGCCGCCGGTCGACCGGATCAGAATCGCGTTCGCGCCTTCGAGCTTGTTGACCTGCTCAAGCGAGAACGCCTCGTAGTTGCCGGTCTTGCCCGCCGCCTCATCGAAGAACTGAATGCCGGTCTCAGCCAGCACCTGAGCACCGGAAGAGTCCGGGTACCAGAGCACCCACCCCTGTTGGAACTCGTTCGCGATCGCGAAGCGCGTGCTGGCGAGCACCGTCTCGTGCGACGCGCGCACCTCCGCCGCGCGACCGTGGTAGCGCTGCTCGAGCACGTCGAATTCGTCCAGCAAGCCCATCGCGTCGGCGTACTGCTCGGTCACCTTCGCCCAGTCGCTGGTGCCTTCCAACGCGAAGAGCGCAGTTGGTGCGGTGGCGCTCAGCGCCTCTCGGAGCGGCGTGTTCCACTCGATATCGAGACCGAGGATCAGGTCGGGGTTCAGTGCGGCGACCTGCTCGACGTCGATTTCGTTCCACGGGCCCACCTTCGGCGCGGCGCGGTACATTTCCACTTCCGAAGGCAGGACAGACGCCTCGAAGCCATCCGGAACGCCGGCGGGGGTGACGCCGAGACTGAACAGCGCATTCATCGCGTAATTCACGACGGTGACGACACGCTCGGGCCGCGTCGGGATTGCCACAGGACCGAATGCTGTCTCGATCGTGCGGGTGGCGGGTACCTCGTCCTCCCCGTCATCCTGCCCGCAGGCTACGAGGATGACGCCTGCGAAGGCGCCACCGCCGACCAGACGAACGAACTCTCGACGCGTCGCGTCCTCGATCGGGCCGACCACGGGGGCGGCCGGGGTAAGAACAGGGGTCATGCGATCCTCCTTACAATTTCGGTGGACTGCTTGAACGCTCCGATGCAGGCGCTAGCTGCCGAGAGCCACCTCTGTCGCCGGATCCCCATCCAGGGCACGCGCCATCGCAGGCACCAGGTCGTCGAGGAGCAACTGCAGGCTCAATATCGACGCGAATGAGAACGCCCCCGCGTACAGGTCGAAGCCGAGGAAGATGTCGCGGCCTTCCCGGTGTGCCGGGAGGGAGAGGTAGAGATCGTTCTTGAGGACGGACACCGCTCCTCCTGAGTCGATGTCCTCGTAGAAGATGATGACGTCAGCGTCGACGAGGTCGACCCGCTCGGGGCTCAGAACCAGGCTGTTCTCGGGAGTGGTGGCGTCGAGCACCGCGTCGGGCATCCGCAGGCCCATCGACTGCAGGAACAGCGCCGTCGTCGCCTCCGGACCGTAGAGGTAGTACTCGGACGGGGAGTAAGCGGACACCATCGTGAAGGTCGCGCCATCGAACTCGGGGTGTGCGGCGGCGGCAGCGGCGACGCCTTCCTCCAGATCGGCGACAAGCTCCTCGGCCCGCTCCGTTTGTCCGAGCGCATCGCCGGTCATCCGGGTCTGCACCTGCCAGCTGACGGCGTAGTCATCGAGGCCGGCAGGACCGGCGATCGTCGGGGCGATCCGGGAGAGCGTCGCGTACTCGTCTGCCGTCATGCCGGAGTAGATGCCGAGGATCAAGTCGGGCTTCATGCCTGCGATCAGCTCGAAGTCGAGTTCCTCGCGAGGGAGCACCACCGGCGTCGCGCCCCCGAGCAGCGACTGCGCCCACGGCCATGTCGCGGACGGTTTGTCGCCGAACCACTCCCGGATCGCGATCGGGACGACTCCAAACGCGAGCGCGTAGTCCTGATCGGTGAACCCCACCGTCACCACGCGCTGCGGTTCCGCGGGGATATTCGCCGTCCCGTGCTTGTGCACGACCGAACGCGGAAAGGCGGCCGCGCTCGTCGCGCCTGACGCTGTCGCCGCCGGCTGATCCTCGTCGCCACAGGCGGCGAGGAACGCTGCCGCCGCGGCGGCCGAGCCAAGTCCGATCACGAAGCGGCGCCTTGTGATTCTGCGAAGGAGCTCACGCTCCTGGGGCTCGATCCGCATCTGGTATCTCCTCCCGCCTTCGACGCATGCGCTGGACGTCGTTCTTGTAGCCACGTGGAGTCCGCTACTCGGGCATTCAGACGATGTCCTCGGCCGCAAGCAGGGCGTCGATGGTGTCCCGGATGACGGGTGTGAAGCCTTTCCACGAGTACGTGGTCTCCGAGTACCACGGTCCGACCTGTCCGGCCGCGACCGCCTTCAGCCGGGGCCAGCGCGCGCGCTCCGCCATCTCGTCCGCCGTGAGTGACTGCGTGCGCTGATCGACGAGGATGAGATCGACCTCGTTGTCGTGGGCGGCTACCCGCTCCCACGAGAGTTGCTCCCACCACTCGCTCTCGACGATTGGGGGCATGAGGATGTCCATCCCGAGGTTCTGGAACCAGAGCATGTCGTGGGCGAGGTTCGGGTTGATGATCCAGACCGCCTCGTCATTGGCTGAGACGCCCATTACCGTGATGCCCGGCTTCGACGCGATTGCCTTCTTCAGGGCGGTCTCCGCCTCCACGAACTCAGCCTTCGCGGCGGTCTGCTCGGCCGTCTCGATGTTGGCGCCCAGCTCCTTCGCGAGGTCCTCAAAGCGCTGAATGATGTCAACGACGGGCGTGGCCTAGACCTCGATGCCGACCGATGGGCAGATGCTCTCGATGATTGGCACGGCGTCCTCGGGCACGTACCAGAGCGGATCCGCCCCGGCGTAGCACGTGCTGACAAGGAGGTCGGGCTTCAACGCAGCAAGGGCTTCCAGGTCGAGCTCGCCCCACGCCGAACCGAGGTCTGTCGTCGTCGAGAGATCGACTTCACCCACCTGGGGGCCGTTCGAGCCGTCCTCGTTGCGCTGCGGGCCGAAGACGGCGACCGGACGAATTCCGAAGTCCCAAAGCGCCGCGGCAGCTGAGACCTGAGCGACGACGCGGACAGGACGCTCAGGGAGATCGACGGTGATGCCACGAGCATCCGTGAAGACGAAACCCGCGGTCTCCCCGGTTCCGTCCTCGGTCGTGGCGGACCCATTGTCATCGCTGCCGCACGCAGCGAGGAACGCGGCGGCGGCAGCCGCCGACCCCGCGCTGACAACGAAGCGTCGCCGCGTGATTGTCGGGGAGGACCTTCGGTCCCTGGGATCCTGCTCCATTCGCGGTCTGCCTTTCGCACTGTCGATATCTCATTGCGCAGTCGTTCCGGGCCTATCGTCCGAGCGGCGACTCCAACTGGTACTCCGGCACGTACATCGAGTCGGTCCAGGGCGGTGACACGTCCACCGCGATCCGCCGCGTGATCGGCTCCGGCGTGCCCATGGATCGAGGTGGACGTGTCACCGCCGATCCGGGGCGCATAGATGTCCACCGGTCGGCGCCAGACGGCTCTTCGCTGGAGGGGGTCAACGCCGGCATCCGATGGACTGCGCAGACGAACCGCCGGCGAAGTTGCCGCGCCGCGGGCTGGGGAGCGGGGCATCCGCTGTAGGCATCGCGACCGATCCTGGCATGCCGACCTCTGGTTCTGTGCCGCCACTCCACGGGCGGGTTTCGCTGGTGTTGAACTCATGCTTAGTAACACCTAATGTGCTCTTGAAGGCAACACTGTCTACATGAAGATGTGACCACACGAATACCGAAGAAGTATAAGTATTTGTCAGATTTCAGATCGTCCTGCGCAGGTATGAGAGGTGATGTGGCGAGGCGGATTGCTGTGCTCCCCGCTCCTCAGGTGGACCGACGCCTCGCGAAGGGTGTCGGGCTGCTCGCGCTCGCGGCTGCGCTCGTCGCGACGTGCGTGCTCAGCCTTCGATTAGGCTCACTCTCCCTGACGACGAGCGACACGCTGAACGCGCTGTTCGACTACGACCCGAATTCCTATGAGCAGACCGTCGTGCGGTCGCTGCGTCTGCCTCGCACGCTCATTGGCCTCGGCGTGGGGTCCGCGCTCGCGGTGTCCGGCGCGATCATGCAAGCCGCGACGCGCAATCCGCTGGCCGGTCCGTCGATCCTCGGCGTGTCGAGCGGCGCCTCGTTCGCCATCGTCTCGGCCATCTACTTCTCCGGGGTCGGCGAACCACTCGAGTACGTGTGGTTCGCGTTCGGCGGCGCGCTGCTTGCGTCGACGCTCGTCTATAGCGTCGCTTCGGCTGGGCGCGGCGGCGCGACGCCGGTGAAGCTGGCGCTCTCGGGCGTGATCGTCTCCGCATTGCTTGCCTCGTGGACCTCCGCGCTCCTGCTCCTGGACCGCGAGACGCTCGACCAGGTGCGCTTCTGGAATGCGGGCTCGCTCGCAGGCCGCCCCCTCGAGGTGTTCTGGGTCGTGCTGCCGTTCCTGGCGGTCGGGGTTGCCGGGGGGCTTCTGCTCGCACGGCAGCTGAACGTCATGAGCCTTGGAGAGGACGCGGCGAAGGCCCTCGGCCTCCGTACGGGCAGGGTTCGCGTACTCAGCGCGGTGCTCGTCGTCATGATGACTGGAGCCGCCGTTGCCGCCGCCGGTCCTGTCGGCTTCGTCGGCCTGGCGGTGCCTCATATCGTGCGCGCCGTTACGGGGCCAGACTATCGATGGACCATTCCGTACTGCGTAATCGCCGGACCGACACTGCTGCTTGGCGCCGACATTGTCGGGCGACTCGTTGTACGGCCCGGTGAGCTGCAGGTCGGCATCATTACCGCCCTGTGCGGCGCTCCGTTCCTGATCTGGATCGCCCGACGCCGGCGGATCGCGAGCCTCTGATGGCGCGGGCGCCCGTCGTTCCATCGCCGCCGCTCCGCGTCATCCGTGTTGGCAACGGCATCTCCTTCCGGCTCAACCTCCGTACGCTGGCCATCAGCGGCGTCGCGGTGGTGCTGCTCGTCGCTCTGGGCGCCTCGGCGCTGACCCTGGGGTCGTACCCCCTCTCCGTCACAGATGTCATCCGGGCCGTTGCCGGCTCCTCGTCCGAGGACGAGGAGTTCATCGTGCGCACGCTACGCTTGCCGCGCCTGCTCAGCGCGGTGCTGATCGGCGCTGCCCTGGCAATGTCGGGCGCCATCTTCCAGGGACTCGTGCGCAACCCCCTCGTCTCGCCGGATATCATCGGCATCGACGAGGGTGCCACGGTCGCGGCCGTATTCTGGATCGTGACCGGGCGCGATGCCCGCCTTCTCCCGCTGGCAGCGTTCGCCGGGGCAGTTGCTGCCGCCGCTCTGATCTACGTGCTCTCGTGGCGTGGAGGAGTGCGGGCGAACCGTCTGGTCCTCGTCGGCATTGGCGTCAGCGCCGTCCTCAGCTCGATCGTCACATTTCTTCTCGTGCGCTTCCCGATCGATGTCGTGGCGGCAGCCGTCGCCTGGTCCGCTGGCTCCGTCTATGCCAGTGATTGGGGTGATGTGCAGCTGCTCGCGACGACGAATCTTGCGCTCGGCCCACTGGCCGCGGTGCTGATGTGGAGGTTGCGCGTCCTACAGCTGGGCGACGAGACGGCCTCGACGCTTGGGATGGCCGTCGAGCCCACGCGCCTCGTACTTCTCGGCGTCGGCTGCGCCTTCGCGGCGATCTGCGTCTCGGTTGCCGGCCCCATCGGCTTCGTTGCGCTCATGGTGCCGCACGTCGCCCGCATGCTCGCCGGGCCGATGACCGGTGGAGTGCTCGTTGTGACCGCGCTGCTCGGAGCGATGCTGCTGCTGGGATCGGACATGATCGCCCAACACGCGCTTCCCGTGGCGCTACCTGTCGGCGTGATCACTGCTGTGGTGGGTGCGCCGTACTTCCTCTTCCTCCTCTACCGCACGAACGCGAGGCTGTGATGGCTCGACTCGCCTCGGATCAGGTCACCATCGCCTACGACCGCGATCCCGTGGTGCGAGCGCTCTCCGCGCAGTTCGAGGACGGGTGCGTCACCTCCATCATCGGTCCCAACGGCTGTGGCAAATCAACGCTGCTTCGCGCGCTGGCCCGCCTGCTCAAGCCCCGCGGGGGCTCGGTCCTGCTCGATGGCGAGTCGATTCAGCGCCAGCCCACGAAAGACGTGGCACGACGGCTCGGGTTGCTGCCGCAAGGCGCCGTCGCGCCCGAGGCCATTACCGTCGAGGACCTGGTCCGCCGCGGCCGCTTCCCGCATCAGTCCATGTTCTCGACGCCGACCGACGCGGATCGACGCGCGGTCGAGCAGGCACTCGAGCTCGCCGGAGTCGACGAATTGCGTGGCCGCGCGGTCGATGAGCTTTCGGGCGGGCAGCGGCAGCGCGCCTGGATCGCCATGGCGCTCGCGCAGGACACGCCGCTGCTGCTGCTCGATGAGCCCACGACGTACCTCGACGTCGCGCATCAGCAGGAGGTTCTCGGCCTGGTCCGGCGCCTGAACCACCACGGTAAGACCATCGTCATGGTGCTCCACGACGTGAATGAAGCGGCACGATACAGCGACCGCATCATCGCCATGCGCGACGGCGCTGTCGTCGCGCATGGCCCGCCTGAGCAGCTCGTAACACCCGAGCGACTCCACGCCGTCTTCGGTGTCGATACGGATGTCGTGCGGCACCCACGCTCCGGGCAGCCGGTCTGCGTACCGCGTGGGCGAACCGAGTACCAGCCCGCCCTGGAGACGATGACGGCTCGCCTGCGCGCCGAGAACCTGACCCTCGCCTACGACCAGCGCACCATCGCAACCGATCTCTCCGTCGACTTCCCGGACGGCGCGGTCACGGCGATCATCGGCCCAAACGCGTGCGGAAAGTCGACCCTGCTGCGGGCGCTCGCGCGGCTTCTTCGTCCCCGCTCCGGCATGGCGTCGCTGGATGGCGCGCCGCTGCATCGAGCGTCACGCCGCTCGGTGGCGCGCCGTCTTGGGATGCTCACCCAGGCTCCACAGTCGCCACCAGACGTCACCGTCGAGGATCTCATCGCCGCTGGGCGTTTCCCGTACCAGCGCTGGTACCGGCAGTGGGGCGCCGAAGACGACCGCGCCGTCACCGAAGCACTCGCCGCGACGGGGATGGAGCCGTACCGACATGCACAAGTCGATAGCCTCTCCGGCGGGCAGCGACAGCGCGCGTGGGTGGCGATGGCTCTCGCGCAGGACACCGAGCTGCTGCTACTCGACGAGCCGACGACGTTCCTCGACATCGCCCACCAGGTCGAGGTACTGGACCTCGTGCGGCGGCTCAACCGCGAGCGAGGTCGGACCGTGGTGATGGTCTTGCACGACCTCGTGCAGGCCTGTCGCTACTCGGACCATCTCGTGGCGATGCGCGACGGCACGGTGGTCGCCGAGGGTCGTCCATCCCAGATCGTCACCCGAG
Organism: Dehalococcoidia bacterium; assembly: GCA_050248355.1. GTDB lineage: Bacteria > Chloroflexota > Dehalococcoidia > UBA2979 > UBA2979 > JAIBBD01. The sequence continues at coordinate 241,513 of JBFWSN010000001.1, forward strand.
ACCTCATCCGTGACGTGTTCTCAGTCGAGGCGGACGTCCTGATCGACGAACGGACTCGATCGCCGCTCGTCATGGTCGCCGACATGGGGACCACCGTGACAAGCGGCCACGTCGCAGCGCCGGAACCGTATAGGACGACGGATAGGGCCGCGCAGATCGCTGGCCGGAGCCAGTTCTGAAGCCTCGCTGATCGCGCCCCGGTCGCACGCTGAGCTCGGGCGAGTTGGCGGGCTCGCGAGGACGAGGGCGTCCGCGGCTCATCCGGATAAAGCGCGCTCGAGCACTGTCCTCATCCGCCAGGTAGAGGCATTGGTGGCGATCCGCACCGGGATCGAATCCGCTGGCGAGGATGACTTCGACCTGCTGCTGGGGGCCGTAGATGCTCAGTTCGTGGGCATCGGGCCAGCAGATCGAGATGCACGGGAGCGTGCCGCTAATTGCTGAGATGCCTCAGTCTTTCGCTACCATTGAACGAACATCGGCATGACGACGTGGACGTAGCGGTCGTCGCCGACGGGGCGCAGGACGCCCGGCGCCGAGGGGGATGAGGTTTCGATGGCGACCCGGTCGGTGGTGATCACGTTCAGGACCTCGATGAGGTAGCGGCTGTTGAACGCGATCTTCGCCTCCTCGCCGGTAACGATGGCGTCGATCTCACCCTCGTTGTTGCCGACTTCCTCGGCTCGCGCGGTGACGAGGAGGCGGCCGGGCGCGCCGGTCTCGCCGGGCGAGGCGGTGAGCCGGACGATCCCGGAGCCGTCGCGCGCGAAGATCGAGGCCAGCCGTGTCTCCTGCCGGAACTCGCCGACCGAAACCTCGGTGTGGGTCGCGGAGCTCGCGGGGATGAGCTGCTGGTAGTTGGGGAACGTGCCCTGGATAAGGTTGGCCACCAGCGTTGCGTGACCGAGGTCGAAGAGCACCTGCGTCTGGGCCGCGTTCACCGTCATCATCACGGGTTGTTCCGCCTCGGGCAGCAGACGCGCCAGCTCACCGAGCGCTCGCGCGGGCACGATCACCTCTCGCTCCTGTGGTGCGCTGGAGGGCAGCTCGAGTTCGTACACCGCGAGGCGGAAGCCGTCGGCCGCCGCGAGGCGGATGGCGTCCGCCGCGATCGCGAAATGGACGCCCGTGAGCACCGGCCGCGAGTCGTCCGTCGCCGCTGCGAAGACGACGTGGTCCAGCGCCTGCCGTAGGCGGTCTGCCTCGATGGAGAGGGCGCCGCTGCCCTCGACGGGCGGGATAGGCGGAAACTCGTCCGGATCCATTCCTCCGATCGAGGCCGCGTTTCGCGCGCACGACAGGCTGACCTGTCGGGAACGCTCGGCGAGCGTCATCTCGATCTCGTCACGCGGCAGGGTCGCCACGAAGTCCGAGAGCAGGCGCGAGGGCATCGTGATCGACCCGGACTCGGCGACGGTGGCGGGGATCGTGTACGTGATCGCGATCGTCTCAGCGTCAGTTGCGGACAGCTTGATGCGGCCCTCGTCAGCTTCGACCAGAACGTGCTGCGTAATCGGGAGGACGGAGCGGGCGGGCACCGCGCGGGATACGGCGCTCAGCCCCCGGTGCAGCTGATCCTGCTGGCAGGCGACGCGCATCCGCAGCTCCCCGATAATTGCTCAATCGCTGAGCGTTTACACGCTCTGTGCAGTATAGGTGCCCCTGTGGATACCTCGCAAACGCGGCAGCGCGGGAGGTACCTTACGAGGCTGCCGCGAGCGCCTGGTTCGCCGCAGCGACCGTCTCTTCGATCACGGCTTCGTCGTGGGCGAGCGAGACGAACCAGCACTCGAACTGCGAAGGCGGCAGCAACACGCCGCGGTCGAGCATCGCTCGGTGGAAGCGGGCGAAGCGCCCTGTGTCGGCCTCGCGTGCCTCGGCGTAGTTTGCGGGGGGCGTCGCTCGGAAGAACGGCGTCAGCACCGAGCCCACTCGGGCGACGGCCAGCTCCACGCCGGCAGCCCGTGCTGCCTCCTCAAGCCCTTGCTGCAGCCGCGCGCCGACGGCGTCGAGCCGCTCGTATGTATCCTCGTCGTAGGCGAGCGCGTCGAGCGTTGCGATGCCCGCGGCCATCGCGAGCGGGTTTCCGGAAAGCGTCCCGGCCTGGTAGACATCGCCTGCGGGCGCCATGCGCTCCATCAGCGCTCTCGGTCCGCCGTACGCGCCGACGGGAAGGCCGCCGCCGATGACCTTACCCAGCGCCGTGAGGTCTGGAAGCACCGAGTAGCGCGCCTGTCCGCCGCCTCGGCCGACGCGAAAGCCCGTGATTACCTCGTCGAATAGCAGCAGGCTGCCGTGCACATCGCAGACCGCTCGCAGTCCCTCGAGGAAGCCAGGCGCCGGCGCAACCAGTCCCATGTTTCCGGCGACCGGCTCGACGATGACGCACGCGATGGCGTGCGGATGGCGGTCGAACGCCGCTCGAACCGCCTCGAGGTCGTTGTACGGCACCACGAGGGTCTGGGCCGCGAAGGCCGCCGGGACACCTGGTGAGTCCGGCAGGCCGAGGGTGGCGACACCCGAGCCCGCGGCGGCCAGCAGGCCATCGGCGTGGCCGTGGTAGCCCCCGTCGAACTTGATCACCAGGTCGCGACCCGTCGCGGCGCGCGCCAGCCGGATCGCGGTCATCGTGGCTTCAGTCCCCGAGTTCACGAAGCGCACCATCTCCACCGAAGGGACGGCCGCGATGACACGCTCGGCGAGGTCCGCTTCCGCCTCGGTTGGCGCGCCGAACGAGGTGCCTCGCGCGGCAGCGGCACGGATCGCCTCGACGACCGAGGGGTGCGCGTGGCCGAGAATCAGCGGGCCGAACGAGCCCACGTAGTCGGTGTATTCGTTGCCGTCGACATCGCGGACGCGCGCGCCCTCGCCACTCGCGATGACGACCGGCTCCCCCCCCACCGCCCGATACGCCCGTACAGGCGAGTCGACGCCACCCGGCAGGAGCGCTCGAGCTCGTGCCATGACCTCGCGCGATCGCTCGTAGGAACGTGATGCAGTCACGGTGCGAGGATCGCGGTGAGCTCCGCGAGCGAGCGCGTTTCGATGTCCGGCAGCGCCGTCTCCTTCGGGTACTCCGCCTCGTTGCGGCGCAGGTACGCCGCTCGCATTCCCGCATTCACCGCCCCGGCGACATCGGCGCCCGGGGTGTCGCCGACGTACAGCACTTCGTGCGGCTCGCAGCTGAACCGCTGAGCGAGCGCGAGGAACGCCGCCCGATTCGGCTTGTAGATGCGGAGTGACTCAGACGACTGGATCACCGAAAACCGCAGGCGGTTCACGGACACCGCACTCTGCAGGAAGTCCTCGTCCGCGTTCGACATCAGGCCCACGAGATATCGTCCCGCGATGCGCTCGATGCTCTCGAACGCATCGGGGTACGCGGGCGCGTGGCTGAGGACGTGCCGCAGATGGTTCGCGCCCGCGACCGGATCCCCTGCCAGCTCGAACTTCCCGAAGGTGTACTCGAACTGCCGGCGCCACGTCTCCCAGGTCGCGATCCACGGTGGTGGCGGACCGTCGGCAAGCCGCTTGCGGTCCAGCTTTCCGTCCTCGCCCGTGTGCTCGGCCCAGACGCTGACTTTGCGAAACGCCTCGTCCTGGAAGGTCTTCGCCACTTCCTCGTGGTCACCGCCCAGCCCCTGCTGGTCGAGCACCTCCTGGACGGCGAGGATGAAGTCCCAGTGGAAGAGCGTGCCATACGCATCGAACGCCACTGCCTTGATGACGGACAGTTCGAGCGGCGCTCGCCCGTCGGCCGGCTCCACCTGCTCGGTCGTTTCAGCCGTCGTCATCCCTGCACCCTTCGCGACTCGGCCGCCTACGCGCCCGCTCGGAGCCACGCTGCGGCGTCCTTGGCGTGATACGTCAGGATGATATCGGCGCCGGCGCGCTGGATCGCGGTGAGCGTCTCGATGACGGCGGCGCGCTCGTCGATCCAGCCGTTCAGGGCGGCCGCCTTGAGCATCGAGTACTCGCCGGAGACGTTATAGGCCGCGACGGGCAACGTGGTGGTCTCCCTCACGGCGCGGATCACGTCGAGGTACGCGAGCGCGGGCTTCACCATCACGATGTCCGCCTGCTCCACTTCGTCGCTGGCGACCTCGCGCAGCGCCTCCCGGACGTTGGCCGGGTCCATCTGATAGCTGCGACGATGCGGCGGCCCCATACGGGGAGCCGAGCCGGCGGCCTCGCGGAATGGACCGTAGAAGGCTGAGGCGTACTTGGCGCTGTACGACATGATCGGGAGGTCCTCGCAGCCGGCGCTGTCCAGCGCCGACCGGATCGCCGCCACGCGACCGTCCATCATGTCCGAGGGCGCGATGAGGTCTGCGCCCGCCTCGGCCAGCGATACCGCTGCCTCCGCCAGCAACGGTAGCGACGCGTCATTGTCCACCCGGCCATCAGCCCCCAGCAGGCCGCAGTGACCGTGGTCGGTGTACTCGCACAGACAGACGTCCCCGACGACCGTCAGGTCCGGGTCCGCGTCCTTCAGCGTCCGCGCTGCGAGCTGCGCGATGCCGTTGGGGGCGTAGCCCTGGCTGCCCACCGCGTCCTTCGAGGCGGGAATGCCGAACAGCATCACGGCGCGCACGCCGAGCTGTCGTAGTTCGGCCGCCTCCGCGGGCAGTTGATCGAGCGACAGCCGGAACTGGCCTGGCATCGAGGCGATCGGCTCGCGGACGCCGCGGCCGTGGGTGACGAACATCGGGTAGATGAAGGAAGCGGCATCGACGCGTGTCTCGCGCACGAGGCCGCGGAGGCCTTCGGACCGCCTCGTGCGCCGGGTCCGCGTGAAGTCAGTCGAGGTCGTCAGGATGGTCATCGCTGAACTCCGTATCCGCGCCGTCGCCGTGGTACTCCCGGAGCGCTCGCACGAGGCCTGCGACTGAACGCTCAGACGGGACCACGGCAGGCTCGAGGCCGGCCTCGCGGGCTGCGGCAGCGGTCTGCGGGCCAATGCACGCCACAATCGCGGAGCGCAGTGGCGTGAGGTCGCCGTCGAGCAGTGTAACGAGGTTGCGCACGGTCGATGACGAGGTGAACGTGACCACGTCGATGTCCCCGCGCTGGATGCGGTCGAGGGTGCGCCGTGGCGGGTTCGCCGGCGGCGCCGCCAGGTACAGCGTCACCTCATCCACCTCGGCGCCTGCGGCGCGCAGGCCCTCCGGGAGGAGCGCGCGAGCGCCTTCGGCGCGAGGCAGGAGGATGCGCTGACGGTCCACGCCTGCATCGGCGAGCGCCTGAAGCGCGGCCTCCCCGTCCGCCTCCGGGGGGACGAGGTCTGCGCGCAGACCATGCCGGCGGAGGGCATCTGCGGTCGCGCCTCCGATGGCGCATAGGCCCACGCCCGCAAAGGCTCGCGCATCGAGTCCGCCACCGTCGAGCATCTCGAACGTGACATCAACCGCGTTGTCGGACGTGAACACCGCCCAGCGGTACCCGCCTGTACGCAGGCGCGCGAGGGCGGATTCGGCGGCCGCAGCGTCGAGGCGCCGCTCCAGTTCGATTGTGGGCAGCAGCACCGGGACGGCGCCCTCGGCACGGAGTGCTTCGGCGAGACTCGATGCCTGGCGCCGCGTCCGGGTCACCAGCACACGTTTCCCGGCCAGCCCGCCGGGGGCGCTGAGCGATAGTCGGGTGCGGAGCGCGGCGACGTCGCCGACCACGAGGAGCGCCGGGGCCTCGATGCCTGCCTCGCGTGCGGCCTGCGCAAGGCTGGCGAGCGGAGCCTCCACGACGCGTTGCTCAGGCGTCGACGCGCGCTCGATGACGGCGCTCGGCGTCGCGGGATTGCGCCCACCGTCGATGAGCGCGTCGGTGATCGCCTCCAGGCGGCCCACGCCCATCAGCACGACGAGCGTGTCGACGGCCGTCGCGAGACGCGGCCAGTCGACGCCCTGAGTCGTGCGGCCGGGCGCCTCGTGGCCCGTGGCGACGGCGAACGAAGCAGCCACGTCGCGATGCGTCACGGGGATGCCGGCGGCCGCGAGACCGCCGATCGCGGAGGTGATGCCGGGTACGACCGTGCACGCGATGCGCGCGGCGGCCAGCGCCTCCGCCTCCTCCCCGCCGCGACCGAACACGAAAGGGTCGCCCCCCTTCAGACGGACGACGAGGCGGCCGGCGCGTCCGTGCTCGATGAGCTCCCCGTTGATCTCCTCCTGGCTCATCGCGGCGCGCCCCGGCGCCTTGCCGACATCGATGAGCAGCGCGTCCTCGCGGCACTCTTCGAGCAGGTCCGCGGTCCCCAGGCGGTCGTAGAGGACCACGTCCGCCCGGCGCAGGACATCGAGGCCCGTACGCGTAATCAGACCGGGATCGCCGGGGCCCGCGCCGACGAGCCACACGTGCCCGCGGCTACGGCCGTGTGCGATAGGGCGGGCGGTCACTCAGTCCTCAGTGACGGCGGGGCCGCAGCGGCCAGCAGGCGCTCGCCCAACCCCTGACCCAGCACCGCGGCTTGCGCGAGCGGCCCGGTGGCGTCGCCGAACAACGGCATGCCACGAGCCTCGTCGGCCACCATCGCGCGCAGCGTCAGGAGGTCGCCGTCGACCTGCGCGTACGCTCCGACGGGCAGCGTACAGCCGCTCCCCAGCGCCGCGAGGAAGCTGCGCTCGGCGACCGAGGCGGCATGCGCCCCCCGGTCGTCGACCCGTTCGAGGATCGAGAGCGTGTCCCGATCATTGCCCCGACACTCGATGACGATCGTGCCCTGGCCGGGCGCGGGCAGGAACTCCATCGCCTCGAACAATTGCGTTGCTTCGTCGAGGCGGTCGAGCCGCGCGAGGCCGGCCGCCGCGATCAGCACAGCGTCGTACGCTCCCTCGGCGACACGCCTGAGGCGGGTGTCGACGTTGCCTCGGATCTCGCGCACCTCGAGGTCGGCGCGGAGCGCCCGCAACAGCGCGGCGCGGCGGTTGGAGCTCGTCCCAACGGTGGCTCCGGGCGGCAGGTCACGCAGCCGCCGCCCTCCGGCCGCGACCAGCGCGTCACGGGGGTCGCCCCGTTCAAGGAACGCCGCCAGCGTGAGGCCCTCCGGGACCGCTGTGGGGACGTCCTTGAGTGAATGGACGGCGATGTCGGCACGCTCCTCGAGGAGGGCCTGCTCCACCGCTCGCACGAATACGCCGCGTCCTCCGATCACGCTGAGCGGCGACTGGCGGTCGGCGTCCCCCTCCGTGCGCACCTCAACGAACTCAACCTCGATGTCCGGTGCGACGGCGCGCATGGCTGCGACGGCCAGCTCGCTCTGCGCGAGCGCGAGCGCCGAGCTCCGGGTGGCGAGGCGGAGCGGTCTCACCTCGGCTCGTCGGAGCCGGGCGCTTCGTCGAGACGGAACAGCTTCCGGACAGCGTCGATGTAGACCTCGCGGTCGCCGCGCTCGCGCAGCGTGGCGATGGGGTCATGAAGAATCTGTTTCACGAGCGCCTTTGTGAGTGCCTCGAGATGGGCACGCTCCTCGTCGCCGATGTCCAGGCGGCGCAGCGTCTTGGCCAGCTCCGCCGTCCGCAGCCGCTCCGCGCGGTCGGTGAGCGCCGCAATCGTCGGGATCACGCGCAGTTCGTCCCACCAGCGAAGGAAGCGATCCGTTTCTTGGTCGACCAGCACCTGAACGGCCTCGACCTCGCCCGCTCGGACCGCGTGATGCTCGGCCGCGATTGCCTGCAAACCGTCGAGGTCATAGTAGGTCACGCCCTCGATCGACCCCACGGTGTGCTCGACGTCGCGGGGCACGCCGATGTCGATGATCAGCAGGGGCCGGTACAGCCGCATTGCCATCGCCGCCGCGACCGTCGTGTGGCTGGCCAGCGGTGCCGGCGCGTCTGCTGCCGCGATGACCACGTCTGCGCGCCTGAGCGCATCCTCCATCTCGTCGAGTGAGCACGCGCGTCCGCCGAGTTCCGCCGCGAGGTCTTCCGCGTGGGCCCGTGTCCGGTTCGCGACCAGTACGTCGCGGACGCCCTGCTCCACGAGCGCGGCGGCCGCGAGGCGCCCGGCCTCGCCCGCCCCGATGACCAGCACGGTTGCCTCGGGCAGGGCGGGGCACAGGAGCCGTGCCTGCTGCACCGAGATCGAGGAGACGGAGAGCGCGTGGCGTCCGATCGCCGTCTCCGTCCTCGCCCGCCGGCCCAGTCGGATCGCCGTGTGGAACAGCCTCGAGAGGAGCGCGTCGTCACAGCCGGCGGCGACCGATGCGGAGAAGGCGGCGCGGACCTGCCCCAGCACCTCGGATTCGCCGAGCACCATGGAGTCGATGCCGCTGGCCACCGCGTACAGGTGACGCACGGCGTCGGCGTCTCGGGCGATCTCGAAGTGCGCGTCCGCCAGCTCGCGCTCGACTCCGACGGCGGACGCGAGGAAATCTACGATCTCCTCGCGTCCCCGATCGCCGGGCAGGTACAACTCCAACCGGTTACAGGTGGCCAGAATCGCGCCCGCGCCGAAGCGCTCCCGTAGCGCGCCCATCACCGCGGGCAGGGCGTCGGCCTGCACGGTCAGCCGCTCGCGCACATCGAGAGGCGCCGTCTGGTGGCTGATGCCGGCGAGCGTCAACACGCGCGGTCTCCGTTCACGCCTGCACCAGTGACCTGTCGATGCCAAGCGTCGCGAGCAGGCGTTCCCGCGCGCCATCGTAGTCGCCGCGGCGCAGCAGGGAGCGCAGTTCGTCGTCGATCGCGGCCTGCCAGGCGTCAGGGGTAATGCGGTTCGGGCAGCTCTCGCACAGGAGAGGCGGGGGAGTCCTCGCGCGGCCGCAGGTCGATGCGCATGCGCGATCGCGTTCCCGCGCAAGGACGCGCACGTCCGCGAGCAGGTCGCCGAGGGCGACCACCTCGTCGCTCAGGAACTCCTCGAGGCGTTCACGCAACCACCGGGCCAGCGCCGGGCTCGATCCGCCGGTGGAGGCGGCGATGGCGATCCGCCCGCGCTGGGCGAGCGACGGCAGGATGAAGTCGCAGTTGGCGACATCGTCGGCGGCGTTCACCCAGATGCCGGCGGCGCGCGCCTCGCCCGCGACTGTAGCGTTCACCTCGCCGTCGTCGGTGGCGACCATGACCATTTCGAACCCGTCGACGTCCCCTGCGCAGTATGGCCGTGCGCGCCAGTCGGCCCGCCCGTCATCGATGAACGCGCGCACCGGCGGAATGAGCTCCGGAGCAACCACGGTGACACGCGCCCCCGAGTTCACGAGCTTGCCGATCTTCTCCAGGGCGACGTGGCCGCCGCCGACGAGGAGTACGGCCCGCCCTTCCATCTCGACGAAGATTGGGTAGTAGCCCATAGATCCCTTACTGCCGGTCGTACGCTGCGCTGAGCCCGATCAGGACGCGGTCGGCGAGGCCCGCGATCTCCTCGCGGGCGCGAGCGGCCTCTTCGCCGGTCATGCTGTTTCGCTCGGCCAGCCGCTTCGCGGTCTCGTCGAGCGAGCGGCGGAAAAACGTGAAGGCCTGCACCGCCCGCGTGAGGGGCATGCCGCGCTCGTGCAGGATCTGGCCGTAGCGCCGGCCGATCTCGTCGACCTCGTGCTCGACCTGCGCGCGCCGCCCACGGCGCGAGATGTAGTCACCGACGAGCTCCACCAGCCGCCGACCCAGGGGCCGCAGCGCGTCTCGCTCCTCTTCTTCGATGCTCGCGTACCAGCCGGCCGGGCCGCCCTTGCTCCCGGCATGGAGCTGGCGACGAATCCTCGACACTGCAGCGGTCTCGAGGTCGCTCTCGGGGCGCCGGCCGCCGCTCTCGGTCATCGCGTACAGGTCACTCTCGGCAAAGCGCCGATGACCGCCGGGGGTGCGGAAGCACCGAATCTCGCCGGAATCGGCCCAGCGCCTGACCGTCGATTCGTTGACCCCGAGGATTTCGCAGGCCCGGCCGAGGTTGACCCAGCGCGTGGAGCCAGCGGAACCGTTGCTCAGGGCCTGATCCAAAATCTCACCAAATCGTCCGTCGAATTCTGCGAGATCTGGAGTGTATTTGCGCCCCGGAGGGGATGCAACCTCATGCGCGCCGAGGTTCATGCGCTCTTCGGGTTCACGAGGCCGATATGCCGCACCAGGTCAGCGACCGGCATGCGCCGGCACGTGTACATCGGCGTATCGCGCTCCGTGTAGGCCGACGCTTCCGACTCTCGGAGCTCACGCACGAGCGCGAGGAACTCACCAGGATGGTCGCCCTCGAAGGCGACCACGAACTCCTGGTCGTCGAGCCCGTACGAGTACGTGGTGTTGATGCGAATGCCGTGATACGCGTGGCCGACCGCAATGTGCTCCGCCATCATCCGCTGGCGTTCGGACTTCGGGAGGCGGTACCACTCGCGGGTCTTCACCATCGGGTAGACGAAGAGGTAACGCGCGCCGCTCTCATCTGCTCGCAGACGGTCGCGTCCGGAAGCTCCGGCGTGGAGCGGGTTGTCGTAGAGCGAACGCATCGTCATCGAGAGGTACGAAGCGGGGCGCTCTAGCGCTGCGCCGAGCGGTGAGGCGAGCAACCGGCTGTGCCAGTCCGCGATCGTGTCGAGGTCGTCCGCGACCTGCCACACAAGGAAATCGGTGTCGCCACGCGTGCCGATGGTCGAGTAGGCTCGGGTGAGCATGTGTGCCGCCGAGTCGCACAGGAGACGGTCGAGGCAGTCCGTTACCTCGCGCCACCTGGCGTCCCCCCCGCCGCGCACGTCATCGCTGACGCGATAGAAGCTGAACTTGACGAACTGGCGCCCCCAGCCGGCGTTCGACGCGGCCCCGGAGTCGCTCGCTGTCTGCCCGTGATGCGAGGCGGCGTGCGGTTGGTCGCTCACAGTTTCGGCTCCCGTCCGGCCGCGGCGGCCTCGCACAACGCCTCCCACTCGTCGTACTCCGGCACGAAGTAGGGCAGGCGGATCTTCTTGAACTCGGTGCTCGAGTAGAGGACCCGGCGGTCTCCGACGCCAGTCTCCGTCGCGATGGCCTCCGCCACTTCCTCGACGCCGTCCACGCGCGGGGCGTGAATCATCGAGAAGACGTTGTACGGCCAGTCCTGGTACGTCGGGCGCTGGTAGCAGTGCGACACGTTGCGGTATCCCGCCACGAACGTGCCGAACGCCTCGATACGTTCGGCGGGCACGGCCCACACGGCCATGCCGTTCGCCCGAAAGCCCGCGGCGCGATGGTTGAGGATGGCAGCGAACCGGCGCAGGTGTCCGCTCGCGACCAGCCGCTCGCCGTGGGCGATCACCTCTTCGACCGAACGCCCGAGGTGTGCAGCAATGGCATCGAAGGGGCGGAGGTCGTCGGGCAGGTCGCCCTGCGTCGCGCGGATGTACGCGATGTCATCATCATCGATGAGGTGCGCGGCGGCGTTCGCGCGGCGCTCGTCGGAGTATTCGGGAGCGCCGCGGGCCGCGGCCGGGCGCGCTCCCGCCATGTCGAGCGTGACGCCGATCTTGAACAGCCGCAGCGTCGGCATCGGACGGGTGGACTCGGCGCCTGCGAGGTCGTGCAGTCGCGCGATGACCCGGTCGAGGTCGTGTCCGGGCGGCATCGCCACGGTGAACCACATGTTGAAGGCGTGGTTGCGCTGGTAATTGTGGGACACGCCCGGGTGCGCGTTCACGACCGCCGCGGCGCTCGCGAGCCGGTCGGCCGGCACCTGCATCGCGACGAGGGCGGAGGAGTACCCGAGGCTCTTCGTATCGTAGATGGCGCACACTTGCCGCACGACCCCCGCCGCGCGGGCCTCGCGCAGGCGTCCGAGCGTCTCATCTTCGGAGATGCCCAGCCGCTCGCCGACCGCCTGATACGGCCGTTCGACCAGGGGGAAGCGGTCCTGCAACTCGTTCAGCAGGCGCGCTGTCATCTCGTCGAGGGTCGGGTGCGGCCGTGGCCGCGCCTCGGTCGTCATCGCGCCACCGCCTGTTCTCGCTCACGTGGCAGCCCGTAGTTGGACTCGAATAGCGTCTCGATGCGTGCGACATCGTCGGGCGTCAGGTCGGGACAGTCCGACGCGGCCACGAACTCGTCGAGCTGGTCACGGCCGTAGATGTTGGGGAGTGCGCTGACGACCGCCGTGTCGTGAAGGACGAAGCGCAACGCCGCCTGGGCCAGCGTGCGCTCGTGGCTTGCGGTCAGGAAGTCGAGCTGCTCGATCTTGCGGAGGCCGTTCGTCAACCACGCTCGCGGACGGTGGCTGCGGTGGTCGCGCTCAGAGAACTGCGTGTCCTCGGTGTAGCGTCCCTCGAGCATCCCCGAGGAGTGAGGCACCCGGACGAGGAGGGAGCGTCCAGCCTCGCGGGCCACCCGGATCAACTCGCGCCCCGGGTCCAGCTCTAGCGCGTTGTAGATCATGTGGACCACGTCCACCGGCAGCTCCTGCAGCGCATGGACGCCTTCGTCGCGCCAGCCGATCGCCGGTCCGAGGGCCACGCCGACCGCGCGCACCTTCCCCTCTCGCCGCGCGCGGTCGAGGAACGTCCAGACGTCGTCGCGCTGCAGGTGCTCCATCCGCACGTTGTGCAGCTGCCACAGGTCGATGCGGTCCGTGCTCAGGCGGCGCAGCGACCCATCGAGTGCCTGCTCTAGGAAGGGCACGTCGAAGCGGTGCGGCGCCTCGCGCTGGCCTTCTTGCCGGCGTTCGCTGCGCGCCTGCCAGTCGTACCCGAACTTCGTGCCGATTACGATGTCGTCGCGGTCGCCGCCGGGGAACGCCTGCGCGAGCAGCGTCTCGCCTCGACCGTTGCCGTAGGTGTCCGCGGTGTCGAAGAACGTCACGCCGCGGTCGTACGCCTGGCGCAGGAGCGTAACCGCGTCCTCGTCGGAATGGTCGCCCCACCACCCCGACGCGAGTGTCCACACGCCGAACCCGATCTCGGAAACCTCGATGCCCGTGTCGGCGATTTGCCGGTAACGCATGCTGTGCTCCCCTCGGTGTGCGCAGCGAACCGCGCTCGGCGCCGAGCGACAAGCGGGACTTATCGAGGGTTCGGCAGACTCGATCCGTTTCAGACAAGCTTCGCTCAGGTAAGTGAGATTCGAGTTTGGTCAGGTCTGGGGAGTTTGCCGCCGGCGGCCGGGTCGCTGCGGCGAGAGCCCGCGCGACACTGACTCACGCCCGAAGCGGTCGCGAATCTCGTCGATCGCGCGGTCGAGCTGCTGGTCGTGCAATAGCCGTCCGTCGTCGAATCCGAGCTGCACAGCGTCCTCGACGAGGTTCATTGCCCCGAGGCCGATCAGGCGGACGGGGTGCCTTCCCTCCTCCTCGAACAACTGGTCGAGGAGGAGCGCGCCGGCCGTCGCGAGCTGCTCGGTCGTCTGGACCGGCTGCGCGACAGTGATGCTGCGGCTGAACGTCCTGAAGTCTGGCCAGCGCAGCTTCAGCGTCACCGTGCGCGCCCGCCGCCCGGAGGCGCGCAGGTCCGTGCCGATCGCCTCGGCGTGCGCGCGCAGCACCTCCCGCAGCTCGTCGAGGTCCGTGACGTCGAGGCCGAACGTCACCTCGCGCGAGATCGAGACGGCCGCCCTGGTACTGGAGCGGACCGGCTCCGGGTCGATCCCGCGGGCGCGGCGCGCGAGGCTTACCCCGCCGCTCCCGAACGCGGCGTGCAGCCACCGCTCGTCGAGCGCCGCCAGCTGGCCGAGCGTCCGCACGCCTGCGGCGCGCAGGCGTTCTTCGGCGCGCGGGCCGAGGAAGGGCAGGTCGCGGAGCGGCAGCGGCGCCAGGAACTCGGCATCGCCTCCGACCGCGATGTCCAGGAGGCCGTCCGGCTTCGCGCGGTCCGAGGCGACCTTGGCTACGGTGCGAGAGCCGCCGATCCCCACCGACACCGCGAGTCCGAGCTCGGAGCGGACGCGACCCCGCAGCTCCTCGGCCGCGCGCCGCGCGCCCTCCGCGCCTGAGCCGAGGCCTGTGAGGTCCGTGAACGCCTCATCGAGGCCCACCGATTCGACCACTGGCGAGGTCTCCCGAAGCAACGTGTGGAACGCATCGGACGCGGTGCGATAGCGGTCGAAGTGCGGCGGCACGACCACCGCCTGCGGACACAAGCGCAGCGCCTGACTCATGGGCTGGGCGGAGTGGCAGCCGAACACCCGCGCCTCATACGAAGCCGTGGCGACGACTGAACGCGGGCCGCGTCCACCAATGAGGACCGGCAGGCCGTTTAGAGCGGGGTCGCGGAGCCGCTCCACCGCCACGAAGAATGTATCGAGGTCGCAGTGGGCAATGCGACGCGGCAGCGATGCGGCGCTGGAGGTGCTCATGGCGATGCCATCGCCACCGTGTCAGGCCGGCTGGCGTGCCGCTTCCGGGGCGGTGTCGTCCTCCACGGTTTCGTCCGATGCCGGCGCTGCTTCTTCAGCGGGAGGCGTCTTCGGCTCGATGATTCGGAGGCCCTGGACTTCCTCCGCGGTGACCGCGGCGACTGCCTCGTCTGCACTCTGCCCGGCGCGAATGCGGCGCGCGATCGCCACGCCGGCGAGCGCGATCAGCGACGAGGACACGACGGCGCCACCGGCCACGAACTTGTGGCGGCGGACCACGTCCGGGAACCGCTCGAGCGCGCGGTGCGCGAGGCGGATGGCCTCACCGGCGGTGCGGTCGATCGGTTCTCCGCCGCTCGGATCTCCACTGATCGGGCTCATAGGCTCCTCCTCAGGTTACGAGTGCGCGCGGTCGATCAGCGGAAACAGCGTCGCCATCTCGATCGCGGCGAGCATGGCCTCGCGGCCCTTGTTGCCCACCGCTCCGCCCGCTCGCGCCTGCGCCTGCTCCAGGTTGTCCGAGGTGATGACGCCGAACGTCACCGGGATCGGGAAGTCGCGGGTGACGTCCATGATGCCGCGGGCCGCCTCGCCGGCCACGAAGTCAAAGTGCGGCGTCTGTCCCCGGATCACGGCTCCGGTGCACGCGATGGCATGGTAGCGGCCGGTTGCTGCCAGGCGCCGTGCGGCCATCGGCAGCTCGTAAGCGCCCGGCACCCAGACCACATCGATGCAGTCCTCGGGCACGCCGTGCTCGAGTGCGGTCGCCGTCGCGCCCTGCAGCAGCTTCTCCGTGATCATCTCGTTGAATCGCGAGACGACGACGGCGACACGCAGCGCGCTGCCGTCGAGCGGACCTTCGATGACGCGCACTAGCCCAGCCCGTCCGCATCGAGGAGATGCCCCATCTTCTCGCGCTTCGTGCGCAGGTACCGCACGTTGTGCGGGTTGGGCGGCACCTCGATCGACACCCGTTCGACGATCTCGAGGCCGAACCCCTCGAGTCCGGCGCGCTTGATCGGGTTGTTCGTCATCAGCCGCATTTTGCGGATGCCGAGGTCCAGCAGGATCTGCATGCCGATGCCGTATTCGCGCTTGTCCGCCGGGAAGCCCAGCGCCTCATTCGCCTCGACGGTATCGAGGCCGCCGTCCTGCAGGTGGTAGGCGCGGATCTTGTTGTGCAGGCCGATCCCGCGGCCCTCCTGGTCCATGTAGACGACGACGCCGCGGCCCGCCTCGGCAACCAGCCGGAGTGCTTTGTCGAGTTGCTCGCCGCAGTCGCAGCGCAATGAGCCAAAGACGTCGCCGGTCACGCACTGGTCGTGTACCCGCGCGAGAATCGGCTCGTCCTCGCTCACCTCGCCCATCACGAACGCCACGTGCTCGCGCGCGTCGATGAGTGTCCGGTACGCGATGGCGCGGAACTCGCCGTAGCGGGTGGGCATCAGGCTGTCGGCCACGCGCTCCACCAGCCGCTCGTTGCGCAGCCGGTGGGCGATGATCTGGTTGACGCTGACGATCTTGAGCCCGTGCTCCTCGGCGAACCGCACCAGGTCGGGCATACGCGCCATGCTGCCATCAGGAGACATAATCTCGCAGATGACGGCCGCCGGGTAGCGGCCCGCGAGCTTCGAAAGGTCGACCGAGGCCTCGGTCTGACCGGCGCGCACCAGGACGCCCCCGTCGCGGGCACGCAGCGGGAACGTGTGGCCCGGCCGCGTGAGGTCGTCGGCCGTCGATTCGGCGCCGATCAGCACCTCGATCGTCCGCGCGCGGTCGGCGGCCGAGATCCCCGTGGTCACGCCCTCGCGCGCTTCCACGCTTACGGTGAACGCGGTCCCGAGAGGCGAGTTGTTGCGGGCCGTCATGAGCGGCAGGCCGAGCTCGTCGAGGCGTTCGCCCGTCATCGCGATGCAGATCAGGCCGCGTGCGTGCATCGCCATGAAGTTGACCATCTCGGCGGTGCAGAATTCCGCCGGGATGCAGACGTCCCCCTCATTCTCGCGGTCCTTGTCATCGACGATGATGACCGGGCGGCCCTGGCGAAACTCCTCGATTGCCTCTTCCATCGAGGCGAGACCGGGTTCCAGCTCGGCTTCCGGGCGTTCTGCGGTGCTCATTGTCGTTCTCCTGCCCCGGCGCTATGACAGCGGAGCCTGCGTCCGCTCGGCGAGCAGTTGCTCGACGTAGCGGGCGATGATGTCCGTCTCCAGGTTGATGCTAGCACCCGGCTGCCGCCGCGTGAGGTTCGTGTGTTCCTGCGTGTACTGCACCAGGGAGACCGAGAACGTCTCCTCGTCGCGGCCCATCACCGTCAGCGAAACCCCGTCGACGCAGACCGGCCCCTTCATCACGATGTAGCGCAGGTACTCCGCAGGTGGCCGGAATCGCGCGATGAGGGCGTCGCCCTCCGGCGTCAGGCTGTCGAGCGCGCAGGTCGTCTCGACGACCCCGCGCACGATGTGGCCCGAGAGACGGTCGTCCGGCCGCACTGACCGCTCGAGGTTCACCAGGTCGCCCGCGCGCGCGTCTCGCAGGTTCGAGCGGCGGAACGTCTCCGGCATCACGTCGAACGTCATGGCGTTGGCGGACATTTCGCGCACCGTCAGGTCCACGCCGTTCACGGCGATCGAGTCGCCCAGCTTGGTCCCCTCGACAATCTCGTGACATTCGATCACGAGTACGCCGCCCTCGGCGCTGCGGACGGTACCCACTTCCTCGACGATGCCTGTGAACACCGGAGCTCCTAGTCCAGTTCCGGCCACTCGGGCAGGCCGCTGATCATCGTGTCGTCCCCGAAACGCTCAACCGTGACCGCGCGCAAGCGGGGCGCGTCCGCCATACGATACGCCCCACGGCCGGAGACCGCCGAGGGCGCCTCGGCAGCGCCGATGATGAGTGGGGCGATCACCGCCTGAACGCGGTCGACCAGCCGCGCATCGAACAGCGATCCCAGTAGGGTGCCACCCCCCTCGAAGAGCACGGTGAGTAACCCCCGACCGCCCAGTACTCCGAGCAGCGCGTCGAGGTCCACATGGCCGTCCCGCTCCGGTAGCGTGAGGATCTCCGCGCCCGCGCGCCGGATCGCGTCGCGCCACTCCTCGGATGGGGACTCCGTCGTCGCGACGAGCGTGGCGGGAGGCGGCTCGAGGATGCGCGCCGTCGGAGAGATGCGTCCGCTCGAGTCGACGACGATTCGCAGCGGCTGGTGCGTGGCGTCCGTCGCGCCTTCCGGGCGGGCGGTGAGCTGCGGGTCGTCGACGAGCACCGTCCGCGAGCCAACGACGATCGCGTCGAGCGTGGCGCGCTGGCGGTGCATCCAGGTGGCCGTCTCGGGCCCCGACACCCACCGTGAATCGCCCGAGGCAGCGGCGATGTGCCCATCCAGCGAGGCCGCGAACTTCGCGATCACGAATGGCATCCCCGTGCGGCGGTGCTTCAGGTACCCCTCGAGGAGGCGCGAGGACTCGTCGGCGCCGTCGCCGCGCTCCACGGCGATGCCAGCTTCCGAGAGCTGCCGATGCCCCTCACCGCGCACGAGCGGATCCGGGTCCTCGATGGCGTAGACCACGCGCGAGACCATCGCCTCGACCAGCGCCCGCGTACATGGCGGCGTGCGCCCGTGGTGCCCGCACGGCTCGAGAGTGACGTATGCGGTGGCACCGCGTGCGCGGTCGCCGGCCTCTCGCAGCGCCATCACCTCGGCGTGAGCTTTACCCGGCGGCTGCGTATGGCCACGACCGACGATCTCGCCCTCGCGCACGAGGACGGCGCCCACGGCCGGATTCGGCGACGAATGCCCGAGGGCGAGCGCCGCCTGCTCAAGGGCGAGACGCATGTACTCGGATGCCGCCATCAGATCATGCCTCTGCCGGCTGCGCGGTTGCAGGCCTGTTGGACGAGGAGGGAGGCGCCGGACGCCTCCCTCGCATGCTACCGCGCAGCCGGCTGGGCGGCCATCACGAGTGGTAACGACGCTATTCGATGTCGTAGACCACGCTGACGCTCAGGCTGATCTCCGTCTCGCCCGGGCTGAACGACGTCTCTCCGGCGCCCGCGGCGGACGGGAGCGCCAACCGCGAGTCTGCGGAGACGCCAGACGTCTCGGAGACCGCCCGTGCACGGCCGAGCTGGACGCCGGCCAGCCGCGCCAGCTCCTCGGCGCGTTGCCGTGCGTCAGCAACCGCCTGCTCCCGCGCCTCCGCCTGGTACTGCTCGGGCTGGTCGACGGTGAACGAGACGTTCTGCACGCGGGCATCGTCGCCGCCCGCCGTGACCGCCGAGTCGACGACGCGCGACAGGTCGTCGATGCGGCGCACCTTGACGGCAAGCTGGTTGATGACCGTGTATCCGACGATCCGAGGGGTGCCGTTCCGGTCGGCCGGGTCCGCCGGCCCGTACTGGGGCTGGATGCTGAAGTACGCCGTCGCGATGTCCTCGTCGTCGATGCCGTTCTGACGCAGCGAGGACTGCACGGCCTCGATCGCGTCCGCCGCCGCGGAGCGAGCATCCGCCACGCTCGACCGTGTGACCTCCACCCCGAGGTTGACCACGGCGATGTCCGGCACGACCGTAACCCGCCCTGTGCCACTGACCGAGATGCCCGTCTGCTGCTCCTGGTCCACCGACACTCGCGTGTCACTCGAGCAGCCCGCGAGCGCCACGGCGACGATCCCGAGCATTGCCGCCGCAATCCAGCCCCCACTCCGGTTCACGTTGACCTCCCTCAGAACCCGCTCGCTGCCGCCGCGCGGCGGCGGGCGAACCAAACCCATCCAGTCATGCTCCCGAGTCCGAGCGCCAGGGCCCCGAGGCCGAACTCGGCGGCACGAAACCCGTCGAAGCGATCGGTATGCGTCACGCTGACGCGGGTCGCGCTCTGTCCCCACGCGCCGGCCTCCTCCGCCGGGACCGGTTTGATGAGCCCCTGGTCGGGTGCGAACGCACCGCCGGAGCTGGCGCCGGCGCCGTCGATCGCCGGCGCGACCGGCAACGGGGCGGACCCGGGCGACGGCTGTTCCTCGACCGGGGGCTGCGCCTGTTGCTCATCTCCGTCCACCGCTGGCGTCGCGCTGGGCACGGGGGGCGCGCTGTCCGCCCCGCCCTGTCCCGCTGCGGTCGCCGTCTGCGGCGGCGCGGTGGTCGTCGCCGTGCTCGTGACCGCAGGCGCGCCCGCCGCCGGGGGGGTCCGTGTCGCTGCCGGCGTCAGGACAGCTGCGGGCGTTGTTGTCGGCGCGATGGCCGGGACCAGGGCCAGGGCCGGCGTGCTCGACGCGACTGCCGCCGCAGGTGTGGGGACGCGCGCCGCCGGCGTAGCCTGGAGCGCGGAGGTCGTCGTGGACGCCGAGGTGACCGCGAGTGCGGGCGTCCTCGACGGTACGGGGGTGGCTGCCGTCGTCTCGTCGGCGTCCGGAGCCGGCGTGGCAGGCGATGGGGCGGTCGACGGCGTCACAGGCTGCGTGACAAACGAGGTCGGGACGATGTCAGGATCGGATACCGCGTCGTCGGCTGCGCTCTCGGCGGCTCCCCGTCCGGGCGCGGCGTCGCGGAATGCGCCGCTCGCCGCGGCCCCGTCGGTCACTGGGGCGTCGGGTGCGGTGAAGCTCGACGAAGCAGCCGATTCGGCCTGCAGCCGGAGCGGGGCCGTCTGCCCCCTCACGCCCCCCGCGCCGCCGCGCTGGATGTCCATGCCGAGCACGAGGACGAATGCCGCCGCCGCCGCGACGGCTCCTACGCGGAGCCCCAGCTCCAGAGGCGCGAGCACTCGCGGTCTGGTGGCCTCAGCGGCCGGGATCGTGAACGCGCGCGGCGCCCGCAGGTCGTCGAGCCGGTGGAGCTCGAACACGACATCACGCAGACTCTCGAACGCCTCGCGCAGCGATGCGTCTTCCGTCAGCCGCTGCTCCAGCGTCGTCCGTTCGGGCGCACCGAGGTCGCCATCGAGGTATGCGGACAGCAACACGTCGGTCGCCGCAGCCGGATCCTGCTGCGGTTCATGCTGACGCCGCCACGACTTCCACCATTGCATCCGCACTACCGCCTGTCTTCCAGACGATCGTGAGCCCCCGCCGGTTCCCGAGCTGCCCGCAGGAGGTCGCGTAGCCGCCCTCTCGCGCGGCTGAGCCGAGACTTCACGGTGCCTACCGGGACGCCGAGTGCTGACGCGACCTCGTCATACGCGAGGCCGTGCACGTCAGACAGCAACACCACCATGCGCCAGTCCTCGGGGAGGGTGCGCAACGCGGCTTCGAGGTGTCCTCGCAGCTCCCCGCGGAGCGCGGTCGCTTCCGGCGAAGGGCCCGGATCGGGGGGGTCGATCGTCGGCCGGTCCGGATCGTCGCGGGCGGCATCGAGCGAACGCTGTGGACGGCGCCGTTGCCTGCGCAATTCGTCCCGCGCGGCGTTCGCCACGATGCTCAGCAACCACGGCCGGAACCGCTCTCCCTCGAAGCGTCCGAGGCCGCGGTACGCGCGCAGAAACGCCTCCTGCGTGGCGTCCTCGGCGGCCTGTTGAGAACCGAGGAACCGCAACGCGAGCGAGTATGCGGCGTCCTGGTGCTGCACAACGAGGGCGTTGAACGCCGCAACTTCGCCGGCCCGCGCTCGCCTCACCAGCGCCGCCGTGTCGTCCGGCAAACCGTCGTCCCGCGGCGTGGCTGGGGTGATCGGAGGCTCGGTCACGGGGGTGCGCTCCTCAGCCGCGCGAGCGTAGCATGCGTGCCGGTTGCGGTCGTATACGGCCAGGGCCCCGGTCACCAGGAGGTCGCATGCTCGCTTCAGGCAGAGAGTTGCTCGCGGATGCCGAGGCGCGCGGGTATGCGGTACCGGGATTCAACGTCTCGAACCTCGAGCTGGCCCTCGGAGTGCTCGACGCGGCAGCCGCGAAGCGTTCGCCCGTGCTCCTGCAATTCAACCAGAGCAACCTCGATCACGTTGGGGGCGTGGAGGTAGCAGCCGCCTTTGCTCGTGCGCTCGCTGCCCGTGCTCAGACCCCGGTCGCCGTTCACCTGGACCACGGCGGCAGCGTGGACCTCTTGCGGGCAGCGGCGCGCGCGGGCTTCACCTCGTTGATGTTCGATGGCTCGACCCTGCCGTTCGAACGCAATCTTCATGCGACGCTCGAGGCCGGCAAGGTTGCGCTTGAGGCCGGGCTCGCGCTCGAAGCGGAGCTCGGCCACGTGGGCGGTCGCGAACCGGGCGTGGTCACCTCGGAGGCTGTGCTCACCGATCCCGATTCTGCCCGGCGCTTCGTCGACGAGACGCGCGTTGATGCGCTCGCTGTTTCTGTCGGGACGGCGCATGGACTCGCCGGCGCCGTCCGACTGGACTTGCTGCAGGAGCTCCGTGCCGCCGTGCGCGGCTTGCCGCTGGTGCTCCACGGAGGGTCCGGCGTAACACCCGAGGACCTGCGCGCCGCCGTACGCGCCGGCATCCGCAAGGTGAATATCAGCACCGAGATCCACTCGGCGTTCGCGCACGCCCTGGCGAGCGCATCAGGCAACGACCCGCGCCCGGCGCTCCGTGCGGGCCGCGGCGCTGTCGCGGAGGTCGCGGCGCAGCGCATGGAGTTGCTCGGAGCGGCGTTCCGAATCTGAGACGCGCGCCGAGACGGTACCCGTCGCGCTGCTATACTCGATGGGATGTCAGACACACCACCGGCCGAGGCGGGATCCGGAGCGGATCCCGCAGATGAGCCGGCACCGGTCCACAGCGTTTCGAGCGAGCCCCACCCCCCGGAACCAGCCCCCGGCGATACGGCGCCCGACGTCGCGGATTCCGTTGCGTCCGGTGCGACCGTCGGCTCAGTGTCTTTCTCCTCGCTCTCGCGATATCCCGGAGCTGCCGCGGGGGAGACAGCGATTCCCGTAGCCGGGCCCGGCGGCCGCGCGCCATGGTCGCCTACGCAGGAGGGCGCTGCCGAGCACGATGTCTTCGATCAGGAGCCGGAAGCCGCCGAGACCAGTTCCTCGTTCTGGCCGTGGGGCATGCATGGCCTGATCGAAACGGTCGAGGTGCTCGCGCTCGCGCTGCTGATGTTCCTGCTCGTCCGCTCCGTCGCGCAAAACTTCGTCGTCGACGGCGGCTCGATGGAACCCACCTTCCACAACGGCGAGATGCTCATCGTGAACAAGCTCGCGTATCGCAACTTCGACCTCTCCTGGCTGCCGTTCACCGACAAGGACGACTGGCGCCCCTTCGGCACGCCGGTGACAGGTGACGTTGTCGTGTTCAAGTTCCCGCAGGATCAGAACCGCGACTTCATCAAGCGTGTGGTCGGTATCCCCGGTCAGACCGTCGAGGTGCGTGGGGGTGAGGTCTACCTCGACGGCGTCCGGCAGAACGAGCCGTACCTCGATCAGGCCCCGACCTATGACTACGGGCCGGTAACCGTCCCCGAAGGCCAGCTCTTCGTGCTGGGAGACAACCGCAACAACTCGTACGATTCCCACTCCTGGGGACTGCTGGACCAGTCCCTGCTCATCGGACGTGCGGAGTTCCGGTACTGGCCCATGGGCCGCATCGGCCGGATTGACCACGGCGGGCTGAGCGCCGAGTCCGGCGTCGCCATTACGCAGGGAGCCGCATCATCGCCGTCGACAGCGAGGTAACTGCCGCCCTCGAGGACTCCGGCGCCGTCCTCCAGGGGCACTTCCAGCTCAATTCGGGCCGCCATTCCGACCGCTACCTCGAGAAGTTCAACCTGCTGCAGTGGCCGCAGTACACGGAGATGGTGTGCCGCAAGATCGCCGAGGCAATGCGATACTTGGAGGCCGAGACGGTCGCCGGACCGACGACTGGCGGCATCATCCTCGCCTACGAGGTCGCTCGACAGCTCGGGCTGCGCGGCATCTTCGCCGAGCGCGCGCCCGAGGGCGGACGCACCTTCCAGCGCGACTTCCGCCTGCGACCGGGCGAGCGCGTCCTTGTCGTGGACGACGTCCTGACGAGCGGCGCATCGGTCCGTGAAACGCTCGCCGCCGTCGAGGCGACCGGCGCGGTTCCCGTAGGTGTGGCCGTCCTCGTGGACCGCTCGGGCGGAGCCGCCCGGTTCGGCGAGTTGCCTTTCTTCGCCGCCACCGAGTTCGCGCTGCAGACGCACGAGCCGGCCGAGTGTCCGCTGTGCCGTGAGGGCGTCCCGCTGACCGTCACCTGATCCGAGGGCATACTGCGGACGCCCGGCGCTCACCCGCGGGTCATCGGGTCAGGCCAGATTCGCCTTCGTGCGCACCTTCCGCAGACCTCGAAACACGGTCCGCGTGTCGACGATCTCGACATCGTCGAGGTCAGCGCGGGTCGTCACGTGCTGCTGCACGAACCGTCCCACCGGCTGGGCGGCGATCACGGCCACCATCGCTGCCATGAACGCGTTCGAGAGCCGTCCCGCGGGCCTGCCGTTCGAGAGCACGGCGGTCGCCGCCGCGGCCGCCATCAGCCCCGACACCGCGATGTTCGTGCCGCACAGCGGAGAGACGGCAAGCCCGGCTTGCCCCGCCTTGAGGCGCTGCAGCGCCTCCTGCGCGCACGAGGTGAGCTCCTCGGAGTCCACGTCTCCGGCGATCAGGAACCCGTCGAGGCTGGCGCGTCCGGCAAGGCGGGTCGGTCCGTGACGCGCCAGCAGCACGGCGACGGTGGCGTGCTCGAGCGCATGGTTCCTTCGGACCGCGTCGGCCCAGTGCTTCAGCATGGAGTCTCCGATTCGTATGCTGGCTCAGTGTAGAGGGTGCGAGTACGCCTCCGCGTCAGTACGCGCGGCTCGTGCCCGGGGCCGGCAGCTCGAAGTCGGCTTCGGCGTTGATCGTCACGACAACCGGCTCAGATGTCCCGTTCGCCGCGCCAATCGTGATGCTTCCCGACGTCATCGCCTGCGGGAGCGCCGCCGGGTTGAGCGTCACCGTGAACGTGGCGCTGCGGCTGCAGCCAGGCCCGCACACGACTTCGGGCCCCAGCGCGACCCCGGCCGGCGGGTCGATCACGATCCAGTTCGCCGACGGATTCGCCGTCCACACCAGGATGCCGCTTCCACTGTTCTCGACCGTGACTGTGGCCTTCGCGGCGCCGCCGCCGCCGTCGAGACCGAGCTCGATCGAGGTGTCTGAGACGCTCAGCACCGGCGACCCGAGCACGCGCGACGGGAAGTCGCCGGGGATGGTCGGCGCGGGCTGTGTGTGCGACGGCTGCGCTGTCGGAATGTCCATCGACGAGAAGGGGGCCGTGAAGTTGCTCGGACTGAGGGGGCCGGCGAATCGCGGGTCGGAGAGGTTCGGCAGTGACGCGGCGACCGACGTCCAGAGCTGCTGCCCGGCGCGCGTCGGAGGCGAGGCCATGCACCCCCAGACCACCTCCTGATACGGATAGCGCGTCCGCGACTGCGTACCGTCGCACTTCCAGCGCTCGCGGCTCGCGCTGAACCGGGGGTCAAGCGGGTGGTTGGACTGCACCGCCCCCGGGCCAGTGAACCCGTTGTAGCCCCAGACGGCGTAGTACCAGTTCTCGACGATCGATGGGTCGGAGTTGGTGTCGACGCCCGCGATCGGCCGCGACGCCGGCGCCTCGTTCCACTTCGCCGCCAGGATCGCGGCACCCCGCGCGATGTTGTAGAGATAGTGCGCCGCAACCCGCGCCTGATTGGTGGTCGGCTGGTTGTCGGAGCCCAGAGGCGCCGTCATCCCGCTGGTCACCTGCATGATCCCGTACCCGCAGTCGAAGGAGACGAGGGCGGGGCCAACTGACTCGTATGAGACCGACCGTGCTGCCATCGCGGTGTTCGACTCGACCCAGCCGATGGCCCGTAACAGCGTCGCGGGCATCCGCGCCGCGCCGTCGATCCGGTTCGAGCGCGGCCCAACTTTGAGCGCCGGCAGGCCGAAGTAGTCGTCACCCGGAAAGAGGGCATTGACGGCGGCGGCGTCCATCGCGAGGGCGTAGCTCATCCGCCGCTCGTCGGCTTCATACGACGAGGGCGTGCGCAGGAAGGCGCATGCCTCGGCGCGTGTCCCTCCCAGCGGCCCACCCGTGTTGATGGCGAGCCAGCAGACGACCAGCCCGGCGAGGGCGAGCAACCCCAGTGCGCCTTTATTCATCGTCGTCCGTCCATCCAAGGAAGAGCAGCTCGCTGGCCGCGGTGACCGTGACTCGCGCACCGTCCGGGGTCACCACCACCAGCGTTTCCGTCCCCGGATCCCCGGCGGAAACCCCATCGAAGGAACGCACCGCGAGGTACTCGCCGTCGGCGCTCCAGCCCGCCGGGACGTCGTACCCACGCGCGGGCGCGGGCAGCGGGGCGGGTGTGCCGGTGCCCAGCGGGTAGGTCACCGCAGCCGCGGCGGCGTCCGGGTACGCCTCGCGTCCCACGGTGATCCCGCTTCCGTCGGGCCGCCAGACCGGCGCGAACTCCTCGACGGCCGACGGAGGTCGCTCGGTGGCCATCGATACCGCAGCACCGTCCGTGAGGTCGATGACCTGGAGCCGGTGGACCACGCGCTCGTCCTCGATCGCGGGTGCCAGGAACGAGACACTCTCCCCGTCCGGCGAAAGCTGCCAGTCGCGTGCCACCTCATCGGAGGCGTGCAGGACGAGCTCCGGGGAATGGTCAGCCGAGGTCGCACGATAGAGTTCCGTGCCCGCGCGAGAGAGCGCGGCGAATACCAGGTGGCCGTCTGCCTCGAACCCCACCGGAAACACGCCGAACGTCGTCTCCACCTGGTAGAGCGTGCGGCGCGCACCGGTGGCCAGGTCGACGCTGACCAGCGATTGCAGGCCGACGTCACCATTGCTCCGGTACGCAACTGTTGTCCCGGCACCGTCCATGACGGGTGGCGTGAGGAGGTCCGCATCTCCCGCGAGGAGACGAGTCTCACCGGTCGATGCGTCGAGGACGTACAGCTCCGCCGGGCTGCCCCGCTCAGGCGGGGCGGCCGGGGGCAGCACGGTGTAGACGACGAGGTCGGTCGTGGCCGGGGCGCCCGGGTTGATGCCCCAGTCCGGCGCGTGGGGAATGGTCGCGAGCAACGTCCGCTCATCGGGGTCGTCAGCGTCGGCCAGGAACACGCGGTCGGCATTCGTGCCGAACTCCGCGACCACTAGAGCCGCCCCGTCGGTGGTTGCCGGGGCGGCAACAGCCCCGTTGGAGGGGCGCTCCTCGCGGGTGAGCACCACCATGGCCACGGCCACAGCGACGGCAAGACCCGCTACGGGGACCGCGAGCACGAGACGGCGGGGCAGGGTCATGTGCGCTCACCATGCAAACGAGGGGAACCGACGTCCCCCGAAGTAGCGTGCCCCGCCAGCTCGCTACCGCCTGCCGCGTGATCCGGGCGCCGCGCTGGGGAAGAGCGCACCGAGTGCACCCACGATAGGAACCGCCTTTCAGGTGTGTCAAACCGGCGGAGAGACGTATGCTGATCGTGTGCTGCTGCGCTACCTGTCCGTGCTCGGGGACGCGCCTTCGGCGTTCCTCATCCTCATCGGAGCGTTCCTGTTGTCCATGGTGGTCGGCCTGGCCTTCCACGAGTTTTGTCATGGCTACGTCGCGAACTCGCTCGGAGACCCGACACCACGCCGATACGGGCGCCTGACGCTGAATCCGAAGGCGCACCTCGACCCGATCGGTTCGTTGATGATCCTTTTCGTCGGGTTTGGGTGGGCGCGTCCGGTCCCGGTGAACCCGTACAACACCCGCAATCCGCAGACGAGCATGGTGCTGATCGCCGCCGCCGGTCCGGTATCGAACCTCGCCGTGGCCGGTCTCGCGGGCATCCCGATCAAGCTTGGCGTCGTCCCCTTCTTTCACCCCTTCGTGAATCCAGGCGAGGCCGCGTTCTGGGCTCGCCTCTGGTCGGCTTCGCCAGACAACCTCATCGGGTTGTTCCTCGGCACGATCGTCCTGCTCAACGTCATCCTCGCCGTCTTCAACTTCGTGCCCATCGCCCCCCTCGACGGCTTCCGTGTGCTCGTAGGACTGCTTCCCACCAACCTCAGCCGCGAACTCGGAAAGTACGAGGCGTGGGGGCCCGGTGTGCTGCTGATCCTCTTCATGCTGCCGTTCATCACAAACGGCAACGTCAACCCGCTGTTCGATGTGATGGGCCCGCCGATCGAGTTCCTCCTCAACCTCTTCGCGGGAGACAGCGGCGGTCTTCGTGTGGCATAGCGCAGCGTACCGGTCCGGCCAGTTCTTCCGCGGCTTTCGATGGGCGCTTGGGCCTGACGAAGTGGCACGCGTCTGTGCGCTGCTGAACGAGCGCGAACGTCTGCTCTTCGTCGGCATGCAGGGCCGTGATCGCCGCCACTCGATGGACATGATCACGTGGCTCGACCGGCGCGGCGCCGTGGTCGGGAGGCCGCCGCCGAATGACCTGCTCGTGGCTGCGCTCCTGCATGACGTCGGCAAGGGCCCGCTCACCGTGACGGACCGTATCGTGTTCGTGCTGCTCGGCGCGGTGTCGCTGCGGCTTCGTCGCGCGCTCGGTCGAGAGCAGGGGCCGCGCTGGAGGCGCGCGCTGTGGCGGCTCGAGCACCATGCCCGGCTCGGTGCCGACTTGCTCGAGCAGGCTGGCGCCAGCCCGCGAGTCGTCGACCTCGTGCGCCGGCACAAGGACGATGACCCTCATGGCGACGAGGACTTGCGCATGCTGATCGCCGCCGACGGAGCCTCTTGAGCGCCGTCGCCCTCCCATCGGCTCGGATACACTGATCGAATACGCGAGAGGGGTGAGCACATGCCACGGGTCGCCATTCTCGGCACGGGCCTCATCGGCGCCTCGATCGGGCTGCGGCTGAAGGCGAGTCGCGATCAGCTCGAGGTCGTGGGCTTCGATACCTACCGTGAGCATGCGCAGGCGGCCGAGCGCTCGAAGGCTGTCGACCGCGCGATGCGCTCCCCTCGGGAGGCGGTCACGGGCGCCGGCCTCGTCATCCTTGCGGCGCCCATCCTCGCGATCCGTGAGCTGATGGGGGAGATCGCTTCGGCGCTCGAACCCGGCGTGATCGTCACCGATACTGGCTCCACCAAGGCCGAGGTGATGCGCTGGGCGCGAGACCTCCTCCCGCCGCACGCCTCATTCATCGGCGGGCACCCGATGGCCGGCAAGACGGAATCGGGCCCCGGCGCAGCAGACGCTGCCCTCTTCGAGGGCGCGCGTTGGGCGGTGGTGCCCTCCGGCGACGCCGCCGAGGATGCGGTCGATGTCGTCACCGGCCTTGCTCACACCATGGGCGCCCGTCCGATGTTCCTCGACGCGGAAGAGCACGATGCATACGTCGCGGCAATCTCGCACCTGCCGCTCATGGTGGCGACGGCGCTCTTCCGGCTCAACCGGGATTCCGAAGCGTGGCCCGAACTCTCCGCGCTGGCGGCCGGCGGCTTCCGCGACACGTCCCGCCTCGCCGGCACCGACCCCGCGATGGCACACGACATCGCGATCACCAACCGTATCCAGCTCGTCCACTGGATCGAGCGTTACATCGAGACGTTGCGTGGCATGCAGCGACAGGTCGCGGACGTCGAGGGTGAGCAGGAGCTGTTCCGGCTGTTCGCCCGGACGAGCCTCGAGCATGGGGCGTTCATGAGCGGCGCTGTTGGACGCAAAGAGATCGACGAGGCGCACTGGGCCGCCGTGCCGGAGTCGAGCATGATGGACCTGCTCCTCGGCGGGACGATGGCCGACCGCGCGCGGGAGTTGTCCCGCCGCGCGGATGAGCGGCTCGCCGAGGCTGAGCGCCGCGCGCGCTCCGGGGACCGCGGCTGATGACCGACACGATGAGCGTCCGCCGCCCCGCCCGCATCCGAGGCACGATCGCGATTCCCGGCGACAAGTCGATCACGCACCGCGCGATCATGTTCAACTCGGTCGCGACGGGAGATGCGCGAATCGAGGGCTTCCTCGACGCTGCCGACACGCGGTCGACGCTCGAGTGTATGCGTGCTCTGGGCGCTGCCGTCGAGGACCTCGGCGGTGGTGCGCTCATCGTGCACGGCCGCGGCCGCGCGGGGCTCCGCGAGGCCGACAACGTCCTCGATTGCGGGAACTCCGGCACGACCATCCGCCTGCTCACGGGCCTCGCGTCCGGCCTGCCGATGCTTTCGATCCTCACAGGGGACGGCTCGCTTCGCCGCCGTCCTATGGCGAGGGTCGTCCGTCCGCTGGCCGGGCTGGGCGCCGACATCACGGCGCGCGCAGACGGGACACTGCCTCCGATCGTCGTGCGGGGCGGACCATTGCGAGGCGGCCAGCGCATCGAGACGCCCGTTGCGTCCGCCCAGGTGAAGTCTGCGCTGCTCCTCGCCGGCCTCGCCGCCGAGGGTCCCACGACGGTGTCCGAGCCATCGCAGTCGCGAGACCACACCGAGCGGATGCTGTCGGCGATGGGCGCCGAGGTCGCGACCTTCGATGAACACGGCCGCCATTCGGTGACCGTCACGCCTCCGGCTGGCGACCTTCGTGCCGTCGATGTCGTGGTGCCCGGCGACATCAGCACCGCCGCGGTGTGGATGGTGGCGGCAACGCTGCACCCGGATGCGGACCTGCTCCTGATGAACGTCGGCATCAACCAGACCCGGACCGGGCTGCTCGATATCCTGCATGCGATGGGCGCCGACATCACCCTCCTCGACGAGCGGGTGACGGGCGGCGAGCCCGTCGCGGATTTGCGGGTACGCTCGGCGGCCCTTCGCGGCATCGAGGTGGGGGGCGACCTCGTCCCGCGCGCGATCGACGAACTGCCGCTTGTGGCGCTCGCTGGTGCGTTCGCCGCCGGTGAGACGTTGATTCGTGACGCCGAGGAGCTTCGGGTGAAGGAATCCGACCGCGTTGCGTCGACCGCGGCGGTGCTTCGCGCCTTCGGCGTCGACATCGAGGAGCGGCCGGACGGGATGCGCGTGCGCGGCGGTGCGAGGCTGCACGCCGGGACGGCGGATTCCCGCGGCGACCACCGCCTCGCGATGCTCGGCGCGGCGGCCGGCCTGCTCACCGACGGCGTGACGACGATTGTTGACGGAGGGGCTGTTGAGGTGTCGTATCCTGAATTCTGGGAGGAACTAGCACGTCTTGAGGCAGCGGAGGATGCCGTAACTCGTTGAGGAAGAGCCAATGACCACCGAACTCATCCACGTCGGATTCGAAAACCACCTTGCGCTGAACCGCGTCGTCGCCGTGGCTACCCCGGCATCGGCGCCGGTCAAGCGGATGATCCAGCGTGGAAAGGAAGAGCGGCACATCATCGACCTCACGAGCGGTCGCCGCACAAAGGCCGTCGTCGTCCTCGACAACGACTGGGTCGCCCTGCTCGCCATCACCCCGGAGACGTTCGCCGGGCGGGTGGGCGCGTTGCGCAACGTAGACGGCAACTAGCGCTTGGCCGAGGACGCTCCGCACCTCGTCGTCGTCATCTCCGGCCCCTCAGGGGTCGGCAAGGACACGCTCGTCGACCGTCTGCTCGCGGAGCATCCCGAGCTGGCCCGGCCCGTCACCATGACGACGCGCCCTCCGCGAGAGGGCGAGGTCGACGGCCGTGAGTACACCTTCGCGACCCTCGAGGAGTTCACGCGCCACATCGAGGCCGGCGACATGCTCGAGCACGCGAACATCTACGGGAACATGTATGGCGTGCCGCGCGTGCAGCTCGAGCGAGCGCTCGAGTCGGGCGACGCGGTCGTCCGGGTCGACGTGCAGGGCGTCGAGTCCCTGCGCGAGCTGCTGCCCTCAGCCGTTTACATCATGCTCGTCCCTGACAGCTTCGAGCACCTCGAGCGGCGGCTGCGGGAGCGCGGCGAGGCCCACGATCAGGCGGACCTGGAGCGGCGTATCGCCGCCGCCGCGCGCGAGCTGGAACGTCGCGACCTGTTCGACCATGTTGTCGTCAACTCGAACGGCGACATCGACGGCACGATCGCTCGCGTCCTGGCAATCGTGGACGCGGAGCGGCAGCGCACGCGTGCCGAGGTCGCCTGCGCCCGCTGACTACTCTTCTCGCGCGACCCCGCCGAGCGCCGCGCGGTAATCCGCCGGCGAAGCACCGAGCAGGGTACGAAGCCCCTCATCCGACTCGATCAGCGCCGCTGCGACATCGCCGGTCGAGGTCGGCCGGCCCGCGTCGCGAGCGGCTTGACTGCCCAGTCCCTGCGCCTGTGACGCGGGACGGCTGAACCCGGCCATCACCACGTCGTGTCGGCGAGTGGCAGGCACCCCCGAGGGCTCGGCGGGCGGCAGCGTCACCCTCAGTGACTTAAGGGCCTGCGCGGCCTCGCTGTGCCGGTCATCGACGAGCCCCCGAAGGAGCAGCAGGCTTGAGATTTCCGAGTCGCCCGCGGTGAGGAACAGGCGGATGACCGTCTCGATCGCTCGCCTCAGCGTAGCGGTGGTCCCGTGTGGGTTCGTGATGTCATCGAGCGCCTGCATCGCGGCGGTCTACTTCCTGCGCGGACGCTTCGCGGCCTCGGCGAGCGCCACGAAGCCATCGACGTCGAGCGCCGCGACGGCGTCCCCGACCAGGTCGAGCGGGAGGTCATCGAGGCGCCTGAAGCGGACGCACGACTTCCCTACGTCGTAGCGCTTTCCGGTGGCTCGATAGGCGCGCTCGAACTCCGCAGCCTGTTCCGGTTGCCCGTACAGCCCCATGAGGTAGAGCGAGACATACCGTTTCTGCGGCGCGAGCGCGACGTAGTTCAGGGGCTTCCCGTTGTACGTGTCCGGGTACCGCTCGAGGGGGACGTCGTACGTCACCATGGAGGGCGTGATCGACTCGACATAACCGTCCGGAAGGCGATCGACAACAATCTGGCGCACCGCAGCCACCATCGCGCGGCGCTCCTCCGGCAGGCTCTCGAGGTACTCCTCAAACGTCACGTTACGCACGCTCCTCGGCTGCTACGGCCGCAAGGGCCTCCAGGGGTGTGCTCTCAACTCTGTACGTCGTCCACTCATCGAGCGCGGATGCGCCGAGCCGCCGGTAGAACCCGATCGCCGGCTCGTTCCAGTCGAGCACCGCCCATTCCAGTCGGGCGCATCCACGTTCGACGGCGATGCTCGCGACCGCCGCGAGCAGCGCGCGCCCGTACCCCTGTCCGCGAAACCCCGGACGGACGAACAGGTCCTCGAGGTGAACCCCGGGCTTGCCCTCCCATGTGCTGAAGTTGTGAAAGAAGAGGGCGAAGCCCGCGTTCTCGCCTGATTCGGCCTCCGCCAGCAGCACCTCGGCGTAGGGACGCGGGCCGAACAAGTGGCGGCTCAGTTCCTCCGGGTCCAGCCGCACGGCGTCCGGCTCACGCTCGTACTCCGCGAGCGCGTGGATGAGCTCGATCACGGTGGCGAGGTCCGCCTCGGTGGCGGGGCGTAGCGGCATCGGTGGCTGCTCCTCGGGACGAGGTGGCGTCCGGCTTCATACGCATCTTGCCGTGAAGATCGCCCCGTCTGGAAGGGGCGGCGTGCCCGGGAAGAGCGCGTAGAACTCGGCGTTCACCGCGCCCACCTGCGCGCCCGGGATCCAGACCGCAAAGCGCCCGTCCTGCTTGTTGAAGAAGAGGACCGAGGTCGCGCGTGGGCACCCGGTCGCCGCCAGCAGTTCCTCGAACGTCCCGCCGCCGAACGAGAACGTCCCGTACCCGCCGGTTCCGGGAGGCGCGAAGCCGTACACGATGACCCCGCCGCCCGACAGCACCTGGTAGCTCACGCTTCCGGTGGCCGAGTTGCCGGCGCGGTCCGTCGCCGAGCACGTCACCGCATAGGTGCCAACGAAGGTCGTGTCAATCGTGCCGCAGCTCGACGTCGTTACGCCCGATGTCGCGTCGACCGCGTTCGCGGCGACCGTGAGCGCGCCACCCTTGTCCACGGTGGTCGAGGACAGCGAAGGTGAGAGCGCGGGCGCCGTGGCGTCGCGCTTCACGGTCAGGTCCTCGGCCTCTGTGGACAGCCCTGCCGCGTTCGTGCACGAGCCCGCGAACGTATGCGCCGCCGAGTCCGTGCTGAGGGTCTGGTCAGCCGTGCAGGTGACAGGCCCGCTGACCTCGTCGGCACCGGACGTCCGCGCCACGACGTTCGAGGTGTACCAGCCGTCGAGCCCGAGTGCGCCCGACACGATTGCGATGGACGCCGTCGGCCCGCTCTGGTCGATGTCGATGTCGGTCGCCGTGAGCGGGTCGGCGACATTGCCTGCGCGGTCGACGCAAGTGCCGGTGCTGGTGACGGACTGATCCGCGCCCTCCTCGGTAAGCGTCGCGCCCGCGAGGGTGTCGAGGGCGACGCCGGATCCCGCGTCACTGCAGCTGAACGAGACCGCCGCGTCGCTGGTGAACCACCCACTGGTCCCCGCGGTGCCTTCGATCACGGCCTCGATGAGCGGCCGCGTAGAGTCCCGCCCGAACTCGACCTCGACGACGCTGGCCGGGCCGCCGGCGCTCGATGCGGCGCACGTGTAGGTGGTGAGACCGCGGTCGACGGTCAGGTGCTCCTCGGTGCAGCCCGTGAGCACCAGCGTTTCGGGAGACTCGGCCTCCACCACCGTCCAGGTGAGCACTACGTCCGACGTGTACCAGCCGCTCTCCGGCAGCCCCGGCGAGAGCAGGAACGAGATGACCGGCGGACTCCCGTCGACGTACTCGAAGTCCAGGCTCGCCGTCCCGACGTTGCCGGCGTTGTCGGCGCACGCCATCTCGACGGACGCCGCCGAGGAGTGAGGCCCGCTGTACGTCTCCGCCGCGTCGCAGTAGGCGATCCCGGATCCGTCATCAGTGCCCGCGGCGGTGAACGTCACCGGATGGTCCCAGCCTTCAGCCGTATCGGGCGGTCGGCTCGAGGTGATCGTCACACTCGGCGGCGTCCGGTCGATGTTGATGTTGATCACCGAGGCGGACTGCGAGTTGCCCGCGATGTCCGTGCACGATCCGCTCGCGGACTGGCCCGCACCGTCCGTCTCCAGCGTGGCCGGCTCGTCGCAGCCTTCCACTCCCGAGCCACCGTCAGTCGCTGAGTACGTCACAGTGACCGGCGTCGTGTTCCACCCCGCGGGGTTCGGGTCGGGCGACGCTGTCGCCTCGACGGTCGGCGGGGTGCGGTCGATGCTGACGGTGACCACGTTGCTCGGAGCGCTCTCGTTGCCCGCGGCGTCGAAGACGGTCCACGCGGTCGAGGAGACCGCGGGCCCTTCGTCGGTCAGGGTCTGATCCGCGGGGCATGTCCCGTCAGGAATGCCCGACTCCTCGTCGACGCACGTGAACCGCACGACGACCTCGCTCACGTACCAGCCCGCGCTCCCCTCGGTGCCCGAGATGATCTCGGCGCTGATCGTCGGAGGCGTGGTGTCTGGCGGTTCGATGAACGCGAACGAGTAGTTCGCGCTGCCGATGTTCCCCGCGAGGTCGGTGCAACTCAGTTCCACCGACGCGTCGTCGGACAGCGGCCCGCTATAGCTCACGGGCGCGTCGCACGACTCGACGCCGGAGCCTGCCCCGTCGTCGGCCGTCGCGGTGAACGTCACCTCATGGTCGTAGCCACCGTCCTGGTCGGGCTCGCGGTCTGGCGTGATCGTGACCACCGGGGCCGTCTTGTCGATGCTGACGGTAACGACATTGCTCGGCTCGCTTTCGTTGCCCGCCCGGTCGACGACCGTCGCCGTGAGCGACGCCACCGAGGCGCCCTCGTCGCTCAGCGTCTGGTCATCCGGGCAAGTGCCCGGTGCGATGCCGGAGCGATCGTCCAGGCACGAAAACCCGACCGTGACGTCGCTGCGATACCAGCCGTTCGCTGCGGTGCCGGCTGTCACCGTCGCCTCGATGGTCGGGGCGACGGTATCCCTGCCGAACTCGACGACGACGGGCCCCGAAGCCCCGCCCTCGCTCGACGCCGAGCAGGAGTGCGACGTGATGTCCTGGTCGGCGGCGACCGTCTCGTCGTCGCAACCGTCGAGGAGCGCGGCCGACTCCTCGTCGGTCACAGTCCAGTCGAGCGTGACCGTCGAGGAGTACCAGCCGTTCGGCGGCAGCTCGGGGTCGAGGACGTACGCGATCACCGGCGGCGTGTCGTCCGCCGGTGTCTCCGCCTCAAAGTACGTGCGGAACCCGAAGTCATACCCTTCGACGGCGCTCCCGCCGACGAACGCGTTGCCACGGGTGTATGGCGTGGAGCTGTTGGCTCCCCATCCGAGAGTGCCGGCCCCGGTGAGGCGCATCGCATACCTGATTTCGGCCGTCAGCGAGACCGGTGAGGCGAAGTCGACGTGTAACTCGTACGTCGCGCCATCTGTGCTTCGAGTGTTCGCCGGTACCGTGCCGGTCGCGCTCCCGAGAACTGTGCCCCAGTCCGTCACCGCGAGGATCTCGATAGTGACTTCGGTCGAAGTCTCGAGTAAGGCATCGTCTGTCGAGAGGAACAGGTCAACGCCTACGAGCGCGGCCGCGGCGGGAGTGAAGCTCTGCGCGAGGACGTTCGTTAGCGGTGGCGATGTCGTGAACGGCCCCTCGTACTGCTGGTCGACCGTACCGTGCCCATACGTCGGCTCAGGCCGCGCGCCGTCGAGGAGCAGCGCCAGCACCAGCGCGAGTCCGAGTGCCGCGAGGGCGCCAGTGACCTCGGGCAGAACGCGTCGCTGTATGAGTCCGGCTCGAGGCCGGACGCCGCGTCGAAGACATCCCCCACTCCCGCCGTGTGAGGACGGTTGACCTGGCCTCGCGGGCCGCTGCCTGACGGCGAAGCGCCTCGCCTCGGTATCACGCTCGCGATGCCGCGCGGGATACTAACAGAAGGGAACGCAATTGTCACCCGGCGGACGGGGCGTCTCGCTGCCCCCGTCAGCGGGACAGCGGGCTCGCCGCGACGAGGTCGAAGGCGGACGTGCGCACCGCTGCGCACGCACGGCAAACGTCTCCGGCGCTCGTCCGCTCAATCGCCCATCCCGCGACTTCCTCGAGACAGCGCGAGCAGAGGCGATGCCCGCCAGGGTGTCGGTCCGTGGCCGCGAGCGCGACGGCCGGGTGAACATCGAAGAGCGCGTCGTCGGCTAGTGTCCGGTACGCCTCGTCCTGTGCATGGGCACTGTGAGCGCACGACGCCCCGAGCGTCGCCAGCTCCCGCAATCCCGACCGGGCCGCGACGCGGACGGCGTGTTCACCCCTCGAGAACGTCGCGGCGAGCTTTCCGTACTCCTTCACGCGCAGCCGCCCATTGCCCGTCGTGCAGCCGGTCACGGCGGCGATCGCATCGGTGGCGCACCGCGCCGTCTCCACCTCGACGAGCAGGGGGAGTGCGGCATCCGCCGCTGCGCCATCATCGAGGTGACACGCGGCGTATCGCGCCATCCGTACGCCGAGCGTGAGACCAGGACAGCGATGCCCGTGCGCACGAGCTGCGAGCCGGATGTCCGTGCGCACCTGCTCGGAGCCCGATGCGGAGATCCCGAGGACGCAGCGCAGCGCGTCGGCGAGCGCGACCACGCCCGACATCGGTCCCTCGTACTCGGGCCGCCCGTCCATCGTCACGAGCCGCACTCGCGACTCTGGCGCGCCCGGAATGATTTCGATGCGCGCGCCGAGCGGGTCGGCCTTGAACCCCTCCACCAGCGCGACGTCGACCGTCGGCGGTAGCTCGGCGACAAGCGTCGACAGGTCGCGAGTGGCGGCGCCGCGGATGAGCGTGCCGTCCCCGGCGGCGAAGATGACCGGGAGCGCGCCGGCCGCCGCGAGCAACGCCGTATCGGACCCGGCCCGGTCCTCCGGCGCCGAATGGTGCGAACTTTTGATCGCGGCCACCCGGTACCCCTGCCTCGTCAGCTGCTCGATGAGCCGCGAGGCGAGCCAAGTCTTGCCGATGTTTCGCGTCGGTCCCATCACCCGCACCACAGGCACAGCTGCTGCCATGTACGCGCCCCCTTCGCTGATGCATCCATTCGTACCCCCGCCTCCCGTCCGAGGCCAACGGGACTGGTCACACGTTCCGGGTGACTTTCGTCCGTGTTCCGTCTCGGCACGAGGAGGATGCTCAGGGCATCGAACTATCAGTTTGACGCTAATGATCAGCGAATCACTGATGGAAACGCTGCGGGCGCTCGGATGGAGGCACACGATGCAGCAGCGCGGGGGGATGACACGACGCTCGTTCCTGGGGCGAGCAGCGGCGGCCGGCGCCGGACTGGCGATCGCGAACGCGCTCGCCTTCGAGCCCTGGCACCTCGAGGCCAGCGACCCGGTCCAGATCGGCGACCCGTTCAAGGTCTTTCCAGATCGCGGCTGGGAGAAGGCGTACCGCAACCTCTATCAGTCGGACAGCAGCTACGTCTTCACGTGCGCCCCGAACGACACGCACGACTGCCTGTTGCGAGCCCACGTGAAGAACGGGGTTGTGGTCCGCATTAACCCCACGTACGGCTACGGCAAGGCGCAGGATCTCCACGGGAACGGTCCGTCGCATCGCTGGGATCCGCGTTGTTGCCAGAAGGGCCTTGCCCTCGCCCGGAAGTTCTACGGCGACCGGCGCGTCAAGGGCGCTATGGTCCGCAAAGGCTTCAAGGAATGGGCGGACGCGGGGTTTCCGCGTGACGCCGAAACCGGTGCTCCCACGATGGACACGTCGAAGCGCGGCGAAGATGGCTGGCTCAAGATGTCGTGGGACGAGGCATTCGCCCTCGCCGCCAAGACCTACGTCAATATCGCCACGACCTACTCCGGCCCGAAGGGCATGTCGTATCTCGAAAAGCAGGGCTACGACCACGACATGATCGAGGCGGCCCACGAGGCTGGCACGCGCACGATCAAGATGCGCGGTGGCATGCCCCTACTCGGCATCGGACGGATCTTCGGCTTCAACCGGTTCGCCAACGGCATGGCATTGCTCGACGACAACATCCGAAAAGTAGGCGCGGCCGACGCACTCGGCTCTCGGGCGTGGGACAGCTACGCCTGGCACACGGACCTGCCGCCAGGCCACCCGATGGTGACTGGTCAGCAGACGGTTGACTTCGACTTGTTCGCCCCCGAGTACTCGGATCTCGTGATCACGTTCGGCATGAACTGGATCTCGACGAAGATGCCTGACGGTCACTGGCTGGCCGAAGCCCGTATGAAGGGCACCAAGATCATCACGATCACGACCGACTATCAGTCGACGTCGAACCGCGCCGACGAAGTCGTGATGATTCGCCCCGGCACGGACGGCGCGTTTGCGCTTGCCTGCGCACAGTACATCATCGCGAACCGTCTCTATGACGAGGCGCACGTCAAGCGCGCGACGGACCTCCCCCTGCTCGTCCGGATGGACACGAAGAAGCTGCTCTCGGCGAGCGACATCGTCACGGGCTACCAGCCAGCCGAATTGAAGAACTACGTGACCATGGTGCCTCCCGGCACGGCGCTCGCCGGAATCCCGCTCGGAGCTCTGCAGGCGACCCAATACCTGCCGACCGACCTGCGAGCCGCATGGGGCGACTTCGCGGTTTGGGATTCCTCAGCCAACGCCGCAACGCCCGTTACTCGCGATCAGGTCGGCGATAACTTCACCACAGACTCCGCTCTCGATGGTGAGTTCGACGTCAAACTGGCCAACGGCCAGACGGTGAAATGCCGTACGGTCTTCTCGCTCGTGAAGCAGTACCTCGACGCCGACTTTACGCCCGAGATCGTCTCCGACCTGACTTGGGCGCCGCAGGCAGCGATCGAGGGGGTCGCAAAGCAGATCGCCGCCGCGAAGCAGAAGACGCTCATGCCGACAGGCATGGGGCCCAACCACTTCTTCAACGCGCACCTGAAGGATCGCGCTGTCTTCTTGCTCGCATCATTGACCGATAACATCGGCCACTTCGGGGGAAACGTCGGCGCGTACGCGGGCAACTACCGCGGTTCTGTCTTCAACGGAATTCCGCAGTTCATCTTCGAGAACCCCTTCGATCCGGAGCTCGACCCCGAGAAGCCGTCCC
Source organism: Dehalococcoidia bacterium (assembly GCA_050248355.1). Taxonomy (GTDB): domain Bacteria; phylum Chloroflexota; class Dehalococcoidia; order UBA2979; family UBA2979; genus JAIBBD01. Next base: position 280,635 of record JBFWSN010000001.1, read on the forward strand.
GACAGAAGCTCTACTACAAGACCGAATCGCCGCATTACTACAACTACGGTGACCGGCCGCTGCGGGTTGGAAACAAGAACTTCACGGGCGCTGGACACATGCCCACGCCCACCAAACTGATGCACTTCGGCAACTCGAACTCCCTGCTGGGGAACATCAAGTGGCATCACGACGTGGTACACAACACGCTCCCCAAGATCGACGCGATCTTCGTGAATGAGTGGTGGTGGACCGCCTCCTGCGAGTACGCCGACATCGTCTTCGGCGTCGACTCCTGGGGAGAGCACAAGCTCCCCGACGCGTCGGCATCGTGCACCAACCCGTTCTTGCACATCTTCCCGCGCTCGCCACTGAAGCGGATTTTCGACACTCGTTCCGACTACGAGGTGCTGGCGGGCGTGGCGAAGGCGATCGGCGCGGTCACGAATGACCCACGCCACGAGGCGTACTGGCGGTACATCCACGAGGGCAAGTCCGAGGTCTACCTGCAGCGGATCTTCAATGCATCCGGGACCACTCGGGGCTACGACGTACTGAACCTGGAGCAACAGGCGCAGGCGGGAATCCCCGCTGTCATGAACTACCGCACCTACCCGCGGGGGATGGGCTGGGAACAGCGCTTCGAGAGCAAGCCCTGGTACAACCGCACGGGCCGGCTCGAGTTCTACCGCGACGAGGCAGAGTTCCTCGAACACGGGGAGAATCTCCCGGTCTACCGCGAGCCGATCGATGCCACCCCGCACGAGCCGAACGTGATCGTCGCGAAACCGCACCCGATGCTCGCGCCGAACGGCCCGGATAAGTACGGACTGAGGGCCGATGACCTCTCGACTGAGACGCGTCAGGTGCGGAATGTCATGAAACCGTGGTCCCAGTTGAAGACGACGAAGCACCCCCTCACGAACATGGACGACAAGTACAAGTTCATCTTCATCACCCCGAAATACCGCCACGGCGCACACAGCACGCCGGTGGATATCGACTGGATGGCGATGCTCTTTGGGCCGTTCGGTGACATGTTCCGCCAGGACAAGCGCTCGCCGTGGACCGGCGAGGGCTACATCGAGGTCAACCCGAAGGACGCGCAAGAACTCGGCATCGAGGACGGCGACTACGTCTGGTTCGACGCCGATCCGGAGGACCGGCCGTACCGCGGCTGGAAGAAGGATGACCCGTACTACGAGGTAGCGCGTGGCATGGCGCGGGCGCGCTACAACAACGCCATCCAGCCAGGAGTGACGCGCATGTGGTTCAACATGTACGTGGCCACGAAGGGCTCCGTCCTCGGCGCGAAAAGCCGTGAAGACGGCCTCGCCAAGAACCCGGAGACCAATTACCAGGCGATGTTCCGCCATGGCAGCCACCAGAGCGGCACCCGCGCCTGGCTCGGCCCCACGCTGCAGACCGAGACCATGGTCCGGAAGCCGTACTTCGGCCAGATCCTGGGCAAGGGCTACGAGGGTGACGTGCACACAGTGGTCGGGGCGCCGAAAGAGTCCTTCATCAAGCTCGAAAAGGCCGAGGACGGCGGCCTGGACGCCAAGGGACTCTGGCTTCCCGCGAAGGAGGGCCTCCGGCCAACCTACGAGTCCGAGCTCATGCAACAGTACCTCGCCGGCCAGTTCTTTATAGCGTAGCCGTACGAACAAGCTGGGAGCGGAAAGGGGACAGCGATGGCCGAGGTATTCAACTGGCACCTGCAGCGCAAGATGCAGTACCAGTACGACGAGTCGCGACCGCAGAAGCAGATCGCCTGGGTGTTCGACACCAACAAGTGCATCGACTGCCAGACGTGCACCATCGCCTGCAAGCAGACGTGGACGTGGGGCACCGGCCAGGAGTACATGCTCTGGAACAACGTCGAGACGAAGCCGTACGGCTTCTACCCGATGGGCTGGGACGTCAAGCTTATGGAGCTCGTCGGCGCGGGCAAGTGGGACAACGGTACGTACGCCGGGAAGACCGTCTTCGAGCAGGCCGACCCCGGCGAGCGGGTCAAGGGCTTTCTCTTCGACTCTGAACACTGGGCGCACCCAAACATCGGCGAGGACGAGCCCGTCGGCGTGGCCGAGCAGGGCACGTACATCAACGAGTTGCCACACAGCATGTGGTTCTCGTACCTCGCGCGGATCTGCAACCACTGCACCTACCCGGCATGCCTCGCGGCCTGCCCTCGTGAGGCGATCTACAAGCGCCCCGAGGATGGCATCGTCCTGGTCGACCAGAGCCGGTGCCGCGGCTACCAGGAATGCAACAGCGCCTGCCCGTACAAGAAGGTGATGTACAACCCGGAGGACCGTGTCTCCCAGAAGTGCATCGCCTGTTACCCGAAGATCGAACAGGGCGAGCAGCCGCAATGTGTCGTGTCCTGCATCGGGCGCATTCGTATGGCCGGCTTCATCAGCCCACCGGACGTGATCGATCCGACCAACCCGATCGACTACATGGTGAAGGTGAAGAAGGTCGCACTGCCGCTGTACCCGCAGTCCGGCACCGAGCCGAACGTCTACTACATCCCGCCGAAGCACGCTGACCGTGAGTACACACGCCAAATGTTCGGGCCGGGCACGGACGCCGCCATCGATGCGTACAACAACACGAAGAACGACCCCACACTCCTCGGCCTGTTCATGCTCTTCGGCTCGACCGAGAAGATCATTCGCAAGTTCGACGTGCAGGGCGACATCGCCATCGGGTACGACGACAAGGGCGCGGAGGTCGTCCGCGTTCCGGTCCAGGAACCGAGCGTCGTGCGTGATTACTTCGATCAGGTGCACAACGCGTACCTGCACAACATCACCTAACGACTGACGAGGCTCGACCCCGCTCGCGCGGAAGGATGAGACAGCGATGACGAGCGAAACCGAAGTCCACGCTCCCGAACAACAGCAGATCGATACCCAGAGCCGCCGGCGCTTCCTGCAGACCGTAGGCGGCGCCGCGGCCGCCGGCCTCGCGATCGCCGGCACCATCGGCTACGTCGCGACTCGCGGTCCGGGGACTACAGACAAGCTCGTCGCCGGCTATCGCGCCGGCGACCTCCCGGACGACCCGACAAGTTCGACATGGCTCGACCGCGACCCCTTCGTGGCCGCGATGCTCCCGCAGAACATGGCCACGCCGCTGCAGACTGAGGTCGATATCGCCGAGTTGCGCGTGCGCGCGCTGCACAACGGCACCGACATTGCGTTCCACCTCCAGTGGGACGATGACACAGAGGACGCCCATGAGAGCCTCGGGCAGTTCCGCGACGCGGTCGCGGTCATGCTCGAGGTCGATCCGGCCACGACTCCCTCGTTCACGATGGGAAACACGGGGGCGCCCGTGCACATCCTGCAATGGCGGGCGAGCTGGCAGGCCGACATCGATGAAGGCCACCAGGGCGTTCAGCAGCTGTTCCCGAACGCATACAACGATGTCTCGCCGGAAATGCTGATGCCGAAGGAGCAGGCGATCGCGTTCTACCCCGCGCGCGTCTCGAACAACTCGCAGTCCAACCACGAGCGCCGCTCGCCCGTCGAGGAGTACTCGGCGATTGGCTTCGGCTCGCTCACGCCGCACACGGAGCAGCAGGCGATGGGAAGCGGCGTGTACCGCGCGCGGCACTGGCAGGTGGTGATCTCGTGGCCGATGGCGGCCGGTGACAGCACGAAGTCCAAGGTGGAGCCCGGGGAGACTCGCAACGTCGCCTTCGCGGTGTGGAACGGCGACTCGGGGCAGCGGGGCGGGCGCAAGCAGTACGCCCCCTGGGCGCCCATCGAAGTGGAGGCCACGGAATGACGACCGCCACCGCACTCGACGATCCCCGTGTCCGCGTCGCGATGTACCGTTCGGCGATCTACGAGGCGCTCGCCCTCGGATTCACGTATCCGGAGGCCGAGGTCCGCGACCGCCTCGTCGTGCTCGTCGAGGACATGCTCGACTTCGAGGTCGACGTCGATCCCGAGATGCGTGACCGTGCCCGAGCGCTGCTCACGGCCCTGCAGGCGACGGACCTGGTGAACCAGGCCATCGAGTACAACCGTCTGTTCGACCAGTCAGCGCTCTGCTCGCCCTTCGAGACCGAGTACGAGGCTGACCCGTTCGCGAAGGCTCGGCAGCTCGCCGACATCTCGGGGTTCTACCACGCGTTCGGGATGGACGCGTCCCGCGACCGTCCCACGATGAACGACTACATCGGCTCGGAGCTTGAGTTCATGACCCTGCTGACACGGAGCGAGGCGTACGCCACCGCACGCCACTGGACGCGGCGGCGCGAGGTGACGCTGGACGCGGAGCGCGGCTTCCTGCGCGACCATCTCGGCCGGTGGGAGCGGACGCTGGCCGCGGATGTCGAGCGCGTCCTGGCCGACGACCATGACGCGACGGCGCACTTCTTCAGGTTGCTCGCCGCCCTCCTAGAACGTTTTGTCGAAGGCGAGCTGCGGATGTTTCACGTGAAACCATTGCGGCTCAAGCAGCGGATGACCTCCGACCGGGAGCCGATGGCCTGCCCGCTCGCCCCTGACGTGCCGGAGGCTGAGCGTGGAAGCCTGGCGCTTGGCGACGCGGAGGCGTTGCTCGCCGACGAATAGCCTCGCGGATGCCGCCCGAGCCCCTGCGGGCGGCGCCCCCTCACGTCGCTCCGCCAGTGCGGTATCTTTAGGTAGCCGCGTACTCGCTCCCACGCGCGAGGGGTTCACGCATGGCTGGCGTACGGGGCAGTTCCACGACGCTTCGAAACGGGCGCCCCCGGCGCCGCGTTCCCGCGACGAGTTCGCTGCCCCTCCTCCCCGTGTTGCTGCTGTTTGCTCTCTGGTCAGCCGCGTGCGGGTCTGCCACGGAGCCATCGCAAACGACGGCAGCGGGCGACTCGGCGGCGTCTTCAGCCACGGGCGCCGCCGGCGGGGAAGCGGACGAAGAGCCGTGGCCTGATGGATTCGTCCCCGGCGTGAGCACGGCCGGCTGGCGGACGGACTTCACGAGGCGGGTCGTGAGTCTCGGAGAGATCGAGTCGGGTGGGCCGGGCAAGGACGGCATTCCCGCTATCGATGCACCCGCGTTCACCTCGACGGCTGAGGCCGACCGCTTCCTCGCCCCGGACGAACCGGTCATGGTCGTCCGTCGCGGGACCGATGCGCGTGCGTACCCGATTCAGATCCTCATCTGGCACGAGATCGTCAACGACGTGGTGGGCGGCGACGCGATCGCGGTTACGTTCTGCCCGCTCTGCAACACCGCGCTCGCTTTCGAGCGGACCGTCGGCGGCCGGGTGCTCGACTTTGGCACGACCGGCAACCTCCGCCACTCCGACCTCGTGATGTACGACCGTCAGACCGAGACCTGGTGGCAGCAGGCCAGCGGCGAGGCGATCATCGGCGAGTTCGTCGGGACGACCCTTGAGCCGGTTGCGGCGAGCATCTTCTCGTATGCGGACTTCAAGGCTGCATACCCCGCGGGGCAGGTCCTGTCACGTGAGACCGGCTACGATCGGCCTTACGGTCAGAACCCCTACGAGGGGTACGACACCGGCGACCCGTTCCTCTTCCGAGGCGATGTCGATGCTCGTCTCCGCCCGACCGAGCGCGTGGTCGCCGTCGTCGTGGGCGACGAAGCGGTCGCGTATCCGTTCAGCCGGCTCGAGTCGGTCCGGACTGTGAACGATACAGTTGGAGGCCAGGCGATCGCCGTGTTCTTCAAACCGGGCACGCGTTCCGCCCTCGACGCGGAGGCGGTCCGAAATGCGCGGCTCGTCGGAGCGGGCGTAGTGTTCGACCGTTCGTTCGGCGGCCGCGACCTGACGTTCCGCGCGGACGGAGAGCACTTCCTCGACGACGAGACGGGAACCCGCTGGGATATCGCGGGGCGCGCGGTGAGTGGCCCGCTGGCCGGGTCGCAACTCGAGTCTGTGCCCCACGGGAACCACTTCTGGTTCGCGTGGGCCGTCTTCCGGCCCGAGACCCGCGTCTACGGATAGCAGCTGCCGTCTACGCGTCGGCAGCCGCCCCAGCCCGCTTCTCGTACCCCAACTGCTCCATGACCCGCTCGAGGACCTCGTACTCTTGCGCGCCCACTACGCCGTGGCGTCCGTCGAAGATGAAGGTCGGTACGGCGGTGACGCCGATGCTCTGCGCCCAGCCGATCGCGTCGTCCACTGCTTCCTCGTAGCGTCGCGTCTCGAGGACGGTCCGTAGCTCGCCGGCGTCCAGTCCGTTCTCGGCTCCGATGCGCACGAGCACCTCGATGTCGCTGACGTCCTCAAGGTCCTCGAAGTGCGCCTTGTATAGCGCGCGGTGGAGCGGCTTGTCGTCGATGCCCGCCTCAGACGCGTACATCGCGGTCTCGAGGGCGAGGTGGGAGTTCGGACGGAACGTGCGCCCGCGCGTGAACTTGATGCCGAGGCGCTCCGCCCGCTGTTCCACCGGCGTCGGCGGGTCGCCGGGCTTGGTGTACGGCGTCTGCGGCCTGCCCTCCGGCGGCACCGTCGGATCGAGGAGGAACGGCGACCACTGGATGTCGACCGCGAACTGCTCCTGCAGCTTCTCGAGCTCTTTCAGCCCGACGTAGCACCACGGGCAGACAACATCCGAGAGCATGATGATCGACGCTCGTTCCGGCCTGGCCTCTTCGTTCATCCGGCACCTCCGTGTGCTGTCCGCGGGTCACCATCGTACCGCTTGCGCGATGTCGCGCATGCCGTCGGTGACGAACGGCCGCTAGGCCACGGGCCTGCGAAGGGCCGGGTGCCGGAACGTCGCGAAGAGCAGCGCCAGTCCGACCTGCGCCAGGACACCCGGGGCTAGCACGGGCGCCGGCCCGACGGTCTTGGTCGCCGCGTGCCACCAGCGGTCAATGCCCGACATGACAGGCCATCGGTCCGCGTACCGAAAGTCGAGAAAGCCCGCGTCGTAGTTCGCGGCGACGTGCCTCCAGACGCCGATGCTGGCCCCCACGAACAGCGCCGCGGCGAGCACGCGCGCGAGCTGTACCGTGCCACGACCCGGCCGAGCCACGAGCAGTGCGAAGCTCACGACTCCGGCCGCCAGGAACGGCCACGGGATCAGCTGTTCCACGCCGTCCCAGTGCCGCTCGAGCACCAGCTCGACGGCGGTCCCGAGGAGACCGAGTCCTACCAGCGCGAGCAGGGCGCGGCGGAGCGCGCAGCCTTCACCCTGCTCGCGTTCCGCTTCACTCACGGCAGCTGCAGCGTCGCGACGATCGCGTCGACGACGCCGGGCCCCGGGTTGTACTTCGCCAGCTCCTGCCGGAGCTTGTTGAGGTTCGTGTCGGTCGTGGCGTACGGGCGGTACTCGTCGACCTCGCGCGCCCAGCGGCTCGCGCTGGAGATGCCCGCAGCCTCGAAGGCGGCGGTCAGCTCGGCGACCGTCGCGTTGTTCGCGGACACCTTCTGCTTCGTGGACGTCGCTGTTGCTTCCGAGGTCGCCGTCGCGCTGGCGGTCGTGGCCGCCGTGGCGCCGGTCGCCGTCGAGGCGGCTGCGGTCTGCGTCACGGCGGATACAGCGGTGGTCGCGGCCGCGGTTGGCGAGCTCTCGTCGTCGCCGCCCGAACAGGCGGAGGCCAGCAACGCGAGACCAAATCCGGCCGTTGCGAGGAAATAGCGGGGGTTCATCGAGACTCCAGCGGTGTAAGAAGCGGTAGGACTGTCGGATCGCATCGTAGATGCGCGATGCTAACCCCACCCTCAGGAGCTGTTAACGAATCGCAAGGCGAGCGGCGGGAGGCCAGCATGGACATCGGACTGATGGTCGAAGGACAGAACGGACTGACCTGGGAGCGCTGGCGGCACATCATGGCCCTCGCGGAACGGCTCGGCTTTCCGAGCGTGCACCGGTCAGACCACTACTTCATCGGCACGCAGCAATCCTCGATCGAGGCGTACCTGTCGCTTGCGGTCGCGGCGGTCGAGACGAGCCGTATTCGGTTCGGCCCGCTCGTGTCGCCGGTGACATTCCGGCACCCTGTCGATGTAGCACGGGGGCGGCGCAGCTTGACGTGCTGAGCGATGGACGGTTCAAACTCGGAGTCGGGGCCGGATGGAACGAGCCCGAGCACGTGGCGTACGGTCTTCCCTTTCCGGGGGCGAAGGAGCGTCTCGATCGCCTCGAAGAGGCGCTCCAGGTGATGCGCGCGCTCTGGTATGAAGACGACGCAACGTTCGAGGGGCGCCACTACTCGCTTCATGGAGCGACGATGCTTCCTCGTGCCACGCGAGGACGGCCGTGGGTCACGGTCGGCGGGGCGGGCGAGCGCCGGACATTGCGACTCGTCGCGCGGTACGCGGACGAATGGAACTGCGTCGCGTTGACGCCCGAGGCCTACCTCGCGAAGCGCGAGGTCCTCGACCGGCACTGCGCCGAAGTCGGCCGGGATCCCGCGACGATCCGTCGCTCGATGATGATCTTCGGCGCGATGGGCGAATCCACGGCGGCTGTCGAGCGGGCACTCGAGAATCTACCGGGCCGTGTCGCCGGCCCCCTCGACAGTGCGTTGCGCGACCGGCTGCGCGCGCGAGGGATGCTCGTGGGGACAACGGACGAGGTCATTGAACAGCTGGGTCGCCTGGCCGCTGCGGGCGTCGAGGAGGTGCAGATTCAGCACCTGGACTTCGACTCCGACGACGTGCCGGAGTACCTCGCAACGGACATCGCGCCTCGTGTGGCGGCGCTATGATGCCCCGCGTCTGCCATCGCCAGGACACTGCCACTGACGGCGAGGAGCCAACATGACCGCCTGGGATCCGGGCCTCTACGCGCGGTTCGAGGCAGAGCGCAGCCAGCCGTTCTACGACCTCGCAGCGCTGGTGCGGCCGAGCCCGGGAATGTCGGTGCTGGACCTGGGATGTGGGAGCGGCGGGTTGACGGCGTGGCTCCACGGACGCCTCGAGGCTGCTTCGACGCTCGGGATCGACTCCTCAGCGGCAATGCTCGAACGAGCCCGGGCGCAGTCCGCGCAGGGGCTCGCGTTCGAGACCGGCGACATTGGCCGGTCTGAGGAAGAGCCCTGGGGTCAGCGGGGGTACGACCTCGTGTTCTCGAACGCGGCCCTGCAGTGGGTGCCGGACCACGAGCGCCTGTTCCCGCGCCTTCGGTCGCTCGTCACGACGGGTGGTCAGATCGCCGTACAGATGCCCGCGAACGAAGGCCACGTCTCGCACGTGACGGCGATGGAACTGGCGCGCGAGGACCCATACGCGAGCGCCCTCGATGGGTACGAACGCCCACTGACCGTCCTGTCCCCCGTCCGCTACGCCGAATTGCTGCACGGGCTGGGGTTCGGCGAGCAGTCGGTCCGGCTGCAGATATACCCGCACGTCCTGCCCGGTCCTGAGTCCGTCGTCGAATGGGTCAGCGGGACGTTCTTGACCGCATTTCGCTCACGCCTGCCGGCCGAGTTGTACGCGCGGTTCCTCGATGAGTACGGACGCCGGCTGCTGGATGCGCTCGGCCCCCGGCGCCCGTATCTGTACACCTATCCGAGACTGCTGATCTGGGGACGATGCTCGGACTGACGCCGCCGCGAGCTACGCCTCGAGCTGGCCGGGCCGGCGATCGCAGCGTTCGCACGCCCTACCACGGTCGTCGTCCCGGATGACGGCGACGAACATCGCGTTTGCGACGGCTGAGTCACGTTCGGCCACCGCGCTTGCGGCGGTCTACGTCCGGCGGTGAACTAGCGCCCGATGTTGCCCGCGAGCGGGTAGCCACCCGCGAGGCGGTTGGGGTCATCGAGACCCAGGTAGGGCGGGAACAGCGACTCGAGTTCGGCGCGCAGCGGGTCGCCCTCCGGCAGGTAACGGGAGAAGTCGCCGTCCGGCTCGGGGCGCAGGCGCTGGCCCCCGTCGACGCCGTGCTGGCGGATCTTGTCCTGCAGCATCATCAGGCCCTGCAGGAGCGACTCCGGCCGCGGAGGGCACCCGGGCACGTACACATCCACGGGGCAGATGAGGTTGACGCCCGGTAGCACCGAGTAGGCGTAGGCGAAGGGGCCGCCCATGATCGCGCAGCCACCCATCGAGATGACCCACTTCGGCTCCGCCATCTGCAGGTAGACACGCCGCACCGCGGGCGCCATCTTCCAGGTCACCGTGCCGGCGACGATCATGAGGTCCGCCTGCCGGGGCGAGGCGCGGAACACCTCGGAGCCAAAGCGTGCGATGTCGTAGCGCGAGGTCGCCGTGGCGATCATCTCGATGGCGCAACACGCGAGGCCGAACATCGCCGGCCACAAGGACGACGAGCGCGCCCAGTTCAGGATGCCGTCCACGGACGTGACGAGGACGTTCTTTCGCACCTCCTCGTCGAGGTCGAGGGGAGCGATATCGTCGTGGGGGTGGAGGTCGAGCGAGTGCGTCGTCACCGCTCGATCCTAGCGGAGGCGGACGCGCCCCGCAAACGTACCGTCAGGCGGCCGCCGAACCGGCGCCCTGTGGTCCGCAGCGCTGCGCTAGGATGGCTCGCGCTTGAGCCGTTCGAGGAACACAGAGCGTGCCTTCGCCACCTTCGGCGCGATGATTGCCTGGCAGTACCCCTGGTACGGGTTCCGGCGGTAGTACTGCTGGTGGTACTCCTCGGCCGGATAGAACGTGTCCAGCGGGACGACTTCCGTGACGATCGGGTCATCCCACGGCCCGTCTTCGTCGACCTCGCGGACGGTCGCTTCGGCGATCGCCTGCTGTTCAGGGGAGTGCACGAAGATCGCGGAGCGGTACTGGGTCCCAACGTCAGGTCCCTGGCGGTTCAGCGTTGTGGGGTCATGGATTGTGAAGAAGACATCGAGGATGTCCTGGTACGTGATCTCGGCCGGGTCGTACTCGAGCTGGACGACCTCGGCGTGCCCGGTTCGCCCGGTGCAGACGCTTCGGTAGTCGGGGTTCGGCACGTGGCCGCCCGCGTACCCGGACGTGACCTTCTCGATCCCCCGCAACATTTCGTACACGGCTTCGAGGCACCAGAAGCACCCGCCCGCCAGGGTCGCCTGCTCCACCTGCGCGCTCATTCGCGGCCCTCCTCGGTCGATTACGTAGGAGCAGGATACGGCGCGCGGCTTGCGGAGATGTGACGCTGCTCAGCCAGTCCGCCGAATCGTCACGGAGGAATGCAAGGGATCCGCGGTCGCCTCGCCACGAAACTGGCCACTCACGGGTGCCGCGAGCGTGTAGTCAGGACCGGCGGCGACGGCCACGTGCCGGTCGGCGACGGCGAGCCCTGTGGAGGGGTCGAAGCCGCGCCATCCGCCCCCGGGCAGGTACACCTCCGCCCAGGCATGCAACTCGTCGCGTTCGGCCTCCTCGGCCAGGCAGTAGCCGCTGACGAAGCGTGCCGCGAGCCCGACCTCGCGGCAGAGCGCGACGTACAGCGTCGCGAGGTCGCGGCATGCGCCCTCGGCCGAACGCAGGGTCTCCTCGGGGGGGCGTGGAGCGCCCTCAGGCCGCACGACGTGCCGGGAGTCCGTGTGCAGACGCCGCGCGAGGTCCGCGGCGAACGAGGAAGCGGCGTGCGCGGCTCCCTCGGAGACGGCCTCCGCGTACTCCCGCAGCGCGGGCTGCGGCTCTTGCCTTGTGTACGGGAGGAGCAGCGACCGAAGCTCGTCAACGTAGTCCATCGGTAGCCCGTCCTGGTGCGGTGGCACGAAGTCGAACGGGTTCGTGCGCAGCGTCTGCACCTCGAAACGGACATCGATGGTGAGGTGGTCGGTGAGGCCCGTGAACCAGGCGGCGAGCACCTCGTTGCCGCCGACATCGAGGTTCGCGGTCGAGCCGGAGGCCTCGGGCGAGAGGAGGAGATCGAAGCGGTCGAGGCGCTGCCATGCGTTGGAGCGCGGCCGAAAGCGGAACTCGTGAGGCTCAAGGAATACCGGCGCGCTGAACCGGTACTCGGTGCGGTGCTCGACGGCGATGCGCACCCTACAGACCGCTCGAGGATCCAACCTCTCGGGGCCATGCTCGTTTGCCGGTTGCGATGTCCGCCCAAAAACCGTCGAGGCAGGGGGATGGCAGGTTCGCCACGGAATTGCGCAGCCGCTCCTGCCAGCCCTCGGATATCTCGAGGAGGTCGTCCTGCTCGAAGCGGCGGACGACCAGTTCGCGACGTTCGGCGAAGTAGAGGACGACGTCGATGGGGAAGTCGACATCGGCGGCGCTGATCCGGGTGGAGTCGAACGCCAGGCACCCGACCTTGAGGGCGAACTGCATCGAGTCCTCGTACTTGAGGGTGCGGTCCAGGACGGGCTTTCCGTACCCGCCCGCGCCGATGATCTGGTACGGGGTCGAGGGGCCGACCTCGACCCAGTTGGCCTGCGGGTAGATCAGGTAGAGCTTCGGTTCCGGGTCGTCGGCGAGCTGGCCGCCCATGAGCGTGTACATGTTGAACGTGAGGCCGCTCTTCTCGAGGGCTGCTCCGTCCTCGGCGGCGACGCGGCGGATCTGGGCGGCGAACGCGTTTGCGGCCTTGAACAGGCGGTTGTGCGGCTCGTCGTCGCCGCGCATGTCCTCCTCGAAGTACGTGACGGCCTTGTCCCGGATCGAGCGCAGGCCGGACGTCATGAGGAAGAAGCTGTCGCGACCCAGGTGAAAGACCGAGAGCTTACGCGCGGAGATGTTCTCGTTGCCGGAGATGACGCGAGTGTCAGCTATTCCCACCAGTCCATCTCTGACGCTGATACCCAGACAGAACGTCACCGTTGGCCCTGCTTTCCGACGTCCCGGTGGACGGCTGCTCCACAATCGGCTGTTGCGCGAAGAACGTCCGGGCGATCGCGCTCCCGACCTCGTTGAGCCGGGCCTGGAAGCGGTCGCAATACTCGTGCAGACCGGAGGAGATGATCTCAGACGCTTGCGCGTAGGCCAACTCGGAGCGCAGGCGGCCGAGCAGTCGCTCGACCGGGTTGCGGACGGTCTCAGCAGGGGATCCCGAGATGGCGCGGACGGATTCGTCCGCGTGCGCGAGGCAGTAGAGGGTCGCGCGCGGGAACTCTTTGTCGAGCAGCAGGAATTCCACGACGGCTTCGGGCTCGATGCGTCCATATCGCTTGCGGTACATCTCGAACGCCGACGCCGACCGGAGCAGGATCGACCATTGCATCTCGTCGATCGGTCCGCCGACGTCCTCGGTGGAGGGGAGCAGCAGGAAGTACTTCACGTCGACGAGTCGCGACGTGTTATCGGCACGTTCGAGTAGCCGGCCCAGCTGGAAGAAGTGCCAGGCCTCGCCGTGTGACATCGTGTTGTCGGCGACGCCGGCCACGAGATGGCTGCGGAGCTTCACGTCATTGAAGAAGTCATGCGAGTCGAGCGACGCGTGGTCGGATGCCGCGTACTCGCTCACCCGAAGGTAGAAGCTGTTGATCTCTTCCCACATCTCGGAGGACAGCACTTCGCGGATGGAGCGAGCGTTCTCCCTCGCCTGGCGCAGGCACGAGAGAATCGAGCTGGGGTTGAGCGGGTCGGTGGTGAGATAGCGCAGTACACGCTCGCGGGTGGCCACTTCGTACCGGTCGAGGAAGGCAGGGAGTTCTCCGGTGATCGCGACCAGCGGCTGCCACTGGTCCGAGAACGAGATCGGCGCGTCCAGGCTCATCTGGAGGTTCACGTCGACCCAGCGTGCCGTGTTCTCGGCGCGCTCGATGTAGCGCGCGGCCCAGTAGACCGAGTTTGCGACGCGGCTCAACATCAGGCGACGTCTTTCGAGAGGATCCAGGTGTCCTTGCTGCCGCCACCCTGTGACGAGTTCACGACCAGCGACCCCTTCTTGAGGGCCACCCGCGTGAGGCCGCCGGGCAGGACATAAATGTCTTCCCCGTAGAGGATGTACGGCCGCAGGTCGACGTGACGCCCCTCGAAGTGGTCGTCCGTGATCACCGGAGCGCGCGACAGGGCGAGCACGGGCTGAGCGATGTAGTTCCGTGGATTCGCCCGCACCCGGCGCACGAACTCGGCGCGCTCCTCGGCGGTGGCGTGGGGCCCGACGATCATGCCGTAGCCGCCCGACTCGTTCGTCGGCTTCACCACCAGTTCGTGGATGTGGTCCACGACGTATGCGAGCTCGTCCTCGCGCCAGCAGAGGTAGGTGGGGACGTTGGGCAGGATTGCGTCTTCGCCCGTGTAGTAGCGCACGATGTCCGGCACGTAAGCGTAGATCGCCTTGTCGTCGGCGATGCCTGTGCCGGGCGCGTTCGCGATAGCGACACGTCCCCTGCGGTAGGCGTTCATCAGTCCCGGCACCCCAAGCGTCGAGTCCGCGCGGAAGACGGTGGGGTCGAGGAAGTCGTCGTCGATACGACGGTAGAGCACGTGCACGCGCTCCAGTCCACGCGTCGTGCGCATATAGACAGTGTCATCGTCTACCACGAGGTCGCGCCCCTCGACCAGCTCGACGCCCATCTGCAGCGCGAGATACGAATGCTCGAAATACGCCGAGTTGTAGACGCCCGGCGTAAGGACGGCCACCTCTGGGGACTCCTCGGCGGGGGCGAGGCACGACAGCGCCTCGAGCAGTCGGCTCGCATAGTCGTCCACGGGCCGCACGTGCGACGAGCTGAACAGGCCCGGGAACGTCCGCTTCATCAGGCGACGGTTCTCGAGGACGTACGAGACGCCCGACGGACAGCGCAGATTGTCCTCGAGCACGTAGAACTGCCCGTCGCGGTCACGCACGAGGTCAGTCCCCGTGATATGGCACCAGATCCCGCGCGGGGGGTTGAGCCCTACACAGGCTTCGCGGAAGGCAGGGGCGGACAGCACGAGCTCCCGCGGCACGATCCCGTCCTGCAGGATCTTGCCGTCGTGGTACACGTCGTCGATGAAGCAGTTGAGTGCGTAGATGCGTTGCTGGAGCCCTCGCTCGACGCGCTCCCACTCCGAGGATTTCACCACACGAGGCACGATGTCGAAGGGCAGCACTCGCTCGACGCCGGCACCGTCGCTGTAGACGTTGAAGGTAATCCCGAGGTTCACGAGCGCGGCGTTGGCCGTTTCCTGCAGCCGCTCGAACTCACCACGCGGAAGTGCCTCGATCGCCTGGACGAGCATGGTCGCTTCGGGACGTGGTCGACCGTCTGCGTCGAACAGCTCATCGAACCAGGGGCCGGTGTCGTATCCGGAGAACAGCACGTCCCGCCTCGATCGCGGTTCAGCTCGACCGTCGCCTGCATTCAAGGTACCGGAATGCGAGGCTCGCGAGTGACATTGCGGTTACGGATCCGTTACAAGCGCGAGAACGGGGGCCGTTCAGACGCGAGCAGGAGATGTGTGCCGCGACGGGAGCTAGGCCAGCCAGGGCTGGTACTCCGCAGGCGGCTCCGCGACCGGGAGCGGCGAGAGCGCCCGCATGCGTGCGACGATCGGGGGGAGTACCTCGAGCAGACGGTCGACATCGGCATCGGTGTTCATCCGGCCGAAGGTGAAGCGAAGTGAGCCACGCGCGAGGTCGGACGGCACACCCATCGCGACGAGCACGTGGCTGGGTTCGACTGAGCCGGTGGTGCAGGCGGATCCGGACGACGCGGCGACGCCCGCGAGGTCGAGCGCAAGGAGGATCGATTCGCCCTCGACGAATGCGATGACGACCGATACGGAGCCCGGCAGCCGGTCGTGGAGGTCGCGCGGGCCGGTAATGCCGAGCATCGGGATGCGGCGCGGCAACTCTTCGATGAGGCGCTGCTGAAGGTGGCGCTCGTGGCTGACGTCTGCTTCCCGCAGCTCGTCCGCCAGCCGCAGGGCTTCGGCGAGCCCTACGATGGCGGCCGTGTTCTCCGTGCCGGCGCGCCGGTTGTCCTCCTGGCCGCCGCCCACGATCTGTGGCTGCAGCGGCGTCCCGGAGCGGACATAGAGCACACCCGCACCCCGCGGGCCGTAGAACTTGTGCGCCGTGAGCGTGAGCAGGTCCACGCCGAGCCGGTCGACGTGCACGCCCAGGTGGGCCGCGCTCTGCACCGCGTCCGTGTGCACCATCGTGCGCGGATTTTTCGCCCGCACACGGCGGGCGATCTCGGCGAGGTTGTTGATCGCGCCGACCTCGTTGTTCGCATGCATGATCGAGACGAGGACGGTGTCGTCTCGCACCGCCGCCTCCACCTCGGCGGGGTCGACCCGGCCGTCAGGACCGACGCCGACGATGGTGACCGCGGCGCCCTCGCGCTCGAGTTGCTCCGCGGTGTCGAGCACGGCGTGGTGCTCCACCGCGGACGTGACGAGGTGGCGGCCGCGGTGCGGTGAGGCCGCGAGCACGCCTCGCAAGGCGAGGCTGTCCGATTCGGAGCCGCCGGACGTGAAGATGATCTCCTCGGGGCGCGCGCCGATGGACCGCGCTACCACCTCGCGCGCCTCATCGATAGCGGCGCGGGCGGCCTGCGCCTCGACGTAAATCGAGGAAGGGTTGTGCCACGAGTCGCGCAGGTACGGGAGCATCGCCTCGATCACCCGTGGGTCGGGCGGCGTAGTGGCGGCGTGGTCGAGGTAGACACGAGGGCTCATTCGCTTATGGTACGTCTTCCGTCGCGCGATGGGTTTCCTACGTTTATCGCAACAAAAGCTCAGAAAGTTTGACGCGCTTCTCGCCGCTGCGTACGCTCGATCGCATATGGCAACGGTGGGGCGGCTGGAAAGCAGCCGCGAGGCGATCCTCGATATCCTGCGGCGCCGCGAGGGCGCTTCGGTCGATGAGCTGTCGCAGGAACTCGGACTGGCGGGCGCCACCGTCCGCCGCCACCTCGACGTGTTGATGCGCGACGGATATGTCAGCGCGTCGCAGATCCGAGGCGGCATGGGGCGCCCGCGGTACTCCTTCTCCATCACCGAGGCGGGCGCCGACCTGTTCCCGCATCACTACGTCCGCCTGACCCGCAGACTGATTGACGAGATTGTGTCGCTCGGCCCGGCCGAGACGACGGGCCGGCAGGGCATCGAGCTCGCGAATCTGATCTTTTCCAGGATGGCCGAGCGACTGGCCCGCGAGTACGCACCGCGGATCCAGGGACGCACCCTCGAAGAGCGAGTCCGTGCAGCCGCGCGGTTGCTGGCGGAGGAAGGTCTGGACTTCGAGGTCGCATCGACGCCGGACGGACTGCGCCTGTTCGGGCGGGGGTGCCCCTGCCAGCGTCTCGGCGGACTGACGACCTCCTTCGACGCTGGTCAACACGGCGCATGCGAGCACGACCGCCGCCTGCTCGAGCAGTTGCTCCACGCCAGCGTCACGCCGCTGGCCGAAGCAGAGCTACCGCATGACTTCGTCTGCGGCTATCGCATCGAAAGCGCCGAGTAACATGTGGATAAACGCAGCGTGGAGCGGGAAAATCTGGACGCGCCGGGATGGAATCGGTACGATAGTGGCCGACTGTCCGGGTAGCGACGGCTCCCTACATCGAGGAGGCACGATGACGACGCAGATTGAAGAGAGCGCCCTCGTTTCGATCACGCCGCGCGCGGCGGCGCGCGCCAAGGAGTTGCTCGAGCAGAAGGGCCTCCCCGATGGGTCGCTGCGCGTCTTCGTCGTCGGTGGAGGGTGCTCCGGCTACCAGTACGGCATGGCGCTCGCGCGTGAAGCCGAGGAAGACGACACAATCGTGGACGTCGAGGGCGTCCGCATCCTCATCGATATCGACTCGGCTGCGCTGATCAGCGGCGCCGAGGTCGACTACGTCGAGGACCTCATGAAGTCCGGGTTCACGATCTACAACCCGAACGCGACATCCTCGTGCGCTTGTGGGTCCTCGTTTGCCTCGAAGGATGGCGGTGGCCAGGCGCGTCCCTGCCACGCCTGATCTAGCACGAGCGAATTGTCGAGCGCGGGCGCCGGAAGGCGCCCGTTCTGTTTGCTGAGGCCGATGCCGGTGTCGCGGCGGCATGTATTCCGAGTGTTATCGTATCGGTCAGTGGAGTATTGGTCAGTGGAAGAGAGGCGGAGCGCTGGACTCATGCCGGGCGAGATCGGCTACGTGCGGTCTCCTGACGGGACGCGAATCGGGTACGAACGGTACGGTTCCGGTCCGCCACTCGTCCTCGTACATGGGACTTCGGCCGACCGCACCCGCTGGCAGTCGGTGGCGCCAGCGCTGGCGGAGCGCTTTTCGGTCTACGCGATCGACCGGCGCGGGCGCGGCCTGAGCAGGGACGAGCAGCCGTACGCACTCGAGCGTGAGTTCGAGGACGTTGCGGCTGTGGTTGAGTCAATCGCGGAGCCCGTCTACTTGCTCGGTCACTCCTTCGGCGGGCTGTGCGCACTCGAGGCGGCTTTGCGAGCCGGCAACGTCCGCCGCCTGATTCTGTACGAGCCGGGAATGCGGACGGGCGCTCCGATCCCGGAGGCCGGAGCGCGCAGTGAACTCGAAGCATTGCTCCGGCGCGGCGAGCGCGATGCGTTGCTCGCGCTCTTCTTCAAGCAGGTGGTGGGGGTCACCGACAAGCAGCTGGATCTGATGCGCTCCGATCCGGCGTGGGCGGGCCGTCTGCTCGCGGCGCATACGATCCCCCGCGAGTTCGACGATCTCGACTACGTCCTGCACCCCGAACGCTTCCGAGGGCTGACGATCCCTATCCTGCTACTGGCCGGAAGCGAGAGCCCCCGGTTCCTGCGGGAGGCGACGGAGTTGCTTCGTGCCGCCCTCCAGACGAGCACGGTAGTCACGATGCAGAACGAGGCTCACATCGCGATGACGACGTCGCCCGCGCTCTTCGTCCGGCTGGTGATCGAGTTCTGCGACGAAGGGCCGCAGCAGGACGAGTTCCGCTGACGATGGCGTGTATCCTCCTTTCTCAGTGAGAGGAGCCGGGGATGCAGGCATGGATTGTGGTGGGCTCGTCGGACAACTTCGAGTTGATGCGCGAGCGCGGGTTCGATGTCTGCGGGTTCAAGGCGTCTCGTCGCCGGCAGGCGAGCGAGATGCAGCCCGGCGACCGGCTCGTGTACTACCTCACCGGGGTGGTGCAGTTCGGTGGGATCGTCGAGGTGACCTCGGAGATGTTCGAGGACAGCTCAGACTTCGGGCTGCGTTCGAACTCGAAGCCGGGTGAGGAGTACCCGTACCGCATCCACACGAAGCCGGTCGTGATTCCGTCGCCCGGCCACTATGTCGAGGTGCGCGAAATCACGGACCTGCTCGAGAAGACGCGGGCGCTCGGGCCGCAGAAGCTCGGCATCGCGTTCCGAGGCAACCTGCACCGTATCTCGGACGCCGACTATCAGCAGATCGAACGGCTGTTGTCGGAGCAGGCCGCCGTGGCGTAGCGCGCTGCGCCCTCGCGGGCGGGTCGCGTACCATAGCGGCATGACGCATTCCTCGCCCCGGCGGCTGACGAGGAGCCACGACCGAGTGCTCGGTGGCGTGGCCGGCGGTCTTGCGGAGTACCTCGACGTCGACCCAACCATCGTGCGCGTGATCTGGGTGCTCGCCGTAGTGTTCGGCCTACCGCTGGCCATCCTCGGATATCTCATCCTCTGGCTCGTGATGCCAGCAGCGGATGCTGCCGGACCGCCGCCAGCTCGCACGTCGCAGAGCGCGGGCGGGAGCGGCAATGGCGCGCTGATCCTGGGGCTGGTCCTGATTGTTGTCGGCGTGCTGTTCCTGCTGCCCGACCGGCACTTCCTGCCGTGGTTCGGATGGCGGCTGCTCCATGTCGGGTGGCCGCTGGTGTTAATCGTCGTTGGTCTGCTCGTGCTGATGCGCAGCCGCAGCTCCTCGGCCGGGTAGCACGAGGATGCCGCACCCCTTCCTCGAGGCGATCGCCCGGGGCGCCGTGCTTGCCGATGGCGCCATGGGGACGCTGCTGCGCGCACGCGGCTGGGATGGCCCGACAGACTGTGCCGTGCTCGACGATCCGGCGCTGGTCCGGCGTGTGCACGAGGACTACATCGCGGCCGGTTCCGAACTGCTCTTGACCAACACGTTCGAGGCGAACCGCGCGCTCCTTGCACGCACGCCCCACGCGATGCGCGTACGCGATGCCAACTTCCAGGCCGCGCGCATCGCTCGCGACGCCCGCGAGATCGCGGGTATGCCGGTGCTCGTCGGCGGCTCGGTGGGGCCGATCGGCCGCGAGCTGGCGGTCGGAGCCTGGACGCTGGACGACGCGTACGAGGCGTTCCGCGAGCAGATCGGCGCGTTGCTCGAGGGCGGTGTGGACTTGCTGGTCCTCGAGACGTTCCCCTCGCTCGCGGAGGCAACCACGGCGCTGCGGGCAGCGCGCTCGCTGACCGACCTCCCGGCGGTGGTGATGCTCAACTTCAACGCGGACCTCGCCACGCCCGCCGGCGAGCCGGCCGCCGAGGTGGCCAGGACGCTCGGTGCTGCTGGAGCCCAGGCGGTGGGGGTGAACTGCGGCGTCGGGCCGCAGGCGGCGCTGGACATGCTGCAGGAGATGGCGTCCCAGGGAGACATCCTGGGTGAAGTGGGGCTGGCGGTGAAGCCGAACGCCGGCTTACCCCGGGTCGTGCAGGGCCGGCGCATCTGGCCCGCCGAGCCCGAGTACCTCGCGGACTTCGCGCTGCGCGCGCGCGATCTTGGCGCGGTCTTCATTGGCGGCTGCTGCGGCACGACGCCCGAGCACGTCCGGGCCATGCGCGAAGCGCTGGGCTCGGGGCGACGCCCGTCAGTCGTCGTGCATGGAGCGCCTCAGCTCGACCCTCCGCCGCTCGAGGAGCCGCTGGCGCCGGCTGCGTCCTCCCTTCGTCAGAAGCTCGCCGCGGGCGCGTACGCCATCTCGGTGGAGATCGACCCGCCTCGCGGCATCAACCCGCGCAAGGCGATCGAGGGCGCCGCGCTGCTTAACCAGGCGGGCGCAGACGCCATTAACATCGGGGATTCGCCAATGGCGCGTGTCCGTATGAGCGCCCTCGCGCTTGCGATTCAGATCCAGCAGCAGGTGGGGATCGAGACGATCATCCACCAGACGAGCCGCGACCGGAACCTGATGGCGCTGCAGTCGGACCTCCTCGGGGCTCACGCGCTCGGCATCCGCAACGTGATCGCGCTCACCGGCGACCCGCCGCCGGAAGCGTCGCAGTCCTCGGCCGTGTGGGATGTCGATTCGATCGGCTTCATTCGCGTCCTGAAGCGGCTCAACGAGGGCGTCGACTTCGCGGGGAACTCCCTCGGACGTCCGACCGAGTTCTTTGTTGCGGGCGCCGCCAACCCGACGGCCGACGACCTCGAACTCGAGCTCCGGCGCGTGCGCGAGAAGGTCGACGCGGGCGCCGACCTGTTGATGACGCAGCCGGCATACGACGTCGCCGTCGTCCGGGACTTCTTCGAGCGGCTGGGACCCATCGATATCCCGGTGCTCCTGGGCGTCCTGCCGCTGATGTCGTCCCGGCACACCGAGTTCATCCATCACGAGCTGGCGGGGGTCACGGTCCCGGACCCCGTCCGCGAGCGCATGCGGCTCGCGGGCGAAGCGGGCGCCGGAGCGGGCCTCGAGATCGCCCTGGAGCACGTCGAGGAGACGCGGAGGCTCCCGTTCGTCTCGGGCATCTATGTCATGCCCTCGTTCGGTCGCTACGAGGTAGCGGCGGAACTCGTGCGGCAGGTCGCCGGCCGGCGGTAACCGACGCTTTCACGTCGTCGCAATGCCGCGCCGCCTCGCGTTCACATCGCTGCCGCTGGGCGCACCGTACCCTGCGGCGAAATGCGAGGAGGCCGAGATGGCACACGTGCATACCGAGGAATGCGAGCGCCTGCACGAGGCGCTGCAGTCGCTGCGGGCTCGCCAGCAGCCGCCACGGGGCGCGATGGGCACCTTCGCCGGGCAGCTCGTTAACCCCGAGCGGGGACTTTCACCCGAAGGTGAGACGCCGGGCGTCGAGTCGGAGATCGCGGACATACGGCGCGCCCTCGCAGCGATGGAGTGCGACCGCTGAGCGGCACGCCGCGTTGCTTCGCGGGATTCGGCTAGAATCCTCGAATGACCTCGCTGCAGCGTTACCTGGCGGACGCCATTGATGAGTTGCTGGTGGGCAGCGAGGGCCTCGTCGCGGCCATCGAGGGACTCACGCTCGACGAGCTGCATGTCCGCGCGCACGAGGAAACGAACTCGATTGCGTTCAACGCCTGGCATGTCTTCCGGACGGCGGACAACATCGTCCATTTCGTGCTGCTGCGGGAACGCCCGGTCTGGCTCCAGTTAGGCCTCGACGAGGCGTGGGGGCTCCCTCGGAACGCGCAGGGGACTGAGATGCCGCCGGCGGAGGCGCACGCCCTGCGGTTCCCCGAGGCCACGCGGCTCGCTGCCTACGGCCGCGATGTCGCGGCGGCGATCCGCCCCCGCATCGAGGCGCTGAGCGACGAGTTCCTCGCCGAGACGACGCCGCTGCGGCCGTGGGGCGAGGTGACGAAGCTCGAAGCGATCGGGCGCAGCGTCCTGACACACGGCCACGACCACCTCGGCCAGATCGACCTTGCGCGGACGATCCTCGGGAAGCCGGGTCTCGGCTTCTGACGCCGCCGGCGAGCCGGCAGTGCCCTCGTGCTACCCTCGAAGGGCAGTCGGCCGAAGGCGAGGATCATGGCGACATCGAGCCCGCATCACTTCTCTCCGCGCCCGAACCGGGCGCACGAGATCCCGTGGCTGGAGTGGGGTCCCGAGGTCTTCGAGCGAGCGCGCGCCGAGGACAAGCCGGTGCTGCTGGGCATCTCCGCCGTCTGGTGCCACTGGTGCCACGTCATGGACGAGACGACGTATTCCGACCAGCGCGTGATCGATATCGTGTCGAGCCGCTTCGTGTCGGTACGCGTCGACAACGACACGCGGCCAGACGTGAACGCCCGCTACAACATGGGCGGCTGGCCGACCACGGTCTTCCTTGACCCGGACGGGGAGATCCTCGCGGGGCTGACCTACATCCCCCCCGACCGCATGGTCGAGATGTTGAACCGCGTCAACGAGGCGTGGTACGTCGACCGAGACACGATCCGTGAGCGGCTCGAACAGGTGAAGGCGCAGCGCGCGACGCGCGAGCAGGCGGCGCCCGGCGCCCTCGATCCGCAGATCGTGCGGACGGTGTTGCGAGAGTTCGAACAGGCGTACGACGAGCAGTTCGGTGGCTTTGGCAACGAGCCGAAGTTCCCCCAGACAGACGCCATTCGCCTGCTGATCCGCCACCACCTCCGCACCAACCAGTCCCAGCCCCTGGAGCGGGCGCGATTCACCCTCCAGCAGATGGCCGGCGGCGGCATGTACGACCACGTCGAGGGCGGCTTCTTCCGCTACTCGACGACCCGCGACTGGTCCGTCCCGCACTTCGAGAAGATGTCCGAGGACCATGGCGGGCTACTGCTGGCGCTTGCCGAGCTGGCGCTCGTCGCCGAGGAAGAACAGGAAGTGGCGCTCGACATCGCGGAGCGGACCATCGCGTACCTCGACCGCACGCTGTCGCATCGCGACGGCGGCTTCTTCGGCTCGCAGGACGCCGACGAGGAGTACTTCGCCCTCGACGCGGCCGGCCGCGCCGAGCGGGAGGCGCCGTTCGTCGACCCGCGGGTGTACGCCTCCTGGACGGCCGGGCTGGCACGGGGCTACCTCGCCTGCGGGGTGGCGCTCGAGCGCCGCGAATGGGTCGAGCGCGGGCGCCGCGCGGTCGACTTCCTCTGGTCGCGGATGCGCGCCGGCGAGGCCGGCATGTACCGCTACTGGGATGGCGAGCCCCACCTCCTCGGTATGCTCGGCGACCAGGGAGCGACCCTGCTCGCGCTCCTCGACGCATACGAGGTGACGGCGGAGCCGTACTACCTGGACCACGCGCAGCAGCTCGCGCGCATCGCCGAGGCCCACTGGCGCGAGCCCGGCCGCGGCTTTTGGGACACCGCCGGCGGTCACGACGACACCGGACTGCTGTCCGTGCGCACGAAGCCGCTGGCCGAGAACGCGGACGTCGCCGAGGCGTTCATGCGCCTCGGGCGCCTCACTCACGACGAGCGCTACCTGCGCACCGCCGAGGACACACTGGCGGACTTCGCGGAGAGCTACCGCGGCTACGGCACACTCGCCGGGCGGTACGGTCTGGCCGTCGACCGCTTCCTGTCGCCGGAGGCCGAAGTGCAGATCGTTGCTGGCGTCGAGGGTTCGGAGGCGTCGCAGCGCGCCGAGGCACTGCGCCAGCGGGCGCTGCGGCTACCCGTCGCGAGCCGCACGGTGCAGCTCCTGCACCCCGAGCGCGACGCCTCGATGATGTACCAGCTTGCGCTCCCCCTCGACCGCGAGGGCGTCGCGTACGTGTGCGTGGGCACGGTGTGCTCGGCCCCCGTCTCGCATCCGGAGGACCTGCTGGGGGCGGTGGAGGACGCGCTGGCTGCGCCGGCGTTCTAGCGCGTCCGGACACCCGTCCCCGCTCATCCGGGCCGCGCCGTACGATAGCGCTGCGCATGTGGACTGACCGCCAGATCCTCCTTCTCACAGCGATCGTGACGGGTATCGTCACGATGCTGACGTTGATCACCACCGCGGACTGGGCGGTGACGGCGCTGACGATCCCGCTGGTGGCCTCGGCCGCGTTCTGGTCACTGCACATCTCACGGCGCATCGGCAGGGCGCTCCAGCGGCGGTATGACCGCGGGCGCGCCGCGCCGCCCGCCGAGGGGGAACAAACCGCCCCGGTCCATACCTCGGAGCGGCCGGAGCATGCGCAGCGACGCCGCCAGCGGCGGCGGCCCCGCGGTCGGCGCGACAGCTGAGGGCGGGCTCGACCGCTGTTGTTGAACCGCGGCGCGCCCCGTACGATTCGCACGCACACGAGGAGGTTTCACATGGCTGACGAGGTTCACGGCATCGCGGTGGGCACCACCGCGTCCTTCACGAAGACCATCACGTCCGAGGACATCCAGAAGTTCGCGGAGGTGTCCGGCGACGACCAGCCGCTGCACCTCGACCCGTCCTTTGCGGCGCGGACCCGCTTCAAGGAGCCGATCGCGCATGGCATCCTCTCGGCGAGCGTGATCTCGGCGGCCATCGGCACGAAGCTGGCTCCGGGCAAGGTCGTCATCTACATGAGCCAGAACTGCCGTTTCCGCGCGCCGGTCAAGCCGGGTGACACCATCACCGCGACGCTCACCGCGACTGCTGTCGACGTGGAGCGCAGCCGTGTCACGCTCGACACGAAGGTGACGGCGGCGGACGGCACCGAGATCGTGGTCGGTGACGCGCTCGTAATGGTCGAGGATCCCTCGTAGGGCCCGTTTGAGGACGAAGCGCGCTAGCGACTGCCGGTAGACTGGGAAACAGACCATGACGAACGACGCCATCACCAGCGCACAGACGGCATGGGAGGACGAAGCGCTCGCGCGCGTCCTCAAGCGGTTCCCCGAGCGGCGGGGCGAGTTCCGCACCTCGTCCGCGGAGACGAAGCGCTTCTACACGCCCAACGATGTCGACACCGTCGATTACCTGCGGGACCTCGGTTTCCCCGGGCAGTACCCGTTCACGCGCGGCGTCCAGCCGACGATGTACCGCGGCCGGCTGTGGACGATGCGCCAGTACGCCGGCTTCGGCACCGCGGAGGAGAGCAACCAGCGCTTCCGCCAGTTGATGGCAGACGGCCAGACGGGCCTCTCGGTGGCCTTCGACCTGCCGACGCAGATCGGCTACGACTCCGACAGCGAGATGGCCGTCGGCGAAGTCGGCCAGGTCGGCGTCGCCGTCGACACGCTCGCGGACATGGAGGACATGTTCGCGGGCATCCCGCTCGACAAGATCTCGACCTCGATGACGATCAACGCGCCGGCCGCGATCCTCGTCGCGATGTACATCGCGGTCGCGGAGAAGCAGGGCCACGCGGCGAACGTGATCACGGGCACCGCCCAGAACGACGTGCTCAAGGAGTACGTGGCCCGTGGGACCTACATCTTCCCGCCTCGGCAGTCCGTCCGACTGGCGGCCGACCTCATCACGTACTGCGCCGCGCAGACGCCGCGGTTCAACTCGATCTCCGTCTCCGGATACCACATCAGGGATGCGGGGGCGACGGCCGCGCAGGAGATCGGCTTCTCCTTCGCGAATGCCATTGAGTACATCTCCGAGTGCGAGCGCCGCGGCGCGAACATCGATGACGTGGCGCCGCGCATCTCGTGGATCTTCAACACGCACAACTATTTCTTTGAGGAAGTCGCGAAGTATCGCGCACTGCGCCGGATGTGGGCGCGGCTGATGAAGGAGCGCTTCGGCGCGCAGCAGGCCGAGTCGATGATGTTCCGGACGCATACGCAGACCGGCGGTTCGACGCTCACGGCGCAGCAGCCGCTGAACAACATCGTGCGCGCCTCGATCCAGTCGCTCGCGGCCGTGGTCGGCGGCGTGCAGTCGCTCGCGCTGTCCTGCTACGACGAGGCGCTCTCGATCCCCACGGAGCAGGCGCAGCGGATGGCGCTGCGGACGCAGCAGATCATCGCCCACGAGACGGGCGCCGCCGACACCATCGACCCGCTTGCCGGGTCGTACTACGTCGAGTGGCTCACCAACGAACTCGAGCGCGAGGCGCAGGCCATCATCGACCGCGTCGACGACCTCGGCGGGTCGGTCGCGGCCATCGAGGGCGGCTACATGCAGTCCGAGATCCAGGAGGCCGCGGTCGCCTACCAGCGCGAGATCGAGTCGGGCGAGCGGGTCATCGTCGGCGTGAACGACTTCGTGGATGTCGAGGACCAGCCGCCGATCATCTTCCGGCCGAACACAGCAGTGCGCGATGAGCAGGTCGCGCGGCTCGCGAAGGTGCGGGCAGGCCGTGACCATGCGGCGGTCGCCGCCTCCCTCGCGCGTCTGCGCGAGGCGGCACGTGGCGACGAGCCGCTGATGCCCCCGATCCTCGACGCAGTCCGGACATACGCCACAATCGGCGAGATGTGCGGAGTACTGCGCGAGGAGTGGGGCGAGTACACGCCGCCGACCGTCGTGTAGCGTTCGACGGGACACGATTTGCCTCGAAGCGCGCGGCGCGGCAGACTCTGCGCTCATCGCCGCATGTAATCGAGGCGTTCCGTGGCGTCAACTCGACGGTCCGCGCGGGTGATGGAGTCGCTCGACGCGACCATCCGCCCGCGGGGGCATGTCTTTTACGGCTGGTGGATGGTCGCGATCGGCGCCGGAGTGCAGGCCGCGATCGCGGTGCTCTTCAACCAGGCATTCGGGGCATACGCGGCCGTGCTGCGCAAGGAGTTCGGCTGGACGCGCGCCGAACTGTCCGGTGCGTTCTCGATGGCCGGGGTGGAGAGCGGGATCCTTGGGCCGATCGTGGGGTGGTTGCTGGACCGATTTGGTCCGCGCAACGTCATGATCGCTGGCATCGCGCTGCTCGGCGGGGGCCTGATCGGCTTTTCGTTCATCCAGTCGCTCGTCGGATTCTACGCGGTCTACTTCGTGATGTCGGTTGGGTCGACGCTCGGCGGCTTTCTCGCGGTCACGACGGCGCTGGTCAGCTGGTTCAGCCGGCATCGAGCGAAGGCGCTGGGCATTACGCAGATTGGGTTCGCGGCCGGAGGGCTGCTCATCCCGATCACCGTGTTCAGCATCGAGCGGTTCGGCTGGCGCGAGACTGCGGCCGTATCGGGCGTCCTCCTGTGGGTGACCTGCATCCCGCTGGCGATGGCGATGCGCCGCCGCCCCGAGTACTACGGCGAGACGGTGGACGGCGTGCCCGCGGGGACGGCGCCGCCGGCGGACGCTCGGAGCGCCCGCGCGGTGGCCGCCGACGGGTCCGAAGACTTCACAGCTCGCGAGGCCGTGCGCACCAGCGCCTTCTGGTTCATATCGCTCGGGCATGGTGCCGCCCTGCTCATCGTCTCGGCGGTGATGGTGCATCTCACACTGCACCTGACAGAGAACCTCGGCTACACGCTGACACAGGCAAGCGGGTTCGTCGCTCTGATGACCGCGGCGCAGGTCGTGGGGCAGGTGAGCGGCGGCTTCCTCGGCGACCGCTTCGACAAGCGCATCATCGCGACCGTGTGCATGTTCGTGCACGCCATCGGACTGCTGCTGGTGGCGTTCGCGGTCAACACACCGATGGTGCTCGCCTTCGCGCTGATGCACGGCTGGGCATGGGGCACTCGAGGCCCGCTGATGCAGGCGGTGCGCGCCGACTACTTCGGGACGTCGCACTTCGGGAAGATCATGGGAGTCTCGCTGCTCATCGTGACGCTTGGGAATACCGCCGGGCCCATCGTCGCGGGCCTCATGGCCGACCGCACGGGTGACTATCGAGCCGGCTTCACGGTCCTGGCGGTCGGAGCGCTCCTCGGCTCCGTCTTCTTCATGGCCGCGAAGCGACCGAAACCGCCTGCTCGGGTCGCCCACGCCGAGCGAGTGCCCGAGGTCACCGCGGCACCAGCGGCGTGATCAGGCTCGATGAATGCGCGCGGGCCGGCCCTTGCCGGCCCGCGCTCAACACGGCGGGAAGGGGGTGCCGCCGCGGCCCTAGCGTACCTCTGATGATACTGGATATCAATACAGATACGACTACCCTCAGGGTTGAGTCGCCCGTCCCTCCGGACATACCCTAGGGCTGTTCGTGCAACAGTTCACATGAGGTGCGTCCGACGCACGACGATGGCGGGCAGACATGACTCAGCAGGATCCGGCGGCGACCGAACCGGCCTCCCCGCGCCCGGTCCGCTCTCGGCCCGACCCGAAAGAAATCGATCGCAAGGCGCGGCTGCGCATTCCCTCGCAGTTGCCTCAGAAGCAGGCGCCCGAGGATCGCGTGCGAAACTGGGACGAAGTCACGTTCCTGTTCGACCCGGAGATCGCGAAGACCGAGGCGACGCGCTGCATCCAGTGCCCGGCGGCGCCATGCCAGCGCGCGTGTCCGGTGCACAACGACATCCCGGGCTCCTTCTGGCTGCTGGAGCAGGGAGACTTCGCCGGTGCCGCAGATGTGTTTCGCGCGACGAGCGCGCTGCCCGAGATGTGCGGCCGGCTCTGCCCACAGGAGCGCCTCTGCGAGGGGCACTGCGTGGTCGGCAAGAACGCGCCGCCCGTGGCCATCGGCAAGCTCGAGACGTTCGTCACCGAGTGGCAGCGCAGGCACGCGCCTTCGCAGCCTCAGGCGGTGGCCTCGGCGACCGGGTTCAGCATCGCGATCGTTGGCACGGGCCCAGCCGGCATCGGGTGCGCCGAGCGGCTGGCGGTCGCTGGGCACCGCGTGGTGATGTACGAGGCATGGCCACGCCCCGGGGGCCTGCTGCTGTACGGCATTCCCAACTTCAAGCTGAACAAGCCCGCGGTGGCGCGGAAGTTCGAGGATCTCGCGCACCTCGGCGTGGAGGTGGTGACGGGGACACGGATCGGCGAGTCCCTGTCGCTCGACCGGCTCGCCGACGAGTTCGACGCGGTGTTCCTCGCGTTCGGCGCGCCCGAGGGCGCCCACCTTGGCATTCCCAACGAGGATGCGCCCGGCGTCCACGAAGCGACCGAGTTCCTCGTGCGCGCCAACCTCCCGCGTGAGGCGCTCCCCGAGGAGATGCAGACGCCGCTGCCCGATTTCCGGCGCGTCGTGGTCGTGGGAGGCGGCGATACCTCGATGGACTGTGTCCGTTCCGCTGTCCGGCTGGGGGCGGAGGAAGTCACGCTGATCTACCGGCGCACGGAGGTGGAGATGCAGGGCCGGGTGGAGGAGCGCAAGCACGCTCGCGAGGAGGGCGTGCGGTTTGAGTTCCTCACGACGCCCGTCTCAGTGCTGGTCGATGACGCGGGACAGGCCTCTGGGTTGCGCTGCCGACGCATGCGGCTCGGCGAGCCCGACGAGAGCGGACGCGCGCGGCCCGAGGCGGTCGAGGGCTCAGACTTCGACATCGCCGCTGACGCGGTCGTGATCGCGATCGGCTACAACGCCGACCCGGAGTGGGGTGAGACCGCGCCCGCTGTGCGACGTGACCGCTGGGGGCGCGTCGTCGTCGACCCGCAGTCGATGCGGAGTTCGCAGCGAGGCGTGTTCGCCGGCGGCGACAACGTGAACGGCGCGGACCTGGTCGTCACCGCTCTGGCTGACGGACAGAATGCCGCAGCCGCGATCGAGCTGTACCTGGCGGACCCCGAGCGGAACTGGTAGCGCCCCTCGCGGCCTGCCCGGATAATCGGCATCCGTGAGCACCGACTTCCACGCACTCCGGCGGGGGGACCGCCTCCCGCCGCTCGCGTTTCGCGTGCCGGCCACGGATGTACGTGCGTACCTCGCCGCGACGGGCGAGGCCGCCGTCGCCTGGACAGTCTCCGTGCCGCCGCTCGCGCTCGGCGCGTACATCCTCGCGGGGCTGATGGAGGAGATGCCGCTGCCGGACGGCGCTCTGCACGGCGGACAGGAGTTCGAGTTCCTGGACATCGTCCAGCAGGGCGAGCCTCTGGTGGCGGAGCTCGTCGTGGCGCAGCAGTCGGAACGGCAGGGGTCGAACATCGTGGTCATCGCTACTGAGCTGCGTACGGCCGGCCGCGTCGTCCTTCGCGGGCGCACGACGGTCGTTGCTCCGACGACGGCGGTGACGGCATGAGCGCGCCGCCCGCCGAACTCTCACTGACCCGCATGATCGACCAGGCGCGGGTGGATGCCTACGCCGAAGCTGCACGTGACCCCAACCCGATCCACACCGACGAGGCGTTCGCGGCGTCGTCTCCGTTCGGCCGGCGCATCGCGCACGGCATGCTGGTGCTCGCCCTGGTCTCGGAGTTGATGAGCGAGGCGTTCGGCGAGCGATGGGCGCGCAGCGGCGGGCTCAAAGTGCGGTGGCGGGCGCCCGCCATACCACCCGTGACGGTGGCTGCTCGTGCCGTGCTGCGGGGGGTATCCGAGGGAGTCGCGACGTACGACGTCACGTGCCAAGCCGCGGACGGCACAGTGCTGCTTGCGGGTACGGCCAGCGTGACACCCAGCGAGCTATGACCACCGACCCCGCGCTGCGGGAGCACTACTGCTTCGGGTGTGGGCGGCACAACCCGATCGGCTTCCACCTCGTCTTCGAGCGTGAGGGCGGGGACGTCGTCGCCCGCTACGTCCCTCGCCCGGAGGACCAGGGGTTCCCTGAGGTCATGCATGGCGGACTGCTTTCGCTGCTCCTCGACGAGGCCATGGGCTGGGCGATGTACGCCGACGGCGTGTTCGCTGTCACGGCGAAGATGGAAGTGCGATTCCGCCGCGCCGTCGGCCTCACCGAGGCGCTCATCGCACGCTCCCGCATCACGCGCAACCGTGGTCGGCGCATCGAGGTGGAGGCGACGCTCACCAACGACGCGGGGGAAACGCTCGTTGAGTCCTCGGCGCTCTTCATGCGAATGAACCCGGAGGATGAAGCGCGCGCGCTTGCGTCGTTCCGCGCCAGCGCGGGCGCCTGATCGGTTCGCTAGACGGAGGCCGGCCGCAGCAGCGCGGTCCCCATCATCCCCGAGCGGTAGGTTGGGTCGTCGAGCGCGGACCGCGCCAGGATATCCAGCGCACGCGCTTCGATCGGTGGATGGACGGTCGCGCTGCGGACATCCCGGTAGAGCCGCTCGAGACGTCCCATCCGCTGGAGTCCCGCGCCGCCCATTACCCGCATCGCCAGGTCCACGACCTCACAGGCTCGGTCACCGACCTCGATCTTCGCTGCTGCCTCGAGCGGCTCGAGCGGTCGCACCCGGGGCGCGCGCTCCAGGTCCTGCCCGGCGGAGAGGGCCGCCATGACGAGGATCGACTCGCAGGCGAACAGATGGAGGTCCATCCGGGCGATCTGGTCACGGACGTACGGCACGGTGGAGACGGCCGGCCCGCCGCCCGGGCGGCGTCGGCGCGCGAACGAGACGGCCTCATCGCGTGCCGAGCGCGCGATGCCGAGGTACGAGGCGGCGACGGTCAGGACAAACCATGGCGACATCGCCGGACGAGTCGCGGTGAACGCCGCCGGGCGACGCGTCACGAGGTCGGCGGCGCTGAGCGGCACCTCTGAGAAATACACGTCATGCGACGCCGTGCCACGCATTCCGATGGTGTCCCAGGTGCATTCGATCGTGATCCCATTCGCGTCCATGGGGACGACCGCCATCGCGACATCCCCGCTTCCGTCTTCGACCGAGGCGAACACCAACGCGTGGGTGAGCGCGTGCGCGAAGGTGGCAAACGTCTTGCGTCCGCTGAGGAGCCACTTGCCTGCTCCGACCGGGGTGAGTGTGGTGGCAGGCCGCGTGACGCCCTGCGGCGAGCCCATCTCGGGCTCGGTTGCGAGTACGTTCAGGAAGATGCGCCCGGCGACCACGCCGGCGTACATCGCGCGGCGGCGATCTGGTTCCCAGCTGGGCACCCAGCTCTCGACTCCCGTCACCATTAGGTGCATGCCGACACCGAGTGCCGTCGAAGGATCCGACTCGGCCAACGCCGCCTGCGCCAGCACGATGGCGAGCAGGGAGGCGCCGCCGCCTCCGTGCTCCGCGGGCACGGCCGCGGCGAGGTACCCGCACTGACGAAGGGCCTCCAGATGCTCGAACGCGACCGTGGCTTCGTGGTCGTGCATCGGAACGTTCGCCGCAAACGCCGAGCTTACGTCGCGGACGGTTTCGATGAGGTTCAACTCACCTGGAGTAAGCAATTCGATGAAGCGGCCACCTGCCACGGCGGATCCCCCTGTCACACCGTGAAGTGATACTACATATCAATAAAGGATGGCAAGTCTACCGTCTCGGCGGGGCCGAGCGGCCTCTCTGCTGGTGCGGCTCCTACGTGGGGGATTCGGTTCGCGGGGTCGGCGCGGACCGTTCGAGGAAGCGTTCGATGTCGTCGGCCTCGTC
Organism: Dehalococcoidia bacterium; assembly: GCA_050248355.1. GTDB lineage: Bacteria > Chloroflexota > Dehalococcoidia > UBA2979 > UBA2979 > JAIBBD01. The sequence goes on from JBFWSN010000001.1 coordinate 313,351, forward strand.
CTGGATGGCCTTCTGAATCTCCCCGGAAAGCGTCTCGAACGGCTCAACGACGACGCGGGCGCGCTTCGTCCTTCGGTCGAGGTGCCAGACGCCCACGAGCTTGCCGTCGACCAGGACTGTCGCGTTCAGGATGCCGCCGCCGGGAAGGACGCGCTTCGTCTGCGCCGGGTCGAAGATGAGGTCTCGCGTGCGGTGCAACAGGAGGTAGGTGTCGAAGCGAGGCAAGAGGCGCACGATCGGCGACGGCGGCGGCCGCTGGCCCGCGTCCCCGGCCTGCAGTAGCCAGGCGGTGCCTCCGGGCCACTCGACCTCGACCCGCTCCGCCGCGATGGCGTCCCAGGCGTGTCGTGCCTCGCGCACGGGGAGCGCCGACCATGCGACGAAGTCCTCCACTGCCGCCGGTCCAGCGGCCCGGAGGTACCGACGCGCCAGTTCCGCGAGCGCCGCCGGGCGCGGCAGCGGGTCACCACGCTCCATCAGGTCATCGAGGAGTGCGAATTCGTACGTGCCCCCGCCGCGGTCGTCGCTGCAATAGATGTGTCCTTGGAGCGCGGCCACGTAGAGGAGATGCACCACTGTCTGGCCTTCTGCCGGTAGGCCGTATTCGCGAAGCGACGCCCGGATCGCCTCCCGCGATGACGGTCCGCGCTCGGCCAGCAGGTTTCGCACCAGCCCCACCCCGCGTTCGACGGCCGTGTCATCGAGGCCGAGCTGCCTCAGACGGCCCCGGTCGCGGGCGATGAGCTGCGGCCCCAACAGCGGCAGCAGCCATGCGAGGTCTGCGGCGGGCACGAAATGCAGCGTGCCACGCATCGCCCACGTCCGGACGACCGTGCGGTCCCGCAGTCGCGCGTCTCGCGTATCGTCGGCGCGAAGAGCGCGCGTCCGCGCGCGAGCGGAGAGCAGGCCGGCCGTCGCGTCCTGCGCCTGGAGGCCACCGGAACGCCGCACGACGTCGAGGAACCCGCCCTCGTCCGAGGTGAAGCCCTGCGCCTGCGCCCGCAGACGCAGCAGTTCCGCCGTGGTGATCCGTATCGTGACCGGCCTACTTGCCCCCGGCGAGCAGGCTCTCGAGCGGCACATACGGCCTCCCGAGGGACTCCGCCACGCCCTGGTGCGTGATCGTCCCGCGGTACGTGTTCACGGCGCGCCGCAGCGACGCGTCGTGCAGCACCGCGTGCTCGAATCCCTCGTTGGCGACCTTCAGGATGTAGGGGAGCGTAAGTCCAGTCAGAGCTCGCGATGAGGTGCGCGGTACGGCGCCGGGCATGTTCGGCACAGCGTAGTGCACCACGCCTTCATCGACGTAGGTTGGGCGGACGTGGTCGGTCGGACGCGTGGTCTCGATGCAGCCGCCCTGATCCACTGCGACGTCCACGATCACGGCCCCTGGCCCCATCGAGCGCACCATCTCGCGCGTGACCACGACCGGGGCGCGACGGCCCTCGACGAGCACCGCGCCGATCAGGAGGTCGGCCCCCTCGATGGCGTTGGTGAGCGCCTGCGGGCTGCTGAGGAGCGTCTCCACGCGGCCGGCGTACAGCTCCTCCAGGCTGCGCAGCTGGTCCTCGTTGTTCGAGACGACGGTCACGCGGGCCCCCGCGCCCACCGCCGCGCGCACCGAGTTCTTGCCCACGTTGCCCGACCCCACGACGACGACGTGCGCGGGCGGCACCCCCGGCAGTCCGCCGAGGAGCACGCCGCGGCCGGCGCCCGGACGCTTCAGGAAGTGGCCCCCCACCTCGACCGCCATGCGTCCCGCGATCTCGGACATCGGCGCCAGCAGGGGAAGAAAACCGTCGTCGCGTCGCACGGTCTCGTAGCCGATGGCGATGCACCGCGACTTGATGAGCGCGTCTGTAACGTGCGGCTCCGCCGCGAGGTGGAGATAGGTGAACAGCAGCTGGCCTTCGCGCAGCAATCCGTATTCGGAGGGCTGCGGCTCCTTCACCTCGCACATCAGCTCCGCTTCGGCGTAGACCTCCTCCGGCGTGTCCCGTAGCTCGGCGCCGGCCCCTGCGTACTCCGCGTTGAAGAAGTTGGAGCCCACGCCGGCTGAGCGTTCGACGAGCACTCGATGCCCCGCGCGTACGATGTCCGCGACGCCTTCCGGGGTCAGGGCCACCCGGTACTCCTCGAGCTTGGTTTCCTTGACGGTGCCGACGATCATCTGTGCCGAGCCCCTCCCTCGGGCCACCCCCCACGGGCGGCGTGTGAGGTCAGGATACGGCGGCCTCAGCCCGCGCTCATCTCGCTGACCTCGATGAGCCGCCGCTCGAGGTAGCGGCGCTCGACCGCGTTCTCGCAGAGCGCCGCGGCCTGCCGGTACGCGTCCGCCGCTTCCCGTGGGTGCCCCGCGCGTCGTAGCAGGTCGGCACGCGCTGCCGGCAGGAGGTGGTAGCGCGGCAGGCCACCCGCCGCCTCGATGTCTTCGAGGATCGCGAGGCCGGCCGCCGGCCCCTCGGCCATCGCGACTGCGGCGGCGCGGTTCAGGCGGACGACCGCGGTAGGCCGCATCCGTTCCAGCACGGCGTACAGCGCCGCGATCTGCCTCCAGTCGGTCTCGCCAGCGGTACGCGCTTCGCAGTGCAGCGCGGCAATCGCGCCCTGGATCTGGTACGGCCCCGCCCGCGCGTGCCGCAGCGCGCGTTCGACGAGTGCCGCACCCTCTTCGATCTGGTCGTGCTTCCACAGGGTGCGGTCCTGCTCCTCGAGCGTGACGAGGTCACCGGTGGCGTCCACGCGCGCGTCGCGACGCGCGTCATGCAGCAGCATGAGTGCCAGCAGGCCCAGCAACTCCGGCTGTCCCGGCAGCAGCGAGTCGAGCAGTCTCGCGAGACGGATCGCCTCAGCGCACAGGTCGACGCGCACCAGGCGGTCGCCGGCCGTTGCCGTATACCCCTCGTTGAAGACCAGGTAGATCACGGTGAGGACCGAGTCCAGCCGGGCCGGGAGGTCTTCGGGCGCGGGGACGCGGTAGGGGATCCCGGCGTCTCGGATCTTGCGTTTCACCCGCACGAGGCGCTGTGCCATCGTCGGCTCGGGCACCAGGAATGCGCGCGCGATCTCCGCGGTCGTGAGGCCGCCGAGCGTACGCAGCGTGAGCGCCACCTGCGCTTCCGGTGCGAGCGCGGGGTGGCAGCAAGTGAAGATGAGCCGCAGGCGGTCGTCGGCCACAGCGGCGTCCGAGTCCTCGTCCGGGACGCCCTCCTGCGCCTCGAGCAGGGACCCCAGCGCCTGGAGCTTGCGCCCGAATGTCTGATCCCGCCGCAGACGGTCGATGGCGCGCCGCCGCGCCGTCGTGGTCAGCCACGCTGCGGCGTTTCGCGGCACGCCGGTCGACGGCCACCGCTCCAGTGCCACGGCCATCGCATCCTGCAGCGCGTCCTGCGCGAGGTCGAAGTCGCCACAGGAGCGGATGAGCGTCGCGAGGATGGCGCCGCCTTCCTCACGGAAGACGGCGTCCATGGCCTCGCGAGTCGCGTCGTCGGTCACGGCTGGACCGTGAAGTCCATCAGCGGACGCACTTCCACGCAGCCAAGGGCGGCGGTCGGGACGCGCGCCGCCATCGCGAGGGCGTCTTCGAGCGAGTCGAACTCGGCGAGCGAGAAGCCACCGAGTTGCTCGTGCGTCTCGGCGAACGGCCCGTCCGTGACAAGCACTTCCCCCTCTCGGACACGCACCGTGGTCGCGGCGTCCGTCGCGGCGAGGCCCCCGGTCATCACCAGACGCCCCGAGGCGAGGAGCTCCCGGCCAAGCGCCTCGAACTGCTCGAACACCTCGGGCGTCATGAACTCCGGAAGCAGCCGCTCGTCCGTGTAGACCAGCAGCAGGTATCGCACCCGTCAGCCCTGGGGCATGTCGAACTGCATCAGCGGGCGGATTTCGATGCTCCCGTTGCGCGCGTCCGGGATCTGTCCCGCCAGCTTGATCGCCTCATCGAGGTCGCTCGCCTCGACGAGGTAGTAGCCGCCCAGCTGCTCCTTCGTCTCAGCGAACGGACCGTCGGATGTTGCGGTCGCTCCATCGCGCACCCGCACAGTTGTGGCCGTCATCGTCGGCTGCAGGGCATCCCCGGCGACAAAGTGGCCGTCACGCCGCAGCATCTCGCCGTACGCCATGTATTCGGCCATGAGCGCGTTCTGATCCGGGTGATCGGCTTCCCGGTTCGTCTCCACCGAGTAGATCAGCAGCATGTACTTCATCATCGATCCTTTCGTCTGGCGCGAGACCTCCTCGCGCATCCAAGCAGACGACGAGCGAGGACCCCGCAGATCGACAGCGCCCGTCAAGGAACCGGCGTGATGGTTTCCGCGGCGCGCCACATGTACCAGGCGCCCACCGTGCGAAACGGGGCCCAGGGCGCGCCAATCTCGCGGGCCTGCGCGGGTGTCGGCACCGTTTCGAGGCGGTACGCGATGCGCATGCCGTTGCGCATGCCCATGTCGCCGGTCGGCAGCACGTCCGGGCGGCCGAGCTCGAACATGAGGAACATGTGCGCGCTCCACTCGCCGAGTCCGTGTACGTCCGTGAGGCGCTTCACGACTTCGGCGTCTTCCAGGCGGCTGATGGCCGCGAAATCGAGACGGCCATCGGCGACGTGCAGCGCGAGGTCGCGGAGGTAGGACGCCTTCTGCCTCGAGACGCCGGCGGAACGGAACTGCTCGTCCGATGTCTCGAGGATCTCGCGCGGCGTGGGCGTGCGTCCGCCGTCGCCGTACAGGGCTCGCCACTTGCGGTCGATGGCGCGCGCGGCCGCCCCGGCGAGCTGCTGGAAGAGGATCGTACGGACCAGCGCGGAATACGGGTCGTCGCCCGGACGGGGCCGAAACGGCCCGTGGGCATCGATGAGGCGCGCCATGACCTGGTCGCCGGTCCGCAGCGCCGTCTCCGCCCGCTTCACCGAGAACGGCAGCCGTCTCGCCATGGCAACCCCCGGGGACTTAACGCGGCGTTCACGATGAATGTACGCGCCTGTAACGCGATAGGGGCACACTCCGAGGCAGGGAGCGCTGAGTTCCTCGCGGCGGGATCGGGACCCCCCTCACTCGATCCCGCCGCTGCGTCTCGAGCACTGGAGCGCACTCTCCACCAGCGTCTCCGACAAGGGCCCGAACCCTCCTACGCCGGGTCGGGGTCCTCGCCCGCCGGGTGGTAGTGGTGTACGTGGTGCCGACCGCGGCGACGCTGGATGTGCGTGCTCAGCAGCCCGTGGTTCGGCGCCAGCACCAGCGCCACGAGGAAGCAGGCGGTCGCGGTGAGCACGATCGTTCCGCCGGCCGCGCTGCCCGCGTGGTAGGAGATGTAGAGACCCACGACCCCACTCGCGACTCCGATGCTCGCGCTGAGCAGCAGCATCTTCCCGAGCTGATCGGTGAGCAGCCGGCCGGTCGCCGGCGGGGTCACGATGAGCGCGAGGATCAGGATGTTCCCCACGGTCTGCAGGCTGACGACGATCGTCGCAGAAACGAGCATCAGCAGCGCCAGGTCGAGCCGGAACACGGGGTAGCCGAGCGACCTCGCGAGGGTGACATCGAAGGCCACCAGCGCGAACTCCTTCAGAAGGGCCAGCAGGACGGCCGCCACGACCGCCGCGATCGCGGCCGTCACGATGACGTCCTGCGTCGAGACACCGAGGATGCTGCCGAAGAGCAACGAGCCGAGGTCGCGTCGGAACCCCGTTTGCCGGCTCAGCAGCACCACCCCCAGAGCGAAGAACGCGGCGAAGATCACGCCGATTGCCGTGTCCTCGGTGACGCGGCGGCTCTTCGACAGGACGCCGATGCCGAGCGCCGTCAGCCCCCCGAACACGAATGCGCCGACCAGGATGCTGCGGCCAGCGAGGTAGGACAGCACGACGCCCGGAAATACGGCGTGCGCCAGCGCGTCTCCGATGAAGGCGAGCCCGCGCAGCACCACAAAACAGCCGACGAGTCCGCACAGCGCCCCGACGATTGCGATCTCGATCAGCGCCCGTTGCAGAAACGGGTACTGCAGAGGATCCGTAATCCACCCGATCACCTGAACACCGCGACCTGTCCGGCGAACGTCTCTTTCAGCACCTCCGGCGTGTATACGTCCTCGGTCCGCCCGAAGGCCACCAGACGTTCGTTCACGCAGCACACGTGCGAGCAGGTCGTCGCGACTTCATCGAGGTCGTGCGTCGCCATGAGCACGATGACTCCGGCGCGCGCGAAGGCAGCGATCGCTTCGTGAAACACTGCGCGGTTCGCGGCGTCGATCCCTGTGAAGGGCTCGTCGAGCAGCACCACCAGTGGGTCCTGCACGAGGGCGCGCGCGAGGAAGATCCGTTGCTGCTGGCCGCCCGAAAACTGGCTGATGTGGCGCCGGCCCATGCCGCCGAGTCCGAGCCGCTCAAGCGCGGCCTCGGCTCGCGCCCGGTCCCCTCGCGACGGCCAGCGCAGCCACCCCATGCTCCGGTACCGGCCCATCATCGCGACGTCCAGGGCCGTGGCGGGGAAGTCCCAGTTCACGTCCTCACGCTGCGGGACGAACGCGATCCGCCCCGCGTATTCCTCGATGGCCCGTCCCGCGAGCGTGACGCGCCCCGCGCGCAGCGGCAGCACGCGAGCGACCGCTTTCAGGAGCGTGCTCTTCCCACCCCCGTTCGGTCCGATCACGCCCACGATGTCACCCGGGTTCACCTCGAACGTCATCCCGGAGAGGACGAACGTCGAGTCATACCCCACCCGGACGTCATCGAGGACCAGAGGGCCCGGAGCGCCGGTCGCTGCGGGCCGGTCAGCGGAGAGCGTCTGCGATCGTTCGGGCATTAGCGAGGAGCATACCGTGGACCGTTGCTGCATCGGTCCCCTCCTCTCCGAGGGAGTCGCCGTAGAGGTCGTCCACAATGCGCACGCCCGTGTCACCGGCGATCTCTCGCGCGACTTTCGGGTCGACGGAGCTTTCGGCGAAGATTGCCTTCACGCCCTCGTTGCGGATCGTCTCCTCGAGGTCCGCCAGCTCTTTCGCGGACGGCTCCCCCTGCGTGGACAGCCCCGGAATCACCGCCCCGACGAACGTCAGCCCGTAGCGGTCGATGAAGTACCCGAATGCGTCATGGTTCGTGACCATCTTGCGGTTGGCGGGCGGGATGCCCTCGATGATCTGGCGGATCTCCGTGTCGGTCCGGTCAAGCACCGCCTTGTAGGCGTCGCCATTCTGACGGAACGTCGCGGCATCATCCGGGAACGCGTCGGACAGCGCCTGGACGATGTTGTCCACCATGATCGTTACGTTCAGCGGGTCATGCCAGACGTGCGGGTCCTCGCCGCCGTGGTCGTGGTCGGCGGCCTCCTCCTCGTGATCGCCTTCGACCGCGGAATCCTCATCGCTGTGCCGCACCTCGATGCCCTCGGTCGTGGTGACGACGCGCTCCGCATCCCCACTCTCGAGGGCGCGGTCGAGGAAGTCGTCAAGGCCGATGCCATTGCGGAGGACGAGTTTCGCGTCCCCGATCCGGCGAAGGTCAGTGGCGGTGGCTTCGTAGTCGTGGGGGTCGACTCCCGGCCCGACGAGGGTGTGCACGACGAGGCGGTCGCCCGCCACCTCCTTCGTCAGCGCCCCGATCTGGACCGTCGTCGCGATGACGTCAGCGGGTTCGCCTGAGTCGTCGCCACACGCCACAAAGAGCCCGGCGACTGCGCCGAATAGCACGACCCACACAACCGATGCCCGCAACACGACGCCTCCCTGCAATTGATACGCAGTACCTATACCGACTTTGAGATTAAGTGTCAATTGGTGCGCAGGAACGCCCGAACGATGAGTACGGAAGTCGCGTACGATAGGGCATCAGCCGAAGCGAGGAGGTCCGAAATGACAACCGGCACGGACGAGATCCGCGACGCCGTACGGAACGCCTACGGGGCTCGAGCACGCGCCGCATTCGAAGGCCGCGCCGACGCTCAGGGGCTCGCGGGGACGCTCTACGCCGGCGAGGCCGTCCCAGACGGCGTCGTGTCGTACGGCTGCGGCAACCCGATCGCCATTGCGCAATTGCGGCCGGGGGAAACCGTCGTTGACCTCGGGTCGGGCGCCGGGCTCGACTGCTTCCTCGCGGCGCGGCAGGTGGGACCGGCCGGGCACGTGGTCGGCGTCGACATGACAGACGACATGCTCGCGCTGGCGAACGCCAACCGGGCGCGGCTGCTCGACCACGGTGACGAGGTCGGCCACGTCGAGTTCCGCAGGGGGTTGATCGAGGAACTCCCGCTCGACGACGCGTCCGCCGACGTCGTCATCTCGAACTGTGTGATCAACCTCTCGCCCGACAAGGATGCGGTGTTCCGTGAGGCGCGGCGCGTCCTCCGCCCCGGCGGTCGATTCCAGGTCTCGGATGTCGTGCTGCTGCGCGAGATCAGCGACGAGGAGCGCTCTGACCTCGATCTCTGGTCTGGCTGCAAGTCAGGCGCGCTTCACATCGCTGACTACCGGGCGCGTCTCGAGGCGGCCGGCTTCGAGGACATCGCGATCGAGACCGCGGAGGCAGGCGCCGAGGCCTGGGCGAGCGCGCTGATCAACGCTCGGCGCCCCGGCGGTAGCCCGGCACGCCGTGGCTGGCAGTTCAGCGGACCGATGATCGAGTTGGTGGCTCCCGCCGGCCTCGACACGGCCGACTGCTGCAGCCTCGACGACCCGTCCTGCTGCTAGCCTGGCGGTGCGATGGCTCTCGCAACTGAGACGACCCGTACGTCAGACGCCCGCCGGTTCCACCTCGGCGAGTTCCCGACGGCAGTCTGAGCAGCGCCCGTAGACCTCGAGGCGATGGGCGTCGATGGCGTATCCGGTGCGCTCGGCGATCTCATCGAGCAGGCCCTGGATGTCGCACGCGGAGAAGTCGTTCACCGCGCCGCAACGCGAGCACACGACATGGTGGTGGTGGCCCCCGCTGGTGAGCCGGTATTGCAGCGTTCCGTCGTCGAGGACGACCTGGCAGAGCGCGCCGATGTCCTGCAGAAGGCGCAGCGTGCGGAAAACCGTGGCGCGGCCCACACCAGGCGACGCGGCGACGAGGCCCTCCGCCGTGAAGTGGTCGCCCATCTCCTGTAACGTTGCGAGGAGCTCCCGGCGCGGCCCCGTTACGCGGTATCCGCTGCGCGCCACGTCCCGTTCAAGAGACTCCCTGCTCATCATGCGTCGATCGTCATCTGGCGGGGGACCGCTGTCAACGGACCGGGCACGCCACCTGCGGGCTGCCTAGAATGAACGCGTGACGCCCTCCCGCTCCCGTCCCCTCACGTCTGCCGGATCCAGGGCGCTCAGCGCGGTGGCGCGCGAGCACCTCGATCGCGGCTGGCATCACGGCGCACAGCTCGCGGTCTACCGTGATGGCGTACTCCGGCTTGACGAGCGACTGGGAGCAGCGGCTCCCGCGGAGGCTCGCATGCTCTGGTTCTCGGCGACGAAACCGCTTACGGCCGTCTGCATCCTCATGCTTGCCGAGCGCGGGCAGCTCGACCTCGACCGGCCGATCGCCGACGTATGGCCGGAGTTCGGCGAAGGCGGCAAGGCCGCGTGCACGCCCCGGCACGTCCTGACGCATCGCGGCGGCTTTCCCATCTTCCCCCGCGATTTCGACTGGGCAAGCATCGGCGACTGGGACGCCGTGACGAGGGCCGTCGCGGGCCTCGCCGCGCAATGGGAGTCTGGCGCCGAGGTCGGCTATCACCCCGTGACGTACGGCTTCGTCCTCGGGGAACTGATCCGGCGCGTCGACGGCCGGATGCCCCGCGAGTTCATGCGCGACGAGTTGTTCGGCCCCATCGGCATGGAAGCCTCCCTGGGTGTGGACCAGCACGATCTGTCGTGCGTGGTCCCGGTTGAGGCCATGTCCGAAGTGACGTTCGAGGATCCCGAGGGGGTCGAGCGGCGCACCTCGGAGATGGTGGAGCGCTTCAACCGGCCGTCCACGCTCATGGCGCAGATTCCCGCCGCGAATGCGGTCGGGACCGCCGAGGCGCTCGCGCGGTTCTACGCGATGCTCGAGCAGGGGGGCAGTCTCGGCGAAACGACGGTCCTGCGTCCCGAGACGGTCGCGGACGCGACACGCGTTCAGGCGGAGTCGGTGGCCGACCGGACCACAGGGCTGCCGTCCTCGTATGGACTCGGGTTCATGGTGGGGGGCATCTGGGAGCCGTACGCCGCGTCTGGGGTGTTTGGTCATGGCGGCCAGCAGTGCGCGATTGGCTACGCCGACCCGTCGTCCGGCCTCGCGCTCGCCTACATCACGAACGGGCTGCAGGATCCGGCGACCTACATGCGGCGCATCGAGGACGTCGTCGCTGCAGCTCGGGCGGCCTCCGAGTGACCGGCCTTTCCGCCTCCTCTCTCGGGCGCGGACTGACGGACGGCGGACGCGCACGGGTCGAGGACCTCTTCGCGCAGCAGCTCGAGGCGGGCTGGCACCCCGGCGCGCAGCTGGCAGTGGTCCGCGACGGCGCCCTGGTCCTCGAACTGGCCGGAGGAGTCGTGGCGCCCGGACGCCGACTGACCCGCGATGACCCGATGCTGCTGTTCTCCGCGACGAAGCCGATCGCGGCGGTGTGCGTGCATCTGCTCCACGACCGCGGGCGGTTGTCCTACGACACGCCGGTCGCCTCCTTCTGGCCGCAGTTCGGCCAGGGCGGCAAGCGTCAGGTGACGGTGCGCCACGTCCTCACGCACCAGGGTGGCTTCCCCCAGCTGGCGCACGACTTCGACTGGTCGCGGGTGGACGACTGGGCGTACGCGACCGCGCAGACGGCCACAATCCCGGCGGCCTGGAAGCCGGGCGCCGCCGTCGGCTACCACCCGGTCACTTACGGATGGGCGCTCGGCGAGGTCGTCCGACGCGTCGATGGCCGCATGCCGCGCGACTTCATGCGCGACGAGGTGTTCACGCCGCTCGGCATCGAGGACAGCATCTCCCTCGGTCTCAGCGGGGCGCGAGTGGCGGACCGCGTCCCCGTCTACGCGATGTCCGAGGAGACGCGACACGACCCCGCGGGCGATCTCCATGCCACCTCGAGAATTGTCGAGGTCTTCAATACAGAGGCGATGGCACGCGCACAGGCTCCCGCCGTAAACGGGTACGGGACGGCGACCGCGCTCGCGAGCTTCTACGCTGGCCTCCTGCCGCGTGAGTCGGGCCGGCCACTCCTGCGGCCCGAGACGCTTACGGAGGCGACTCGCGTACAGGCCGAAACCGCTCGGGACCGCACGCAGGACGTGCCGAAGCGGTACGGCCTCGGGTTCTACCTGAGCGGCCTGGAGGGCGACCCCTTCGACTACCACGACGGTCCGGGTGTCTTCGGGCACGCGGGGCAGCAGTCGTCGGTCGCGTACGCGGACCCGAGGTATGGCCTCGCGGTCGCGTATATCACCAATGGTCTGCAGGCGCCGGGCGTGGTCACCCGGCGGATGGCCGAGATGGCCTCCGCGATTCGAGACGCGTGCGCCTGAGCGCGCACGACCGCGAGCCGTACCGCCGCGCGGGACGATGTCTACGCACTCGGCGCCACTCTCGCGCCCCGCTCTTTCAGGGACTTTTTCGCAATTAATTGAAAGAAACATTGACATAGCCGGGGGCCCGGCGGACACTGGAGGTCGATAGCCCAATCAAGCACTCGTCGAGGCGTGGCGACCCTCGGCAGACATGCGAGCAGCGCAGTGGAACGCACACGCGACGAGGTCGTACGCATCCTCCACGACCGGGGGCCCTCCTCGGTCGCTGAGGTCGCGGAGGCGATCGGTGTCTCGCCGGGCTCGGTACGTCGGCACATGGACATCATGATTGCCGAAGGCCTTGTGGAGATGCGCCTCGATCGGCAGCCGCGTGGCCGCCCCGTGACACGCTACTTCCTGAGCGAGGCGGGAGAGGAGCGGTCCGCCTCCGGGCACTACGCGCGGCTGCTCGACCGGCTCTACCCGGCGCTCACCCGGCTGCCGGCCGATGCAGTGTCCGGGCACGACGGGATCTGGGTCCTCGAGCAGGTGTTCAACGGCGTCGCCGAGGACATCGCCCGCTCGTACGCCCCTCGGATCAGCGCCAGGAACCTCGATGACCGCGTCGCGCAGGTCGCTGACGTCCTGCGCGCCGAGGGCATCCTCAACGATGTCGTCGACGAGGGTGAGCGCATCCGTCTGCGCAACATCGGATGCCCCTACCGCTCCACGGCGGAGGGTACGCACGCCGCGTGCGCGGCCGACCGCCGCACCATTGAGCTGCTGCTCGGTGAGGCGGTCGAGCAGGTCGCGACGATCGTCGAGGGCTCGCCGACGTGTGAGTACCTCGTTGCGCGTCTGCAGGAAACACATGACGGGGACGAACTCGCCCCCGAGGCGCACCCCGAGCTGGTGCGGAACTAGTCGAACGGAAAGGCAATCAGCCGATGAGTGAACCCATCCTCGAGGTGCGCGGCCTGCAAGTCAGCATCGCGGAGAAGCCAGACATCCAGATCGTCAAAGGCGTCGACCTCACGGTCGGCCGCGGCGAGGTGCACGCCTTGATGGGGCCAAACGGCTCCGGTAAGAGCACGCTCGCCAGCACGATCGCCGGCAGCCCCGCGTACGCCGTCGATGGCGGTCAGATCCTCTTCAAGGGCGAGGACATCACCGAGTGGAGCGCCGACAAGCGGGCTCGGGAGGGCCTCTTCCTCTCGTTCCAGTACCCCACGCCTATCCCCGGCGTGACGATGGTGAACCTGCTCCGCGCCGCCCTGCAGGCCCGCCGTGGACAGGAGGTCCCTGCCCGCGAGTTCCTCACGGAGCTTCGCGCCACGCTCGGGCAGCTGAAGATGGACGAGTCGTTCGCCCGCCGCTACGTCAACGACGGCTTCTCCGGCGGCGAGAAGAAGCGCGCCGAGATCCTCCAGCTCGGCATGCTCAAGCCCGACCTCGCCATCCTCGATGAGACCGACTCTGGCCTCGATGTCGACGCCCTGCGGACGGTCGCCGAGGGCGTCAACGCGCTCCGTACCTCGGAGATGGGCATCCTGCTCATCACGCATTACGAGCGGATTCTGAACTACATCCAGCCTGACTTCGTGCACGTGCTCGTGAATGGGCGCATCGTCCGCTCGGGCGACGCGAGCCTTGCGAAGCAGATCGAGACCACCGGCTACGACCCGATCCTGCAGGAACTGGGCCTGAGCCGTGAGAAGGAAGAGGCGGCTGTCTGATGACCACCAACATCCAGGCCCGCGAGGCCGTCGGTGAGTACAAGTGGGGCTTCCACGACGATGAGAAGCCGCTCTTCATCGCGGAGAAGGGCCTCAATGAAGACATGATCCGCGGCATGTCGAAGATGAAGGGTGAGCCCGAGTGGATGCTCGAGCAGCGCCTCGAGGCCCTCGCCACCTTTCGCCGGCTGCATGACCCGACGTGGGCCGGCAGCCCCGAGCTGCTGCAGGCGATCGACTTCGAGAACATCCACTACTACGTGCGCGCCACCGACCGAGATGCGACGAAGTGGGAGGATGTCCCTGAGTACATCAAGGACACCTTCGACAAGCTCGGCATTCCGGAGGCGGAGCGCCAGTTCCTCGCCGGGGCCGGCGCCCAGTACGACTCCGAGGTTGTCTACCACAACATCCGTGAGGACCTGAAGAAGCAGGGCGTCGTCTTCCTCGGGATGGACCAGGGGCTCGCGGAGCACGAGGACCTCGTGCGTGAGCATTTCGGCACGGTCGTCCCGGCCGGCGACAACCGTTACGCCGCGCTCAACTCGGCGGTGTGGTCCGGCGGCTCGTTTATCTACGTGCCGAAGGGTGTGCGCGTCGAGATCCCGCTGCAGGCCTACTTCCGCATCAACACCGAGAACATGGGCCAGTTCGAGCGGACGCTGATCATCGCGGACGAAGGCTCCTACGTGCACTACGTCGAGGGCTGCACGGCGCCCATCTACAGCACGGACTCGCTGCACTCAGCGGTCGTCGAGATCATCGTGAAGAAGGGCGCGCGCGTCCGCTACACGACGATCCAGAACTGGTCGAACAACGTCTACAACCTCGTGACGAAGCGCGCGTATGCGTATGAGGACGCCGTCATGGAGTGGGTGGACGGCAACCTCGGCTCTAAGCTCACGATGAAGTACCCGTCCGTCTACCTGATGGGCGAGGGCGCGCACGGCGAGATCCTCTCGCTCGCGTTCGCCGGCAACGGACAGCACCAGGACGCGGGCGGCAAGATCGTGCATGTGGCGCCCAACACCTCGAGCGCCATCGTCTCGAAGTCGGTCTCCCGTGGGAACGGCCGCACCTCGTATCGCGGTCTGCTCAAGGTGTACGAGGGCGCGGAGAACGCCTCGTCCACGGTCCGCTGCGACGCGCTGCTCCTCGATGAGCTGTCGCGCTCGGACACCTACCCGACGATGGAGGTGGACGAGGAGCGCGTGCAGATCGGGCACGAAGCGTCCGTTTCCAAGCTCGGCGAAGACCAGCTGTTCTACCTCATGGCCCGCGGCATCCCGGAGGAGGAGGCAGCGAAGATGGTCGTGAACGGGTTCGTCGAGCCGATCGTCAAGGAGCTCCCGATGGAGTACGCGATCGAGTTGAACCGCCTGATCGAACTCCAGATGGAAGGCTCGGTCGGCTAACGCCGTCAACGGATTCGAGGACACCGTCATGACTGAACGCACGGCCACCGCCGAGCGCTACACAGAGTCCCAGGTCGCCGCCGCCTCGCGTGAGCGTGGCGAACCTCAGTGGCTGCAGGATGCTCGCGCGGAAGCGGCTCGCGCCTCCTCGGCGCTGCCGGTGCCGACGCCCGCGCTGCGACCGTGGCGTTATACCGACCTCCAGGGGCTGGACCTCGAGACGTTCCCGCCTGCACGGCCAGCGGTCACCGTCGAGGGCGCGGCGCCAGCGGGCGGCTTCGCCGGACGCCTCGTGGAGGCCACGTCTGAGGTCGTCCAGGAGCGCCTCGGGTCCGTCGTCGCGACGACGGAGGGCAAGTTCATCGCTGCCAACGCGGCGCAGTGGGAGGACGGCGTCCTCGTGCACGCGCCGCGCGGGCAGGCGTTCGACCAGCCCGTCGTGATCACCGTCGATGCGTCCGCGCTCGACGGCGCCGCCGTGTATCCGCGGTTGCTCGTCGTCGCCGAGGAGCGCGGCGAGGTGACCATCGTGCTCCGCGTGCGTTCCGGCGCAGCGCCGCTGCTCGCAGTCGGCATAATCGAGGTCGTTGCCGAGCAGGCATCGCGCGTGAAGCTGCTTCTGGACGATCAGTGGGGCGACGCCACACGCGACTTCACCTGGCTCCGCGCACGCCTCGCGAAGGACGCCGACCTGCAGGTCGCGTCCGTGGCGATGGGCGCGCAGCTGCTGAAGCAGACCGTCGAAGTGCTGCTCGAAGGCGAAGGCGCGACATCCGTCATCCGCGCCGTCGCCCTCGGCAACGCCGACCAGCACTTCGACTTCGTGACGCTGCAGGACCACATCGGCCCTCGCACCACCTCCGAGGTCGAGGTGAAGTCCGCGCTCGCCGGTGCCTCGCGCTCGGTCTATTACGGCATCACGCGGGTGGGCGAGGGCGCGCAGGGCGCGAACGCCAACCAGGCGAACAAGAACCTGCTGCTGTCGGGATCTGCGAAGGCCGACTCTGACCCCGTCCTCGAGATCCTGACCGCCGACGTTGTGCGCTGCGGCCACGGCGCCACCGTCGGTCCCGTCGACCGGGACGCGCTGTTCTACCTCGAGAGCCGCGGCCTCGACCGGCGTCAGGCGCTGCAGCTGCTGGTGGCGGGCTTCTTCCAGTCCGTCGTCGGCGAGCTGCCGATCGAGGGCTTCAGCGAGGAGCTCGAGGCGCGCGTGTTCGCGAAGCTCCAGACGGCGGAACTGTGACCCTCGATCGCGTGGCGAGCACGTCCGAGATCCCGGCCGGCGAGGTCCGCGTCGTGGAATGCGGAGCGCGCTCGCTCGCCGTGAGCAACATTGACGGCACGCTGTACGCCATCGACAACCGTTGCACGCACGACAACGGCCCGCTGGGCGAGGGCAGCCTCCGCGGCGACCGCATCATCTGTCCTCGTCACGGCGCCGCCTTCGACGCACGCACGGGACGCGTGCTCACGCTGCCCGCCGTGCGCAGTGTCCACTCTTACGCGGTCACCGTGGACGGCGATGAGGTGTTCATCGACTGTGAGGGAGGCCGTGCCCCATGAGCACGCCCCACGTCTACGACCCCGATGCCGCGAACGGCCAGCGCGAGTTCGATCTCGAGTCGATCCGCCGGGACTTCCCCGTGCTGCGCCGCGAGGTCAACGGGCGCCCGCTCGTCTACCTCGACAACGCGGCTACTTCGCAGAAGCCCGTGCAGGTGATCGCCGAGATCACGCGCTACTACCGCGACTTCAACGCGAACATCCATCGTGGCGTGCACACGCTCTCGCAGGAGGCGACGGACGCCTACGAGGGCGCGCGGGAAAAGGTGCGCGCGTTCATCAACGCGGCCCACTCCTCTGAGATCGTCTTCACGCGTAACACCACGGAGTCGATCAACCTCGTCGCACACTCGTACGGACGGACGTTCCTCGAGGCAGGCGACGAGGTCGTGATCTCCGAGATCGAGCACCATTCCAACATCGTCCCGTGGCAGATGTTGCGAGACGAGCGCGGCGTCGTGCTGCGCTACATTCCGATGCATGATGACGGCACGCTCGACTTCGATGAGGCGCGCCGGCTCATCGGCCCCCGTACGAAGCTGCTCGCGATCACGCAGATGTCGAACGCCCTCGGCACGATCGTGCCGCTCGAGGAGCTGATCGAGCTGGCGCACCGCCACGGGGCAGTCGTGCTGGTGGACGGCGCGCAGAGCGTGCCGCACCTACCGACCGACGTGCGTGCGCTCGGTGCCGATTTCCTCGCGTTCTCGGCGCACAAGATGCTCGGGCCGACCGGCGTGGGCGTCCTCTGGGGCCGCCGAGAACTGCTCGAGGCGATGCCGCCGTTCCTCGGTGGCGGCGACATGATCTTGACCGTCTCCATGGAGCAGTCGACCTGGAATGAGGTGCCGTACAAGTTCGAGGCGGGGACGCCGAACATCGCCGACGTCATCGCGTTCGGCAAGGCGATCGACTATCTGCAGTCGTTCGGCATGGACAAAGTCCGCCGGCACGAGCGAGAGCTCCTTGAGTACGCGGTGACGAAGCTCATCGACCTGCCCGGGATCACGCTCTATGGCCCGACCGACCTCGACCGGCGGGGCGGCGTCGTCTCGTTCGGCCTCGAGGGGCTGCACCCGCACGACATCGGTCAGGTCCTCGACACGCACGGCGTCGCGATCCGCACCGGACACCACTGCGCACAGCCCGTGATGACGCACCTCGGCATTCCGGCGACCGCGCGCGCGTCGTTCTACATCTACAACACCCCCGCCGAGGTGGATGCCCTCGCCGAGGCGATCACGGAAGCAGCGAGGTTCTTCGGCCATGCCCGCGTCTGACCTCGAGGAGCTGTACCGCGACATCCTCCTCGATCACTACCGCAGCCCGAGGAACCGTGGACGGCTGGGCGCCGCGGCGTCCTGCTCGGCCGACGGCGCGAACCCGCTCTGCGGCGACCAGATCACGCTCGATGTGACCGTCGATGACGGTCGGGTCACCAACATCGCCTTTGACGGAAACGGATGCTCTATCTCGCAGGCTTCGGCCTCGATGATGACCGAGTACATAAAGGGACGCACGGTCGACGAGGCGCGCGATGCGATTCAGGCATTCCAGCGCATGATGGTCGAGGGTGAGCCCCTCGGCGAGGAGTACGGCGACATCGAGGCGCTCGTGGGCGTCGCGAAGTTCCCGGTGCGCGTGAAATGCGCTTCGCTCGCGTGGAAGACCCTCGAGCAGGCGCTGTCCAACGATGCCGCCCGCGTCCCTGTGACGACGGACGAAAGGAGCCAGTGATGGCCGACACCGACACAACGACGGAAGCGCGTCCCAGCGCAGAGGAGCTGTGGGAGGTCGTACGCCAGATCCAGGACCCGGAGCTGCGCATGAGCATTGTGGACCTGGGCCTCGTCTACCACGTCGATATCGACGACGAGGGTCTCGTTACGATCGACCTCACGCTTACGTCACCGGGCTGTCCCGTCGGCCCGATGATCCAGGGCCAGGCGTACCACATGCTCACGCAGATGGACGGCGTTGAAGACGTCGAGGTGAACCTCGTCTGGGACCCGCCCTGGGACCCGAAGACCATGGCCTCGGAAGAGGTCAAGATGATGCTCGGGATCTGGTAGCGGACGGGAACCTCGGGCGCAGCGCCCTCGAACCGCTAGCGAGCCTGGTAGCGAGGCTGCCCGGGCGGCGAGCAGCCGCCTGCATTCCCACCGTCGCGGCAGCGCCCGAGCAGGACGCGCTCCAGGTCGACGACGAACGCGGTCGCCGTGACATCGACGTCGAAGGAGTCAAGACCGCGCGGGGCCGTGCCAGAGAGCACGGTCCCGTCGCGTCCGTACGACGTCCCATCGCACGTGTCGACAAACACCCCGGTCTGCCCTTCGACGGCGAGTTCGCCACGCCAGTTCACATAACACCCGCTGGCGGGGTCCTCTGCGAGGAGCGCGCGTGTGCTTCCCACCTCGGGGACCAGCAGCCACACCCCGAACGTCCTTCCGGAGGCGTCCGCGCCAAAGCTCGGCTGCGCATAGAACCGGGGCGCCCCGACTGTCAGCTCGCCCTGCGGAACCTCCAGCGTGTGCGACGGTGTGCTTGATACGACGAGCGACAGGCACCCAACGACGGCTGCGAGCCCGACGACGACCGCGAGCAACAGGCTCCCGAGCACCTTCACAGTGCTCCGCGGTCGGCGCGCCTCGCTCTGCTCGTCCACGTCACCAGTGTCGCCGCTCAGCGGGTGAAGCGGCTAGCGGGCCGCGGCTAGCCTCCGTACTATGGCGTACCGCCCACCCATAGCGCGAAACGGGACGATCGCCTCGATGTCCTTGCCCCGGCTGTACGGTCGCCGTGAATTGCTGCGCCTGGGCGGCGCTTCTGCCGTGGGCGCCCTCTTCGCGGCCTGCGGCGGCGGCGA
Organism: Dehalococcoidia bacterium; assembly: GCA_050248355.1. Taxonomy (GTDB): domain Bacteria; phylum Chloroflexota; class Dehalococcoidia; order UBA2979; family UBA2979; genus JAIBBD01. The sequence goes on from JBFWSN010000001.1 coordinate 332,379, forward strand.
CCTGTTGGGCGAGGCGCCGGGGGCGCCGTCACAGAAGGAGCGGTCCGGGACCCTGCGTCTCGCGCCGGGCGTGGGGAGCCCTTCGCCGGCGGGGCCCGCGGGACTCGTGTACTCGACGCTCGTGGCCTTCGACCCGCGGCGCAGCCGCGCCTCAGGCGACCTCGCGCGTTCGGCCCGCGTCGACGACTCGCTCGCGATCACCTTCAAGCTGCGCGAAGACCTGCGCTTCCATCCGGACAGCCAGAACCTCGCGTCTGCTCTCACGGCGCAGGACGTGCAGCACGACTTCCAGGAACGCGCGGCGGACCGTGAGTTCCTCTTCGCGAGTGTGATCGACCGCGTCGAGGCGCCCGACATCCTGACGGTCGTGCTCCGCCTGCGCGCCCCGTTCAACCTGCTCTTCGACTACCTGGCGGACCCGCTCCTGGCGAGCGTGCGCTCCCAGATCCGGTACGAGGCCGTCGATGCGCGCCTCGGCAGCGGCCCGTTCGTACCCACGCAACGGGATAGCGCCGGCCTTGCGATGGCCGCGCACCCGCTGTTTCACCGCTCGGATCAGCCGCTGCTGGAAGGCCTGCTGGTGGCGGACACCCCCGGGGACCGCGACCTCGACGCCGCGTTCATAGCGGGGGAGCTCGACGTGCGCGTGCACGAGCGCGACACGCAGCCCGACGCTGCTGGGGCGCGCGCCGGCGCCACGGTGTCCAAACGGCCCTCGAGGCGCATGCGCGGGCTCGGACTCTCTCTGTTCCCGCAGAAGTCGGGCCCTACGGGCGGCAACGTGCGCTTCGTGGCGGCGTTCCAGGATGTCCGAGTGCGCCGGGCGATCTCGCTCGCCCTCGACCGAAGCGCGATTGCCGCGGTCGACGCCGGGTATTTGAGCGGTCCCGTGGGGCCGGCCCACGCCGGAGACGCCCTGCCCGAAGCCGACCTGCTGAAGCACTCGCTCTACCGGCGAGACGTCGCCGAGGCGCGCAAGCTTCTCGACGCCGCGGGCCGGACCGGCCTCGAATTCGGCATCGAGGGCCCGAACACCACCGTCATGCGCGCTGTGGCTCAGCTCGTGGACGTGCAGCTCCGGGAGGCCGGGCTGGCTCCTCGCGTGAACCTGCTGCCGCCGGACAACTGGGCGCCTCTGTTCTTCGCCGGCGACTTCGAGGCGGCGCTCTTCGAGCTCGAGGACCTGCGGACGCCCGATGTGGGGCTTCGCCTCCACCTGACCGGCGGCCTGACCGGGAATCTATCGCTCTGGGGATACTCTGACCCGGTGTACGACGCCGCTTTGCGGCCGGTGTTTGCCGCGCTCGACCCCCGAGAACGGGCCGAGGAGTCGCGCAAGGCGCAGACAGTGCTGCTCGACCAGGGTCCCGCGATGTTCCCGCTCTCCGCGCCTCCCGAGTTCGCCTCGCTCGCTCCCGAGGTGCGCGGCTACGAGTTCGACGCGTTCGAGTTCAACGAGTCGCGGTTGAGCTCCATGTGGCGGGTCGCGAGCGACTGACGTCCCCCGCCCGGTAAGCGTCGTCCAGCAGCTCGATCACGTGGCGCACGACCGCGGGACGGCCGCTCGCCACCAGCCCGCCCTCGATCTGGAGCGTGCAGCCCGGGTTCGAGGTGACGATCACGGTCGCTTCCGTCCCCGCGATGTCCTCGAGCTTCGCGTCCAGCACCTGCTGTGACATCTCGCGCTGGACCAGCGTGTAGAGGCCGGCGCCACCGCAGCATCGGTCAGGGGTGCGCATCTCATGGAGGCGCAGGCCCGGAATAGCGCGAAGGATGGCGCGGGGCGCCTCGCGGATGCCCTGCGCGTGCGCCAGGTGGCACGCGTCCTGCACGGTTACGTCGATGTCGAGGTCCCCGAGACCGCCCCCGAGTGGCTGCAACGCGACGAACTCGATCACGTCGCGCACGCTGGCGGCCAGCCGCTCGGCGCGCTGCCGCCAGGCATCGTCATGCCGCAGCAGGCGCCCGTACTCCTTCATCGCCGCCCCGCAGCCTGCGGCGTTCACGATAATGGCGTCGACGCCGGCAGCTTCGAACGCCTCGATGTTTCGCCGGGCCAGCGCCCGGGCGGCCGAGGCATCTCCGGCGTGGGTGTGTAGCGCGCCACAGCAAGCCTGGCCGGCCGGTGCGATGACCTCGCAGCCCAGACGCTTGAGTACGCGCACGGTCGCCTCGTGCACGTTCGGGTACAGGTCGCCCTGCACGCACCCGAGGAGCAGCGCCACGCGCGTGCGCGGCTGCTCGGGACGCGCGAGCGTGCCCGTGCGTCCATATCGCGACTGGTCGAGGACCGGCGCACGTGCCTCGATCGCCCGAAGAGATGGCGGGACTGCGTCGCGCCACGGTCCTCGGATCTGCCGTTGGAGGCCGGAACGGGTATAGGCGCGCCCGAGCGCGAACAGCGCTCTGATTACCTGCGGCCGCGCCACGACGTGCCGCAGGAAAGCGGCCCGCAGCGTCCAGCTCAGCGGCCGGCGTGCAACACCGCGCGCCATGGTGGAGGCGCGTGCGTCCTCCATGATGCGACCGTACGGCACCGACGAGGGGCACGCGGTTTCGCAGGCGCGGCATTGGAGGCAGAGGTCCAGGTGTGCGAGGAGCGCACCGCTGGTGTCGGCCCTTCCTTCGAGCACCGACCGGATCAAGTGCAGCCGGCCGCGTGGCGATTCGAGTTCCTGACCCGTCGCGACGTATGTCGGGCACACCGGCAGGCAGAACCCGCAGTGGATGCAGTTCTGCAGGTCGGACAGCGCGGGGCGGTCCTCGCCGACGAATCCGAGGTGCGTCACTGTCCCCGGGCGGGTGACCTCGGAGTTCACACGCCCTCCATCCAGCGGCCACGGTTGATCGTCCCCCGCGGATCGAACTGCGCCTTCAGCGCACGCACGAGGTCGCGCTCTGCCGTGGCGAACGGGTCGACGGTGGCGCGCAGCGAGGCATCGGCTGCCTCGATCTGGAGGAAGCCGCCCGCCTCGACGGCGTGATCGCGAAGTCCCTCGATCGTCGACCCGTCCAGCGAGGCCGCCGTGGCAAGCACGGAGCCCGAGGCGAGATGGCCCCAGGCGACGCAGCCGGCACCGGAGGCGGCCTCGACTGCAGCGGCAACTCGCGAGGCGGGGACACCCAGTCGGAGCACGGAACCCATCCGCGAGCCGGCCAGTGCGCGGAGCAGAGTCCATGGCGTGTCGCCCGGCTCGATGCCGCGGACGGCGTGCAGGAGCACCGCCTGCGTCTTCACAGCGTCCGCGGCCCGCTGGAGGACCGCGTCCCTCCCGATGGCCTCGAGGAGCACGTGCGGCGCCGGAGGTAGGCCGGCCGCTTGAGCCGCGGGTCCGGCGAGCAACACGAGCGAGCGCAGCGGTAATGCCCGGTCCCACAGCGTGGACGCGATCTCTGACGCCTGCTCGAGGTGCGCGCACTCGAGTGCGAAGGTCCGGCGGCCAGCGGGAAGCGGCGCCACCTTGAAGGAAGCCTCGACGATTACCCCGAACGCCCCGAGGGCGCCCGTGTGCATGCGGTGCAAGTCGTAGCCGCTCACGTTCTTCACCACGCGGCCGCCCGAACGCACCAGCGCGCCTTCGGGCGTCGCTACCGCCGCCCCGAGGACGAGGTCACGCGCCGCCGGCAGATGCCCGCGCCATGCCCCCGGTCGCGCCGTCGCGAGGAGCCCACCGACCGTCACGCGGTCGTCTGGCGGCGGATCGATGGGGAGATACTGTCCGCGTTCCCCGAGCACGCCCTGCAATGCTTCGAGGGTGATCCCTGCCTCGACGGTCACGGTGAGGTCTTCCGGTTCGTACGCCACCACCCGATTCAACGCGGTGGTGTCCAGGGCGACATCGTAGCGGGCGAGCGGCCGCCCGAGCCGCAGCGCCGTCCGTGCGCCCTGCGGCACGACGACGGCATCAGCAGCGTCCGCGGCCTGCAGCAGCGCGGCAACCTCGTCGGCGGTCCCGGGACGGAAGGCCACACGCGGGATCACGCCGTCGACCGGGTACTCCTCGGCCGGCCGTCGTCGCTCCGGCGGCAGCGCCGCCTCGATGGGATCCGCGGCGGTGGCGGTCACACGTACACGCCCGGCGTCTGCAGGTGGCGGAGGACGTCCGAGGCGTGCGCCTGTCCGCATCCGCGTCCCGTGGGCAGCATCTTGCATGGGTTGAAACGCTCGTCCGCGCCGAACGCGACGCGGATCCGCCCCATCGCCTCGAGGTCGGAGGGCCCGAAGATCCACTCCATGTAGGAGCGCTTCTCGAGTCCGACGCCGTGCTCGCCGGTGATCGAGCCGCCGGCATCCACACAGACCCGCATGATCTGCCCCCCGAGCGCGAGCACCCGACCGGTCGCCCCGGGCTCGAGCTCGTCGAACATGATGTTCGGGTGCAGGTTGCCATCGCCCGCGTGGAAGATGTTCGCGCAGCGGAACCCGGCCGCTTCCGAGAGCCGCATGACGTCTCGCATCACCTCGGGCAGCCGCGTGCGAGGCACCACGCCGTCGAGGATGTAGAAGTTCGGGCTGATCGCCCCGATCGCGCCGATGCCCCCCTTGCGGCCCTCCCACAGGCGGGCCCGCTCCTCCTCGGTCTCGGCCGTGCGCACCTCGCGAGCGTGCAGCTCGCGACAGACGGCGATGACCGCCGCCTCGTCCTCGGTCACGGCCTCACGCAGTCCCTCGACCTCGATGAGCAGGACCGCGCCCGCGTCCATCGGGTAGCCGACGTGCAGACGCGGCTCGACCGCGCGGATGATCTCCTGGTCGAGCATCTCGAGCGCCACTGGGATGATGCCTCGCCGGATGATGGCCGACACGGCCTCCGAGGCGTCATCGATGCTCTCGAAGACCGCGAGCAGCGTGCGGACGGCTTCGGGCGCCCGCTCCAGCCGCACGCAGATGCGCGTCACGATCCCGAGCGTTCCTTCCGAGCCGACGAAGAGCCCGCGGAGGTCGACGCCGGGTGCGTCCGGCTGCCGTCCGCCGAGCCAGGTCACCCGGCCATCGGGCAGCACCACCTCGATGCCGAGCACATGGTTCACCGTGCTGCCGTGCGCGAGCGTGTGCGGCCCGCCCGAGTTCGAAGCGATGTTCCCACCGAGCGTGCAGATGCGCTGCGACGACGGGTCCGGCGCGTAGAGCAGGCCGTGACGAGCGCATGCCTCCTGCAGGGCCAGGTTGATCACTCCCGGCTCGACCACGGCTACTCGGTCGCGCGGGTCGATCTCCAGGATGCTGTTCATGCGCGTGAGGACGATCACCACGCCGCCGCGCACGGGGACCGCCCCGCCCGCCAGTCCGGTGCCCGATCCCCGCGGCACGATCGGCGCCCCGTGCTCGCTCGCCGCGCGCACGCACGTCGCGACCTCCTCGGTGCTGCCCGGAAACACGACTGCCTCGGGCCGGTGTCGCTCGATTGTCGCATCGTACTCGTATGCGAGCAGGTCCTCGGAGAGGTAGAGGACGTTCCGCGGCCCGACGGCGCCCTGCAGCGCGCGTACCAGTGGCGTACGGTGGGCGGAGCGGCGGAGCGGCGAGGAGATGCGCATTCCGTTCCGGAGTGTAGCATCGGGCTCCGGAGCGCCCGAAGGGACCGACGTGCTGGACGTGGACCTCGATGCCCTGCGCGACGCGCTCGAGGACGCGGTCCGCGCCGCGAGCGACGCCATCCTGGCGGTGGTCGGGCGCGGCGACATGCGCGTCGGCCACAAGTGGGGCGAGGGGCCGGTCACCGACGCGGACTACGCCTCCGATGAGACGTTGCACGAACGGCTCATGCCGCTCATGCAAGGCGCTCAGTGGCTCTCCGAGGAGTCAGAGCAGGTCGCGCCGCTGCTGCACGGCGAGCCGACATGGGTCGTCGACCCCCTCGATGGGACGCGAGAGTTCATCCGCGGCCTGCCCGAGTACGGCGTGACCGTCGGCCTGTTCATCGAGGACCGCCTCACCCTCGGCGCGGTCGCGCTGCCCGGTACCGGCGAGGTGTACTCCGCCCTGGTGACGGACACCCGCCGCGAGGCGCGCAAGAACGGCCAGCCGCTGCCGCCGCTCGCCGTCGACGGCGAGGTGCGCCGCGTCGTCGTGTCCCGCCACGACTACGAGCGCCGGCGCCTGCACTACCAGATCCCGTTCGAGGTGTACCCGGCGGGGTCGGCGGCCGTGAAGCTGGTGCACGCCGCTGACGGGACGGCGGACGTCTATCTCTCGACGGGCCCGCGGTCGATCTGGGATGTCGCCGGCGGCGCTGCGATCCTCGAGGGTGTCGGCGGCAGCCTGCTGACGCCGAACGGTCGGCCACTGGAGCTATCACCGCGCCAGGTGCACGTCCCCCCGTACGCCGCAGGGCAGCGCGAGGCATGTCTGCGGGTGCTGCGAGGCATAGGGCAGCGAGTCCAGCCCTGACGCTACGTGTGCAGCCCGTACGCGTTCGCCGCGTACTGGCGCACCATGCGCTCCGTGTTGAAGAACGAGCCGTTCAACGCGATCGCCGATCGCTGGATTTCGTTGTAGCGCTCGCGGGCGCCGTAGAAGAGCGGCAGGATGCTGGTCTCGAGCTTCGTGTAGAGAGAGTCCGCTTCCGCCTCGGTGTCGGGGGCGCCCTCCCACGGACTGAGCCCGATGGCCCACCCCGTCACACCTTCGACGTGGCCCTCGATCCACCAGCCGTCCAGCACACTGAGGCTGGGGACGCCGTTGAGCGCGGCCTTCATGCCGCTCGTCCCTGACGCCTCAAGTGGCTGTTCCGGCGTGTTGAGCCACAGGTCGACGCCGGCGCATACCAGGCCTCCGAGCTCCATGTCGTAGTCTTCGAGGTACACAACCGGCACCTCGTCCCGCAGCGCACGATAGGCCTCGAAGACGCGGCGGATGACGTCTTTCCCGCCCATGTCCTGTGGATGCGCTTTCCCCGAGTAAATGAACTGGATCGGCCCGATCCGGTCGGCGATACGGCGCAGTCGCTCGATGTCCGAGAACACGAGGTCGGCGCGCTTGTAGGTCGCCGCGCGGCGCGCGAAGCCGATCGTGAAGGCGCCCGGAAGGAGGATCTGGTCGCTCCGGTTCGCGACCGCGTGCAGCAACCGTCGCTTCGCCTCGATGTGCGCGTCGTCGATGTCGCGCAGCGGGATCGCGACGGCGTGGCGGAGATCGGAGCTATCGAGTCGCCAGTCGGGGATATGGCGGTCGTAGAGCTGCTTGAACGCCGGCGCGAGCCAGGTGGCTGTGTGCACGCCGTTGGTGATCGCGTGGATAGTCTGCTCCGGAAACATCTCTCGTGACACCTGGGCGTGGCGCAGCGCGACCGCGTTCACGTAGCGTGAGAACCGGAGCGCGAGGTGCGTCATGTTGAGCCGCTCGCCAGACGTCGCCTTCGATCGCAGGAACGAGGCGTGCTTCTCCCCGAGGATCCGATGCACCAGGTCCCACTCGAACTTGTCGTGGCCGGCGGATACGGGCGTATGCGTGGTGAACACGCATAGCTGACGCACGGCCTCGAAGTCGGCGTCCCCGGCGCCGGCGATGGGCCGCGTGCCGAGGCGCTCGTGGAGCAACGCCAGCGCCAGCAGCGCGGAGTGGCCCTCGTTCATATGGAACGTGGGGATGTCTGTGTACCCCAGCGCACGCAGAAGGCGCACCCCCCCGATGCCGAGCACGACCTCCTGCGCCAACCGATAAGGCGGGTCTCCGCCGTAGAGGTGGTCCGTCAGGCCGCGGTCTTCGGCGGCGTTCTGAGGCAGGTCGCTGTCGAGGAGGAAGACCGGGAGCTCCGAGCCTCGGGCGCCCCGGATGCAGTACTGCCAGGCGCGAAGCTGCACGGTGCGCCCCTCGACCTCGACCGTGACGCGGGCCGGCAGCTCGGTGAGCCGCCCTTCTGGGCGCCAGCCGGCGTCCGCCTCGATCTGGTTCCCTGTCTCGTCCAGCCGCTGACGGAAGTACCCCTTGCGATACAGCAGCGACACACCCACCAGCGGCAGGCCCAGGTCGGCCGCCGAGCGCAGCATGTCACCCGCGAGGACGCCCAGCCCGCCACTGTACGTCGGGATGTCCGACTCCAGCGCGAGATCCATCGAGAAGTACGCGACTACAGACATAGCCTCCGCCAGCGGGCGCGGTCCTCCGTGCGTCGACCGCGTTCAGCCACCTGGGGAGCGACCACGAGGACGGGGACACGAGTGTCCCTGGGACCGAAACGACCGAACGATGGTACCCGTCCCGATCCGAGGCTTCCAGTCTCGGCGTTGAGCACGAGCGTCATCGACTCAGGACGCGTCGCACCTCGCGCGTGATCTCAAGGTCTTCGCGCGCGTGCACCAGCAGCGCCGGCACCGCCGCATCGTCGGGAGACAGCACGCGGTCGTCCTCGCCCGTCTCGCCGTTCCGGCGGTCATCGACGGATAGCCCCAGAAATGTGAGGCGCTTCGCCGCCTCGCTGCGGACACGCGCGGAACCTTCGCCGACGCCGCCCGTGAACGCGACGGCATCGATGCCTCCGAGGGAAGCTGCCATGGCGGCGATGCCTGCGCACAGGCGGTGCACGTACACATCGAAGGCGAGGGCGGCCTGCGCATCGCCCGCGTCGATGGCGTGTTCCACCTGGCGCATATCGCCGGAGCCGCCTGCGAGCCCCCGCAGCCCGGAGTCCTCGTCCAGGGCTCGTTCCACCTCTGCGATCCCGAGACCGTGGTGCCGCTGCACGTGCACGATGATTCCAGGGTCCAGCGAACCGGAGCGGGTGGCCATGACCAGACCCTCGAGGGGGGTGAACCCCATCGTCGTGTCCACCGAGCGCCCGTCCTCGATGGCGCACAGCGACGCCCCTGCTCCGAGGTGGCAACTCACGATGCGCAGGCCGACGGCCGTACGTCCCAACAGCTCCGGGACTCGCCTCGCGACGTAGGCGTGGCTCAGCCCGTGGAACCCGTACCGCCGGATGCCCCACTCCTCGGTCCAGCGCCCCGGTATGGCGTACGTCGCCGCTTCCGGCCTCAGCGTCGCGTGGAACGCCGTGTCGAAGCACACGAGGTTGGGCAGGTCGGGCGCCGCCGCGCGCATCGCCTCGAGGCCCGCGAGCGCCGACGGATTGTGCAGTGGCGCCAGGTCGGACACGCCCCGCAGGCGCTCAACCACCTCGTCCGTCACGAGTGTGGATTCACGAAACACCGCCCCACCGTGGACCACGCGATGCCCGACCGCGCCCACCGAGGGGTGCCGGTCCAGCAACGCGCGGATCGCATCGACGTCGTCCGCGTCCTTGATTGCCGGCAGGTCGACGTGCTCAATGACGCGGTCGTCCCCGTCGAGCACTCGGAGCTTTAGGCTGCTCGATCCGGCATTGACCACCAGGATCGCGCCTGCGCGCCGGCCGGGCACCGGACTCGTCACTGGCCCCTCAATACGGCCACGTCCACTGCGAGATCTCGGGCACGTCCTCCCCGAACTGCCGCGTGTAGGCGCGCGCGCGCTGGCGCGCGTCCACCATGTGCTGGCGCAGGTGCGCCGCGCGCGAGCCGAGCTTCGGCACACGGTCGATGACGTCGATGACCAGGTGGAACCGGTCGAGGTCGTTCAACATCACCATGTCGAACGGCGTCGTCACGGTCCCCTCTTCCTTGTACCCCCTGACATGCAGGTGCTCGTCACCGAGCCGGCGATACGTCAGCCGATGGATCAGCCACGGATAGCCATGGAAGGCGAACATGATCGGCACGCCGACCGGGAAGAGCGTGTTGTACTCCCGGTCCGAGAGCCCATGCGGGTGCTCGGAGGCTGACTGCAGCCGCATCAGGTCGACGACGTTCACCACCCGGACTTTGAGCTCCGGGAGGTGCTGGCGCAGCAGGTCGACAGCGGCCAGCGTCTCCAGCGTCGGGATGTCGCCGCAACACGCCATAACGATGTCGGGCTCGCCATCCGTGTCATTGCTGGCCCACTCCCAGATCCCGATGCCTCGTCGGACATGCAGGGCCGCTTCCTCCGCGGAGAGGTACGTCAGCGCCCGCTGCTTTCCGGCCACGATCACGTTCACGAAGTCTCGCGTGCGGAGGCAGTGGTCGGCCACCGAAAGCAGCGTGTTCGCGTCGGGCGGGAGGTACACGTGCACCACCTCCGCCTTCTTGTTGACCACGATATCGAGGAACCCGGGATCCTGGTGCGAAAAGCCGTTGTGGTCTTGCCGCCAGACATGGCTTGTGAGCAGGTAGTTCAACGACGCCACCGGCCGTCGCCACGGCACCTCGCGGCTCACCTTCAGCCACTTGGCGTGCTGGTTGAACATCGAGTCGATGACGTGGATGAACGCCTCGTAGCAGTTGAAGAGGCCGTGGCGCCCCGTAAGTAGGTAGCCTTCGAGCCATCCCTGGCACAGGTGCTCGGACAGCACCTCGAGTACCCGTCCGTCGGGCGCCAGGTGGTCGTCGGTGTCCACCACCGGCCCCTGCCACGCACGGTCGGTTGCCTCGAAGACGGGGCTAAGCCGGTTCGACGCCGTCTCGTCCGGCCCGAACAGACGGAATGTCTCCGGATTCTCCCGAATGATGTCGCGCAGATACGCGCCCAGCACCCGCGTCGCCTCTGAGAAGGCGGTCCCGGGAGACGGCACCGGCACGGCGTAGGCAGTTGCGTCGGGGAGCCGCAGCGGCCGCATGAGCACGCCCCCGTTGGCGTGTGGACTCGCGCTCATCCGGCGCTCTCCTGAGGGCGCCAGCCCGGCGATCTCCGGGCGCAGTGTGCCGCCGGCATCGAACAGTTCCTCCGGCCGGTAGCTCCGCATCCACGACTCGAGCAGCTCGAGGTGCTGCGGATTGTCGCCGATGTCGGCCAGCGGCACCTGGTGCGACCGGAACGTCCCCTCCGTCTGCTGTCCGTCTACCTCGTGCGGGCCGGTCCAGCCCTTCGGCGTCCTGAAGATGATCGCCGGCCAGCGAGGACGGCCGCGAGCCCCCTCGCCGCGCGCTGACCGCTGGATGTGGGCGATTTCGTCGAGCGCGGCGTCCAGCGCCGCCGCCAGTTGCTGGTGAACGTCCTCCGGCTTGTCCCCCTCGACCCAGTACGGCCGGTACCCGTACCCCTCGAGGAGTGACTGCAGTTCCTCGTGCGGCACCCGCGCGAGGATCGCGGGACTCGCGATCTTGTAACCGTTGAGGTGCAGGATCGGCAGCACCGCGCCGTCCGTGACTGGGTTCAGGAACTTGTTCGAATGCCAGCTCGTGGCGAGCGCCCCCGTCTCCGCCTCGCCGTCACCCACGACGCAGAATACGGTGAGGCGCGGGTTGTCGAACGCCGCGCCGTACGCGTGCGCCAGCGAGTACCCAAGCTCACCCCCTTCGTGGATCGAGCCCGGCACTTCGGCCGTTACATGGCTGCCGATCCCGCCCGGGAACGAGAATTCACGGAAGAGGCGGGTCATGCCCTCTTCGTCTCGCGACACCTGCGGGTACGCCTCGCTGTACGTGCCCTCGAGGTATGCGTTGGCCACGGCGGCGGGCCCGCCGTGGCCGGGCCCCATGATGTACATGGCTTCGAGGTCACGCCGGTTGATCTGCCGGTTGATGTGCGCATAGAGGAGGTTCAGCCCCGGCGTGGTGCCCCAGTGCCCGAGCAGGCGGGGCTTCACGTGTTCAGGTCGCAGTGGCTCGCGCAGCATCGCGTTATCGAGCAGGTAGATCTGGCCCACCGCGAGATAGTTCGCGGCTCGCCACCACGCGTCCGTCAGTTCGAGGTCCTGCTGCGAGATGGCGCCTGCGCGCTCACGCAGCGCGACCGTGCTCCCGTCGCCGTCCGTCATTGACTGCCCTCCTCGATCGCCGCCGGGAGGCGGCAGTTCCGCGCGCGTCGGATCCATGATCGACCGCCGGTGTTAAGACTGAGCTACCGTTCAGTGCCGAGGCTGGCGAGAAGAGGTCAGTGGTGATCGTCCTGGTGATGGGCGTGGCCGGCTCCGGAAAGAGCACCGTGGGCGCGCTCGCCGCCGCCCGCCTCGGCTGGCGCTTCGTCGACGCAGACGACTACCACTTGCCCGCGAGCGTTGAGCGAATGCGCGCCGGTCATGCGCTCAGCGACCAGGACCGTCGGCCCTGGCTCGAACGCCTCGCGGCCCTGGTGACGGACGCCCGAAGCCGGGGCACGCCGCTCGTCCTCGCGTGCTCCGCCCTCAGGCGGGCGTACCGCGACGTCCTCACGGGCGGCCGGCGCGACGACGTGCTCCTGGTGTACCTCGCGGGTGAGCAAGCGCTGCTCGAAGCGAGGATGGTGGCGCGCGACCACTTCATGCCCGTCACCGGACTCCCCGCGCAGCTCGCGACGCTCGAACCCCCCGAGGCCGACGAGAGCCCCATCGTCCTGACCGTGGAGGAGCCGCTGGAGCGGCTGGCGGACGCGATTGTGCGGGCCGTCCGCGACGGCGCGGGGCATCCGCCGGGATCCGCCGAGGAGCGAGGAGGAGGGCCGTAGGCCCTCCTCCGTTTGTGTCGCTCGTGCGCGTTGACTACTGTGCGGCCGAGAGCTTCTGATCCGTCTTCGCAACCGCGGCCTTCACTGCGTCTTCCTTGATCTCTTCCGGCGCACCGAAGATCGAGACGAACGCCACGGCGTTCTTGTCCGCCCATGCGTACAGCTCCGCGTGGAGGGCGAATGAGATCCCCGCCGAGGACAGCGAGACGTCGAAGGCCTGTGCGACGCCATTGTGGGGCGCGGAGGTCAGGGGCTTCCCGGCCTTCAACTCAAACTCCACTTCCTCGGGGATGTCCCCCTCGGAGCCCTTGAGCACCTCGCGGAAACAGTCCTCGAAGTCCGCCGATCCAAACGCGCCCTTCGCCTCGGAGACGAGCGAGCTCGCCGTCCCGGAGTCCTTGAAGACCGTGACTTCGACGTCGATCGAGGTGCCGAAGAACGCGCCGGCCTCCTGGAAGCCACGAGCCGCCCGCCCGACGCGTGCTGCCTCGGCCTTCTTCGCGGCGTCCGTGACCTTCTTCACGTACGCGCTGCAGGCGGGGGTGTTCGCGAGCTCAGTGTCCTCCGCGCTCAGCAGCGATCCCTCGAAGTCGTCGGTCGAAATGACCGTCCAGCCGGTGCCGGGGAGGTCGGACTCCACCAGCATCGCCGCGGTCGCGATCCGATTCCCCTGCTCGGTACCGAGATTCGCACCGCCGCTTGAGGATGTCGCCGCGGGAGTGGCTGCGCCCGCAGTCCTGGTGGCGGTCGCCGTGGAGCCGCCAGTGGTGGTCGCGCTCGCCGTCGCGCCGCCGGTTCCGCCGCTCGCGGTCGGCGTCGAGGTGGCGTCGCTGCTCCCCTCCTCGTCGTCCCCGCCACCGCAGGCAACCAGGGCGACGCCAAACACGAGCACAGCAAGCAGCACTCCCGCGCGTGAGGCGCGCTTCATCCATGAATCAAGGGCCCGCACGGGCATCATTCCTTTCTGATCAAATCTGTCCGGATGCGCACGGTACCGTACCACGGCCCACGCGGGAGCCGCGATCCCTGTCCGTCCGTCCCGGGTGGTGCCCGCTGCACGGACGCTGGGCCTGGCCGTCGCGTACGACAGCGCGCGATGCGTTGTGCTCGCGCCGCGCACGGCCCTCTGCTAGCCTCGACGGCAGGCAGACCGCTTCGAGGAGCCCATGAGCCAGACTGGCCCCGCGCCCGACAAACTGTGGGGAGGCCGCTTCAACGCCCCCACGGACGCGCTCGTGGAGGCGTTCACCGCCTCGATCTCATTCGACCGCCGCCTCTACCGCGAGGACATCGCCGGCTCCATCGCGCACGCGCGCATGCTCGCCCGTCAGGCCGTCATCACCGAGGCCGACTGCACCGCCATCGTCGACGGTCTCGAGGCGATTCGCGCCGATATCGACGCGGGTGCGTTCGCGTTCCGACCCGACCGCGAGGACATCCACCTCAACGTCGAGGCCGCGCTGGCTGAGCGCATCGGTGCGCCGGCTGGCCGCCTCCATACGGCCCGCTCCCGCAACGACCAGGTCGCGACGGACCTCCGGCTCTTCACCCGCGCCGCATGTGACGAGACGCTCGCCCGGCTGCGGGCGCTGCGGCGCGCCCTCCTCGATGTCAGCGATCGCGAGGCCGAGACCGTGATCTCGGGCTACACGCACCTACAGCGCGCGCAGCCCGTGCTCCTGGCGCACCACCTCCTTGCCTACGAGGCGATGTTCGCCCGCGACTGCGAGCGGTTCGCGCAGGCGCGGACGCGTATGAATCGCCTGCCGCTCGGGTCCGGCGCCCTCGCCGGGGTGACGTACCCCATCGACCGCGTCTCGGTTGCCGAGGAACTCGGCTTTGAGGCGGTCGCCACGAACTCCCTGGACGCCGTTTCCGACCGCGACTTCGTCGTCGAGTTCCACGCCGCGGCCGCGCTCGCGCTCGTGCACCTGTCGCGCCTGAGCGAAGAAATCGTCCTCTGGTCGACCGCCGAGTTCGCCCTCGTGCAGCTTCCGGACGCCTTCGCCACCGGCTCGAGCATCATGCCGCAGAAGAAGAACCCGGACGTCGCCGAAATCGTACGAGGCAAGAGCGCCCGCGCGATCGGGAATCTCGTGCAGTCGCTCACGCTGTTGAAAGGCCTGCCGCTCTCCTACAACCGCGACCTGCAGGAGGACAAGGAGCCGCTGTTCGACACGGTTGACACGCTGCACGCCTCGCTCGCGGTCACTGCGGCGATGCTACCCGCGCTCCGTTTCGACGGGGACCGAGGGCGCGCGATGGCTGTCGGCCAGTTCGCACTGGCCACGGATGTAGCCGACTACCTCGCGAAGCGCGGCGTCCCGTTCCGGGAAGCACACGCCGCCGTCGGGACGCTGGTCGCACAGTGCGAGCGGGCGGGTCGACGCCTCGAAGACCTGACCGTCGAGGAGTATCGCGCCGTTCACCCGGCCTTCGATGCCGATGTGCTCGCGATTGACCTCGACGCCGCGCTCCAGGCCCGCAGCGCGACGGGAGGGACTGCCCCCGCGGCCGTGGCCCGCGAACGGTCGGCTGCGCGAGCCCGTCTGCACGCGGAGGAGACGGCATGAGTGCTCCTCAGCACATCCAGTTGGCGCCCTCCATCCTGACTGCGGACTTTGGACGTCTGGCCGAACAGATTCGCGCCGCCGAGGAGGGCGGCTGTGACCTCTTCCACCTCGATGTGATGGACGGGCACTTCGTGCCGCAGCTCAGCTTCGGCCTCTCCGTGGTCGAGGCCGTCCGTGCCGCTACCTCATTGCCGCTCGAGGTACACATGATGGTGGAACGCCCGCACGAGCACTTCGAGTCGTTCGCGCGGGCGGGCGCCATGCGTCTCGTGTTCCACTACGAGGCCACAGGAGAGCCGGCCGCCCACGTCGACCGCGTCCACCGCCTGGGCTGTGAGGCCGGCATCGCAATCAACCCCCAGACGCCGTCCGAGGCGCTCACGCCACTCCTCGACACGCTCGACGAGGTCGTCGTCATGCTGATCAAGCCGGGCCTCGGCGGCCAGGAGATGCTGCCGGAGCACCTCGACAAAGTGCGCGACCTCCGTGGTCGCCTCGCAGGCCGTGGCCGCGACCTCCCGATCGAGGTCGATGGCGGCGTGAAGGCGCACAACGCGCGCACCTGCGTTGAGGCCGGCGCCACAATTCTCGTGGCGGGGTCGGCGGTCTACAACGACCGCGAGTCGCCACAGCAGGCACTCGCCGCTCTGCGATCCGCGCTACGGACGTGACGTCGCGCGCCTCCACGGCTCGCGCGCAGGCGGACGAGCTGGAGCGCGCGCTGCGGGCGATCGGTCGCCCCGAGCGCGCCGTGAGCGAGAAGCGGTACCTGAAGAGCGATCTCGAGTTCATCGGCGTCGACGCGGCCGGGATGCGCGGGGTCGTCCGCGCCTTCCTCCAGCGCCACGGCAAGCCCGACCATGATCAACTCGTCTCGCTCGCCGAGGAACTGTGGACGCTCCCGGTCCATGAACGGCACGCCGTGGCGATCGAGTTGCTCGACCGCCATCGAGACCTGCTCGAGCCTGCCGACCTCCCACTCGTCGAGCGGCTGCTGCGCGACTCGCACACGTGGGCGTACGTCGATGCGCTCTCCGTACACATCGTCGGCTCGATCGTCGAACGCGATCCCGAGGCACTCTCCGTCCTCGACCGCTGGGCCGCGGACGACGACTTCTGGCTCCGTCGCTCCGCGATGCTGGCGCTGCTCCCGCCGATCCGCCGCGGCGAGGGCGACTTCGGCCGTTTTGCCCGCTACGCCGACGGCATGATCGAGGAGCGCGAGTTCTTCATCCGCAAGGCGATCGGCTGGGTCCTCCGGGAGGCCTCGAAGTCTCGACCCGACCTGGTGTTCGACTGGCTGGCGCCGAGGACGCATCGCATCTCCGGCGTCTCGATCCGGGAGGCGGTGAAGTACCTACCCCCCGAGCAGCGTGAGGCGCTGATGACCGCGTACGCGAAGCGAACGCCCGGAGACTGGCACCCTCTGGCGCCAGCCCGCCATTTCCCCTAGATTCTCGCGAGCACGTTCGTGGTTTTCGGTCTGCAACGACCGGGGCTCTCCGGGAAGCCAGGATCGAGGGCGTCATGTTCGCTACCCATCAGAACCGTCAGTTCGGGCTGATCTACCGGGACGCGGCCCGCGCGGACGGCGGCTACACGCTCTTTTCGAGCACGCACGGCACCCACGCGACACTGCTCGACGCGGACGGACAGATCGTCCACCGCTGGAGCTACCCCGAGGGGATTCAGTACGGCCGATTGCTCGAGTCCGGGCACCTGCTCATGCGGACGCAACCCCCGAAGGATGCGGGCGGTGTCGAGCGCATCGGCGGCTCGTCCGGCGCGCTCATCGAGCTGGACTGGGACAGCAACGTCGTCTGGGAGCACCGCAATTCGATGATGCACCACGACTTCGAGCGCCTGCAGAACGGCAATCATCTCATCGTGACCTGGCGCACGCTCCCGCCGGGTGTAACGCCGCAGATTCGAGGTGGCCTCGCTGCTGACGACGATCCGGCCGACATGCTGGGAGACGTCGTGCAGGAAGTCACCCCGGCCGGCGACGTCGTCTCGGAGTGGCGCTCATGGGAGCATCTGCTCTTCGAGGAGGATCGGCTCTGCCCGCTCGACGGGCGCCGCGAGTGGACGCACCTGAACTCCATCACCGTCACCCCCTCGGGCAACTGGCTGGTGAGCTTTCGCCTCACGGACACCGTCGGCCTCGTCGACCCGACGACGGGCGGCTTCAGGTGGAAGTGGGGGCCGGGCACGCTGTCGCACCAGCACCACGCGACTTGGCTCGACAACGGCCACGTGCTCGTCTTCGACAACGGCTCTCATCGCCGCCGTGGCCCGAACTTCTCGCAGGTCATTGAGGTCGACCCCGCCACCGACGAGGTGGTGTGGACCTACCGCGCTCCCGTGTTGCTGTCGTTCTACAGCTTCATGGTGTCCGGTGCCGAACGCCTCCCGAATGGCAACACCTTCATCACCGAAGGCGCCTCGGGGCATCTCTTCGAGGTGACGCCCGAGGGCGAGACGGTCTGGGAGTACGTCAGCGGCTTCACCTACGAGAGCCGCGCCTTCGGCCCCACGCCGATGATGTTCCGCGCACATCGATACGCCGCGGACGATGCACGGTTCCGTGGACGGGACCTCGACCCCGCCCGCCATGCGGCCGCCACCGAAGCGCATCGCGCAGGCGAGACGCCCTACTGACCCCACTCTGCTCGCTTTGCGACAACCGTCGCAAGACGAAGAAAGCTCCGCGAGGGTGGAGTGTCGATGTCTGAGGGGCTGCGGTCGGGCGCGGAAGGACGCTAGGCTAGGAGACGGCCTGCTTCATCTGCGTGCGCAGACAGCGCGTGCAGATGTTCATGCGCTGGCGCCGGCCATCGATGAGCATGCGCCGCGACTGCACGTTGGGACGGAACTGGCGGTTGGTGCGAGGCGCCTTGCGCTCCCAGCGGCCCGAGTGCTGGTGCCGGATGTTGCGGCCGAAGGCCACCGTCTTGTTGCAGAAGTCGCACGTACCTGAGGGCATACCAGACCGTCCCCGCGGATTCAGCCGAATCCCGTAACCTCGGATAGAGTAGTGACCATCAGCCTAGCATCGCAGCCGGGACTGCGTCCAACCGAATGAGCGAGGCACATGACCGCCACGGAGGCCACAGCCCTCACCGCCGCCGCCCTGTGTGACGCGTTTCGGGTGGCCGAGCGCTGGCTCGAGCTGAACCGCGACGCGATCAACGCGATCAATGTATACCCGGTGCCCGACGGCGACACCGGGACCAACATGCTCCTCACCCTGCGCTCCGCCATCGACGCCGGCGACCGGGTGGACGCCGCAGGTGCGGGAGCGTACGCGCATGCGTGCGCTCGGGGCGCCCTGCTCGGCGCGCGCGGCAACAGCGGTGTCATCCTCTCGCAGATGCTGCGAGGTCTTGCCGAGGCGCTCGATGGCCTCGACACCGTGGACGCACCCGCGCTCGCCAGTGCACTGCGAAACGCATCCCGTATCGCGTACGCCGCCGTTTCCGCGCCGGTCGAGGGCACGATGCTGACGGTGCTGAAGGATGCGGCAACCGCCGCGGGCGCCGTCGGCGGTGACGTCCTTGGGGTGCTCCGGTCGGCCGCAACCGAGGCGCGCGCCAGCGTGGACCGCACTCCCGATTTGCTTCCCCGCCTGCGCGAAGCGGGCGTCGTCGACTCGGGTGGGCTGGGAGTCGCGGTCATCCTCGCCGGGCTTCGGATGGCCGTCGCCGGAGAGCCGCTTCCCCCCGCGCCCCCGACCCCACGAGGCGCCGTCGACCTGGCCGCCGTGACCCACGAGGGCCACGGGTACTGCACTGAGTACGTCGTATCTCGTCGCGACGCTGCTCCTCTGGATGAGGCCGCCCTCCTCGCGGCGCTCGAGGCCACGGGCGGCGACTCGATCCTCGTTGTCGGCGATCCCGACGCACTGCACGTGCACGTCCATGTCGAGGATCCTGGGCCGGCCCTGACCGCCGGCGTCGCGGCCGGGATGTTGAGCGGGATCAAGATCGACAACATGCAGCTGCAGCATGAGGCCTGGTCCGCGACACACCGGGAGGCAGCTGGGGTGGCCGCGGCCATCCCCCCGATCGGCGTCGTCGCAGTGGCTGCTGGCCCGGGCATCGCCGAGGCCTTCCGCGCCCTTGGCGCGGTGGCGCTGCGCGCTGACGGCAAGCCGAGCCCGGCCGCGTTCCTCCAGGCGGCCCGCAGCGCCGGCTCGAAGCGCGTCTTCCTGCTTCCCAACGACGTGGACGCCATCATGGCCGCCGAGCAGGCCGCCCGGGAAGAGCCCGACCTGCTGACCGTGATCCCGACCCGTTCCATCCCCGCTGGAATCGCCGCCGCGGTCGCCGCTACGCCCGATGACGATCCGGACGATGTCGAAGAAGCGATGCGCCTCGCCATTGCCGGGGTGCGTTGCGTCGAGGTGACGCGGTCGGCGCGCGCCGTCCAGATCGGCGGCGTCGTTGCGCGGGAGGGACAGCCGATCGCGCTCCTTGATGGCCGGCTCACGGTCTCAGCGGAGACACTCGAGGACGTCTTGCTCGCTGCGCTCGAGTCCGCGGTCGGGCCGTCCGCCGAGGTGATCGGCGTGTACCTCGGCAAGGACGTTCCAGCGGAGGAATGGGGTTCGCTTCGACGGCGCATCGAGGCCGCCTTCCCTGCTCTCACTGTGGAGCTGGTGGAGGGCGGGCAGCCGTACTACCCGTACGTCGCGGGGGTCGAGTAGACTCGCGCGATGGTCATCCGGATCGTTACCGACTCCACGTGCGACCTGCCCCTGGAACTCGTGGCGGAGCACGGCATCACCGTCGTCCCGCTCATCGTGCTCTTCGGTGACGAGGCGCTTCAGGACGGCGTCGACATCAGCGCCGAGCGGTTCTTCAAGCGCCTCGTCCGCGAATCCAAGCTCCCGACGACCTCGCAGCCCTCGCCCGCGGCCTTCCGCGCCGCCTACGAGCGGCTCCGCGACGAGGGTGCGACCGAGATCCTGTCCATCCATATCTCCGGCAAGCTGAGCCGGACGCTCGAGTCCGCGCGCCAGGGCGCGGAGGGCGTCGACGGCGTGCGCGTTGTGCACGTCGATTCGGAGCTAGCGACGCTCGCGCTTGGCATGGGCGTCGTGCGGGCTGCCGAGGCCGTGGCGGCCGGGCACTCGCTCGACGAGACCGCCACGATCGTGCGCAGCCACTTCCAGCGCACGCACACGCTCTTCTTGGTCGACACGCTTGAGTACCTGCGCCGCGGGGGACGTATCGGGCGCGCTCAGGAGATCGTCGGGTCGCTGCTGAAGGTGAAGCCGATCCTCTCGCTGCAGGACGGCGAGGTGGTGCCCGTCGGACGCGCCCGCACCAAGCAGAAGGCCATCGAGGAGATGCTGCGGCGGGCGGCGGAATTCCGCCCGATCGCTGAGACGATGGCCGTCCACGCCTCGACTCCGGATGACCTCAAGTACCTCGTGGAACGGCTGCACGGCCTGGCGCCGCAGGCGCGACTGACCGTCGGGCGCATCACCCCGGTGATCGGCGTCCACGCCGGTCCCGGCCTCCTCGCCTGCGCGGTCGTGACCGCGGACACGGACTCCCCGCCCTTCAGCACCGGGACCTGATGGCCGACCTGGAGCGACTGCAGGCCGTCCTCGACCGCGAGCTGCGGGACGGCTGTCGCAACGAACTCGTCGAGGGAGGCCTCGACGAGTTCCTTGTGCGGCAGGCGCAGACCGAGCCGATCGGCTCGCCGGTCTTGCGAATGGTCCGCGCCCTGCCGCTCGAGGGGTACCGCTCGCTGGGCCTGGACGACCGCCGTCAGTGGCTCCGGCGCGCGATCGCCACGGTCGTCCACCAGCGGGTCGCGGCCGCACCGCCGAAGCCGAAGCGCGCCCCTTCGGGGCGCTGGCCCGCGCGCGGCGCGGCGTCCCGTCGCGCTGCCACCGACGCGGCGCCCGGCGCGCTCGACGCCCTGACGGCGAAGCCCCGTCCGGGCCCGAAGCGAGAGCCGCGCCCTACGCTTCCCGAGGGCGCCGCGGCCCTCGAATCGCCCGTCCGGGCCGCGGGCCTGCGGCTCGGCACATCCACGTTCGACCGGCTCGAGAAGCTCGGCATCCGCACGATCGGTGACGCGCTGCGGTACTTCCCGTACAGGCACCTCGACTTCTCTCGCGCCGTGCCCGTCGCCCAGCTCCGCGTCGGACAGCCGCAGACAGTCCGGGGCACCCTCGACCGCGTGCAGGAGGTGCGGATGGGTCGAGGCGGACGCATGCGTAGCACGGAGGCCATGCTCTCCGATGAGACGGGCGCCCGCGTACAGATCGTCTGGTTCAACCAGCCCTTCATCGCGCGGCAGCTCCGGCCCGGCATGGAGGTCGCGGTTTCCGGCAACGTCACGGCCTTCCGAGGCCGCCCCGCGTTCAACAACCCGGACTACGAGCGCCTCGGCGAGGGGCAGCGCGCCGGGAGTCTCGTCCCGGTCTATCACCTCACCGAGGGCCTGCCGCAGCGTACGCTCCGCTCAGCCCTGGCCGCGCTGGTGGAGCGGTTCGCCGACCGCATCGAGGACCCGCTGCCGCCGGAGATGCGCACCCGGCACGATCTCCTCGACCTTGTCCAGGCGACCCGGCAGGCGCACTACCCGGAGAGCGCCGAGGCCGTTGAGGCGGCCCGCCGTCGCCTCGCCTTCGATGAACTGCTCGCGATCCAGCTCGGCGTCGTTGCCCGCAAGCGGTCGTGGCAGACGGCAGGCCGTGCGCCCGTCATCGAGGCCGGCGAGACCGCCGAGGCGTTTCTCGGCACGCTGCCCTACGCGCTGACGGCTGCTCAGCAGCGCTCGCTCGCCGACATCCTCGGCGACATCGCCCGTCCGGTCCCGATGGCGCGGCTGCTCGAGGGGGACGTCGGATCCGGGAAGACGGTCGTGGCCCTCGCGGCGATGCTCGGCGCGGTGTCCGCCGGCCACCAGGCGACGTTGATGGCACCCACCGAGGTGCTGGCGGAGCAGCACTTCCGCACGATCTGCCTGCTCCTGTCCGGCGAACCCGCGCCGCCGCTCAATGGCCTGGTGACGCTGCCCTTCCTCGACCGCCCGCTGCGCATCGTGCTGCTCACGGGGTCGACCCGCTCGAAGGAGCGCCGCGACGCCCTCGACGCGATCGCATTCGGTGGCGCGGACATCGTCGTAGGCACGCACGCCCTCATCCAGGGCGGCGTGGAGTTTCGGGACCTTGGTCTGTCCGTCGTCGATGAGCAGCATCGCTTCGGCGTCATGCAACGCTCGGCGCTCCGCGAGAAGGGAGGCGCGCCGCACCTGCTGGTGATGACGGCCACGCCGATCCCGCGCTCGCTCGCGCTCACGGTCTATGGCGACCTCGACCTCTCCGTGATCGACGAGTTGCCGCCTGGTCGCACGCCTATCGAGACGCATTGGCTGCCCCCGGAGCGCCGTCGCGAGGCGTTCGAACACATGCGCGGCGAGATCGAGGCCGGCCGACAGGCGTTCGTGATCTGCCCGCTGGTCGAGGGCTCCGACGCCGTCACCTCCCGCGCCGCCACCGAGGAGTACGACCGCCTCCGCACCGAGCAGTTCCCCGACCTCGCGGACCGCATCGCACTGCTGCATGGCCGCATGCCGGCGCGTGAGAAAGACGCGGTCATGCACCGCTTCGCCGCCAACGACGCCGCGGTCCTCGTCTCCACCGCTGTCGTCGAGGTCGGCATCGATGTCCCCAACGCCACCATCATGGTGATCGAGGGCGCGGACCGCTTCGGCCTCGCACAGCTGCACCAGTTCCGCGGCCGCGTCGGCCGCGGCCGCCACCCTTCGACCTGCTACCTCCTCGCCGACGACCCCACGCCCGAGGCGGAAGAGCGCCTGTCGCTCGTCGCCCGCACCCGTGACGGCTTCGCGCTGGCCCAGGCGGACCTCGAGCTGCGCGGGCCCGGCGATACGTTCGGCACCCGTCAATCCGGTCTGCCGTCGCTGCACGTCGCTTCGCTCCTGGACGCGCAGTTGATCGACGCCACGCGGCGCGAGGCCGAGCGAGTGCTCGATGAGGACCCGGCGTTGGAGGCGCCCGAGCATCGAGGGCTACACGCGCTGGTGGCCCGCCTTGCCGAGAACGTCGTCGCCGAAGTGCACTGAGAGGGCTAGACAGTCCCGCGATGCTATCGCGCGCGGCGGTATTGCTGCGTCGGGAGCGCGCCCGGCTCCACCGCGACCCCGTCCTCGCTCAGGTCGACCAAGGAGTAGATCCCGCGGCCCACGATGGGGGACGCGGATCCGCTGTCGGCGATCAGCGTGCCCTCGAAGTCGAGCTGGTGCGCGCCGTGATGGTGTCCCAGCGCCACGTAGTCGAACGTCGCGATGGCCTCGCGATGCCGCCGCGGGATGATCGGCGAGCTACGTCCGTTGGGGGTATCCATGAGGTAGCCGTGTGCGACGGCGACCCGCCAGGCCGCTCCGTCCTCGAGTGCGGGCAACCCATCGAGCGGGTCGTTCTCCGGCGTGTGCTCCGGCATCCCGCGGCCCCAGAGTTGGAGCCGACCGTCCGCGAGCGTGACCAGCCGGCCTGAGTGGTCAGTAATCGCCAGAGCGTCGTTCCCGAGTTGCGCGAACAGCCTTCCGAACGGGTCCGGGTCCCACTTCGAGTACAGCAGGTCGTGGTTGCCGGGGATCGCGGCTATTGCCACCGGGAAGGCCCCCATCTCCTCGGCGACCGCGTCCGCGAGCTCGTCCGGCTGCTTCGAGGAGTCAAAGAGATCACCCGCCATGACCACCAGGTCCACGCGATGTCTCGATGCGGCGTCGCGCAGCGCTCGCAGCGTCGCCATCGAGGCGTCCAGCGCGTGGTGCGTCAGGTGCAGGTCGGCGCAGTGCAGGAGCCGCAGGTGTGGGCGAGGCATGCCCCCAGTCTGCACCGCCGCGCCTAGACGGGGCCAGCGGCAACCTGCACCACCGTCCCGGGCCAGCGAGAGGACGTAACGCGCCGATTGCGCTTCCTTAACACGCGCGGATCTGCCGGCTGCCAACCTAGGCATCTCGAACGCTCCCAAGTTCAGGAGGATGAGCTCGATGGCACGACGTTTCGCCATGGTCGGCGGCCTTGGCGTCCTGGCGCTCGCGGCGCTGGCCGCGTTCGGCGTCTGGTACTTCCTGTTCCGTGATGATGCCCCTCCGCCCGTCGATCTCCAGAGCGCGGTGGAGTCGGTGGCGTCATCAACCGCGGTGGCGGGGGGTGGCGCGTCCCTTACGGTAACGCCGTCCGCGTCGGGGACAGCCTCCGCGGGCGCGGGGAGTAGCTCGAGTCTCGTCGGTACGTGGCAGGTCGCCTCGGGTAGCCAGTCCTTCGTCGGGTACCGGGTGCAGGAGCAGCTCGCGAATGTTGGCGCGGCAACGGCGGTGGGCCGCACGTCCGCCGTCACCGGCACCCTGACGTTCGACGGGTCCGCGATCACCAACGTCGCCGTCGAGGCCGATCTCACAAAGCTCCAGAGCGACCGCTCCCAGCGGGATAACGCACTTCGTCAGCAGGCGCTGGAGACGAACCGCTTCCCCACCGCGACCTTCACGCTGACGCAGCCGATCGAGTTGAGCGGGAATCCGGAAGCGGGCGACATGGTCGAAGCTACTGCCGTGGGCGACCTCACGCTGCATGGCGTTACGAAGTCGATTTCGATCCCGCTGCAGGGACAGCTCGTCAACGGGCAGGTCGTCATCGTTGGCTCGCTTGATATCGTGTTCGCGGACTACAGCATCGCGCAGCCGCGAGCCGCATCGGTGCTTTCCGTGGAGAACCATGGCCTCATCGAGCTGCAGTTGATTCTTAATCGCGGGTAATCGAAGGGGACGCCTGCTCGGATGAACGTCGTACGAGCCGCCCTGTCCCTGCTACCGGTGCTGGCCGTCGTTGCCTGCGGGGGCGACACGTCCGAAGACGGCGCGGCGTCGTCCCCTTCCGCGACCGCATCCACCGAAGTCACCCGCCCGGTCGGGACGTCAGTCGCCTCGCCGGGTGCTACCGGCGCCGAGGACACACCACGTCCGACGCTCGAGGTCGAGGTGTTCGATCTCCCCGCGGGCTCCGGGCCGCACGACGTCGCGCCCGCCGCCGATGGCGGCGTGTGGTACACGGCACAGCGCGCCGGCGCCCTCGGCTACCTGGATCCCCGTACCGGCGCGACCCGGCAGGTCAAGCTCGGCGCCGGCTCCGCGCCTCACGGCGTCATCGTCGCCGCCGACGGCGCGGCGTGGGTGACCGATGGCGGACTGAACGCGATCGTCCGCGTCGACGCGGACACGGACGAGGTACGCCACTTCCCGCTGCCTCCCGGCCGCGGCAACGTCAACCTCAACACCGCCGCCTTCGATGGCGAAGGCATGCTCTGGTTCACCGGTCAACGCGGAGTCTACGGCCGGCTCGATCCTCGCACCGGTGAGATGGAGGTGTTCGACGCGCCCCGCGGCGCCGGGCCATACGGGATCACGAGTACCCCCTCCGGCGAGGTGTACTACGCGTCCCTGGCCGGCAACCACATCGCGCGTATCGACACCGAGACCGGCTTCGCGACGCCGATCGACCCGCCGACCGCCGGACAGGGGGCGCGTCGCGTCTGGTCTGACTCGCACAGTCGCATCTGGGTGAGCGAGTACAACAGCGGGCAGGTCTCGCTGTACGACCCGAATGACGGCTCCTGGCGCTCCTGGCGCCTGCCGGGCGCCAGCCCGCGCACCTACGCCGTGTATGTCGACGACCGCGATGGCGTCTGGCTGACCGACTTCGGCGGGAACGCGCTTGTGCGGTTCGATGTCGAGACCGAGACGTTCACGACCATCCCGAACCCGGACCAGCCCGGAAACGTGCGCCAGCTCCTCGGACGGCCCGGAGAGCTATGGGCGCCCGAGTCCGCGAACGACCGGCTGTTCGTCGTGCGTTACTAGCGTCGGGAGACCGCGCGCCGCGATCCGATGAACGGCAGGCCGTGCACGGTGATCAGTCCGAGCAGGCCGCGCCCCACGCGGTGCTCAGCCGGCTGTGTCTGCAGCTGCCATTGGCCGATCGCCTCGTCGAGGAGCCGTCGCGCATACCCGAGCTTGGCCTCCACGAGCGCCCCGAGGAGCGCAGCGTCGCCTCGAGTTGCCTCGAGCTCCGCCTCGGTCAGGACCGGCCAGCGGTCCAGCAGGCGCTCGCGAAGCTCGCCCCAGCCATCGGGGCCTTCTTCGCGGCTCAGGCCGCGGAGCGCTCCGCCCTCCTCGTGGAGCTTGACCCCCGGGAACGGCAGGATGCTCCGAGCGAACCCGTCGCCGTCTGCCGCGTGCGCCTCCTGTGCCATGTCGCCTCCCCCTGCCGCACCTCCACTATCCGCTCGTTCCATCGAGGAAACGGCAAGGAAGGAGGCCCGCCGTTGCGAGGGCATCGAAAAGGCGCCGCCCATCGACCATAACAGCCGAGATCGTCCCTCGGCGCCGATGCGGTCTCAGACAGCGCCCGGCGCTGAGCGCGATTCATTGCCTCGCGTTGCCGGCGCTCACGCCTCAGCGACTGCCAGCTGCTTCAGCACCTGCTCCTGCACGTGCGCCGGTACCTCGGCGTAGTGGTCGAACGTGACGCTGCAGCGGCCCCGCCCATGACTCAGCGCGCGGAGGTCCACGGCGTATCGCTGCACTTCGGCCAGCGGCGCCTCCGCTTCGACGATGCTGAACGCGCCCGCCGGCTCCACGCCGTGCACGTGACCTCGGCGCCCGTTCAGGTCGCTCATGACGTCGCCCACGCGGTCGGCGGGCACGCGCACGGTCACCCGCGCGACCGGCTCGAGCAGGATTGGATGCGCCTGCAGCATTCCCTGCTTCAGCGCCTGCCCCGCCGCGAGCTTGAACGCCATCTCCGAGGAGTCCACCGCATGCGACGACCCGTCGAGGAGCGTGATCTCCACGTCCACGATCGGCGAATGTGCCAGGGGCCCGGTCGGCAGAGTCTCGACGATCCCCTTCTCAACGGCGGGGATGAACTGCTTCGGCACGTTGCCGCCCACGACCTTCTCGGCGAACGAGAATCCGGCACCTCGCTGCGCCGGGTCGATCTGGATGACCACATGCCCGTACTGGCCGTGTCCGCCCGTCTGCTTCTTGTGCTTGTACTCGGACTTCGCCGGCGTCGTGATCGTCTCGCGGTACGGCACTCGGGGCTCCGCGATGTCGACCGCCACACCGAAGTTCTTCTCGAGGCGGGCCGCGGCGATCGCGGCCTGCGCATCCCCGATGGTCGTCATGATCGTCTCCCCCGTGTCCGGGTCACGGCTCACGTGGATCGTCGGGTCCTGCTCCGTGATGCGCGCCAGCGCCTGCGACAGCTTGTCCACGTCCGCCTTCGTCCGGGGATGCACCGCCGATCGGTACGTCGGCTCCGGGAACGGCATCGAGGGTACGCGCAGGCCCTTGCTCGCCTCGTTTGCGACGAAGGTGTCGCCGGTCGTCGTCGCCGCAAGCTTCGCGGCCACGCCGATGTCGCCTGCGACCAGCTCTGGGACACCGATCTGCTCCTTGCCGCGCATGGCGAACAGATGGCCGAGGCGTTCTTGCGTCCCGTGCTGCACGTTGAACGGGTTGGCGTCCGGCCGCAGCGTACCCGCGAGCACGCGCATGTACGTGAGCCGCCCGACGAACGGGTCCGCGGTCGTCTTGAAGACGTGGACCACGAGGGGACCCGCTGCGTCCGTCGTGACCGTGCCTCCGTCGTCGAGCCGGTGCTCACGGCTCACCGGGGACGGGAACAGCCGCGCGGCAGCGTCGAGGACAGTCGTCACGCCCAGGGCGCTCGTCCCCGCGACGGCGAACACCGGGATCACGCTTCCGCCGCGCACGGCTGCGGGGAGGGCGGCCTGGAGCCGCTCGTCGTCGATGGCATTGCCCTCGAGGTAGTCGTTCAGCAGCTCCTCATCCGTCTCCGCGACGGACTCGACCAGCATCTCCCGAGCCGACGCCATGGCTGCCGCGAAGTCGTCTGGCGGCTCGGCCGTCGCGCCGTCGGTGCCCCGGCGCGCCTTCCCGCTGACGAGGTCGACGACGCCCTCGAAGCTGCCGGCGACGCCGATCGGGATTGCCAGCGGCACGACGCCTGTGCCGAAACGCGCCCGCAGCGCGCTGAGGACGCCGTCGAAGTCGGCGTTCTCGCGGTCGAGACGGGTCACCACGATGAATCGGGGCCGGATCTCCGCCTGGTCCGCGTGCTCCCACGCCGCCTCGGTGCCGCTCTGGATGCCGCTCACCGCGTCTACGGTGATCAGCGCGGCGTCAGCGGCTGCCGCAGCCGCGATCGCCTCGCCCTCGAAGTCCGGGTACCCCGGGGCGTCGAGGACGTTGAGCTTGACGCCATCCCATTCAATCGGGATCAGCGACGTGGAGATCGAATAGCGGTGGTGGTGTTCCTGGTCGTCGAAGTCCGAGACGGTATTCCCGTCCTCGACCTTCCCCATCCGCGACACGGCGCCCGAGGCGAACAGCATCGCCTCGGCCAGCGTCGTCTTCCCCGCACCGCCGTGCCCCATGAGCACCAGGTTGCGAAGTCGATCGGACGCGTACGCCTGCATGGAAGGGCTCCCCTCGTGTCGCGCGATGGTACACATTCGTAATGGGCGCGACAAACGGCACCCCGTGCGCGAGCGAAGCGCCTGCGCCCAGTGTAGGAACCGACGCAACGGTGGAGCGGCCCTACTCCGAGGGTTTGAGGTCGAGCACTTCGAGCTGCAATGTCCCCCGCATGTTGTCGCGGCGGAACGTGTAGACGATGTCCGCGCAGTCGCCGTCAGGCAGGGCGTTGGCGGCGTTGCCGAACGCGATCGCTCGCCAGGTAACGGCGCCTTCCTTGAGCTTGAACTGCAGGTGCGATCCGTCTTTGCCCACGGCGCGACTGTCGAGGACGCGCACGCGAGGCGACATAAACGTCGGCGTCTCGTTGCCGATCCCGTGGGGTCCGAGGCGCGCGAGCCACTTCAGCAGCTCGCCGTTGACGTCGCGCAATGGGAGCCGGGTGTCCACCTCGATTGTCGGGATCAGGTCGGCGGGGTGGAGGTGGCGCGCGGCGTCCTCGATCAGCGTTGCTCGCAATTCGTCCAGCCGCGCGGCGTCGATGGTGAAGCCGGCGGCCGCGCGATGGCCCCCGAAGCGCTTGAACAGGTGCGCGTGCCGCCGCAACAGCGCGGTAATGTCGAACGCCGGGATCGAGCGACACGAAGCGCGTGCCTCGTCACCGGCGATTTGCATGACGATCGACGGGCGTCGCAGTTGTTCGACGAGCCGCGACGCGACGAGTCCCACGATGCCGGCGTGCAGCTCCGATGCCGCGACGATGACCAGCGGGGCGGCGCGTTCCGCCTCCGTGAGCATCGCGGTCGCCAGCTCGCACGCCGTCGCCGTCTCGCTGCGCCGGCGCTCGTTGAGCGTCTCGAGGCGCCTCGCAAGCGCGGTCGCCTCGGTCGCGTCCTTGCTCAGCAGCAGTTCCAGCGAGATACGCGCGTGGTCCATACGCCCGGCCGCGTTCAGCCGTGGGCCCAGCACCCAGCCGCACATCTCCGGATCCGTCTCCGCGAGGTCGACGCCGGCCACAGCTGCCAGCGCCTGCAGCCCGGGACGCCGCGTCGACCGCAACGCTCCGAGGCCCAGCCGCACCAGGTCGCGGTTCTCCGCCAGCATCGGCGCCAGGTCACAGACCGTCCCCAGCGCAACCAGCGCGCGGTGCTCGTCCGGGTCGTACTGCCGGCCCAGCCGGTCGTACAGGTCGTGCACCACCTTGTACGACACGCCGACCGCGGCCGGCTCGCTCCCGTACTCCGACGATTGTAGCTTCGGGTTCACGAGCGCGAGTGCGTCCGGCAGCTCCTCGGGCACGGTGTGATGGTCGATGACGATCACGTCCATCCCGAGCTCGTTCGCGACGGCGACCTCGCGCACCGCCGAGGTGCCGCAGTCCGCCGTCACGAGGACGGTCGCCCCTCGCGACCGCAGGTACTTCACGGCGTCCACGTTCGGGCCGTACCCCTCGGTGAAGCGGTCCGGGATGTACGGGTGCGGCACCGCTCCGAGGTCGGAGAGCCCCTCCGTCAGGATCGTGGTGGACGTCACGCCATCCACGTCGAAGTCACCGAGGATGGCCACGTGCTCCCCCGCCAGACAGGCGCGCGCCAGCCGGTCGACCGCGACATCGAGGTTGGGCATCAGCTTCGGGTCGGTGAGTTCCCCCGGCGCGCCGAGGTATTCGTGCGCCTGGCCCAGGTCATGCACACCTCGATGCCGCAGCAGCACCGACACGAGGGCGGGCCACGGCGCGCCTTCGAACGCACCGAGGTCGGGCGTCTCGCGGATGCGCCAGCGCCGCCCCCCCGACCCGTCGAGGATCTCTTCGTGCGGCCGGGCGAGGGTGGTCACATCACACTCCAGGAGGGTGGGGGAGTGCTTCGTATTCTGGCCGTCGGCCGTCTGCCTGTCCAGTACAGGTGTTCGCTCACAAGGGTGAGCGGTTAGGCGTGGCTACGCGTGGTACCGCCGGAATACGAGCGACGAGTTGTGGCCCCCGAACCCGAGCGAGTTCGACATCGCCCAGTCGATCGCGAGGTCGCGAGGTCCCTCCGGCACGTAGTCGAGGTCGCAGTCCGGGTCCGGCACCTGCAGGTTGCGCGTCTGGTGGATGCGCTGGTCGCGGATGGACAGCACCGTCACCGCCGCCTCGATGCCTCCGCACGCCCCGAGGGTGTGACCCACCATGGACTTCGTCGAAGAGATCGGGATGGCGCCTGCCGCCTCGCCGAAGACGGCCTTGATCGACATGGTCTCGAACTTGTCGTTCATCGGCGTGCTCGTGCCGTGCGGGTTGATGTAATCGATGTCCGAGGCGGCGGCGCCGGCCTTCCGCAACGCCATGCGCATCGCCCGCGCCGCGCCCTCGCCGTTCTCCGACGGCTGCGTGACGTGGAACGCATCCGCGGACTGGCCGTATGACACGAACTCCGCCAGGATGTTCGCTCCACGCGCCTTCGCGTGCTCCAGCTCTTCGAGGACGAGCGTGGCCGCCCCCTCGCCGAGCACGAACCCGTCCCGCTCGAGGTCAAACGGCCGGCTCGCGTGCTCCGGGTCGTGGTTCCGCTTCGTCGACAGCGCGCGTGACGCGGCGAACGAGGCGATCCCCATCCGCGTCACGGTCGCCTCGGCGCCTCCCGCGAGCATGGCGACCGCGTCCCCGCGCTTGATCGTCTCGAGCGCCGCGCCAAGTGCGTCGGCCCCCGATGCGCACGCCGAGACCGTGTTGTAGTTCGGTCCCCGCGCCCCGAAGACGATCGAGACCTGTCCGGCGGCCATGTCCGGGATGAACATCGGGACGAGGAAGGGCGACACCCGCCCCGGCCCTTTCTCGAACAGCACGTGGAACTGGTCCTCGAGCGTTGCGATGCCGCCGATGCCGGAGCCGATCATCACGCCCACCTGCTCTGGGTCTTCCTTGATGTCCAGCCCGGAGTGCTCGATCGCCTCGCCGCTCGCCGCGATGGCGAGGTGCACGAAGCGGTCCATGCGCCGCGCTTCCTTGCGGTCGACGTAGTTCAGCGGGTCGAAGTCCGGCACCTCGCCGGCGATCGTCGATTCGAGGTCCGTCGGGTCGCAGAGCGTGATCGATCGGATGCCGTTCTTCGCCGCGAGCAGCGCCTGCCACGTCGTCTCCCGGCCGATGCCGACGGCGGTCACCATCCCGATGCCCGTGACGACTACCCGTCGAGGCTCCCCCGTCACCATCACGCACCCCCCCAGCGGCCGAACAACACGGCGGAGTTGTGCCCCCCCAGGCCGACCGACGTACTCATCGCATATCGGACTGTAGCTTCGCGTGCCTCGTTCGGCACGTAATCGAGGTCGCAGTCGGGGTCGGGCGTCGTGTAGTTGATCGTCGGCGGCACGACCCCGCGCGCGCACGCGAGGACCGCCACTCCCGCCTCGACGGCGCCGGCCGCGCCCATCATGTGCCCGATCATGGACTTGGTCGATGACACCATCAGACGATCCGCCTGCGCTCCGAAGACCGTTCGGATCGCCCGCGTCTCGACGCGGTCATTCAGTGGCGTGCTCGTCCCGTGCGCATTGATGTAGTCGACGGCGTCGAGGGCCACGCTGCCGCGCGTAAGCGCGCGCTGCATTGCCCGCACGATCCCACGGCCATCCTCGGCGGCGGCGACCATGTCAAACGCGTCGTTCGAGGTGCCGGCGCCATGCCACTCGGCGTAGATGCGGGCGCCGCGGGCCAGCGCGTGCTCCAGCTCCTCCAGTACGAGTACGCCGGCGCCCTCGGAGATCACGAACCCGTTACGGTCTCGGTCGAAGGGCCGCGATGCCAGCGTCGGGTCCTCGTGCTCGGCCAGCGCGCGCATCGCCTGGAAACCGGCGTAATAGATCGGACGCAACGGCGCCTCGAACCCGCCGGCCAGCACGATCTCCGCGTCGCCGCGCGCCACGAGTTCGGCTGCCTCCCCTGTCGCGGCGCCCCCCGTGCCGCACGCCGCCGTGACCGCGAAGTTGGCGCCGTCCGCCCCCAGCGCGATCGCCACGAGGCCGGTCGCCGTATCCGGCAACATGCTGGTGATCAGGAACGGGCTCACCCGCCGCGGCCCCTTCTCGTCGAGCACCTCCTGGTTCTCGACGATCAGGTGCGCGCCGCCAATCCCCGTGCCGAGCACGACACCGACGGTTCCCGGGGGTTCCGAGGCGATGTCCAGTCCGGCATCCTCGACGGCCTGTTTCGCGGCGGCCATCGCCAGCACGGAGGACCGGTCGATGCGGCGCAGCAGCTTTGCGTCGACATGCGCCTCGGGCTCGAACCCCCGAAGCTCTCCGGCGATCGCACAGTCGTAGGCCGACACATCAAAGCTGCTGATGCGGCTGATGCCGGAGCGTCCTGCGACGAGACCATCCCATGTCGAGGATGTGTCGTTTCCGAGCGGTGTGATCAGCCCCAGGCCGGTGACGACGACGCGACGCATTGCGTCAGTGTGCGGGTTCCGGCGGTAGTGCGGAAATCGGGATCGGCTCCACCTCGGCGTCATCGAGCGACACAGCCGTCACCCGGTCGGAAATGCGCTTCACCATCCGCGCCAGCACGTGCCCTGGTCCGACCTCGACGAAGGTGTCGACGCCCTGCGCGCGCATCTGACGCACGTTCTCGGACCAGAACACCGGCGACCGCAGCTGCTCCTCGAACTCGTGCCGTACCTCGGCCGCGGTGCGCAGGAGTTCCGAGGTGCGGTTCGAGACGATGGGCCGCTTCGGGTCCACGATCGGGATCTCACGGATGATCTGCGCGAACGCCTCGGCCTGCTCGTTATGCAGCGGCGTGTGGCTCGACACGCGCACCTTCAGGCGGATGACCTTCGCCTGCAACGCCTTCGATCGCTCCATCGCCCGCTCCAGCGCCGATACGTCGCCGCTGATGACCGTCTGCGTATCGAGATTGTGGTTCGCGACGTCCACGCGGTCGAGCGGCGACAGCGTCGCCTCCTCGCAGATCTCGCGTACCGTCTCACTGTCGAGGCCGATGATCGAGGCCATCCCGACCGGGCGCTCCTGGTTGAAGCTGCTCATCAGCCGCGACCGCTCGAGCACGACGAAGAGCGCGTCGCGGAAGGTGAGCGCTTCCGAGGCCACCGCCGCGCTGAACAGCCCGAGCGAATGTCCACCGAACAGCCGCGGCCGTACCAGCCGCCCGACCTCCGAGAGCTTCTCGCGCATCGCATTGACGATCGCGATCGAGGTGGTCAGCACCGCCGGCTGCGTGTACGTCGTCTCCGACAGGTCGTCCACGTCGCCTTCGAAGCACACGGCCGCGATGTCCATATTGGTGAGGTCGCTGGCTTCCTCGAAGGTGCGTCGCGCCGCCTCCGAGTGCGCATACACGAGCTTCCCCATACCCGGGGTCTGCGAACCCTGGCCGGGGAAGATCAGCGCGAGCGGATCTGTGGACTCGTGCGGCGCGTCACTCACGGTCGTGAGCCTCCTGTATGCGCGCTCCGCGCAATGCAATCATCGTAACAGAGCGCTACGCGGCGGTCATTGACAGACAGGAGCGTCTGCGGGGCCGTTACGTCGACGGTGCATGCCCCTGTGGTGGGCCGAGTACGCTGCGCTGGTGTGCTGGCAGCGTTGCCTCTATGGCGTCGAGCTGCCTCCACTGACGCCTGAGGCTCGGCAGCCGCGACTCCGGCGCCCGCTCTATCAGGTCCTCGATCAGCACTCGCAGACGCCGTCGCACCTGCACCGAATCGCGGCCGTCTACCCGGATCTCGTCGAGGCTGAGCGCAACATATGCGTCCCATCCGGGCCGTGGCAGCTCCAGGAATGAACGCCCGTGCTCGTCCGCGCGCACGGACGGGGGGATCTCGCGCTCGGACAGCTCGAGGAGCAGCCCGTGCAACTGATCGAGCACCTGCGTCGCCGTCGTGGGCTCGTTCACGCCGGGCGACAGCGCGCGTACCGCGATGTCCACGAGTTGTCTGAATCCGTACAGCGCGTCCTGCGACACCGTGCGCTCCGCACCGACAACGATCGTGCCCAGCAACGCGTCGTCCTCGGGCGCGTCTTCGCCCCACGCCATCGCGATCCGCGATCCACGTCCTACGAAGTCTCCGATCGCCACTCGCAGGCGCACGAACGCCCCCGACTCCCGGCAGATGCGCGCGAGTTCCTCGTCGCGGACGGACACGACCACACCGCTCGCGGCGGGCCAGCGGTACGTCCGGTCCGGCTCGCCCTCCGGCAGCCCGTGGACCGCCTCTACGGGGGCGGGCTCGCCGATGGCCGAGGGATACAGCCGCTCGATCGCCCGTCGCGCATCGTTGGCAACCCGCTGTACGACGGTCACCACCCGGATTGACTGCGCGATGTGGTGCACGTAGTAGACGAACGCGGCGACGCTGAGCATCACCGCCACGAATGCCGCCCACACGCTCAGGCCGGGCACGAAGTCGTCGCGGATTTCCCGCAGCGTCAGCAGCACGTAAGCGTACGTCGAGATGAACAGGGCCAGCACGACCTGGTTGCGCCGGTCGCGCAGGAAGGTCGAGAGTACGCGTGGCGAAAGCTGGCTCGCGGCCAGTTGCAGCACCAGCATCGTGATCGAGAACACCACCGTTGTCATCGATAGCATGCTTGTTGCCATCGTCTCGAGGACGCTGCGCGCGCTGCCGGCCCCGCCCCCGAACACGAACCAGCGCGCCGTCTCCTCGTCCAGCCGGTGGTCGATGCTCAGTAGGATCACGTGCGCCACGACCGCTGTGACCACTCCGAGCGCGGGGATCGGCCAGAGGCTCTGGGGGAGCTGGTCGATCAGCAGCTGCAGGCGGCCTCGCATCGGAGTCCATGAGTCCGTTCATCGTCGCGGTGCTGCTCACACCGTACGACCGCTGGCCAGCCACCCCGGGTGTCCTCGCGAGAACGCAGTCCGCAAGGACCCCCGGGCGTCACCTCTGACGTTTAGACACCCACGAGCGCGGGCTCGCTCCGCTGCTCGAGTCGAGGTGCCTCCACGGGCTCGAGGCCGAGCGCGGCGCGACCGGTGAAGCTCAGCTGCTGGCGGCGCGGCAGCGGGTGGAAGTCGCCCGCCCGCACGTCCCGCCGGATCCGATCGAGGCCAGTCCGGCGGTAGTATCCCGCTCCGCCCGCGGCGTCGATCGCCGCTTCGACCGCGCGGCGCACCTCCTCAACGACCTGCGACTTCAGCGCAAGCACGGTGCTGGACAGCTCGACACGGGGTGTGAATCGAAGGTCGTCTGCGAGCGCGACCATCCGCTCGTGGAGCGTCCCCGCCACGATCACCGCGCTCTGCATCTCACCGGCCGCCCACTGCACCGTCGGGTCCGTCGCGCGCCGCCGCGCCAGCGGCAGCGCGATCCGCGCGGCCTCCTCGGCCAGTCCGACGTACACACCCGCAATCAGCGGCATCGCCGCGGTCACGATCACGTCCCAGATGCCGTGGAATTCGCCTCGGGGCCGCCTCAGCGTGATCGCCCCTTCCGGCACGAAGACGTCGTCGAAGACGACCGTGCGCGAGCCGGTCGCGCGCATGCCGTGCGCCTCCCAGTCGTCCTCGAGGCGCACGCCCCGGGCGGTCAGCGGTACGCCGAAGTGCAGCACCTGCCACCCGGCATTCGGGTCCTCGTACGGCGCGCTGGTCACCGCCACATCTCCGGCGGGCGATCCGCTCGCGAACGCCTTTCGTGCGGTGACCCGGAACCCGCCCTCGACGGACCGCGCTTCGCCGTTCGATTCGAGCCAGTCCCGAGCGCCCGTGCTCACGAGCACGATGCGCTCCCGCGCGACGCGCTCGAGGATCGGCGCGGGCTTGCCCCGCAGGTGGTTGAACACCTGCGCCGCCACGAGGTGCTGATGCATCGACAGTGCCAGTGCCGTCGATCCGTCGTACCCGGCGAGGCGGCGGAGGGCGGTCGCCATCGTGGAGTGGCGTACGCCGCCGCCTCCCAGCTCGTCCGGCACCATGGCCGAGATCACTCCGCGCGCTTTGAGCACGGGGTAGTGATCGGCGACGAACGCGTCGCGCTCGTCGCGTTCTGCCACCCCCGCGGCGAACCCGGGCCCGATCTCGTCGATCACATCGAGGAACGTCGCATCCTGCATGGCCTGCCTCCTGAGTCGCATACTGAGCACCGATTGGCTCTATCCGACTATCGCGAGGCGCTCACACCGCCACTTGACCGAGGTCCCGTGTTTCTTGACACGTCGTCCGCAATCCAGCGCGACACCCTCTCCGAGGTCCTCGGGGCGATTCGCGTCGCCGGAGGGCTCTTCTTTCGCGTCCAGCTGAGTCCCCCGTACTCCGTCGCTTCGCTCGGGGCTGACCACGTCGCGGCGAAGTACGCGCCGGGCGCGGTTCGCGTTTTGCCGTTTCACCTGGTCACGCGGGGACCGATCTGGTTCGAGGTGGACGGTCTCAGTGAGCCCTTTCGCCTTGAGGAGGGCGACGTAATCGTGCTGCCGCGGGGCGCCGAGCACACGCTGACCGACCGGCCCGGCACGCCGTCGGTGCCCATCGCGGCGCTCGACGATCACCTCGACGGCTTCCCACCAACCCTCGTCTGGGGTGGCCCGGGCCAGGCGACCGAGGCGCTCTGCGGCTTTTTCCAGACGGAAGGCCGCATATTCAATCCGCTCGTCGACGCTTTGCCCGATGTGCTCGTCGTCCATCGCGGCGACCCTGGCGCCGACTGGCTCGCGTCCACGCTGCGGCGGACGTACGGCGAGCTCGCCGCCGGTCGTCCCGGCGGCGCGGCCCTCGCCCGCCGGCTCACCGAGTCGCTGTTTGTCGAAGTCGTGCAGCGGCACCTCGCCGGGGCCGCCGGCGCAGGCTGGTTCGCCGCACTGGCCGACCCCGTTGCGGGCCCCGTGCTCGCGCTCATCCATGGCCAGCCGGACCGCCGCTGGTCCGTCGATGCGCTGGCGTCTGAAGTCGGCGTTTCGCGCACCGTGCTGGCCGATCGCTTCGCCGCCTCCGTGGGCCAGTCGCCGATCCGCTACCTCACCGCCTGGCGCCTCGAACTCGCGGGCCAGCGCCTTCTCGAGACCCGCGACTCCGTGGCGGAGGTCGCATGTGCCGTCGGTTACGAGTCCGAGGCCGCCTTTAACCGGGCGTTCAAGCGCTTCACCGGGCAGCCGCCGGCGGCGTGGCGGCGCGCGCAGCGCCCGCCGCCGTCACTGCCCGCCTGAGGCGGTCACGCGCTCGAGGCGGCCACCTCCCGGCTTCCGGCAGGCGTTGCGAGCACCGCCCGCAGCCCCTCCTCGACGGTCTCGTGCGCGAACCGAAAGCCCGAACGCAGCAGCTTCTCCGGCAGGACGCGCTGGCCCTGCAGCAGCAGTTCCTCGGCCATTTCGCCGAGCATCACGCGTAGCGCAAGACTGGGCGCCGGGAACAGCGCCGGGCGCGTCAGTTGCCGCCCGAGGGCCTTCGTGAACTCGCGGTTGGTCACGGGATGCGGCGCTGCGAGGTTCACCGGGCCGCTCAGGTCGTCGTGCAGCAGCACCCACTCGATGGCGCATACTTCGTCCTCGAGCGTGATCCACGACATCCACTGCCGCCCGCTGCCCAGTCGCCCTCCGACGCCGAACCTGAACGGCGTGAGCATCCGCTGCAGTGCCCCGCCTCGAGGAGCGAGCACGACTGCCGTGCGCACGGATACGACCCGAGTGCCGAACTGCCCTGCCCGCGCGGCCTCTCGCTCCCAGTCCTGCACCACCCCCGCTAGGAATCCCTCGCCTGCCCCGGAGCCCTCGTCGAGTTCCTGGTCGCCGCGGTCGCCGTAATACCCGACGGCCGAACCGCAGACGAACACCTGAGGTGGCTGCTTCAGCGTGGCCATGTGCTCCACCAGCAGCCGCGTCGAGTCGATGCGGCTGTCCCGGATGGCGCGCTTTCGCCGCGTCGTCCAGCGCCCGTCGCCGATCGACTCGCCCGCGAGGTGCACGACCGCGTCGGATCCCTCGAACGCCCCGTCCTCAATCCAGCCCTCGTCCGGCAACCACGCGACGCCGTCGTCGGCTCGCGCTCCCCGCCGCACGCGCACGACTTCGTGGCCCCCGGCGCGCAGTCGCGCGACCAGCGCCGTCCCGACGAGGCCCGAGCTTCCAGTGACCGCGACCCGCATCGCATCCCTCCATTCGCGTCTGCCGTGCCAACGCTAGGCGGACGCCCGGGGGTGCGACTTCGCGGAAACCTCGTAGGCCGGGAGTCGGAAACCTCGTAGACGGCGGAAAGGCCCTACCGCCCCTCGTGGGTCAGTGCGTAGGCGGTGGCCTCGGAACGGCTGCGCACCCCGATCTTCCCGTACAGGTTCGTGAGGTGACGCTCGACGGTGTGGACGCTCAAACCCAGGCGCGCCGCGATCTCCTTGTTGGCGCTCCCGCCCGCCAGCAGTGCCAGGATCTCGACCTCCCGAGGCGTGAGCGCTTCGGCTGCTGCGACGACCGAGGTCGGCGCGTCGACGGTGTCGTCGCGCAGCCCAAGGAACCGTTCGATGGCCGCGATTGGCTCCTCGATGTCGCCGGAGAACGGTGAGGCCGCCTCGCCAGGGAGCACGACAAGGCTGGCTTCGGGGATCCGCGCCGCAAGGTCACGCGCCAGCTCGAACCGCTGCGAGGTGGCGTCGCGCCGGTGTAGCACCAGCGTGCGCGCTCGTACCTGCGGCACCAGCATCGAGACGTCGTACTCGCGCGCCGCCGAGAAGGCGGCGAGTGCGGCGTCGGGTTCGACGCAAGCACGGAAGAACTCCGCCATCGATCTCGCCTCGGCGCTCGACGCCGTCCACGTCCGCGCCGCGGTGTCCGTGAGCTGGTCCCACAGCGCCGCGATCGTCGCGGGCGAAGGCGCCGCGAAGGGCAACAGGTAGACGTCGCCGCCGCGCGCGAACCCGCCCCACAGTACGAGCCGTTCCACCGAGGCGTGCGCCGCTGCGTATGCGATCGCCGCTGGCGAGCCGTTGAAGAACCCGCACAGCGTGAACGAGTCGAGCCCGAGCCGCTCCACGACTGCGGCAAGGTCCCGCTGCATCGCTTCCAGCGAGAAGTCCGTTGCGTCACGGTCGGACAGACCGGTGCCCCGACTGTCGTACCGGATCACCTGCGCCCGCTGAGCCAGCCGCTCCGACCAGCGGTGTTGCCCGGCCTCACGCTCCGCTGCCTCGAGGTGACTGAAGGGGATCGCCGGCGTGCACACGATCGGAGGGCCGTCTCCGCGCACGGTGAACGCGATGCGTACGCCGTCGTCGGTCGTGGCGTAGCGGATCGCGGGCGTCGCCATCACGCGTCCACTATGACATGCCGGGCATCCCCGGGAAGCCTCCGCCCATGTCGCCGAGTCCGCCCATCCCCCCCATGCCGCCCATCCCGGAGAGTGCGCCCATGCCGCCGCCCATCGACGAGCCGCTGGTGCTCCGGCCATCGAGGTTCTTCCGCGCATCCGGCAGCGCACGCAGCAGGTCCTGCGCGAGCCCCGCGGCCTCGCCATACTCCTTCGCGACCATCGATGCCGTCTCCGAGTGCACGTACACCGCCGCGGTCGCCGCCTCGAGGAGGTCGCACCCCTGCGCCATGAAGCCGGCGATCAGTCCCGCAAGCACGTCGCCGGTCCCGCCGGTCGCCAGCATCGAGTTCATCGCCCCCGAGATGCGCGCGCGCCCGTCCGCCGTCGCGATGATTGTGCACGCACCCTTGAGCACGACCACACCGCCAATCGCGGCCGCGTACTGCGTGGCATGGAGCAGTCGGTCGTTCTGCACCCCCTCAGTGGTCGTCCCGAGCAGGCGCGCCATCTCCCCCGGGTGTGGCGTCACGATGCGCGGCGTGCGGAACCACTCGTGCCATGGCTGCCCGGCGACCGCGTTCAGCGCGTCCGCGTCGAGCACCACGGCCCGCAGCCCCTCGATGCCGTCCAGGCCCGCCAGGAGGCCGCGCATGAACGCCTCGGTGTCGTTCGTGTGTCCGAGTCCCGGCCCGACGAGCAACGCGTCGGTGCCCGGCAGGGCGCGCAGGAGCGCCCGTGCCGCTTCGCCGTTCACGGTCCCGCCCGCCGAGGGAAGCGGCTCGTGCACTGCGTCCGGGAGCCTCGTCAGCAGCGGCTGGATCACCTCGGGCGCCGCGATGACTGTGAGCCCCGCCCCTGACCGCGCGCACGCCTCCGCCGCCAGCACCGCCGCCCCTGGGAAGCGCGAGGATCCCGCCGCGACGACGGCGCGGCCGAACGTTCCCTTGTGCCCGTCCGCGGGACGCTCAGGCACCCCGCGCTGCGCCATCCGGTACTCGATCTCCTCGTACGGCAGTTCGATGGCCGGCTCGGCCGGCAGCCCGATGTCGGCGCGCACGATCTGGCCGGCGTACCGCCGACCCGGGGCCTGAAACAGCCCCACCTTCAGGTAGCCGAACCCCACCGTCACGTCGGCAGCCACCGTGTGCGGGTCCACTCGGCCGCTGTCGGCGTCGACGCCCGTCGGGACGTCGAGCGCGACCAGCTCCATGCGCTTGCCGCTCTCCCGCACCGTCGCGAGGCGGTCGAGCACATCGGCCATCCGACCTTCGATCGGGCGGTTCGAGCCTGTCCCCAGCAGCGCGTCCAGCACCGCCGCCGCGTCGGTTAGCAGCGATTCGAGCTGGACGTAGTCCGTGTCATCCGTCGCCAGCGTGAACGGGATGTCGTGGTCGTGGAGCACCTGCCAGGCGGTGTCGTCCTCGGCGCGCGCTTCGAGCAGATAGACGTGCACCCGCGCGCCCATGTCGCGCAGGTGATACGCGGCGATCACGCCGTCGCTACCGTTGTTGCCCGGCCCGGCCAGCACCAGGACCAGCCGGTCCTCGATGATGCGCATGGCCATCCACGTTTCCTGTGCTGCCGCCAGCCCGGCCGCGTCCATCAGGTTGTCGATGTCCGTGCCTTCGGCGATCGCCTGCGCCTCCAGGGCACGCATCTGCTCCACCGTCACAAGCTTCATGTCAGCCGGCCTCTCGCCCGCATCCACCCCACGAGGCGCTCCCGGGCCTCGGTCGGATCCTGCTCCCGATGCTGCTGTGCGCACACCACCACCGCGATCGCGAACGACTCGAGGTGGCTCAGCGACACGTCGATCGCCTCGAGGCCGATCGCTTCCGCGCGCTCAGCGGCCCCGCCGTACAGGTACAGCAGTGGCTTCCCCCGCCGGTCGGGCAGCACCTCGATCTCGCGCCAGCCGACTGAGCGCGCCCCCGTGCCAAGCGCCTTCATCACGGCTTCCTTCGCCGCGAAGCGCGCCGCCAGCTCAGGCACACGGCCCCGGCAGAACGCGACCTCCTCCGGGGTGAACACGCGCGCGAGGAACCGCTCCGGGTGCCGTTCCAGCACCTTTCGCACTCGATCCGTCTCGATCACGTCGACGCCGACCGCGTGGGTGGTCACGAGGCGGGATTCTAGCATGGGCCCATGCCATACTCCCTTCGTGGCGGCTCGCATCATCGATGGCAAGGCGATCGCGGCCGACGTGCGCGCCGATGTCGCTGAGCGCGTCCGCGCCCGCATCGAGGCCGGCGAGTCGCGCCCGCACCTGACGGCCATTCTCGTCGGTGAGGACCCCGCCTCCCATACCTACGTTCGCAACAAGCGCATCGCCTGCGACGAGGTCGGCATGTCGAGCGAAACCCGGCTGCTCCCCAACGAAACCTCCCAGGCGGCACTCCTCGACATCATTCGCGAGCTGAACGAGCGCCCCGAGGTGTCCGGCATCCTCGTCCAGACGCCGCTCCCAGAGCATATGGACGAGCCCGCCGTCATGACGGCGCTCAACCCCGACAAGGACGTCGACGGCCTGCACCCGATGAGCCTCGGCCGCCTCGTCCAAGGGGAGCCGTTGATGGTGCCCTGCACCCCGGCCGGCGTGCAGGAGATGCTGCTGCGTTCCGGCTATGACCCGGCCGGCAGGCTCGTCGTGATCGTCGGCCGTTCGATGCTCGTCGGGAAGCCGCTGGCGTTGCTGCTCGGCAACAAGGCCCGAGGCGGTAACGCGACCGTCACGCTCGCCCACACCGGCACCGTCGACCTGCCCTCGGTCACCCGCGAGGCGGAAATCCTGGTCGTCGCCGCAGGCCGGCCGAACGTCGTGACAGCCGGCATGGTCCGCCCGGGCGCCGTTGTCATCGACGTCGGCACGAACCGCATCGATGCGCCTGAACGCAAGTCCGGCTCCCGCCTCGTCGGTGACGTGGACTTCGACGGCGTCTCGCAGGTCGCCGAGGCGATCAGCCCCGTCCCCGGCGGTGTCGGCCCCATGACTATCGCCATGCTGCTCGCGAACACGCTGAAGGCCGCCGGCGGCTAGCGCCGTTCCTTACGCCCCCGGCACGTCAAGCTCCACCGACATCGCCGGCAACTCGCCCGACCCTTCGAGGCGCGCGATCGGGATCGCCGGCATCGTGACGACGTGCACGCCAGCCTCGACCCCCAGCGCGAGCGAGAAGCGCGCGGCCCGCTCGTTGTCCTCCGCCTCGACGATCCCGACGAAGTCGTACGGGCCGAGGACGCCGTACAGCCCCATCAGATCGACATCCGGCATGTTCACGCGGTGTTCAGCCGCCGCCACGCGCGCCGGGTCCGCGGCCGCCTCAGCGCGGCCCGCGGGAGTGAGCGTCATCAGCAGCACGTACATTGCCATCACCTGCTCCTGTCCTGGTCATTCCTGACCCCCAGCCCATTCGCCGCGTAGCGCCGTCGAGGAGACATCGGCACGGAACAGCTCCTCGGGGATCGCCTCGAACATCCCGCTCCAGCGTGTGTCGATCTCGATGTCCGCGAGCGTCCGGAACGCGTCTCCAGCCAGACGTCCACCCACAATGAACCGGCACCCGAGGCGGCCCAACTCGTCGAGGGCCGCCGCCATCGCCGCGGATCCGCCGTAGTAGCGCGCCTCGACGAGCCGCACCGCCGTGTCCCATCCCACGACGAACGTGGCTCCGGGAAACAGGCGGCCCTTCTCGAGAAAGGTCGGTGCGCGTGTGAGCACGGCGTCCCAGCGTCCGCGAAACTGCGCGACGCGTCGCAGCACCTCGTCGACGTCGAGCGGCGGCTTGTCGACGTTGGCCACGGAAACCTCGAGCACCGTCGGGCGCCCCGAGGACGCACTCGCCGCCTCCGCCAGCAACTCGTGGCCGTGATGCAGCGGGTTGAAGGACCCCGCCAGCAGCGTCGGCCGCTCCAGCCGAGCATCGACGGCCGCCTCGCCCGCTCGGCCCACGACCACGGCGCGCGGGTCCCCCTCCGGATGCGCGATCAGTTCGTGGACAAGTGCGCGCAGTGTCATTCGTCCAGCGCTTCCACGAGCAGCCGCAGGGCACGGTCCGAGACCTGGACCATGATCGCCGCCCGCGAGCCGGCGAACGCGTGCTCCTCGATGCGCGTCCCGGACGGCGTCGCCAGCCCGATCACCGCCGTCCCCGCCGCCTTCGACGACCGCCGGCCGTCCTGCGGCCCGGCGATGCCGCTCTCCGCCAGCGCGTACTCGACCCCGCTTCGCGTGCGCATCGCTCCCGCGAGCGCGGCGACGAGTTCACGGCTGACGGCTCCGTGCGCGGTGAGGATCCGCTCTACCTCGGGTGACACGTCGAGTTTGCTCGCGCGCGAGTACGCGGTCACCCCCCGCTCGAACCACGTTGAGGCCCCGGGGACGCTGACGAGACGCGCGCTGATCAGCCCTCCGGCGGTCGTTTCCACGACCGCCAGCCGTACCCCAAGAGCGCTCAGCCGCGCACCAGCGGTCGCTGCCAGATCGTCCCGTTCGAGGGGGTACACCGCGAGCTTGTTCCGCCCTTCCATCTCCTCAGTCTAGGGCGGCGGCCGCGACGTGCGGGCTAGGCGACCAGGAGTCCCGTCCCACGCTCCGCGATCTCCTGCACCCGGTCGGCCGTGAGCGCCGCGTCCGAGTCCTCGGAGTTGTCGAGCACGGCGCCGGGCAGCATACCCGCTGCGAC
This sequence comes from Dehalococcoidia bacterium, assembly GCA_050248355.1. Lineage (GTDB taxonomy): Bacteria > Chloroflexota > Dehalococcoidia > UBA2979 > UBA2979 > JAIBBD01. The sequence goes on from JBFWSN010000001.1 coordinate 376,872, forward strand.
TTCGTCGCTGAGCCGCTTGTGCAGTACGCGCACGCGCTCCGGGATGCTAACGCGCCGTGCGGCGTCCCGCGCCAGCGTGACCCCGACGCTTGGGAGCAGCGTCACGAGGTGCACGGGCGCGCCCGGCGCCGCGAGCGCCTCGCGGTACACGCCGGCCATCTCCGCGGGCACCACATCGTCGATGACGACTGCGTAGCGCATTGCCACGGCTTCCCGCGCGACCGCCGAGGCGTTGCGCGCGGCCAGCACCAGCTGCTCGTGTGCCTGGTGGTCTCCCGCCCATGGATGCCGGTAGCCGGCTTTCACCATGTGTCGCAACGTGTCCACCTCAACGTGCAGCATGCGGTCGTAGCGCTCGCACAGGGCTTCGGCCACGGCGCTCTTTCCGGCGCCCGGCGGACCGCTGACGATGATCACGTGCTGGCTCATCGCCGCCCTCGATGCCCTACAGCGCTTCGATCTCGAGTGAGATGTCGAGCGCCGGCGCGGAATGCGTGAGCGCGCCGACCGAGATCAGGTGCACCCCGGACGCCGCGATCTCGCGTACGGTCTCGAGGTTCACTCCTCCCGACGCCTCGAAGAGAATGCCGTCGTCTGGCGCGTCGTCGATGATCTGCCGCATCTCCGCGGGATCCATGTTGTCGAGCAGGATCGTGTCCGCGTCTGACGCGAGCGCGAGGAGCGCCATCGCCCCGTCCGTTACTTCGATTTCGATGCGGAGCGTGTGCGGGATCGTCCGTCGTACGTCGGCGATCAGGTCGGGAATCGACACGCCCCGCTTCAGGGCAGCGTTGATGTGGTTGTCCTTGATCAACACGCCGTCCGCGAGTGTGTCACGGTGGTTCCGTCCGCCCCCCACGCGCACCGCATAGCGCTCCAGTTCGCGTAGTCCCGGCGTCGTCTTCCGCGTATCGAGGATCTGCGCCGGCCCCCCGTCCGCCGCTGCCTCGACGAACCGCTTCGTCATCGTCGCGACGCCGGACATCCGCTGGAGCAGGTTCAGCGCGACACGCTCGCCGGACAGCATGGGGGCGAGTGGCCCGCGTACCTCCGCGACGACATGCCGGTCGTCGACGGTCGACCCATCCGGGGCGAACACGTCGAGCTCGATCTCGTCCGACATTTCGGCGAAGACGGCGCGCACGACATCCATGCCGCAGATCACGCCGGACGCCTTCATGAGGAACGATCCGCGTCCGCGCTGGTCCGAGGGCACGCTGGCGCGCGTTGTCAGGTCGTGGAACGCGCGGTCTTCCGCAAGCGCGTGACGGACGATGCGCGTGACCTCCCGCCGGTCTGGTGGGAGCACCTCGTCGAGCATAGGGGCCTCCTGTCGCGTCGATACTACCCGAGGGCACGGCCGTGGACAGCGGACGGCCCGGAACGCCCACTTATCCAATAACTATCGGAAGTTGTTGATAATCGCGTTCGGACTACGGTACGCGGTGCCCTTGCGCAAACGCCCGTGCCGGCCGTGCGGCATCCGGATCGGCGCGACACCGCCGAACGGCGAGACGTGGTACGGTGGATGTCGTTCACCGCCGCCCATGTCGCGGCAACCCTCAGCTACGACTCTTCTCTCACCCGCTGCGCGTACGTCGCCCATGTGAGCTCGGAAGAGCGCCTCGTCTCGTGATTCGGGCGAGGTGCGGTGACTGAGACACATGAGCAGTGACGGCCCACGGCTGTTGGGCCCCGCCCGCACGTACCGCCGGCATACCGCCGCGCGCCGGGACCGCTCCCAGATCGCAGCCGCATGAGATGGAGTCCCTGTTTGTCGATCCTGACGCGAGCGTTCACGCGCGCCTCCGCCCGCGACGAGAGCGCTCTCGCCGCCCCGCATGCCGAGTTCATCGCCCCCCGCCCCGAGGAGGCTTCCTCTCCTTCGGTCGCCGACGACACATTCGCCTCGCTGGGCATCCGATCCGACCTCGTCGAGGCGCTCGAGGCCGGCGGCATCACGCAGCCCTTTCCGGTGCAGGTACTTACCATCCCGGATGCCCTCAATGGCCGTGATGTCTGTGGCAAGGCCAAGACCGGCTCCGGCAAGACCCTCGCCTTCGGCCTCCCGCTGATCGAGCGCACCGAGCGAGGCAGCGCGCGTCGCCGCCCTCGCTCCCTGGTGCTCGTGCCCACTCGGGAACTGGCGAACCAGATCGCAGACGCCCTCGCGCCGCTCGCTGAGCAGCGCGGACTGTGGCTGACCGCCGTCTACGGTGGCGTTTCCATGCTTCGCCAGATCCAGGCCCTCCACGCCGGCGTCGACATCGTGATCGCCACGCCGGGACGCCTCAACGACCTCCTCGAACGAGACGAGTTGAGCCTGGCCGATGTCCGCTTCGTCGTCCTCGACGAGGCTGACCAGATGGCCGACATGGGCTTCCTCCCGCAGGTCGAACGCATCCTGCGCCGCATCGAGGTGAAGCCCCAGACGCTGCTCTTCTCCGCCACGCTGGACGGCGCGATTGGCGAGCTCGTCCGCAAGTACCAGCACGAGCCCGCCTTCCACGAAGTCGCGTCCGAGACTGTGGGCGTCGATACGCTTGAGCAGCGATTCATTGGCACCACGTCTGAGGAGAAGGTCGCCACCACCGCGCGCATCTGCGCCGGAGGGCGCCGAGTCCTCGTGTTCGTCCGCACCACCCACGGGGCGGATCGCCTCGTGCGTCACCTGGAGCGCGAGGGCCTCCACGCCGCAGCCATTCACGGCCGGCTCGCGCAGAGCCGCCGCGAGCGTACCCTCGCCGCGTTCTCGGACGGCACGACGCCCGTCCTCGTCGCCACGAATGTCGCCGCCCGCGGGCTCCACGTCGACGGCGTCGATGTCGTCGTTCACTACGACCCCCCCGAGGACGCGAAGACGTACCTGCACCGCTCCGGCCGCACCGCCCGGGCCGGCGAGGAGGGACTCGTCGTCACCCTCGTGCTCCCGGAGCAGCAGCGCGATGTGGCGAAGCTGCAGCGCGAGGCCGGCATCGGGCTCGCCATCGTCCCGATGACCGCGGACGATCCCCGTCTGCTCGACCTGGCCTCGTGGGATCCGCCCCGGGCCCCTGCCTTCGACGAGGATCGTCCGCAGCGCGCAGCGGAACGCGGCGGGCCTCGCCCCGGTCAGGGAAGCGCGAGTGGTGGAGGGCGCCGCCGTGGCTACCGCGGCAACCGCGCCCCGAGCCCGGCGCCCGCTCGCGGCGGCCGCCCGGCGGATCGGCCGGGCCGTTCGCGGTAGTCGTCTGCCCGCACTCCCCTGCTCAACAGGGCATACTCCGAGGCGGCACGCCTGCCGCCTCGGAGGGGTCGATCGTGTGGCGCCTCGTCCTCGCGGCACTCCTCGCGCGTACGGCCCCCCGAGATCCAGCTACGGCGCGCCTGAGCCGCGTCGCGAGTTGTCTACACCGCCGAGCGAAACACGATATGTCGCCGCCATTCCTCGCGTGGCTCCGGGAAGTCGCTGCGATAGTGCGCGCCGCGCGACTCCTCTCGCATGAGTGCTGCCGTCGCCGCGAGGCGCGCGCAGGTCAGCAGCGACCGCAGTTCGTGGCCAGCACGGTCGTCGGGTCGCGGTAGCACCGCGTCCCACCTCGCGAGGCGGTCCACCGCCTCCGTGAGGCCTGCGCCGTCTCGCTCGATTCCGACGCGCGACCACATCAGTCGCTGCAGGTCGTGGATGGCCGGTGGAGTGACGCCGTTGCCGCTCCGTGGCAGCGAGGAGGCGTCGGGCGTCGCATTCAGCGCGCCGTCGGGCGCGCCGAAGAGGCGCTCGATCGCCCGCTTCGCGAACACGATCGTCTCGAGGAGGGAGTTGCTGGCGAGGCGGTTCGCGCCGTGCACGCCCGTACAGGCCACCTCGCCCACTGCGTACAGGCCCGGCACCGTCGTCTCGCCCCAGGTGTTCGTGCGCACGCCGCCCATCGTGTAGTGCGAGGCGGGCGACACGGGGATGCGGTCGCGGCTCATGTCCAGCCCGGCATCGAGGCACGTGCGGTAGATCTGGGGGAAGCGCGTCGCTAGCCACGTATCCGAGCGGTCCGTGATGTCGAGGAGTACGTGGTCGGCCCCCGTCGCCGCCATCTCGCGCTGCTCCGCCCGCGCCACCACGTCCCGAGGCGCCAGCTCCGCCAGCGGGTGGTACTTCGGCATGAAGCGCTCGCCCCGCGCGTTGTACAGCAGCGCCCCCTCGCCTCTGACGGCCTCCGAGATGAGGAACACCGGCACACCCGGCAGCCGCAGCGCCGTCGGGTGGAACTGCGTGAACTCGAGGTCCATGACCTCGGCGCCCCCGCGGTACGCCAGCGCGATGCCGTCGCCGGTCGCGACGGGCGGGTTCGTCGTGAAGCGGTAGAGCTGCCCCGCGCCGCCGGTCGCCAGCACAACCGCCGGCGCCTCGAAGCGGGCCGACCGTCCGCGCCGCCAGTCGAACGTCGCGAGGCCGGCGATGCGCCCGTCCTCGACGATGAGGTCGTCGGCGAGCGTGTGCTCGACGACCGTGATCCCCTCGCGTTGCGCGAGCCCGGCCAGCGACAGTTCGATCTCGAGGCCCGTCGCGTCCCCTCGGGCGTGCAGGATGCGCGCCGCCGAGTGTGCCGCCTCCCGCCCCAGCGCTACCTCGCCGTCCGTCGCGTCGAAGTGCACGCCATACCGCACCAGGTCCGCGATGCGGTCCGCCGCCTCCGATGTGAGCACTCGCGCCGCCTCTTCGTCGACCAGCCCCGCGCCTGCCTCGAGCGTGTCGTGCCAGTGCGCCTCCGCTGAGTCGCCCGGCCCGACCGCCGCCGCGATGCCGCCCTGCGCGTAGCGCGTGTTCGCCTCGTCGATCGACCCCTTTGTGACCACGAGCACGCTCGACCCGCGCTCGTGCGCCTGCAGCGCGGCGTACAGCCCCGCGATCCCCGACCCCACCACGATCAGGTCGAACCCCGTCCCCGAGGGCGGCCAGCCCGAGGTCATGCGCCACCCACCGGAGGCCGCCCCGCGCCCTCGTACGCCTCGATCGCAGCGACGATCGCCGGCCAGTCGGCCGGTGTCTCCGCGCGGCCCGTCTGCGCGTTCACGTACGCGTAGCGATGCGTCATCCGCGCGACGAGGCGGCCGTTGGAGGCCGCAGCCACCTCGCACTCGAACGTGAGCCGCCCGGGCGCGGCCACCGAGGCGCGCAGGCGCACGGTCGCGGCGTCGTCCCAGCGCAGCGGCGCCAGGTACCTCGTCTCCGTATGTGTCTGGAAGCGCAGGACGTCGCGGTGGCTCGGCACTCCCGCCTCGATGTCGTATGCGTCGAGGGCGATCTCCGTCAGGGCCAGCAGCACCCCGCCGTGCACGAACGGCGTCCCGCCAAAGCTGTCCGTGTGCCGCAGCGGCAGCCGCGTTTCGAACCGGAACGAAGGGGTCGCAGCGTCCGAGGTCATGCGTTGCCATCCTGTTCCCGCCAGAGCGCCACAAACTCCTCAGGCCACACCACGTTCCGAGGCTCCCCCTCGCCCGCCCGGAACAGCGGCGCGATGTCCTCGACGCGATACCCCGCGATGCCGCACCCGACCGGCGTTACATGAAACGTCAGCTCCGGATGCTCCGAGGCAAACCGCAGAAACTCGAGGACGTGCCGCCCGATCGCGCCCAGCGGCACACGGTGGTCATCGCGGCGCGTGTAGTCCACCGTCGGGATCGCGTACGCCTGGCCCTGCAGCCCGACGCCCTGCCCCCACACCGCCCCGAAGTGCCGCACCGCATCGGCGGCGGCCCCACCGGCGTGCCGCCCCTCGGTGTTGCTCCCGAAGACAAACACATGCCCCGAGGGCAAGCTCGTCAGCCGCTCCATCGCAGCCCACGCGCCCACGACCTATCGAGGTGCACGCCTACTTCAGCGCCAGCATGCGCTCGAGGGCGATGCGCGCGTACCGCTTCGTCTCCTCGGGGATCTGGATGCGGTTCACCACCTCGCCCCGCACCAGCGACTCCATCACCCACGCAAGGTACGCCGGGTGCACCCGGTACATCGTGCTGCACGGGCACACCACCGGGTCCAGGCAGAACACCGTCTTGTCCGGGTGCTCCTTCGCCAGCCGCGATACGAGGTTGATCTCCGTCCCCACCCCGATCACCGACCCCGCCGGCGCGTTCGCCACGTACTTCGCGATGAACGCCGTCGAGCCGTTCGCGTCGGCGGCCTGCACCACGTCGTAGCGGCACTCCGGGTGCACCACGATCTTGACGTCGGGGTACTGCGCGCGAGCCGCCTCGATCTGCGTCAGCGAGAAGCGCTGGTGCACCGAGCAGTGCCCCTGCCACAGGATGATGCGCGACCGCTCGAGGGCCGCGGGGTCGGCCCCGCCGAGGCGTCCCGCCGGCTGCCGCCAGTTCCACAGCACCATCTCCTCGAGCGGAATGCCCATCGCGTGGCCCGTGTTGCGCCCCAGGTGCTGGTCCGGGAAGAAGAAGACCCGCTTCCCGCGCTCGAAGGCCCAGTCGAGCACCTTGCCGGCGTTCGAGGAGGTGCAGACCACGCCTCCGTGCTCGCCGCAGAACGCCTTCAGCGAGGCCGCCGAGTTCATGTAGGTAACGGGGATGATGTCGTCGGTCGTCCCGAAGAACGCCTCGAGCTCCCGCCACGCCGACCGCACGTCCGGCTCCGAGGCCATGTCCGCCATCGAGCAGCCCGCCTCGAGGTTGGGGAGGATCACCTGCTGGTGCGGCTGGCAGAGGATGTCCGCCGCCTCCGCCATGAAGTGCACCCCGCAGAAGACGATGTACTCCGACTCCGGCCGCTCCGCCGCGTACTGCGCGAGCATGAACGAGTCGCCCCGCTCATCCGCGAACTGGATGATGTCCTCTCGCTGGTAGTGATGCCCAAGGATCACGACGCGGCTCCCGAGGGCCGCCCGCGCCGCCCGGATGCGCGCCGTCAGCTCCTCGGCGTCCAGCCCCTGGTACTCCGCCGGGATGCCCCGCTGCCACGACCCGAACGACACCTCCTCCACGAGGGGGATCGTCGCGATGCCGGTGTCCGTCTCGCACTGCAGCTGCGCCGCCGAAGCCGCGGGCCGCGTCCCAGTCTCGATGACCACAGGTCGCCTCCTCCAAGGTGAGCGCCGGGCCAGATAGCGTACTTAGTACGCAAACTGGCCTGCGACCATGGTACTCCCGGGGGGTACGGCGGGTCAATGTGAGCGATTCAGGGCGACAGCGTCCGAACATCCCACGCTCGAGGGCCGTCGTAGCTGAACCCAACGTAGGCGTCTACCCGGCGATTCAAGTCTCCAACTCCAAATCCGCCGCGGGCCGGCACAAAGAATGCTCGGATCCCGCCCCGGAGTTCGACCTCGCCACGCGCCGGGCCATCTATGACCGCGACGCGGGCTGCCTCACGCGCCAGCATCGCGGGGTTCTCCCAGAATTCGCTCTCCGGATTCCATCGTCCAAGAGCCGATTGATGTACGAGCGTTGCCAGGCCGTAGCCCGCACCGATCCATTCATAGCTGCGGTCGCGTCGCCGACGGTAGCCGCTGCGCTCCTTCGACTCCAGAAGGTACCTCTCGTACTGCTGAACGGCGAAACCTGATCCCGCCATCGCCTCGAGCGCGTTGAGAACATAAAGGTAGTATGCGGCATCCAATGAACCCCCAGCGGATTTCCAATAGTGCAGGCGTTCAACGACGGCCTCCAACGAGGGCGGCGACTTGAGGCGGCGGGCTGCTTGGAGCCAGAGACGGAGGCTGCGGTCGTCGGTAGGATCCTCCTGCAAGTTTCGTTCGAGCAGCTCAACAGATCGTCCGATCTGAGCATCGGATAGGTTTGACCAGTCACGGCCGGCTCGTTCGAGTTGTGTCCAGACGATTTGACGACGGACTGGAGGATGGTAGACGTCTCGGCGAGCCAGGAGTGAATCCCACCGTTGCAAAGCGGTTGTGTAGTCACCGTAAAGAGAGTTGAGCTGGGCAGTCGCTGCCTGTTCATATCGGTTAGGTGCAACGCCTTCACGTTCCCGCCGAATATGACCGAGCATCTCCTCGATTTGGTCGAACGCACCGGACAGGTATGGTGACGTACTGGGCTGTGCCAAGTAGTCGAAAATGGTTCCATCTGAACGACGCTTCGCGTATTCCAACAGCCGAATCAGCATTTGCGCCTCGGCTATGTGCGCGTACTCATTCTCCGGATTGATTTCTCGCGAGCGCGCGAAGTCGACGCTTGCGAGTTCCGCGTTCGGGACGATCGCGGAGATGTCCTCTTTGGCTTGGCACTGACCTTCGACTTGGTATCGTCGTATCATTCCCCTGACGTGATACATAACAGAGTCGCGTTCGGCAAGTTCCACAGCCCGGTCTGCGCATTCCAAGGCTTTCGGATAGTCACGGCGGTCTAAGCCGTAGAAGCGCGCGAGATGCGCCCAGAAATGGTGCTCATCAGGGAAGCTGTCAACGAGCGCTTCGAGGACCCTAAGCCTCCCTTCGCTCACCGGTATATCGCTCAAGAAATGAGAAAAACGACGCTGACGAGACTGCTCCGTCCCAAGCACATCACCGCTGTCTCGGTACACGAACACGCGTTGTGCCAGGTCGAGGAGGTGGTCACTCGGGATCGCTCCTTCTCCCCGGCAGAAGTTTATCAGTTTCACGCCCCAATCGGCGAGATGGTTCTTCCAGGAACGAACATCTGCTCCTGACGACAGAAGCTGCTGGAGTACTTCATCTGCGACCAACGCGTGGCCAATGCGCCAGCGATCCCGTTCGATTTCGACGAGTAACTCCAAGACTGCAGGGGGCAACAATTTCCCGAAGTCGACCCGTTCGCGACTGGGGATTCCGAAGAGATCGCGGAGGGCGGCTGCTGCGATTGGCTGCTGAGCATACTTCGTAGCGATCGCCGCGAAAACCAAGGCCTCTGATTGAGTGGCATCGATCTCTCGGATTCTCTCGCTAACAAATGTTGAGAGTCGTAAGAATTCCCCTCCGTACGCCGTGAGTGCAAAGTACATCGGACGTTGCATCTCCCTGTTCGAAGGAGCGGCGAGATCCGTGAGCAGGTGCCGTTGTGCCGGCACGTCGCGAGAGAGTGTGGAAACGAAGCGTTCGGTTTCTGCTGGACTCAAATGAGAATCCAATTGGAACACACGCTCAGTTGTTCTCTGAGTATTCTCCTTACGGAGGATTTGAAGAATCACTACCGGCAGCCGACGTCCTGCTACAAGTTCAGCAAGATCGTCGATTGTCCGCTCATCAACCTCGCTACCATCGACGGCGAGCAGCACAGGATTTCCAGTTTCGGTGTGTATGTAGTCGAGTCGCTCTACTGTCTCTTGTGGTGACGATGTTCGTCGTAGGAGGCCACTCGGAAAGTCGGAGTGAATCTCCCACAGAGCCCGGCGGGCCGTCGTCGTGCCTCCTGCTCCCGGCTTGTGGTAAAGGTTGATTCGTATCGAGCGGTTACCGGCTTCCAGGTCGGCGCGGAGAGCCAGCGTCAAGCGATCCTGAATATCGCGCCGCGCATCAACCTGATGATCAAGTTCCATCCAGGTGATCGTGGTGCCGCGAAGGAAAGCACTCGTGTCGTCCGTGGGTCCGGTGGTACTGTACGGAACGAGATCGATTTCCTCCGCGATCCAATTGGCGCGCTCGACAGGTAGTGATATCGGCACCCCGCTGATGGAAGGAAGAACGGTTTGTTCGCTGGCTGAATCGGTCTCGGTAGGGGAACGGAGCTCGCGGATTCCGGCCGCGAGTTGAGCGAGCGGTATTGTCAGAATCTCGGCCTGCCACTCATCGGCCAAAGACTGCAGGGCACCAGGCGTATCGGTGATGATCACAACATGGAGTGAGTCTTGAAGTGATACATCCAGCGCTTTGAGCACTTCCCTAAGGAGGTCAATGTGGTCAGAACCCCGCCAAATAATCGTCGCTACCACCGCGTCGGGTAACAGCTCCCCTGCAAGTGAGTCGCATTCATCCTGAATCGGACGCGTGTACGTCCTCTTCCAAGCTCGTGCATCTGGCGAAATCGAGTCCGCACGGCCCACGAGGCCGCGCGCGTAGTACCAAGTGGTTGTTATGTGAGCAGCCCGTGTAGTCCGGCGGTCGCCCAGAACGCGGACGTGGAGGGCGCGATGGCTGGTTAACTCTGCCCGAATCGATGCGAGAAAGCCGCTACTGTCCGATTGAGGGTCAAAATCAAACACGTACGTCCAAGGGGCAGTTCCAATGCCCGATAGGTCAGTCTGCGGTGAGAGGAGCGCCTCACCAAGAATGAGGAGGTGATGGACGCTGTTAGAAAATGCGTCGACACGACTGACATATCTCTCCCACGGGCTTGGCTGTGCGTGGATGTTGGAGTGCGGAGCCGGCGGTTCCTCATGGAACCAAGCCCAAATGGCCGACTGGTCAGCCGGCATAGCCACGTCATTCTGCGAGCCGCGTCGGAAGTACAGCACGTTGCGATCGAAACCAGCGCCGCGTGCCTTGGCGGGAAAGCTAGGTCGGCCCCGAGAAGGGGGGATCTCTATCACTCCGAGGCTGGCGCCGTCGTAGACGACAGCGCTGTACGAGAAGGCAGGCGGTGGGTCCAGTTCCGAACGGATTATCGATTGGAGGTCAGCATCGTCAGGATGCCGCAGCACGCCCACCAGGAGCTTGCTGCCGTCACGCTCCTGCCGGACACCAAGGAGAATGTAGGCGCTCTCCGAACGGGGTGTATTGGCCATGCAGAGTATGTCTTTGGCGAGCGCCTGCTTTCCGGCGGCGCCAGACAAATCATAAGGCTCGGACTTGAAGTCGATCGTCGGCCCTTCATTCCGGGCGAGGAGTTCGGCGATTGGCGGCGTGACGTCGACCATACATGCCCCTTTGTAATCGGGGATTGTGCCAGCCGTGTTCATCGCCGGCAAGGTTGGCGTGAGTCGTTTCCGCGGTCTCGTCCCCGCCCCTCCCCTCCCCCTGCCGCGCTACACTCCCCACTGCACACAAGGAGGCACCGATGACCACCCGCGAGCTCACCGAGGACCAGCAGCGCATCCGCGGCTACCTGCTCGCCCAGGGCGAGAAGTACAGCTGGTTCGAGATCCTGCCGCGCATCCTCGAGACGCGGGTGCAGCTGCTGCAGGCGCTCGACGGCGTCACCGACGAGCAGGCCGACGTGCGCGTCGACGTCGATGAGTGGACCATCCGTGAGGCGATGGACCACGCCGTCAACGTCGCGCAGTCCACCCTGCGGCACGTCCAGCGCCTCGCGCTCGGGGAGTCGCAGGCGGGCGTCTACGAGGAGCCCCCGCGCCCGGAGCACCCGCGCCCGCTCAGCGAGCTGCGCGCGCTGCTCCTCGCCAACACCCTCGACATGGGCGCCATCCCCGGGAAGATGCCCGCCGACCCGCCCCTCGAGCCGATGGCCGCCCACGCCTTCTTCGGCGACCTCCACTGCAAGGCCTGGTACGTCTTCTTCCGCGTCCACGAGGTCGACCACGTGAACCAGGTCAACAAGATCCGCCAGGCCATCGGCATCTAGACCCGCGACCATCGGGGCCCGCCCGGCACCTCGAGGGCGGGCCGAACGTCCCCTGCCTGACCGCCGGACGCCCTGCTACCCTCGGACGGTGAACGCCTCGACTCCCGCGCTGCTCATCGAGGGCCTCACGAAGCGCTACGGCGACGTCGAGGCGTTGCGCGGCATCGATGTCCGCGTCGAGCGCGGCGAGGTGTTCGGCTTCCTCGGCCCGAACGGCGCCGGCAAGAGCACCACCATCCGCCTCATCCTCGACCTCATCCGCCCCACGGCGGGCCGCATCGCCGTCTTCGGCGTCGACTGCCAGCGCGCCGCCGTCGAGGCCCGCCGCAGCATCGGCTACCTGCCCAGCGACCCCACCTACCCGAACGGCATGACCGCCGCCGAGGTGTTCGCCTATGCTGCCGCCGTGCGCCGCCAGCCCCTCGACCGCCCCTACGTCGACGCCCTCGTGCGCCGCCTCCAGCTCGACCCCACGAGGAACGTGCGCGACCTCTCGCGCGGCAACCGCCAGAAGGTCGGCCTGGTGCAGGCGCTCAGCACGCGCGCTCCCCTGCTCATCCTCGACGAGCCCACGACCGGCCTCGACCCGCTCGTGCAGGAGGAGGTCGAAGGCATCCTCCGCGACGTGGCCGCCGAGGGCCGCACGGTCTTCTTCTCCTCGCACATCCTCGCTGAGGTGGAGGCCATCTGCTCCCGCGCCACCATCCTCCGCGACGGCCGTGTCATCGACACCTTCGACCTCGCCGAGCAGCGCCGCCTCGCTCCCCTGCGCGTCGAGGTCATCCTCGACCGCCCGCTCGCGGACGGCGCGACGGCGACGCTGCCCACCACCGTCCGCCTGCTCGAGCACGAGGGCGCGCGCCTCGTCTTCGAATCCCACGACGAGGGCGTGGACGGCCTGGTGAAGTGGCTCGCGAGGTACCACGTGGAGCGCCTCATCTCCCGCGAGCCGACGCTCGAGGACCTCTTCATCCGCTACTACCACGCGCAGGATGGCCCGGGGGACGGCCTCGCCGAACCCGCCGCCACGGAACGAGCCGCCTCGTGAGCCTGCCGGTCCTCCGCCGCGCCCTCGTCGAGCTGCGCTGGCAGGTCGTCTGGTACGGCGTCGGCCTCGGCGCGTACGCCTCGCTGATGGTGTGGCTCTTCCCCAGCTTCGAGGACACCCTGGAGCAGGTCGACTACCCCGAGGAGTACCTGAAGTTCTTCGGCGGCACCGGCGACCTGAGCCAGCCCTCGAACTTCCTCGCCACCGAGGTGTGGTCGTTCGCCCCGATCATCTTCGTCATCTATGCCATCGTCGCGTCGACCGGCCTGCTCGCCGGCGACGAGGGCCACGGCTCCCTCGATGCCGTGCTCGCGCAGCCGGTCTCGCGCACCCGGGTCTTGCTGGAGAAGGCCGGCGCGTTCGTCCTCGGGGCGCTCGCCATCGACCTCCTCATCTGCGCCGCCTGGGCGACCGCGGTCCCCTTCGTCGACCTCCACGGCGACCTCACCCTCCTCGAGGTGTGGGGCGCCACCGTCGCCATGCTGCCGCTCGTCTGGTTCTATGGCAGTCTCGGCTTCCTGGCCGGCGCCCTCGCCCCCTCGCGAGGGCTCGCCGCGGGCGCGCTGACTGTGCTCGCGGTGGCCGCCTACCTGGTCGCCTCCTTCGCCCGCGTGATCCAGCCCATCGAGTGGCTGCAGTACTTGAGCCCGTACTACTACGCCGACACCGCCCGCGTGCTCACCGACGGCGTGGTGTGGTGGCACACGGCGCTGCTCCTCGGCTGCGCTGTCCTCGCCGTCGCCCTGGCCGCGCTGTCGTTTCGCGGCCGCGAGATCGGCGCGCACGTCTGGCAGCCCTTCGCCTGGGCCGCCGGCCGTTAGACGCCGTCGGCCGCCGCACCGCCGCCTCCCCGCCGCAGCGCCCACAGCCGCTGCCCCGCTGCGCCTGCCAGCGCCACCGCGCCGAGTCCGCCGAGGACGTACCACGTCGAGCGGTCGCTCTCACGACCTTCGGCGGCAGCCGACCCACCGTCCGAGGACGCCTCGGACTCAACGAGCCGAGCGGGTGGCGGCTCGGTCCGGCCCGGCGAGGGCTCGTCGGACACCTCGTACCCCGCAAACGAACCGTCATCCCCGAAATGCCGCTTGAGCGAGCGGCCCGTACCCGGCGCCGGCAGCGGCGGGCTGTCGTACGTCGCATCCGAGCCGTAGGACAGCGCATCGATGACACGCCCGTCCGCCGCGAGCAGCGCCAGCCGGTCGCCGCTGTTCCCCAGCCCGTTCGAGAGCCCGCTCGCCGGCCAGAACGCCGAGGCCTGCGGCACCACGGCCCGCGGCCCCGCCAGCACCAGCGCGGCGCCGGGCTGCAGCGTCACCTCGGGCAGCGCGACCGCCCCCGTGTTGTCGCGCAGCACCATCCCTCCGAGGCTCACCGGCTGGCCCCCCCCGACGTTGCTGACCTCGACCCACTCGAAGTCGGCGTCGTTCCCCGGCTCGACCGGGTCAGGCATCAGCTCGGTGATGCGCAGCAGGATCTCTGCGGCCGGCGCAGCGAGGGGAGGGACGCCCGTCTCCTCTGGCCCGGCAGCGCCGCTCGCCCCGCTGGTGGGTGCTCCGTGGCTTGCCGATCCCGCACCTGAGGCGGTCGCGGCGGCTCCACTGCTCGCCCTCGATGTCCCGCCCGTGGTCCCCCCGGCGGAGCCATCGGCGTGGCTGCCGGTCACCACGCCTCCCTCGCGGACCGCCGCCGGCGCCTCACCGGGGTCACCGGCAGGCGCCGCGGCTCCTCCGCTCGGCCCCGTCGCTCCGCTCGCCGGCGTCGGGCCCGTGGCCGCGGGCGCGGCGGTCGTCGCTGTGGCGGCCGGCGCGGGGGGCGGCGCCGAGGCGGGCCCGAACCACACGTCGTCGACCGTGAGCTCAGCCTGACTCCCACCCAGCGGGCGCAGCATGACGCGCACCTGCGCCGTGTGTGCCTCGTACGGCGCCTGCACCGCGCCCGTCCGCACCGCGCCAGCGCCGCTCGATACGCCGGCCGCGTCCACGGTTGCGAGTTGGCTCCCGCTCCCATCGTCCGAGGCGTACCACCCGATCCGCACCCACGCTGCGTCCACGCCCGCCCCGAGCGCGAGGTACGCTCCGCCCTCGTACCAGCCGCCGGGCGTCACTCGCACCGTCTGGTACAGGTACTTCGTCGAAGTCGACGCCGATGTCATCTGCGCGGCGCCCCCAGCCGCCTCGACATCCGCGCCGACGTCACTCCAGCCGTACAGCCCGGACGAGAAGTCGCCGTTTGTCAGCACGTCGAACACCCGCGGTGCCTCGGGCGGGACGGGCGTGGCGGCGGCCGTCGACGTCGGCGAAACGGTCGATGTCGGCGTGGACGTGGCCGCTGGCGTCGCGCTCGGCGCCGGCGTGACGGTCGAGGTCGCCGTCGCGGTCCCCGAGGCGGTCGCGGTCGGGGTGGCCTGCGGCAGCGGGTCGCGTTCGAGCGTCACATCGTCGACGTAGAAGCGCGGTCCTGCCTCGGTCACCACCGCCCGCACCTCGATGCCGACGTACGAGGTGCCCGGCCCGCCGATCAGTGTCACGGTCACAAGCTGCCAGCCCGCCGTCGCGCTCCCTACCGTCGCGATGAACGTGTTTCGCTTCGAGATGCCGTCCGCTCCGAAGAAGGCGAGTTCGACCTCGATCGACGAGGTGCCCGGGTCGTCGTCGTAGACCCACACCCGGGCTGTGTGAGCCGCGCCGGCGGCGGTCGGCAGCAGCCACGGCTGTGTGCGGATCCCCGCGGCGCCGGGACGCGTCCCCTCGACGCGCATCGCATGCGTGCCCGAGTGCACTGGCCCCGAGGCATCGAGGGAAGACTGGCCGGCCGAGCTCGCCAGCCACCCCGCCCCATCGCCCTCGAACGTGCCGTCGATGACGCCAGGCAGGAGGTCGACCGCCTGCGCGGAGCCGCTCCGCGGCTCGCCCATAACGACCGCGATGCCGAGGAGCGCCGCCGCCATCGCGCCTACGAACGCCAGCCTCCGCACGAAGGGAGTCGCCTTCCGCCACGGATGGGACTGCTGCCCCGCCCCACACCCGCCTGAACATGCCTGTGATACCACATTGCGCCCACCGGAAGGCGAGGAGTGCGAGTGGCCGTCAGCCGGCGGCCGGGAGCCCGGCCCGCATGCCCAGCAGATCATGCTCCGCGACGAACAGCGTCGCCCCCGCACGAGTGGTTGCGCCGATCTTCTCGTAGATGTGACGGACATGCTGCTGTGCCGTCCGCGGTGAGATCGTCAACGCCTCGCCGATCTGCGGGTTCGTGAGCCCGCGCGCGAGGAGACGCAGTACTTCCACCTCGCGAGGCGTCAGCCCCGCCGGAAGACGGCGGCCTCGCCGCGCGCTGCGGTCGCCTGCGGCGTGCAGCACAGCCTCGACGGCCTCCGGATCGAGCGCTCCCGTGGATCCCAGACTGCGCAGTCGTTCCGATGCATCTGGCAATGGGAGCGCCGATCGATACGCGCGGCCCTCGATAAGGCCGCGGTAGGCGTTGGCGGCCGACAGGATCCTCGCTGCCATCGACAGCCCGCTCCCCTCGAGCCCCCGGTGGTACCCGGAGCCGTCGAGGCGCTCGTGCGCCTGCCCGGCAAGTCGCGCGACCGTCGCCAGCGAGGGGATCAGACTCAGAATGCGTTCGCTTTCGTACGCATGCCGCCGCGCGCGTTCGCGATCGACGCGATTGAGCCCGCGCGGGCTGTCGAGGATGCCATTGGGGATGCTCGCCCGCCCGAGGTCATGCAGGAGTGCTGCAAGCTCGATGAGCAGGGTGTCTTCTTTGGACATCCCCGCCGCCTCGGCCGCGGCCCGTGCGAGCGCCGCCACTCCCCGGGCATGGCCCAGCGTGTACGGCGACTTGAGGTCGGAGTAGTCGGCAAGCACGCGCGCGAGCTCGATCACGTCCCGCTCGCCCACTCGCCGCCTCGGCGACGGCTCGCACGCGAGCACGTCCTCCCACACCGATTCGTCGCCCAGTTCCTCGAGGAACTCGAACCCGCCGGGGTCGAACCAGCGCGCGAGCGCCGGGTCGAGGTCACCGCCCGCCCGCTGCTCGATCAGCGCGCAGAGCTCCGCTCGTGACAGCACACGGCCGTACACCGTTCCCACCTCGGCGAGTTTCAGGATCCGCGCCGCCAGCGGGATATCGGTGGCCCTGAGCCCGCCCGGGCCCCGGCCGTCCCATCGCTCGTGCAGCGCGTTGACCGTTTCGATGACATGCGTCGGCATGCCGAGACGGCTCGCGAGGCGGGAAGCCACCTCGCAGTGGGAGGCGAACACCGCGGGCGCGATGTGCGGGCCGCGCTCGAGGAACCCGCGCGTCTCGGCATCCCCACGGGTCGGCCCCAGAGACGCGCGCAGGCTCGCCTGCACGCGCGCCGCGACCGCCGGGGGATCAGTGAAGTCGACTGCGAGCAGCCCGGCTCGCAACGCGAGGTCGTCGCCGCCGAAACCCGACTCCTCGACCGAGGTACCCACACAGCCGACGAAGCGGAGGAGCCCGCCCCAGAACACGGCTTCGCGGTCCGCTCGCGAGGCCTCGGCAACCTCCGAGAGGCGGAGCCCGAGCAATGTGCAACGCAACGCCGTCTCGAGGGGCTGCCCGTTCCCGAGGTCCGTCGCCAGTGACATCGATGCGACCAGCTCAGCGATGCGGACGTCGCCGGTCGCGTGGTTCGCGTTCTCGTCTGGAAGATGAGCCATTCGGCGCATGCGCGCGGTCCTAGCCGCCACCTATCGTGGCCTCAGGAATGGAGGTCGAGAAAATGTCCGATCAGCAACTGAGCGTCGTCAACCGCATCTACCAGGCCTTCGGAGCCGGTGACATCCCCACCATCGTCGAATGCATGGCCGAGGACGTGGACTGGGAGTACGGCTGGACCTCGAGCGTCGTTCCCTGGCTCGAGCCAGGCCGCGGCCCCGGGCGCGTCGGCGCCTTCTTCCAGACGCTCGCCGAGCAGCTGGAGTTCAAGCGGTTCGAAGTGAACCACGTCCTCGCCGGTGATGGGGTCGTCGTCGGCCTCGTCTCACTCGAGGCCGTGGTCCGCGCGACCGGCCACACGATCGTCGAGACGGATGAGGCCCACATCTGGTACTTCGACAGCAGCGGGCGTGTGTCGCGGTTCCGCCACGCGGCGGACACGCTGCAGCACGCTCAGGCGCTCGGGTTCGAGGTGCGCGCACCGGCTCCGGCACTCTGAGGCGCGGCCGATCCCGTGGTCGCCGCCCGCGAATCGTTTCGCGTATCGTGGGGCCGCGCTGAACCGCGGCCCCACGGGCCGCTCCGACAGTCGGGAGGGCCGAGATGGACATCAGGCGGGTAGGCGTCGTGGGCGGGGGGATCATGGGCTCCGGCATCGCGCAGGTCTGCGCGTCCCATGGTTACGAGGTGACCGTCGTGGAAGTCGACGAGTCGCGCGCGCAGGCTGCCGTCGGCGGCATCGCCTCTCGCATCGAGCGCGAGGTGCAGCGTGAGCGGTTGACGAAGGAGCGCGGCGACGAGATCCTCGGCCAGCTTCAGGCCCACGCGGACCTCGAACGCGTCGCCGACTGCGACCTTGTCATCGAGGCGATCGTCGAGGACCTCCCGACGAAGCAGGACCTCTTCGCGCGGCTCGGCGCCCTCTGCAAGCCTGAGGCTCTCCTGGCCACCAACACATCGTCGGTCTCAGTGTCGGCGCTCGCCGCGGCGTCGGGTCGGCCCGAACGAGTCGTCGGGATCCACTTCTTCAACCCGCCCACCGTCCTGCCGCTGACGGAGATCATCTCCACCGCGAGCACCTCCGAGGCGACCATCGAGGCGGCCCGCGCCTTCTGCGACTCGATCGACCGCGTGATCGTCTTCGCCAAGGACCGGCCCGGCTTCATCGTGAACCGGCTGCTGATCCCCTTCATCCTCGACGCCATCCGTCTCGTCGACCATGGCATCGCTACCGCCCACGAGGTGGACGACGGCTTCCGCGCCGGGGCGAACCACGCCATGGGGCCGATAGCCACCGCCGACCTTATCGGCCTCGACACCGTGGCGCACATCGCTGACATCCTGTTCGACGAACTGGGAGAGAGCCGGTACAAGACGCCGCCGGTAGTAACGCGGCTCATCTCGCTCGGGCACCTCGGCCGAAAGTCAGGCAAGGGCTTCTTCGACTACGCGCGCTAGCGACCGAGGCGCACCTACTGCACGCCAAGCAGTTCGACGTCGAAGATCAGCACTGAGTTGGGGGGGATCGTTGCCCCCGCGCCGCGTGCCCCGTACCCGAGGTTCGCCGGGATGATCAGTCGCCGCTTGCCGCCGACCTTCATCGTCGCAACGCCCTCGTCCCACCCGGCGATCACGCGTCCCGCGCCAATGGGGAACACGAACGGCTGGCCCCGGTCTCGCGAGGAGTCGAACTTCTTCCCGTTCGTCAGCCACCCCGTGTAATGGACCGTGACCTGCTGGCCCGCCTGCGGGCTCGCGCCGTCGCCTACCTTCTCGTCGATGTAGCCAAGGCCGCTGGCCGTCCGCTGCACCGCACCAGTCAGGACCGGGACGCCCGGGGCGTTGCCTTCGTTCGTCGACACGCTGGTCCCTTCCGCCTGGCTGGCGGCCGTTGCGGCCGCTCCTTCGTCGTCGCTGCCGCACGCGACCGCCACTCCCGCAATCAGCACGCAGGCGAGCAGCGGAACACGAACGATCGAGGTGAGACCGTGTACGTTCATGCCACCGATGGTCGGTTCGGCACCCGGTGTGCGCAACAGGGCGCTTCGTTGGTCAGGCAGTGGCCTGCCCCAGGCCCCGCTCTCGCCACCCGCGCTGCTCCTCGAGGAACCGCTCGATGTCGAGGACCGCTTCCTCCCCCGAGGGCAGGACGAGGGCGGCGCCGGCCGGCGCCCCGAGGAGCGCCGTCGTTGTCCCACGCATCAAGTCGTACTGCTCCTCGAGCGTTGTCACGAACGTCTTGCGGGCTCGTAAACCTCGCCGTCGCCGAGGAATGGGCGTCACGACGGTCGTCTCGACGGGACTCACGGAAGTGCAGTTGTGTGCCCTGGCCGGAAGCTGGGCACCAGGTGCTCTCGCTCAGCCCGTCCGCATGAACTGGTACATGCTTCCCAATCCGTCGACGCCAATCGCGCCGCCCGGGCCCGCCTGCAGGATCCGCAACTGCAGCGCGTACGGGATCACTCCGTTCGCGACGCCCTGCAACATCAGCGTGCCGGTCGCCGGGATGAAGTCCCACCGCCCGTGGATCGTCACCCCCGAGGGCGATACGACCGCCTGCATGCTCTGGTCGTATCCCAACGCGACGTACGCGCTCTCGGTCGGGATCCCGCCCACTGAGACGTTCACGGACCACTGGCCGGCTGGCTGGAACGCGTGGGCCGCGCCGTAGCCCGGTTGAACCGTGGGCGCTCCCCACGCCCCGGCCTGCCCCCCGAAGGCTGGCGGCGGCGGTGCTTGCGCCGTCGCGGCCAGCCCACCCCACGCCGCCGCCGAGGCGGCCTGCAACTGCTGCAGCATCTGGTCGGCCATTGCTGCCCACAGCGTCCGGTTCAGCCGCCTGAACTGGTCGCGTGCCTCGGTCAGCGTCGCGAGGCACGTCTGGACCGCGCCGGCAAGCTCGGGGCCCGGCGGTGTCCGTTGGTACTTCAGCGCCAGCGACTGCGCGGAGAGCATCAGCGCCTGCGCTTGCTTGAAGCGGTCGTCGTCCGTGCTCGCGTGACCGAGGAGTGCGTGCGCCCTCGTCAGCACCCGCTCCTCGTCGCTCACGTCCTCGGGCGTGAGCGCCATCAGCAGTTCCGCGAGCTGCAGCAACGCCTCGGTGTTCGTCTCTTGGATCGAAAGCGCTTCCTCGAACAGGTCGCGCGCCTCGCTGAGCCTTGCCGTGAACGCCGGCCGGTCGAAGTCGCGCCAGATGAGCGCGTCTTGCTCCGCGTGAAGCGCTGCCACCGCGCCCGCATCGAACGCATGCGCGGACTGGAAGCGCATCTGCAGCGCCTGCAGCTCGGGCTGCTTCCTCGTCGCGTTCTCCGCCATCATCTGGGCTGCCTCGGCCTTGAGGACGACCCCGCGCTTGAGCAGCAGCTGGACTTTCGAGACGCGGATGTCGCCGGCTTGCACAGCCTCCACGGGACGCCCGCTCGCCTCTGCCGCGCGCACTCCGGCGAGGGCTTGCCTCACGATCTCCGCCTGCTGCCGGTCGACGGGCGGCGTTTCGAGGCCCGATCCGGGGACCGCCGGCGGCGCAGTCGTCGGTGCCTCCTGCAGCAGCGTCCCGAGCGGCGCCGGCATCTGGATCACGACGACGTCCCCGTGGACGATCGTCCCCGCGATGTCGCCGGTGGCGCCCCCCGCGCCCACGCTCACGACGTTTCCGCTGTTGTCGCCCCCGATTCCGACGTCCACCCCGCCCTCGATGGGGCGGTCCGCGGTCACGGGACTACGGGGCCGGCGGCGCACTGCCGCCCGCGGTGATGTTCCCCACGTGGCTTCCCGGTCCGATGTTCGTGATGTTGCCCGTATTCGCACCGCCCACCCGCACGTTGAAGCCGCCCTGCGCGGCGCCGCTCTCCTCGACGAGCCGTTCGAGGAGCTGCGCGAACGCGTCGTCCGTCGCGATCTCGCCCACCAGGATATTCTTCACCCGTTCCCGCTCCGCCTCCCCGGCTTCCGCGGTTTCGAGCTGGTCCAGCGCCTCGGCGCGCTTCTCGTCTCCGGCCAGCTTGTCGCGCACGGCGCCCACGAGGTCGTCCACCTTGTCCAGGGCGGACACGCTGGCATCTCGTGCCACATCCATGCCCGCCTTCGCCAGGCGAGGGGCAATCAAAGCGACCACGCTTCCGGCCAGACTGACAGGATCCATGGCGCACCTCCTGCACGTTCGCGCGGACGCGGGCAGCGTAGGCGGCACCTGCCAGCCTGTAAAGCTCATGCGCCTGTCGCCGCGCGACGGGGCGCACGTGACATGCTGAGTTGCGGCGCTTGACCCTCGAGCGGCTTGAGACTCTACGGTTCACTTCGGAGGCAATGACATGGTCCACGCGATCACGATCGGCGAGGTAGCACGACGGACCGGCCTGGCCGTCTCCGCCATCCGCTACTACGAGGCCGAAGGGATCGTCTCCCCGGCAACGCGGACGGACGGCGGCTATCGGCTCTTCTCCGACGCCGACGTCCGCCGGTTGCTGCTCGCGAAGCAGGCTCGCCATCTCGGCCTCAGCCTGCGCGAGGTGAAGGACCTCGTCCGCGATGTCTCCACCCTCGACTGCGCCACCTTTGCAGTTGAGCTCGGTTCACGCATCGCCGGGCAGCGAACGGCAGTCGCCGCGCGCATTGCCGAGTTGCGGGAGCTGGAGACCACCCTCGAGGCGCTCGAGGCCCACCTGGGCAACTGCGCCTGCCACCCCGGGACGGCGGCCGCGGACTGCGCCATCACGCTCTTCGACGAGAGAGAGGACCACCATGACTGTTCGCTTTGCCTGTGACTGCGGCGCCGGGTGCAACTGCCCCTGTAGCGACGGCTGCTGCTAGCCGCCTGAACGCGACGAGGGGCGGACAGCTGCCGCCCCTCGGATGCGCCTGGTCGCGGCTGAGGCCGCGAGTCGCTATCCCGCCAGCACCCCGCACTTCGCGAGGTGCGCCTCGAGCAGCCGGTTGAACTCATCGGTTGCCTCGAGGTTGGACAGGTGCCCCGCCCCCTCGATGACTTCGAGCTGTGCGTTCGGGACCTGTGAGGCCATCGGCTTCGTCGCGTCGGCCGGGATCAACGTGTCACCGGTCGAGGTGATCACCAGCACGGGCACATCGATCCCCGCGAGGTCGTCCGTGTAGTCCGGGCGCGCGCCCATCCCCAGCGAAGCGCCGGCGATTCCCGCCGCCGTCTGCTCCGCGATGATCCCCTTGACGCGTCCCCACAACTCCTCGGAGGCCTCGGCCGACAGCAGCGGCGGCGGTCCGTCTACGAGGAACTGCGATCCTTCGGCCTTCAGGCGGTCGGCCAGCGCCTTGCGGCGATCCTTCCCTGCGTCGTCGTCGGCCCCGGAGCGCGTGTTCGCTAGCACCAGGCCGGCTACGCGGTCCCGGTGGTTGCGCCAGAACGCCAGCGCCGCGTAGCCGCCCATCGACAGCCCGCACACCACTGCCTTGTCGATACCGGCCGCGTCCATTGCCCGCAGCCCCGCCTCCGCGGCCGAGTCCATGGACATCACGTCGGGCGCGTCGCCGGCGGAGCCGAACCCCGGAAAGTCGGGCGCCGCCACGGGGAGGCGGTCCTTGAACGCCGCCATCTGCGGCTCCCACATCGAGGAGTCCAGGGGAAAGGCGTGCAGCAGCAGCAGTCCGTCGGCCATCTACGTACTCTCCTTACGTGTTGCCTGACTGAGGGCATTCGTGGTGTGGCCCGACACGTCGCAGTTCTCCCGTACTCGAGGAATACGCGCCGGCACCGCTCGACGATGCCGCCCCCGCGCTGATCGCGCAAGTCACAGCCTCACGGTCCGAGTGCATAGCCGCGCCTCGCCGGTATCGTGGATGCTCCAACGCGTCGGCGCGCGAAGAGGCTCACCTTGCTCGTACGTAGTCCGCAGCACGCCTGGCGCGCCGTCGCGGGCGCCACCCGGCCCGTCCGCTTTACGCTCGCCGCCGTCTTCGTCCTCGACGTCTTCACCACCGTCATCGTCGCCGCTTACGGCAACAGCTACCTGGTCAAGACGCTCGACGCGCCTCCCTCGTACCCGGCGTTCGCGCTTGCGACATACGGCTTCGTGAAGCTGCTCACGGCGCCCGTTGGAGGGTGGCTTACGGACCGAGCGCGTCCGGCCCTCAGCGTCGGGCTCTCCGGTGGCCTGCAGGTGCTCGGCGTCGCCGTCATGCTCACCGAGCGGACACCCGAGGCGTTCGTCGCCGGCACCGGCGTCCTCGCCGCCGGCGCTACCCTGCTCTGGCTCCTGGTGTTCGAGTCCCTCAGCGTGAACCTCGCGGCCGAGGAGCGCGGCGCCGCCACCGCCAGTCTCGGCATCGTATCCGTCGTCTCCATCGGCTTCGGCTTCGGCGTCGCCGCCGTCCTGGCCGAAACCACCCCTGAGCTGGTCTTCACGCTGAGCCTCGGCCTCGGCGCAGCGTCCGCGGCGCTGCTCCTGCCCGCGTTCCCGCGGGGCGATACGGCAGCGATCGAGGGCGCCGAGGAGCCGCGCGTGCCCGACGGCTGGCGTCCCGCGCGCCCCGAGGCAATGGCGATTGCCATCGCTTTCGGCCACTTCCTCTGCGTGAACGCGACGATCGCCGCACTCAGCCCGCTGGCGCTCGGTCGCCTTGACTTGACCCTTCTGCAGCTGGGCGTCGTCCTCACACCAGCCGCCGCGGCCGGGGGACTGGCGATGCTCGTCCTTGGACGCCGCTCCCGCGAAGGACGGCGGATGCGAGAGATGGCGCCGCTGTACGCGCTCGGCGCGGCCGGCCTGGTGCTTGCCGCCTTCGTCTCTGACTGGGCCCCGTTCGCCGTCGCCATGGTGGCCGCCGGCGTGACCCTCGGGGGCACGATGCCGCTCTTGAACGCGAGCCGCATCGACCTGTCGGCGCAGACCGCCGCGCCCGGCCGCATCCTCGGTCGGCTCCTCTTTGCCGAGGGCCTCGGCAGCGTCGTCGGCCCCGTCGCCACCGGCCTCGTGATCACCGCGTCTGATGAGCGTGCGGGCGCAGTGGCCGCCGGTGTCGCATTTGCCGTGCTGGCGGTGCTGACCGCCTACACGGCCCGCACCGTGCGTCTCTAGCCCGTCTCGCTACCGCGTGAGTATGAGCAGCGCCCCTCCCACGATGCTCACCAGTACCAACGCCATGGCGAGCCGCTGCATCAGCACCCACCCGCGGCGGTTAGGCGGGTCCCATCCGGCATAGCCGGCTTCCTCCGTGAGATCGGGATCGAGGTCGCCCTCGGTGGAGGTCACCCAGTCGTCGTCAGCCATACGCACAGGCTACGGAACGGATCGATCCCGGTCACGCGGTATGCTGGCCCTCGATGGCATCCTCCGAGGCGACTTCCGGACCTTCCGAGCCCCTGGCCGGCCCGCTCCTCGATGAGATCGAGGCGGTCGCCGTCGAGCTTGCTCAGCTCGCAGGCGCCGAGATCGCCGGCACCCTCGGGCGCGAGATCACGGTCGAGTACAAGACCGCGGGCAGGAGGGGCGACCACGAGCCCACCAACCCGGTCTCCGAGGTGGACCACGCCGTGGAGGCCCTCGTCCGTGAGCGCCTCGCGGTGCGCTTCCCCGGCCACGGCATCATCGGCGAGGAGGTCGAGTTGCACCCCGATCCCTCGCACGACTTCGTCTGGGTCATCGACCCGGTCGATGGCACCACGAACTTCGTCAATGGCTTCCCGCTCTTCGCCGCCTCCATCGGCGTCCTCCATCGAGGCGTCCCCGTCGCGGGCGCCATCTGGTGCTCCACCGGCCACGAGCTCCGTGCGGGCGTCTACCACGCCCGCAGCGGTGGCCCGCTCCGCTTCGAGGGTCGCGAGGTCCCCCTCGGCCGCCCGAGCGTGGGCGTGCGCCGGCGTCTCATCGCCGGTCCCGGCGGCCGCATCGGCCGCGACCCGAAGTGGGATTCCCGCGTCACCGGCTCCGCGGCCATCGAGTGCGCGTTCGTGGCGGCCGGCATCTTCTCCGCGACTGCGTTCTGGGGCCTCGCCATCTGGGATGTTGCAGCGGGTATCGTCCTCGTCCGCGCCGCCGGCCGCGACGCCTGGACACGCAACCCGGACGGCTGGGCGCGCCTCGACCGCTTCGTGGCGCCCGCGAAGGTGAAGGACGACCGGGCCGCCACGTTGCGCGACTGGCGCCAGCCGCTGCTCATCGGCACCGAGGAGGCGACCGCGCCCTTCCGCGTCGGCGAGCGTGGCCCGCGCTGGTGGTGGCGCATTCGCCTCGCCGCCCGGCTCCTCACCGGCCGCTGACGAGGCCATTCACCCCACTGGCATCAGAGCAGCGGCCAGGGCACGCAGCGCCAGGGGTACATCTCCGGAAGCACCGGGTGCCCGAGCAGCGCCTCGCAACGCCTCACGATCGCGTTGACCTCACCTTCGGCGATCCAGTCGCGAAGCGCCTTGGTCGAGGCATCGCGAGCCTCGAGGCAGCCCCGCATTCGCGCGAGGTCCGCGCGTACGGCCTCGGCAAGCTCAACTCCTGCGAAGTCCCAGATCACCGTTCGCAGCTTGTCCACCCGGTGGAAGCATAGCGCGTTGTCGATCCCCCAGACATGACCGACCGCGTCGAGGAGCACGTGCCCCCCCTTGCGGTCCGCGTTATTCATCACGAGGTCGAACACCGCGAGGCGGACCAACTGCTCGTGGTACGCGGCGTCCTTGCGCAGCTCGAAGTAGTGCTGCTGCGGGTCGTGCGCGATGAACAGCTGCATCGAGCCGAGGCCCTGCGGCCCTTCGCGCTCCACCGTCGGCGGCACGAGCCGCCACCCGAGCGCCTCCGACGCTTCGTACGCCGCGACCTCGCGCTCATGCAGGGTGCCGTACGGGAAGTCGTGCAGCGGCTGCTCGCCGGAGCGCGGCTTGTACACCCCCAGCCCCTCGCCGAACTCCGGGTGCTCGAGTGTCGCCACGAAGACGTAGTTCGAAGAGTCGTAGATCAGCTGCAGCTGCCGGATGTCCGCGTCTCGCAGCGCTTCCAGGACGAATGGGTCGTCCGGTCCCCACGCATTCCGGAGGTCGGCCATGCTGGTCGTCACGCCCTCGATTGTAACGAGGGCGGGATCTCCCCCTCCGTCAGGACGTCGTCACGACCTCGCGCGCCGTGATCCCGAGGCCGACACGCATCGCGCAGCAGTGCATCATCATCGTGGCGAGGGCCGGCAACGCCGCATCGAGCGTCGCGCTCACACGCCCCAGTTCTTCCTCGGACAGCCCTGTTGCCGCGAGCGCAGCGCGGCTCGCCTCGACCGGCTGCGCCAGGAACCGCGACGATGACCGCGCGTAGAAGTACAGTGCCCGTCCCCGCCGCCGGAAGTCCGGGTACGCCGCCATATGCTGCAGCTCGTCCCATACCGGTTCGAGGTAGCGCGGCCAGCGCGCCACCGCCCGGTATAGCTCCGGCGCTGTCTCGATCTGCAGCGCCTCTGCCACCTCGGGCAGTAGCCCGTCGCCGGGCGCTGTGAACTCCACCCTCGTCTCGAGGTGCGCCAGCTCCCGCTCGGAGGTCGCGCGCGGGTCCGGCCGCCCTTGCCCCCCGACGCGTGGCTGCTCCCACGCCTCCGCCAGCGCCGCGCAGATCAGCAGTTCCTGGGGCTGCACCCAGTGGAACACGTCGAGCACCGCCTCGACCTCGCCGATCTCGTCCGCGCCGAGGCCGCCCGCCAGCAGCGAAGCGCGGTCGAGCACCGGTTCGTACACCGCCTCGACGGCGTCGAGCGCCATGTCGACCATGTACAGCGCGCTTCCGACGATACCCGCCGTCTCCACGGACGGCCGCAGCTGTGGCCACACGACCTCGAGGTAACGCCCCGCCTCACCGAGCCGCGCGAACACCTCCGGCACGAACGGCGACCGCAGCGCCGCCGCGATGTCCTCCGGGATCTTGGTTTCGCTCATCGCCGGCGAGCATACCGCGCCCCTCCGAGGACGTTCACCACCACCGCCCGCCCCCAGCTCGCTTGTCTCGCGCACCGGCGTCTGCCCCCTTCCCCGTCCCGAGGGAGGGCGGGGGAGAGGGACAGCCTGGTTTGATCACCGGAATCTCCTCGACAGCTCGCCCTCGCCCGTCGTCGCCTGCGACCGTACGATCGCCGCCTCACGCGCATTCGAGGTCTGGAGGATGGACATGGCACGGCCAGTGGCGCTCATCACCGGGGCGAGCCGCGGCATCGGCAAGCAACTCGCGCTCGACCTCGCCTCGGCGGGCTACGACCTCGTGCTCACCGCCCGCTCGACCGCCGACTCCCCCAGCGCCATGCCCGGCACCATCGACGAGACCGCAGACCAGTGCCGCGAGCGCGGCGCCGAGGTGCTCACCGTCGCCGCCAACGTCCGTCGCGAGGAGGAAGTGAACGCCGCCGTCGACCAGGCCTACGCCCGCTTCGGCCGCGTCGACGTCCTCGTGAACAACGCCGGTGTCGCTCCCTTCGGCTCCGCCCTCGAGATGCCCGTCCGCGTCTTCAACGTCGTGATGGACGTCAACGTGAACGGCCCCTGGTACTTCATGCGCGCCGTCGCTCCTCGCATGCGTGACGCCGGCTCCGGCCGCATCGTGAACATCTCTTCGAGCGCCGCCATCCGAGGCTCAAAGGACCGCGTCTCCTACGGCGCCTCGAAGCGGGCCCTGGAGTCGGTCAGCGAAGCCCTCGCGGAGGAGCTCGAGGGCACTGGCGTCGCCGTGAACTCCCTCCGCGTGGAGTCCGCCGTCTGGAGCGAAGGCTTCGCCTTCAACCTCCCCGGCGAGGACATCTCCCATTTCGAGGACCCGGTCATTGTCACCGACGCCCTGCTCTGGCTCCTCGCCCAGCCCGCCGACTACACCGGCCAGACCGTCTCGATGCGCGCCCTCCGCGAGCAGGGCATCGTCCGCCCGCTGACGCGGATTGGTGATCGGCCGGCCTGACGCAGAAGGTTCCTCCGGACGCGTGGCCATCGCGCCGCACCCGTCCTCGGGCATACGAAAGCCCCGGTTGACCGCTTGGCCGCGATTGAGATTCGAGGTTTCACGCCGGGGCTGATGCCACCGTACGACGAGTTATGGGCGCCACCCATGCTGTTACCAACGACGTTGTCCAAGATTTCCTGGTGTGAGACTCGGGCGAGTTGTGGATAGCCTTGTGAAACGCGCTCGCGTTCAGCCGACAATCGAGTCTGAACCAAAACCGAGGAAGTGCGTTAGCTGATTACCATTGGGGTGAGAACAGGATCACAGCCAGCTGTGCGAAGATGGCACGTCCGAGGTACGCGAAGGGGGCGAACGATGACCAACGCGAACAACGCAACGAGGTGGGCCTGGCTCCGCCAGCACACCTCCGCCCTCGCCGACCGCGTCTACCTCAACGCCGGCTTCCAGGGCCCCATCTCCGAGCCCGTTGCCGCCGCCATGCACGCATGGCTCGACCGCGAGGTGCGCGAGGGCCCCACGAGCCGCCCCGTCCTCGACGCCCGCCGCGCGATGGCCACCCGCTACCGCGAGCTCATGGCGCAGGCCTTCGGCGCCGACCCCGATGAGATCGCCATCACGGACAACACCACCCATGGCATGAACATGGTCACCGCCGGCCTGACCGTCGAGGCGGGCGACGGCGTCGTCACCTCGGGCGTCGAGCACGCCTCGGGGCTCGTCCCCGTGTACGCCCTCCGCGAACGCCGCGGCGCCGAGGTGCACATCGTCCCCGTGGCCGCCGAAGATTCCCCCGGCACAATGCTCGAGGCGTTCGGGCGCGCCCTCGATCCCCGCACCCGCCTCGTGCTGATCTCGGGCGTCAGCTACTCCACCGGCCAGCGTCTCCCCGAGGCCGAGATCGCGGCGCTCGCGCACCAGCAGAACCCGAAGGCCTTCGTGCTCATCGACGGCGCCCAGACCGCCGGCCACGAACCCCTCGACATGCACGCGAGCGGCGTCGACGCCCACGCCTTCCCGATGCACAAGTGGCTCTGCGGCCCGGGCGGCCTTGGGGCGCTCTACATCCGTCGCGATCGCATCGGCGACATCGAGCCGGCCGCGATCAGCTTCCACGGTGCGAAGCGGTTCGACTTCGCCGGAGGCTTCGAGGCGGAACACAACTCCATCGAGAAGTTCGAGCTGACAACGGTCTCCGGCGTCCTCCTTGCGGGCGGCATCGCCGCTGTCGAGCAGTACCTCGAGTCGGGGCCCCAGGCGGTCTGGGACCGCGTCCGCGAGCTGAACGTCGCCGCCGAGCGCCGCATCGGCGGCATCCCGGGCGTCACCGTCACGAGTCCCACCTCGGACGCCACACGCAGCGGCCTGTTCGCCTTCGCCGTCGAGGGCATCCCGCCGTCCGAGGTCGCCGCGCAACTCTGGCTCGAGGGCCGCGTCGTCTGCCGCGCCGTCGCCGAGACGAACTGCGTCCGCCTCACGCTCCACGTCTACAACAACGAGTCCGATATCGATGTCGTTGCGGGCGTCATCGAGGACGCCATCAAGAACGGCGTCTCCGAGGCCGCCCGGGAGCTGGCGGCGATCCCGTTCGGCCAGCCAGCCCCGACCTCGTTGACGAACTGAGCTGCGTTCGCCGAGCAGCGACAATAGACCCGTGACCATCCCGCCGAGACCGCCCGGCCCCGTCGCCGCCCTGCGCCGCATCGCCTACCTGCTCGAGTACGCGGGCGAGTCCTCGTACCGCGCGTCCGCCTTCCGGCGCGCGGCCGACGCCGTCGCGGAACTCCCGCCCGAGGGCTTGCGCGCCCGCGCCGAGGCGGGGACGCTACGTGAGCTGCCCGGCCTGGGAGGCTCCACCGAGCGCGTCGTCCTCGAAGCGCTGGCTGGCGACGTGCCTGCCTACCTCGAACGGCTCGAGGGTGAGCACTCGGCGGGCCCGAAGCGCCCCGGCGACGCGCTGTTCGCGGCCCTCCGGGGCGACTGCCATGTCCACTCGAACTGGTCGGACGGCGGCGCGAGCATCTGCGACATGGCCGAGGCGGCCATCGACCTCGGCCACGAGTACATCGTGCTGACCGACCATTCACCCTCGTTGCGCGTCGCCCGCGGCCTCTCCCCCGACCGCCTCCGCGAGCAGCTCGAAGTCGTCGCGCGCCTCAACGAGGAGCTCGCACCCTTCCGCATCCTCACCGGCATCGAGTGCGACATCCTTGCCGGCGGCGCGCTCGACCAGGAGGACGAGCTGCTGAGCCGCCTCGACGTGGTCGTCGGCAGCGTGCACAGTCTCCTGCGAATGGAGCGAGGACCGATGACGAAGCGCATGCTGGCGGCCATCGCCAACCCACACCTCGACGTGCTCGGACACTGCACCGGCCGCATGCGCACCGGCCGCCGCGAACGTCCGGAGTCCGAGTTCGATGCCGCCGAGGTGTTCGCCGCCTGCGCCCACTACGGCAAGGCCGTCGAGATCAACTCGCTCCCGGAGCGCCTCGACCCGCCGCGGAGACTCATGACACAGGCCCTCGAGGCCGGTTGCCTCTTCTCCCTCGATAGCGACGCCCATGCCCCGGGCCAGCTCGCCTGGAAGATTGCGGGCGCCGACCGCTCCGCCGAGGTCGGCGTGCCCCCCGAACGCATCGTCACGACCTGGCCCGCCGATGACCTGCTCGCCTGGGCCCGCTCCCATGAGGCGGCGCCCGCCGCCGCGCCACGAGGCGACTCGTGACCCCGCTCCCCTTCGAGCCGCCCCTCGAGCCGATGCTCGCGAAGAACGCGGACGCCATCCCCGACGGAGGCGGCGGCTGGCTCTACGAGCCGAAGTGGGACGGCTTTCGCACCCTCGTCTACTTCGACGGCGACGAGGTATACCTCCAGAGCCGCGACCTGAAACCGATGGGCCGCTACTTCCCCGAGCTCGTCACTGGCCTGCGCGACGCGCTCCACGCCCCCGTGATTCTCGATGGCGAGGTCGTGGTAATGGGCGCGGGCGGCCTCGACTTCGGCCTCCTCCAGATGCGCATCCACCCCGCCGAGTCGCGCATCCGCAAGCTCTCGGCCGAGATCCCCGCCACCTTCGTGGCCTTCGACCTCCTCGCCGAAGGCGACGAGGACCTGCGGGACCAACCGTTCGAGGAGCGCCACCGCCGTTTGCTCACGGCAACGGAGGGCGCCGGACTGCCGTTCATCCTCACGCCCGCCACCGACGACCGAGCGCTCGCGCAGGACTGGTTCACGCGCTTCGAGGGCGCCGGCTTCGACGGCGTGATCGCGAAGCGCCTGGTCGACCGCTACCAGCCCGGTGTCCGCGCGATGCTCAAGATCAAGCACCTCCGCACCGCCGACTGCGTCGTCGCCGGCTTCCGCTGGCAGACGAAGTACGAGGGCGAGGCGGTCGGCTCGCTCCTCCTCGGCTTGTACGACGACGCGGGCGTGCTCCACCACGTCGGCCACACCTCGAGCTTCACGATGGCGAAGAAGCGCGAGCTCACCGCTCTCCTTGCCCCCTACCGCACCGAGGACGATACGGATGGCTTCGGCGGCGGCCGTACCCCCGGCGCCCCGAGCCGCTGGTCCTCTGGCAAGGATGTGGCCTGGAACCGCCTCCGCCCGGAACTCGTCTGCGAGGTCTCGTTCGATCACCTGCAGGGCGACCGCTTCCGCCACGGCACCACGTTCCAACGCTGGCGCCCCGACAAACCCCCCGAGGACTGCACTTATTCCCAGCTCGATGTCGCCGCCCCCGCCGAGCTCCGCGAACTCCTCGACGACGTGCGAGGCCCGAGCTAGCCTCGCCTCTCCACCGATTGTTCGAACACCGGCTGCACGGCCCGCGCGAAGCGAAACAGCTCCCGCGCCAGGGCGATTGGCTTCGGCTTCCCTCGGGTCGGGTCGAGGTGCTTGAAGACGGTGAACTCGGTGTACCGGTCCCGCCCCTCGAGCGCGGAGTGCAGCGCTCTCGACTCCCCGACCGGGATCACCGGGTCGTCGCGGTCATGCAGTAACACGACCAGCGGCGCCCGCAGCTCGCCGACGTGGGTCAGCGGCGACATTGCATCGAGGCGCTGGCGCATCGCCTCCGGCAGCTCCCGCAGCGCCGCTTCCGCCTCGGCGGGCCGGAGCTCGCACAGCAGCGGCAGCACGGCCCGCCCATCAGCCGACAGCCCATCGAGGTGGGGCGTCGTCCCCCGCACCGCGCACCCCTGGCGCAACCGTGCCGCTTCCTCTGGCGGGAGCGTCGCCGTGACGGTCGAGACGAAGACGTGCCGCGTGAGCTGGTCGACCTCCCACGGCTTCCGCCCCATTCCGCGGTCCGTGGACGCGCTGGCGATGTCCCTCGCCAGCGTCGACATCGAGCCGTACGCCGCATATGCCAGCACGAACGACACGCGGTCGCGCACCTCGGGACGCGCCGCCGCTAGCAACGCGAACGCGCCGCCAACGCACGTCCCGAGGAGTCCGCTGCGCCCGGCGTCGATGCCCGGCCGCTCCAGGAGGGCCGCGTACGCAGCGGCGATGTCGTCTGCGTCGGACGGCTCGAGGCGAAAGTCACGCATCGCCGGCGACCAGTGCATGAGCGCGGCGAACCCGGCCCGCGCCAGCGCCTGACCGAGGCGCGGCACCTGCGGGTGGTCGACCCCGAACGGCACGACCCCGAGGCACACGACGACCCCGGGATGTGGCCCTCGGCCCCCCGGTCGATACAGGTCCGCCTCCACCTGGCCGCTCGATGTCCGGTACCGCACTCGCAGGATCGCGGGCCGCGGGGTCACGAGGTGCACCGGCCACGAGGGCAGCACCGGGAAGACCTCGAAGACACACACCAGCGTCTTCCACGCACCACGCAGCCGTCGCGAGGCCGGTCGCGACCGCGCTCGCACCGAGGTCAGCGCATGTAGAAGCCCGATCACTCGTTGAGGATATGGTGGCTAGATGCGGCCGTCCGCCGGGTTGATGCGCTTCGTCTGGTGCCCTCGCAGCGACGGGTCGAGGCCCTCCCACGGGTCGTAGTCGGGGTCGGGCGGCTCCTCGGCCGGGCGCTGCGCCACCGGCACGTGGCGCAGGTTCAGGCGGATCCGTGTCCACGTCGAGGACGTCCCGCGCATCGAGTCGACCAACACGTCCCCGGCCTCGAGCTGTGCCGCGGCCTCGGGATGCCGCGCCTTCCACCGCTCGAGGCCAGCCATTGCCTCGTCTTTGTGCTGTGCGTTCGCCACCGTGATTAGCGGATGCACGGGCTTGCGCCGCCCGGTCCTCGTCGACGGCGCGCCATCCTCCTCGTCAGGCCGCGCTCGCGAGGGCTGCACCCGCTTGGGTTCGCCCGGCATCTTCGGGAACTGCGGGGGCCATGCCGCGTCGCCCAGACCCTCGCGCTCGTGACGCTCGACGACCTCGAGCAGCGGCTCGAGCGAGAAGTGCACGTCGTCGATCGTCGCGTGCGGGTCGCCCCGCTCCCGCAGCCGCGCCGGCACCGTCTCGAGGGTGAACGCGGCCGGGTCGACATCACCGACCTCGGCCCACTCCAGCGGCGTTGACACTCGCGCATCCGGCATCGGCCGGATCGAGTACGCCGAGGCAACTGTGCGGTCGCGCGCGTTCTGGTTGTAGTCGATGAAGACGCCGTGCCGCTCCTCTTTCCACCACGCGGTGGTCGTGAGGTCGGGCGCGCGTCGCTCCACCTCCCGCGCGAGCGCCAGTGCGCAGCGCCGGAGCTGGCTGAACTCCCACTTCGGCTCGATGCGGACGTTGATGTGAATCCCGCGCGAGCCTGACGTCTTCGGGTACCCGCGATAGCCGAGATCGTCGAGCACCTCACCGACCACGAGCGCCACCTCGCGCACATCGGCCCAGCTCGCCTCCGGCGTCGGGTCAAGGTCGACGCGCAGCTCGTCCGGGTGGTCGACGTCGTCCGCGCGTACCGGCCACGGGTTGAGGTCCAGGCAGCCGAGGTTCGCCGCCCACAGCAGGTCCGCCACCTCGTCGCACACGGCGAGGTCAGCGTGCCGCCCGCTCGGAAAGGTAATCCGTGCCGTCGAAATCCACTCGGGACGGTTGGCGGGCGCCCGCTTCTGGAAGAACGGCTCTTCTGTCGCTCCGTTCACGAAGCGCTTGAGCACCATCGGCCGGCGGTACACCCCGCGGAGCGCTGCTTCCCCTACGGCGAGGAAGTACCGCGCGACATCAAGCTTCGTGTATCCGCGCTCGGGGAAGTACACCTTGTCCGGGTTCGTGATCGGGACCACGCGCCCGCCAGCTTCGACTTCGACTGCCTTCGCCATGCGTCCACTCTACGTCGTGGAGCCACCGCCGAGGAGTCAGTCGCCGTGCTCCGCGGCGACATCGCTCTTCGCCGGGTCGCTTCGGCTCGGGTCCGAGCGGCCCTCTACCGTCTGCTCGAGCGCAGCCGCAGCCTCAGCCGCCCGCTCCGATGCCTGGCCCAGCTCATCCGACGCCGCTCCGAGGCGCGACGCGACCCGACGAAAGCGGTCCTGCTCTTGGCTCAGACGCTCCGTGGGTTGCTCCTCGAGATCGATCATCTCGTCCCGGGCGCCGCTGACCGCGTGGATCAACTCGTCGAGCTTGAGCTGGACCGCCGCCGAGTCATGGTTCTGCGTGTTCTGGATGAGGAACACCATCAGGAACGTGATCACCGTCGTACCGGTGTTAATGACGAGCTGCCACGTGTCGCTGAAGCCGACCAGTGGCCCCGTCATCGCCCACGCCAGCACGATGCCGAATGCGAGGAGGAACGCCGCCGGAGAGCCGGACCTGACCGCGATCGCTCGCGACGCCCGCCCGAACAGCTCGCTCACCGGCAGCGATTCCTCTCCTCGGGCCCGCTTAGCTCGCCGCCAGCGCCCGCTCGCGGACGCTCTTCGGCCGGCGCCAGAACCGCGATTCTGCGTCATCGGGCAGCGCCAGCGAGTCATACCCGAACTCGAGCGACGACTGCAACTCGGGCAGCGACTCGCGGCTCATCCAGCTCACGTAGGCCCAGACCGCCTGCGCATACCAGCGTGCTGACAGCTGCACCTGCGTCGTGAGGATCGACCGGACGCGGTCGAGGTCGTACCCGGACTGGATCGCGGTCGCGTGGAGCAGCGCCCAGGGCCGTCCTTCGAGGATCGATGTGCACATGACGTACTCGAACTCGGCGCCCAGCAGGCCTGCACGGTCCACAGGCAACGGCACCCCGCTCGTCTCCCCGAGCTCCGCGCCCGCCGAAAGGCGCTCCTGCCGTCGCGACCGCGTCCCCACGAGGACCTCGGAGAACCCCGCTGCCTCGTCATCGCCCGGTCGGTGCGCGAGCAACGCCGTCAGGAAGCAGCTCTCGGCTTCCAGGTCTGCCAGCTGGGCTGCGAACGCGCGGCGCGCCCGCTCCCGGCGCGAGACCTCGCCATCGAGCAGCCAGCACGCGAGGCTGGATGAGTCGAGGATCGTCCGCGCGATGCTCCACGTGCCGTACTCCGGCGTGGGTGGTTCGAGCCCTCGCGCGAGCGCGATCAGCCCGTGTCCGCCCGCCACCAGGCACTGATAGGCGTACAGCCGCCCGAACTGCAGCGCCGCCGCTTCGGCCTCGCTCGCTGATCGCAGCTCCAGGGCGCCCGGCGAACCCCGCTCCGGCTGCGCGCCCAGCGAGTCCGCATGCCCGATGAGGTCCGCGCGCAGCGGCGGCAGTGCGTCCAGCAGGTCACTCGCGCTTCGCTGTCCGCGCGGTCGCGTCGTGTGCTCATAGCCGCACATCAGGCACGAGAGCTTCTCGCCATCGAACAGCAGACGGGCCGAGCATCGAGGACAGCCGCTGTCACCGTCGCCGGTCTGCCGCGCACGGGCCGCAGGCCGTCTCGTTGCGTCACGCCGCGCCTGATCGATGTTACGAATCTCCGCACCCTGCACGATGACTCCTCCGGTCCCTCAGAACCCGCCGTCGACCTCACAGAGACCGACAGTAAATTTGGCCCGTCCCAGAACGCATAACGGCGCGAAACGAAGGGGTTGCGAAGAGATAACACGAGGAAAACGGCCTAGCGGGCGCCGTGCCGACCAGTGGCGTTCGC
Source organism: Dehalococcoidia bacterium (assembly GCA_050248355.1). Taxonomy (GTDB): domain Bacteria; phylum Chloroflexota; class Dehalococcoidia; order UBA2979; family UBA2979; genus JAIBBD01. Next base: position 413,018 of record JBFWSN010000001.1, read on the forward strand.
GGGCCGCCGAACCCCACTGGTTCCGTGTGCCGGTCTCGACCCCCTCCTCCTCACTCGTCACGTGCTCGCAATCGTCCGCCGTGTGCCGTGGCCTGACGGCAAGCGCTCGCTTCTAAGGTGGAAGCACGGCGGACGAATGACTCCTCACGAGGCGCCTTCACCTCCGCTCGGGTTCCGGTTCAAGGAAGGACACTGGAATGGGATTGCGTGGCTTGCTGATGACGATCCTCAGCCTGATCTGGGTCGTCATCCTGGTACTGGTCGGCGGTCGCTTCCTCGTGCTGTTGGTGGACGCCAATCGTGACAGCGAGATCGTCGACCGCCTCATTCGCCACAGCGACTTCTGGGTCAAGCCGTTCACTGGCCTGTTTGACCTGACGAACGAGGCCGTCGAAAGCACGGGCGGCGTGTTCGAGGTCGCGTCTGCGATCGCGTTCGCGTTCTACTTCATCGTCGGCCTGTTGATCTTTGCGCTCGTCAACCAGGCGAGCGGCTGGGGCCCGCGCTACCGTGGGCCCGTCGAGGGCTGAACATCCTCGGCGCGACGCGCCACGAGTTGAGACGGAGCGGGCCTGCATGAGGAGGTTCTCAGCGGTGCTCGTCGTCGGAGCGCTCGTCATCGCCCTCGCGGTTTCGCCCGCGGGGGCGCCCCTTCGCAGGCGCGTACGAAGTCTCGCCCACGCGGCACGCAGGCGTCGTGACGAGCGACGCATTGAGCGCGATCTCCATCGCTACGAGGGGGCCCGCTTGCTCAGCCTGTAGACGCTGTCCGTGTCCAGTAGCAGTAAGCCGCGGACCATACGGACCGCGGCTTACCTCATTCGTGCGCTCCGCGGGCCGGTCTTCCGGTCCGCTTCGTCGTTCCGGTCTCAGTACCCTGAACTCGATCCCTGGGACTGGAGCGCCGGCTCGTTCGCTTCGGCGGGCTCCTCGGGGGCCCCGCCTCCGGCTTCGCCCGAGTCACTCTTCGCCTCGTCCTTGGCGCTCTCGTCCGATGTCAACATGTATCCCACGCCCTGGAACGTGCGGATGATCTTGGGCTCGCTCGGCTCGCGCTCGAGCTTGCCGCGCAGCCGCGACACCCACACGCGCAGGTACTGGAGGTCGCCGACGTACTCGGGCCCCCATACCTTACTGAGGAGTTCGGCGTTGAGCATCACCTTGCCCGCGTTCGCGGCGAGGCACTGCAGCAGCATCCACTCGGTACGCGTGAGGTTCACGAGGTCGCCATCGCGTTTCACGAGCCGCCGCCCGAGGTCGATCTCGACGTCCTCGACGCGCACGATGCTCTCAACGTTCGGCGTGGCGCTGCTCCGGCGCAGCACGGCTCGTACACGAGCGCTCAGCTCGTCCAGACTGAACGGCTTCGGCAGGTAGTCGTCCGCCCCCATCTCGAGGCCCATCACCTTGTCGGTCTCACTGCGCTTCGCCGTGAGCATGATGATCGGGACGTTGGACCGCTCGCGGAGCTCGCGCATCACCTCGAGGCCATTCATCTCCGGCATCACGATGTCGAGCAGCACGAGATCCGGGCGGTGCTCCTCGGCCATGCGCAGCCCCTCGGAACCGCTCCCGGCCGTCAGCACGCGGAACCCCTGCGCCGACAACTCAAGCTTGATGACACGAAGGATCCCGGGCTCGTCATCGATCGCGAGGACCATCTGTTCGGTACCCACGGCTTCCTCCTCGCTTCGTCTCCCCCGAGGCGGGGGAGCTACATGCTGGATGGCCGTTTCCTCACGCCTCTTGCCCGAGACAGTCAATTGCTCGCGCAGTACATCGACCGACGGAGGGCGACTCCCAGCGATGCTACCGGCTGGCGGCGAGGGAAATTGTAACAGCGCTCGCGACGGCCATTTCAGCGGCATCGCACTGGACACCCGCGCCTGACCGGCCGAATCGCAACACAATCGTCAGGCCGCGACCATCGCCCGCAACGGCGCCGCCAGTCGGCGCCGTTACTGTATACCCGTAACTAGGCGTGCAAGCTGATGCGACGGCTTCCACTCGCCCCACTCCTGGGACCGTGGTGTCAGGTTGTAAGAGAAGCCCCGTCGAGTTTCCTCGGCGGGGCTTCTCATTGCGACCCACGCGATCGCCAATTCGTTGATGCTCGTCGACCTCACCCCGCCCTCGTATCTGCCGGGCATGCCGCACCCGTTCAGTCGCCGCTACTGCCCTGATTCTGTCCGCGTCCCGGGTTCTGCGGAACCGACGACGGGGGCCGCTGCGCTTCCTCGGCAGGGGCAGTCGACGGGGGCGCCGCGGGCGGAGTGACCGGTTGAGCCGTTGGTTGCGGGGCGGCCGGTTGCGCGGTCGGCTGAATCTGCGGCCCGGTTGGAGCCACCGTCGGACGCGGCGCCGCCGTCGGTGTCGGCGTAGGAGTCCGTGAGCCGCCCCCGAGGCCGTTCCGCGCCAGCCACCCTCCGAGCCCGGACCAGGTCTGCAGCTGCGCTGGCAGGACCAGTCGCGCTCCACCGAACCCAGACTGCCACCAGTCGTCCGTGAGGGCGATCTGGTTCGGTCCCTGCAGCGTCTCTGCTGCGAACAGACCCTTCTGCCGGAACTGACGAGGACATAACGAGGTCGCGAGCTTGCCCGATGGCAAGCAGATGTCGCGCTCCACCACCGAATCGGGACGCACGAACGCCTCGGGCTGCAACTCCAGGTAGTCCAGGGCGTAGGCCATGAACTCCCGCCATGTCTGCCACGAGACGCTCGTCGAGAAGATGTTCGCCATGGGCGTGTTGTCGGAGTTCCCGAACCACGTCCCCGCCACGAGCTGCGGCGTGTATCCCACCGCCCAGGTGTCGCCGATCAGGTCCGTGCGGTCCTCGAACGGCTCGCTGGTCCCCGTCTTGATCGCCGCCGGCCGGCCGTCCGGCAACGCGAGCGCGCCACAGACACCGAAGGTGATGCACTGGTTCTTGCCGTCCGACAGGATCGAGGAGATGAGATACGGGAAGCTCGAGGCGAACACCTCCTCTGACGCCGGCTCCTGGTACTCGTACAGCACCTCTCCGCTCGTCGAGTCCGTCACCTTGAGGATCGCCGCGGGGTCGAGGCCCCGGTCGGGCTCCGTCCGCCCGGCCTCATTGTCGACGCCGTGCCGGACTCCGTTCGCCGCGAGCACCGAGTACCCGTACACGAGATCGCTCAGCGTCACGTTCACGCCGCCGACGGTGATTGCGGGACCGTACGCGTTCGGCCGCGTATCCAGGGTGGTGAACCCCGCCTTTCGCAGCGTGGTCACCATGTTGTCGATTCCCGCGAACAGCACCGTGTTCACTGCTGGCACGTTCAGCGAGTTCCCCAGCGCCTGCGCCGCCGGGATCACGCCCTGGTAGCTACCCTTGATCGGGTTGCGTACCTCGTAGTCCTCTCCAGTTGCGCCGTCCTTGAGCTTGAGCGGTACGTCGAGGATGCCTGTCGACGGGCTCCAGCCTCGCTGGAACGCCGTCAGATACGTGAACGGCTTCAGCGTCGAGCCCGGAGACCGCAACGCGCGGTTCATGTCGTTCTCGCCGCCGATGTCCTCGCGGAAGTAGTCCCGGCTCCCGATGTAGACCAGCACCTCGCCCGTCCGCGGGTCAAGCGCGTTCAGCGCACCGTTGTGACCGTTCGAGACCGCCTCATACTCGACGATCCACTTCTCGAGGATCCGCTGCGCTTCCTGCTGCAGCGGCAGGTCCAGCGTCGTCACGATCTCCAGGCCCCCTTCGTGGAGCGCTGTCGGCCCGAACCGCTGTTCGATCTCCGCTGCCACCGGCCCAAAGATGAAGTGCGGCGCCTGGATGCCGACCGGCGGCTTCTCGATGACCTGCGGCGGCTGCTGTCGCGCCTCGTCCGCCTGTTCCGGCGTGATGGCGCCGTGCTCCACCATCAGGCGCAGTACCTCCTGCTGCCGGGCGATCGCCGCCTCCGGCTGCGACACCGGGCTGTACGCGGACGGTTGCTGCGGGATCCCCGCCAGCAGCGACGCCTCCGACAGTGTCAGGTCGCTCGCTGGCTTCCCGAAGTACCCCTGGGCCGCCGCTTCGACGCCGATGTATACGCCGCCATACGAGATCGAGTTCAGGTACCACTCGAGGATCTGCTCCTTCGAGAACTGGCGGTTGAGCTCGATCGCGATCGCGCTTTCCTTGAGCTTCCGCGCGACCGTGCGGTCGGTGCGCTCCGCCTGCGGGATGAAGATATTCTTTGCCAGCTGCTGGCTGATCGACGAGCCCCCTGTCCCGCCCAGCCAGCCCTTCTTCAGCGGCGTATTCTCGATCGCCGCGCGCATGAGTCCGCGCGTGTTGATTCCGTTGTTCTCCCAGAAGCTCGCGTCTTCCGTCGCCACCGTCGCGTCGATCATGAACGGCGAGACTTCGGACAGCGGCACGGATCGACGCAGCCCCGAGTTGCTGAACTCGTAGAGCAATGTCCCGTGGCGGTCGTAGACGCGCGATCCGCCTCGCGGTAGGTGCGCGATCACGTTGTCCGCGTCCTGCACCACGCTGGCGTACTCGTCATAACGGTCGGTCGTGACCATCGCGCCTGCCGCGATGGCGCTCCCCGTCAGCGTCGTCACGAGGAATAGCGCGAGGAATACGGACGTGGACTTCGTCTCGATGACGTTCCGGCGCGCCTGCTGCAGTCGCAGCCGGCGTCGCACACGACGGCGTACCAACTCACCAGCCGACACGTCGGCCCCTCACTCCTCCGGCGAATGGCTTCACTACGCTTCCACTGTAGGGCAGTAGCGAAACGGATTCGTAAAATCCGGCCGGCATCGACGCTGCGAGGAAGTTGCACCCCAAGGCCCCCATCCGAACGCGCTCCCCCGCGCGCCCTCCACAGGCCGCTCTCCCCGCGACACGCCGTTGTGATGCGCTTGCGGCCCCTGACAGCCTGCTGCGAGCCCGTCCCGCATACCGTCGAGCGAGAACGCGTGGAGGAGAGGGTGTCCTGTGAACGGCGAATCCGCGTACGGTGAGACACACCTGGGTAACGTCGATGTGCTGAACGAGCGGGGAGAGGTCGTTGCCGTGGCGAAGCTCACTGCCTGGAAAGACACGGACGGCGAGGAGACTCGGTGGCAGGGCCATCTCACGGCGCTGACCCCACCGGGCGTCGCCCAGGATCTTGTCGGGCAGTATTCGCTGCGCTTGCCGGACGGCACGCTCCATCCTGCCTTCGTTGAGTACGACGGCTCGGCGAGCCAGCTCTCACCGGGCATGGAGGTCGTGGTACTCGGCGTCGGCGAGCCGCCCTTCTAGGACGCTACCGCACCCGTTGTTCGACGGTCCTCCGACCGAAGGCCTCCGTGGGTTACGATCGTCGGCCCGACGATCGGAGCGCTGTGCGGACGGAACGACTGCGCCGGCTTTCGATGTTCACTGCGCTCGGCGTGGCAGTCGTCATCGTGGTGCTCACGCTCGTGGTAAGCCCGGCACAGGGCGATGGGTTGGCTCGCCTCCTCCCCACGGTATTCACGCATGGCGGCGGCGAGGCTGGTCACGACGCGTGCGTCGGCGGCATCCCGTGTCAGGATGGACACGCAATAGCCTTCCTCGTCCTCGCCTTCTTCGCCGCCGTGCACGTCTCGGCCTCGTGGCCGGCCGGCCACCGCCTGCTGCCACTGGTGCGCCTCGTGACGTTGCTGATCGCCTTCGCCACCGCCGACGAGGTTGCCCAGCGCTGGGCCGGGCGCAGCCCCTCCGTGGACGACTGGCTTGCCGACCTGGGCGGGATCGTCCTCGGCGTGGTACTCGCCTCCCAGATCACGCCCCTCCTGCTCCGTGCGAGGTTCCGCCGGGAACGTACTCGCGTGCCGAGTCGTTAAACTGACTGCACCGGCGCTCGTCGACGGGAGTGGCCTGATGATCCTGCATCGCCCGCTGCGGCTCTCGCTCCTCAGTCTTCCGGCCTTGCTCACGCTCCTCGCCTGCGGCGGAGGCTCCGCGGAACCGACGGCCGAGCCCACGGCCGCCGCCACCCTCGCGGCGACGCCTCGTCCCACTCCGACGCCACGCTGGCCCGAGGTCGCCCGGGCCACTGTCACGACAGAAGACCTCAACGTCCGCTCTGGCCCGGGCGCCGCGTATCCCGTCGTCGGTCGCCTTCAGCCGGACGATGTCGTGCCGGTGGCCGCGCGTCTCGCTGGTGCGGAGTGGCTCGCCCTCCCCGGCATCGGCTGGATCGTGTACTCCGACGACTGGACGCGGCTCAGCACCGATTTCGGCGCTCTCCCCGAGGTGTCGGAGCCGTCGAGCGCCTTTGAGTTCACCGGTCCCGTCTATCCCGCGGACGCGCGGTCGGGGATCCCCGTGGTCGACGAGGTGCTCGCCGCCATCGTCAGCCGTGACCGCACGCGCCTCCTCGCGCTCGCGTCCGCGGCCCCTCCCCCGTCCCCCACGCCGAGCGTATCTGCGTCGACGCCGGTCCCGACGCTTGTGCCAGACGTGACCGAGACCGCCGCCCCGACGCGGGAGGCCACTCCGGACACGGGGTCGTGCTCGGACGGTCCGATCCCTGCTGCCAGCCTTCGCGAGTACCTCGATGCCTTCTATCGCACCGAGGTGCCCGCTGCCGCGCGGGGCGGCGACGGGCAGGGCGTGCTGCGGCTGTACGCGGTCGTGCGCGCGCCGGTTCCGGAGAACGGCCTGCCCGACTATGTGTTGGTGGTCGCGTTCGAGGGTGGCGAGGGGCGCCAGCTCTGGGTGAGCCCGGACGGCCGTCTGACGCAGTTCACGCTTCCGTGCGAGCCGACGCTCCCCGGCAGCCTCCTGCGCGTGACCAGCGGCGAGCCGTTCTTCTGGTTCCGGCCGGCGGTCTCACCCCCGGTGCGCGAGCTTCCCTGATGGGCGCTATTCGACCCGCACGACGAGCACCGGGCACGGGCTGATCCGCAGCAGGTGCTGCGCCACACTGCCGAGGATGAGTCCGCGCACGCCGGCGGCGCGGTTCGTGGCGATGACCAGGATGTCCGCCTGCTCTTCCTTCACCACCCGCGCGATGCAGCCGGGCACATCCTCGCCGTGCTCCAGCTCCTCCACCCGCACCTGCGCGCCGTCGAACTGCTCCGCGAACCGCTCAAGGTACGCCAGCCGCTCCGCCCGCACAGTCTCCAGCGCATCAGAGCGGCTGGGCGCGACGATGTCCGCCGCGTCGGTCAGCGGGTTGACGACGTTCAGCAGCACGACATCAGCGTTCGCCGAACGGGCGAGCTCCGCCGCCGGCCCGCCTACCACGTCGTCGTGCTCGGTCGTTTCGAGGGCGATTAGCAGCTTCATCCGGCTCCCCGCGTTCCCATGCGCACGCAGGATACGCGGATGTGCCCTTGTGCGCGTCCGCCCACGCGGCGAGCCGCCAACTAGAAGATGAGCAGATTCCCCGCCAGGGCCTGCAGCGTGGCGACTGTCTGATGCTCCGGCGGCCGCGTCATCTCGCCATTCGCCCCGGCCTCCGCGGCAAGGACCAGCACCGCCTCCTGCTCCTCCTCCAGCTCGGTGACGGGTTCATCCGCCCGGATCCCGTGCCCGCCCTTCTGAGCGACGCGGTACACCAGCCCGCGACCGCTCGCGAGCTTCCACTGCGCGTGCAGCGCCGGCAGGCTCGCCCATACGAAGGTGATCAGTGCCATCAGCGGCCACATCGTGAACTGCCCCAGCATCTTCACCCGTGAGACGTATTCCGGACGCGGGCCCCGCGTGCGGTACTCGAATGCGATCAGCGCGAACAGCGGGACGATGCACACCGCGATCAACAGCCCGCACAGCGTGAGGGTGATCCGAGGCTCCACGAGCCCCGTCTCGTCGAACGCCAGCCAGTGTTGAGGCGTCAGGATGTTCTCGACGTGCCACCCCGGTCCCGGGATCTCGAACTGCTTGCGTGTCCACCAGCCCGGCATCGGCGCCCCGAGGTGCTGCGCGAACTTCATCGGCACGAGCATGCCCACCGTGATGATGTACCACTGTGCCGCCCACAATACGTGCACCTTCGTCAGGTTCGACGCGAGGACGAATCGCCGTGCCCGGCTCAGCGGCCCTGGCGCGAACGCCGCCCGCCACGCGTACGGGATGTCGCTCGCGCCCCACGCGTGACGGACCGACTGTGTGTAATGCGCGCGCAGCGTCGGCATGTATCCGTCCGCCAGCACGCAGTCGTTCCCGAGGGGTAGGTACAGCGGCTCGACGTGGACCCGGTCTCCAAGCGCGAAGCAGCACTTCAGGTAGACGTGCCAGTCCTCCGGGATGATCTCTTCGTCCCAGTAGTCGACCTCGGCGAGCATCTGCCAGCTCAACGCGTAACACGATGTCGGGAACTTCACGCTGACCGGCAGCACCAGGTTCGCGAGCCGGTTCACCCCTGACAGGCCGTCCGGTAGCCGCAGCGGAGCCGGGATGTCCCAGATGTTGTTGCTGTTGAAGATCGCCGGCTGCCAGAACGCCCGGTAACGGTCCCTCGAGGTCAGGAACAGGTAGTTCAGCGCCTCGAAGTGGTGCGGGTCGAAGTACGCGTCAGCATCGCAACTCGTCACGGTGTATCGCGAGATGTCATCACGCTCAGCGCCGATGAGGCGCTCGTAGGCCTGCCGTGCCGCCCACGCCTCGTTCGACCCCTTGCCCGGCGCCTCACCCGCGATCCCCGCCGGATGGAACGTCGCGAAGATGTCGCCGAACCGTCCCCGGTACGACAGCAGCAACCGCGCCGCCTTGCGCTGTGCGCCCGTCTCGCGCTCCTCCATCGCGAGCGCCACTACCAGCTGCTCGGCGTTCGCCTGCGCGGCGAGCGAGTCGAGCGTGCGCGCCAGCTCGTGCTCGTGTTCGCGGTAGTTCGGGATGATCACCAGGTGTCGCGGCCAGTCCCACGCCTCGGCGCCCGCGCGCGGCCCGCTCCACTGTGCGTACTTCGCTGGCCACTCGGTCCGCTTCCAGCGGTTGATCCGCCGCAGCCCGATCCAGCAGGCGGCCGCCACGCTGTAGGAGCGGCCGACCCAGTACACGTAGAACCCGACGAGGCAACACGCGAACACCGCCGCTGTCAGCGGATGGAACGGCGCCCAGAAGATGAACGAGATCAGAAACAACGAAAGCGTCAGCGGCGCTGCATCACCCAGCCGGCCCCGCCACCGACTTCGTGACTGCAACCGCGGGATGAACGGGGAGAGGACAGGTGCCTCGCTGGGCAGCGGCTGCCGAGCGACGGCCGCGCCGGGGCGCGCCTGGATGGCCATAGGAACCCCTCGCACGAGGTTCTTCCTACGCCGGCGGGGTTAGCTGACGGGCTACGGCGGAAGAAGCCGCTCCTCAGGGTTTCTGGCCTTCGGCCCCGCCTGAGGATTCGCCCCGATTCCTGGGTCCCCCACTCTTCCGCGCGACCGGAAGATTTGGCGTGCCACACGCTCAACGTATGGTGGCCGTGCAGGCGGAGTAAGTCAACGGAGCGGTGTCGCGTCTTCCTCTCGGAATCGTTACAGGGCCCGCGCCCGAGGTCACACCCGGCTCCTCGAGATTGCTGTCTGCTCGTCAGAGGAGTTCAGCAGGACGGCGGAAATGAAAGCAGCGAGCCCGGCGACGCCGGGCTCGCTGAGTGCGCCACTACGTAGCCACCCGTTCTACGAGGCAGTCGCCCTATCTCCGGCCGTAGCCGCGCTGACCTCCGCGTTCGCCGTAGCCGCGGTCTCGGTCGCCATAGCCGCCCCCGCCACGGTCACCATAGCCGCCGCCACCGCCGCGATCGCCGTAACCGCCGCCGCCACCGCCGCCGCTGTAGCCACCGCCACCGCGGTCGCCGCGGTCGCTGTACCCACCACCGCCGCGGTCGCCATAGCCGCCGCCACCGCCGCCGCCGTAGCCACCGCCGCCACCACCGTAACGGCCGCCACCGCCACCGCCGCCACGAGGACGGTCCTCACGCTCGCGCGCCTGGTTCACGTTCAGAGCGCGTCCGCCGAAGTCCCTGCCGTTCAACGCGTCGATTGCTTTCGTGGCGTCCTCGCCGGACATCTCCACGAACCCGAAGCCGCGCGGCCGTCCCGTCTCCCGGTCCGTCGGCAGCACGACCGAGATCACTTCGCCGTACTGCGCGAACAGCTCGCGCACATCGTCCTCCCGTGAGCTGAACGGGAGGTTTCCCACGTAGATCCTCTGATTCAAGAACCACTCTCCACGTCGGTCTGCGCCGACAATAGGCCCGGCATGCGGGCCCGCACCGCTAGTCTCTCAGGCTCGACGCGGACGCTCGGGTGATAACGGCCAGGCAGCGACTGAGAGGACGCGGTCGCCCACGTCCGGCGCTCATTCTACAACCGGCGGCATCGCGCGTGTGGTCATCATGGCCGTTCCGCCCCGCCTCGCCATAGACTGGAAGCACCACCTGACCACGCAGCACCGAGGACTCGTCGATGCCCCTCCGGGAGGACATCCGCAACGTCGCGATCATCGCGCACGTCGATCACGGCAAGACCACCCTGGTGGACGCCATGCTCCGCCAGTCCGGCTCGTTCCACGCCCACCAGGAGGTCGCCGACCGCGTCCTCGACTCCATGGACCTGGAGCGGGAAAAGGGCATCACGATCCTGGCCAAGAACACGGCCGTCCGCTACGAGGGCGTGAAGATCAACATCATCGACACCCCCGGCCATGCCGACTTCGGCGGCGAGGTCGAGCGTGGCCTGACCATGGTCGACGCCGCACTGCTCCTCGTCGACGCCAGCGAGGGCCCTCTCCCCCAGACCCGCTTCGTGCTCCGCAAGGCCCTCGAGGCGAACCTTGCCATCATCCTCGTCGTCAACAAGATCGACCGCCCCGACGCGCGCATCAGGCAAGTCGTCGACGAGGTCTACGAACTCTTCCTCGACCTCGACGCGAACGAGGCGCAGATCGACTTCCCCATCGTCTACTGCAACGCCCGCGCCGGCGAAGCCACGCTCGACATGGAGCAGCCCGGCGCCGACCTCAAGCCACTGTTCGACCTCCTCCTCTCCTACGTCCCACCCCCCTCGTTTGAGGAGGGATATCCGCTGCAGGCGCTGGTCACGAACCTCGATGCGTCCCTCTATGTCGGTCGCCTCGCGCTGTGCCGTGTGATCCAGGGCGCCATTCGCCGCGGCCAGATGGTCGCCCGCTGCCGTGTCGACGGGACCATCGAGCGCGTGCGCGTGACCGAGCTCTACGTCACCGAGGCCCTTGAGCGCGTCCCCGCCGAAGAGGCCGGCCCCGGCGACATCATCGCCGTCGCGGGCTTCCCGGACGTCACCATCGGCGAGACGCTCGCCGACGCCGACGATCCTCGCCCCCTCCCCGTCATCCGCATCGATGAGCCGAGCCTCTCGATGACCATCGGCATCAACTCGTCTCCTCTTGCGGGACAGGACGGCACGAAGCTCACCGCACGCCTCCTCAAGAGCCGTCTCGATCAGGAATCCGTCGGCAACGTCTCGATACGCGTCATGTCCGCGGACCGCCCCGACACCTGGACGGTGCAGGGGCGCGGTGAGCTGCAGCTCGCGGTCCTCGTCGAGACCATGCGCCGCGAAGGCTTCGAGCTCACCGTCGGGAAGCCCGAGGTGGTCACTCAGCTGATCGACGGCAAACTCTGCGAGCCTGTCGAGCGTCTCGCCATCGACGTCCCGGAGGACTACCTGGGCGTCGTCACCCAGCTCCTCGCCCTGCGCAAGGGCCGCCTCGAGCAGATGGTGAACCATGGCAGCGGTCGCGTGCGGATGGAGTATCTCGTGCCCGCGCGCGCCCTCATCGGCTTCCACACCGAGTTCCTTACCGAGACGAGGGGTACGGGGCTCCTGCACCACGTCTTCGACCGCTACGAGCCATGGCACGGCGAGCTGCGCACCCGGCCCACGGGCAGCATGGTCGCCGACCGTCGAGGGCCCACCACCACTTACGCCCTGCTCAGCTTGCAGGAGCGAGGCCAGATGTTCGTCGGTCCTGGCATCGAGACCTACGAGGGCATGATCGTCGGTGAGAACGCCCGCGCCGACGACATGGACGTGAACCCCACCCGCGAGAAGAAGCTCACCAACATGCGTTCATCCACGTCCGAGGAGACCGAGAAGCTCGTCCCCCACCGTCAGCTCTCCCTCGAGCAGGCCCTCGAGTTCATTCGTGAAGACGAGTGCCTCGAGGTGACTCCGAATCACGTCCGGATCCGCAAGGTCTTCCTCGATCAGATTGAGCGCTCCCGGCGGCGGTCCGCTCGCCGGTCCTGACGGGTTCATTACAAACGGCCCTCTCGCGCCCGCGGGACTTCCGCGTTACGTCGTGACCCCGCTAAGGTGAATGCGGCGGGCTAGTATCGATCGCTCCGAGAGATAGCTCGTCTATGTCTGCGTCCCGAACGACCCCGGTTCGACGTTCTCCTCGCGCCCGCGCCAGCACGGGTTCCAACCGCCTGCTCATGGCGTTGTTTCTCGCAGCCGTCGCTGTCGCCGTGCTTTCGTTCGGCGTCTTCCTCCGCGACGGCGCGTTCGACGGTGTCGGCGGAGACAGCTCAGGCGACCGACGCGCCAGCGCGCTCCTGGTCAGCGACCCGGGCGTCCCCACGATCAAGGACCTGAACGAGCTCCGCGAGCAGTACGGCGACCCGGCCGATGCGACGTATGGCCGGATCGTGATCCCCTCGATTCATGTCGACGCCCCGATCGGTACGCGCCTCGTCGGCGCGGACGGACAGATGCCCGACCCCACCGGTCCGAGCGACGCGGTGTGGTACGACTTCCGGGACTTCCCAGGCTTCGGAGGCGTGCCCGGGACTGGACATAACGCCATCATCGCCGCCCACGTGGACCGTGCCGCGTACCTCGACTACGCCGGCGTGAACTACATCGGCGCAGGTATCTTCTACAGCCTGGGCGACCTGGACACCGGCGACACGGTGGAACTCGAGGTGGGTGGCCAGACGCTGCGATACATCGTCGCCTGGGTGCAGGACGTCAGTACCGAGGCCGAATGGGGTGAGTACCTCGCCTCGGACGTGGGGATCGACTCCATCACGCTCGTCACCTGCGGCGGCGACTTCGACCCGGCCACGCACGCCTACACGAAGCGCACGCTCGTCCGCGCGACCCGCGGCTGAGCCCTCGACGGCTCGCCGTCAGACGCCCGAGGCCTGACACTCGGCGACGATGAAGCTGTCACCTCCGTCGCGGGTGCAGGCCGCCGTCTTCGCAGGCATCGCCGCGCTCCTCATCGTCATGACCGTCGTCGTGCCCTCGGCGTTCGGCTTCGAGGTCACGCATCCGGATAGCCCCCAGGGACCGACCGTCCAGGGCCGCGTCATCGAGGTGCTCAGCCGGGAGACGGTCCCCTCCGAGCGCGGTCCCGTCGAGCGAGAACGCCTGTCGGTTGACATCGACGGCCTCCGGGTGCTGATCGAGCGCACGCGAGCCGAAGGCGACATCGGTCAGCTCGACGTCGAGGCCGGCGACCGCGTACTCCTGTCCCGGCTCGCCGGCCCGGATGGTGACACCTACTACATCGTCGACCGCGTCCGCCAGACCACGCTGCTCTGGCTCCTCGTGGCCTTCGTCCTCGCCGTCATCGCCACCGGCCGTCTCGTCGGCGTCGCATCGTTGCTCGGCCTCGCCGCCAGCATGCTTGTGCTGCTCCGCTTCATCGTCCCGGGCATCCTGTCCGGGCACAGCCCGGTGCTGATCGCGGTCGTGGGGGCGCTCACCATCATGGCCAGCACGCTGTTCCTCGCGCATGGCGTCAACCGCAAGACGGTCGTCGCGCTCGTCGGCACGGCCGTTGCGCTTTGCCTCACGGCGGTCCTCGCCACCGTGACCATCGCCGCCGCGCAACTCACGGGCGTGGCATCCGAGGATGCCGCGGTGCTGCAGGTGCTCTCCGCGGGCCAGCTCTCCGCGAGCGGACTCCTCCTGGGCGGAATCATCATCGGCGCGCTCGGTGTGCTCGACGACGTGACGGTGGCTCAGTCGTCCGCCGTCTTCGAGCTGCACAGCGCGAACCCGCTCCTCGGCCCTGTCGACCTCTACCGACGCGCGATGAACGTCGGCCGCGACCACATCGCCGCCACGGTGAACACGCTCGTCCTCGCGTACGCAGGCGCGTCCTTGCCGCTGCTGATGTTGCTCGCCGTGCAGGGGGAGCCCCTCACCGTCCAGCTCAACCGCGAGTTCATCGCCATCGAGGTCGTCCGCTCGCTGGTCGGCAGCATCGGCCTGGTCGCTGCGGTCCCGCTCACCACCGCCATCGCGGCGCTCGCCGCGGCGCGCATGGCCGCGAGCGGCCGGCCCGCGCCCCCCGATTCTTCCGAGAAGGAGCCTGCGCTACACTGAAACGGCATCGAAGTAATCGGCACTGCCTCCTCTCCGCTCCCACCGGCAGTGGCCCCGTCTGCTGACCGCGTCGCCCTCGATCGATCCGACGCCCGAACGGAGAGCCTGACCGTGCACCGTTTTGCATCGCTCCTCCCGCTGCCCCTCGTCTTCGTTGGCCTCCTCGCTGCCGCCTGCGGCGGCTCCGAGGAAGCAGGCGACTCCTGGTCTGCCGAGGCCCTCGGCAGCCGCCGCGGGCCGGTCGAGGCCCAGATCATCAGCGGCTCGCAGATCGGCCAGGGCCCCGCCAGACTCGCCTTCGGCATCATCCGCAGCGACGAGGGTACGCTCGTCCACGACGCCACCGCCCGCGTCACGCTCTACACGCTCGATGGCGACGAGGGCACGTCCATCGGCGAGTTCGACCTCGTCCCCGTGCAGCTCCTCGAGAACACGCAGCACGAGCACGCCGACGGCAGCCAGCACCTACACGACGACCCGCTCGCGACCGTCTACGTCCTCAATACGACCCTCGACCACACTGACTGGTGGGGCGCTTCGCTCGACATCAAGGCCGACGGCAAGGAGTACAAGGACGTTCGCACACGCTTCTTCGTCGCCGACACGACGTCCGAGCCGGCAATCGGTGCCGAGGTCCCGGCCATCACGCAGCTCACCACGAAGGACGTCCGGGATGTCGCGATGATCGACTCGTCGAGTCCGCCCCGCCCCGAGTTGCACGACCTGACCGTCGCCGACGCCCTCAAGAACGGCAAACCGACGCTCATCGCGTTCGCTACGCCGGCGTTCTGTCAGACGCGCTTCTGCGGCCCGGTCGTCGAGTCCGTAGTCGTGCCGTTGCACGAGAAGTACGGCGAGCGCATGAACTTCCTGCACATTGAGCCGTACAAGCTCGATGAGGCCCGCAATGGTCGCCTCGTCGCGATTCCGGAGATGGCCACCTGGGGCCTCCAGAGCGAGCCCTGGGTCTTCGTCCTCGACGCCAGCGGCCGCGTCGCCGCGAAGTTCGAGGGCGTCATGTCGCAGGAGGAAGTCGAGCCCTTCGTGCAACACGTCCTGGATGGGCAGGCCTTACGCAACTGAGCCCCGGTCCCGCCGCCTCGCGACTCGGATGGACGCTCATCAGGGCGCTCGGTAGGATGCAACCGTTGCACGTCCGGGGCGCAGCGCGCCCGACTACCTGAGGAGGCGTCGCGTGGCGTTCGTCATCACGCAACCCTGCATCGACACGCAAGACCAGGCATGCGTCGAGGTCTGCCCCGTGGATTGCATCCACTTCGAAGAGGGCGCCGACCGCATGCTCTACATCAACCCCCTGGAGTGCATCGACTGCGGTGCCTGCCAGCCCGCCTGCCCGGTGAACGCGATCTTCCCCCTGGCCGACGTCCCGGCCGGCTCCCAGCAATTCACGCAGATCAACGAACTGTGGTACTCCGACCCGGCCGCCGCTCGCGCGATGATCGGCGGTGATGCCGCGCCCGCGCCGCAGCCCGCCGCAGCGACGGCGCCCGCCGCCGAATCACAGGACGCCGCAGCAGCGGCCGCGGAGGTTCCTGCCGCCCCGGCGGCTCCCGCCGCTGCTCCCGCGGCCGCCCCGGCCCCGGCGGCCGTCGCCGCCGCGACCGTGCAGGTCGAGGCGACCGACGACGATCACCACGGCCCCGTCGTCGTTCCGCACTACAACCCGCCGTCGCCGCGCGGCCTCGTCGCCTTCGCCATGATGGCGGTCTCCTTCGCCGTCATGTGGATGGTCCCGGGACCGAAGTGGCTGGAGATCGGTGGCGTCGAGATCGCCGCCGGCGTTGTCATCGGCGTCCCCATCTTCGTCCTCGGGCTGCTCGGCTTCCTCGACAGCCAGGTCCGCGATCTGAGCCTCTTCGCCGCCCGCCAGCCGCGCAGCGTTGCCTACTGGCGCCAGGGCCTCACCGAATGGCGCCGCAGCGAGAGCACGCGCCGCTACGAGCTTGAGCGCGCCGTCCAGGAGCTCGCCGAGGGTCGGTTCGCCTTCCCCAGCCCCGAGCACCCCGACTACCGCACGCACGTCAACCTGCCCGAACCCACCATGGCGCTCGAGTTCGGAGGCGGCGGCGGACAGAAGGTCTTCCCCGATATCCTCGTGGTCCGCTACCCGGGGAACTACCCCGTCATGGTCGCCCAGATCGAGACCCGCGAAACCGTCACCCGCGACCAGGCGAACCGTGTCTGGAAGCAGCTCGAGAACGACGACGCTCCCCTGTACGTCTACGTACCGAGCGGCTACGGCTCCGCCGCCAAGGACTACGCGAAGGGCGCTGGCATCACTCACGTCAGGTTCCGCACCTGGCGGCACCAGCCCAACGGCATGATGGTCGAGGACATCTAGCCGCTGCCGTTTCCTGCCCGGCCGGCGGGTGTCCGCGTCCGCGTACGATCGAGGCGTGGACGATAACCCCCTGACCCGGCTTCGCTCCCTGTGCCTCGCGTTCCCTGAGGTGACCGAGCGCCTCTCCCACGGGGAGCCGGCTTGGTTCATCCGTGCGCGCCGCTCCTTCGCTACCTATGCGGACCACCACCACGACGATCGTGTCGCCGTCTGGTGCGCCGCCCCCGAAGGTGCCCAGTCGCTGCTGGTCGCCTCCGACCCGGAACGCTACTTTCGCCCCCCGTACGTCGGAGTGCGTGGGTGGGTCGGCGTGTACCTCGATGTTCCGGTCGACTGGGATGACCTCGCCGGGGTCATCGAGGATGCGTATCGGCTCGTGGCCCCGAAGACGCTCATCGCCGAGCTCGACGCGGGATTCGGTAGGTACGACGGGGGAGCTCCCCAGTAGCTGTCGACTGTTCTCAGCCGCGACGATCGGTCGTGTGCAGCCCCGCGACAGCCTCGCGCGCCGCGGGCACGCGGTAGGCGAACCCGTCGAGAAGGCCGAAGCACCCGCTGATCATCATGTCGCCGTGCGGCGCGGCGGCGTGCACCGGCGGCAGCCCCGCCGCCTGGAGGGCCGGCCACATCCGTTTCCGCTGCGGCCCCGTCACTGCCAGCATCGTCACCGGTTTGATCCGATCGCCCGATCCCGCCGCGTACAGCGCCCCATGCCCCATCGAGGAAAAGACGGCCTCATTCGTCAGCCGCCCGCCAAGGAGGTCGCGCACGAATCCCGCGAGCTGCTCCGGCGTCACTTCGCCCGTGTGGTGCTCGAACACCGCCTCCACGCGCGTCCCCTCGAGCACGAAGCAGAGCACGTGCATATTCCCCACGTTGAGCACGGCCCGTCTCGGGTGCCGCGCCACCTCGGGGTCGTGCAAGGCGCCGAGGGCTGCGGCAGGCCCGTTGTCCATGAATACCGCCGGGACGTCCACGTCCACGGCGTCCAGGACGGCCCGCGCGCGCGTCAGCTGCGCCGGCAGCGCCCTTGGCAGCGCCGCGAACGCGCGCCCGTCGCCGTCGTCGGCGAGCACGCGGGCGAGGTGCTCAAACCGAAACACCCGGTCCGAGACATCCGGCGGCGCTGCCCCATGGTCGAACACTCCGACCGCGATCCCGTCGAAACGCGTATCAACATCGAAGGCGCCGAGCGCCGTCCGTATCGCCTCCAGGTCAAGGTCGCGCAAGACGACCTGGTCCCCGTCGATCGTCGCCGCTTCGTCGTCGGAGACCAGCGTGACGCCATCTGCTGCCACACGCTCGAGGTCGTCGTCGATCGTCCGCGCTGCGTCAGGTGTGGCGAACGCCGGTAGCCCCGCCCGCAAGTGGTCGCCGAGCGCCCACGCCGACGGGCCGCCGCCGGCCACGACTCCTCGGACGACCACCGCTCGTCTGCTCTCGGTCGCCGCGCGGATCCGGCGCGCCGCGATCGCCGTCGGAGAGGGCATCACCAGCTTTGGGGAGTTCTCGATCGGCCCCGATGAGTCGAACAGCAGGATGTCCTGCGTCCCCGTCCCGATATCCACCGCGAGGATGCGCATGTCGCCAGTCTACGGCGCGCCCCGCCCCCACGCCTCGCCGCGCACCCACTCGCTCCCGCGCCGTCACGCCGCCCGGCGGTGAGACCGCGAGCGCTCGATGAACGACCCGTGTGGCCGGATCGTCCGAGACGGCTCGGAAAGCGCGTCCGTCACCCACTGCTGGAGCAACAGCGCCGCCGCCCCGCCAACCAGCACTCCGAGGACCAGCATGAACACCATGTTCCACCTCGTCTCCGAACATCCGTGCGGATGCTGCACGTACGAGGCTAGAACGGGCGTGCTACTTCGTCAACCCCTTGCGGCACTACGCCGCCCGCGTTTCCTCGTCCAGCGCCTCCGTCATCTGCCGCAACATCGAGCGCAGCTCGTCCGTCCGCAGCCGTTGCTGCTCCACCGCCGCGAGGTCCGCCGCGAGCGCCGCCTCCGACCGCGACGCCACCAGCGGCACGGGCACTCCACGCACCCACACGAGCGCCCGGCGCTGCGGCCCGCGACCCTCCGTCACCGGCTCGATCGCCGCGACATCGTCCGACCGCACATACCGCCCGTATCCGAGCGGGATGAGCCGCCCTGCCTGAATTCGCACGCCATTTCCTCCTCAACCCATCGATCCATTGTCCTAGATCACGACACGTTATCGATGGCTCGGCGTGCGCCTCCTCGCTGCCCCACGCGCCTCCCGCTACCCTGTGCCCATGCTCACGAAGCGCCTCGGCATCGACCTCGGCACCGCCAACGTCCTCGTGTACGAGCACGGCCGCGGCGTCGTCCTCGACGAGCCGGCCGTCGTCGCCATCACCGAGCGCGACAACACCGTCGTCGCCGTCGGCAGCGACGCTCACGCGATGCTGGGCCGCCAGCCCGCCACCATCCAGGTCATCCGCCCCATGCGCGAGGGCGTCATCGCCGACTACCTCATTACGGAAGCCCTGCTGCGCTACCTCATCGGGCGCGTGATGGGCCGCCTGCGCGTCGTCCGTCCCGAGGTGATGATCTCTGTCCCTGTCGGGGTCACCAGCGTCGAACAACGCGCCGTCCGTGACGCCGCAGAGGCCGCCGGTGCCCGTCGCCCCGCGCACCTCATCCCCGAGCCTCTCGCCGCCGCAATCGGCGCCGAGATCCCCGTTGGCTCCCCGCGCGGTCACATGGTCGTCGACATCGGCGGCGGTCGCACCGAGGCCGCCGTCATCTCGATGTTCGGCATCGTCGCCTCGGAGTCCGTCCGCGTGGCCGGCGACCGCTTGAACGACTCCATCGCCCAGTACATCAAGCGCCGCCACAACCTCATCGTCGGCGAGCGCACCGCTGAGGAAGTGAAGATCGCCATCGGCTCCGCGCTCCCTCTCGACCGCGAGGAATCGACCGGCGTCCGCGGGCGCGACCAGGTCACCGGCCTCCCGAGGACCATCACCGTCCGCTCCTCGGAGGTCGTCGGCGCCATCCAGGAGCACATGGGCGCGATCGTCCAGACCGTCCGCGCCGTCCTTGAGCGCACCCCGCCCGAGCTCGCTTCCGACGTCATCGACCGCGGCATCGTGCTCACCGGCGGCGGCGCGCTTCTGCGCCACCTCGACGAGCTGCTCGTCCACGAGACCGGAGTCCCCGTTCACGTCGCCGACGACCCGAAGCGCTGCGTCGCGAAGGGCGCCGGCGCTGCCCTCGACTACCTCGACGTCATCGCGCGCAGCATCCCCACCGAGGAAGAGTCGCTCATCGCCGAGAGCCGGTAGGCGCTGGCTTGCTGGGCTCCCGTCGCCTCACGCCGGCGGTGGCGCCGCGGACAGCTCGGACGGCCTCGCCTGGTCGCTGGCTTCGAGGTCCTCGACGGCGTCGCCCGACCGCCGCGCGAGCGGTCGCTGCCACAGCATGGCCGCCAGGACCGCCACGTTCGTCAGCGAAAACGCCACGTAGAACACCGCCGACCGCGAGGCGCTCGCGAACACTCGCGGCGGGTCCTGCAACGTGTACACGAACCAGATGTTCACGAAATAAGTGACCGTCAGTACTGCGAAGAGCCGCCGGTACGTCTGGTCCGCCGCCGCCGGCAACGCACACATGAGCACCACCGGCAGCATGTACCGCTCGTGGATCCGCGTCGGCAGGATGTACAGCACCAGCATGATAGTCATCGCCGCCCACAGCAGCGTGAGCGGGCGCCGGTCTCGCATGTAGGCGACCAGCACCGCGAGGTACGCGACCGCCGTGAGCGCGGTCCCCCACGCCTGGTAGCTCGCACCGAGGAGGAACGGTACGGTGTCGACCTGCCACTCCGTCGTGGGTGGTCTGATCGCGGTCCACAGGTTGAACGCATACAGGCTCGCGAACTTGTTCATGTCGACCGCGATCCGCATCCGCTCGACGATGCTCCACTCGCCGAGGCCGAACAGCCCCACCCCGAACGGCAGGCACACGATCGCCACCAGCGCGGCCGAGATGACCGCGCCCGCGGCCACCGGAGTCAGGATGTCTCCCCAGTACCCCTCGCGCCGCGCCTCCTCGTCCCCGGGCGCGCGCCGCACGAAGTCGAGGTAGTACGCCACCGCGATCAGCGGGAACAGCGCGGCGAACTGTGGCTTGATCAACGTCGCGTATGTCAACGCCGGCAGCACCCACCCGAGGCGTCCCGTCAAGTAGAGCCACAGCGCCAGCAGCGCGAAAAACGTGCTGAGGGCGTCCCACTGTCCCCACACCGACGTCAGGAACACGGCCCCCGGGTTAAACAGCACGAACACCGCCGCGAGCAGGCCCGCGCTTCGATGCCACAGCAGGCTGCCCAGCCGGTACAGCACCCACGCCACGCCGAGGTCCGCGAGCGCCGGCACGAGTTTCAGCAGCCACACGAATCCCGGCGTCTCCACGTCCATCTCCGGGGAGAAGATGCGGAACACCTGGCCGATCAGCCACAAGAACCACAGGTCGCCTGGCAGGTGGTCCTGCTCGGGCAGGAACTGCTGGCGCAGGTGGTAGAACTCCGACAGCGGGTCCAGCACGAGATGGAACGTCCAGAACTGAAACGTCGGGACGTCGAAGTGGTGCCCGCCGTATGGCGCGATCGCCAGTCGCAGCAGCAGCCCGATCGCGAAGACGCCCGCGACGGCCTGACCGTGCGACGGTCGCCAGCCAGCGCCTGCTGGGGCGATCACGAGGCCCCCGCCCGTCGCCTGGTCACGAGACGCGAGTCGATGCCAGCGGCTTCGGCGAAGAGCGGCTTGCGAGGAGAAACGTAGGCGCTCAAGGCCTCGCACGATATGCGCAGCGCGTCCACCGTTGTCAAGCGATCGGACAATGCCTGAGCAACTCGGAAGGGGTGTCGATGCCGCCGTCGCCGTCGAGTCCGGCTCGCTCGTTCTCTCGCTGGCAGGTCGGGGGCCTCGATCGCTTGCTCCTGCTCGTCATCTGCGGGCTCGGCCTCGCGCTCGTGTTCGTGTACGGGCTCCTGCTCCCACTCGACCATTCGCGTCACCCCGGTGTGGTGTTCGGATACCAGCCGCTGGCCACGGTCTTCGGCACGGATCGCGAGGGCCAGGCTCGCTTCATCGCTGCCGTGCTCGCCGCCTACCTGATGTTCGCGCTTGCGGCGATCGTCGCCCGCCGCCTGGCAGGCACGCGCGCCTGCGCCGTGGTGCTCGGCGGTACCGTCGCCCTCGCCCTGGTCCTCCTGCCGACGAATCCCGCTGGCGCGCAGGATGTCTATCACAACATCGCCGACGCCCGCACGCTCTGGGTCTACGGCGATAACCCCGCTGTCACGCCACCCAGCGAGCATCCCGACGACCCGCTGTTCCGCTTCATCCCCGCGTGGCCCGACACGCCGTCCTCGTACGGCCCGCTGTGGTACGTGCTGTCGGGCATTCCCCTGCCCTTCGCCGGCGACGACCTCTGGGCCAATGTGCTTGGGCAGAAGTTGCTCACGACCGCTTTCCTCGTTGCCACGACCTCGCTCGTCATGCGAACCGCGGCGCGCCTGCGTCCCGGCTCCGCGGTGCTGGCGGGTGTCCTCGTGGGTTGGAACCCGCTCCTCCTGTTCGAGACGGCCGGCGCGGCCCACAACGACATCGTGATGGTCTGTTTTGCCGTTGGTGCCCTCTACGCCCTCACCCGCCGAGCGTGGGATATCGTCGTTCCGCTCCTGGCGCTGGCCGTGGCCGTCAAGTACGTCCTCATCTTGCTCGTGCCACTCTTCCTCGGGTGGATGCTCCTCCGTCCTGACGTTCCGAGGATGCGCGTCGCCCGGTCAGTGCTCGCGGGCGCGCTCCTCGCCGCCGCGTGGTACGTGCCGTTCCTCTCGGGCGGCGCACTCCTTGAGACCCTCCGTGGCGAGGGCAATCGCTACCTCTCGTCGGTTGGCAGCGCCCTCGTCTCCCTGCTCATGAACGAGGGCGGGCGCTCCGTTTCCGAGGCCGAGAGCGTCATGAAGCGCGTGCTCTGGGCCGTCTTCGTGCTGGGCTCCCTGTTGCTTGTCGCCCGCGCACGTCCGCGCCCGTCGTACGCGCTGCTCACCACCACCTCGGCGGCGGTGGTCTTCCTCTTCCTGGTCACTGTGAAGTGGTGGTTCTGGCCGTGGTACCTCGCCTGGCTCGTGCCGTTCGCCGCCGTCACTCCCCGCCGAGGTATCGCGGCCCTCGCTGTGCTGTTCTCATGCACCGCGATGCTGCTGTACGCCGCCTACTACTGGAACGTGTACGAGGACTGGCATCGCCATCAGCGCCTGGTGTTCTGGGTCGTGTTCGCCGCGCCGCTGGGACTCGCCGCGCTGCTTTCGATGTGGGCGATGGCGAGGGCTGCCCTCACCCTGCGCAGACGGCTCCGGCGTCAGTCGCTCGCGCCAGCGGACGGAATCAGGGCGTGACCACGGCGAGGTGGGCGCTACGCCTCGCGGCGTCGCAGGTGATACGTCATCCCCTGCAGCGACAGCACGGGGTCGATCTGTCGCACTTGCACCCCGGCGGGCACCTGTGCGCCGGTTGGCGCGTAGTTGAGGATCGCCCCAATCCCCGCTGCCACCA
Organism: Dehalococcoidia bacterium; assembly: GCA_050248355.1. Lineage (GTDB taxonomy): Bacteria > Chloroflexota > Dehalococcoidia > UBA2979 > UBA2979 > JAIBBD01. The sequence goes on from JBFWSN010000001.1 coordinate 436,274, forward strand.
GTACGTCGATGACCGCCTGCGCCTCGGCCGCCGGCACGGCGACGATGCCGATGTCGACCCGCTGTTCCTCGAGGTCGCGCGCGAGCGTCGACACGTTTCGCACCACCAGGTCGCCGCTCAGTTCCGTTCCTACCGCCTCGGGATTCACGTCATACACGCCGACGATGTCGAACCCTTGGGGCTCAAACCCCCGGTACGAGGCGATCGCGGTCCCCAGCCGGCCGACCCCGATGAGGACCATCCGCCATCGCTGGTCGAGGCCCAGGATCGTCCGCAGCTCTTCGGTCAGCCGTTGCACGGAGTACCCGCGCCCTTGCTTCCCGAATCGCCCGAAGTACGACAGGTCTTTGCGAATCTGCGCCGGCGTCACGTTCAGCGCGTCGCCCAGCTCCTGCGAAGAGACGACCGACACGCCCCGCGCGCGCAGCGTCGTCAACAGCCGGTAGTACATCGGCAACCGGTCGATGACGACTTCGGGTATTTCCAGCGGCACGAGAACTCCGGGCGCGTCTCGATGGGAGATTCGAGCGCGGCTTGCGAAAGTGTGCACAATCATACGTCCGCCCCGAGTTGACGCAACCGCACATAACGAAGAAACGGCTTCGCCTATGACCGCCCTGCGAGACCTCGACCCGCGCCTCAGCCGCCTCCTCGAAGAAGGTCCTCGCGCTACCCCGTTCGTGCGCCTCCCCGGTGGTCGTTTGCTCATGGGGTCGCATGCCCGCAAGGACGAGTTGCCCGTCCATGAGGTCGAGGTCGCGCCCTTCGAGGCCGCCCTGACCCCTGTGACGAACGCCGAATACGCGATCTTCCTCACGACCACCGACTCCGATCCGCCCCACTTCTGGGACGATGCGAGGTTCAACACGCCCGCCCAGCCCGTCGTCGGGGTCTCCTGGTTCGATGCCGTCGCGTACTGCGAATGGCTTTCCACGCTCCTCGGACGTCATTGCCGGCTGCCGAGCGAGGCCGAGCGTGAGTACGCCGCCCGCGGTGGGGACAATCCGTGGCTCTACCCTTGGGGTGACGAGGTCCTCGACGGCGGCCCCTTTGCGTTCGGCGCGGCCGGCATGGACCGCCCCCTCCTGGTCGGGACCACTCCGCCGAACGGCTACGGCCTGTACCACATGGGCGAGAACGTCCACGAATGGTGCACCGACTGGTACGAGCCCGCTGGCTATGCCGCCCCACCGCCGTCGCCGGACGAAGATCGGCCCGAGGGCGCGCGCCGCGCATCCCGCGGCGGCTCGTGGCGGCACCATGTCAAAGTCTCGAGGATCGCCGCGCGTTCCTCGCTCGCCCCCGACCGCCGCTACAACGACTACGGCTTTCGTGTCTACGCGGACGTCGAAGTGTAGTCGCGCTGCCGTCAGTCCCCGAATGCCCAGTTCAGGAGCACCGGCCGCTCCTCGTCCGCTCCTGTAACGTTCGCGTACGTCGCGCGCGCCGCGTCATTGTCATCGTCGTGCAGCACCCACATCCCGTAGCAGCCGCGCTCGATTGCGAGCTCTCGCAGTGCGGCGAGCAGTGCTGTGGCGATCCCGCGGCGCCGAAACGCCTCGTCCACGCCCAGCTCGTAGATCAGCATCTCCGTCCCTTTGTCGGGATGCGTCACCTCGACCCCGCTCACGAATCCCGCCGGCTCGTGACCCTCGTACGCGATCAGCAAATGGTGGTTCGTTTCGCGGAGGAACCGTGCGGTGGCCTCGGCGCGCGGGACCTTGTCGAACAGATGCCCCGCCCGGCTCACCTGGCCCTCGTCTCCCGGCCCCAGCTTCCGTACGTCGGCCAAGGTCGAGCCTCCCACGGTGAAACGGTGTGAATGAGTCGCTCGTCCTACAATAGGACTCCCCATGATCGGTCGGCAGGCAGGCGACGTGCGTCATCCCACTCTGACGGTCGAGCCTTGGCCCCACGGCGACGCTGTCGATGCCGCCGCGCGCCTCCGAGGTCGCCCTCATCTCGTCTGGCTCGATTCCGCCCTGCCCCACCAGTCGCGCGGGCGCTGGTCGATCGTCGCTTCCGACCCGCGCTGGGTCATGACCGCCCGCGGCTCCGAGGTCACGCTGCGCGACGCCACCGGCGTACGCCACTTCGCGGGCGACCCGCTCGCCGCCTTCGCCGCGTTCGTCGAGGCCGAGCCTCCGCCCTCGAGGACCGCGGCGCTGGCTGGCCTCCCGTTCGCCGGTGGCGCCGTCGGCTACCTCGGCTTCGAGCTCGCCCGCTTCGTCGAGCGTCTCCCCGCCACCACCCTCGATGACCTGCGCATCCCCGACCTCGCGATGGCCTGGTACGACGCTGCGTTCGTGTGGGACGGCGTCGCGCGCGCGGGCTGGCTGGTGGGCGTCGACGAGGCGGTCCGAGCGCTCCGCGGACGCCTGCGCTGCCCGATCCCCCCGCGACCTTCCGTCCCCCGCGCCGCCCCCTGCGAGCTTCGCTCGAACTTCACACGCTCGCGCTACCTCGATGCCGTCCGCAGCGCGCAGCGCTACATCGAGGCGGGCGACATCTACCAGGTCAACCTTTCCCAGCGCTTCTCCGTCCCGGTCCGCGGTGAGGGTTTCGACCTCTACCGGCGGCTGCGCGAGGTCAGTCCCGCCTCGTTCGCCGCTTACCTGGACTTCCGCTCTTCAGACCCAAGGGACCGCGGCGTCGAGGTACTGTCGTCCTCCCCGGAACGCATGCTGCTTCTCGACGGCGACCGTCTCGAGACCCGCCCCATCAAGGGCACCCGCCGCCGCGGCCCCACCCCCGCCGAGGATGCCCGTCAGGTCGAGGCGCTGCTCGCCAGCGGCAAAGACGCCGCGGAGCATGTCATGATCGTTGACCTCGAGCGCAACGATCTCGGTCGCGTCGCCGAGGTCGGCTCCGTCTGCGTCGAGGAGTTCGCGGCCCTCGAGTCCTTCGCACAGGTGCACCACCTCACGTCGACCATCACCGCCCGCCGCCGCCCTGGCCTCGGCCTCGACGCCACCCTCCGCGCCGTCTTCCCCGGCGGTTCCATCACGGGCGCGCCGAAGGTTCGGGCCCTGGAGATCATCGACGAGCTCGAACCGACCGCCCGCGGCGTCTACACCGGCGCCGTCGGCTACGTGTCGGCCCACGGACGCGCCGACTTGAGCATCGCCATCCGCACCATCACCCTCACCGAGGGCATGGCGCACCTTCACGTCGGTGGCGCCATCGTCGCCGACTCGGACCCCGCCGCCGAGTACCAGGAGACGCTCGACAAGGCCCGCGGGATGGCCCACGCCCTCGGCGTGCGTTTGCCCGACGAACCCGCGCTCGCCGGCGCCGATGCCGCGAGTTGACCGAGGTGACACTCGTCTGGCTCGACGGTGCGCTGCAACCCCGCGAAGAAGCCCGCCTCTCGGTCGATGACCTCGCCGTGCTCTACGGCGCCGCCTGCTTCGAGACGATGCGCGCCTTCGGCGGCATCGCCTTCCGCCTCGAGCGTCACCTCGACCGCCTGTACGAAGGCCTCGACGCAATCCATGTCTCGCCGCCCGCCCGCGATGTCCTGCGCTCGGCAATCGCGGCGGCCCTGTCCGCGAACGGCCTCCGCGAGGCCCGCATCCGGTTAACCGTCACCCCGGGCCGAGGCGTGGGGCGCCCCGACCTCCGGGCCGCGAACGGCCCCACCGTCCTCGTCGTCGTCGAGCCCGCGCCCGATGACCCGGTGCCGGCGCGCGTCGCCGTCGCCTCGCTCCGTATCGATGAGGCGCGCCACCTCGCCTTCGCCAAGACGGCGAACTACCTGCCCTCGCTGCTCGCGCTCGATGAGGCGCGCTCCGCGGGCTGCGATGAGGCGCTGCTGCTCAATCGCCTCGACCGCGTGGCCGAGTGCGCGACCTCGAACGTCTTCGCCGTCCTCGACGGCCGTCTGGTCACGCCGCCGCGTGCAGAAGGCCCGCTCCCCGGCGTGACCCGCGAGGCCGTCCTCGAATGCGCCGTACGCCTCGACCTCCCCGCTGGGGAACGCGCGCTGACCCTCGAGGATCTCGCCGCCGCCGAGGAGGTGTTCTTGACCAACAGCGTCGTGGGCATCCGCTCGGTCGCCTCCATCGCGGGACGCTGGTCCGCGTCCGCCGCCCCCGGCCCCATCACCGCGGCCATGCAGGACGAGTACCGCCGTCTCGTCGGCCGGGAATGCGGCATCGGGGAGTGACGGTGACCTCCACGAAGGTCTACCTCGAGACCGGCTCGAAGCGCGTCTTCGCCTGCGCCCTCGACTGGCCCGGCTGGTGCCGCCTCGGCCGCACCGACGACGAGGCCCTCTCGCGCCTCGCCGAGTACGCGCCGCGCTACGCTGTCGTCGTCTCCGCCGCTGGTCTCGATGTCTCCGATCTCTCCGCCCCCACGTTCGGCGTCGTAGAACACCTCGACGGCTCCGCCACGACCGACTTCGGCGCTCCGGGTGCGTTCGCGTTCGCGGATCGTGAGCCTGCCTCGGCCTCTGAGGCCGGCCGACTGGTCGCGCTCGTCTTAGCCGCGTGGGACATCTTCGAGGACGTCGCCGCCCGTGCTCCGGAGTGCCTCGCGAAGGGGCCGCGAGGCGGCGGTCGCGACCGCGACCGCATGCAGCAGCATGTCCTTGGCGCCGAGACGGCCTACGGCCGCAAGCTCGATCTCCGCCCCTTGGAACCCCGGCTCGAGGATCGCGCATCCGTGGACGCGCTTCACCGCGCTATCGAGCGGGCCCTCCGGGAGCGCCTGCCCGCCGCCACCGTTACTGGCGGTGGTTGGCCACCCCGTTTCGCCGCCCGCCGCATCGCCTGGCACGTGCTCGATCACGCCTGGGAGATCGAGGATCGCGGCGGCCTCACGCCTCGCATGGCGCCCTGAGGAGCCGGCCCTATCCGGATGCCTCCGAGAGCCCGCCCGGCGGCTGGAACACGACCGTCTCCTCCGCCACGACCACTGGCTCCACTCGTGTCACACCGCGGCGCTTCAGGTCCTCGATGATCGGGTCGAGCAACTCATCCGGCACCGACGCGCCGGCGGTGAGCCCCACGACGCCCGCCCCCTCGTACCAGGCGGCGTCGATCTCCTCGATGCCGTCCACCCGATACGCGGGCGTCCCCGTGCTCGCGGCCACCTGTTGCAGCCGCACTGAGTTGCTCGAGTTGATTGAGCCCACCACAAGCACGACGTCAGACCGCTCGGCAATCGTCCGCACCGCCAGCTGGCGGTTCGTCGTGGCGTAACAGATGTCGTTCCGCACCTGGGCGTCCGGATACCGACCGCGGATCGCGTCGATGACCCCCGCTGTGTCGTCCACAGACAGCGTCGTTTGTGTCACCACGAACACCGGCTTCGTCCGCTCGTCGAGCGCCTCCACGTCCTCTGCCGAATCGACGATCGAGGTGCGCTCGGGCGCTTCGCCCAGCGTGCCCACGACCTCGTCGTGCCCGCGGTGACCCACCAGCAGGATGTCGAACCCGTCGCGCGCGGCTTTCCGCGTCTCGAGGTGCACCTTCGTCACGAGCGGACACGTCGCGTCGATCACACGCAGCCGGCGACGTTCCGCCTCCTCGACGACCGCCGGCGAGACGCCATGCGCGCTGAACACGATGCGCGATCCCTCCGGCACCTCTTCGAGGCTGTCCACGAAGATCGCACCACGTCGCCGGAACCCCTCCACCACGTGCCGGTTGTGCACGATTTCGTGGAACGCGTAGACCGGCGCGGGCTCTCGGTCGAGCACGGCGTCGAGGACGTCGATCGCTCGCACGACGCCGGCGCAGAAGCCGCGCGGCTCCGCCAGCAAGAGGGTGTGCGGCATATCACCTCCAGCACGCATTGTATCGAGGCACGCCGGGCACAGTCGCCGCAGGCGCCAGCATCTAGTACCGCTTCACGCTCCGCAGCCCGCGTTCCGGCGTCCACGACTCGATCACCAGGTGGTCCTTCGGCTCGCCGATCCGCGTCAGCGACACCTCCATGACGTCGATGCGGAAGAGATGCGATCCATCCGCGACCTCCGCCTCGAGGTTCAGCACGTCCCACGCGTGCGGCCCGGTCGCTTCCACCGCCCGCCCCGATAGCTTCGCGTCCCCCTGCAGCAACTCCACGTCGACGGTCGCGCTGTGCAACGCCATCCGAGCGTCCCGCAGCAGGTCCGCCGCCTTCAGCGAGTTCGGCATCATCCCGATCCACAGCTCGCCCGCCGTGAACGTGGCCTCCACCCCGCTCACTCGAGGCGAGCCGTCGCGCCGCAGCGTGGCCAGCACCTTGTGCTTGTGCGAGTCGAAGATGACCTGCACCGTGTGCGCGAACTTCGGTTCCGCCGTCGCGATCTCACCCCAGCTCGTCATCGCCTCACTCCTCTCCGGCCGCGCCTCGCCCAGTGTACGAGGCTCGCCCGGCGTCCCCTCAACGCTGTCCGGCGTCGCGTTGACCCGCCGCGCTGCGCGCTCGTACGATGCGCTGCGCCCAACCACGAGCGCGCTTCAGGACCGGGGCAGCACGTGCCGCTCACCTCGCTCAGCATCGAAGACTACGTCGCGACGTTGACGCTCTACCCGGCGCCCGAGGGCGTCAGCCGCAGCTTCGTCGAGGCGCTCACCTCTTCCTGCGAGGAGATCGCGGGCGCGCGCGGACGCGCCTATGCCGTTGTGGTGCGCTGCGTCCCCGAGTTCCCCCCGCGCTGGTCGGACGAGGCCCTCGCCGAGCCTCTGATGAACGGCGTCCGCCCCCTCGGCGTGGCCTTCGACGCCCTCGCGACCCTCCCGCAGCCGACGGTGGCCGCGGTCCGCGGCCCGGCCCACTCCGCTGGCCTCGAGCTCGCCCTCGCGTGCGACATGCGCGTCGCCGCCTCCACTGCGACCTTCGCCGCGCCGGAGACCGCGCTCGGCCTCATGCCCTTCGGCGGCGCGACCCAGCGCCTCCCGCGCGCGGTCGGACGCTCGCAGGCCCTCCGGCTGCTGCTCTCCGGCCTCGAGATTGACGCCGCCGAGGCGAAACGAATCGGTTTGCTCGTCGATGTCGTATCTGAAGGTGAGGAAGTCGATTCGGCGCTCCGTCTCGCTCGCTCGATTGCCTCGCGCGCTCCCATCGCGACACGGTTCGTGAAGGAGGCCGTCTGGCGAGGCCTGGAGCAGCCGCTCCAGCAGGGACTGCGCACCGAGCTCGACCTCACGGTGATCTTGCAGACGACCGCCGACCGCGCCGAGGGCGTCCGCGCTTTCGTCGAGGGTCGGGCCCCCCGCTTCACGGGGGCGTGAACGCGCCTGCCATGACGGCAGGTGGAAAGCACGGGAAGAACGAAAAGGGGGGGAACTTTGAACGTCATCCTCGATCTGGACGAGGTCCACGCGGTGCTCGCCCGTGTGAGCGGACGCGTCATCGACGAGGCCGGTCTCTCCGAGGCGGCGTGCGACGCGATCCGCGCCTGGCGCATCGACCACGACCACGGCACTCAGGCCCTCGATGAGTTCGTCGTCGGCTTCAACGAGGCCGTCGGCAATCGCATCGACGAGCGGACGAGTCGCCGCCTCCGTCTCCGCGGTGGCGTGGTTGTCTCCCTGAAGGACACGGTGAAGCGATGAAAGTCGAGTTCACGGCTGAAGAAGTGCAGGCCATGGTCGACTACATCCTCGACCAGATCGGGTCCATCCAGGGCCTCGACCGCAAGGACCGCGCGACGCTGCGCCGGTGGCGCGGCGACGAGATTCGCCCCGGCTCGCCCACCATGGCCGTCCTCACCGAGAAGGTGAACGCCGAACTCCAGCGGATCCACGAGGCGGCACACGTATCCGCCATCACCAAACCCGACTGGCTGTAGCCCGGTGACGTCGCCGGTGGCCGGCGACCAGGCGCCGTTCGTCCTCGCCGAGCGTGAGGACGACGTGGTCTGGCTCACGCTCAACCGCCCCGCACGCTTGAACGCCGTCCACCTCGCGATGCGCGACGAGCTCTGGACGCAGCTCTGCCTCCTCCGCGATGACTCGTCGGTCCGCGTCGCCGTGCTCCAGGGAGCTGGCGACCGAGCCTTCTCCGCGGGCGCTGACATCACCGAATTCGGCACCGCCCCCTCCTACGTAGAGGCTCGCGAGGCCCGTACGGATCGCGACCTCTGGGGGCTGATGTCGACGCTCCCCGTGCCGCTCGTCGCCGCCGTCCACGGCTACGCCTACGGCGCCGGCCTCGAGATGGCCCTTTATTGCGACATCCGCGTCGCCTCCGAAGACGCCATGTTCGCCATCCCGGAGGTCACGCTCGGGTACATCCCCTCCGCGGGCGGCAGCCAGACGCTCGCTCGCCACGTCCCCCCCGCCGTCGCTCTGCGCATGGCCGCAACTGGCGAGCCGATCGCGGCCCGCGAGGCCTACGACCTCGGCCTCGTACACGAGGTCGCGCCCCGCTCCGATCTTGCCTCGGTGGCCGCTCGCTGGGCCGATCTACTGGCATCACGATCGCCCGGGGCGATCCGCGCCACGAAACGTGCGATCATCGAGGGGCTGGACATGCCGCTCGAGCAGGGCCTCGCGCTCGAGCGACGGCTCTCCATCGCACTGCGCGGCCGGCGGCGCTGATCGCCGGCTCCCGAGGAGTCCGCCAGATGACCCGCGACTCCGCACCCCGCACGGCCACGCCGTCCTCCGGCACGCGCTCAGGACTCGGCCGCCTCGGTTCGCGCGTCAAACGCTGGGACGAACGAGGCCGTCTCACCCTCCTCGGACTCACACTGGTCGCGCTCATTGGCATCGGCGGGGCGGTCTGGGGTGGCCTGTTCGCATCACCCGACGTCCAGGTTCAGGACCTCGATGCCGGTCCCGTCTCCGGCTTCGCCATCGGCAAGGTCGTGCCCTACCCTGAGGTCAACGTCTACGTCGTCGGCATCGAGGACGGTCGTATCCGCGCCATTGACGGCATCGTGCGTGACAGCGGCTGCGCCGTCCGCTGGGATCCCGCGGACGACCGTACGCGGCAACTGAACCCCGCCGGAGCCCCCGGCTCCTACACCGACCCCTGCTCCGGAAACGTTTGGACCAGCTCTGGCAACGCCTTCGCCGGCGCCGACGCCCCCCTGCGCACCTTTCAGGTCACCTACGAGACGAACGACGAAGGGGTTCAACACGTTTGGGTTGAGGTGATCGGAGATCGGTCGCCCCGCCCTTGACGCGGCCGGGGTGCCTCTATATGTATCGAGTCAAGATGGATGTATGGCGCCCACAATCACCGTTGTCTATGATTGGCCACGCTTCGGCGCGAGGACGCGACCGCCATCGAGGAGGGTGAGGCGGTAACCGGCAGTCAGGCCCGAGAGGCCGAGCCCACCGGGGTCCGCTCCGGATGCCTCGTCGCTCTCGGGCTGGTCGCGCTCGGAGCTGCGCTCGTCGTGCTGGTGATGTGGCTCTGGCCATCGGGGGATGGCCAGGTCGATATCGGGAGGGCAGAGGACTACCGCCCGGGTGCCGTGGTCTACCACAGCTCGGACGGATTCTTCGTTGCGGCACAGCCGGATGGCTCGGTGCTCGCGCTCTCCGACATCGATCCGCATAATCCGCCGGGACGGCGTTCGTGCCGGGTCACCTTCCGGCCAGACTTGGGAATGGCGGGCGAGACGGGGCGCTTCTTCGATAGCTGCACCGGCTCGCTCTATGACATCGGAGGTCAAGCGTTCTCCGGCGATGGACTGGACCTGACGCCCCTTCCCGTTCACGCGGACGAGGAAGGCAACCTGAAGGTCAGACCCACTCGGTAGCGCTGGATAGCAGCTCAGGGAATTCGCCGGCCGGGCCGGAAGCTAGGGGGGACGAAGTTGAATACCGCAGAAATCCTGACGATCGCTGGCAGCATGGTGCCCGACCGCGTCGCGTTGACGGATCCGGACGGCTCCGTCACGTATGGCGACCTCCAGTCGCGAGTAAACAAGCTCGCCAATGCCCTCATGGGCCTGGGCGTCGGCAAGGGCGCCAACGTCGGCATCATGTCCGTCAACTCGAACAAGTTCGTGGAGCTCTACTACGCCACCGCGAGCGTCGGCGCCACTTTCGTGCCGCTTAACTTCCGCGCGAAGACCGAGGAACTCCAGTACATGCTGGACGCCTCGGACGTGAACGTCCTCTTCGTCTCCGAGCGCTACTTCGGTATCTTCGAGCAGATCAAGAGCAGCCTCCCGAAGATCCAGAAGGTCTACACTCTCGACTTCGCCGCGGACGGACACGACACCTACGAGGCGCTCCTGGGCACCGGCGAGGACTCCATGGTCTTCGCCGACGTCGATGACAACGACGCGGCCCTCGTCATCTACACCTCCGGCACCACCGCGCTCCCCAAGGGCGTCGTCCTCACGCACAAGACGCTGACCGCCTACGTCGTCAACACCCAGAACCCCGTCGACCCCAGCGCGGACCAGGAGGTCACCCTCGTCGCCGTGCCGTTCTTCCACGTCGCCGGGGCCACCACCATGCTCGGCTCGCTCTGGTCCGGCCGGAAGCTCGCCATCCTCCCCGCGTTCGACCCCACCGGCTGGCTCGACATGGTGGAGCGCGAAGGCGTCACCCACGCCTTCGTCGTCCCGACCATGCTCAAGCGCATCATGGAGGCCGACGGCTTCGACAAGTACGACAAGTCCACCCTCAAGCTCATCACCTACGGCGCTGCCCCGATGCCCTTCGAGGTCGTGCGCCAGGCCATCGATGTCTTCGAGTGCGGCCTCATGAACGCGTACGGTCAGACTGAGTCCACCTCGACCATGACCTACCTCGGCCCGGATGACCACCGCCTGGACGGCACCCCCGAGGAGAACGACCTCAAGATCAAGCGCCTCCGCTCCGTGGGTCGCGTCATGCCGGACATCACCGTCGGCATCCTCGGCGCGGACGGCTCTGTCCTCGACAAGAACAAGGAAGGCGAGATCTGCATCCAGGGCGACCGCATCATGCGCGAGTACCAGAAGCGCGAGGAAGAGACCGCCTCCGCCGTACAGGACGGCTGGCTCCACACCGGCGACGTCGGCTACATCGACGACGACGGCTACCTCTTCATCACCGGCCGCATCAAGGACCTCATCATCCGCGGAGGCGAGAACATCTCTCCCGGTGAGATCGAGAACGTCCTCGAGGACCACCCCGCGGTCGCTGAGGCCGCCGTCATCGGTGTTCCCGATGTCGAGTGGGGCGAGGTCGTCAAGGCCGTCATGGTCCCCGACGCCCTCGAGCGCCCCACCGATGACGAGCTCACCACCTACGTGAAGTCTCGCATCGCCTCCTACAAGGCGCCCTCGCTCTACGAGTGGGTCGATGAGCTGCCCCGGAACCACCTGGGCAAGATCCTGAAGAACGACCTGCGCAAGATGTACGGTCAGCCGACGAACGCCAGCTGATCGGACCCAGAATGCAGCAGACAGGACATCACGAGGTGCAGCAGAACAACCCGCAGGAACTCCGAAAGCCGAGCCGGCTCGTCGGTGCCTGGTGGGGGCCCGCAGTCGGTCTCACCGGTATCGGACTCGTTTCCGCCGTCGAGATCGAGCGCACCTCCGATGCCACCCGCGAGGTCTTCTTCAACGTCGACCAGCCGTGGGCGGTGTACCTCTTCCTGTCGATCCTCACCGGGCTGCTCGTCTACGGCATCGGCCGCCACCTGACGCTCTGGGCGCTGGGGCGGCCGGTTCCCGGACTCCGGCAGCAGCTCGGGCACCGCCTGCGCAACGCCGTCCGGCTCGGGCTCGCCCAGGACAAGGTCCGCCGCGACCGTTACGCCGGCATCATGCACTGGTGCATCTTCTCGTCGATCGTCGTCCTGACGTTCGTCACCGCCCAGGTCGCGCTCGCCGACGACCTGTCGATCCACTTCCTCGAGGGTCAGTACTACCTCTTCTTCTCCTTCTACGGCGACCTCTTCGGACTCATCGGCGTCATCGGCGTCGGCATGGCCCTCTACCGCCGCTACTTCGACTCGTATCACCGCATCCGCTGGGATGAGCGCCTCGAGGATCACGCGATCCTCTGGGGGCTCGCACTCGTCCTCCTCACCGGCTTCGCTGTCGAGGCGTTCCGCATCAACGCCACGGAGCTCGACCAGCAGCCCGATTGGGCGCGCTGGTCGTTCGTCTCGTGGGGCGTCGCCAGCGGCCTGGACCTCTTCGACCTCAGCGAGAGCCAGTTGTTGAGCGCCCACGTATGGGGCTGGTGGTCGCACATCGTGATCGCGTTCGGCTGGCTCGGCCTGATCGTCTTCACGAAGCTCGACCACATCTTCTTCGCGCCCACCAACGCCTTCCTGCTGCGCACGGACTCGCCCGGCCGCCTGACCAAGATCGAGAACATCGAGGAACGCGAGGTCTTCGGCGTCGGTCAGATTCAGGACTTCACATGGAAACAGCTCTTCGAGCTGGATGCCTGCGTCCGCTGCGGACGCTGCTCCTCGGTCTGCCCGGCGAACCTCTCCGGCCAGCCGCTGTCCCCGATGCACCTCATTCAGGACTTGAAGTCGCACCTCGCGAACGTCGGGCCCGAACTCCAGCGCGTTGGACATCAGAACGGCGATGTCCGCGCCGTATCGCCCGTCGCCATGGTTGGTGACGTGATTAAGGACGAGACCCTCTGGGCGTGCCGCACGTGCGGCGCCTGCGTCCAGGAGTGCCCCGTCATGATCGAGCACGTCCCCACCATCGTGGACATGCGTCGCTACCTCGTCATGGACGAGGCCCGTGTCCCCGCCACCGCTCAGGCGGCCCTCGAGAACATGGAAGTCCGTGGCCACCCCTGGCGTGGTACCGCGCTTACCCGCGATTCGTGGATGGAAGGCTTCGATGACGTGCCGTACTTCGACGGCACGCAGGAGTACCTGTACTGGGTCGGCTGCAGCGGCTCTCTCGTCGAGCGCAACCTGCCGATCACGAAGTCCGTCTTCCGCCTCCTCCGCGAGTCCGGCGCCTCCTTCGGCGTCATGGGGCAGGAGGAGACCTGCAACGGCGACCCCGCCCGACGACTCGGCAACGAGTACCTCTACCAGATCTTGGCCCAGCAGCTCGTGGACACCTTCAAGGAGAAGAACGTCCAGAAGGTGATCACGAACTGCCCCCATTGCTTCAACACGTTCAAGAACGAGTACCCGCAGTTCGACGGCCACTTCGAGGTCCTTCACCACACCGAGTTCCTCGCCAAGGCGCTCAAGGATGGCGACCTCCAGGCCCGCCACCAGGTGACGGCATCCGAGATGACCTACCACGACTCGTGCTACCTCGGCCGCATCAACGGCCAGTACGATGCTCCTCGCCAGATCATCGAGTTCCTGCCGGGCGCGTCGTTGACGGAGATGAAGCGTAGCCGCAGCCGCGGCCTCTGCTGCGGCGCCGGCGGCGGCAACATGTGGCAGGAGGAGATCGGCGAGCGCCGCGTGAATCATGTGCGTGCCGAGGAGGCCGTCGGCACCGGCGCGGAGAGTGTCGTGTCCAACTGCCCCTTCTGCATCCAGATGTTCGAGGACGGCCTCCCGGCCGTGCACCCCGAAGAGGAGGGCCGCATGCGGGCCTTCGACATCGCCGAACTCCTGGAGCAGTCGGTCTTCGGCCCGGACGGCGGCCCTCGAGCCGCCTCCGAGGTGGCGGAGGCAGTCCAGTAAGCACCAGCCCCTCTCGGGGGTGGCCAACAACCATGTCTGGCTCAGTCGAGCAGCAACACAAGCGGTAACGAAAGGAAGTCTCCATGCACCTGGTCGTCTGTGCGAAGCAGATCCCCGACCCGGAGACGCCGCCTGCGGCGTTCCGGATCGACAGCGCGAAGAACGAGGTGATTCCCGCCCAGGGCATCGCCCCCGTACTCAGCCCCTTCGATGCTCAGGCCGCTGAAGCCGCCCTCCGCATCAAGGAGAAGGCCGGCGACGGCAAGGTCACCGTTATTTCTCTCGGCCAGGAAAGCGCCCAGGCCGCCATCAAGCAGGTCCTCGCGATGGGCGCCGACGAGGGTGTCCTGCTTAGCGATGACGCGTTCCAGGGCGGCGACTCCTACTCCACCGCCCACGCCCTCGCCGCCGCGATTAAGAAGCTCGGCGACGTCGACGCGGTCTTCTGTGGCCGCCAGGCCGCCGACTGGGACATGGGTCAGGTTGGCATCGGCATCGCCGAGGAGCTCGGCTGGCCCGTCGCCATCATCGCCAAGGACGCCCAGGCCGACGGCGGCTCGATGGTTGTTCAGCGCGTCCTCCCGGACGGCTTCGAGACCATCAAGATGCCGCTCCCGGCCGTCGTGACCGTCTCCAACGAGCTCGGCGACCCCCGCTACCCCAAGTTGCAGCAGATCATGCAGGCCGCCCGCAAGACCGTGACCACCTGGGGCCCCGGCGACCTCGGCCTGGACGCCTCGGAGATCGGCGCCGCCGGCTCCCGCCTCAAGCTCGAGAAGCTGTTCCAGCCCGAGTCCGGCGCTGAAGTCGAGCTCATGGCAGGCGAAACCCCCGCCGAGCAGGCACAGGCCCTCGCGAAGGCCCTGCGCGACGCCAAGATCATCTAGCGCCGGCTAGCGAAAGGAACCTCAGACCATGGCACAGGATGTCCTCGTCGTCGGCGAACTCGCGGACGGCCAGCTCTCTTCAGTCACCGAGGAGCTCCTCGGCGCGGCTACTCGCATCGCCGACGGCGGCAAGGTTAGCGTCACCCTCCTCGGCAGCGCCGCCCCCGGCGCCGCCGCTGCGGCCTTCGCCGCGGGCGCCGACCGCGCCTGCGTCTCCGGCGACGCTGCCTACGACGAGTTCCGCTCCGACCAGTGGCTCGCCGCCGCCGAGGCTGCCCTCGACCAGACCGGCTCGGCGGTTGTCCTCATCGCTCAGTCCGGCGTCGGACGCGAGCTTGGCCCCCGCCTCGCCTTCCGCCGCAACACGGCGGTCGCGATGGACTGCATCCGCGTCGAGAACGTGGACGGCGGCCTCCGTGCCACCCGTTCCGCCTACGGCGGCAACGCGCACGCCACCTACTCCTTCGCGACATCGCCCGCCGTCGTGACCGTCCGCGCCAAGTCACAGGACCCGATCGAGTCCCGCGCCGGAGCCTCCGGGGAGACCGTCGAGCTGCCCGCCGCGGCCGCCTCGCGCACCGAGATCACCGGGCGTGAAGCCGCCGTCGCCGAGGGCCTGCAGATCGAGGACGCCACCATCGTCGTCTCGGGCGGCCGTGGCCTCGGCGCTCCCGAGGGCTTCAAGGTCGTCGAGGAGCTCGCCGCGGCGCTCGGCTCGGACAAGGCCGCCGTCGGCGCTTCTCGCGCTGCCTGCGACCTCGGCTGGTACCCGCCGAGCCAGCAAGTCGGCCTCACCGGCAAGGTCGTCACCCCGGACCTGTACATCGCGGTCGCCATCTCCGGCGCGAGCCAGCACATGGCTGGCTGCAGCGGCTCGAAGACGATCGTCGCCATCAACCGCGACCCGGAGGCGAACATCTTCAAGTCCGCCCGCTTCGGCATCGTCGGCGACTACAAGGCGATCCTTCCCGAGCTCGTCAACGCCATCAAGGCGCTCGACTAGCCCATCGCACCCGTTCGGACACGAGGGGGCCGGCGTTGACCGGCCCCCTCGTGCTTCCTCATCCATTCGAAGCGACATAAACCTGAAATCGCGCAGCCCCGCTTCACCTTGCACCCTCGATTGGGTGCCAATACAATCGGGATTGCTACTGCCGAACGATGGCAATTTCGGCTACCGACGGAGCCTTACATGACCGTTATTGGCCTGACCGGAGGGATCGCCTCCGGCAAGTCTACTGCCGCGAGCTTGCTCAAGGGCTACGGCGCGATCGTCATCGATGCCGACCGGGTCGGGCACCGCGTGTATGAACCCGGCACCAGTGGCTTCCAGGCCGTGGTCAATGAGTTCGGCCACGACCTCGTTGCCGCCGACGGTACGATTAACCGGCAGCTCCTCGGCGGCAAGGTCTTCGGCGACCCCGCTCAGATGAAGCGGCTCACCGACATCGTCTGGCCCGAGATCCGCAAGCTCGCCGCTGAGGAGATCGCGGATCTCAAGAGGCGCGACCCGTCGTCGACGATCGTCCTCGAGGCCGCCGTCATGATCGAGGCCAACTGGATGGACCTCGCCGACGAGGTATGGGTCGTAACCGTCACCCCGGAGGTCGCCCGCGACCGCCTCATGGCGCGTAACGGCCTCACCGACGCGCAGGCCCAGGCGCGCATCGACTCGCAGCTCACCAACAAAGAGCGCCTCGCTTATGCCGACGTGAAAGTCGACAATTCGGGCACGCTCGAGCAGTTCGAGCAGCGCGTCGAGCGCGAATGGAAGAAACTGCTCAAGCGCATCGAGGAGTCCAACGGCGCCGGCGCCGAGGACAAGGGAACGAAGCGGGCGGCTCGCAAGTGACAACTACCCACACCAGGGCCGAGCAGGCCTATAAGCAGATGCAGATCGAGGACTTCCGGCTCACCAGCGAGCCGTACTACCTCCCCATCGCGGACGAGATCCAGCTGTTCGAGACCGCGTACGACCAGAACGTCCCCGTTCTGCTGAAGGGCCCTACTGGCTGCGGCAAGACGCGTTTCGTCGAGTACATGTCATGGCGGCTCCACGGCCACCTCGGCACCCGCGACGACGAGGGCGTCCCGCTCATCACGGTTGCCTGCCACGAGGACCTCACCGCGTCCGACCTCGTCGGCCGCTACCTCCTCGAGGGCGAGGAGACCCGCTGGATCGACGGGCCTATCACCCGCGCGGTCAAGGTCGGCGCCATCTGCTACCTCGACGAGATCGTCGAGGCGCGCAAGGACACCACCGTCCTCATCCACCCGCTCACCGACTACCGCCGTCTGCTTCCGATCGACAAGCGTGGCGACCTGCTTGAGGCCGCTCCCGGCTTCCTGCTCGTGCTGTCCTACAACCCGGGCTACCAGTCCGCCTTGAAAGACCTCAAGCACTCAACGCGCCAGCGCTTCATCGCCATCGAGTTCGACTACCCGCCGCGTGACCAGGAAGCTGAGATCATTCGCGTCGAGTCCGGCTGCTCCCAGGAGATGGCCAACGAGCTGGCCAAGCTCGCGGAGAAAGTCCGCAACCTGAAGGAGCACGGCCTCGCCGAGGGCGTCTCGACCCGCCTCCTCGTCTACGCCGGCAAACTTATCGCGAGTGGCATCGCGCCTCGCCGTGCGTGCCAGTCCGCGGTCGTGTGGGGCCTCACGGACGACATCGAAGTCCAGCGCTCCCTCGAGGAGGTCGTAACCTCGATCTTCGCCGACTGACGGGCGGACACGGACGGGAGGTCCGGTGCGACTCGGGATCGTCTCTGACATCCACTGCAACATCGCTTCGCTCGACATGGCCCTCCAACGCATGGGCCATGTCGACGAGGTGCTGTGCGCCGGTGACGCCATCTTCCAGTTCCGCTTCTCCAACGAGGTGATCGGCCGCCTGAGGGAGGTCGGCGCTCACCTCGTGCTCGGCAACCATGAGGAGGTCGTCCTCGGCCGCGGCGGCCAGCGCGTCCGCGAGCAGCCCGATGTCGACCAGGACCTGCTGAAGTGGCTCGCCGAACGGCCCACCCGCATCGACACCGTCATTGGCGGCAAGCGCATCACCATGTTCCATGGCTCCCACCGCGACTGCGGCGAGTACGTCTATCCCCACAACGCCGTGATGAAGGAGTTCGGCAGCCTCGGCGCCGACTACGTCATCCACGGCCATACCCACTGCGCCATGACCCACCAGGTCAACGGCACTCTGGTCATCAACCCCGGCTCCGCGGGCCAGCCACGAGACCCATGGAACGGCTTTCGCTCGTCGTACGCCATCCTCGACACCCAGAGCGGCGAGGTGACCTTCGACGTGTACGATGACCCGGTGCACAAACCGAATAGCGTGACCTCATGAGCATCGTCGACGAACTGATCGCCCGCCACGACCCCGCCCTCCGCGGCCACGGCCCCGCCGTACCCGACGAGTTCTCCGTGGCCCTCGCCGCCATGGAGCCCATCCTCTCGTCCACGGACCTCGAGGCCTGGGCCGCCGCCGGCGTCGACCTTGCCGGACGCTCGCTTCGCTCCTGGGAAGCCGCCGTCGAGTACTTCCGAGTCGGCCCCCGCATCGCGAACCAGCTTCCCTTCAGCCTCGTCATGTACTGCGCCGAGACCGCCGGTCGCATCACCGAAAGCTCCCCGCCCGTCGCCGCGGCCTTCCTCCGCGCCGCCCCCGAGGTCATCCCGCTGCTCCCGCTGGAACGCGGCGATAGCGTCGGCATCATGGGCGAGGAGATCCCGCTCCGCCACGCCGGCCAGAACGAGATCGGCCGCTGGGCCCGCATGGGCGAACGCCTGCACCGCGGCAACTGGAAGTCCGTCGCTCTCGCCTCGCTCTTCTATGAGCTCACTCCGAGGCTGCTCGGACCCCTGCGGCTGCACCTCGTCGAAGACCTCGTTGAGGTCATCGACCTCCTCTCGGACCGCTCCTACCAGCTCGCGACGATCTGCCTCGAGTCCTCACCCGATCTCTTCGACGGCCTCCGCCCCGCCGACCGCGAACCCTTCCTCGGCTTCGCCCGCGCCGTGACCCGCGCCTCCTGGGCCGACACGCGCCTCTACTTCGAGCGTGGCCCGCAGCTCATCCATGGCGTCGAGCAGGACGAGCGCGTCACGTTCCTGGAGATGGCTGCGAAAGTCGTCACCGCCGGTGGACGCCAGGGCTTCCCGCAGTTCGTTGACGCCGCCACGGCCCTCGCAGCCGTGCCCTCGGCCGAACACGAGATCCTCATCAAGCTCGCCTCGCACGTCGCGACCGGCAGCCCCGTCGCTGCCATGTCGCTGCTCTCGTCCGCGCCCTCCGTCCTGACGCGGCTCACCACCGACCAGCTCGGCCAGTGGGCCGAGCCCGGTAGCCGCCTCCTGTTCGAGGAAGGCAACGTCGAGGGTGCCGAGGCCTACTTCCGCCTCGAGTCGGTCCGCGCCGAGCAGGCCCTCGCCTCCCTCTCCGCACGTGTCGAACTCACGCACGTTGGCTCGCTCCTTCGCATGTACGCGAAGGCGCTCACCGGCGAGCAGGTCGCCATCCGCTCGGCTGAGGAACTCGTCGACAAGGGCATCGGCTGGGTCACCGAGTCCGTCGCCACCACCGAGGGCACCTCGATCTATCTCCCGCCCTTCGTCGGCTCGTTCCCGGACCAGGCCGCCAACTTCCAGTGCTACAAGGTCTTCACGACCCACCAGACGGGCCGCATGGAGTTCGGCTCCTTCGCCTTCCGCTTCGGCGAAGCGGGCGCGCACGCGCCGGATACCCTGCTCGAACGCGAGGCAAAGTTCCCGCCCCGCGAGCGCCCCGTCATCACCTCGATGGAACGCTACTACGACCTCTTCGAGGACCGAGACCTCATCGCTGCGCTCTTCACCATCGTGGAGGACACGCGCATCGACTCCTACGTCGCGCGCGAGTACGGCGGCATCCGCGTCTGGCTGCAGCGCCTCCAGGCCTTCGAGGCCGAGCGGCGCCCCGATGTCCGCACCATGGCTCTCCGCGCTGCGTTCTGCGAGAACCTGCTGCGATCGTCGCTGGGCCGCGCCGACCGCATTCTCTGGCCCCGCGAGCTCGCTGACATCCTCCGCCAGGGCCTGAACGCCCTCAAGGTGGTCGAGCAGCCCGGCGCGCTCGTACAGGACTCCGCCGAGGTCGCCGCGGCCCTCTATGACCTCGTGACGCTCATCCCCAACCTCCTGAACGCTTTCCCTGAGACGGACTGGGTCGAGCCCGACGAGGACATGCTGACCATGTACCCGTCGATGCCGTCCGGCCAGGGCGACCAGGCCCCCATGCCCCACAGCGAGGAGGGCGTGGACTTCGAGGCCCCCGCCCAGCCCGACTTCCGCGGCGACTTCAAGCCCGAACTCGTCCAGCTCCTCATGAAGCTGAAGCAGCAGGGCGAGAACGCGGACGGCGAGGCCTCCCCACTCACCCGCGAGCAGCTCATGGAGATGCTCCAGAAGTCCGCCGAGCTGAACATCTCCGAGATGATCGAGGCCGAATTCGCCGAGTCCATGGGCATGTTCCTCGACAACCTCGAAAAGGAAGCGTCGACGCCCGCCTCCACCCTCAAGGCAAAGAAAGAGAACGACGGCGGAGACGACGGGGGCGGACCGGGCGAGGGCGAAGAGCAGCCGCTCGAGCTCGAGATTACGTGGACCTACTACGACGAGTGGGACTTCCGTGCCTCGGACTACCGCCCCCGCTGGTGCCGCGTGGGTGAGCGCCTCGCAGAGGAGGGCGACACCGACTTCTACGACGAGACCCTGCGCAAGCACCACGGCCTCGTCACGGACACCCGCCGCCAGTTCGAGATGATGCGCCCGGAGAGCTTCCGTCGCATCAAACGCCTCGAGGACGGCGAGGAGATCGACCTCGACCGCGCCATCGAGTTCATCGTGGACAAGCGCGCCGGCGTCGGTCCACTCGCCCAGGTCTACTGGCGTCGCAACAAGGTCGAGCGCGATGTCGCGGTCGCCTTCCTCATGGACATGTCCGCCTCCACCGACGAGGAGATCGACAAGCAGAAGGTCGACTACAGCGACGACGACGAGTTTAACGGCGACCCTCGCAACTACTTCCAGTGGCTCTCGCAGCGCCGCGCGCTGCGTGCCATCGAACCCCCGAAGCGCATCGTCGACCTCGAGAAGGAGTCGCTCGTCATGATCGTCGAGGCCCTCGAGGCCATCGGCGACTCCTACGGCATCTACGGCTTCTCCGGCTACGGCCGCGACAACGTCGAGTACCACGTCATCAAGGATCTCGGCGAGAACTTCAGCGACCGCGTCCGCCGCCGCATCGACAAGATTCAGCCGATCCGCTCCACGCGCATGGGCCCCGCGGTTCGCCACACCGTCGCCAAGCTCAACGAGTACGACGCGAAGGTGAAGATCCTCATCCTCGTTTCGGACGGCCGCCCGCAGGACCACGGCTACGGTCGCGACCGCACCGAGAAGGAGTACGCCGTCCACGACACCCACCAGGCGCTCATGGAGGCGAAGCGGTCCGGCATTGTCCCCTTCCTCATCACCGTCGACAAGGAAGGCCACGACTACATGAAGCAGATGTGCTCAGATGTCGGCTACGAGGTCGTCGACGAGATCGAGCAGCTTCCCCGTCGGCTCACCACGCTGTACCGAGCCCTCGCCGCCGACTAGCGAGGAGTGCGCACGACCCGCATCACGAGGGCCGGGCAACCGGCCCTCGTCGCGCATGACCTTCGACTACCCTCAGCGTCCGCGCTGGCCGGTACGCTGGATCGAGTCCGCATCCCTTGAAAGGACCTCCGGTGGAACAGCGCATCTACGGCCTCTTCGTCCGCACCGCCCGCCCGTACGACCAGGCCCTCGAGGCCATGAAGGCCGCCCTCAAGGACGAAGGCTTCGGCGTCCTCACCGAGATTGATGTGCAGGCGACGATGCAGGCGCGGCTCGGCGTCGACTTCCGTCGCTACGACATCATCGGTGCCTGCAACCCGCCCCTTGCGCACCGCGCGCTGACCGAGGAGCTCGACATCGGGCTGCTGCTCCCCTGCAACGTCGTCGTCTACGAAGCCGATGACGGCGGCTCGGTCGTCGCCGCGCTTGATCCGCAACAGATGATGGCCGTCACCGGCAACCCCGCTCTCGAAGCCGTCGCCACCGACGCGAGGGACCGCCTCACACGCGCCCTCGCTACCCTCGAGGACTGAACCTCAGTTCTCGATCACTGCAGGAACTAGGTTCGGGGAGGCGCCGGCCTCGCACCTGTGGCAGGATGCAGCGCGTGACGGCGCCGTCCGAGCCCGATATCCAGCCCCAGGGCCGCTTCGCCGAGGTGGCCCGGCTCTTTCTGCGCCTGGGCGTCACTGCGTTCGGCGGTCCTGCCGCCCATATCGCCATGATGCAGGACGAGGTCGTCCACCGCCGCCGCTGGGTCAGCCAGCAGCACTTCCTCGACCTCCTCGGTGCCACGAACCTTATCCCTGGCCCCAACTCCACCGAGATGGCTATTCACCTCGGCTTCATCCGCGCCGGCTGGCGAGGGCTCATCGCCGCCGGCGTCCTCTTCATCCTCCCCGCGATGCTCATTGTCATCGCCTTCGCCTGGGCCTACGTCGAGTACGGCTCTACTCCCGAGGTCACTTGGCTGCTCTACGGCATCAAGCCCGTCGTCATCGCCGTCGTGGCGCAGGCGCTCTGGCGCCTCGGACGCACCTCGCTCAGCACGCCGTTCCTCGCCGCCGTGGGCGTGGGCGTGCTCGCCCTCTACCTGCTCGGTCTGAACGAGATCGCGCTGCTCTTCGGCGCGGGCCTCTTCGTCATGGCCGTCCGCCTCGTCCGCCTCCGCGCCGCCCGCCCGAGGAGCCTCCGCGCCCTGCTCCCCGTCGGCGGCCTCCCGCTCCCCATCGCAGCCGCCGCAGCTGTCGAGGGCTACAACCACACTACGCTGTTCCTGACCTTCCTCAAGATCGGTTCCGTGCTCTACGGCTCCGGCTACGTCTTGCTCGCCTTCCTTCGCAACGACTTCGTCGAGCGTCTCGGCTGGTTGAGCGACCAGCAACTCCTCGATGCCGTGGCAGTCGGCCAGTTCACACCCGGCCCCGTGTTCACAACCGCGACCTTCATCGGCTACGTCCTGGGTGGCTTCCCGGGCGCCGTCCTCGCCACCGTCGGCATCTTCCTCCCGGCTTTCGCGTTCGTGGCTGCTCTCAACCCCCTCGTTCCGAGGATCCGGCGCTCCCCCTGGCTCTCCGCGCTCCTCGATGGCGTGAACGTCGCGGCGGTCGGCCTCATGGCAGCCGTCCTGGTCGTCCTCACCCGTGACGCCATCGTCGACTGGTACACCGTGCTGCTGACCGCCGTCGCGGCGGTTCTGCTTATCCGCTGGAATGTGAACTCAGCATGGCTCGTCGCCGCCGGCGGCCTCGCCGGCATCGCCTACCGCGCCCTGGCCTGACGAGGGCGCTAGCGGTCCCGCTGCAGCTCCTCCGAGGCCATTCCGCGGTCGATGCGCCGGTAGTAGGCCAGCCGCTGGCTCGCGTACCACACCGAGGCGCCAGCCCATACCGCTGTCCCCGCCAGCAGCGCGAACAGCGCCAGCGGCCATCGCTCGCCCGGCATCGCCAGCAGCAGGAGCGAGAACAGCGACACCGCTGCTCCGAGGGCGATCAACCCCTTTCCTGACTGCCGGTTCGCGTCTCGCCATACTCGCCGGTCCGCGTATGTCGCCGGCGTGCGCACGCCGTAGAAGTGGTTCGGGCGCACGTACAGCATCCCCACCCCCAGGGCCATCGACAGCGCGCCTCCCGCGGCGCACAGGATGAGGATGTACTCGTTCTGCGACACGGCCTCGTTTATACCCGATCGGCCGCGGGCTCGTTGGCCAGCCGGTAACGCGCGACCCAGTCCGACTCCTCGCGTATCGCCTCGCTCGCCCCGTACAGCACATCGAGGTGCCCGATGACCTCTGTCGTCGCCTGCGCCAGCTGCAACGGCCCGATGCGGGGGAACAGCCGACGCGCGACGCCATATGCCGTGTCCGCCTGCTCCGCCAGCAGCCGCCTCACAGCCGCCGCGCGCCGGGCATGGTGCGCCTCGAACCGCTCGACGAGCCGCGCGGGCTCTTCCACCGCTGCGCCGTGGCCCGGCAGGACGCGCCGCACGGGCAGCTGCCGCAGCCGTCGCACCGAGTGCAGGAACGGCGGCAACGAAGGCCATCGAGGCCCCGGCGCGCCGTCCGGCCCGTCCGGGAAATGCAGCCCCGGCGTCGGGATCGTCCCCGGCAGCAGCGTGTCTCCCGAGTACAGCTCGCCCGTTGCCTCCACCCATCCCACCAGGTTTCCCGGCGTGTGTCCCGGCGCTGCGATCACGCGCAACCTCGCCCCACCCTCGAGGTCGAACTCCGCATCGCCAGCGACCGCCTGCACGCTCCCCGCCGGGCACGGCGCCCACCGGTACCCATGCCGGCCGGCCTGCTCCCGCTGCGCCTCGATCACCTCGGGCGGGCACCCGTGTCGGCGCAGCGCCGCGAGGCGCAACGGCGTCCGCTCCTCGTACCAGTCCCGCCCCGAGAGCAGCGCGGGCACGTCCATCGCTCCCGCGAGCACCCGCGCCCCGGCCTCGGCCCACCGCGCCGCCAGCCCCGCGTGGTCGATGTGATAGTGCGTTACGAGCACCACCCGCACGTCTCGAGGCGTGAACCCGTGCGCCTCCGCCTGCAGCGCTGCCAGCTCCCACGACCCCTCGAGGTCCGGCCCGGCATCGACGAGCAATACCCCGCCATCCGCCAGGGGGAGTGGATAGATGCTGTTGCCGCCGAGGGAGATGGCGATGACCAAGGCTGTTACTCTCTGACCTCCTGGACCCCGAGCAACTTCTTCGCCGAACGTCGGATGACCGGTTCGCGAATGTGACCTCCGCCGACGCGCGACGCCTCGTCGAGACGCTCGGGTTCAGAATTCGCAAGCAACGCGGTGGCGACCACCTGGTGTAGAGGCATCTCTCGGTGCCGGCTCTCCTGAACCGTCAAGCTCCACGTGGTGAGGCGAGTCCTACCAGCTACGTCAGTTGTTGCGTCTGGTCCAGCAGTATGACCACAACTGGAGGAGGGTGATGACGGAGGCCCCGGCGCGCGATTATCACATCGACATCATCTACGGCGACGAAGACGAATGCCATGTCACCGACCTCCCGGACTTGGGGTACTGCCCCGCCTTCGGCGACTCTCCTGAAGAGGCATTGGCCGAGTTATTGATCGCGAAGGAGCTGCGGCTCGAAGCTGCTCGTGAAGATGGTATTCCGCTACCCGTCCCGCCTTGCCGTCCGGCGAGACTCCAGCCAACCGCCCTGTAGTCGCTGGGTCCTCACGTCACCGCGGCTGCCTCGTGCAGCCGCCGCTTCGCTTCCGCGTACACATCCGTCGACAGGCCCCCTCGCCCGAGCGCCTCGAGGTTCTGTCGCAGATGCTCGAGGTTCGCCGTCCCCACGATCGTCGTATGCACGTCGGGATGCGACAGCGTGAACCGCAGCATGAACCCCATCCGGCTCTCACCCTCAATCAAATCATCGAGCTGGGCCGCTTCCCACAGCGCGCGCGGCCGGTCCTCGGGCACCTCCGGCAGCCGCCGGATCGCCCACCCTTTCTCCTCCGAAGGTGCCCCACGAGCGACCCCGCCGCGGATGACAGTACCCGCGCTCTCCGCCGCCGCCAGACCGATGGCGCCTTCGTCCTCGCGCTGCAGCGCCGAGTAGGGGATCTGAAGCACATCGAAAACGCCCGAGGCGATCTGTGTCCGGAGACGCTCGCCCGTCCCCGACATGCCGAGGAAGCGCACCTTCCCCGCACGCTGGAGTTCCCGGAGCGTCTCGATTGCCCCCTGCGCTTCGAGGTTCGCCATCGAGGGGTTCCCGTGGAACTGCACCACGTCGAGGTAGTCCGTGCGCATCCGTCGCAGGCTCTGCTCGACCGCCGCGACGATGTTCTCCGCCGTGTAGACGTGCCCCGCGCCCGCCTCCACGCTTACGGGGCATCCGCACTTCGTCGCGAGGAAGTACTCGCTCCGTCGGTGCGCGATCGCCTGCCCGATCAACTCCTCGCTCACCCCGTAGTCCGGCGACGTATCGATGTAGTTGATCCCCGCATCGAGGACGGCGTTGAGGATCTGCGTCGCCTCATCCGGCGATATGACGCGCCCGAACCGGTCGTCGAGCGACATCGCCCCGTACCCAAGCCTCGCAACCTCGAGGCCCGTTCGCCCCAGCACCCGTGTCGGTAGTCCGCTTCCTGTCACGCTGGCCTCACTCCGTCTGCAGGAACGATCGCAGCAGGTTCAGCGACTCGGTCACCGCCCGTCGCTTCGCCGCCTCCCGCCCCTGGTAGTACGCGTAGTGCCGGTAGAGCGTCCGCTCCCCGTCGGTGACCGCGAGGTGCATCGTCCCCGGCGGCTGACCCTCCATCTCCGCGCCACCGGCAATCCCCGTCAGCCCCAGCCCGATGTCCGCGCCCAGCCGCTCGCGCGCCGCGCGCGCCATCGCCTCCGCCGTCGCCTCCGAGATCACGCCGTGCGTGAACACCACCCCGCCCGGCACCCCGAGGTCGATCTTCGTCTGCGTCGCGTACGTCACGAGGCTGCCGAGGAAATACTCCGTCGACCCCTCGCCGTCCGTCATCGCATCCGCGATCGCCCCGCCCGTCGCCGACTCCATCACGCCGAGCGTCAGCCCACGGTCGCGCAGCAGCTTCCCCACGCCCGCGGCCAGCGAGTCGTCGTCCACTCCCCAGATCGCCGGTCCGAGGATGCGCCGCACCTCCTGCTCCACCGGCACGATCAACGCCCACGCCGCCTCACGCGTCGGTGCCTTCGCGCTAATCCGCACGTGCACCCCGTCGCGCCGTGCGTATATCCCGAGGTACGGATTCGCGCTCTTCCACAGGTCACCCAGTCGTTCGTCCACCGACCCTTCGCCGAGCCCGCTCGTCTTCAGGGTCCGCGACACCAGCACCGCGGTCGCGCGCCGCTCGAGTTCCGGGTCGACCTCGCGCTCCCACATGTGCGTCATCTCGGCGGGCGGTCCCGGCATCACGACGATCACGCGGCCGTCTCGTTCCACCCACCAGCCCGGCGCCGTCCCCCGGGGGTTCGGCAACACCCGACACGAGGGGATCGTCATCGCCTGCTTCAGGTTGCGCTCCGGGAACTCCCGCGTGCGTTGAGCGAACCACTGCCGCAGGTGCGCCTCCTGGGCGGCGTCGACCGTCATCGACTCGCCCAGCACCGCCGCGATGCACTCCCGCGTCAGGTCGTCCTCCGTCGGGCCCAGCCCTCCGGTCGTGAACACGAGGTCGCTGCGCTGCCACGCCCGTGCGATCACCTCCCGCAGGCGCGTGCGGTCGTCCCCCACCTGCGTCACGTACAGCAGGTCGATGCCGAACTGCGGCAGCTTCGAGGCGATGAACGCCGCGTTCGTGTCCGTGATCTCGC
Organism: Dehalococcoidia bacterium; assembly: GCA_050248355.1. Lineage (GTDB taxonomy): Bacteria > Chloroflexota > Dehalococcoidia > UBA2979 > UBA2979 > JAIBBD01. The sequence continues at coordinate 463,185 of JBFWSN010000001.1, forward strand.
CCAGCATGATCTCCGTGCCGATTGAGAGAATCTCTGCCCGCATCGTGTGCTCCTCGCGTCGTTTCGCGATGGTAGCAGAGCACGCCTGAATCTCCGGCCCCATCGCCACGGCCCTGTGCAGGGAGGCACATGCGCCCCGACTTCCGTGGCAGTACGCTGACATTGCGCCTCATGGTCTAGTGTCTGGCGGCCGGAATGCCCCTCATCCTCAACGAGCTGACCCCGCTCCACTGGGCGGCGGGAGGCGCGGCCATTGCCGCCGTCACCCTCGCCCTCCTCTTCCTCACGGGACGCCGCCTCGGCCTCTCCACGGGTTTCGAGGACGCCTGTTCACTCGTCCTGAACGCGCCGTATTTCCGGCGCTCCAGCCTCCTCGGCGACCGCGACTGGCGCCTCCAGTTCGTCGCCGGCCTGCTGCTCGGCGGCTTCCTCTCCGCCGCCCTCGGAGGCGGTTGGAGCCCCACCTGGGATCTCGGCATGTTCGATGAGGTCATCGGCTGGAGCGCCGGCGCCAAGCTCGTCTGGATGTTCGTCGGCGGGCTTTTCATCGGCTTCGGCACCCGCCTTGCCGGCGGCTGCACCAGCGGTCACGGCATCTTCGGCATCTCCAACCTGGAGCTGCCGAGCTTCGTGACGACCGCGACCTTCATGCTCGCCGGCATCGTCACCACCAACCTCGTTTACCGCGTGTGGTTCCAGGCCTGAGGGGAGCGACGACGATGGTCTTGCTCTACGGCTTCCTCGGCACGGTCTTCGGCTTCGCCCTCAGCCGTTCCGGCGCCGCCGACTACAACTACATCCAGGGGATGTTCCTCCTCGAGGAGTTCCAGCTGTACGGCATCATCGGCACCGCGGTGCTCATCGGGATCCCGGGGGTCTACGTGCTGAAGCGCTACGGCCGCACGGCCTCCGGCGCCAGGCTCACCGTCCGAGGGAAGCCCCGTCATCGAGGCAACGTCGCCGGAGGCGTGCTCTTTGGGATCGGCTGGTCGATCACCGGCATGTGCCCCGGCCCGATCGTCGTGAACATTGGGGAGGGCAAGCTCTACGCCGTCGCCGCCCTCGCGGGCGCCCTCACCGGGGCCGCGCTCTTCGGCTCGCTGTACCAGCGCCTCCGGCGCCCCTTCCGCCTCCCCGCGCTGCAGTACGGCACCGGCGACGGCTAGCCGTCGCTACGGCTTCGCCACCTCGAAGACCCGCCGGCGCTCCGTCATCACGAACCGTCCGAGCCCCGGCACCGGCAGGTGGCTCCCCGCGACCAGCGCGTTCGACGCTCCGATGCGCTCCAGCAGCATCCGCCGCGTCGCGCGCACCGGCTCCGCCGCCCAGTCCCACGAGGTCGCCCACTCGGGCTCGGCCACGTCGACGGCCGTGAGGAACGCGTCTCCCAGCACGTATGCTTCTTCGCCCTCGGACGAGACGACGACGGTCATGTGGCCGGGCGTGTGTCCCGGCGTGTGCAGCGTCACGAGCGAAGGTGAGATCGTGTGCTGCCCCTCGATCAGCTGCAGCGCGCCCAGCCCTTCGAGGGGTGCGATGTCCCGGCTGAACGACTCCGGTGGCGGGTCTTGCGCCCCGTAGTGATCCCAGTCTCCCCGCGGCACCAGGTAGCGCGCGCTCGGAAAGCGCGGGCCGCCGGAGTCGCGGAGCAGGTTCCACCCCGTGTGGTCGCCGTGCAGGTGCGTGAACACCACCGTGTCAATGTCGCCGGGCGCCACACCCGCGGCCCGCAGCTCCTCCATCAACTGCCCCTCCGCCTCGGGACCGTTCCCCGCGTCCACCAGCACCGTCCGCCCGTCGGCCCGCAACAGGAAGCTCGCGAAGTTCAGCACCACGTTTCCCGACGCGTCGAGGAGGTCTCGGTACCCATCGAGCGCGCTCCCCGCGTCCCCGTAGACGCTCTCGGCGGGGTACCCCGCCACCATGTCCACCAGCGCTACCACTTCGACGTTACCGACCGTCATCCGCTGCATCTGCAACCTCCCGTCGCGGTTCCGCGCCGCACGGTACACGATCCCCTGCCCGCGGAGGAATCCGCCCGTCGACGCGGGGCACCCCGCGAGGTTCCCCACCCTCGGCGTCTGGTGAGCCAGCGTAGAAGTAGAATGGGACGGCGAGACCACTACTGTTGAGAGGCTTCCGATGACCTCCGCACCGATTGAGACAGTCCACCAGCTCATCGACGAACTCCTCGCCGCCACTCGTCGCGAGGTGCCGGTGCTCACCGCCTCGATCGACCTCGGCGTGACCGGCGACGGCCGCCCCGTAGCCCTTCACATGCTGCGGCAGGCCATCCGCGAAGCGATCGACCGCTACCCGTCCGCGCTCTCCCACGAGGCGAGCGCCTCCCTCGACAACGACGCCGAAGCGCTCGCTGCCGCCATCGAGGACAGCGCCTCCGCCGGCGCCGCCGGACTCTTTTTCGTCAGCGCCTCCGCCGACGGCTTCGAGCGTCGCATCGAGACGTCGGCCCCCGTGCGCAACGCCGTGGACATCGACGATCTGCCGGCCCTCTTCGAGCTCGCCCGCTACCGCTACCTCGCCGGTGCGGCGATCGTCCTCGCCGAGGTTTCCCTGCGCGGCGTCGAGGTGACGCGCGTCCAGTTCGGCGTCACCGACATCACGGACACCGTCGAGCCGCATGAGCGCCTCGAGAAGCTCAAGCAACGCACGTCTCGCGAGGGCTTCGGCGCCGCCGACGGTGCTGGTGGCCACGCGATGAACCGGCTCCAGCGCAGCATCGAGGGGAAGCGCGCCACCTTCGCCGCCGACGCCGCTCACCGCATCGAGGAGGTCGTAGAACCAGGCGACCTCTTCGTCCTCGCCGGCGTCGACTCCGGCCGCTCGGGCATCAGCCGTCAGCTGCCTGACCACCTGCGCGAGGCCGCCATCGAGGTCCCCGCGCCCGACCCGGGGATGGACGAGACCACCCGCAACGCCTGGCTCACCGACATCGTCATCCGCTCGCGCTTTGAGGCCGGCGACCGGTTCGCCGCCCGCTGGTTCGCCCAAGAGTGGTCGGACCGCACCGCCGGCGGAATCGGCGCCGCACGCACGCTCGCGGATGCGGGCAACGTTGAGACCCTCATCCTCCATGAGGACGCGGTCGACTACTTCGGGGACGCCTCCGATGCACGCGACCGCTCCCCTGACCACAACCCCCGCGACGTCGAGGCGCTGCTCCGCGTCGCGCTTGGGCAGGGCGCCGCCGTCGTCTTCACCCGCGACCCGCTCGCCCTGGAGCGTCACCAGGGCGTCCTTGCCGTCGCCCGCTACTGACGCCGCTGACAGCCGCTAGGGCCGCTCCCGCCGCCCGCGGCCCGCTCTGCTATCCTCTCGCGTATTCCCTTGCGTGAAGAGGGACGCGTTCGGGGGAGTGCCGCGTGCCTGAAACGGCCCAGCTCGAGGCTCAGTCCGGCTCTGTCGCCGCCATCCAGTCCGTCGCCGGCCGCATCCGGTCGAGTGTCGCCCGCGTCATCGTCGGCGCCGAGGAGCCCATCGACCTCATCCTTGCCGCCCTCCTCACCGGCGGACACATCCTCATCGAGGATGTCCCGGGCACCGGCAAGACGATGCTCGCTCGTGCCTTCGCACGCTCCATCGGCGCCTCGTTCCACCGCATCCAGTTCACGCCGGACCTCATGCCATCCGATATCCTCGGCATCAACTTCTACTCCCAGCGTACCGGGGACTTCGAGTTCCGCGCCGGTCCCATCATGGCCAACGTGGTCCTCGCCGACGAGGTGAACCGCGCGACCCCTCGCACCCAGTCCGCCCTCCTCGAAGCGATGGAAGAGCAGACCGTCACCATCGACGGCGACACCCGCCCTCTGCCTCAGCCGTTCCTCGTCCTCGCGACGCAGAACCCCATCGAACTCGAAGGTACCTTTCCGCTCCCCGAAGCCCAGCTCGACCGGTTCCTCCTCCGTCTGAACGTCGGCTACCCCACCGAGGCGGGCGAGATCGAGGTGCTGCGCCGCTTCGAAGGCGCCTCTCCCCTGGATGCCCTCGAGCCCGTAGTGAGCGCCGAGGAGCTCGTCGTCCTCCGTCGGACCCTGCCCGCCATCCATGTCGAGGATGCCGTGGCCGCGTATGTCGTCCGCCTTTGCCGCGCCACCCGTGACCACATCGCGTTCGATCTCGGCGCCAGCCCCCGGGCGTCGCTCGCTTTGTTCCGGGCCGCCCGCGCGCTCGCCGCCATGGACGGCCGCGACTACGTCCGTCCCGACGACGTGAAGCGCCTCGCCCAGCCCGTCCTCGCCCACCGCCTTGTGCTCTCGTCGCAGACCCGTCTGCGCGGTCGCAGCGCGGCGGACGTGCTCGACGAGATCCTCCACGAGGTCCCCGTCCCCGTGGCCGAGTAGCCGCGGCGGCACGGCCCGATGCGTTCGGTCTTCCGCGACTCTTGGGTCAGCGTCACCATCGTCCTCGTCCTGGTCGGGCTGGCCGCCGGCTCCGTACCGTTGATTGGCCTCGGCGTGCTCGTCTTCGGCACCGGGGGCATGGCCCGCCTCTGGGCCCGCGTGTCCCTCGAGGATGTCCGCTACGCGCGTGTCGTCCGCGAGCGCCGCGTGTTCGTGGGCGAGACGATCGACCTCCGCCTCCGCGTTGCTAACGAGAAGCGCATCCCCGTGCCCTGGCTCGAGGTCCGCGAGTACCTCCCCGCCGCCACGCCCGTCGAAGGCGCACATGTCACACCATCAGGTGTCGCTGGCACCGTCCTCATGCAGCGCTCTACCTCACTCGGTGCCAGCGAGAGCCTCGAGTGGCCCCTGACCCTCACCGCCGCCGAGCGCGGGTTTTTCCGCCTCGGTCCTACCCGCCTCCGCTCTGGCGACCTCTTCGGCATCTTCGAACGCGAGGAGACCGTGCGCGGGACCGATAGCGTCGTCGTCTACCCGCGCACCTACTCACTCCCCGACCTCGGCATCATCAGCGCCCGCCCCTTCGGCGAGCGCGCCGGCGGCCAGCGCATCTTCGAGGATCCCGTGCGTGTCGTCGGCGTGCGCGATTACCTGCCCGGCGACCCCCTCAAGCGCGTCGATTGGAACGCCACGGCTCGCACCGGCCGCCTCCAGTCGCGCCTCTACGAGCCCTCCCGTACACAGGCGGTCGTCGTCGCCCTCAACATCAGCACGATGGACCAGTCGTGGCTCGGGTTCGACCCGCTGCTCCTCGAACGCAACGTCGTCGTCGCCGCCTCCATCGCTCGCTGGGCCTTCGAGGAACGCGCCGCCGTCGGCCTCGTGGCCAACGGCTCCTTCCCGGACGCTGACCGCGCCATTCGCATCGGCGCTGGCAGTCACGCGGACCAGCTCGTGCGCGTCCTCGAGGCGCTTGCCATGATCGCCCCCTTCACGATCTCCAGCCTCGCTTCCGAGCTCGAGCGGCCCGGCCACGCGCTCCCCGCAGGCGCCACGCTCATCGTCGTCGCCTCACTCATGCCCGATGACCTCGCTGCCACCCTCCGTCGCCTGCGCGGCGAGGGTCACGCCGTCCACGTGGTCAAGACATCCTCCGCGGAGTGGGACGTCGCCCTCGCGCCCATCCCCGTCATGAACATCGAGCACGTCATGCGGACCATCGAGGACGCCGAGGCGACGCCGGACGGCCCGGTGGCGGCGACCCCCCGATGACGCTCCGCCTCCGCGATGTCTCGACCTACCTCTTCATCCTGGCGGAGGCCGTGGCCTGGTTCGCCGTGCTGCGCGCTGTCGGGACGGCGGTCGTCCGCAGCGCCTTCGACCGTCTCGCCGATCAGGTACAGCCGAGTGCGCTGTTCCCGGGTGACGGCCGCGCCGCCGAGGCCCTCTCCGTCGCCCGCGATGGCGCCGAGCACGCCGTCGGCGGCCCCCCACTGTTGCTCGTCGTCGCCGCCGCCTTCGCCGCCTTCTTCCTCGTTCGTGCGCTCGGCGACGGCGGCTTCCCGCTCCCGCTGAGCGCCGCCGTCGGCCTCGCGGCTACCCTGGTCGGCCTCCACGTCCTGGTCCACGTCGCCGTCCACAATGACATGCGCGTCTGGGAGCCTTCGGGGCTCGCCACCGCGTTGGACTCCTCGGTCACCGGTGACGTAGACCCGCAGTCATTCATCGCGGATCCCGACCCCGGAGCCGTGACCGAGGCCTCCATGCTCCTCGTCTCCACCGTCGGCCTCACCATGCTCTGGTTCCGCTTCCTGATCGCCGGCCGCGGCGCCGTGACCTACGAGCGCGCCCTCCGCTCGTTCAGCCTGGGTTTCGCCATCGTCCTGCTCGCCGCCATCCTCGGACAGGGCATCGAGTCCGAGGCCCCCGCCTTCATCGCCCTGGCCTACTTCGTCCTCGGCGCCCTCTCCATCGCGGTCGCTCACATGGCGCGCACCCGCACCGCCGAGGACTCGGTCGCCCGCGACGCTCCGCTCGCCCTCGCCGCCCTGGGGACGCTCGGCGCCATCGTCCTCATCGGGCTCCTCTTCGGCCTCCTCGCGGTCCTCGATGTGCAACGCGCCTTCGACCCGTTCTTCGACCTCGTGCTCGGGGCCATCAGTCGCGTCCTGTACTGGCTCCTGCTTCCCGTGTTCTGGGTTGTGAACTGGGTGCTGTCGCAGGTCCTCGGCGAGAACGGAATCGAGATCCCCGAGCAGTTCCGTCGTTTCGGAGAAGAGACCGTCCGCCGCGACGAGGACACCGATGGCAGGTTGTTCCCCACCTGGATCCTGCAGGTCGTGCGCGTCCTCGCCGTCGCGGCCTTCCTCTGGCTCCTCTATCGCGTCAGCCGCCTCCTCTTTCACCTCACCCGGCGCCGCGAGCAGGAGACCGCAGTCGAGGAGCAGCGGACCGCCGCGGGCGCGGGCAGCGGCCTGAGCGGGCTGATGCGAGGGCTCTTCGGCGGCCGAGCGCAGGGTGCATGGTCGGGCGACTGGCTCCGCCGCCAGCCCGTCTACCGCCTCTACGCCCGCCTCGTCGACGACGCCCGTGACCGCGGCGTGCAGCGCGGTCCCGGCGACACCCCCATCGAGTTCGCCCGCCGCGCCGGCGACCGCCTCGACGCCCCGCCATTTGACCCCATCGGCCGGGCCTTCGACGCCGCCCGCTACGGCCGTCACTTCCCCGGCCCCGAGTCCGTCGACGCCCTCGAGCGCGACCTCAAGGAATGGGAACGCTCCCATCCCACCGCCCCACAGTGAGGCGGCTTGCGAGGCGGTTGCTATAGTGAAGGCTGGCGATCAGTAAGGGGGCCGTCAGTGTCCGCCTCGCGGTACACCGCCGTCGGCGTCTTCGACTCGGGCGTGGGCGGACTGACTGTCGTCGCCGCCCTTCGCCGGCTCAACCCGGCCCTCCCGATTCGCTACATCGCCGATGGTGCCTGGTTCCCCTACGGTGAACGCACCTCCGAGGAGATCGAGGAACGCTCGCTGTTCCTCACGGAGGCCCTTGTCGCCGAGGGCTGCGCACCCGTCGTCGTGGCCTGCAACACCGCCTCCTCGTCCGCCCTCGAACGACTCCGCGAGCGCTTCGATGTCCCGATCGTCGGTATGGAGCCGCCACTCAAACCCGCCGTCGAGCGCACCCGCACCGGCCGCGTCGCCGTCCTCGCCACGCCGTCCACCGTTCGCGGCGAGCGTCTTGCTCGCCTCCAGGATGCCTACGGCGGCGGCGTCGAGGTCACCGCCGTCCCCATGCCCGGCCTCGCCGACCTCGTCGAATCCGGCCACGTCGCCGGCGAACGCGTCGAGCAGTTGCTCCACCGCACCCTCGGTTCGCTCGCCGGTTCAGGCATCGACCAGGTCGCCCTCGGCTGCACCCACTACGGCTTTCTCCGCGCGACCTTCGATTCCATGCTCGACGCTCTGCTCGGCACGGATGTCGATGTGATCGACCCCGCAGAGCCCGTCGCCCGCCGCGCCCTGCATCAGATCGAAGCGCACGGCATCACAGTCCCGACGCTCAAGCCGGCGCCCCCGGTCGTCTGCTCCACGACCGGCGACCCAGCCGCCTTCGCCGAGTCCGTCGCCCGCCTCCGCGCCGACGGCGCCGACCTCCCCCCGCTTGACATCGCTCCCGTCCCCTTCGAGGGCCCCCTTCCTGCTCCCGCGGCGCCCGAGCGCGTCCCGTCATGACGGGCTCGTCCACTGGTTCGTTGACGCGCCCGCTCCGCACAGGCTCGTTCCGCGCGAAGTACGAGGCTGCAGCGGACCGCAACCGCTCCTTGCTCTGCGTCGGCCTCGACCCCGATCCCGCCCTGCTACCCCCCGGCGTGGACGTCGCGGGCTTCCTGCGCGCGGTCATCGAGGCCACGGCCGACCTCGTCTGCTGCTACAAGCCGAACGCCGCCTTCTTCGAACCGGACGGCGCTGCCGGCTGGCAGACGCTGAAGGCCGTGATCGAGGCCGTCCCAGACGACATCCCGGTGATCGTGGACGCCAAGCGGGGCGATGTCGGCCACACCTCCCAGGCATACGCCCGCGCGGTCTTCGAGGCGCTGGGCGCTGACGCGGTCACGGCCAACCCATACCTCGGCGCCGACGGCCTGGAGCCGTTCTTCGCCCACGAGGATCACCACACCTTCGTCCTCTGCCGCACCTCCAACGTCGGCGCCCACGACCTCCAGGACCTGCTGGTGGTGTCCCCCGCTTCGAAGGGCGACGCTCCGACACCCAGTTCCCCCTCCCCCTTGATGGGGGAGGGCGGGGGTGAGGGTGACTCCGAAGGCCCGCGCCCCCTCTACGAGCACGTCGCCATGCTCGCCAACCGCTGGAACACCCGCGGCAACGTCGGTCTCGTCGTCGGCGCGACCTACCCCGCCGAGGCCAGCCGCATCCGTGCCCTGTGCCCCGACCTCCTGTTCCTGCTCCCCGGCATCGGCGCGCAGCAGGGCGATGTCGATGCCGCCGTGCGCGCCAGCATCGACGCTCGCGGTAGCGGCATCCTCATCAACTCCTCCCGAGGTGTCCTGTATGCATCGCGAGGCGACGACTATGCGGCCGCCGCCCGCGCCGAGGCGCGTCGCCTGCGCGACGCCATCAACGCCGCCCGTCGCTGATCCCCGCCCCCGTCGGCGTTGGGCGTAAGATCGAGGCATGGTCCTCGATCTGCGCGTCGGCGATGTCCTCCGCCTCCGTCGCAAGCACCCTTGCGGCGGCTTCGACTGGGATGTCGTCCGGGTCGGCGCCGACGTTGGCATGCGCTGCCGCGAATGCGGGCGGCGCGTCCTGCTCGACCGCCCCACCCTCCACCGTCGCCTCAAGGCAGTTGTCGAGCGCGGCGCCCCCATCCACCCCGACATCGAGCGCGCGCTCTTCGGCGACATCTCCCCCACGCCCGTCGAGGTCCCCTCGTGACCTCGGCATCGTCGCTGGCGGTCGTTCGTTGACTGCCTTCCTGACCCCCTCCTACACTCGAATCGTGCGGCAAGGCAGGGCGCGAGCCTCGTGATCGAACTCACCATCGAGAGCATTCGTGTCAGCCTGCGCAACTACCAGCGCGTCGTGATCCTCCGCGAGAAGGACGCCGACCGGTACCTCCCTATCTGGATTGGCCCTGCCGAGGCGGACGCAATCGCCGTCCGTCTGCAGGAGGTTGCCGTCGCCCGCCCGCTCACGCACGACCTCCTCACGAACATGATCGAGAACCTCGGCGGGGTCGTCCGCGCCGTGGTCGTGAACGACCTCGCCAACGACACCTTCTTCGCGCGCATTCACGTCGAGCAGGCTGGCCAGATCATCGAGGTGGACTCGCGCCCGTCCGACGCCATCGCCCTCGCCGTTCGCACCGGAGTCCCGATCTACGCCGACGAGTCAGTCCTTGACCGCGCCGGCGTCCTCCTCAACGCCGAGGGCGAACCCGTCGAGGACGGTGAAGGCGCCGCCGGCATCACCCCTGAGGAGCGCGCGAAGCTCTCCGCCTTCAGCGACTTCATCGCTGAGCTCGACCTGGACGATTTCGACTAAAGCAGGTGCCGGTCGAACAGCTCGACCAACGGAGGTAGTAACACGCGGATCGACGAATAGTGCAGTCGGTCACAAGTGTTGATCCACCGATCTGCCCATGCTAGAGTCCCCCCGGTTCCAATCCGCAGGGAGATGGACCATCTGGAACTCACCGGCGTTCGCGCTGACCGGCATCGGCTTCTACCTGGCGACATGCATCGTTGGGTTGACGTTGGTGGGGCGGCTGCTCGATAGCCGGTTTGATACGCAGCCGGTTCTGACGCTCGTGTTCCTGGTGCTCGGTCTGCTGCTCGGCTTCTACGGGGCCTATCAGCAACTCAAGGAGCTACTGGAACGGCTCGACCGTCAGCGAGGCTCGAAAGGCCGCCGAGGATGAAGTGGATCGTCGCCGTCGCCGTCATCGCATTGATGGCCGTCGGCTTCCTCTTCGTTAAGGGCCCCTCGCCCGCAATCATCGTCGCCCCTGAGCACATCTTCGACGTCGGCCCGATCGAGGTCACGAACACCATGTTCACGTCCTGGTGGGTCGTAGGCATCCTCTGCCTCGTCGCCATCCTCGCTGGGCCCCGCATGTCCGTGGTCCCCTCTGGCTTCAGTGGCGTCGTCGAGGCCATCGTCAGCGCCTTCTACGGCATCGTGGTCCAGGTCGCCGGCGAGGAGAACGGTCGGCGCTTCTTCTGGGTCGTGGGTACCATCTTCTTCTACGTCCTCATGTCCAACTACTTTGGCCTCCTGCCGATGAACAACGTCATCGGCAAGCCCGAGGCCGGCCACGGCGACGAACAGGTCATCTTCAACACCACCACCATCGCCGGCATGGACGTCGCATACATCAAGATCGATCCCGAGGACTGCTCGGTGGCCGAGAACACGTGCCCGAACGTGACCCACCACGAAGAGGAAGGCTCGTCCGAGGCCGAAGGCCACGGTGCGGTACCGTCGTCCGGCTCAGCCGCGTCGGTCTCCGCCCAGCCCGGCGGCGCAGCACTCTCGGCCGCTCCCGCGCAGGAGGAGGATCACCCCGAGGTCGAGGAGGGCCAGTTCTCCGGCCTGCTCTCGCCGTGGTTCCGCTCGGTGAACACAGACGTCAATGCGCCACTCGCCGTGGCGATCTTCTCCTTCATCTTCGTCGAGTTCTGGGGCCTCTCCACCCTCGGCATCGGCTACCTGGGCAAGTTCTTCGCCTTCGGTCGGCTCCTCCGAGGTAACCCCATGGGCATCATCGACGTCTTCGTCGGCCTGCTCGAGTTCGTCTCCGAACTCTCGCGCATGGTCTCCTTCACCTTCCGTCTCTTCGGCAACGTCTTCGCCGGAGAAGTGCTGTTGTTGATGATGACGTTCCTCGTGCCGTTCGTGCTCGTGAACGTCTTCTACGGCCTGGAGCTCTTCGTGGGCCTCATCCAGGCATTCGTCTTCGCGATGCTCACGCTGGTCTTCGCCCAGACCGCGGTCGCCGGACACGGTGACCACGAGGGCGATCACGGCGAGGCTCATCACTGATCGCCTAATCAAGAGGAGATAGGGGCGGCCGCGCGGCGTGCTCGTGCGGGCATATCCAGGAGGAGGATCTCAAATGATGGCTGGCACGATCGCCCGACGCGGGCTGTTCGCTGCGATGGCGGCCGCGGGCCTCTGGCTCGCTGCGACCGGCGTCGCCGGCGCACAGGAAGCGGCAGCGGACAACGCGTTCACCGCGGACGGCATGAAGTACATCGCCGCCGCCATCTCGATGGCCATCGGCGCCATCGGCCCCGGCATCGGCATCGGTCTGCTCGGCGGCAAGGCCATGGAGGCCCTCGGCCGCAACCCGGAGGCCGCCGGCGCCATCCAGACCAACATGATCCTCGCCATCGCGTTCGCCGAGGCCATCGGCATCTACGCCCTGGTCGTGTCGATCCTGATCGGCTTCGTCTTCTAAATCGATTTGGCCGCCGGCGGGCACCCTCTCGAGGGCCGTCCGCCGGCGGTTGGACACGCGAACACGGGAGCGTACGCAATGGCCTTCAAGAGCCTGGTACGAGGGACCGGCGGCCGCCGTCTGACGGCGGTGCTGCTCGGCGCCGCCCTGGCGCTGCTGCCGGCATTCGCCGCGGCCCAGGAAGCGGAGAGCGGCGGCATCGCCTCCCTCGGCTTCAGTCTGCCCGGTCTCATCCAGAACCTGGTCAACTTCACGATCCTCCTGATCGTGTTGAGGCTCTTCCTGTACAAGCCGCTCTACCGCGTCCTGGACGAGCGCAAGCGCAAGATCCAGGAGGGTATCGACCGCGCCGCCGCCGCCGCTTCCACGGCAGCCGAAAGCGAGGCCGAAGCCCGGCGCATCCTCGATGAAGCCCGCGCCGAGGGCCAGGAGGCCGTCCGTCGTGCGCAGGAGTCGGCTGTCCGGCTCCGCGAGGAACTCGAATCACGCGCCCGCCAGGACGCCGACCAGATCGTCGCCCGTGCGCGCGAGGAAGTCGCCCTCGAGCGCGACCAGGCTATCGAGCAGCTTCGTCGCGAGTTCGCCGACCTCACCATCGTCGCCGCCGAGCGCGTCATCAATCAGTCGCTCGACCGCCAGGCCCACCAGCGCCTCATCGATGAGGTTCTGGTGAGCAGCCAGGCCGGAAGGAACTAAGGCGACATGGCAGGCCTCGCCCGCGACATTGCCGGACGCCGTTACGCGCTCGCGCTCAGCGAGATCGCGAACGAGCACAGGTCCTTCGACCGCTGGGCCGAGGTCGTCGACGCGCTGGCTGCGCTCACCGCTGAGCCTCGCTTCGTCAACGCGCTCCAGTCGGACGGCATGACCGACGAGAAACTGCAGGACATCGTCCGGCAGATCGTCCCGGACGTCGCGCCTGTCGAGATGAACCTGTTCCGCCTCCTGCGCCGCAAGAACCGCCTGGCGCTCGGCCCCTCGATCGCGTCCTACTTCCACGAGATGTGGGACGAGGAGCGCGGCGTCGAACGAGCACTCGTGCGTACCGCCGTCGAGCTCGACGACGAGACGCGCGACCGCATGCGTCAGCAGCTTGCCGAGCAGACCGGCAAGACCATCGAGTTGGAAACCGAAGTTGATCCCTCGCTCATTGGCGGCGCCGTCATTCGCATCGGCGACCGCCTCATCGACGGGTCGACTCGCACACGGCTGCGCCAGCTGCGCGGACGCCTGCAACAGGGCGCGCTGTAGCGAGGCCAGGCAAACAGCGCGCTCGACGCGGGCAGCGTCGAGCGCAGGGAGGGGTGCTAGATGCCCGTACGCGTCGAAGAGATCGCGTCGATCCTCAAGCAGCAGATCGAGCAGTTCGACTCCGGCGTCGAGGCTGCCAACGTCGGCACGGTCATCGAGGCCAGTGACGGCATCGCCCGCATCCACGGCCTCGGCCAGTGCCTGACCTCAGAGCTCATCGAGTTCGCCAACGGCACCCGCGGCCTCGCCCTCAACCTCGAGGAAGAGACCGTCGGCGCCATCATCCTCGGTAACTACACGGCCATCCGCGAAGGTGACGAGGTCAAGACCACCGGCCTCGTCGCCTCCGTCCCCGTCGGCGAGGCCCTCATCGGCCGCGTCGTCAACGCCCTCGGTGACCCCATCGACGAGCGCGGCCCCGTGGCCACCACCGAGCGCCGCCCCGTCGAGCGCATCGCCCCGGACGTCGTCTCCCGCGTCTCCGTGAACCAGCCCGTTCAGACCGGCATCAAGGCCGTCGACTCGATGGTCCCCATCGGCCGCGGCCAGCGCGAGCTCATCATCGGCGACCGCTCCACCGGCAAGACCGCCATCGCTCTGGACGCCATCATCAACCAGCGCGGCGGCGACCTCATCTGCGTCTACGTCGCGGTCGGCCAGAAGGAAGCGAAGGTCGCCCAGATCGTCGCCACCCTCGAGCAGCATGGCGCCATGGGCCACACCATCGTCGTCTCCGCGGGCGCCTCCGAGTCGTCCGCCCTCCAGTACCTCGCCCCCTATGCCGGTTGCGCCATGGCCGAGTACTTCATGGAGCGCGGCCGCGACGTCCTCATCATCTACGATGACCTGACGAAGCACGCCTGGGCCTACCGCCAGATCTCACTGCTCCTCCGCCGCCCCCCCGGCCGCGAGGCGTACCCGGGCGACGTCTTCTACCTGCACTCCCGCCTCCTCGAGCGCTCCGCTCGTGTCGACGCGGCCCACGGCGGCGGCTCCATTACCGCCCTCCCCATCATCGAGACGCAGGCCGGCGACGTGTCCGCCTACATCCCGACGAACGTCATCTCCATCACCGACGGCCAGATCTTCCTCGAGACTGACCTCTTCAACGCCGGTCAGCGCCCCGCCATCAACCCCGGCATCTCGGTGTCGCGGGTCGGTGGCTCCGCCCAGACCCGCGCCATGCGCTCGGTCGCGGGTACCCTCCGCCTCGACCTGTCTCAGTACCGTGAACTCCAGGCCTTCGCCCAGTTCGGTACCGAGGACCTCGACCCGGCCACCCGCCAGCAGCTGCTCCGAGGCGAGCGCCTGACTCGCCTTCTCGTGCAGCCGCAGTACCAGCCGCTCAGCCTCGCGCAGCAGGTGACCATTCTCTACGCCGGTGTCCGCGGCTTCCTCGACGATGTCCCCGTCGAGAAGGTCGCCGACTTCGAGAGCGCCTTCCACGAGTACATGCGCGCCAACGCCGCCCCCGTCATCGACGCCATCACGTCGACCGGCCTCCTCGAGGCCGCGACCGAGGAGCAGCTCCGGTCCGCCATCACCGACTTCAAGGCCTCGGTCGCCTACTAACCCGGCAACCACGAGGACGACGAGGAAAGCGTAGAGCGAGGACAACATGGCGGGAGCCGGTGCCGTCCGTGCGATCCGTAGCCGCATCCGCTCCTTCGAGAGCGCGGCGAAGGTCACCACCGCGATGCAGCTCGTCGCTGCATCCAAGATGCGTCGAGCGCAGGATCGCGCCCTCGCGTCGCGCCCCTACGCCGACCGCATGCGGGCCGTCCTCGCGCAGCTCTCCGGTTACGCCGCCGGCGCCGACCCCTCCGAGCTCCACCCGCTGCTCCAGCAGCGCCCCGTGAAGCACTTCGCCTACGTCCACATCACCGCCGACCGAGGGCTCGCCGGCGGCCTCAACGCCAACATGAACCGCGCCGGGGGGTCCCTCGTCCTCGAGCACCAGCCGATGGTCGAGCGCGTCTCCATCGCCGCCGTCGGACGGAAAGGCCGCGACTTCTTCCGCCGCGCCAGCTTCCCCATGCTCGCCGAGTTCACCCAGCTCGGCGACTACCCCGGCATGGCACAGATCCTGCCGATCGCGCGCGTCGTCATGGATGACTACATCAACGGCGACATCGACCAGGTCTTCATCGGCTACCAGCGCTTCGTGAACACCGCCGTCCAGCGACCTACCGTCCGCCAGATCCTCCCCGTCACCGCTCCTGAGGGCGACGCGGGCGGTCCGAGCGTCGACTTCCTCTTCGAGCCGTCGCCCGAGCAGCTCCTTGAGACGCTGTTGCCGCGCTACGTCGAGATGCAGATCTACGAGGCCGTACTCGACGCCGCTGCCTCCGAGCAGTCTGCCCGTATGGTCGCGATGCGCGCCGCCACCGACGCCGCGAACGAGATGGTCTCGGACCTCACGCTCACCTACAACAAGGCCCGCCAGGAACTCATCACCGGCGAGCTGCTCGACATCGTGGGCGGTTCTGCCGCCCTCGAGGCGTAACGAACGAGAGTCGTGCCCGCGGGCGATGAACCGCCCGGGGGCAACGTAAGGCCCCCCGGCCCCGGAGGGCCGCGAAAGGACCGCAACGATGGCAACCGGAGTCGTCAGGCAAGTCATCAGCACCGTCGTGGACGTCGAGTTCCCCGGCGGCGACCTCCCCGAGATCTACAACGCCGTCGCCATCGACATGAGCGGCAAGACCCTCATGACCGAGGTCCAGCAGCACCTCGGCAACAACTGGGTCCGCTGCCTCGCCCTCGACTCCACGGACGGCCTCCAGCGTGGCGCCTCCGCGACCGACACCGGCGCCCCCATCTCCGTCCCCGTCGGACCCAGGACCCTCGGCCGCATCTTCAACGTACTCGGCGAGCCCCTCGACCCCGGTGAGGCCGTCGGCCCCGAGGTCACCCGCTGGCCCATCCACCGCGAGGCCCCGGCCTACGCCGAGCAGGAGACCAGCGCCCAGATGCTCGAGACCGGCGTGAAGGTCGTCGACCTCATCGCCCCCCTCGCCCGAGGTG
This sequence comes from Dehalococcoidia bacterium, assembly GCA_050248355.1. GTDB lineage: Bacteria > Chloroflexota > Dehalococcoidia > UBA2979 > UBA2979 > JAIBBD01. The sequence continues at coordinate 479,309 of JBFWSN010000001.1, forward strand.
GAAAGGTCGGCCTCTTCGGCGGCGCGGGCACCGGCAAGACCGTCATCAACACCGAGCTCATCCGGAACCTCGCCACCGAGCACGGCGGTCTCTCCGTCTTCGCCGGCGTCGGCGAGCGCTCCCGCGAGGGCAACGACCTCTGGCACGAAATGCGCGAGTCCGGCGTCCTCGACAAGACCGCCCTCGTCTTCGGCCAGATGAACGAGCCCCCCGGCGTCCGCCTTCGCATCGCCCTCACCGGCCTCACCATGGCCGAGTACTTCCGTGACGAGGAAGGCCGCGACGTCCTCCTCTTCGTCGACAACATCTACCGCTACACCCTGGCCGGTATGGAGGTCTCCGCACTCCTCGGCCGTATGCCCTCCGCCGTGGGCTACCAGCCCACCCTGAGCACGGAGATTGGTGAGCTCGAGGAGCGCATCACCTCCACCCAGAAGGGCTCCATCACCTCCTTCCAGGCCATCTACGTCCCCGCGGACGACTACACCGACCCCGGCGTCGCCACCACGTTCGGTCACCTCGACGCCACCGTCGCCCTCGACCGCGCGCTCGTCGAGCAGGGCCTCTACCCGGCGGTGAACCCGCTCACCTCCAACAGCCGCATCCTCGACCCGCTGGTCGTCGGCCAGGAGCACTACGACGTCGCCTCTGGCGTCGTCCGTACCCTCCAGCGCTACAAGGACCTGCAGGACATCATCGCCATCCTCGGCATCGAAGAACTGTCTGACGAGGACAAGGCCACGGTCGCTCGTGCCCGCCGCATCCAGCGCTTTCTCACCCAGCCCTTCTTCGTCGCCGAGCAGTTCACCGGCACCCCGGGCCGCTATGTCCCGATCGCCGAGGCCGTCCGTGGCTTCAAGGAAATCCTCGAGGGCCGTCACGACGCGCTCCCCGAGAACGCCTTCTACATGGTCGGCACCATCGACGAAGCCATCGAGAAGGCCGCCCAGATGGCCGCCACCGGCTCCTAGCCATCGCCATCGAGAAGTGAACGAGGCCCCCTCCTCAGGCTCCCCCTCCCCTTGAGGGGACGGCGGGGAGGGGGTGAAAACGAGGCAAATCGACCCGCACCGAACCAGACCACCAAGTCCCGGGCGTGAGGACCGAAGCAGGTAACCAATGCCACTCTCACTCAGCGTCGTCACCGCAGAACGCACCGTCGTCCAGCGCGACGATGTCCAACGCCTCGTCGTCCCCACCTCCGAGGGCCAGATCACCGTCCTCCCCCACCACGCCGCCCTCATGTCCGCCCTCGGCTACGGCGAGATGATCGCCTACGTCCCCGGCGATGTCCTCCACATGGCCGTGTTCGGCGGCTTCCTCCAGGTCGCCAACGACCAGGTCACCGTCCTCGCCGACTCCGCCGAGCGTGCCGACGAGATCAACGAGGAGCGCGCCGACGCCGCCCGCCAGCGCGCCCAGCAGCGCCTCGCCGGCCAGCACTCCGGCCCCGAGGCTCTCAACGTCCTCCGTGCCCGCCTCAGCCTCGAACGCTCCCTCGTCCGCATCAAAGTCGCCCGCCGCCGCCGCGGCTCCGGCGTCCCGAGCATGGCCGAACGCTAGCGACGGCAGCGGCTCGCGTCGTCCCGCGCCCGGGGGATTTCTCAGCGATTCCACACGGATCCTCATCAACACGCGCTCGTCCGTGATGCATAATCACGAATGGAATGCCGGCCGGGGCGACCATGCGCCGGCGCAGCGTGAACGGAGGGGCAATGGCAATCTACCTTGGCTACTACGGAGTCCACCCAGACTACGCCCACGAGCGAGGCGAGGTCGCGCGCAAAGCGGGCCACTTCGTACCGGACGAGGCCTTCAACGCTCGGGTGGCGGCGCTCCGAGACCAGCTGCCGCCGTCGATCCGGCTCGTGGGGTCATACGTGCCGATCGCGTCCATGACCCCGGACTGGGATCCCCGTCGCCCGGGCATCTGGATCGCGGACTGCGACAACCCGAGGGACCTCGGTTTCATCAACAACTACTATGCGGGCTTCCTCAAGTTCGACTGGGTCCCCGCAAACTCGCTGGGCACTTCGTCGGCGCAGACCGCTGAGACCATGCGCACGAACCAAACGCGCGGCATCGAGGAGCCGTCCAGAATCGGAGGAGTCGGGCCCAGCTGACCAGCCCGGCTCCTGCGATTCGTCGGCGCTCGAAGCCGTTCGGATCTCGGTCTCGCTCGGCATTGCCCTCCTCCCTCCTAACCCACCTGCCCCCCGCGTACCGCCCGATACACCCCCACCGTAGCCGCCGAGGGCCCAACGCCCAGCTCCGCCCGCAGCACCCGTTCGCACTCCCGGAACGCCGCCGCCGCCAGCGCCGGGTTCCCCGCCGCCGCCTGCGCCTCCATCAGCAGCTGGTACGCCGTCTCGCGGAACGGGTCCAGCCGCACCGCCTCCCGCGCATCGCGCGCCGCCTGCGCATGGTCGCCCTTCGCGCTCCACACCCGCCCCAGCACCTCGAGCGCACGGACCCGCGCGTCGAGCAGCCGCGCCCGCTGCGTCGCCACCCACGGCCCGTCGAGACCCACGAGGAACGCCCGCCGCGCGATCATGCTCGCCACCAGCGCCGAGGCCCCGGCTGCCTCGACCTCGCCCTCGCCCGCCGCCAGCCGAGCCTCCGCCTCGTGGATCGCCGCCTGTGCCTCGTCGATGTCCACCTGCCCGTCTGCCGGCAGCCGGAACCGGTACCCGCCCGCCTCGCTCACGATCAGTGCCGTCGCCCCGCCCGCCATCGAGGCGGTCACCGGCCCGAGCGCTGCCCGCACCTTGCTCACCAGCGCTCGCAGCCCGGCGCCCCACGCCGCCGACGGCGAGTCCCCCCATAGCTCCTCGGCCAGCTCCTCCGCCAGCACGACCCGCCGGTGCTCGGCCGCCAGCATCGCCAGCACGAGCCGCCCCTGCAGCGTCAGCCCGCCCGCGGAGGCCACGCGCCCGCCCGATTCCACCGCCAGGTCGCCCGTCAGATAGACCCGCATCCGCCGCCCTGCGCCTGCGCGCGCCAACATCCCGCCAACGTCGCGGCCCTACGATACCAGCCGTCTCCGCGTACAGAGCACACCGAGGAGCCCATGGAACTCATCATCGAATGCGACTGCGGGTGGACCGTCCGCGACACCGAAGAGCGCATCATTCCCGCCGCCCAGCAACACGGCCGCGACGTACACCAGCTCGAACTCACCCGCGAGCAGGTCCTCGCCGCCGCCAGGCCCGCCCACGCCGCCTGACCCGCGCCCACCCGAAGGGATCCGACCGATGCCCGACACCACCGAAGAGAACAAGGACCTCGTCCGCCGCCTCTACGATGTCCTCCACGCGCGCGGGGACGCCGAGGCCGCCCGCGCCCTCCTCGCCCCCGACTATGTCGACCACGACATCCCGGGCCTCGGCAGCGGGGGCCGCGAGGAGCTCATCGCCGCCGTCCTCGCCGTCCGCGGCGCCTTCCCCGACGTCCAGCCCGAACTCTACGAACTCCTCGCCGAAGAGGACCTGGTCGCGGTCCGCGTTGAGGCCTCAGCCACGCACACCGGTGCCCCCTTCAACGGCATCCCGGCCGCCGGCGCCCGCATGCGCTGGAAAGAGATACACATCTTCCGCTGCCGCGACTCCCAGATCGTCGAACATCGAGGCGTCTTCGACATGCTCGGCATCCTCCAGCAACTCGGCGCCCTCCCCACCCCCTGACGGGGCACAGAAGAGCGGCCCGCGCCGTTCGAGCTGGCGACCCTCCCGCCCGAGCCCTCCGACTCCGCCCCCGCCCCCGTCCGGGGGAGGGCGGGGGGGGTCCCCATTAACTGCCGCAGCCCGCGAGCATCGATCGCCAGCTGCGCTACCCTGATCCCACGCCCCTGACCTTTGAGGAGCCCCCATGGCCCGTCTCATTTACGCCATCAACGCCTCCCTCGACGGCTACATCGAGGACGCGAGCGGCAACTTCGACTGGACCGAACCCGACGACGAACTCCACCTGTTCTTCAACGACCTCCTCCGCCCCATTGGCACCGAGCTCTACGGCCGCCGCATGTACGAAACCATGGCCGTCTGGGAGACCGACACCAGCTTCACCGAAGACTCCGAGGTCCTCCGCGACTTCGCCGAGGTCTGGCAGGCCGCCGACAAGATCGTCTACTCCACGACCCTCGAGGCGCCCCTGACCGCCCGTACCCGCATCGAACGCACCTTCGACCCCGAGGCGGTCCGCCGCCTCAAAGCTGAGTCCACCCGCGACCTCGCCATCGGCGGCCCCGAGCTCGCCGCTCACGCCTTCCGGGCCGGCCTCATCGACGAGTGCCACCTCGTACTCCACCCCGTTGCCGTCGGCGGCGGCAAGCCCGCCCTCCCGAGGGACCTCCGCCTCGACCTCGAACTCGTCGACGAACGTCGCTTCGCGAACGGCGTCGTCGACCTCCACTATCGCGTCCGCCCGTCCGCCCGTCCGCCTGACCCTCCGAGGCCGCGCCTACCCTCGAGGCGGGAACAGCTTGGACGCCTCCAGATCCGCGTCCAGCGAGTCCGTGAACCGAGCCACGAACACCTGCGCGTCCGCAACTCCCTTGTTGTAGAAGTGCGGCCCCACCTCCTCGGCGAGGAACTCGAGGAGCAGCGTCGCCCCTAGCTCGCCCAGCTCCTCCCCCCGCTCCCGCTCGAAGTACGCGCGAAGCCGCCGTACGGCGTCCTCGCGCTCCTCTTTCCCAAGCGTCACCTTCGCCATCTCCCAGCCTCCGCCCGTACACAGCCCGTGTCCGCTATCCTCACCTCGTGACCACGAAGACCGCCACACGCCTCGTCATCCGCGGCGGACACCCCCTTCGAGGGCGCGTCACCGTCTCAGGCTCCAAGAACGCCTCTCTCTACGCCCTCGCCGCTGGACTCCTCACCGCCGAGCCGGTCACCCTCCGCCGTGTCCCGGCCATCGCCGACATCGGTGAGATGGCCGAAGTCCTCCGAGCCCTTGGCGCCGACGTGACCATCGAGGGTGAGACCGTCCACATCGAGGCCCGCGACATCACCGAGCGCGCCGCCCCCGCCGACCAGGTCGCCGCGCTCCGTGCGTCCTTCCTCGTCATGGGCCCGCTGCTCGCCCGCTTCGGCGAGGCCGCCTGCCCGCCCCCCGGCGGCGACGTCATCGGGGTACGCCCCCTCGATGTCCACCTCGCCGGCTTCCACGCCCTCGGTGCCGACGTGAAGCGCGAGGGTCAGCAGTTCGTCGCTCGCTCGGCCCGCCTCACGGGCGCCCGCATCTTCCTCGACTACCCCAGCGTCCTCGGCACCGTGAACGTCCTCTTCGCCGCCACCCTCGCTCAAGGCACCACCACCATCATCAACGCCGCCGCCGAGCCCGAAGTCGCCATGGCCGTCGAGATGCTCAACCAGATGGGCGCGCGCATTGCCGGCGGCGGCACCAGCGTCATTACCGTCGAAGGCGTCATGGCCCTTCACGGCGTCGACTTCACGATCATCCCCGACCGCATCGAGGCGGGCACGTACCTCCTCGCCGGCATCGCCACGGGCGGCGACGTCGAGGTCGTCGGCGCCACCCCGCACCACCTCGATAGCCTCATCGCCAAGCTCCGCGAGGCCGAGGTCGTCGTCGAACCCTGCGAGGGCGGCCTCCGAGCCGCGCGGGGCGACCGCTTCCAGGCCGTCCAGCTACAGGCCGTGCCCTACCCCGGCTTCGCCACGGACCTCCACGCGCCCATGGCCGCCGCCCTCACCCAGGCCTCGGGCGTCTCCATCATCCACGAGCGCGTCTTCGAGAACCGCCTGCTCTACGTCGGCGAGCTCCGCTCGATGGGCGCGCGCATCACCACCGGCGGCCAGGCCGTCATGATCGAGGGCCCGACCTCCCTCTTCGGCACCGGCGTTCGCGCCCTCGACGTCCGCGCCGGAGCCGCCGTCGTCCTCGCCGGCCTCTGTGCCGAGGGCGAGACCACCATCCGCGACATCACCCATATCGATCGCGGCTACGCCCACCTCGCCGAGCGCCTCACGGCCCTCGGCGCGGACGTCTCGAGGGTGTAGGCGGGGCCGTTCAGCTCCCGGTCAGCCGCACGAGGATGTCCGCCAGCTCGCCGGGCCGCGACAGCATCGGCGAGTGCGACGACTCGATCTCGATCACCTCGTCGGCCTGCGCCGCGAAGATCCGCTGGAAGTCGGGCGGCAGCGCCTGGTCGAGGGTGCACAGGATGTACGTCGAAGGGATGCTCCGCCACGAGGCGTCCCCCGCGGTCGGATCGAGGACGGACTGCGACTGCGGCCGGAGCCTGGATTCAGCCCAGGCCGTCACGTCGGGCGAGCAGTCCTCGTAGAAGTGGATCCGCCCGAGGCCTGCGGGCACTGCCGAGGTGCCGTCCTCCCGCAGGCCGACGTAAGGCGGGAGGCCTCCGGGAGGCAGATACGAGACGTAGCTCTGCCCGCTGTCTGGCATGAACGCACAGAGGAAGACCAGCCGGCGCACTCGCCCGTCGAACGTGGCCTCGCTGATCACCGCGCCCCCGTAGCTGTGTCCGAGGACCACAACATGACCATCGATTGCCGCCGCCGCTGCTGAGACCGCCTCTGCGTCCTCCTGGTAGCCCCCGAGCGCGGCTGCATCGGGGTCGCAGCTTGGCAACTGGATCGCGACCGCCGCATGACCGCGAGCCTCGATCTCCGGGATCAGCAGGTCCCAACACCACGGCCCGTGCCACGCACCGTGGACCAGCAGGAACGTTGTCGCGCTCATGAACTCACCTCACATCCATATACTCCTGCCGGGAGTATATGGATGCTCCCAGCAGGAGTAAACTGGGTTGGTGGAACTCACGACCGTCTCCTACGCCATCCTCGGGCACCTCGCGATGCGCCCCTGGTCGACCTACGAGCTCGCCACCGAGATGCGGCGCAACATCACGTATTTCTTCCCACGGGCGGAAAGCCGCATCTATGCCGAGCCAAAGCGCCTTGTCGCTCTTGGGCTCGCCAGTGCCACGACCGAGACGACCGGCAGGCGCGCCCGCACGGTCTACTCCATCACCGACGACGGTCGGGCCGAACTCACCCGCTGGCTCGCGGCTCCTCCCTCCCGAGGCCCCGTCCTCGAGTTCGAGGGCCTGCTCCGCGTCATGCTCGCGCCCCTCGGGAGCGACGAGGATCTCGCGGCCACCCTCGCACAGGTTCGACAGGACATCCGCGGCCTGATTGAGACGGCGGCCGGAATCCGCCAGGAGTACCTCGAGGGCCGGGCGCCCTTCCAGCGCGCTATCGCCTACCGGTCGATGGTGTACGACTTCCTGACGTCCTTCGCGTATCTCGTGGACGACTGGGCGGAGCGCTCACAGGCGCGCCTCGCCGACTGGCCGCGCCAGAGACCCGAGGAGCGGACGGCCGCCGCGCTGGCCGTCTTCGAAGCGATCCCGGATGGTGTACGGCAGATCGGCTAGTACGCCCCCTGAGCCTCGATCAGCTCGAGCCCCCCGAGGTACGGCCGCAACACCGCCGGCACCTCGATGCCATCCGGTCGTTCGTACTGCTCCAGCACCGTCGCGAGGACGCGCGGCAGCGCCAGCCCCGACCCGTTCAGCGTCTGGAGGTGGCGCACCCGTCCCTCCGCGTCCCGGTACCGGAGGTTCGCCCGCCTCGCCTGGAAGTCGAGGAAGTTCGACACCGACGACACCTCGAGCCATTCCCGCGACCCCGGCGCCCACACCTCGATGTCGTAGGTCATCGCTGAGGCAAAGGTGATGTCCGCCGACGCCAGTCGGATCACCCGGTAGCGGAACCCCAGCGCCCGCACGATCGCGAGAGCATCACGCAGCAGCTGTTCGAGGGCTTCCCAGGACCCCTCCTCATCCGTGAACCGCACCATCTCGACCTTGTCGAACTGGTGGCCGCGCTTGATCCCGCGCACGTCGCGTCCCGCGCTCATGCGCTCGCGCCGGAATGAAGGCGTGTAGGCAACGTGCCGGATCGGCAGCGCCGAGGCCGGCACGATCTCGTCGCGGTACATGTTCGTGACCGGCACCTCGGCCGTCGGCACCAGCCAGAGGTCGTCCTCGACGTCGTGGTACATCGTCTCGGCGAACTTCGGCAGCTGCCCCGTCCCGACGAGCATTTCTTCCTTCACCACGAACGGCACGTACACCTCGGTGTACCCCTGCTCGCGATGCACGTCGATCATCCACGCGATCAGCGCCCGTTGGAGCCGCGCCCCATCGCCCTTGAGGATGTAGAACCTCGACCCCGACACCTTCGCCCCGCGCTCGAAGTCGATCAGCGCCAACGCCTCGCCGATCTCCCAGTGCGGTCGCCGCGAGGGGTCGTCCGCGGGCGGCGGCTCGTCCGCGGCCCGCCGATGCGGCTCGACCGCCCGCTCGGTCCCCGCCAGCCCGTCCCCCTCGATCACGACCACCGCGTCAGACTCGCCGCCGAGCGGCACCCGCGCGTCGAACAGGTTCGGCACCTGCAACAGCAACGAGGTCAGCGTCGCGTCCGCTTCACGCAGCCGCTCCTCGAGCGTGTCGAGTTCGCTCCCGACCGCCCGTTGTTCGGCGATCATTCGCTGCCGCTCTTCGGGGTCCTTCGCCGCTCCGATCGCCTTACTGGCCCGGTTCCGCTCCGCGCGCAGCCGCTCCACTTCGCCGAGGAGCGCCCGGTGCTCGGTGTCCGCGTGCAGGATGTCGTCGATCGGCACGTCCATCTGCCGGTCGGCGCACGCCTGCCGTACCTCGTCCGTCTGCTCCCGGATCGTCTGCATCGAGAGCACTACGCCGCGTCCACTTCCAGCGCCCGCACCGCCGCGATCGAGTCGAGACCGAGCTGGCGCACGTCGTCAGGGATCGTCGCCCACCCCGCTCCATCGGGCCGGTCGAGATGTGACTCGCTCCGCAGTTGCTCCTCGGACACCCACAGCCAACCATTGCCATCGGACGGTAGGTCGAGCGCCTCCCCGGCGAGCGGCCGCGTGAAGTAGATCAGGTCGACGTGCTGGTGCGGCCGCCCCGGCTCGTCGATGTCATACACACCGATCGTCACCGGCGGCGGGAGCTGCCGCGGCTGCGCGTAACCGTAGGCCGTTGAGGTGGGCACGATCTCCGCGTGTATTCCGGTCTCTTCGTACACCTCGCGCAGCACCGCCTGCACCGGATCCTCGTTCGCCTCGATGTGGCCGCCCGGCGGGAGCCACAGGCCCAGGCGATGCCAGTGCAACGCGGTGCATCCACGCTGGCTGACGAATCCGCTCACCGTGAAATGCCGCTCCCCGTCGCCCATTCGGCGAGCGTAGCAGCGCCCCTCCGAGGCGGCAACGAACGCTAGAATGGCTTGGTCGCTGGAGGGCTCCCCATGCTCGACGAGCCGGCACTCCGCCCCCTCGGTCTCCGCTTCGCCCAGCGGGACGCCGCCGAGGGCGACGCGTACCCAACGGCGAACGTAGAAGACCTCAAGGCCGCCCTCCTGCTAGGCGCGCCGTTCCCACCCGCGCTCGGCGGCCAGGGCTGGTCGAGTGTCGACGCCGTGCGAGCCATCGAGCTCATGGCGTCGTACTCCCCCTCCAGCGCCCTCATCTGGGCGATGCCCCTCGGCCTCGCCGGCATCTACGCGTCGGACATCGAGGCCATCCCGGCCGGCGTCCGTCCCGCCTGGTCAGCCCAGGTGGACGAGGTCGCCGCGCGGTTCCGAGCCGGTCAGTTGTACGCGGCATGCAACTCGGAGCGTGGCGCCGGCGGTTCGGTTGCCGCCACACAGACCTCCGCCCGTCGAGCCGATGACGGCCGCTTCCGTCTCACCGGCACCAAAATCCTCGCCACCTCCGGCCGCCACGCCGATGTCTTCTTCTCGACGGCGAAGGTGGCGCCCGACGACCTCCCCGGCGCCGGCATTGTCGAGTTCTTCTTCATGCCCGTTCGCGGCGCAGGCGTCGAAGTGCTGACCGACTGGGACGGCTTCGGTATGCGCTCTACCGAGAGCCACACCGTCCGCTACGAGGACGCTCCTGCGGACGGCATCCTCGGCTTCCCGGATTTCCTCGTTCGCATGCAACCGCTCGAGTACTGGTTCAACCTGTTCGCCGCCATCCCTCTCGGGTGCGCGCGCGGCATCCTCCGTGCCCTCTCGGCGCCCGTGCCTGCCTCTCCCGCCCTCCGGGTGCGCCTCAACGACGCCCGCATGCGTTACGAGGCGCTGCGCGCCTACCTCCTGGAGACCGCCGCCGGCTGGCGCCCCGCCGCGGGACCCGAGTACGCCGCTCGCGTGCTCCGCACGAAGATGTACGTGACGCAGGAGGCGACCGCCCTCTGCGCGGCACTCTTCGCTCTGGGGGGCGGCCGTCACTACCGCCGCACCGACCCCCTCGCCCGCCTCCTCGCCGACTCCTTTGCGGGCACCGCGCTGCGCCCTCCGCTTCCCCTTGCCCTCGAGTCCATGCTCGACCAGTTCACCCCCTTCGATCCCGAGCCATGACAACGACGTTCCGATCATCCCTCCGGCCGATGCGCACCCAGCATCTGGGCTGCACAATCGGGCCGTCGAGGACGCGCACATGCTTCAGCACGGTCGTCACCATCTTCCGCGCCTGCTCCTCGGCTCACTCGCGCTCGGGCTTGCCGTCGCCGTGCTGCCCTTCGTCGTGACGCGCGGCCGTCCTTGCGCGACCCCTCTGCCTCCCGCGTCCGGTGCGCCCGTATACCTCACGCTCAGCGGCGACCCCCGAGTCGAGGAGCTTCGTTGCGAGGCCACCGGCCGTGTCGCCTTCGATCGCGTCCGCAATGCCGCGGACGTCGACCGGCTCCTCTCCCAGGAGGCCGTCGTCGGCGTGATCGTTGACCCGGATGTTTACGCACGCCTTCGGCCGGGCCAGCTCCGGAGCTGGCTTGCCGTCGATTCGGGACGCGCCATCGTCGGTTTCGACCTCACCGGGCTCCAGCTGAGCGAAGACACCGGTGGGCCTCCGCCTCCCGACCCCGCGCTCCCCTCGAGCTACCTCGGCGAGTCGTTCTACGGACACCGATCCTTCCGGTCGGTGCCCCGCAGCGGCGTGTGCGGTGGCGGCGGCACAACCCCGTATCGAGGCCCGGATCGCGCGGCCCTGCTGATCGAGCGCCTGCTCACCTGGGCGGCGCCAGGCGGGGGCTGCGGCTTCGGCTGACCTACCCCAGCCACTCGAGGCGAAACGCCCGCAACGAGGCGACGACCTCGTCCGCACCCGGCTGTCGCTCCACCGCCGAGCTCGCCTGTTGCGTCTGCACGACGTACATCCGCGCCGCCCGCGCGGAGGCCACACCCGGCACCGAGTCCTCCACGACCAGGCATGCTTCGGCGTGGACCCCAAGCCGCTCCGCCGTGTGCAGGTACACGTCCGGCGCAGGCTTCGCGCGAGCCACCTCGTCCGCCGTCACCACGAGGTCAAAGTGCGCTCCCAGCCCCGACCCGGCGAGCGTCGCCTGCACCCACCGCGGCCGCGACTGCGACGCCACCGCGAGCGGCAGGCCCCGCTCCCGGATCGCGTCGAGGAGCTCAACCGCTCCGTCGAGCGGCGCTGGCGGCTCCTGCAGCAGCTGCTCGGTGATTCGGTCGTCATACCGTTGGCAGAGCGCCTCGACCGCCTCGTCGAGCCCGAACCGGCGCTTCAGCCAGCTCACCGTCCACTCGAGGGACACGCCAACGAACTGCGCGTACTCTTCCTCCGTCACAGTGTGCGGTGCGATGAAGCGCTGCATCGCCCGGTGGTGGATCGGCTCCGAGTCCACCAGCACCCCGTCGAGGTCGAAGATCACCGCCTCGGTCCGGGGACGGCCGCTCACCGCCGTCCCTCGATCAGCAACTTGAGCCGCCACAGTGCGTCGCGCAGCGCCTGGCGGCGCATCGGCCGGTGCATCGTCTCCTCCAGCAGCCACCCGATCGCGCCGCCAGCCGGCTCGTACGCGATCTCAGCCGTGAGGTGCACCTCACGAGGCCCCTCGACGTTCAGCCCCCAACCAAGGGCCCACAGGGCGCCGTTCCGGTCCGCGAGTTCCAATGCGCGCGGCGGCTCAGCCGCCACGACCTCGAGGTGCGCCCGCTCCCTTCGCGCCGGCAGCAGCAACGCGAACGCGATGGACTCGGCGTCTCCCCGCACCTCCTCGAAGGCCGGCGGCAACCACTCCCCGTGACTCTCGAACGCGCGCACACGGTCGTAGACCTCGTACGCGGGCGCGTGGATATGCACATCCTCGCGGATCCGCCTCACGCGCCGCCGTCTCCCGGCTCGTCATCGCCCGCCTCGCGGCCAGCACGCTCGCGCATCGCGGGGAACAGGATCACCTCTCGGATCGAGGCCTCGCCCGTCATCAGCATCACGAGCCGCTCCACGCCGATGCCAAGCCCGCCGGCAGGCGGCATGCCGTACTCCAGCGCCAGCAGGAAGTCCTCGTCCGCCACCTCGGCTTCATCGTCGCCGCCGGCCTGCTTCGAGGCTTGCTCCAGCATCCGCTCGCGCTGCTCCACGGGGTCGTTCTGCTCGGAGTACGCGTTCGCCAGCTCGTATCCGATCGCGAACAGCTCGAACCGCTCCGCGATCGAGGAGTCATCGGGCTTCCGCTTTGCCAGCGGGGAGAATTCCGCCGGGTAGTCGAACACGAACGTCGGCTGGATGAGCTTCGGCTCGACGAGCGTCGACATGACCTCGTCGAGCACCTTCCCCCACGAGGCGCCCGCGTCGACGTGGACGCCTCGCGCCGCCGCTGCGGCCCGCAGCCCTTCCACCTCTGGATAGTCGACATAATCGAGGCCAGTCTCGTCCCGCAGCAACTCCCGGTACGTCGTCCGTCGAAACGGCGCTTCGAGGTCGATGACATGCTCCCCGAATTGCACTTGCAGGGAACCGCCCACCTCACCGGCGACACGCCGCAGCAGCTCCTCCACCATGCTCGCCACGTCGAGGTAGTCCGCGTACGCCTCGTACGACTCGAGCAGGGTGAACTCCGGGTTGTGCCGCCGGTCGATGCCCTCATTGCGGAAAACCCGCCCTAACTCGAATACGCGGTCGAACCCGCCAATGAGCAGCCGCTTGAGGTGCAGCTCCAGCGAGATCCGCAGGAAGAGGTCTCGGTCCAGCGCGTTGTGATGTGTCACGAACGGGCGCGCTGCCGCGCCGCCCGCATGCTCCTGCAGCACCGGCGTGTCCACTTCCATGAACCCGCGGTCATAGAAGAAGCGACGGATCGAGGCCACGACCTCCGCCCGCGTCCGGGCGATCTCCCTCGAACGCTCGTTCGCGATCAGGTCGAGGTACCGTTGCCGGTACCGCACCTCCGTGTCCGTGATCCCATGCCACTTCTCCGGAAGAGGACGTAGCGCCTTCGTCAGCACCCGCCACGCCGAGGCGCCCACTGTGACCTCGCCGGTACGAGTCCGGAAGACCCGCCCCTGAACCTCGAGGAAATCCCCGAGATCGAGCAACGACAGCAGTTCAAACGCTTCGCCGAGGGCGTCCGTTCGTGCCTGTACCTGGACCCGCCCGCTGCCGTCGCGGACATCGAGGAACGCCGTCTTTCCCATCCGCCGCAACGCCGTCACTCGGCCGGCGACTGTGACCGCTGGCGCGTCGTGCTCCTGACCCCCGTCCGCCTCGAACGCCTCGAACGCCTCGACCGCCGCGGCCGCCGTGTGCGTCCGTGACGTGACCGCGGGGTAAGGGTTCCCCGCCCGCGCGAGCTGCTCGCGCTTCGCGAGCCGCTGCGCGAGCAGCTCTTCCTCGGTCGGCATGGCCGCGCTCCGTCCTGCGCCGATGCTCGAACGCGAAGCGGGCGGGGAACACCCCGCCCGCTTCATTCGCGCTCCGGGTGGAATGACTACGACACCGAGACGATCGTCATCTCGACAACCCCGCTCGGGGCGTTCACCTGCACTTTGTCACCGCGCTTCTTGCCGAGCAATGCCCGCCCCACCGGCGATTCGTGGCTGATCCGGCCTTCCAGGGGTGCGGCCTCCGCCGGCCCGACCACCTGGTACGTGTGCTTGCGCGCGTCGTCCATCCGCACCGTGACTGTCGATCCAACGCGCACTTCCTTCGAATGGTGCGCTGCCTCCTCATCGATCACCTGCGCGAGCTCGAGCATCTTCTCGATCTCGCGGATGCGTCCCTCGAGGAACGCCTGCTGATTCTTGGCTTCCTCGTACTGACCATCTATTTGGGCGGTCCCCAGCTCTTGCGCCTCGCGGATCGCCGCCGCCACCTCCGCACGGCGTACCGTGCGCAGCTCGTGCAACTCCGCCTCGAGGCGTTCGAGCCCCGCCTGAGTCAGCAGCACCGGCTCTTCAGACATCGCATACCCTTCGCGGCGGTCCGCGCCGCCGCCCTCCAGTCGTCCGGAACGGAGAACGCGCCTCGATGCAAACACGAAACGGACTCGCCTGTGAGGGGCCAGTCCGTCGCTGCACTCGAACGGGCGTACGTATCGTACGTGACGATAACTACCGCTGACAATATCGTGAGAGTGTCGACCGCCTCCCTCCGCTAGCCGGCTCGATGGTAGAATCCGGCGGTCGGCGGCACTCGGCTCCCACCCGGTGAAGGAGTCCCTCATCCGCCAGGGAACGTTGCTTCCGCTTGTCCTCGCGCTCGTCGTCGGCCTGCTCGCTGGCCTCGCTGGCGGCGTCGTTGGTGCCCGCCTCGGAGACTCCGACGACCCTGCGACCAGCGCCGTAGCGACCGCGACTCCCGATCTGCAGGCACGCATCCGCTCCGCCGTCGACCGCGTCCTGCCGAATGTGGTACTCATCCTCGCTGACCTTCCCGCCGGTCAGGACGCCCAGGGCCGCACCATCGAGCGACAAAACATCGGCTCGGGCGTCGTTGTCAGCCAGGAAGGCCACATCCTGACCAACTCCCACGTGGTCAGCGGGGCGTCGAGCATCTCCGTCTTCCTGCCCACGGGCGAGCAGCGGTCCGCCCGCCTGCTCGCCGACGACGCGCCGTTTACCGATTCCGCGATGCTCCAGGTCGACGCGACCGGGCTGCGCCAGATCGCGTTCGGCGCCTCTGGGGCGCTCCAGCCCGGCGAAACCGTCGTCGCCGTAACCGGCGGCGGGGGCATTTTCGGCCCCGGCAATGCAGTATCGACGGGCGTCGTCTCCGCGATTAGCCGCATCCTTCCTCGCAGCGGTGTGACGTTCGAGGACCTCATCCAGACCGACGCGGTCGTCAACAGCGGCGACTCCGGTGGCGCGCTCGTGAACCTGAACGGCGAGTTCGTCGGCCTCATCACCACCGTCGTCCGCGACACCGGCAGCGGCGTTGCTGCCGAGGGCCTGGCCTTCGCCCAGTCCTCGGACTCCCTCCGCGCCATCGTCGCTGACATCGTCCGCACGGGCGGCCACTACCGCCCCCGCATCGGGATCGAGTTTCCCGACCGGCAGCACATCGAGGTCTCCCCGGAACTGGCCGCCGAGCGCGGCCTCCCCGTCCAGGAGGGAGCTCTCGTCGTCGAGGTGCCGTCCGACACACCGGCCGCGGCTGCGGGCGTCCAGCCTGGCGATATCGTCGTAGGGCTGAACGGCGCCGCCATCTCTTCTCAGCAGCCAATGGTGAATTTGCTTAAACTCTTGCCACGAGGCGCTCGCGTCGACCTCGTGCTCCTGCGCGGCGGCCGCCAGGTCTCCGTCTCGATCACCCCCTCGGAGGGCTAACACACCATGCGCGACCCCCGACGCCCACGGCTCCCACGCATGCCGCAGTCCCGCTTCGAGGAAGAGGACGATGTCCTGGCCGACGAGGACTACGAGGACGACTGGTCGCCAGCGCGACGCGGCGATGGCGGTGGTGGCTTCGAGGCCGATCGGACCTTGCTGCGCGTTGCCGGCCTCATCGCCATCCTCGCTGCGCTCATCCTCATCCTCGTCCTCCCGCCCATCTCGATCCTCGACAGCGGTGACACGACATCGGGCGCACCCGGGGAGATCGTCACGAAGGCGCGCAGCTCGATTCCCGACCTCCCCGAGGGGCTCGAGGCCGCCAGTGCCTTCTACGACATCGCGGACTCGGCTGCGACTCAGGGGCCTGCCACGCTGACCGTGCGGCTCTCTCAGCAGACCAATGACGGTCGTAACCTCGCCTTTTACACCTACCTCGACGGTCAGTGGCAGCGGCTGGGCTCCGTCGAACCCGCCGATGGCGGTCGCGCTGCTCGCGGGGAAGTCCCTGGTGTTCCCCCGAACATCGCCGTCCTCCGTCGCACGAGCTTCGCCCGCATCCCCGGACTCATCCTCGCTGCCGGGCAGACTCCGGATCCCGCCGCCCCCGTCGGCGGGGTGGTCAGCGTGATCGCCGGCGCGCCCGTGGGCGGCGGCGAGGAGATCGACATCTCAGCTCAGCTCGAAGGCGGGCTGTCCGAACGCTATCTCGGCATCAGCAGCGCTACCTCGGCGCAGGCGGCCGCGGTCAACCGCATCCTCGGCGACCCCAACGCGATCACACGCCACGTCGACGCCATCGTGGGCGCGGCACAACGCACCAACGCGGCCGGCATCCACCTCGACTACGGCACCGTCGAGCCCGCCCGTCGCGACGCGTTTACCTCCCTCGTCGAGCAGCTGGCCAGCCAGCTCCGCGCCACCAGGCGAGGTCTCGTCGTGACCGTGGCCACCCCTCCGTCCGCGAACGACACCGGCGGCTACGACTGGAACACTCTCGCTGCCGCCGCCGACGGACTCTGGCTGCGTCCGCCCACGGATCCCGCCCTCTACTACGAGCAACTCGAGCCCGCCCTCGTGACCAGGCGCGATAGCGGGTTCGACCTGCGCAAGGTCTCGCTCGTCGTCGACCGCCGCTCCCATGACCACACCACCGAGGGCGTGAGCCCCCTGTCCCAGCTCGACGCGCTCGCCAACGCTGCGCTCCTCCAGGCGCGCATCGACCAGACGATCACCCCGGGCCGCGAGGTCACCATCGTCGGGACCAACATCGCCCAGGAGGAAGGCGACTCCGGCATCCACTGGGACGAGCGCGCGCTGAGCCTCGCCTACTCCTATGCGGAGCGCACCAACCAGCACACCGTCTGGATCGAGAACCGCTTCTCGATGGCCTTCCGCCTCGATCTCGCCCGCCGTTACGGTCTCGGGGGCGTCACCGTCGAGGCCGCGGCTCAGGACGACGCGTTGCCCGATGTCTGGAACCTCGTCGCCCAGTACCTGGAGGAAGGTCGCGTCCACCTCGAGTACCCCTTCGGGCCCTATCTCGAGCCCCAGTGGGCGGCGACCGATGGCCAGATCGACCGCGGCGCAACGAATGGCCTCGCGATCTGGAGCGCACCGACACGCACGGGGGTGTATGACATCACCCTCATCGTCTCGGACGGCGTGGTCTTCGTTGGCCGTCAGATCGCCCTCCGCGTCGCGGAACCCCAGCGGGAACCAACTCCGCCTGCCGCGACCGCGACACCGATCGCGACCGCCACGTCGGCTTCCACGCGTTCCGCAACGCCGTTGGCCACCGCCACGGCTGTGGCGACGGTCACCGCGACGCCGGCCCGGTAGCGAGGCGGACAAGGCCCGGCGCCAGATCGCGACGGCCTGCGTGCGGGTGATCGCCGGCTCTGCTCGTGGCATTCTGCTGCGCCAGCCCCGCCCCGAGACCACCCGGCCCACGTCCGCTCGCCTCCGCGAGTCGCTGTTCGCGATGCTCGAAGCGGCTGAAGCCGACTTCGAGCATGTCCTCGACCTCTACGCCGGGTCCGGCGCGCTCGGCATCGAGGCGCTTTCGCGTGGTGATGGCCGCTGCACCTTCGTCGAAGCCGATGCCCGCGCCGCGGACGTCATCCGCGAGAATCTCCGCCGCGTGCACTTCGATGACCGGGCAACCGTCGTCGTCGCACGCGTCGGCAGGTGGCGCCCTCCCGAGCTCGCCCGCTACACCCTCGTTATCGCTGATCCGCCGTATGATGACGGGCAGGCTTGGGCAGCGATCGAGGCCACGGTCGCCCACGTGCTCGCGACGCACGCCATGCTGGCCGTTGAGCATTCCGCTCGGCGGCCTTCGCCCGAGACCCTGGCCGGCTTGACCCGATGGCGCGAACGGCGCCAGGGGGACGGCGCCGTCGCGTTGTATCGGCTTCAGCCGCCAGTGGGAGAGGACGCCGCATGACCGTCGCGATGTACCCCGGACGCTTTGACCCCGTTACCAACGGCCACCTCGACATCGTGCGCCGCGCGGTCAGCATCTACGAGGGCGTCGTCGTGGCCGTCGCGCACAGCAACTCCACTCTCTTCACCACCGATGAGCGCGTCCAGCTCTTCTCCGCCGCCGTCGCCGACATGCCCACCGTCCGCGTCATCGCGAACCGCGGCCTCACCGTCGACGCCGCCCGCGAGGAGGGCGCGAAGGTCCTCGTCAAAGGACTGCGTGCCATCACCGACTTCAATTCCGAGTTCGACATGGCCCTCATGAACCGCAAGATGGCCCCCGAGGTGGAGTCCGCCTTCCTCATGACCTCCGTCGAGTACCTCTTCGTCAGCGCCTCCCGCATCCGCGAGCTGGCCAGCTTCGGCTATCCGGTCGAGGACCTCGTCCCCCCCGTGGTCGCGGAAGCGCTGCGCGAGAAGTTCAAGAACCGCTAGCGGAGGACGCAAGATGGATCTGCTGCACCTCGTCGACCGCCTCGAGGAACTCGTCGGTAGCGCACAGAAGATGCCCATCGGCAGTCGCGCCATCGTCGACCGCCGTCGCATCCTCGACATCGTCGACCAGATGCGCGTCGCCGTCCCGCAGGAAGTCCGCGAGGCCCAGGAGATCGTCAATAACCGCGACGAGATCTTCCGTGAGGCCGAGGAAGAAGCCCGCCTCATCGTAGCCCGCGCCGAGGAGCGCGCCTCTCGCATGGTCGAGCAGCACGAGCTGACCATCGCGGCCCGCACCCGCGCCGAGGAGATCGCTCGCGACACGGAAGCCCACATCGAGGAGCGCGTCGCCGAAGCTAACGACGAGATCCAGCAGCGCGTGCAGGACTCCCGCCGTGTCGCCGACCAGCAGATGGAGGCGGCCGACGAGTATGCCCGCGAACTCCTCACCCGCCTCGAAGGCCAGTTGCAGGCCTTCGTCCGCTCCGTGCAGTCCGGGATCTCACAACTGCAGCAGCCCGCGCCCGCGGCCTCCATATCGCCGCCGGCTGCGGCCCCCGGCGCTGACCATCACTCCGAAGAGGAGTCTGCTATCGCGGTCTCCGACCCGGTCGACGTGGATCCGGACGACACTGAGGACGGCCTCGAGGACCTGCTACACCGCCCTGGACTCGACGACATGCCTGAGCCTCCCCCGGCTGACCCTGGGGTTATCGACGACTTCGCCATGCCCCAGCTCGATGACGAGCCAAATGCCGCAACCGCGTGGTCCCGCCCCGACGAAGGTGGACGGCGTGAATTCGGGGACGACGAGGACGACCGGGACGCCGAGGACGAACGTCCGAGGGGCGCGTAGCTCCGCCCGCTACTTCAACACGATGTTGAGCAACCGACCCGGCACGTAGACCACCCGCGCCACCTCGCGCCCATCGAGGTGCTCCGCCACCCGCTCGCTCCCCAGCGCTGCCGCGCGCACCGTCTCCTCCGAGGCGTCGGCCGCCACGAGCAGGCGGTCACGCACCCGGCCGTTCACTTGCACCGGAATCTCGACCCGCTCCTCACGCAGCATCGCCGGGTCCGCCGTCGGCCACGCCTGCTCGTGCACCGAGTACGCGCCGCCAGTGCGGCTCCAGAGTTCCTCCGCGAGGTGCGGGCACGCCGGTCCCAGCATCAGCGCGAGCAGGCGCACCGTTTCATCCCAGCTATGCCGGTCCGTCGAGCCCGCCTCGCGCTGGCGCTGCATTGCGTTCGTCAGCTCCATCAGCGCCGACACCATCGTGTTCATCCGGAACCGCTCGAGGTCGTCGGTAACGCGCTCCAGCGTGCGGTGCGCCGCGCGCAACAACGCCTGCGACCCCTCATCGTCGGGCGCGTCCACCAGCTCCGGCGGCGCCGTCACGAGCGACCACACCCGGTGCAGCCACCTCGATACGCCGACGATGCCGTCGACGTCGTACGGCCCGCCCGCCTCCCACGGCCCGAGGAACATCAGGTACGCCCGGAACGTGTCCGCGCCCCAGCGCTCGACCTGCCCGTCGGGCGCCACCACGTTGCCGCGTGACTTCGACATCCGCCGCCCGTCCGGCCCGAGGATTTGCCCCTGCGCGAAGTACCGGGTGAACGGCTCGTCCCCCGGCACCAATCCCGCATCCCGCGCCGCCTTATAGAAGAACCGCGCGTACAGCAGGTGCATGGTCGCGTGCTCCGCGCCGCCCGTGTACTGGTCCACCGGTAGCCACGCGTTCGCGGCGTCCGAGGACACCGGTATCGCCGCGTTGCGCGCGTCTGGGTAGCGCATGAAGTACCACGACGAACACATGAACGTGTCCATCGTGTCCGTCTCACGCCGCGCCGGCCCGCTGCACGAAGGGCACGCCACGTTCACGAAGTCGTCCGACCGCGCCAGCGGCGACTCGCCCGTCGGCTTGAACTCCACGTCATACGGCAGCGCGACCGGCAACTCGCTCTCGGACACCGGCACAATGCCGCACTCGTCGCAGTACACCATCGGGATCGGCGCGCCCCAGTATCGCTGCCGGGAGACGAGCCAGTCGCGCAGTCGGTACACGACCCGTGCGCGTCCCCAGCCCTGCCCCTCGAGATAGGCCGTGATCGCCTGCTTTGCTTGCTCGCTCGGCAGCCCGTCGAACTGCCCCGAGTGCACCATCGTTCCCGGGTCGGTGTACGCTGCCTCGAGGTCCGCCCCGTCCCACCCCTCCGGCGCAATCACGACCTGCACCGGAATGTCGTACTCGCGCGCGAGGTCGAAGTCGCGCTGGTCGTGCGCCGGCACGCCCATGACCGCGCCCGTCCCGTAGGTGTACAGGACATAATCCGCAGTCCAGATCTGCACGCGGTCGCCGGTCAGCCGGTTCACGCAGTACGCGCCCGTGAACACCCCGGTCTTCGGCCGTTCCGTCGATTGCCGCTCGATCTCTGTTGCCCGCGCCGCGGCGTCGAGGTAGGCCTCAACCGCCTCGCGCCGGTCGGGCGTCGTCAGCTGCCGGACCAGCGGGTGCTCGGGCGCCAGGACCATGAACGTCACGCCGCACAGCGTGTCCGGCCGGGTGGTGAACACGCGGATCTCGTCCGTCCCGTCCTCGGCAGGCGCCTCGAGCGCGAACGAGACCTCCGCCCCCTCGGAACGTCCGATCCAGTTCCGTTGCATCAACTTCACGTGCTCGGGCCAGTCGAGACCCTCGTTGTCGAGCAGCTCTTCGGCGTAGTGGGTCGTCCGCAGGAACCACTGCTCCATCAGTCGCTGCACCACCGGCGTGTCGCACCGCTCGCACTTGCCGTCGACCACCTGCTCGTTCGCCAGCACTGTCTGGTCGAACGGACACCAGTTGGCCGCCGCCTCCGCCCGATACGCGAGCCCCATCCGGTACAGCTGCACGAACCACCACTGCGTCCAGCGGTAGTACTCCGGCGCCGAGGTGTTCACCTCGCGCTCCCAGTCGAACATCGCCCCCATGCGCTTCAGCTGCCCGCGCATCCGCTCGATGTTCGCCATCGTCCAGTCCTGCGGATGCTTCGACCCGCCCTTGATCGCCGCGTTCTCCGCCGGCAGCCCGAACGCGTCGAAGCCGATCGGGAAGAGCACGTTGTGCCCGCGCATCCGCCGGTACCGCGCCAGCGCGTCAGACGGCGCCATCGCGAACCAGTGCCCGATGTGCAGGTCCCCCGAGGTGTACGGGAACATCGTCAGCGCGTACCAGTTCTCACGCCCCGGCACCTGGTCAGGCGTGCGGTACAGCCCGCTCTCCGCCCACCGCTCCTGCCAGCGGCGCTCCACCTCCAGCGGCTGGTAGCGCTCGGTCTCAGTCCGTTCCTGTGTCGTCATCTCGCGATCTCACTTCGCCGTCCGGCCTCCCGGGGAGGCCGCGCCTGTTGTTCGGGCCGGTGTGTCGAGGAAGAGGCCGGCGACGCTGCCTACAGCAGGGCCGGCCCGGTAAGGACGAGCGTCCAGCGCCCGAGGCAAGACCGAGAGGAAGCCGCGCGCATGTCGACAGAATACCGGACGCGAGCGCCATCGAGTACCGGGTGGGTGCCGCGCGTCGTCCTCGCCGCTATAGCGCCACAAGGATCAGGATCGCCAGCAGCGGCACACCCGCCGAGACGAGCACGAGGAGCCGCCGCGCCTCGCGTAGCCGCTCCGCGGGCAGCGTCGTCCGGACCGCCCGACGCATCTGCCACGTCACCACGAAGAAGTACACGACAAACGCACCGACGATGACCCACATGCGGCGCATCCTATCGCCGCCTGCCCGGAGGCGCATCCTTGCGGCTCGCGCCGCCTACTCCGCGCGCAGCCGCAGCACCGCCCCGCCGTGCACCAGCAGGTACACCTCACCCCCCGAGTCCTCAGCGAACGAGGACACCCGGCGGCCCGACACCTCGCCGAGCAACTCGCGCGTCTCCCCGCCCGTCGATGGCACCGCCCATAGCCGTCCGCCGCAGTAGTCGGCGTAGAGGTACTGTCCCGTCAGCGCGGGTACCTCCGTCCCCCGGTACACCACACCGCCCGTCACCGAACACCCATCGTCGTGCGCGTACGTCGCGACCGGCTCAATCAGCCCGCTGCGGTCGCACCCGCTGCGAGGCGAGAAGCACTGGTCGCCCTCCACCCGGTTCCACCCGTAGTTCCCGCCCGCCTCGATCACGTCGATTTCTTCGACCGCGTTCGCTCCCACGTCACCCGCCCACAACCGGCCATCCGCCGGGTCGAATGACATACGCCACGGGTTCCGCAGGCCGTACGCCCACACCTCGGCCCGCGCGCCGGGCTGGCCGGCAAATGGGTTGTCCCCGGGCGCGGCGTACGGCTCCTCGGCGCTGGCGTCCCGTACGTCGATGCGGATCACTTTCCCGAGCAGCACACCGAGGTTCTGCGCGTTGCCGACCGAGTCTCCGGGCGTGCCGCCGTCCCCCAGTCCCAGGTACAGCATCCCGTCAGGTCCGAACCGGATCGCTCCCCCGTTGTGGTTTGAGAACGGCTGCGCTTGCTCCAGGATCACCAGCTCGCTCGCCGGGTCAACTCGATCCCCGGCTATCTCGAACCGCGACAGCACCGTCCGGCGAGGATTCGCCGCAGAGTAGTAGACGTATACGTACGGCCGCCCGGGGAACCCCGGGTCGAGGGCCACGCTCAGCAGCCCCTCCTCAGCACCCCCGCGCAGCACCTTTCCGCGCAGGTCCAGCAGCACCCCGGCATCCGACCCGTCCGGCCGCATCAGCGAGACCAGCCCCGACTGGTCCGCCACGAAGAACCGCCCGCCCGGAAACGGCGCGAGTTCCGTCGGCCGCTCGAACTCCCGCCCTCCGAACGCCTCCTCGAGGACGACCAGAGCCTCCCCCGCCGCCGGAGACGGCGCCGTCCCGCCCGCCCCGGAGGTCCGAGTCGCCCCGACCGCGGTCGGACTCGACGCTGCTCCCTCCTCCCCGCCGCCACCCGCACACCCGAACAAGGAAAGCCCCGCCAGCGCGGGCAGCACCAGGCGCCACATCGACAGTCCGATCAGCCGCCGGCGGGAGCCGTCGCCGATCCAGCGTCCACCATCGCGCAACCACCATGCCACCCCCTGCGGCTCGCTGGACGCGCCGATCCCAGTCCCGTAGATTCGATCCGGGCCCGTAGCTCAGCGGTAGAGCAGTGGACTTTTAATCCATCGGTCCAGGGTTCGAATCCCTGCGGGCCTACCATCGAATCTGAGATCTAGGCAAACCTCGCACGCCAGGCACGACCTGCAATCGTTCCGACCGTTGGATTCGTCGGAGCGTGTCCACAGGTCATTTCCAGTCCTCCGGTTCCTTGTCCGGCAAGCCATGAGCCCACGAAGGAGGTCTCAGATCATGGCGCCCAGAAGGAGCAAGCCCGCGATGGACAACAGCACGATCCC
>JBFWSN010000002.1:0-435366 GCA_050248355.1 Dehalococcoidia bacterium
GCACCCGCCCTGGGGCAGCCCTCGCTCTATCGCCAGGGGCGTCCTCTGCTACGCGGACCCTCGCCGCCGCTATCGCAGCGCCTGGATGGGAATCATCGTCCACTCGGCCGAGACCGCCTTCGACATCTTCGCCGCGCTTGGATTGGTCCTGGGCCTCGCCTAGCACGACTCCAAGCCCTGAGCTCACGGAAGCGGACTGCACCGGGGGAGGTGCAGTCCGCTCCCGTGAACCGACGTGTGTGTGGCCGTCTACTCGGCCTTTACCGACCGAGTCGCGACTGCCACTGGAGCGTCGCGATATCCGGTGATCGCGGCTTATGGCGGAATCCAGCCGCTTGAACTTCGCTACACAGGTTGATCGTCACGCTCGCCGCCCGGTTCGGGTGCGCGCGACCTGGACCGGGAAAACCGTAAGCCGCGCTGACGACCGGGCGAAAATCGCGGGAACCGTCGCCTCACTGCAACAGCACTGCCCAGCAAACCTAGAGGCGAGCCAGAACGAGCGCCGAGAAATAGAGGCCGAGCCCGAAAACGAGATGGGTGCTGATGTTACGAAGCCTCCCGGCGTTTGGGTTAGCCGTCCTCGCTCCGGCGATCCCGGCTCCAAATGCGGGTTGCATGACGAACCACGGAGCCAGCACCGTCCCGACACCGACGATCAGTGCAGGGACGATCGTCGGTGAGCGCGCCCAATCCAAGCCCCATAGCGCCAGCAGCGAGAACGCGAAGACGATCCCGATCGAGTAATGCGCGAGCCATCCGAGCGCCCGCTCGCCCTGGACCGGTGCCGCAGCAGTAATCCGCGGGTGCGCGAAGCGTCCGCGTGGGAAGTGGCCGATCCAACGCCCAAGCATGGCGTAATCGAGCGTCGGGACGTGCAGCGCACGTCGGAGGCAAAAGGCCCACGCATCAATCGACGCGGAGCTGGCAACTCCCATCGCCACGCCGGTGCCAATGAACTCGATCCAGTCCGTCATTGTGTATCAGCCCTTCGGAACGAGATGATCGCGACACCGAGATCGCGCATTCGGCTCAAGACGCCGTGCAGTGCGGCCTGGTCGGCCAAGGGGCCTTCGAGGGTCGTGGTCCCGTCGGCTTCGTGTCGCATAACCATGCCCTCCAGCCAGTCGGACCAGCGCTGGTCGAGGTGGCCGTCGATGCAGATCACATAGTGCTCATTCATTGAATCTGTCCTTCGAGGAGTGCGAGGAGGGTGGACCGGTCGGCCCACCCTCCTTCTCACATGTGCGCCGCTCCTAGACATCGCGGCGCTGCAGGAAGAAGTGCGCGGCTCCGACGAAGACGACGACCCACGTCAGGAGGATCACCCCGGCGAATGCCTCTCCCGAGTACATCGGATTGTCCACGAGGTGCCCCGAAGTGAGGCTGTCCGCGGCCGACTGCGGGAACAGGTTGAGGAGATGTTCCTGCGGCCAGGAGGGCAGGACTTCTCCGAACACCTGCGGCAGCCACAGCAGTCCGAGTGACGCGGTGATGGCCCCGGGGGTGCTCCGCAGGATCATCCCCAGCGCCGCGCCGAGGACCGGGAAGAGGGGGCTCATCAGGCCCAGGCCAAACACGAACCGCTGTGCGTCGGCGTCGCCAAGGTCGGCGACCGGGATGCCGTAGGACCCGAGCACGGCCTGGCCGGCAAGGAACATACTCACCGAGGTAACGAAGCCGACGATGGAGGTCACTCCCGTCACCAGTGCGAGCTTCGCGACGAGGACGCGGGCTCGGCGCGGTGTGGCTGTCAGCGTCAGACGCATCATCCCGCTGGAGTACTCGCCGGACGCGACGAGGACGCCGAAGACAGTCAACGCAATGAGCATCACGACGGTCCCGGACATCGACATCAGGATCGGCGCGAACTGCGCCTGCCGCTCCGCCGGCCAACCGTCGAAGGTGTTCCCGATGGCGAGACAGACCAGCGCGGACATGGCGATCGAGAGGACCGAACCAAGTCCCAGCGTGAGGTAGGTCGAGCGGAGTGTGGTGAGTTTCATCCACTCTGAAGCCAGGGTGTTCATGAAGTTCATCCGTTCTGTTGCGGTGGTCGCGTCGGTGGTGGTGGGAGTCCGGAGCACTTCCGTCGTCATCTCAGTTTCCGCTCCCCGCGGTCGCGCCCGCGATTCGCATCGGCGGAGCCGGAGCCTCGCCCGCGTAGTCCAGGCTGTCATGTGTGAGCTCCATGAACGCCTCCTCGAGGGTCGCTCGCCGCAGGCTCAACTCATGAATCTCGATGCCGTGATGCGAGGCGATACCGGCGATCTGCGGCGTCTCCATCCCTGTGACGACGAGCGCCCCGTCCTGGGACGTGACGACGGCGCCGGCCTCCTCGAGGAGAGGCCCGAGGTCGGTTGCGCATGGAGACACGACGCGGACGTGACTGCCGGAGCTGCGCTGTGTAAAGGCTGCGATGGCGGTGTCGGCGATCAGGCGGCCCCGGCCGATGACGACGACATGGTCCGCGGTCTCTTCCATCTCGCTCATCAGGTGGCTCGACAGCAGAATCGTGCGGCCCTCCGAAGCGAGGTGCTGGAGGAGTGACCTGATCCATCGGATGCCATCGGGGTCGAGGCCGTTCACGGGCTCATCGAGGATCAGCGTGCCTGGGTTTCCGAGGAGCGCCGTCGCGATCCCGAGCCGCTGCGACATCCCCAGTGAGAAGCCACCGGCCTTGCGGTTGGCGACGTCACGTAGCCCGACCAGTTCCAGCACCTCGTCCACACGGGAAGCAGGAAGACCGGCAGCCCGGGCGATCCATCGGAGGTGGTTGCGTGCGCTGCGTCCGCCCTGGATTCCCTTCGCGTCCAGCAAGGCGCCCACCTCACGCATCGGAGCCGGGACATCCCTGTAGGCGCGTCCGTTCACGGTGACTTCGCCGCTCGTGGGAGCGTCGAGCCCGAGGATCATCCGCATGGTCGTCGACTTGCCCGCGCCGTTCGGGCCGAGGAAGCCCGTCACCCGCCCCGGGGCAACAGCGAACGAGAGGCCGTCGACAGCGAAGGTGTCGCCGTATCGTTTCGAGAGGTTCTTGAGCTCGATCATGGGATGCCCTTCCTACCTGAGCGTTTGTCGGCCGACCGGGACCCGGTGGCTCGTTGCATGAGCCACTCTGCGCTCCGCGGTCGGCGTCGCCCTCGGCCGAAAGGTGAATCTTGGGGGTGAAGATCGGGGGTGTAGGCGGGCGGCGGCGCAGCCTCTAGAGGAGGTGCAGGGCGTTTGCCCGCGCGACCGCTTCCATGCGGTGCCCCACGCCAAGCTTGGCGTAGCTATTCGCGATGTGCCGCTTCACGGTCGACAACGTGACCACCAGCTGGTCAGCGATCTCCTGGTTCGCAAGGCCCGCCGCGACGAGCCGGAGCACCTCGAGCTCCCGAGGCGTGAGCGGTTCGCTCAGGCGGGGCTCCAAGCCCTCCGCCGCGCGTCTTGTCGTGCTGGGTCGCTCGAGCTCCGATAGCAATTCCAGTGTGTAGCGGCCGCCGATACCGGCCGCGGCGGCGCTTCGGAGCAGATCCTGTACGACCTTGCCCTCGTCCAGGAAGACACGCTTGTACCCCTCGGGCTCCGCGAGGGCGATCGCCCGTTCGATGGAGACGAGGGCCGCCGAGGTATCGCCCGTCCTGTTCAGTATCACCGCCTTCAGGATCAGGAGCTCGATGACCGCGCCAGTCCGTCCCCCGCCTTCGGCCGCCTCCAAGAGGCGATCCACAAACGCCGCGACCTCACCAAGCGAACTGCCGCCTTGTTCGCGCGAGGCCTGGGCAATAAGCACCCGGACCAAGGTGATGTGCTCGAACTCGCGAACGTAGCTGAGGTCGTCGGCCACGGAGATGCTCGTGTCGCTTACCCAGTTGAGCGCATCCGCGAGTCTTCCCTGAGCGAGCCATATTCTGGCTCGGAGAGGGGAGATAGGACGAACATCTGGCGAGAAACCCCCCGTGTAGAGGCGCTCGGCGTCGTCCAGCAGGCGCAGCGCGCCATCAAGATCTCCCTCAGCGGTCCTCACGGCGGCCATAGCGACGTACCAGCGGTAGCGGTTTTCGGGGAGCGCGGCCGCTTCCCCATACTCACGGCTTCTCATGAGGTGCTGTGCGGCCGTATCGAGGTCCCCACGCTCTCTGTACAACTCGCTGATCCCGACGTGAATGTCGGCAGTCCCTGGCCGGACGGGGCCGCCTTCAGCGGGTTCGATCTGAAGCGCACGCTCGTAGATTGCCAGTGCCTCACTCAGGCGCCCCTGCACGGTCCGCATGTCCGCGAGCATGATCGCGCTGGAGTCGTTGACGTACCCAGAGCGGTGCACGCGCTCGATACCGTCCAGATAGGTGCGGTAGGCGCCATCGAGGTCACCGCTCGCCCAGAGTGCGAGACCGAGCAACGCGAGCGCGCCTCCACGTACCGAATGCTCATCCGACATCAGGTCGAGCGCCCGCCGCGCATGTTTCACGGTATCGGCCAGATTACCGAGCAGCTGCGAGTGTCCGGCGCGGTACAGCGCGATCATCCCGGGGAGTTCGAGAAACTGCTGCGCATCCACGAAGGCCGCCCCGTCGCGGGGATTCTCGAGTTCAACCTCCACCCGCTCCGCCGTCTCAAGAGCGTGCTCGGCGTCGTCGAGTCGGGCCTCAACGGTACGCAGCTCGCCCCCGTGCAACAGCACGCCGACGTACCCCGCACTGAGCACCGGCCGACGACGGACGATTTCCTCGGGCAGCGCGTCCAACCAGCCGCGTAACACGGATTCCTGCCTGATCCTGAGCATCTCTGGTACAGACAGTTCGACCAGCCCCGCTGCTCGCTCGAAATCCGCGGCGGTGAACGCGTGCCGGATCGCCTGGACGATCTCGCCCTGTTGTTCGAACCAGCGGCTCGCACGCCGATGCAGTTCCGGCAATCGCTCGGATTGCTCCTGTCGAAGGTGGGCCTGCAGCACGTCGCCAAACAAGTGGTGGTAGCGATACCACTGGCGACGGTCATCCAGGGGGACGAGAAACAGATTGCGGCGCTCCAGTGCTGAAAGAAGGGCGGCAGTGTCCTCGCGGCCGGTCACCGCGTCGCACAGCGGGCCGCTGAGCCGATCGAGGATCGACGTCTCCAGGAGGAAGCTCCTGGCGTCCGCCGGCTGGCGTTGGAGCACCTCTTCAATGAGGTAGTCGACGACATAGCGGTCGTTCCCCGTGAAGTCCGCGATGAACGACTCCACGTCATCGCGGCCCTGCATCGACAACGCCGCGAGTTTGAGTCCGGCGATCCACCCCTCGGCGCGACTATCGAGGCGAGCGACGTCGTCCGCTGAGAGCGTCAGCCCCATCGCGTCGTTGAGAAACGAAGACGCCTCATCGTTCGTGAAGCGCAAGTCGGCGGCCCTGACCTCCACGAGGTCGCCACGCGCTCGCAGGCGGGCCAGAGGCAGGGGCGGATCGGCGCGACTCGCGATGACCACGTGCGCGCTCGGAGGCAGGTGTTCGATAAGGAACGTGAGACCCTCATGGACCGCGGCTCCTTCCACCAGGTGGAAGTCGTCCAGCACCAGGGTCAGGTCATCCGCAATCGTTGCGAGCTCATTGATGAGGCTACTGACAATGGCTTCTTCGCTGTTGGGTCGTCCGGACTGGAGTAGGGCGAGCGTGGTCATGCCGGCCGACGGATGCACCGAATAGAGAGCGGTCGCCACGTATGTCCAGAACGTCGTCGAGTGACTGTCGCCGCGGTCGAGCGACAGCCAGGCGGTCGGGCGCATGCGGACCTCGTCTGACGCCAGCCATTCCGCTAAGAGGGCGGTCTTTCCGAATCCGGCTGGCGCCGAGACCAGGGTCAGGCGGCATTGCGTGCCCTGCATCAGGCGCGCGATTAGCCTCGGGCGCGCAATCGAGCCCGAGCGCCAGCGCGGGGCGAAGAACTTAGTCTCGAGAAGCGGAGGAGAGGCGACCGGCTCGCTCTGCGGGTCAGCCATAGATT
The DNA here is from genome assembly GCA_050248355.1 of Dehalococcoidia bacterium. Lineage (GTDB taxonomy): Bacteria > Chloroflexota > Dehalococcoidia > UBA2979 > UBA2979 > JAIBBD01. The sequence continues at coordinate 5,965 of JBFWSN010000002.1, forward strand.
CAGTATAGGGGATCGCGCGGCAAGCTGGGAGCTGGCGGGTCTGCAACCACGCCCGGAGTCGCGAATGCGTAGAGGCGCGCGGCCTCGGGAGGCACCCCTCAGAGGCCCAATAGATCTTCCGCGCGAATGGAGCGCTATCTCGTGATAGCGACTAGGCGACACGACCCTCCACAACCGCGGGTTCGAATGCTTCCTGGTCGGGTGCGGGGCTCCGGCGTGGACTCCCCAGTTCCGGGACGCCGAGGACAAACAAGGCGCTGGCAGCCAGCACCACAGCAAACACCATGAATGCGAGCTGCAACCCTGCGCCCGTGTCCGACGCGCGCGAGGCAATCAACACCCCGATCGCGATCCCGATCGCGCCGCCGAGGCTCGAGAACATACCGCGCAGTCCGGTGATCGCCGCGATGCGGTCGGGCGCGAGTTCCAGCGCCGCGTTGTTCATGGATGGATTGGCGAACCCGAAGAAGGCGCCGGCCGCGCCGATGACCACGAGGCTCCACCAGAAACTGTCGATGGTCAGCCCGAGGATCTGCGGGTCGTGCAACCCGCGGCCGAGGAGCCCGATCATCAGGGCACTGCCGACCAGCCCGAACGCGAGCGGCTTGCGCAGTCCTGTCCGCGGGAGCGTCCAGGTGGCCAACCCAGAAGCGACCACCATGACCGCCGAGCGTGGCCCGATCAGTGCGCCGCTCTCGCCGGCCGACATCCCATAGACGCTCTGGGCAAACAGCGGGATCAGAGATGTGACGCCAATCCAGGCGATGCCGAAGCAGAAGGCGAGGGCGTTGCTCGACGCAAACTCCCATCTGCGGAGCAGGTCCAGGTCGACCACCGGTGCGGGCGTGCGCACTTCGTGAAGGACGAGGATAACCAAGGAGACGACGAACACCCCCGCGGCCGCACTAATCAGCCGGTAGTCCGGTGCAGCGTCTCGCCGGCCGAGTTCAGTCAAAGCGAAGACCAGCGCAATTACCGTCAGAGCGATGAGTATCACTCCGAGCACGTCGATCCGTTGCAGCGGTCTGCGGTGTCCCACAGGCAGGAGCGCGAAGCCCGCGGCGCAGCCGGCGAGGCCCATTGGGACACTCAGGCCGAAGGTCCACCGCCAACCCACCTGGTCCACGATGACGCCGCCCAGTACCGGCCCCAGCACGGCACCGAATGGGATCAACGACGAGAAGAAGCCGATCGCTCGGGCACGTCCCTCACCGTATGCCTCCCCGATGAGGCTCACGCCGGCGGGCATCAGGCCGCCTCCGGCAGCTCCCTGGACGATCCGCGCCGCGATCAGCACGTAGACGTTCGGAGCGAGACCGCAGACAAGCGAGGCTGCCGCGAAGATCGCGAGACCACCAGAGAAGACCAGCCTGGCCCCAAACCGCTCAGCTAAGCGGCCGGCGACCGGCATCGCGATCACCTGCCCGACCATGAAGATCGTGAGCACCCAGCCGCTCCAGCGAAGCGGCGCCGCCAGGTCATCGGTCAGCTGTCCGAGCGCGACGGACACCATCCCGAACTGCATGATGAAGGTGAGGAGCGACAGGGAGAGCAACACGAAGATCAGATGCCGGTCGTCTCGCGGCTGCTCCGGGAACGGACTGTCAGTCGGCACGAAGTGTCCCTCTCGCTCGGGTGACGCCATTGCCCGTGGTCACGCCGGGCGACCGCCAAGTTCGCGCACCGGCATCCCCGCATAGAACGCCTGGATGTCTTCGATAGCGTCGCCATACCAGAGGGTGTACGTGTCCCGGGTGACGTACCCGATGTGCGGCGTCAGTAAGATGTTGTCGAGCCGGCGGAACGGGTGGTCGGCCGGGAGCGGCTCGACGTCGAATACGTCGAGGCCGGCGCCTGCGATCCGACGTTCGCGCAAGGCATCTGCGAGGGCGAGCTCGTCGACGATCGGTCCGCGTGACGTGTTGACGAGGTAGGCGGTCGGCTTCATCAGCGCGAGCTCGTCAGCGCCCAGTAATCCGCGGGTCCGCCGACTCAGGACTTGGTGCACCGAAACCACGTCCGCCCGTGTCAGTAGTTCTTCCTTCGACACCAGAGTGGCGCCCGCGGCCGCCGCGCGGTCCGCGGTCAGGTTCTCGCTCCACGCGAGCACCTCCATGTCGAAGGCGTTCGCGACCCTGGCCACCGCGCTTCCGAGGTTCCCGAGGCCGATGATGCCGAGCACGCTCCCCTCGAGGGGGACGCCGAGGCTGACCTGCCATCTTCCATCGAGGACCGCGGCGTGCTCGCGGGGGATGTCCCTCAGCAGGCTGATGATCAGCCCCCAGGTCAGCTCGGCGGTCCCGCGCCCGTGGACGCGCGTGCCGCACACCGTCTTGCCGAGCTCCCGCGCGGCCTCGACGTCGATCACGCGGTTGCCCATACCCGCCGTGACGATCAGGCGCAGGTCCGGCAGGCGTTCCAGCACGTCACGAGGGAACGCGGTGCGCTCACGCATCGCCATGACGACGTCGAACCCAGCGAGCGCCGAGACGAGCGCATCCTTGTCGGCGATGTGCTGATGCAGTGCCACGACTTCGGACGCCGGTCCGAGCACGCTCCAGTCAACGAGACGAAGTGCCACGTCCTGGTAGTCGTCGAGGAGCGCTACTCGCATCGAGAGTCCCTTCTGACAGAGCAGAGCCGGGTACATAGCCTACCGTGCTAAGGGCGGCTGAGTCGGCGGCAGACCCGTGGAGTCCATGGAGCGTGACACCCTGAAGGGGCGCTGGAGCCACTGACGCTGCTTCTTCGGATCGCGGGCGGACAGGCCCAAAGCGCGGCCCGCAAGGTCGTCCGACCGGCCATCCGATGCATCGCTACCGGGTGATAGCGCATTGGCTCCGCGAGGCGCATCTGCACACCTTCATGTCGAAGGTCGGGGGCGGGTTCCAGGCAACACCGACCGTCCCTGGGGGTTGCTCGGTCAGATCCTCGGACGTGGCGGGCTCTGGGCGCCGGGCCATCGTCGGGCAGAATACGGCTGATGTGGTCGCGGGGTAAGAATTGCATCCCCGCGACCACTTCTTTACCGAACCTCCCCGTTAGTTCGCGGTGTAGCCGATGCCGACCGACGCGTAGCCGGCCACCACCGTCGCGACGTCGATGCCAGCCGTAACCGTGGCACTGACCACGTTTACCGCACAGGTCCCGGCCGCGATGGGGATCGAGAGGCCCGTGGTCTGACCCTGCGAAACCGTCCCCAGGGCGATCACCCCGGTGAGCGGGGGCGCGAGTGTGACCACCGCACCCGGCACGGCCGCGTAGCTGTTGTCGCACGAAGGTGACGTGTACAGCTGAGCGGTGACGGTCACCGTTGACCCGACAAGCGCGAGCGCCGCCGTCGTGCTAAACGCCGCATGCAGATCCGTGACCACGATGTCCTTGGCGACACTCCCACCGGCGGTCAGGATGCCTGCACCTCCCGTGAGGTCGAGGACTCCTCCGGTCACGGCGAATCCCGCGGCGCTTCCCTGGCCAGAGAAGGGGAGCACCGTTGAAGTGTTGAGCAGCCCACCGAGGACCGTCGTCATCGTCGCCGGCAGCCCGGATGAGGCCGAGAGGATGGCCCCACCGCCGGCAGGTCCCGTCGCACCGGTGGGACCCGCCGCTCCGCTCGGCCCGGTGGGGCCAGTTGCCCCGAGACCGGTCGCTCCGGTTGGACCATCAGGACCTGTCGGGCCAGTTGCTCCGGTCGGCCCGCTTGGTCCAGCCGATCCCTCCCCGCTCGGCCCTGTTGCCCCGGCAGGCCCGGTGGCGCCAGTCGCGCCTGACGGTCCCGTGGGGCCGCTCGCCCCGCCGAGGCCGAGGTCGATCGGCGTCTCGTAGAAGGCGCAGCTCGTCGAGGGGTAGCCCACGACCACTCGCACCGTGCCGGTGAACTTGTTGATACACGCCGGCGTCGAAGCTGGAGGCGGCGTGGCGGTCGCCAGCTGCGTACCTCCAACGATCACAGCTCCCAGAAGCACCACCGCCACGACCGCGAGCAGCGCCCCCCGATGCTCCAGAAACCGTCCAAGGCCAGCCATCCCATGTCCTTCCAGTAGTCAGCCAGCAGACCGTGCCGATGCTAGTGCACTAACGGTGTTTTGTCACTCAGCGCTGTTCAAATGCGGCGCTTGCCCGGTCCCGCGGGATGAGGGTCGTAGGCGGTGGGAGTCCCGAGGAGGGCCCCATTGGGTGCTCGCTCGGAGGTCCGCGGGGGTCAGAGGCAGAGGCTCGGCAACGGGTCGTCCCCAAGGGTCAGGACGGGCACGCTCGTCGGTGACCGCAGGAGGCGCCCTTCCGCAACTAGTACGAGTCCACAGTCGCAGCCAGCCACAGTTCCCCCCGCGAGGACGATGTGATGGCCCGCGCACCGAAGGACCGCCACGCGTTCCAGCATCTCCAGTCTTCGTCGGAGGCTCATGAGGCTGAGGGCGCAAGCAAGAGCAGCGCTCGTGCCCTGCGATGACGAGGGTGGGTCGCCAACACTTCGTCGGACTCGCCCTCGTCCCAGGCCCGCAGATAGTCCCGGATTGCGCGGATGTCATCGATCGGGAGGGTACTCGCCCACTCGATGAAGGGAGACGGGACGGGGGTATTCGGTAGCTCCGCCTCCAGCTTTCGCAGTCGGCCTTCGAGGCTCATCCTCGTGTCCCGTCCTCCGGGGGTGAGCCAGCGTCGGGCCTCGCCGCCGAGGGGGTGAGGTCCCGGCGTATGAAGTACGGGGCGCCGGCGATCAGGGCTTTGCCCCGCTCCTGCGCCGCGGCCACGTCGAGGTGGACGGGCAGCGGGACATCAATGGACGGCACGCACGAGGCGATGCAGCACATGTCGTCGAAGCTGAGCGACTGGAGCCACTCGATGAACGCGGCCTCCTGGTCACCGGGCTCGTGACGTTGCTCCAGCTTCCTGAGCCGGCTCTCAAGGTTCATGACGGGCCTCCCTCCCGAGATAGGCACGTCGGACTTCCTCCGGCGCAGCCTTCAGCAGACGCAGAGCGCGCCCGCGTGCATCCTGGTCGAGCATCTCGTCGCTTCCCTCGGAGAACGGTCCCGCGGCTTCCGCGAATGCTGCCAGGCAACGCACGTCCTCCAACGGCAGGGAGTTCACCCACGTCTTCAACACCGCAATGAGGTCGTCCGTCTCCCACCCAGACTCCAGCTTCGCCACTCGAGTGCGGATGCTCACTGGCGGGCCACCGCAGCTTCGAGGGCGGCAAGCCGTTCTTCGAGTTCGCCCGTCTCCAGCAGGCGTGCCCCGACCTGGACGATGCTGGTGAGGGCGCGGGCGCGAGCGATCGAGTTCTCCAGGCCGAGCAGGTCGTAAGCCGCGACCTCCAACAGGCGCCGCAATTCTTGCGTGGACCCAAGGCCGTCGAAGTCGAACGCGCCGGCAAGGGTGCTCTCGCGCCGCCTTCGCAGTCCGCCCAGCCGCCGAGCCTCGGCGGCCTCGGTCGCATGGCCGGGGTCGTGCCAGAAGCAATACAGGGCATCCCGCAGCGGCGCCTGCCGGCACGGCTGCTGCCCCTGGGTGAGGCCCTGACACTCCCGCGCGGCCATCGATAACCTCTGCTTATCCCGCGCGATGCTTATGCATCACGATGTGGTCATAGCGATGCGCCGCCGGAGCCGCTTCAGTACGAGGCAGACCCCACGAGGGGGCCTGCTCGGTCATGGGGCTGGCGTCCGTTACCCGGCGGTCACCTCCTCGGCAACCGGCTCGCTCGTTGCGGCGTCGGTCGTCTCGACCGCGGCCTTTGGCTTGCGGGGCTTGCTGGCCTTCACCGGCTTCGGCGGATCGCCAGCCGGTTCGTCGCCCTGAAGGCTCCAGAAGCGCCAGCCGTTGCACGCAACCCCGCCCATCACCGCGCTCCCCGCTGAGGAGGGCGACTTGAACTCCCGTCCGTCCTGCAGCCGGTAGCGGGTCTTGCCCTCCTCGTCCCGAAACACCTCGGCGCGGTGCTCCGCGCCCCGGTACCTCGCCACGAGCACCGTCCCAGGCTCCAGCTTGTCCCTCATCCCACCGTCGATTGGCATTGCTGATCTCCCTTCGCACCAATCCAGCGGTCGGACTACTCACTCTGTCCGCCGGCGAAGTCAACGACTGAGGGAGGTGAGTCGATTGCAGCGCGCTCACGCCTCACCCTCCTTCGTCGCGCGACCGCCGGTGAAGGCTTCCCAGCGCGCCACGATAACGTCGCAGTAGGTCGGGTCGAGTTCGAGCCCGAAGCAGACGCGGCCCGTCCGCTCCGCGGCGATCAGCGTCGTCCCTGACCCGAGGAACAGGTCGAGCACGCGGTCGCCCTCACGGGAGCTGTTCTTGAGTGCGCGCTCGACGAGTTCGAGCGGCTTCATGGTGGGATGCAGGGGTGAGTCCGATGGCCGTTCGATCTGCCACACATCGCCCTGGTTGCGGTCGCCGCACCAGTGGTGAGCGGTGCTCTCGCGCCACCCGTACCAAATCGGTTCGTACTGCCGCTGGTAGTCCGCGCGCCCGAGGACGAAGCGGTCCTTCGCCCAGATGATGGTGTCCGACCAATGCCCGCCGGCTTCCTCAAGAACACGCGACACGGTCGCCCATTCTTTCGTGGACATGGAGACGTAGACCGCACCGTCCACATGCGAGAACAGGTTCATCGCCCAGCCGCGGCAGAACGCCTCCCATTGCTCGGGCGGCATGGCGTCGTTCGCGATCCGGCGCTTGCGGCTCCCCCGCTGCTGCCCGCCGTGGTCACCGAAAGCGACGTTGTAGGGCGGGTCCGTGAAGGCCACCTGTGCGCGCTCGGTGCCCAACAGCCGGCCCACGACCGCCGGGTCGGTGCTATCCCCGCACAGGAGGCGGTGCTCGCCCAGGAGCCAGAGGTCGCCCGGCTTCGTCCGGGGCTCCCGCTTCGCCTGCTCCAGGGCCTCGTCGAGGTCGAAGTGCTCCGCGCGTTCTCGGCGCTCGCGGCGGTCGAGCGACTTCAGCAGCTTCGACAACTCGTCTGCTTCGAATCCGGTCAGGGTGAGGTCGATGTCCGGAACGTCCTGCAGGTCGGCGAGCAGCCGGGCGAGCAGCTCCTCGTCCCACGCGCCGCTGATCTTGTTCAGGGCGACGTTGAGGAGACGGGCGCGTTCCACGGACAGGTCGAGGTAGACGACGGGCACCGTCTTCACGCCCAGTCGGCGGGCTGCGAGCAGTCGCTGGTGCCCACCGATCACAGTCCTATCCTCGCGACGCACCAGCACCGGCTGCACGAAGCCAAACTCCCGCAGCGAGCGAGTGAGGGCCTCGAGTTCGGATTCCGAGATGCGCCGCGGGTTCGCGGGGTCGGGGCGGAGCGAGTCGATGTCGACCTGCTCGACCTGGACGTCAGGATCTGTCATTGGTCACCTCCGCTGCTGAACGCAGACTCCGCGCAGGCACCGCACAGCTCGCCCTCGTACCCGACTGCGGTCCCGCACCCCTCGCCACAGAGAGGAGTGGTGACGGGTTGGCCTTGGGTGACGGGTTGTGACGGGTTTTCCCCGAACTCTCCTTCGCGAGGACGATCATGGGAGACTTTCTGAAAACGGCCCCCTAACCCGTCACCGGGCTCAAACCCGTCACCCTGTGGAGAGAGGAGGCCGATGCCGACATAAAACTTCCCGCGCTTGGTCGACTGCTTCGTGAACCGTTCGCCGATCCGTCTCCCGAAGGCAGTGAGCGTCAGTCGTTCCCGTGAGGGCATGCCGAGGGAGTCGCACCAGGCGCTGTACTCCGTGTAAAGCGCACTCGACTGGACGGTGTAACTGGCCGCGACCGCGCAGCGCGCCGCGACGAAGTCGGCGAGCGGGTCGGACTCGGTGCGGTACGACTCCGTGGCCATCCGCACGGTCGGTGGGGGAGTGAGACCCTGATCCTTCCAGGCCACCGCACCCCGCACGGCCCAGGCGAAGATGCCCGGCAGCTCCTCCGCCAGTCGCTGTTCGAGTTGGGGGTCCCGCTCAGTCCTTTTGAAGACTCGCTCGAACCGGATCAGCATCACGCGCTGCCAGAACCCCTCCGAGTCGTCGTGGACAACCGGGAGGTGGTTCACGGCGAGCCAGAACTTGCCCACCGGCATGAACTCGAACGGGGCCGCGTACTTCGGGTTCGCGGTGATGGGGTCGCCACCCGTGAGGGCCTTGATCCGCGCCTCGTTCAGGCGTGAGCCATCGTTGGTCTCAGAACTCGTGACCAGACGTTTGCCTGGGAGGAGGGCGAGGTCAGGGCTGAGCTGACTGCGGGGTCCGAGTTCGAAGGCGCTGAAGGGGAGATTCAGGGCGTAGTCGCCGAACAGCCGGCGCAGCGTGTTCAGCAGCACCGACTTCCCGTTGCGGCCCGTGCCGAACAACAGGAACAGCGCATGCTCCTCAATATGGCCGGTGAGCGAGTAGCCGACCGCCCGCTGGATGAATGCGATCACCTCACGGTCGCCGGCGAACACCTCTTCGAGGAAGCGCTCCCAGCGCGGGCAGGCCGCATCCGCTCGGTACGGGATGGGGACCGCGAGCGTGATGCGGTCTTCGGCCCGCCCCGACCGCACACGCCCGGTGTCGAGTTCGACGACCCCGTTGGTGGCGGCGAGGAGATCGGGGCGGGCGTCCCAGTCCTCGCCCGTGTCCGCAATGCCCTGCTCCGACTTCGCGAGCTCGATCATCGCGTCCAGACGTTGACGTGACTCCGACGTCACGGCGTGTCGAACTGCGCGTTTCCGCTTCTCTTCCTCGCTGATCTCGGCTGCCGCCTTCAGACGCCCCCGTGCCACCCGCTTCGCGTACAGGCGTACCTCGGTGACGTTGTCCGGGACCCAGCGGTGCTCACCGCGGATCAACCAGCGCCGTAGACGGTGGTCGAAGACGAGCTGGCCTTGGTACGACGCCGCGAACGCCTCGGCATTGCCCGCGTCGGTCTCCATGAACTGGTTCAGGTTGGGAGCGTCCGCGGGCTCGGCGGAGCCGACGAAGTCCGTCCGTCCGCTGAGGGCGGTCGCGATCGTCATCTCGCCGTACGTCTGGCTGCCGTGCGGCTCGTCCCATTTCGGACGCATCAGCGCGGACTGCCGGAAGAGGCGGTCGATCCGCGACTGGTCTGGCCCGGCCCAGAACGCCAACAGACTGCAGAGCGCGAGGTCGGCTTCACTCGTCGACTCGTAGCCCGTGGTCTCGCCGGCCCAGAGCCGCTGGAGCTTCTCTCCATTCGCGGCCTGGCGTGCCCGGTCGAGCAGCTCGACGTCGGTCAGGCTGGACTGGATCGCTCGAGGCTGAACGGCCTCCGCCGGTCCGAACACCTCGGCGTACAGTGCCGCGATCTCGTCGGCGCGGTCCTGGATTGCGGGCGGAGTCCCGGGAAGGCGCTGGCCGGTCATCGTGAAGTACCGAGCTCGGTCGTACATCTCGACCCGACCTTTGCGGCGTCGGGTGCCGACGAGTTCCGCGCGGACCAGGAGGTGCAGACCCGTACCGGACGGGCTGACTTCGGTGTACGTGTCGAAGTCGCGGACGATGCCCGCCGCCCATTCCTCAACCGCCCCGGTCTGGGGGTCGCGACAGTCGTCGAGGTCTACGCCTGCATACGGGTCGCCCTCCGTGAACACGAAGCCAACGCCGTCGCTTTCGGGGCAGCGCGCTGCCTGCTCGAACGTGCCCCACGTGGAGGAGTCGGTTGTGGAGGCGAGTGCTCCAGTGCGAGGATTGAGGGGCTGTTTGGTGGGCTTCGGCCTGCCTGGCACCTCCACCAGTCTCCAGCCCACCCACTGCGGGAGTACTCGCAGTTCGAGCGGGAGTTCGGAGGGCTCGGCGATGCGGGCGGACAGGCCGGTCACGAAGAGCCGCCCTTGGGCCAGCGCCCGGTTGCCAGGTGCAGCACCCGAACCGCCCGACGCCCACTGTTGTTCTGACTCGCACGGATGCCCCTGCGGCTACCACGGTGACAACCGTCATCCCTGCACCTGCGCCGAGGCAATGGTCACCCGCTATCAGCGCCGCATCTCCGGCCCCCTCCTCGACCGCTTCGACCTCTTCGTCGATGTCCCCCGCGTCGAATACGCCGAACTCACGGCCGCCCCGTCGGGTGAGTCGTCGTCTGCTGTCCGCAGGCGTGTGGCGGCCGCTCGCGAGTTACAACGGGCCCGCCTCGAAGGCACGCCCTACATCGCCAACGCCGAGATGGGCCCCCTCGAGGTCCGCGAGCACTGCCAGCAGCGCCTCGCCCCCGCCGCGCAGCCGCTCCTCGCTTCCGCGATGGAGCGCCTTGCGCTCTCCGCCCGCGCCTTCCACCGCGTGCTGAAAGTCGCCCGCACCATCGCCGACCTCGCCGTGTCAGACACCATCGAGGCCCCCCACCTCGCCGAGGCGGTCCAGTACCGCCGCCGCGCGGTGGACTGACGAGCACGCTCGACATGCTCGAGCGACACGGCGGCTGGTCTGCTGCCCCGCGCGTCGGTCCTCCGGACGGCATCCTCTTCCTCGAGGTGTTCGGCCGGCTGGCCGTGCACGTGGATGCGGTGCCTCCGAGTGAGGGCGAGCTGTGGTCACTCTTCCGCAGTCGTGCCGAGATGCTGGGCTGGGAGCGCGGCGGTCTCATGCCCGGCGCGCTCTGGTCCACCCACGAGGTAGAACTGGCCGCGGGCGTAGAGACAGCGCGCCTCGGCTGGGCAGGTCGGCATCAAAGCGGGCTCGGGTCTCGTGCCCGTCCTGCCCGCGCTCGTCCAGTGCCTTGAAGACGCGCTCGGTCGCTTCGGCATCGTCGAATCGTCCGCACTGCAACTTACGGCCGTGGGTATGTCGCCCGCTCCGCCTCCCTCCGATGACACACACGCGTCCTGGCTCGCGTCGTTCAGTGCACGTCACGACGAGCCTGTCGACGCCGCCCTCGCGTTCGACGGCGGGATGCTGGGAACACACTCCGAGTTGGACGTCGCCGGTCGCCTCGTTCGCCCGGGAAGCCCGTTCTTCAGCTTCGGGACGCCCGCGACTGTCCCCGCGGAACTCCGCATCGCGGCTCCCCCAGAGGCGCCGCTCGACCGACCGCTGTCCGCTGCGATCCGAGGCATCGCCGTCCGCATGCCCGAGTGGTCGAGCGCCGCCGCGGCCTGGGTGCTCTCCGCTGCCGTCGAGGCGGCCCGCGCCTCGGCAGCCACTACCGCCTTCGCGTGCAGGCTATCGAGGCTCGCCTGACGCCGCCATCAAGAACAAGGAGGCTCGCGCCGTGGCGCGAGCCTCCTCGATCGTCGTCCGTCCAGCCAGCTGGTCCTATGGCAGCTGCGGGGCGTCTCGCCCCACGGCTCCGGCGAACTCGAGCAACTCCTGCATACCGAACGACTCGCTCATCGGCTGCCAGCCCCGTACCTGGAAGTACGAGTTCGGGTCCGCGTCCATGATGCCCGCCAGGGTTTCCGCGATGATCGTCGCCCCGACGCTGCCGATGCGCTCTCCGTTGTTCACCACCCCCGACTCCGCGAGGATGTAGAACCACAGCGGCGCCTCGCCGTTGAACTCCGGACGCGCGAGCTCGATGGCCGCCTGCGTCGGGTTCCCCGCCGCTGCCGCCAGTTCCGCGTTCGTCAGCACCGGTGCCCCGATGCGCCTCGCCACTTCCTGCCCGCTAGGAAGACCGACCTGTACGCCGCGCTGCATGTTCCGCGCCGGCAGAGAGGTGCGGTCCGGCGAGGTCGGCAACGACTGCGACGGCAGGTTCAGCAGGTTCGCCGAGAGCGTCGCATCGATCCGCCGCGTGCTGTTGAAGGGGTCCGGCACCGGCGGGTTCGGGCTGTCCGGGAAGTGGAAGAAGTTGCGGAAGTCCGCCTTCAGGTGCGCCGGGATCGGCCGGAAGCCGTTCAGGTTCCCGTCCCCCGCCACCGGCTGCTGGATCGCGACCCGGTTCGGCGGGTTGATCTGGTAGTTGTTCCGCACCTGCGAGTGGCCGAACCGGAACGCCGCCACCGCGAACTCCAGCGGCGTGAACAGCCGCAGGCGATTCCGGGGACGGAAGTACTGTGTCACCGCCTTCCGCTTGCCGTTCGGTAGCAGACGCACCACCGAGTCCACGACCTCCTGGCCCACGTTCCGAGGCAACAGGTCGTTCATCACCACCCACTGGTGGTGGTGCACCGTCGCCCGCCGTGCCTGGGCGAAGGTCATCCCCTCGTCCACCAGCCGGTTGTGGAACCGCGCGAACGCGATGTGCAGCTGGCAGATGACGAGGTTCTCCTCGTTCCGCGGGTCCCCCAGCTTCGCCGTCCCGTCGGTGTTGCGAGGCAGGTCGAGCACGCCGTGCTCGTTCACCACCAGCAGCAGCTTCGCGGGGTTGGCGGGGTCGCGCACCGCCCCGGCGCTCACCCCGTCCGGCTGGATCGGGTTGTACAGCGTGTCGAGGTTCAGGACGGGCGAGCGGAAGTTCGTCGCCCCGTCAGGGTCTGCCTGCTGGTCGCCCAGCGTCTCCCGGTCCATCGTGAGGTCATGGTCCGTGAACTGGCCGAAGAACGTGAATCCCGATGGGAGGTCGTTGTTGTTCCCCGTCGTCGAACCGTTCGCCGGGTCGCGCATCGTTGCTGCCAGCGCGTCCGTCGCCTCCAGCGGGACATCGAACGCCGGCAGGTCCGGGAACATGAACCCGAACCGTCCCTGCGCGAACCGTCCTCGTCTGCGGGGCAGGTCGATGCCGCGCATCGAAGCTCCGTGCGCCGCGATCGTCCGCTGCGCCGCCGCTTCCGGGACCCACGCCCCGTGCGCGAAGACCATCCCCGCCAGCGCCCCAGCGCCGAGGCCCTTCACGAACGTCCGGCGCGACACGAGGCTCCGCTGCTGCTCCTCTTCTGATCCGGTGGGTTGAGGCACTGAACTCCACTTCATACAGTCCCCGGTTGGTGGACGGAAGATAACGCGAGGTTTTGCCTGCTGTCGATATGAAATCGTAACGACATGAAAAGGTACCGTTACGAGTCTGTAAGCACCTGCCTCGCGCGACCGCTCATGGGCGGCGCGCGCCCGGAACGCGATGCATTTGCGAGGAATTCCGAGGAGACCGCCGTCGCCTGCAAGAACTCAGGAGCTATGGTGCCCTCAATGAAGGGGGGCACCTATGTACATCGGTGTCGGCACGGTACTGGCCATCGTCCTGATCATCCTCTTGCTCGTCTGGCTCTTCTGACCGGCGACGGACGATGCAGCCTCGAGCCACCCGCGAGGACTACGAGCGCGCCCTCGCCGGCCTCGAGTACCCCGTATCGAGGGCGGCCGTGGTCCGCAATGCGCGCGATCACGGCGGCCTCGATACCGAGGTAGCCGCCTTCCTCGAGCAACTCCCCGACCGCGCGTTCGACTCGTTCTCCGACCTGGTGCAGGCGATACGCACGCTCTACGACCCGCGAGGCGGCGGCGGCTCTTCGCCGATCTAGCGCACCGGCCCGGGCCGTGCCGGTCCCCGCCGCGGGCCATCCGTGCCGGTGGTGTATAGTGCCGCCGACGCCTCGCCCTTCCTGCCGTTCGGGGCCACCGGGCCGAGGCCGCACACCGGTCTTGTGCGCTGCGCGCAGGAAGGACTCCGATGAGCCCGCAACCCGTCCGGCGAGCCCTCCTCGTTGGCATCAATCAGTACCCCGACCCGCGCCACAACCTCAAGGGCTGCGTAAACGATGTCCTCCTGATGGGCAAGACCATCACGGAGCACTTCGGCTTCAACCCCGAGGACATCCGCCTCCTCACGGACAAGCGAGCCACCACCGCCAACATCCGCGAGCGCCTCCATTGGCTCGTCGATGGCGCCGGCCCGGGCTCCGTCCTCCTCTTCCACTTCTCGGGGCACGGTTCCCAGGTCCGCGACCGCGACGGCGACGAGCTCGAGGACGGTCTCGACGAGATCCTCTGCCCCTACGACCTCGACTGGGACGATCCGTTCACCGATGACGAGCTCAGGAAGGCCATCGGAAGCGTCCCCGAAGGCGTCAACTTCACCCTCGTGCTCGACTGCTGCCACTCCGGGACCGGGACCAGGCAGTTCTACAAGGAGCCCGGAAACCGGGGCCGCGACCAGACCCGCTTCCTCGTCCCGCCGCCCGACGTCGCCTTTCGCATGGCCGCCGGTGTCGATGTCGATCCCGGCACCCCCGAGCGCACGGTGAACATGGTCGGCTTCCGCGATGTCCAGCGCCGCAAGTTCGGCAGCGCGCTCACAGATCAGAACGCCATCCTCATCTCCGGCTGCCGCTCCGACCAGACCAGTGCCGACGCGTGGATCGATTCTGACTACCACGGGGCGCTCACCTACAGCGTCATCGAGGCCATGCGCAAGAAGCGCTTCTCGCTTTCCTACTCCGACCTCATCGAGACCGCCGGCAACTGGCTCGAGGAGAACAGCTACGAGCAGGTGCCCCAGCTCGAGAACGGCCCCGGCATGCATGCCTGGACCTTCCTCAGCACCCGCCCCTTCGAGGGCAGCGCCGCGGGTGTTGACTGGCGCCCCCCTCTGGAGTCGATCGGCGCTCCCAACGACGCGCGCGTCATCTTCGTCCACGGCATCGGCGATCACGTGGCCGGCTACTCCGACCGCTGGCGGGCCGCCTTCAACCGCTACCTCAACCTCCCGCTCGACAACTTCATCGAGGTGGTCTGGGACGACGTCTTCAACGCGCGCTCGCGCGGCCTGCGCGGCGTCGAGCCGCTTGCGGACCTCGACGCCGACGAACGCGCTCGCGCCGATGAGTTGACCGAGGAAATCCGCGCGCTCATGGAGAGCCGCATCGAGCTGGCCACGGACCTCGCGGAGCCCGGGACCGCTCGCCTGCTCGGCGGCACCCGCGACCGCGCCGCCGAGCGCGGCCTCATGAACTGGCTCCTCAACTTCGACGAGTACATCGGCGACTTCGTGAAGTACCTCGCCTCCGACCGCATCCGGACCGCCGTCGACAATCGCCTCAGCGAGCGTCTGAACCCGCTCCTGCAATCAGGGGCGCCGGTGATCCTCGTCACGCACTCGTGGGGTACCGTGGTCGCGCACCACACCATCCGCGCGCTCGATGGCCCCGCCATCCCGCAACTGCACTGCACCCTCGGCAGCCCCCTCTGGATGCTCCCGGTCCGGAAGATGCTGCAGCTCGACAACCGCACGCGCGGCTGCGACTACTGGATCAACGTGGATGCGAAGGGTGACCTCGTCGGCGGCCCGCTCGTCGGCAAGTTCGCCGTCAACGAGGACCATTCCGTCCCTGCCATCGGGAGCGGCGATCCCCACGGCTCCTACTTCCATCCCGACAACGCCGCCGTTCAGCGCGACATTGTCGCGGCCGCGATGTCGAAGATCGCCCGGGCGCTCCTCTGAGGAGGCGCGCCCGGCGCCCGCGGCTCATGGCCGGGTGCGCCTGTGGGCGCGCTCGCTACACTGCGATCAATGCGAGCGGTCCCGGTCAACATCCTGCGCGGCTTCGTCATGGGCGCCGCCGACGTAGTGCCCGGGGTCTCCGGCGGCACGGTCGCCCTCGTGCTCGCCATCTACCATCGCCTCATCGAGGCGATCCGTACCGGGTCGCGCGCGCTCGGCCACTTCGCCCGCCTCGATGTGCGCCGCGGAGTCGGCCACCTCCGCCGCGTCGAGTGGCTCTTCCTCCTGCCGCTCCTCACGGGCATCGGGCTCGCCGTGTTGAGTCTCTCCCACCTCATCGAAACCCTGCTCGAGGATCACCCCGTCCCGCTCGCGGGCCTCTTCCTCGGCCTCGTCGCCGGCTCGACCGGCATCGCCTGGCAGCTGCTCATCCGCCGCGATGCGACCCGCCTGGCCGCGCTCGCGTTCGCGGCCGTCTCCACCTGGGTCTTGCTCGGCCTGCACGAGGCAACGAGCGACCACGATGGCGGCGGTATCGAGGACCCCGCGCTCTGGGTCTTCTTCGGCTCCGGCGCTGTCGCCATCTGTGCCATGATCCTCCCGGGCGTCTCCGGTTCGTTCCTCCTCGTCATGCTCGGGATGTACGGTGCGGTCCTCGGCGCCGTGAACGACCGCGACGTTCTCGCGGTCGGCGTGTTCCTCCTTGGCTGTGTCGTCGGCCTCGCGCTCTTCTCTCAACTGCTGCACTGGGCCCTGAGCACCCACTACGACAGCGTGATGGCCATCCTCATCGGACTTATGGCCGGCTCGCTCCGCGTCCTCTGGCCCTGGCCTCGAGGTGTCGACAGCACGGCCATCGATGCGCCCTCCGGCTCCGTGTTGGCGCCCGTCGCGCTCATGGTCGTCGGCCTCCTCGTCGTGCTCGCGGCGCACGAGGCCGCGAAGCGTTTCGATCACCGCGGCCGCATCGAGGAAGCCCGCGAGTTGCAGGTCACCTGACCTGCCCCCGGTCAGCCGTCCGCCGGCATCGTGCTCGAAGCTCTTACAATCACGTCACCTCTCCCCGGCACGCGCCCGCCGTGCCACCGCCCGAGGAAGGCGACCCGCACGACGTGCCCACCGCGACACTCCGCGCCCCCCTCGGCAGGAACGTTGACGCACCCCCGCCGGTGATCCGAGGACGCCGCTGATGCGAAGTACCGGTGACGCGGCAGGCGACATCCTCGCCGGCCTTCGAGCGCGTGACCCGCAGGCGCTCGAGGCCCTGTACGACCAGTACGGGCGCCGCGCCTTCGGCCTCGCCTATCGCGTCCTCGGAAGCGGCGAGGCCGCCGAGGACGCGGTGCAGGAGGCGTTCATTGCCCTCTGGAACCAGGCCGACCGGATCGATGGCGCCCGCGGACAGGTGGGTTCTCTGCTGATGACCATCGTGCACCGCCGCTCCATCGACCTCCTGCGCAGGCAACGCGGGCTCGCCGCGCGCTCCTTCGCGCCTGACTTCGATGTCGCCGACCCCGCCGCCGCCGACATCCTGGCCGCGGTCGCTGACTCCATCACCCTTGATGCCGTCCGCGTCGCGCTCGCCGCGCTGCCTTCCGAGCAGCGCCTGGCCATCGAACTCGCGTACTTCGAGGGCATGACTCAGACTGAGATCGCGGAACGCGAAGGGCTGCCCGTCGGCACCGTGAAGAGCAGGCTGCGCCTCGGACTCACCCGGCTCCGCTCCGAGCTGGGCGTGGGGCACTCGGCATGAACTGCGACCAGGTCAACGAGGCGCTCGGCGCCTACGCCGTCGACGCGCTCCCGCCCGAGGAGCGTCGCGAGGTGGAGTCGCACCTCCGCGAGTGCGGTCGCCACGAGGAGGCGGTCGCACTCCGCGCCACCGCCTCGCTGCTCGCCTATGCTCCGGAGGACCGCGACCCCCCCGTGCGTCTCCGTTCTCGCATCCTCGCGGCCGTCGCCGAAGCTGACGCGTCCGCCGCCGAAGAATCACGGGCGCCCATTCCACTCGCGGCCCGCCGTCGCCGCCCGCCGTCCGCGCTACTTGCGGCCGTCATTGCCCTCTTCGCGCTGGGCGCCGTCATCACCGGCTTCTTCGTCCTCGGTCCCGGGGGCGGCTCCGAGGACCTGGTGCGTACGGTGGCCAGCGGCCCCGCGGCCGGCACCACACTCCGGTACGACGCCGCGACCGACCGTGCCACCCTCGATGTCGCGGGCCTCGCCGATCTGCCGGCGGGTCGCGTCTACCAGGTGTGGATGCTCCGAGGCGAGCAGGTCGCCGGCGTCGGGCTCTTCTCCGTCGACGCTTCGGGTCGCGGCAACACCACCTTTGACGCCTCGCTCGAGGAGGGCGACACGATCGCGGTCACCGAGGAGCCCGCAGGAGGCTCACCGGCCCCGACCTCACAGCCCCTCTTTGCGATCCAGCTTTAGCCCTCATACCACTCGCGTTGCTGCGCGTAGAACACTACGATGCGCGCATGCGCGGCGGGTCGAAGGGGCCCGTCAGGGGGCTCGGGGAGGGCAACTATGGCGACGTCACGACGGACGGCTTCGGCCGGCCCCGCGGCTACACGATCGCGACGCGCTCCCGTCGTGAAGCCCGGCCTCACACCGCCGGTGTCACTCGACCCGCTCGTTGACGCCATCGGCGACACGGTCGAGGACAGCCTCAAGCGTGGCGCCCTGGACCTCATGCTCGCCATCGTTCCGCATCTCGGGGACATGGAGGCTGCCCAGGCGCTTGCCGCCCGCTACGCGCGGGACTACGAGGCCGTATCCGGTGTCCCCGAGCAGGAACCCCTCGCCGCGATCGCCGGCATCCAGCAGCGCGTGACCGATGCCCTGCGCTCGGGTATCGCCGATGTCCTGGGGAGGACCCCGTTCCTATCGGTCGTGGACGAAGGGCCCGCTTCGGTGCTTCCGGACCTGCCAGAAGTCACCGCCGACAACCTCGAAGCGGTGCCCACGCCGGCCGAGTTTGCGCTCACGGCCATGCTCCGCGTGCTCCTCAACTCCACGCGCCGCTCGCGGATCGGCGTCTCCACAGGGACCGCGGGCCCGCCGCGCGATGCTGACGTGCTCGCCGCCGAGACGATCGGCGTGCCGCCCGCCGAGGTCAGTGAAGATGGGACGGAGTTCGCGGCCGGCTTCGGCGCCGTCGTCCGCCCCTCCTTCGTGCTCGCCCTCGCGCGCACCCTGATCACCCCGCTCTCTCTCAGTGGCGAGCCATGCGAGTGCGGCCCCATCGTCCTCTCTAACCCCCGCGTCACCATGGCCGGCGGCACGATGACGGACCGCATCGACGCCACGATCGCCGGCGCGGCCACCGCCACCGTGACGATCGCCGACCAGGTACGCCTGACGCACGGCGCTCAGTCGAGCTCCATCACCGGGCGCGTCGCGTCCACGGACGTCGCCGTGCACCCGCTCACGGCCCGCGCGAGGCGGCTCGACGCCGAGTCGTGGCGCAGCGCCGTGCTCGCCATGATTGCCCCGCCGCAGCTCGCCCGCCTCGCCGTCCGAGGCGTCCTCGGCCGCCTCGCCGAGCGCAACCTCCCGGCCCTCCCGAGTCCGATCGCGCTGCTCGGCGCCAGCCTGCCCTTCGGCCCCCGCCCGCTCGCGCCCTCCATCGATGGCAGTGGCAGCCCCGTGCCCTCTGCGCAGACCATGGTCCTCGGCGCGCGGCACCGCAACGGGACCACCGCCCTGCGGGCCGACATCGTCACCGATGCCCTGCGTGCCTCTGGCCTCGTCCTGCTCCGTCCGAGGCGAGCGTCCGTCTCCATCGCCGTGCAGGTGCGAGACGTTGCGGACCGCGAGTTCACTGCGACCGCCGGCGATGTCGAGATGATCGACCCGTCGTTCACGTGGACGCTCAGTGGCGCCACGCTCATCGGCGACCTCGAAGGCGCCTCCGTCCGTTTCCGAGCCGACCCGGGCGCCACCGTCACCCTCCACGTGAGCGCCGTCGGCGCCGACAACCTCACGAGGGAGGCCGACCTCACGCTCGATGTCGATGCCTTCCTGGATGACCTCGCCTCCACCCCCACGAAGTAGTCGCGTTCGAGGCGCTGCCCGCGGCTCTGAGCGCTCGCTGCAGGTACACGCCCCGTCAGGAACGTAACAACCTCCGAAATTTCTGCCTGATTCGCCCTCGGACGCTGATCCCTTTCGCGCGTGGCCACGAACTACAGGCATGCGACCGGCTTACCCGGGAGCCGGCGCATACCTCAGCCCGCTGCGAAAGGAGCATCTGTGCACGTAGTACCCAGACAGTGGCCATCCCTCGGAGGCGCGGCGCTTGCCATCGTTGGCATCGCGCTCCTCGCCTTCGCCGTCCTCGGCATGCGCGCCGAGGGCGCCGACCACAAAGACTCGCCGAGCGTCGAGGGGGACGCCGGCGCAGACATCACCGATGTCTATGCGTTCCGCAGCCCGACGAACGCCAACAACCTCGTCGTGGCCCTGAACGTCAACCCGCTCACGACGCCCTCCGCGAACGCGACGACGAACTTCGCGAGCGGCGTAGACTACCGCATCCACGTCGACAACAACGGCGACCTCAACGCCGACGCCACTGTCGTCGTGAAGTTCACCGGCAACGACTTCACCGTCACCGGGCTCGGCAACACGCCGATCACGGGCAAGGTGACGCCTGCGGGGACCGCTCCAATGGTCACCGATGCCGGCGGCATCAAGATCTTCGCGGGCCTCCGCGATGACCCGTTCTTCTTCGACCTGACGGGCTTCAAGAGCTTCACGAGCGCGCCCTACACGCCCGCGAATGGGCTCCGCCAGTCCGGCCAGACGCCGAGCGACACCTTCGCCGGCACCAACGTCTCCGCCCTCGTCATCGAGCTGCCGATCACGGCCCTCACCGGCGCCGCCGACGCGAACACAGGCACCATCAAGGCGTGGACCAGCACCGCTCGAGGCAACAGCCAGGTCGACCGCATGGCGATCCCCGCCATCAACACGGCCCTCATCCCCAGCGCGTCGAAGAACGCCTTCAACCAGGCCAGCCCCTCCGGCGATGTCGCGACCTACCGCCCGATGGCTCAGGCCTCGGTCACGGGGTTGCGCGACGCCGTGAAGTCCGTCCTGCCTGCCGAGAATGGCGGTCCGCTCGGCAACCTGACCGCAGAGCAGGTCGCCGGCGCGCTCATCCCCGACGTGGTCACCATCGACTTCTCGAAGGACGTGGTCTTCCCCAACGGCCGCCGTCTGCAGGATGACGTCATCGACGCCGCTCTGGGCATCGTCCTCAACCGCGGCGGCGCGGCCGGTATCCCAGACGCGGTCAACGCGAACGACAAGGCCTTCCTGGGGACCTTCCCCTACCTCGCCGAGCCGTTCATGGCCGCTCAGGCGACGCCGACGGCGACCGCCGGCGCCACGAGCACCGCGATGCCCGCGCCTCCGAAGACCGGGAACGCCGGCCTGACGGACGAAGGCTCCAGCCTCGCCTGGCAGCTCACGCTGGCTGGCGGCGCGCTCCTGGTCGTCGCCGGTGCGGCGCTCGCCGTCCGCCGTCGCGCGGCCCGCTAGCGCCCTCCGAGGAAAGGACCGACTCATGTACCGGACCAGCGCCGCTGCTCGGACCGTCTTCCTCCTCGCTTCGGCCGCGGCGCTGGCCCTGACCCTGCTGGCTGCCGGGTGCTCCTCCTCCGAGGAGCCCCGGCCGCCGGCCGGCGACCCGCCCGCCCAGACCTCGACCGTCCTCGCCATGACCAACGACTCCATCGCCTTCTGGGAACGCCGCATCGAGGCCGACCCCTATGACTTCACCGCCTACAACAAGCTCGCCGACCTCTACCTCCGCCGCGCGCGTCAGACCGGCGACGTGACCGACTATTCCCGCGCGCAGACGGCCCTCGAGGAGTCGCTGCGCATCCTCCCCAGTGGCAACGCCGATGCCCGGCTGCAGCTCGCGTTCGTCCGCGTCTCGCTCCACGATTTCCGAGGCGGCCTCGACCTCGCCTCCGAGGCGCTGCAGGAGCTGCCCGGCGACCCCTACGGCCTCGGCATCGTCGGCGACGCACAGCTCGCGCTCGGCCGGTACGACGAGGCCGAGGCGACCTACCTCGCGATGGCGAAGGCAGCTCCAGGCCTGGGCTCCTTCAGCCGCCTCGCCGCGCTGCACGAGCTGCGAGGCGACCTGCAACAGGCCGAGCGCAGCTGGCGCAACGCCATCGACGTCGACGGGGGCGCTCGCCCTGAGAACTCCGCGTGGGCGCGCTCCGAGCTCGGCAACTTCTACCTCACCCATGGCCGCCTCGACGACGCCGCGGACGCTTACGACCGCGCGCTCGAGGCCTATCCCGGCTACGTCGCTGCGCGTGCCGGCCAGGCGTCGATCGCCGCCGCCCGTCAGGACTACGACCGTGCCATCGCGCTCTTCGAGGACGTGATCGCGCGCCATCCCTTGCCCGACTACGTGATCGCCCTCGGCGACGTGTATACGGCGAGCGGGCGCACCGCCGAGGCCGCGAGCCAGTACGCCCTCGTCGACGCCATCGACCAGCTCTATCGCGCCAGCGGCGTCAACACCGACCTCCAGACCGCGCTCTTCCTTGCCGACCAGGACCGCGACCTCGACCGCTCCCTCCGCGCGGCCCGTGCCGCCGCCGAGGACCGTCCGGGCGTCGCGTCCGCCGACGCCCTCGCGTGGACCCTCTACAAGTCCGGCCACCTCGAGGAGGCCCGCGCACACGCCGAGGAGGCGCTCCGCCTGGGCACGCAGCAGCCGCTCTACCTCTACCACGCCGGCATGATCGCCGCCGCCCAGGGCGACGCCTCGGTAGCGCGCGACTACCTCGGCCGTGCCCTCGCCATTAACCCGCGCTTTCACGTCCTTCACGCCCAGGAAGCAGCCGCTATGCTGAAGCAGCTCGGAGGTGCCCTGTGACCGGCCGCCGGCTCTCCTTCGCCGCCGTTCTCCTCGTCGCGATGAGCGCGCTCCTTCCGCTCATCGCCGCTCCCCGGCACGCGGCGGCGCACCCGCTCGGGAACTTCACCGTGAACCGGTACGCGCGCCTCGAGCTCTACCGTGACGCCGTCGACGTCCACTACGTCCTCGACTTCGCCGAGATCCCCGCCTTCCAGCTCCGCGAGTCCATCGATGCCGACGGCGACGGCACGGTCGCCGTCGAGGAGCTGACCGCCTACCGCACGAGCGCCGCAGCCGAGTTCGCGAGCGGCATGGACCTGCTGCTGGCCGACCAGCGCATCGCCCTCGTCCCCGTAACCTCGGAGGCGGCGTTCGTTCCCGGTGAAGGCGGCCTGGAGACGTTCCGCATCGCGGCCGTCTACCGCGCCACCCTGCCGCCGCGCTCCGCGCCCGTACCCGTGACCTTCGAGGATCACAACTACTCGGACCGCCTCGGCTGGAAGGAGACCGTCGTCCGCCAGTCGGCCGGGTCTGTAGTGCGCGTGGCTGAGGAGCTGACGGTCGACCTCTCCGACGGTCTCCGCACCTTCCCCGACGATGCCCTCCGTTCCGCCCCCAACCGCCTTGCCGTCAGCTTCGACTGGCAGCCCGGCACAGGCCTCGACGCCCCGGTGACCGCCAACTCCGCGGCCGCCGTTGCCGCGGGCGCTCCCTCCGAGGAGGCTCGCGCCACCCGCTTCGACGTCCTCCTCTCTCACCGAGGCTCGTGGACCGTTTTGATGGCCAGCCTCGCCGCAGCATTCGGCTTCGGCATGCTGCACGCACTCGGTCCGGGTCACGGCAAGACCGTGGTTGCTGCCTACCTCGTGGGCAGCCGCGGTACCGTCCGTCACGCGATGGCGCTGGGACTGACCGTCACCGCCACCCATACGTCGATGGTCTACCTGCTCGGATTCGTCACCATCGCGGCGTCCGCCTTCATCGTCCCCGAGCGTCTCTACCTCTATCTCGGGCTCGCTTCAGGGGTCAGCGTCGTCGTCATGGGGGTCGTCCTCTTCGCCGCACGGCTGCGTCGGGTTCGCCCCGCCCAGGGCGAACACCGCCATGGCTGGTTCGGCCGCTCTCACTCGCACGCCCCGGCCGCCATCGAGACGCACGCGCACGATCACCCCCATCCCCACCCCCACGACGACCACCACGCGCATGGCCACGCCCGCCCCCACACCGATGCGACCACCGAGGCCTCGCGCGTCACCTGGCGTGGGCTCCTCACCCTCGGCGTCATCGGCGGCCTGCTTCCCTGCCCCTCGGCCCTCCTCGTGATGCTCGCCGCGATCTCGCTCGGCCAGGTCCTCTACGGCATGCTGCTCATCGTCGCCTTCAGCCTCGGCCTCGCCGGCGTCCTTACCGCCATCGGCATCAGTCTCGTGCTCGGCAAGCGCCTCTCGAGGCTACTCCCCAGGGGCGCCGTCGCCCGTCACGCGTCCGCCGCCCGCGCCCTCGCGTACCTCCCCGCGCTGAGCGCACTCGGCATCGCGCTGGCGGGTCTGCTGATGACCTACCAGGCGGTGCACCAGTTCGGCGTCTGAGCGCCCGCATTCGGGACGCATCCAGACGCCCGACATGTGGCAACATCGGGTATCGGGCGATGCACCGCTCGCAGCCTTCGATACATGCGGATAGGAGACCCGTGAAACTCAGCCCGGCCCTGCAGCAGGCCTACAATGACCAGATCAACCTCGAGTACGCCTCGATGTACGCCTATGCGCAGCTCTCCGCCTACTGCGCCGAACGCAATCTCCCCGGCTTCGCGCACTGGATGCGCGTGCAGGCCTCCGAGGAACACGAGCACGCCCTGAAGTTCACCGACTTCCTCCTCGACCGCGGCGGCTCCCTCACCCTGCAGCCCATCGCCGCCCCGAGCACCGGCTTCAACTCTGCCCTCGAGGCCTTCGAGCTCGCCCTCGCGCACGAGGAGCACGTCTCGGCCGCGATCCAGGCCCTCTACACGAGCGCCGAGGCCGAGCGCGACTACGCCTCCTACCCGCTCCTCCAGTGGTTCATCGCCGAGCAGATCGAGGAAGAGAGCAGCGTCGGCCTCATCGTCGAGCGCCTGCGCATGGCCGGCGACAACTCCAGCGCCGTCCTCATGCTCGACCGCGAACTCGCCGCCCGCCAGTAGCCGCGACGCTGTCGCACGTCGCGCGCGGCTTCAACCCGCCATCCCGAACCCCCTCCCCCGTTCGGGGGAGGGCGGCGGTGGGGGTTCCGAGGCTCCATCGAACCCCCGGGGCGTCGTCGCTACCGGATCACCAGTCCCGCCGCCTCGATCTCGCCCGCCGGCACCGACCAGCCCAGTCGCTCGATCGCCCCGAGGTTGAACGCCGTCTCCACCAGCTTCGGGTCCACGATCGCGACCTGCCCCGGGTCGCCGCCCCGGAGGATCCCCGCGCCGATCCGTCCCGCGGCGGCGCCGTGCTGCATCCCGGAGTTCCCCACCGCCATCGGCATCCCGTCGCGCGCCCAGTCCGTGAGCAGCCCCATCACCGGCTTCGAGGAGTTCGAGAGCGTCCACTCGAGCACAGTGGCGGGCGGCACAATCTGCCCGGTCGCGTCCGTCAGTCCGTGGTAGTTCAGCAGGCCGATCACGTCCGCGTCGCGGGACGCCGCCGTCACCCGCTGCTGCCACTCGGCGAACGTTCGCGCCTGTGTCCACCCCGTTACCCGCAGCGGGCTCGGCAGCCCTCCGGGGTACGTCGAGGTGTAGTCGCTGATCGCCGCGCCCGAGCTCGCGCTCCCGTCGGCCAGCAGCGCCGCCTGCGACGCGGTCGGGAACACCCGCCGCGCCACAGCGATCGCCTCGGCCACCGGGATGCGCTCGATCAGCCCCGTAATCTGTCCGCCGGGCCGCTGGAGGCTTTCGATGGGCTCGTACACGCTCGGGTCGATGTTGCTCCCCGAGAAGACGAACGCCACCTCCGAGGTCGGGTGCTCCTCCACCCAGGCCACGGCCACGTCGCGCAGCGCCACGTCGTCCGTCACGAACACGAGCGCGGGCTCGTACTCTTCGATCAGTCGCCGTGCCTCCGAGGCCCGTTCTGCCGTCTGCTCTGAAGTTGTGTACGTGATCCGCGTGTCCATGAAGAACGTCCGCAGTTCGTACTCCCGCCCCTCGTGCATCTCGGCCTCGCGCAGCCCCTCGACGATCCCCCGCCCCTGCTCCGAGGTCCATCGGAACCCCTCGTCGTACGAGTGCACCACCAGCACCCGCTGGCGCTCCGGGAACGGGTTCGCCGTGTCCGGCGTCCCCTCATCTGCGCACGCGACGAACAGGGCAGGCAGCGCGAACACCAACCCGAGGATCAACCGGCGCCACGACATTCGGACCACCTTACTTACTCCGGCGGCGATGGAAGCACAGTAAGGCCTTGCCGTCGACCGCCTCCACCTCGGCGCAACCCTGAGTTGACGGATACCTAGCAGCGCGATGTATAGTGGATCAATGGAAGCAGACAGCGACCCCCGCATCGGCAAGGACCTCGTGGCCGCCTCCGCGATCCCCCTGGTCCTCGCCATCCTCGAGGAGGGCGACAGCTATGGGTACGCCATCCTCAGGCGCATCGGCGAGCTGTCTGGCGGTGGCATGCACTGGACCGACGGCATGCTCTACCCGCTCCTCCACCGCCTCGACCGCCTCGGATACATCGAGGCGAGGTGGGACACCCCTGAAGGGGCCCGCCGGCGCCGCTATTACCGCATCACCCCCCGCGGCCGGGACGCGCTCCTCGAGCAGCGCCGCCAGTGGGAGGTCGTGGCGGGCGCGCTCCAGAATGCCTGGCACGCCCTCCAGTTGCCGCCGGCCGCCCCGCGCCCGCGCCCGGTGGAAGGGTAGCCGCGCATGCAGTCAGCCATGGACCCCGGCATCGAGGGACAGATCCGCGAGTGGCGCTCCTACCTCCTGCGCCGCCGCACGGTCGACCGCACCGACGTCGATGAGCTTGAGGACCACCTGCGCTCGGAGATGTCGGATCTCGGCGCCGCTGGCCTCACCGAGGACGAGTCGTTCCTCGTCGCCATCAAGCGCATCGGCGGCATCCACGAGCTGTCGCGCGAGTTCGCCCGGGAGCGCTCGAGTCGCCTGTGGAAGCAACTCGTGCTCGCTGGGGACACGGTCCGCGACCGCTCCGCCGTCGAGTACGCGGGGCTCGCCGTGACCATCGGCTTCGCCATCGCTGCCGCGCTGGCGTTTAAGCTGCCCGCCGCGTTCGGACTGAACCCCTTCGAGGACGGTGCCACCGACGCCGACGCCTCGTTCTACGCGCGCAACGCGTCGTTACTGGCGCTGCCGTTCCTCGTCGGCTTCCTTGCCTGGAGGCGGACGATCCCCCGCCACGTCGTCGCGCTCCTGGCCGTCCCGTTCGTTGCCGCCGCGGTCCTCGTGAACGCGTTCCCGCTCGACCAAGGCGGCGATACCGAGGCGCTCACGGCCATCCACCTGCCGATCTTCCTCTGGCTCGTCGCGGGCGTGGCCTACCTCGGCGGCGCCTGGCGAGGCGACGCCCCGCGGATGGACTTCGTCCGCTTCACCGGTGAGTGGTTCATCTACTACGCGCTGATCGCGCTCGGCGGCGGCGTGCTCAGCGGCCTCACCATCGGCCTCTTCGCCGCGATGGACATCGATGTCGAGCCGCTCGTCGCCTCCTGGGTGCTGCCCTGCGGCGCCGTCGGAGCCGTCCTCGTCGTCGCCTGGCTCGTCGAGGCCAAGCAGAGCGTCATCGAGAACATGGCCCCCGTCCTCACCGCCGTCTTCACCCCGCTCTTCGCCCTGATGCTCGTCGCCGCGATCGTTGGCATGGCCCTGACCGGCAGCTTCATCGACGCCGACCGCGAGGTGCTCATCCTCTTCGACCTGCTCCTGGTGGTCGTCGTCGGGCTGGTGCTCTACTCCATCTCCGCTCGCGACCCGGATGCGACGCCGACGCTCATGGACGCGTGCCAGCTCGTCCTCGTCGTCAGCGCCCTGCTCATCGATGTGCTCGCCCTCGCCGCGATCCTCAGCCGCATCACCGAGTTCGGCTGGACGCCCAACCGCACCGCCGGCCTCGGACTCAACATCGTCCTGCTCGCCAACCTGGCCTGGTCGGCCTGGCTCCTCGCCGCCTTCCTCCGAGGCAAGCGCACCTTCACCGACCTCGAGCGCTGGCAGACCGCCTACATCCCCGTCTACGCGCTCTGGGCCGCGGTCGTCGTTATCGCCTTCCCGCCGCTGTTCGGCTTCGAGTAGCGCGCCAGGCCGGCTTCGCCTCGGGACAGTTCCCCGCCGCGTCTCCGACGCCATTTGCGGACCCTGACCGATCCCGGGTTGCCGCTCCCTCGTTCGGGGTGAGGGCTGGGGCGGTGGTTCCGGCTCCCGCTCCCAGCGGTCACGCCTCCGACTCGCCGAGGGCATAACCCCCAGCCCTGTTATCCTGACTCCATGTTCGAACGCTTGGCCGAGATTGAAGCGCGCTACGAGGAGGTCACGCGCCTCCTCGCCGACCCCGACGTCGTCAGCGACCACCGCCGGCTCCAGGAGCTCGGCCGCGAGCGCTCTCAGCTCGAGACTGTCGTCGCCCTCTACCGCCGCTACCGCGACGCAGAAGCCGCCCTCGAGGACGCCCGCGCCCTCGCCCGCGACGCCGACGAGGAGATGCGCACCCTTGGCCGTGAGGAGGAAGAGCGCCTCGTCGCCGAACTCGCGCAGCTCGACCAGGACCTCAAGGTCGCGCTCCTCCCGCGCGACCCCGCCGACGATAAGGACGTCATCGTCGAGATTCGCGGCGGCACCGGCGGCGAGGAAGCCGCCCTCTTCGCCGCCGACCTCTACCGCATGTACCAGCGCTACGCCGAGCGCCAGCGCTGGAAGACAGAGGTCATCAACACCTCCGAGGCCTCAGCCGGGGGCTACAAGGAAATCGTCTTCGAGGTGCATGGCCAGGGCGCATACTCGCGCCTCAAGTACGAGTCCGGCGTCCACCGCGTCCAGCGCGTCCCCGAGACCGAGGCGCAGGGCCGCATCCACACCTCCACCGCGACCGTCGCCGTCCTCCCCGAAGTCGACGAGGTCGACGTGGACATCGATTGGGGTCAGGTGCGCATCGACATCTTCCACTCCGGCGGCGCCGGCGGGCAGAACGTCAACAAGGTCGCCACCGCTGTCCGCATGACCCACGAGCCCACCGGCATCGTCGTCACCTGCCAGGACGAGCGCTCACAGGCCAAGAACCGCGCGAAGGCGGAGGCCGTCCTTCGCGCCCGCCTCTACGAGCTCGAGCGCGCCGCCGCCGCCGCCGAGCAGGCCGGCGCCCGCCGCGCCCAGGTCGGCACCGGCGAACGCTCCGAGAAGATCCGCACCTACAACTTCCCCCAGGACCGCGTCACCGACCATCGCGTCAACCTCACCGTCCACGGCATCCCCCGCCTCCTCGACGGCGACATCGACCCCCTCATCGACGCCGTCGCCATGGACGAGCAGGCCCAGCTGCTTCAGGCAGTCGGGTAAAGCCGCTCGCTCAGGGCGCGAAGTCCGGAAGGCGGCAGCCGCGACGCTCCTACGGGCTCGTGTGCTCGAATCGCGCTCCGGCGGCTGCCAGGTCGAACGTGCAGAAGCTGCTGGCAAGCACCCGGAGATGGACACCCAGCGCAACCGAAATGGGGACGAGCGTTCCGCCGAGCCGGAATCGGTTCCTGCTCGAAAGGACCGAGGCTTCCACCCGCGCAGAGTGGTCACCGGAAAATGGCCCCTCGAAGCCTAGCTGGAGGTCGACTCCCTGCTCCACGAATCCGCCATCCGCGTTGAACACGTCCCCGATGTATCTGCCACCGTCGAAGAGCTGGATTCCCGCGATACTACCGCCCTGAGCGTTGTAGAGGATGTAGAACTCGCTGACCAGCGCCGGTGCGAACGCGCTCTCACCGCCACCGGTCGGCACCGCCCCTGGTCCGCCGGCCGTCGGGATCGGAACGAAGATGTCGACCCGGTCACCGGCCTGTAGCGTCCAGCGCGCCGTACCCCGTACTGGGTCAAAGGGAAACGCGAGGTTGTTCTCGGGGTTCCGGCCGGCGGACGCGATGCCATGTACCCACATCGATGTTGCATTCGCCAAGTCTGAGCTCCTCTCACGCCGAGCCCGCGAGATACTGCTGGCCCGCCAACCCGTGTCACGACTGACGCCGCTCGAGACGGGCGGTCGGCCTCCGCCCTTCGTCTGGTGTCGGGTGGACGCACGGGCGAGTATGTCCCTGTGCCGCGGGGCAGGTAACGGGGACATCCCTGATCCGCAGGTCAGGGACTAACCCGAGACCGGATGGGCAATGACGCGAATGAACAGCTCGACTTGCAGGTGAAGCGACTCCGAGCTGCCGCATGACTGAGCGATGCGTCGTCCGCCTTCGCACACGCGGCAGCTCGTTCGCAGCGTCGCACCACGGATGGGTGGCGGCCCGGCCCCAAGGCGGCAAGTCCCTCGCACGGTTCCCCGACCGCAGGCCACAGTCCGAGTCGAATGTGCGCGGCGGCCGATCCCTGCGCTGCCAGAACACTCCCGCAAACGCCCCTCCCGCCCGCGCGGTGGGAGAGGGGCCACGGGCGAGGGCGCCATCGAGGCCGGTAGCCGAACGGTCCGCCGTCGGCCGCGCAGGCTTCCCTCGCCCTCGCCCGCCCGCGCCCACCGCGCCGCATTGGAACCGCGAGTGACCGTCCGCCACCTTCTCCACGCTGCCGCCCGACGTCTCCTCGACGCGCAGTGCGACGACACCCTCGACGAAGCCCGCCTCGAGGTCGAACTCCTCTACGGCGAAGCCGCCGGCCTCGACCGAGCGCGGGTCCTCGCCGCCGGCAACGACGAACCTCCTCCCGAGGTCAGCGCCCGTTTCGAGGCCCTCCTCGCCCGTCGCCTTTCCCACGAGCCGCTCGCTTACATCCTCGGCCGCCGCGAATGCTACGGCCTCACCTTCGAGGTCGCCCCCGGCGTCCTCATCCCCCGCCCCGACACCGAAACCCTCATCGAAGCCGCCCTCGATGCCGTGCGCGCCAACCCCCACGCGCGCCGCCTCGTCAACGTCGTCGACGTCGGCACCGGCTCCGGCGTCATCGCCCTCGCCGTCGCCCGCCACGCCCCCACCGCGAAGGTCTACGCTGTTGACGCCTCCACCGAGGCGCTGGCGATCGCCGGCCGCAACCGCCGCCGCCTCGGTCTCACAGACCGCGTCGTCCTCCTCGCCGGCGACCTCCTCGAGGCGCTCCCCGTCCCCGCCGACATCGTCGTCGCCAACCTCCCGTACATCCCCACCGCCGACGTCGACCGCCTCGCCCCCGAGGTGCGCGACTGGGAGCCACGCGCCGCCCTCGACGGTGGCCCCGACGGTCTCGACGTCATCCGCGCGCTCGTCGAGGAGCTCCCCGCCCACCTTGCCGGGGAAGCTGCTGTCCTCCTCGAGGTCGGCCACGACCAGGCCCCCGAGGTCGCCCGCCTCCTCGAGGCGGCCCTCGGCGCACCCGCCCGCCTGCGCCACGACCTCGCCGGTATCGCCCGCGTCGTGGAGGTGCGCGTCGGCTACGACTGAGCGACGCTGGATCCACGATGGATCGCCGCGCCTTCCTCACCCTCTCGGCGGGTGCCGCTTTCCTCGTCGCCTGCGGCCGCGACGAGGACGCGCCCGCCCCTGCCTCGCCCGCCTCGACGTCGTCGGCGACCCCGCTCCGCACGACGACGCCAACCTCGACTCCCTCATCGACGTCGACTGCGATCCCGACTCCGCCGCCCTCCCCGACCGCGACTGCGACGCCAACTCCGCGCCCGCCCGCACTCCAGCCCATCGGCTTCCCGCTCGACCCCGCCACGCGCTGCGGCCGCGTCGAGGGCTCCATCGGCGCGCGCACCATCCGCTGGGGCGCCGGCCCATCAGCGCTCGAGTACTCGAGGGCTGACCAGCCCTCCGACGACCCCGACCGCGCGAACGCCTCCGGCTGGAACGCGCGCGTCCACGTCGAATACGAGGGCAACCCGGCCGTCGACTGGTACGTCCCGCCCACGACGCCCGTCTACGCGACCATGGACGGCGTCGCCACCCTCTACGTCATCACCCTGGCCAGCCCCTTCGACGTCTACGGCGTCGACCGCGAGCCCTACCTCGGCAACCCCGACCGCGCCCGCGCCCCAATCGTGCCGTTCGCCGGCCCCGGCGGCGGCAAAGGCGTGTTCGTGCGCGTCGAGAACGAGGCGTTCCGCACCGAGTACGCCCACCTCGAGCTGCGCCCGACCGTCGAGGCCGTCCGCCCCCCGTTCCTGCCCGGCTACGCCGCCGCGAGCGACTACGAGGCCGAGTTCGCCCCGCTGCGCGACTTTCGCGCCACCACGCCCATCGCTCGCTGGGAGGTCCATCGCGGCGACCTCATCGGCCTCACCGGCGACACCGGCTACAGCGAAGCCGCCCACCTCCACTACACAATCGCCCGCGCCGGCAGCTCGACCCTCCTCTGCCCCACCACCGAACCCGGCTTCGAGGACCGCGGATGGCTGTTCCGGGCGGACTGAGCCCCGTGCGCGTGACCTGACTACGGTGGAGTGGGATCGTGCCCATCCTCCTCGATGGGGGAAGACGCGGGAGAAGGTGACGCGTGCAGCGCGACAGCCCGCACGAGGCAGCTCAACGATCCCGTAAGACAGCGAGCTACCTCAGAACTGAGAGGACGACCGGCCCGAGCCCCCTACCAGTTCGGCTCCAGCCGGAACACCACGTCCCCGTTGTCCCACTGGATCACCTGGTGCGGCGCTTCCACATTGATCCACACCACCCGCGTCGCGCGGCCGTTCCGCACCTGCAGCCGCCACGTCTCGAACGTCCCTGCCGGCACCGTCGTTCGCTGCTGCCCCGTCACCTCGATGGCCACCGTCTGCCGTGTGCGCTCGATGACGTTCACGGATATGTACTGAGTCTTGAACTCCTCGCTGAACGGCAGCGTCCGCCACAGCCACAGCGACGACTCGTTCTCGTACGCGTACTCCGGCAGGTCGATGTCGCGCTCGTGTTCCCCATCCCGAGTCACGTGCACGCTGCTGCCGTCCGCCGCGTACTCGCCGGCGTACTCCGTCGTCTCGTCACGCCCCTGCACCACGCGCTCTACCGAACGCGGCTCCAGCGTCGTCGAGTCCACCCGCGCCGTCGCCCGGTCCGAGGTCGCCTGCTCCCCTTCCGGAGCGGTCGCCTCCCGGTAGTCCTGCTCCAGCACGAAGTCCGCGCCGTCGCGCCGCACCGTGAGCACACCGTGCCCGAGGACGCCTCGGTCGTCTCGCAGCTCGTACGTCAGCCGCTCACCGTCCGCGAACGGCACCTGCGCCACCACCGGGGTAGTCTCGATGTCCGCCGCCGACCCGCCCCCGCCGCACGCCGCCGCGATGGCCGTCGCCACGCCGAGGACGAACAGCGCCAGCGCTCTCGGGGGGGAGAACCGGGTCAAACGAGTGCGGACGCGACTCCGGTTATCGCTGCGCACTGCGCTCCCACAGCGACTCGTACCCCTCGCCGCCGCGGATCGCCGCCGCGACCTCGCTCCGCTCCGCGGTCCGCACGTCGTCGAAGGCGTGCTGCGCCTCGCGGATGGCCTCCGGCCCCGCCTCGCGTACCAGCCGCTCCTCGATGCGGTTCCAGAGCCCCACGTCCTTCATCACCTGGATGTAGCGAGGCCACCCCACCACCGTGATCTGCTCAGGCAGCGGCATTCCCGGCCGCTCGCGCTGCAGGTAGCGGTACCGCTCCTCGGCGGAGGATGCCGGCGGCACGAGGCGGATCAGCGGCGGATCACCCGGCGCCGTCCGCGCATCGATGAGCAGCCGCTGCGAGATGACGTGGAAGCGCACCACCACGACCTCCGCCTCGTCAAAGACGCGGCCCATCTCCTCGATGTCGATCCCGAAGTCGGGGTCCATGGCTCAATTGTACGGGCGGCTCGCGCAAGGGCTACCCACAACGCCACCCGAGACCGCAACCCAGGTCGGACAGCGTGAGTCTGCGGCTCTCCCGCGTGCGCGCCTGGCGTCTGCGTGGACGGGTGCGTTGACGATAGTAGATAGGAATCCTATATTAATCCCCGGGCCTGACTGCACCGCTCGGTGAGCAGACCCGCATCAGCGCGCATCAGGAGGAGACCGCAATGACGACCACACCCCACGGCTACACGTACGGCGACCCCGCGCTCGCCGCCTCGCCGGTCGCGCCCCACGACCTCGAGGAACTGAAGGCGTCCGTACTGTGGACGGACGCCGACCGGGATGCACTCCGTCAGGCCGCCGACATCCTGATCCCGCGCACCGACGCGATTCTCGATGTCTGGTACGGCTTTGTCGGGGGCAACCCCCACCTCGTCGCCACCTTCGAGGGTCGCGACGGCCAACCGGACGCGGCCTACCTCGCAGCCGTCCGAGCTCGCTTCGGGCTCTGGATCCGCGATCTCTGCACTCGTGAGTTCGACGCGTCATGGCTCGCCTATCAGGAGGAGATCGCCGTCCGCCATCATTCCGGGATGAAGAACCGGACGGACGGCGTCGACTCCCCGTCGGACCATGTCCCACTTCGCCACCTGGTCGCGCTGGTCGTTCCGATTACCGTCACGATTCGCGGGTTCCTCGCTGACGGCGAGAGTGACCCCGTCCGCGTCGAGGCGATGTATCAGGCCTGGTTCAAGGCGGTCACGCTGTCGGTCTCGCTGTGGGCGCGGCCGTATACTCCTCAGCTGTGGTAGACGGATCGCCGGACCGGCCCGATGACCTGGCGGGGAAGGTGGTCGCTGCGCTGGACCGGGTGGCTCGGAGCCAGCGCAGCCGCCGCCAGTCCGTCGCCGTGCGTCACGGCATCACGCCGCTGCAGGCGGACCTCCTGCTGACGCTCTCCCTCGGCGAGCCGCCGGCGCCGGCCGTGGGCCTCCTGGCCCGTGAGCTCGGCGTCTCCCAGCCGACCGTCACGGACTCCCTGCACGCCCTCGAGCGCAAGCAGCTCGTCGTCAGGCATCGGCACCCCGCCGATGCCCGGCGGGCCTCCTTCGTGCTCACGCCCATAGGTAGCCAGCTCGTGGCCGAGCTTGCCGCAGCCGAACATGAACTCGTGGAGACGGTGGCCGAGCTCGCCCGGCCCGAGCAGGAGGCGATGCTGGAGTACACCCTCGATCTCATCGCCCGGCTCGCGGAGCGAGGCTTCATCACCGTTGCTCGAACGTGCTTCACCTGTCGCTATCACGAGCACGACGGCGCCGGCCACCGCTGCGCACTGTTGGACATGACTATCGGGCCCGCCGATCTGCGCGTGAACTGTCCCGAGCACGAACTGGCGGTATCCGCGTAGGCGCTCGGCCTCGCCGCTCGTCGTCGCTCGCCGCTTCCTGGAACGCCCGCCGAGGACGAGTCGATCCTCGGTGCCTCAGCTCCGCCCGCCCGCCGGCAGCTGATACGTCCGGTCGAGGTACGGCAGGTGGATCAGCCCGCTCATGTGCAGCCCGAACACCACGAGCACCATCCCGCCGATGCGCGCGAGCAGCCCCAGCTGCTCCTGCACCAGGTCGCCCGCCAGCCCCGCCGACGCCCCCACGCTCGCGAAGACGATCGTGAACCCCACCACGAACGCCGCCGAGTGCAGCATCAGCCGTCGCCGCTCCCCGCTCCCGCCGTCCGCCTCGATCGCCGCCACCCCCGCGAGGTTCGCGAGGTACACCGGCACGAGCGGCAGCACGCACGGCGACAGAAACGACACCACCCCGCCCACGAATGCCACCGCCGGGCCCAGCGCCCCCGACGTCCCGGAGGACAGCTGCTCCTCCGCCTCGGACGTCCGTCCGAAGAAGAAGCCGAACGACTGGAACCGCTGGTTCAACTGCCCGAACTCGCCGAGGAACATCATCGCCCCGACGACGATGAACAGCGCCCCCGCCACCATCAGCACCCATGGCATGTACCGCTGCACCCGCCGCATCCGCGGCGCCAGCCAGCCGAAGAACGCCCCGAACGCCAGGAACCACACTCCGAGGCCCAGCGAGTACGCCACGAGCAGCAGCCCGCCCTGCAGCGCCGTCCCGGAGGTCGCCGCCATCGTCAGCACCGCGCCGAGGATCGGTCCGATGCACGGCGACCAGGCCACGGCGAAGGTCGTGCCGATGATGAAGGAGCGCGGGTACCCCTCGCGTAACCACCCACGCCGCCCGGCCGTGCCCGCCGCCCCCGAGGTGAACGTCACGCTTACTCCTCGGAGATGCCGAGGAGCCGCCGTCGTGCCTCGTCGTACCGCTCCTTGGCGCGCGCCTCGCGGTTCAGCATCCCTTTGATCTGCGTCGGATGCGGCCGCACTCCTTCGAGGAAGAAGGCGTGCACCTTCGCCAGCTGGGCCTGCCAGTCATCCCACGCCGCCTCGTACTCGCTGCGCACGTCCTCGCTGACCATGTACTCAGTCTAGCAACGCGGCGAGACGCGATATATGACGAAGCTCACACCCGCAGCGGTGGCGCAGCCTTCGGCCGCCACCGCACGTGCCCCGTCTCGAGGTCCTGCGCCGCCCCGCCAATGGACGCGCTGATCAGCCCGCCCCGGTCGAACTCCATGTGCGCGTGCGTGCACGGGTTCGGCCGCTCCGCGGTCTCGCCCAGCGGCACGATCTCCGCTCGCACACCGTCCCGCGTCAACTCGATCAGCGCCATCGACCCCAACCGCGTCGACTTGTGATGCGGGAAGATCGGGCTCCCCGAGTCAAGCAGCAGCGTCGCGTCCCGGTACTCCAGCCGCTCGTAATGCGAGTCCCCCGCCACGAGGATGTCGAGCGTCGTGTCTTTGTACACCACCCGCTTGAGGTCTTCCACGGTGTTGACATAAGGAGGAATGCCCTCGACGTCGTGCACCGCGCCGATGCGCCACCCCTCGTGCTCCACCACCACCACCGAGGACATGCGGTCGTCGTGGAAGTGGTCGTGGTTCCCCTGCGCGCACACCACCGGCGCGAACTGCGCGCACCAGTCCAGCACCGAGGGCAGCACGACGTCGCCCGCATGGATGATCAGGTCCATCGAGGCTAGGAACTCCGCCGAGTGCGCCCCCAGCTCATCGAGCGTCGGCACCTCGGCGGGCAGGTGAGTGTCGGACAGCACCCCGATGCGCATCACGCCTCGAAGGTAACAGATGCGGCCACGAACAGGCGTAGACTCACCGTGCGACCGATCCGAGGTGAGCGATGAACCGCGGCTTCAAACGCATCGGCAACCGCA
This sequence comes from Dehalococcoidia bacterium, assembly GCA_050248355.1. Classification (GTDB taxonomy): domain Bacteria; phylum Chloroflexota; class Dehalococcoidia; order UBA2979; family UBA2979; genus JAIBBD01. Next base: position 42,432 of record JBFWSN010000002.1, read on the forward strand.
TCGGCGTCGGCCTATACCGGCTCCTCAACGGGCGGTTCCTCTTCGGCGGCTCCGGCACCATCGTCATCACGGCATCCGGCCGCCGCTCAGGAGTGCCGCGGTCCACTCCCGTCCAGTCCATCGAGGTACCCGGCGGCCTCCTCGTCTGGGGCACCGGCGCAGGCTCGAAGACCGACCCCGACTGGTTCCGCAACCTCCGCGCCGCCACCACCGTCGAGGTCCAGCGTGGCGCCGCCCGCTACCGCGCCCGCCCCCGCGAACTCCTCGGCCCCGAACGCGACGAGGCCTGGACCACCGTCATCCTCGCGCAGCGACCCGCCGTCGCCCGCTACGCCCTCCGCGCCGACCGCACAATCCCCGTCGCGCTCCTCGAGCCGGTCGAAGTTGGGACGCGGTAGCGCTTCGAGGACATCACCCGCCAAGATGCCTCGCCCTACGCGAAGTCCGCGTCGAAGCGATGCGTACCCTCACCGAGAAGCGCACGGCGTATCTCACGGCCAGTAGCGGCAACGCTCGCATGCGGATCGAAACCCACCATCACTGCGACGAAGCCCCGCGGTGCACACGAGACGCAGTTGATGGGTTGTCCGCCTGTTGGGTGATCGGATCTCGCTGCGGAGATGCCTCGTTCCTGAACGGTCGAAGAGGGTTCGCTCGATGTGCTTCGTAGTATCGTGCGGTCAGTGCGTTTCGTTGGGGTCGACCATAATCGGCAGGTGGGACGGATGGGTGGGCGAACCGAACAGCCGAGATCTCCGAGCACTGCTTGAGGACTCCGTCAGTCAGATCGAGTCAGGCGTGCGGGACTACAAGGCCGGCGACATGGCCGCCTATCGCAGAGTCGCAACCGAGCTGTTCAACCTGCTGGTGGACACCAACCCGCGGTCAGGACCGCTGCTGATGCGCGTACTGCCCGAAGCCAGCTTCCATCGCTTCCACGAGCCCAGGAGCACTGAACCGACCATGCCCGGTAAAGGGGCGTTTATGATCATGGACACCCGCGGTGGTGCGCTCAGCATGAGTTCGCGCCCTGGCGAATTTCTCTTCGTTCTCCCAACGGACGGCGCACTCATCAGCGTGAATGAGTGGCTTGACGACTGGTACTCGAACCCGGAAATCGTCATCCGTGAGGTAATTCGTGAGGTACGTAACAAGGACGCAGGGCACACGGATCCGTTTGAAGGACCGACGATGGAGGCCCTTCGCCACTGGCGTGGACTAGCTGGTGGGAACGACATTGAGACGAAGCGCTCGCTGATTATCGGAATTGGCGACTATGTCGCAGGCCGGGTACGTGAACTCTTGGCAGCGAAGTCGTTCGAATGATGGTCCGAAGATGGCAGTGCCACCGTGGGCGCTAGGCTATCCGCTGCTGAGCGCAGGCGCGTCGAGCCAGGCGGGCGAGCCAGAGGCCTTGGCGGTTCGTTTGGTGCGCGACGATGACATCGGCGTCGTCGACCGTCTGGAACGGATGACGACCCGATCATGTCCGTCGTGCCTCTGTGGCTCCGGCGGGAAGGAGAGCTGGGTGGTAGCGCATGCGGGATTCGAACCCGCGATCTCCGCCTTGAGAGGGCGGTGTCCTGGGCCACTAGACGAATGCGCCCCGTGAGTGGACTCCCAGCCTAACAAACCTTCGAGGACTCGCTCAACCCGCCGCCCCCGCCCGCCCACCGCCTCCCATCACCCCCTCTCCCGCTGACAGCTTTGACGAGGAATGAGGGGATCGCGCGCCGAATTCGTTGCCCCCCAACCCCCCGCCTCCTACCGTGATTGCAGGAGGAACCGTGCGACTGACGATGACTGACTGGCCCCTCTTCATCAAGAAGACGGTCGCGGTCTTCGCTCTCTCGCTCCTCGTCGTCCCCCTCGTCGGGATGAAGGGTGGCTTCCCCGCGACCGCCTACCTCGTCGGCCTCGTCGCCCTCCACGTCTTCGTGCTCGGCATCTACTTCTACCGCATCCGCTTCCGCGAGCTTGACCACGACTACCGCTCCCTCATCGCGAGGGTCGCCGCGCTCGTCTTCGTCGGCTACCTCCTCCTCGTCGTCTCCGACTTCGACGAGTCGACATCCCGCAACACCCTGGCCATGCAGATGATCGGCGTGTCTGTCCTGCACACCGCCGTGCTCCTGCTGCTCATGGTCCGCATCTCGAGGCCGGACACGGGCGGCCCCCGCAAGCCGCCCGCCGGCATCGCCGAAGAGCCCGCCGAGGGCTGATCCCCGCCTCCGCCGGTAACGCTGTGCGTGGCAATTATACCCTTGACACACCTGACCATGCGTTCTAGTATAACAGCTAGGACGGGGCGACGATGGCGGACAAGCTTTCCTTCATGGCTGTACTGAACATGAGCACCGACGAGTGCTTGAAGTTCTTGGAGGCTCAGCGCTGGCCCGATGGGATAGCGTGTCCTGACTGCGGGACGCTTGACCCGTACCGCATCGAGCGGAAGAAGCCGAGCAAGAACGGCGTCCGGTTCCTGTGGAAGTGCCGGGGCTGCAAGCGCCAGTTCACGGCGACGGTTGGCACCATCTTCGAGGGTTCGCACATCCCGCTGAACAAGTGGTTCGCGGCCATATGGCTGATGACCGCCTCGAAGAAGGGCATCAGCGCCCACCAGATACACCGCCAGCTTGACGTGACCTATAAGAGCGCGTGGTTCCTCATGCACCGCATCCGGTCGGCCATGAAGGAAGGTGGTTCCCCTTTCCTCGCTGGCGTGGTTGAGGCGGACGAGACGTACGTCGGCGGTCGCTACGCGCGGTCGCCTCGGGCGAAGCGCATGGGCGCGATCCCTGGCCACCCCGGCGCGAAGTCCAACAAGGTCGCGGTGTTCGGCATGTTGGAGCGCGGCGGGCGCGTACGCACCGAGGCCGTCCCGAACGTCGCGGGCAAGACGCTCGAAGGCGTCATGTTCCGCCACATGGACATAGGGCAGTCGCACCTCATCACCGACGAGTACAAGGCGTACCAGCGGATACAGCAGCACGTCCCCCACGACGTGATCCGCCATGCCTCCGAGTACGTGAGGGGCGAGATTCACACGAACGGGATCGAGAACTACTGGTCAGTCTTGAAGCGCGGCCTGTACGGCACGTACCAGCACGTCGACCGTGGCTACCTCGGGCAGTACCTCGACGAGTTCAGCTTCCGCTTCAATCGTCGGAAGGTGTCTGACGGGGAGCGGTTCCTGAGTCTGGTTCAGGAGTCGGCTGCTCATCCTCGGGTTCGCTGGTACTTCCGCGACGAGCCTTCCCCTGAGGCTTGACGCGGGCGAGCCAGCGGATCGCCTCCTCGAAACTGAGTGGCGTAAGTGATATAGGTTTGTCTCGGCCTTCGTTGGTCATCCACTTGCCAGTCTAACATCGGCCTTTGGGGCCGAAGGAGCGCGAAAGTGACGAACAGTCCCGAGCAGTCGAGAGGTGGCCCCTTCGTCAAGGGAGCGTTTCTGTGCGAAAGCGTGATGGAGGGCAAGGACGGGACCAACGCGTACATCCGAGTCCTCGACACCATCACGGCGGAGGCTATTCTGCTGCTACAAGGGCAGACGCCTCCGGGAACGCCTATTCCGGAGCCGCCGCGTGAACTCCCACGCGTCCCCGTTAACACCTGGCTGGTCATCATGTTTGCTGCAGGCGGCGCCCTCGGGCGGTATCAGCTTGACCTGCGCCTCCGCGCCCCGAATGGGTTGGTCAAGAATATCGCAACGACGGACATCCACTTCGATGGCCGCCAGCATTCGGCCAACAACATCCATGTGCAGATGAATCTGATGATCAGTCAGGAAGGCCCGTACTCTGTTGAGGTATGGCTCTACCCTCCAGGAGACGACCCGGTCAAGCGAACTGAGGTGCCATTCGTCGTCCAGTACCAGCGGCAGCCGTCTGGCCGTCAGGCGTAGACCTGCAGTGAACGCGTAGGCGTGATGTCGTCGTCGAAGGTCAACGAGATAGTGCGGGCCGACGAGCTGATGCCCTGCCGTGCCGTGCCGTCCACCTCGATATCGTGTGTGCGCATCCCGCGCACCGCGATATCGACCGCAGCCCAGCGACGAGCCTCGCGCTCCTCGGCCCCCGCCTCACCGGCCTCGACTTCGGCAGACACGATCTGTGACGCGAAGTTAGCCGCACGCCGGTCGTCGAGGAGTTCAGGCATGAGGTCCAACGCCGATGTGTGAAGCTGCTGGAACGAGATCCGACCACTCAGGTAGTTGACCGCTGTGGCCATCAACTCGTCGAGGAATTCGTTGTCCATATGACACAACCCCGTCGGAAGCGTAATCACCGATGGCCGGAACCGATGACCGAAGCGCCCGCCGCCGAACTCCGACGCGAGTTCAACGAAGCGGGCTACTACGGCCCTGACGGCCCGCGTGCCGATATTACCGTGACAGTGACCGGATGCAACCCTCCGAGCCCTGAGCGGGGGCTGCCAGATGGCACCGTCTCCCAAACAGCGTACTACTCGATTGAAGGCCAGCCTGTCGCCATTGTGCATCAGGATGTCCTGCCGGACGGCACCATCAGGGGACGGCCCGATCCAAAGTGCGTGATTGTCCGAGGAGACGGGACAATCGCTGAACATCTCCGAAACTGATTACTCACTGCCTGAATATTGTACCTCGCTTGCGCTCGCATCGCCTACTTAGCGTATCAACTACGCATAGGGTGTGTCAAAGGTACAATTGCACTGTGCGTTACAGGGCACCGGGCGGACAGCCACCGCTCCGGGACACCACCGCCTCGGGTCTCGCCCCCGCCGCCGCTCCCGCTGGGGAGAAACGTTCGAGGCCGGGTCACCCCGGCCTCGAGAACGTTGGTTTCGCGGAAGGACGCCCTAGCTGACGTTCGCGATGATCGCCAGCAGCAGGATCGCCACGATGTTCGTGATCTTGATCATCGGGTTTACAGCCGGTCCGGCGGTGTCCTTGTACGGGTCGCCCACCGTGTCGCCCGTGACCGCCGCCTTGTGCGCCTCAGAACCCTTGCCGCCGTGCTCGCCCGTCTCGATGAGCTTCTTGGCGTTGTCCCACGCCGCGCCGCCCGAGGTCATCGACAGCGCCACGAAGAGCCCGGTCACGATCGACCCCAGCAGCATCGCGCCCACCGCGGCGAACGCCGCCGACTGGTCCTCCACCACCAGGATGATGAAGTACAGGACCACGGGCGCCAGCACCGGCAGCAGCGACGGCGCGATCATCTCGCGGATCGCCGCCCGCGTGAGCATGTCCACCGCGCGGCTGTAGTCCGGCCGGTCCGTGCCGGCCATGATGCCCGGCTTCTCACGGAACTGTCGCCGCACCTCGACCACCACCGCGCCGCCCGCGCGGCCGACGGCCATCATGCCCATCGCGCCGAACAGGTACGGCAGCAATCCGCCCAGGAACAGGCCGATCACCACGTACGGGTCGCTCAGCACGAACGCCACCGGCACGTCCGGGAAGTACCGGCCCAGGTCCTCCGTGTACGCCGCGAACAGCACCAGCGCCGCCAGTCCGGCCGAGCCGATCGCGTACCCCTTCGTCACCGCCTTCGTGGTGTTGCCCACCGCGTCGAGGGCGTCCGTGACCTCGCGCACGTCGTCCGGCAGCTCCGCCATCTCGGCGATGCCGCCCGCGTTGTCCGTGACCGGACCGTACGCGTCCAGCGCCACCACCATGCCCGCGAGCGCGAGCATCGTCGTTGCCGCTACCGCGATGCCGAACAGGCCCGCGTTGAGGTACGCCACGATGATGCTCACCGCGATCACCACCACCGGCAGCGCCGTCGCCTCCATCGAGACCGCAAGGCCCTGGATGACGTTCGTCCCGTGCCCGGTCGTCGAGGCCTGCGCCACGCTCTTCACTGGCCGGTAGGCAGTCGCCGTGTAGTACTCGGTGATCCACACGATCAGCCCGGTCGCGACCAGGCCGACGAGCGCGCATACGTACAGGTTCCAGCCGTGGACCTCGCGGCCCAGCTCCCCGTCGATCACCTCGCCGAAGCCGAACATCATCTGGATGACGATCCCGACGAGGATCGCCGACAGCGCGGCCGTGACGAAGAAGCCCTTGTACAGCGCCGGCATGATCGCGTTATTCGAACCCAGCCGCACGAAGAATGACCCCACCACCGAGGCCGCGATACAGACGCCGCCCAGCACCAGCGGGAAGAGCAGCATCTCCTCCTGCGTGTCGCCCACGAAGAACGCGGCGGCGAGCAGCATCGTTCCCACCAGCGTCACGGCGTACGTCTCGAAGAGGTCCGCCGCCATGCCGGCGCAGTCACCCACGTTGTCGCCGACGTTGTCCGCGATCACCGCCGGGTTGCGCGGGTCGTCCTCCGGGATCCCCGCCTCCACCTTGCCCACGAGGTCGGCGCCGACGTCCGCGCCCTTCGTGAAGATGCCGCCTCCGAGGCGCGCGAAGATCGAGATCAGCGAACCGCCGAACCCGAGCCCCACCAGCCCCTCGATGATGTGCGACATGTCCTCGGCCGGGTCGTACCACTGCCGCAGGAGGATGTAGTACAGGGACACGCCCAGCAGGCCCAGCCCCACGACCAGCAGGCCCGTGATCGCGCCCGCCCGGAACGCCAGCTGCAGCGCCGGGTTCAGCCCCTTGCGCGCCGCCTCCGCCGTCCGCACATTCGCCCGCACGGACACGTTCATGCCCACGTAGCCGGCGAGGCCAGAGAGCACCGCCCCGATGACGAACCCGACCGCAACGTGCGGGCCGAGCAGACCGCCGAGCGCGACCGCCAGGATCACACCCACGATGCCGATCGTGCGGTACTGCCGGTTCAGGTACGCCTGCGCGCCCTCCCGGATCGCGCCAGCGATCTCCTGCATCCGCGCGGACCCCGCATCGGCCGCGAGCACTAGGCGCCCCATGGCGAGCCCGTATACGAGCGCGAGCACTCCGAGGACCACCACAAGTAAGTACGTGAGTGTCATGCGATCCGCCCCTCCGACTGCTCGCGCACGAACCCGCCGACGCCCCCTCAGGTCGTCGCAGGCAGGTCGCGGCGAAACATGCCAGACGCGCGCGTATGGCGCAACCGCTTACGCCTATTGCGAGGCCCCCGCATGCCCGCGTCAGGCCTCCGGCGCGCGCGAAGTGGTAGAAACCTACCGGCAGCGGCCCAGGAGCGGCGTCCCCTCCGGGATCCCCGTCGCCCCCCACTTCGCCTCCCACGCGGCGTTCACCACCGACACCGTCGACCCGGGAAGATAGATCACGAAGCGTCCGGCGACGTCCGTCGTCCAGAACGAGGCCGTCCCGGGCGAGCATCCCGAGGCGTAGACCAGGTCGAGGCTCGATCCGCCGCCGAAGATGACCAGCGCGAAGCCGCCTTCCGCCGGCACCTCCCCATACGTGAGCGTCCCCTGCGAGAGGTACGTCGTGACGCTCACCGTCGCCGATGCCGGATGGAGATACGGGTCGTACGCCGTCACGCGGAACTGCATGATCCCGACCGAGTTCGGGGCCTGGAACGACATGATCTGGCCGAACGAGTTCAGCTCTACCGGCTGGCCCGACAATTGCTCCCAGATGTACGTCAACTGCAGGCCCTCCGGGTCGGTCGCCGCGACCGGCAGGACCACCGGGAAGTCGATCGGCACCGCCAGTTCCGCCGGCAACTCCGCCGTCGGGCGCAGGTCGACGCCGTACAGCTGCTGCAGCCGCTGAGCTTCACTCGCCGTCGGCTCAAGGTGACACGTATCCGGTCGCGACAGGTCGACCGAGGCGTACATCAGGTCCGCCGGGTCCGTGCTGTGCCCGAACCCCAGCGCGTGCCCCATCTCGTGGGTGATCGTCGACAGCAGGCAGGCCGGCACGTTGGCGAACGTCGACTCAAGGATGATGTCCGCCTCGTCGATGCGCCGGATCGTCGGATTCGTCGGCGGCGCCCACGAGATCGAGGACTCGGTGAGTCCCAGCGTCGCCCCGTTCAGGATGTTTCGCTCGTCATCGAACGAGATCTGGTTCTCGCCGTCGCGACGCTCCCACCGTGCTTGTTCACAGTCTCCCGTGTACGCGACCCCGATCGCCGCCTCCACATGGTTCCACGTATTCGCGGCCTCCCGCACGAAATCCCGGAACTGCGTCTCGCTTAACCATCCCGGTCGGTTCTGCATGAACGAGCAGAACTGCACCGGCCGCTTCGAGATCGACCATTCGGCCGCCGGCGGTCCGCATCGAGGTGGCGACTCACCCGGCTCGCAATCGCTTACGTAAGGGACGGGGTAGCCGGACGACAGCTCGATGGGCGTCTCGTTGACCTGGAAGATGTCGATCTGCACCCAGTCGACCTCGGGCTCGGCGTGCCCGGTGTCGACGCTCACGAGCGCCCAGCTCGTCGTGAATAGGATGGCGATTGCTCCCGCCAGCGCCCAGCGCGGTCGGACGGCCATTGACGATCGCCTCACCGTCGCCGCGAAGGCTTCCAGGAACGCGGTGAGCGTCACTCGCTGCCGGACCCTCCACAAGCGCCGCGCCTGCAATCGACTCGCGATCGAGCGCGCGACAGCTACAAACCTAACACAACGCCAACGTCAGCTTAACCGCCTGGCGCTAGTCGAGGTTCGCGAGCGTCCCGGCTTCCGTGCTCGTCAGCGGCGCCGCCCCGTGCAGGCTCCGCAGCCGGTTAATTCGCTCCACGATCGGTGGATGCGTAGAGAACATCCCCTTCGACCGCTCCTCGAATTTCTTGATCGGGTTCACGATGTACAGGTGCTGCGTGGCCCGGTTCGCCACCTCGAGGACTTCCGTGTCGCCCGCGATCTTCGAAAGCGCCCGCTCGAGGCCCGCCGGGTTTCGCGTGAACTCCACCGCGGTCGCATCCGCCAGGTACTCGCGCTGCCGGCTTACGGCTAGTTGCACCATACGCGCGAACAGAGGAGCGAGGATCGCTAGTACGATCGCCACCACGAAGATGATCGCCTGCCCCGCTCCCCCGCCATCACGGTCGCGCGACCGGCTACGACCGCCAAACCCGCTCCACCACGTCCACCGCAGGAACACGTCCGCCATCAGCGCGATACTCCCGACGAGGACACCCACCAGCAGCGCGAAGCGGATGTCGTAGTTCCCCACGTGCCCCAGCTCGTGGCCGATCACCCCCTGCAGCTCCTCGCGGTTCAGCTTGTCGAGCAGCCCCGTGGTCACCGCGATCGAGGCGTGCTCAGGGTCCCGCCCCGTCGCGAACGCGTTCGGTGCGCTGTCATCGATGACGTATACCTTCGGCATCGGCAGGTTTGCCGCGATCGCCATCTCGCGCACGACGTTCATGAGCTGCGGTGCGTCCGCTTCCGTCACCTGTCGCGCCTTCGACGCCGCAAGCACCATCGAGTCGCCGCGGTAGTACGAGATCAGGGACAGCAATCCGGCTACGATGACGGCCGCCGTCGTCACGAACATCGCCGAGGAGAGCTGCCCCGTGCTGCCGTACCCGATCGCGAAGCCGAGCACGCCGAGGATGAGCGCTACCGACAGCATGAGTAGCAGCGAATTCCGGCGGTTCGCTCCCTGCAGCGTATAGAAGGTACTGGCCACGGCCGCCCCGACCGCCGCCGCTTAGCGGAGGCTGACCGTCGGGACCTCCATCGCCTCCGGCTCGGCCTCGAAGAACTCGCGCGGCCGGACTCCGAACATCCCCGCCAGCACCACGATCGGGAACGTCGCCGACGCGCTGTTGTACACGTACACCGTCGCGTAGTAGAGCAGCCGCGAGAACGAGATTAGGTACTCAGTCGTTGTCAGCTCCTCCTGCAGCGACAGCACGTTCTGGTTCGCCTTCAGGTCCGGGTAGTTCTCCACCACCGCGAACAGCGACCGCAGCGCGCCGGTGAGCTGGTTCTCCGCCGCCGCCGCCTGCTGCGGCCCCTGTGCGCCCGCGGCCACGGCGTTCGCGCGCGCTTGCGTCACCTGCGTGAGCACTTCCTGCTCGAACCCCATGTAGTCCTTGACCGCGTTCACGAGGTTCGGGATCAGGTCGTGCCGTCGCTTCAATTGCACGTCGATCTGCGCCCACGCCTCGTCCACGCGCAGCCGGCGCTGGACCAGCCCGTTGTAGATGCCGATGAGGACCAGCGCCACGACCACCACGATCGCGACAAGGACCAGCACCACGATCAGCGTCCCGCTCATACTGCCTCCTCCGAGGAGTGTTGCACCCTCCGAGTATACGTCCGCCCGGACGCCCCACGTAGCCCGCCTTCAGCTAACGACGCCCGCCTCTACAATCCGCCCATGCACCTCGATCGCACCGCCCGCCGCTTCGTCGAGCGCCATCGCCTCGCGCGCCTCGCGTTCGCGACCGCCGAGGGCCTCCCCGCCGTCGCCCCCGCTTACTTCGCCCTCGACGCCGCTGTCGACGACGTCCTGTACGCGCTCGTCGCTCCGCCTGCGTCCGCCGCCCATCTCCCCCGTACCGCCATCGATGTCGCCCTCCTGGTCGACGACGTCGACGAGGCGCGTGGCCGGTCAGCGGGCGTCCTGATCCGCGCCTACGCCGCCCCGTGCGCCACCGAGGCCGAGTTCCTCGCCGCGATGTCCGCGCTCGGTACGCGCTACCCCGACTGGTCCGTTGCCCCCGCCGAAGGCGCGCCGCTGCTCCGCCTCCGCATCGCGCGCCTCGAAGCGTGGGGCCGCCTCGAGGCGCCTGCGGCTGGCGCCGCCGACACCGCCGGCCTGCAGCTCGTCCGCACCGTCGAGCGCATCTCCGCGCCGCACGTCACCACCGAGCACCGCGCCGGCGTGTCATCCGGCGCCGTCGCCCGCCTCCGCCGCGCCGGCGACGACATGGTTGAGGAGCCCATCGAGTCGTTCGATGAGGCCGCCATGCCCGACGAGGGCGGGCGCATGCTCCGCTACCCCCTCGACCACCTCGACGACGGCCTCTACGTCGCCGACAGCGTCGGCCCCGCCAACACCCTGCGCCGTACCTTCTTCGAGGTCGTCGACGGCCGCGTCGGCCGCCTCTTCGATGACCGCCGCCGCGCCCTCCGCGAACTCCGTCACCTCGAGCGCTGACACCGTCGAGGGGTTGCGGGCCCGCCTCCGTTCCTCCATGGTGTCGCCGAGGTCGCAGTCAGGTTGGGGAGGCGCAGGATGACGAGGCCGCTCGGTGAGGCTTCCGCATGGGTCAGGCTGATCGCCGGGGCATTCCTGGTCAGTGCGGTCGTCTTCGTCATGGTGATGGTGATCAACAGGGCCATCATCCCGCCGCTGCTCATCCAGGCGCTCATTGCGGTCCCCCTTGCGTACGCTGTCCTTCGCTGGCACGGCAGGCGCTGGGTGCTCATCCTGAGCGTGGTCGTCGCGCTGCTGGGCCTGGTCGGCGGGGCCCCGTTCTATGCCGAGGACCTGCAGCATCCGGAATCGGGGTGGGCCTTCGTCCCCTCCGCGTTCCTCGTCGTCGCCTTCGTCGTCGCTCTCCTGGCCGGCATCGCGGCGTCCCTCCGGCGCAGCGAGGCGCCGGCCCGCGCCCTCAGCCTCGCCGCTGGCGGGCTCGCCGCGCTCTTCCTGGTCGTGGGCGTGGTCGCCACCCTCGGTGTCAGCGACGACGCCCAGGCTGAAGGCGACACGCTTGTCGTCGCGAAGCAGTTCGAGTTCCCGCAGACCGTCGCCGTCGAGTCCGGCGACATCGGCCTGTACCTCCAGAACAAGGACCTCGTCCGGCACACCTTCGTCATCGAGGATGCGGGCGTGAAGGTCGAGCTACCGGGCTCGACCTCCCGTCATGTCTCGGTCGCACTGCAGGCGGGTACGTACGAATTCCACTGCGACGTACCCGGCCACGAGTCGATGAAGGGCACGCTCGAGGTCAACTAGCGTCATCCTGACCGCGCCGCGTATGCACCTGTAGCGCGGCTGCAAGCCGGCGCTGCTGGTGCTGATGCCTGGCTCGCGAGGTGATCCGTAGCGTCAGAAGGAGCCTGGGAGGCTCCGATGACGCTCGTCCGCACTCGTGCTGCCACTCTGCTCATGCTCTGTGCGCTCGCCCTCGCTGCTTGCGACGGCGACTCCGCATCGGACGGCGCGACTGCCACAGCGACCTCCACTGCCGCGGCGTCGACAGCCCGCGCGACCTCGTCGAGCTTTGCCCAGGCCATCCGCGATGTCGTTGGACGAGTCCGGCCCGCGGTCGTCCAGATCACGAACGAACAGGGCCAGCGAGGCCTGCTCGGCGGCGGCGAGGCCATCCCGGCCGGTGTCGGCTCCGGCGTCATCTACGACGCCGAAGGCCGCATCCTCACCAACAACCACGTCGTCGAGGGGGCCCAGCGCCTGCTCGTCACGCTCCCTGACGGCCGTTCCTTCACCGCCACTCTGCTCGGCACGGACCCCGTCACCGACCTCGCCGTGCTTCAGGTCCAGGGCGACGACCTCCCGCGCGCTTCCCTCGCCGAGGACGGCAGCGTCGAGGCCGGCGACTGGGTCGTCGCCATCGGCAACGCCCTCGCGTTGGAAGGCGGCCCGACGGTCACTACCGGCGTCGTAAGCGCCCTCGGTCGCGCCATCCAGGCCCCGGCCGCCGGCCAGAGCGGCGGCGGCTACCTCCTCGACCTCGTCCAGACGGATGCCGCCATCAACCCCGGCAACTCCGGCGGCCCGCTGCTTAACCTCGCTGGCGAGGTGGTCGGGATCAACACCGTCGTCGCCGGCGAAGCCGAGGGCATCGGCTTCGCCATCTCCACCGCGACCATTCGTCGCATCGCGCGCCAGCTCGTCGAAGACGGACGCGCCGTCCATCCCTACGTCGGCATTCGCTACGTCCCCCTGAACGCCGCCACCGCCGCGGAGCTTGGCACCGATGTCCGCGAGGGCATCGCCGTCGGAGACGTCGCCCAGGACTCACCCGCCGCGCGCGCCGGCCTCCAGGCCCGCGACATCATCGTCGCCGTCGATGGCCGCGATCTCACCGGCGAGTCGGACTTCGCCAGGGCCATCGAGGAGGGTCAGCCGGGCGACGTGCTCACCTTCACCGTCCGCCGCGGCGGTGACGAACAGGAAATCCGCATCGAGCTCGGAGAGGCCCCGTCATGATTGCCGTGCGCACCACGCTCCTTCGCCACCTCGCGCTTGTGTCCATCGCCATGCTCGCCATCGCGTGCTTCGCGGCATGCGGCGACGAGGATCAGGACGCTGGCCTCGAGACTGAGTTCCAGGTCGACGTCCTCGAGGTCATCGTCCACGACGACCGCATCGAGCCCGCGACGGTGACCCTGCGCGTGCCTGACCAGGTCACGCTCGACCTTACCAACCGCTCGAGCACCGCCTGCTCCTTCAACCTCGGCGGCTACGTCCGCGACTTCGAGGTCGGCCCCGGCGACCAGGACTCCATTGCCTTCACCGTCATCGATGTCGACTCCGACATCTCCCCCAACACCACCACCATGGGCTGCGCCGGGGATGGCCCCCGCAACGGCACTCTCGAAGTCCTCGACTCGAGCGGCTGACCGTCCGTCCGACGGACAGACCAGCCGCTCGAGGTGTCGAGGTGCGATGGACCGCTGTCGCTACGCCGCCGATTCGTCCGGCTCGTGCAGGCCGAAGATGTTGCCCTCCGTGTCCGTGCAGTACGCCTGCCACGCCATCCCCGCGATCGCGTGCTTCTCCACCACCGTCATCCCGCCCGCCGACGCCACCTTCGCCAGGCAGTCATCGAGGTCTTCCACCTGCACCGTGCACACGTACGCGTTTACCGCCTGCCCCGAGGTCGGCGCGGCCCCCTGCCGCCGCATCAGCCCGCCGTTGATCCCCGGCTCCGAGGATCCCTCCTCCGCCGTCATCACCCCCCAGTACTCGCCCGGCATCCACTCCGGGAACTCCCACCCGAACACCGCCCGATAGAACCCGATCGCCCGCTCCACGTCCCCCGCGTGAATCTCGAAATGCACCACCCGAGGCATGACCAGCTCCGTTCGCTATTCGGTTTTCCGACGCGCCTGAGCGTACGCCGGCGCCCGCCGTTCGTGACCCAGGCTGTCACTCGCACGCCTCCGCTTCGCTCCGGCTTGTAGCCCCATCATCGCCGCACGTACCATCCCTCCGAACCCGCCCCGCCCCACCCCGCACGAGGAGTGCGCACGATGGCGACCGGCGACTACCGCGAGGCACAGGCAGAGGCAGCGGCGGCGCGCGCCCGCGCCAAAGCCCTCCGCCCCTGGTACCGCAAGAAGCGCTACCTCTTCGGCATCCCCCTCGCCGTCTTCATCGTGCTGGTCTTCGCCGGTGGCGTCGCTTCGCGCACGGACGACACGACCGGCACCGCCGCCTCCGAGGGCTCGACGACCGGCGGCCCGGTCGTCACCGGCGGCGACGCCATGGCGCGCATCGGTGACCTCGTCCCCGTCGGCAGCCTCGACCTCACCATCATCAGCGTCGACCCGTCCCTCGACGCCGCCCAGTACCACCGCGCCAACCGCGCAACCGTCGCCGTCGCCTTCCGCGCCACCAACGCTCGAGGCGACGAAGGAAAGGAGTACGAGTTCCTCCTCAACGCCTTCAAACTCGTCGACGCCGAGGGCGTCACCCACCCCCGCGTAGCCTGCATCGACTGCCCCGGCGACTTCGCCACCAAGGGCCTCGTCCGCGGCGGCACCCTCGAGGGCATCGCCTACTTCGAGGTCCCGCCCGGCGCCACCGTCACCGAACTCATCTACGACCCTCTCTTCTCCAACAACCGCGCCCGCATCGCCCTGCAGTAACCCCGGTCCACCTCCAACGCCCACGGCTTGCCGCCCCACCCTCGAGGTGCAGGCACTTCCATCCCCGCGCAGGCACGGGCCTGCCGCGTTCGCGGGGGTCAAAGGGGCGAAGCCCCTTGGGGGGGGGGGGGGGGCCCATCCGAACGACAACAGACGGCCGCGAAGCGACCGCCCGCATCGCGCCGCGAAGCGGCGCGTCCTCCCTCGCCGGCGGAGCGGGAGAGGGGATCGAGGGTGAGGGAACGTACACCGCCCCCCCCAAACAAGTCACATCGAGGCTCTCACGACCTCAGCCGCCCCCGCCCTTCCGAGGCGAAGCGCGGCGCCCCGCTACCCCTGCCCCGCAATCCCCTCCAGCTCGGACGCCTTCGAGGGAATCCCCGCCGACAGGTTCTCGAACCCGTCCCGAGTCACCAGCACATCATCCTCGATGCGCACCCCGATCCCCCGGAACTCCCGAGGCGCCTGCGGGTCCGTGATGTACAGCCCCGGCTCCACCGTCAGCACCATCCCCGGCCGCAGCGCCACCGACTCCCCCGCCTCGCGGTAACGCCCCACATCGTGCACGTCCAGCCCGAGCCAGTGCGACGTCGCATGCATATAGAACGGCGCGTACGCCCCGGACTTCACCAGCGCGCTCGGCCGCCCCTCCAGGATGCCGAGGTCGCGCAGCCCCTCCGTCAGCACCCGCACCGCCCGCTCGTGCACATCGTTGAAGCGCACCCCCGGCTTGATGATCGACATCGCCTGCCGCTGCGCCTCCCACACGATGTCGTACACCGCCCGCTGCGGCGCCGTGAACCGCCCGTTCACCGGGAAGGTCCGGCTGATGTCCGCCCCGTAGTAGTCCACCTCTGCCCCCGTATCGAGGAGCAACAGGTCCCCGTCATGGATCAACGCCCGGTTCGACGTGTAATGCAGCGTGCACGAGTTCGCCCCCGCCGCCACGATCGACGGAAACCCGTCCCGAGGCGACCCGCGGCGTCGGTACTCCGCCTCCAGCACCGCCTGCACCTCGTACTCGTGCATCCCCGGCCGCGTCGCCCGCATCGCCGCCTCGATGCCCGCGCCCGTGATCTCGATGGCCCGCCGCAGCGCGTCCAGCTCCTCGCGTGACTTGATCACCCGTAGCTCCGCCACGATCGGGAACGGGTCCGCCAGCCGCTCGATCGCCACCGCGCCCCGCTGCCCCGCCCCGCGCCGCGCCGCCACCACCCGCGACAGCAGACGCTCCACCCGCTCGTCCGCGCCGAGCGAGAAGTACACCGTGTCCACGCCTTCGAGGACCTCCGGCAGCCGCTCCTCCAGCTCCTCGATCGGATACGCGAGGTCCGCGCCGAACTCCGAGCGCGCCCCCTCCACCCCCGCCCGAGGCCCCACCCAGACCGCCATCTGCGGGTCATGCGGCCGCACGAACAGCACGTACGGCTCCGCCTGCCCCGGCCGCAGCACCGCCACCGTGTCCGGCTCCTCGAACCCTGTCAGGTAATAGAACGTCGAGGGCTGGCGGAACACATAGTCCACGTCCCCGTTCCGGCGCGACTCCCGCCCCGACACGAACACCGCCGCCGCCCCGTGCCCCCCGTGCTTCAACTGCCGCATCAGCGCCGCCCGCCGCTTCGCGAACGCCGCCTGCCGCTCCGCCCCACCCGCCGAGGCAACAGCCCGCCCCCGCCTCGCTACCCCCGCCGCCTGCCGAGCCGCCATCGCGACCCTCCTCACCCACCACACCACCCCGGAGCGCCCCCAGGCGCCCTCCGAGGCATCAAGAAGCTGGTACCCCCGGCAGGACTCGAACCTGCGCACACGGTTTAGGAAACCGATGCTCTATCCTCTGAGCTACGGGGGCGAGATCGCGGCGATAGGCCGCAGTTCTCAGGATATCGCTAGGCTGCTCGTAGCGCCTGACCTGGGTGGGAAATGCCAGTCTGCAAGCGGTCAGCGGTTCGACGCCTGTTGCAGTGGTGCGGGAAGCCCGGTCGTCGCCGACGCTTCCAAGTCTTCCGAACTCAATCTGGTTGCTCATTCGCTGCGTTCTGAGCCTCAGCATACTCGATCGCGTGTTCCCACCAGGCGCCTGCAAGTCGCCTGAAATCTTGGAGGAGACTAGCGAGGTGATCCAGTGCAACAACCTCTACGATCGTACTTCTCGGAAAACCGACGAAGTTGTGGCTCATCAGGACGCTCACACGTGAGGAATCTGTGACCTGAAGGGCGCCTTTACGGTCTATCGTCGCTGTAAACAGGGGACCATCAATCACGACGATCGGGAGCACCCACGAGGGACCGGAAAATTCATTGACTTCCGCGATCGTTCCTTTTGTGGCCTTTACCAAGGCGTCAAATATCTCAGAATCTGACTTGCTGAAGGCTACATCCCAGTTCTTACTAACACGCCGAGTCCAGTAATCGTCCTCGAAACAGGGGGAATGTAGACTGTAACTGTCGGCCCAAAACATCGAGTGGTGGATGGTGCTCATGCCGGAATCGAGATACTCAGGGGCTTGGAAGAAGACCCATGGATGACTAGGCGTCCGGCAGCACTCAACTACCGCCTCGACAAATGGATGCCCGTCGCCCGGCTCGTCCCGCGGTGAAAATTCGTGGGGTGGCCGTGCCTCGTCGCTCAAGGGGTCGTGCCCGAGCACTAGGTCGATCTCCCTGAGAGTTCCTCCCTCAGAGTCCACGTATGGATAATTTTCAGTGACCCACCATCCATCGTCCCAGCCGATGCTCGCCGCCCGCGCTTCAAGCGGAATACCCGATCGCTCGATCATCCAGTTGCGTACGCGGGTGTTGAGTTCGCCGTCGTCAAGTGAATGGGTCATGGCTTATTCAGCCTTGGATCGTTGCGCCGACCAACGGTTCCAAGCGGACGCACGCACGGCGGCATGCCGATTTGGGGTCCCATTCGACCACGCGCCCATCACGCCGCCGCCACCCGCAACCCGGCGAACAGCTCGCGAATTTCCTCGCTCCGAGGCAGCCCCTCGAACTGCACCCCGTCGCGCACGTTGAGGAACTCCACCCCCACAGCAACGCCGTCCGAGTCGTAGTCCACGTTCCGATTCGAGTCGAGCGACTGCGTACGCGCGACTTCGCCGTCGCCGATGGGGCGGAAGCTCACGTAGATCGCGTCGGCTTCCGAGTCATACTCGAGCAGCATCGGTCCGCTCCTCAATCGTCATCCTCGCCCTCCCACCAGACCGTCACGACCACGGGAGGTGAATGCTCCAGCGCGACGATCACAACGAGTCGCCGGTCGCCGACCATTGCATCGTACCGGCTATTGCGGAGCGCCGGCACTCGCCAGTCGGGGTTCGCCAGCGCGCGCTCGATCATCGCGGCGGTGATTCGCCGCCGAGCATGCGCTGCAACGCGTGCCGGGGTATCGGAGCTCCATCGCCGCGTTACACCACACCCCGTTGGCGAGGGCTGCGTCCCGATGTCACACCCCCAGCTCGGATTCCAAACCACCTCCGACAAGTGCCGGTCGAGGTTCACACCCCCGCGCGCCGCGCCCCCTCCAGCAACCCCGAGTCATGCGATCCAGACCCCCGAGACGCCCTGGCCGAGGCCCGGAGGGCGCGCGACCAACGAGAAGAACCAGCGACCGCTGACGAAATTGACAGACCCGGGGGCTCAGGCCACTATCTACTCGCCCATGGTCGGCAGCGACCCGTTCGAGGGCTGCAGTCCGGCCACAGCGACGCACGCCGACCACGACCGGTCGCCGAGAAAGACGCGCGATGTCTGACAACTACGAATTCTCGACACAGCAGAACGCTGTCTTTCGCAGTCTGCATCGAGGCCTGAGCTACTTCGCCCTGGTAAACATCGCCCTCGGCATCTCCACGATCGCGCTCGCCTACATCCTCGCCTTCGAGGAAGACGAGGTGTTCGCTGCCATCCTCGTGTCAGCCCTCGGCATCCTGTATTGCGCGCTGGGAGTGGTCTGGCGGCGGCCCCTCGACAACATCCGCAGGATCGTCACGACCAGAGGCCAGGATATCGACGAGCTGAGGATGGTCACTGACGACTTCAAATGGGCCTTCATGATCTCCGCAGGCGTCTTTGCCGGATTCCTCGTGCTCAGACTCATCCTCTCGTTTGGCTACTTGTTCGACACCGACCTGGGTCAGTAAGAGGGAGCCGGGCAAATGCCATCGCCCTTCGAGTTCACAGACGCCGATAATGCCCGCTTCGCGGAGTTACATAAGTGGCTCAGGTGGTTCGCCATCGGAGTCATCGCGGTAAGCGTGCTGAGCATGGCCAGCGCCGTGATCGAGCTCGCGGCGGATGCCGATCAGGGTGGGACGTGGGGTCTGGGGTGGGTCCTGCGCGGAGGCCTCGGCCTGATCTTCGGCCTGCTGTGGATGCGGCCCCTGCGGAGCCTGGCGGGAATCATCCAGACTCGGGACAACGACATTCCGCATCTCATGGCGTCGTTCCAGCAATTCAGCAGGGCCATCTACTGGGGTGTGATCATCACCGCGATCCAGGTCCTGATCACAGCCGGTGGCGGCATCGGCGGGTGGCTCCTCGAGAACAACTAGCCGCGACCCGACACGCTCGAGCTATTCGCCTGCCGCCCCGAGCGGAGTAGCGCACGCAGGGCGCAGACTGACGATCCGAGGCGAGCAGTCGATTCCGGACGCGACGTTCGGCATCTAACCGTCGCTGGTCCCGTCACCCACGACCGGGCTCTGTTGGTGAACTACGAGGCGCCACTCGCCCCCACGCCGCGCGTAGACCGTTGTGGAATTCGCCGCGTAGGGCTCGCCGTCTCGCTTCGCCCGCCCCTGGTACACGAGCGCAGCATGGTCATCGCCGAGCTCGATCAAACGCGCGTGAGACAGCTCAACGTCCGTCCACTCACTCATCTGCGGAGCCGACGTCGACGCGATCGCTTCATCCTTGTCCATGACGCCGATTCCGAAGATGGCGACGCCATCGTCCGCCATGTGCTCGCGGTAGTAGCGCGGATCGCGAGTAGCGTTCCAGAAGCCGCGTTCGATTTCCAGCAGTTCGTCGATGAGAGTCAACCTGACCTCCTGACGGATCGATCGTCCGCGGCGACGGTACCTGCCTCTCCGCGTCCGTCCGCATAGCCCTACGCGTTCGAGCCTGTCAAAACGGTATCGACACGCGCGTCCATCGGTCGTGACGGGTTCCCCCTGTCAGTCAGTCGGTCCCCGGCGAATTCCGCATGAGGGCGTCGAAGCGCGCTCGCAGCTCCACGGTGGGATCCGCTGAGTCGGGGTGCTCGTCGAACATCGCCTGGGCTGCGAGAAAGCCGAGCTGGCGGTACGACTCGAACTGCGGCTGATCGAACTGCTGATCGGTCGTGGGATCGTAGGGGAAGCTCGGGTTGCTCCCCAGGTACTGGAGCAGGTCCGCCGAAAGATGATCGTCCGCGAGGCCGCACTTGATGAACACGAAGATCCCCGAGTTGACATTGCTGCGGGTTGCTTCGTCACGGAGGTCTGTCCCCGGATTCGGCGCGATGGGCATACGCGGATACCGGATCCGTCCCACCAGGTACTGCGAGAGCACGCGACCGCTTGAAGGGTCCCTCAACAGTGGACGCAACGGCCCCAGCGTGACCTCCGCCCCGAAGTCCACGCGAGCCATCCGCAACGCGCTCCCGAGGTTCCCCATCCTGTCCGGCCGTCCCGGGCTCTCGAGGTCCGCGGATACGGCGACGATGTAGCGACAGTGCCGTCGAAAGAGCTCGTAGACGCCGAGGTTGTCGAAGTGTCCGCCGTCGGAGAGATAGACGGACATGTCCTCGCGCGTGGCCTGCCCGAGCATCTCGCGAAGATAGAGCACGTGCGCCAGCTGACCGAGTCGAGGCCATCGCCCGCGCCTCGCCGGCCGTGGGTTGCGGATCCAGCGTCCGATTCGGATGTTCAGCAGCGTCGTGATGATGCTCATCGAAGTGCTTGTACGCTCGCCCATGTTCGGCGCGATCACCGCCCCCGAGATCGCCGCCGCCCTCGCGAGTGGCATGTCCCTGAGGTCCGGCAGCGTGGATGTGCGAGACCAGCGCGTCGTTGCGGATCCGGAATACACGGGCGCGATGAGGAATGAGTCAGCCTTGCGTTCGGGCAGCTTCTCACCCCGGCTCCCCGGGAGACTGAGCGCCGCACAGAACAGCGGGTACGGCATCCGTGGTTCGCCCAGCGACACCAGTGATCGCAGGGAGAGGTCGGGCGCCGGCCATACCCCGCTCCACCGGCCCACGAGGCTCGCCTCGTCCCGCCCCGTCTCACGGGTTCCGGGCTTCCTGGCAGAGATGATCCATGTCTGCTGAATCCGCGCTTCGTACAGGTCGTGGAGCGACAGCCGGTTCAGCAGTCCCGGGGCGAACTCAGGCGAGCGCAACGACAACAGGATGGTGGCGATCGCGAGCGCCGTGAAGGCCAGGGCGGCCAGGAGGGTGGCAGCCTCCGCCCAGGCCGGCAACGGGCCGCGGCCGGTCGCCCCCATCAGGTACCCCGCGAACCAGATGGCCCAGATCGCCGTCCCGGCCAGCAGCAGGAAGCCTCCGGCCTGGATTGCGAGGCGGGCGGCGAGCGACTTCCATCGCCCGGTCGCTGAGACGAATCTCGCACCGACCGCCGAGAGCAGAGCCCCGGCAAATGCTCCAGACGTCGCGACCCGTTCGTACACGGCGGCGCCGTGCTCGATCAACCACGCGCCTCCTCCCGCGAACAGCGTGAGGAGCGCGACGGCTTCGATCGCGGTGAGCACACGAAGGACGCGGAGCAGCCCGGCCCGTTGTCCCAACCTGCGGTCGATCACGGTCACGGAACCCAGGGCCAGGAGCAGGAGAATCCCCGCGACGACAGGCGCGAGCACGAGTGGCACACGGAGCGCCTCAGCCCGGTCCCACAGCGCGAACCAGGGCGGCAGCACCAGGAGCGCGATGACCGCGAGGACGGGCAAGAGGAACAACAGCCACAGGGCGACCGTCGAGGCCAGGTACCGTCCTACGGACAGCCACGTCGTCAGGTCGAAAAGGCCGATCCCACTCCCGAGGAGGTTCGCGTACTTGCGGATGTGCCACAGGGCCGGAGCTTCGTTGCCATGCACCGGCAACCGCCGCGCCTGGGTTGTCGCCTCGCTCATGGACCGCGGCCGTTCGACCCCATGCGTGAGCGCCTGGGGGTACGCGAAGGGGAAGTGTGCGTAGTCGGCCGCGAGCCGCTCGAGTCCCTCGTAGGGGAGGCGCTCCGCGCCGAGCCCGGCCAGGGAGGCCGCGACGTAACCGCCTCCCGACACCGACGAGATGTAGTCGGCGGAGGCCAGCAACTCGTTCCTCGCGAGCGCCTGCAGCACGCCGAGGCTGAAGATCGCCGAGCGCATCCCGCCGCCCGACAGCGCCACTCCAAAGAGTTCGTTTCGCACGTCCGGAGCGAAGGGGGACTCCAGTTCACCCCTCGAGTCGCCCAGTGCCGCGCGCCGAGGACTGACCCACTCATGGACTTCCGCGGCGAACATCCGCTCGAACGGCGCTTCGAGCAGCGCGAGCGGCGTCTCGTAGGCGCACTCCCACATCGCTCCCGGCAGGCGGTTCCAGCGGTAGTAGTCTGACGCCTCGAGACCGTGGAGCACACGGTAGGCTCTG
This sequence comes from Dehalococcoidia bacterium, assembly GCA_050248355.1. Taxonomy (GTDB): domain Bacteria; phylum Chloroflexota; class Dehalococcoidia; order UBA2979; family UBA2979; genus JAIBBD01. Next base: position 64,762 of record JBFWSN010000002.1, read on the forward strand.
TCTGTGCAGACGACCTGCCCGCCCTGCGCGACGTCGATGACACCCTCAAGGGGCTCGTCCGCGAACGTGATCGCGATTGCCGCGTGGACGGGCGTCCCGCTGCTCCGCGGGAGCTCACGAGTCCCGTGCTGCACCTCGATCGCCGCCCGGAGCGCTGCCGCCGGGCCGAAGGTTGTCTCGGTTCGCCAGGGAAGTTCGTTGCGGTCGATGGGGGTTGCGGCCCGTCCCAGCACGCGCTCGACGACGGCCGTGAATTCCCCGAGGCTCGCCACGTCCTCGTTCGTGGCCCACTCGGGTTGCGCCGGCGTCCAGATGCGACGCGCCCCGACCGTCACCGTGAGCAAAGCCGCATCCGAGGGTGGCAATGGCGATGCCGTCAAGCCCGTCTCCCCTGAATTGGGTGGGACATCGCCACCTCCCCATGGCCGGGCCGGCGTGGCCGCGCGGGTCGGTCGGTACGGCATGTCCCGTGAGATATGCGACGTTTGTACACCGCACCGCGGCACGACGTCAGCGCGCGGCGGTCGACGCGTGACACATCCGCTACTATGTGCCCGCAAACAGGGCGCCCGCAGCGATTGGTGATCTCCTCCGACGACCGAGCGTCCCTGCTGCACCCATCTCGCTGCCGGCTGAAGGGCAGGGTGCCATGTCTGCAGACATCCCGGACCAGAGTGGGGCTGACAACCGTAGCTCCCGCGCCGAAGAGCAGTCGCTCCTCACACGGCTCACCCTCGCTCCCCTGAAGATCGCACCGTGGCACCGCCTCCCGACCTGGGTCGGGGCCGTCACCCTGATCGGCATCCGCGACGTCCTGCGGCGGCAGAACCTCCACGACACCGGTACCGTCGAGCTGGTCCAGCCAGACATCGACGCTCCGACGGACGACCGCTACCTCCACGCCCGCACCGTGGACGGGAGTTACAACGACCTCGAGTCGCCCCGCACCGGAGCCGCTGGGTCTCGTTTCGGCCGAAACGTGCCGTTGGCGTTCACATACCCCGAGCAGGAACCAGGCATCCTCGAACCGAATCCACGCGTGATCAGCCGCGAGCTGATGACACGCTCCACGTTCTTACCGGCCACGTCGCTGAACGTCCTCGCGGCGGCCTGGATCCAGTTCAATGTCCATGACTGGATGACCCACGGCGAAAACCAGATCGAGAATCCCTGGGAGCTCGAGCTCGATCAAAATGACCCGTGGGCGGACGAACGTATGCGCATCCAGCGCACCCGCCAGGATCCAACTCATGGCAAACAGGGCGCTGCTCCGACGTACACCAACGCCGTCAGCCATTGGTGGGACGCGTCGCAGCTGTACGGCGCCGACACGGCGCACTACGAGGCGGTCCGCACCTGGCAGGATGGCAAGCTGAAGGTCGGAGACGATGGTCTCCTCCAGGTCGATCCGAACACCGGGATGGACCTGACGGGCTTCACGGATAACTACTGGGTGGGCCTGAGCGCCCTGCATACGCTATTCACGCTCGAGCACAACGCCGTCTGCGAGATGTTCAAGCAACGCTATCCGCGTTGGAGCGATCAGGACATCTACGACCATGCGCGACTGGTCGTCGCGGCACTGATCGCGAAAATACACACAGTCGAGTGGACGACGGGCATCCTCTCGCACCCCGCCGTCGTGTTGGGGATGCGTGCCAACTGGTGGGGCTTGCAGGGCCCCTGGATGCACCGGCGCTTCGGCCGCCTGACGGATAGCGAGGTGGTCAGCGGGATACCGGGGTCCGACACAAACCATCACGGGGCGCCGTACGCGATCACCGAGGAGTTCGTTGCCGTCTACCGGCTTCACCCGCTCATGCCGGAGGACTTCGTCTTCCGGTCGGCGGTCGATGACACGCCGCTCATGGAGCGCAAGCTCATGGAAGTGCAGGGTGCTCCCACGCGCGCCGTGGTCGAGCAACTGGGGATGCGAGACACGCTGTACTCGCTCGGGACCAGCCATCCCGGGCAGATCCGGCTGCACAACTACCCACGCGCATTCCAGGCACTGCAGCGACAGGACGGCACGATTGTCGATCTTGCCGCGACCGAGATCCTGCGCGACCGCGAGCGCGGCGTCCCCCGCTACAACGCGTTCCGACGGTTCCTGCACCTCGAGCCGGTCAAGACCTTCGAGGAGTTGACCGACAACCCTCGCTGGGTAGAGCAACTCCGGCGGATCTACTCCAACGACATCGAGCGAGTCGACACCCTCGTCGGTTTGCTCGCCGAGCCCCTTCCCGCCGGCTTCGGGTTCAGCGAGACGGCGTTCCGCATCTTCGTCCTCATGGCGTCCAGGCGGCTGAAGAGCGACCGCTTCTTCACGAACGACTACCGGCCGGAGGTCTACACGAAGGAAGGCCTCGCCTGGATCGAGGACAGCACCATGTCGACGGTACTGTTGAGACATTACCCACAGCTGAGCCGAGCGCTGCAGGGTGTCGACAATGCGTTTGGCCCGTGGTCTCGCGTGTAGCGGCGGATCAGTCAGGGGCTGCGGGGGTAACTCACACATGGATCCGATTTTCGAGCCACTCACGTTCCGCAACCTCACCGTGAAGAACCGCGTCTTCCGTTCGAACGTCTCGGGCCGGTTCGACAATTACGATGGATCGGGGACGCAGACCCGCATCAACTGGGAGCTGAAGTTCGCCCGCGGCGGCGTGGGCGCAATCATCTCCTCGTTCGTGCCGGTGACGATTCGCGGCCGGATTGTCCCGAATTACGCGACGATCCACCGCGACGCGCAGATACCGTTCTGGCGTGAACTCGGCGCTCGTGTCCACGAACACGACTGCAAGTTCATCATGCAGCTCAGCCATGCGGGCCGGCAGCGTGACATCCCCGGTCTCGAGTACGAGAAGGGACTGAGCTCCACCGACAGACCGGAGCCGCTGCACGGCTTCGAGGCGGAGCGCATGACCCGTCGCGACATCGCGGAGACGGTGCGGGCGTTCGCCGAAGGGGCGCGCCGCGCGCGCGAAGCCGGACTCGATGGTGTCGAGTTGCATGGCGCCAACGGGTACCTCATTACGCAGTTCCTCTCCTCCGCGATCAACGACCGCACTGACGAGTACGGCGGCCCGCTCGAGAATCGGGCGCGTTTCGTCCTCGAGATTGTGCGCGCCATCCGGGATGAGGTCGGGGACGACTTTCACCTGCAAATGAAGATCAGCGCCGTTGATTACAACGATGCGCTGTTTCCCTGGGAGGAGAAGGGAAACCAGCTCAGCGATTCGATCCTCGTATGCCGCTGGTTGGAGCAGGCCGGCGTCGACGCCATCCACGTGTCGACGGGCAGCAGCTTCCCTCATCCGCGCAACCCCGCCGGCGGGCTCCCGATGCACATTCTCGCCAGGACGTACGAGGCGCTCGCCGGAGCGGGACGCTACACGGGTCGCAACTTCGCCCTCTTCCGCTCGCCGTTCGGGCGTGCGTTCGGCTGGTGGTGGGCGCACAACGGCGGCGACTACGTCGAGGGCATCTCGATGCGGGATGCGCACGCGATCAAGCAGTCGGTTGGTATCCCGGTCATCTGCACCGGAGGCTTCCAGACGGCTTCCGTGGTGAGGAGCGCGCTTGATCGTGGCGCTTGTGACGCCGTCTCGATCGCGCGGTCGCTGATCGCGAACGACGACCTCGTCGAACTCTGGCGCGCGGGCAACGATCGAGCGCCCCGCCCGTGCACCTACTGCAACAAGTGCCTGGCGAACGCGACCGAGAACCCGCTCGGCTGCTACGAGGAGAGCCGCTTCGACTCTCGCGACGAAATGGTGGCCCAGATCATGTCGGTGTTCGACCCACCGCAGTTTGGCCCCGCCTGAGTGACGCGCCGCCGCTGAGCGACTGGAGCCCACGAATGCGCCTCTGGACTCGAATCAACCGATGGCATCCTGCGGCGCAGGTGGCGACCGGGGTCGGCGTCGTGCTCGTCATTGCCCTCGTCGTCGTCGCGATCCGGGCCGTCCTCTTCTTCAACGTGAACGACCCCGAGACGTACGACGACATCGTCGAACATTACAAGTACGGCTCCATTGGCTCCGAGGCGGAAGGCGGCATCCCCTACTGGATCTGGCGCGTGCTGCCGGATGTCTTCCCCGAATATCTCCCTGATAGGCCGGGGGAAGGCTACGAACGCTTCGGCTTCGTCTACGAGGACGGACACGATCGGCCTATCGGCACGTCGATTCGAGACGCGCCGATCCCGTTGATCGCCGTGAACTGTGCCGCGTGCCACACCGGGACGGTGCGGACTTCGGAGTCGGTCGAGCCGATGGTCGTGCTTGGCATGCCGGCACACCAGCTGGACTTCCTCGCATACCAGCGCTTCTTCATCGATGCTGCGCAGGACGAGCGGTTCGAGGGTGGCACGATCGTCGAGGCCATCAAGAAGGTGAATCCGGACTTCAGTCGCTTCGACGAACTCCTCTACCGCTACTACATCATTCCGCAGCTCGAGTCGGAGGTGCTTGAACGCTACGAGGATTTCCGCTTCCTCGACGATCGTCCGGACTGGGGGCCGGGCCGTGTCGACACGTTCAGCCCGTACAAGGTCCACTTCGGTTTCGACCTCACCGAGGATCAGACGATCGGCACGGCCGACCTTCCGACGCTCTGGAACCAGGGGGTGCGCGAGGGAATGTCCCTCCACTGGGACGGCAACAACGACTCGCTGGCCGAGCGGAACATCAGCGCCGCACTCGGCGCCGGCGCGAACGAGGGCTCGCTGGACCACGACTCGCTCCAGCGCGTGGCGGCGTGGATACGGGACTTCCCGCCTCGTGCGTTCCCGGGGCCCATCGACCAGACGCTCGTCGAGGCGGGCAGGGCCGTCTATCAACGGGAGTGCGCGGTCTGCCATGCCCTGGATGGCGAGCGTGTGGGCCGGGTAGAACCACTCGAGGCGATCGGTACTGACCGCTCTCGGGCTGACTCGTTCAACAGCATCCTCGCCGAGCGGATGAATACATACGGTGAGGGGTACCCGTGGCAGTTCAGTCAGTTCCGTGACACAGACGGTTACGCCAATGCCCCGCTCGATGGCGTGTGGCTGCGTGCGCCCTATCTCCACAATGGCTCCGTGCCGACGCTTCGGGACCTCCTGCGTCCCGCGAGTGAACGTCCTCGAGTCTTCTTTCGCGGCTACGACGTCTACGACCTTCAGGATCTTGGGTTCATTTCGTCCGGCCCCGAGGCCGAACGCGTCGGGTTCCGCTTTGACACCTCTGAGGTCGGCAACGGGAACGGTGGCCACGAGTACGGGACCACCCTGACGGAGACGCAGATCGACGCGTTAATCGAGTATCTGAAGACGCAGTAGGAACGACGCCGGCGCAGGCTCGCCACGGTGTGTCACGCGGCCGGTGCGCAGTCTCTTCACATTCGCCGGAGCGACATAACGGTATAGGGCCTACTTGCCGTTTGTCGCCCGCTGTTGCATCAGCAAGGACAGCAACGTGTTGATCGCGGAAATCGTCACAATGAGACGCCCTGTGCTCTGCGGCACCAGCCCCGAGCGGGCGACGAGGATGGCGGTCGCCGTGTCGGACGCATGGATCAGCGGGGCGGCCGCCACCGCGTGACGGCGGCTCGGCCCGTCCCTCCGAAGCAGGTCGAGCGCGATCAGGACCGTCCGGATGCCGAACATCCGCAGCGCGTACACCGCGACCTGTGGTGGCTCGGCCTCGCCGGGCGCCGCGAAGCGCCCCGTGATGATGCGCGGTTGCACAAGAGCGATTGTGCCGTTCACAAGGCGGATGAGAGCGAGGGCGATGCGGGCGATGTTGCTGCGGCTCATGGAGCTCCCTCCCTGTTGGATGCTATTCCGGGCTGGTACCCGGTGCGCTGATCTCGGACGTCAGGCAGCGGTCGGGAACAGCCGCCGGACGAAGTCGTTCGCGAAGAGACCATCAGGGTCATACTGCTCGCGCAGCCGGCGGAACTCGACGTAGCCGTCGCCGTAAACCTGACGGAGATACTCGGGCGTCACACCGACGAGGTCCTTGCCGAGGTGCGGGAGACCGTTGAACTCCCGCATCATCAACTCGGCGAACATCCGGAAGAAGCGGTTCGCGTCGCGGCCCTGGATGCTATTGGCTCCGATGCACGCGACATCGCGGTGGTAGCTGTAGCTCATGTAGTTGCTGTCCGCTGGGACCGGACGCACCTCCACCGGAAAGTTCACCTTCAACCGCTGCTGCTCGATCAGCCGCCGGGTCGCTTCGAGGGCGCGTCCGGCCTCGTCCGGACGCACGGCGTATTCGATCTCCTCATGAGGTTTGAGCAGTTGCCCGACGCCGTTCGCGAAGCGTCGGAAGCTGACGTCCACCGAGCGCTCCTCACGATACAGGTAGGTCAGCCCCAGAATGCGGTTCGACAGCGGGACGAACGAGGGCACCGCGTGGCCGATGCGCGTCAGCAGGTTCATCCCCATCAGTTCGAGGCGGGAGACGGCACGAGGGTCGAGCGTTTCCCGCTTCGGCCGCTTCGTGGTGGGCTGGAGCACCGAGATCTGCGCCCGCTTGGTATGCGGCATCCAGCGGAACCGAACGCGTGAATGCTCCGCCATCAGCCGGGGCATGGACGCGACGACCTCGTCGAACGGGCGTACCGTGACGACCTCCTCGAGGTAGAAGCGCGGCTGGATGCGCAACGTCACGTCGACGACGATTCCAAGTGCACCCAGACCCACGCAGGCGGCACGAAACAGCTCGGGGTCGTCGTTCGGGAGCCGCATGAGCCGGCCTTCAGCCGTGAGCAGCGTCATCGCGACGATCCCGCTGGCGCTGTTGCCCCCCTCGCCCGATCCGTGAGTCGCCGTCTGCGTCGCGCCGGCGATGCTCTGCTCCGCGACTTCGCCCATGTTCGCCAGGGCGAATCCGCGCTGCCAGAGCGCCCGGTTCAAGTCCTTCAGGCGGACCCCGGCGCCGACCTGGATCGTCCAGCCGCTTCCGTCCTGCTGCGGTTCGCCGACCTGGCTGAGGTGATCGAGATTCACGAGGTAGCCCTCGCTGAGGGCGATATCGCTGAATGAGTGGGCAGCGCCGACCGCCTTCACCACCAGTCGTTCAGCCCGGGCGTGAGCGAGGATCGCCCGCAGCTCGTCCACATCGCGAGGCTGCGTCAGAAACGCTTCCGCTGAGAATCGATGGTCGAAGGTCGTGACTCGTTGGCGGGTCGGGTGACTTGACTGGGATGTCGATGCGGCGGAGGTCATGCGGGCCCTTCCTGGGGCGCTCGGTGCGCGTTTCCGCCCGCCGAGAATATGGCCCCGAGCGTCGCATTGTAGAAGATTGCGATCGCGGAATGGTGCTCCTCGTCGGCGTCGGACAGGGGGATGAAAAGCCCGCGCCAGAAATGCGGGAATCGAGCACCGAAGTCACATGGTTCGACAGGGCGCACCGGTGACAGGCCTGCCCGCGAAGTCGTAGAGTTCTGCGAGGCGAGCGTTCCGTAGACCTCTTGGGGACAGGACGTGGCGACTCCACCAGCGTCTGGTTGCTCCCTCCGTCGGCCGTACGTAGCCGCGACGCGGCTTCCGTGCCGGACGGTCGGGTCATGACGGCGGCCCGGCGGCTGCGCGTCTGGGCTGCGGCACACCGCCGTGTGCTCCTTGTTGCGGGAGCGGGCGCGGGTCTCGTCGCCGTCGCTGCCGTCGCTGCCGTCGCTGGGTTCCTGTTCTTCTTTCGCGTGGGCGACGACGACTGCAGCGGAGCGGGCGTCTCCGACGAGCAGGCCTTCAAGTGCATCCCGACTGGCGTGGAGGCGGCGGGCGCGGGGATCCCCTACCTCGTATGGCTGGTGCTTCCGGACGTGTTCCCCGAGTACCTTCCCGGCCCCAACGGATACGCCTCTCTCGGGATGATCTACGAGGAGGGCGCCGAGCGGCCCATCGGCGTCCCGAGAGTGGACGTCGGAGTGATTCCCCGCGTGGGCCTGAACTGCGCGTTCTGCCATACGACGACGTACCGGACCTCGGTCGAGGTGGAGCCGGTCATCGTGCTCGGAGCGCCCGGCCGCATCGACCTGCAGGGCTACCTGCGCTTCCTGTTTCGGGTGGTCGATGACCCGAAGTTCAACGGCGACACGATCGTCGCGGCGATCGAGCGCAGAAAGGATCTCTCCCCCAACGAGGTAATCCTCTACAAGACGCTGGTCGTTCCGGCGATGAAGACGGCGCTTCACGAGGAACGCGAGCGGTTCGCGTACGCCGAACGTAACCCCGATCAGGGCTACGGCCGCATCGATCCGTTCAACCCCCCGAAGTTCACCGCCCTCGGCAGGCCGGTCGACGACACGATCGGGAACTCAGACTTCATGTCACTCTGGAGTCTCGAGGGTCGTACGGTCCTGCACTGGGATGGCCTGCAGCAGTCGCTGGAGGAGGCCGCGCTCAGCGGCATGATCGGGAGCGGCGCGACAGCCGACTCCCTCGAGGTCGACAACATCCTGCGGCTTGTGGATTTCGTGGAGACGCTCGAGCCGCCGGACTACCCGTTCCCCGTAGATGAGGACCTCGCCGCTCGCGGCGCGGAGATATTCCGCGGTGAATGCGCCGGCTGCCACACGCCGGGTACGGGGCGCACGGGGCAACTGATCCCGGTCGAGGAGGTCGGCACCGACCGCCATCGGGTCGACATGTGGGAAGCACCGGACGCAAAGGCGTACAACGATACCTTCGCCGCCTATCCCTGGGGATTCGAGCAGTTCCAGGATGTCGATGGCTACGTCGCGATTCCGCTCGATGGCCTGTGGATCCGTGCGCCGTATTTGCACAACGGCTCGGTGCCCAACCTCGAGGCGCTGCTGATGCCGCCCGAGCAACGCCCAGCGCAGTTCTTCCGCGGATACGACGTCTACGACCCGACGAAGGTGGGGTTCGTCTCGGACGTGCCCGAGGACCCGGCCACAGGACAGAAGTGGTTCTTGTATGACACTTCCCTTCCCGGTAACTCGAATTCGGGGCACCGCTACGGCACTCTCCTCTCGGCCGAACAGAAGCGTGCGCTGATCGAGTATCTGAAGACTCAGTAGCCTTCCAGTGAGGTCCATTCGCATCCGCAGAAGCGCCGCGTGTCCCGCGCTGCCTGCTCCGTGCGACGGCGCCATGGAGGATGCGCTGTCCGGCCGGGCGTCCAGTCATCGCACATCTGGAAACGACGCTTGCATCGCTGAGACGGCCTGTTATGGTGCCAGCATTCCGGGGCGCGCGGCGCTCACGGGGGAGGTGCTCGGCTTATGAACCAACATGCGGTCGACGATGCGCTCGTGGCGCAACTTGCGCGCGATGCCGTCGCCCGGACTGCGCCGGAGGAGCTACCGCTCTTCCGCGCGACGAGTGCGGCATATTTCGATGACCCTGAGTCACTGCAGCGCGAGCGCTCTGGCGATGACATGCTCGGGTTCGGAGTCGGCGAAGCTCTCGTCCTGGTCACTCCGGTCGCGCTGTCCATCGCCCGCGAGGTCCTCGACTTCGTCACCGACGAGATCCGCCGTCACGCCCGCGAGGCGGGCACCGAGGCAATCGACGCCTTGGTCGAGCGGCTCCGCAAGAAAAAAGAGCCTGATGCTGTTGCGCCGGATGCCGCTGAGCCGGCGCCGTCCGCCGAGGTGCCCCTGCTGTCTGGCGATCAGCTTCGGCGGGTGCGTGCGCTCGCGGTCGAGAAGGCCCAGGCGCTCGCGCTGCCTCCCGACAAGGCGGACTTGCTCGCCGACTCGCTGGTCGGCAGCCTCGCGACGGCGTAGCACGGACTGCGGGATCGCGCGTGACTCGGTCGCCCCGCCCGAACCCGTTCGCCTTTCCCTCAGATACGACGTTTCGCTTTGCCTTGCTCGTGGCGGCGGTGTTCGGCGCGACGCTGTACGTGTGGAACTGGATGTGGATCGTCCTCGGGGCGGACCAGCCTGCATTGTTCGCCGCGGCGTCCCGCTGCCTCTCGATCAACGAGCAGGGCCTCACAGTATCGAGTACGTTCAACGGCTGCGTACGTGCCGTCTACGCGGACGCCACCTGGTGGATGCTGGGCGGCCTTGCCCTGGTGCTCGCGGTGGCGGTCGTCCTGCTGCTCACCTGGCCGGCCCTCAAGCAGCGCCGGGCTAGGTACAGGCCGCTCGACCGCGAGGACGCACCCGATGCGCTCGAGGCGCTCACCGAGCTCTCGCGCGAGGCGGGATTGTCGTCTCCGCCGCGGTGGGTCTGGAGTCCGCTTCGCCGCGACGCCAGTGCCGTCGCTTTCGGCTATCCCGGCCGGTATACGGTCGCCCTCACCGGCGGGCTCGTCGTCCGGCACACGACTGACCCGGCCGCGTTCCGCGCGGTCATCCGTCACGAGCTCGCCCATATCCGTAACCGCGATGTGCTCACCACGTACGCGACGCTGGCGTTTTGGTATGCATTCCTCCTCGCGGCGGTCCTGCCCTTCGCGTTCACGCTGATCGACGAAGGGCAGGTCGCCATTTCGGTGACGTGGCGTCTGCTGGTCCTCGCGGCGCTCGTGTACCTCACACGGAACGCCGTGCTGCGGTCCCGCGAGGTCTACGCGGACGTCCGTGCGTCTCTCACCGACGGCCCCGAAGGAGCGCTGGGCCGTGTCGTCTCAGCCCTCCCGCCGCAGGACCGGCGCTTCCCCAGGAGTCTGCTGGCGTTGCACCCTTCCCCTGAGCAACGAGCTGCGGCACTCCAGGACACGCAGCCGCTCTTCGAGCTGGGAGCGATGGCGGCGTTCGCGGCCGGGCTCTCCGCGACCGTGAACTTCGACAGCGTTCACCGGCTCCTCACATGGTGGTTCGACGACCCGATCGGCGTCGCGATCGTCGCGGCGCTGGTGTTCGCGCCGCTCGTCGTTGGCGTGGTGGGCCTCGCGCTCTGGCGGGGCGGCCTTGCCGCCCTGACGGGGGGCGGGTCGGTCGGGGCGGTGTGGCCCGTCGCGCTCGCGTTGAGCGCCGGCATGGTGATCGGACCGGAGCTCTCCCTCGCCGACGCCGTTGCGCCGAGCGAGCGGAACCTGCTGTCAGAGCTGCTTCACGGCGAAGGTTTGCTGTGGGTCGCCGCCCTGGCCGGGCTGATGCTGCTCTTGCTCACCTGGATCGCGAGCGGCGCCTCGGTGTGGCTTCGCTCCCTCGCCGCGCAACCGCCTCACTACGCCGCATTGGCGAGCATGGTCATCGCGGCCGGCGTGTTCGCGATCATCCTCGGCGCCTACTTCACCCTCCGTGATCTGTCGCCGGTCCTGAGCTACTCGAGAGGCCTGACGGCGCTCGATCACGAGCAGATCTCCAGCGTGACGGAGGCTGGTCCCCGCTGGTTGTGGCAATTCGTGATGGACCCCCTGACGCTGCTGCTCATCGAACGGACGGTCCTCCCACTGGCCGTCGTCCTGCTGTGGGCGTTTCCCCTCGCGGTGGTGCTCGTGCAGCGACGGCGTACGGGAGATGCGCCGTGGGCCTTTCTCGAACCGGGAGGCGCGATCGAGGCCGAGCGTCCCCGCCTCCGGCTCGTTCGACCGCTGCTGGTCGGCGCGGGCGTGGGTGGCGCCAGTCTGCTCGCGCTTCTGCTCTATCGGGCGGGCGTCCACGGGAACGTCGACTGGCCGACAAGGCGGCGGGACGAGTTCGTCCTCGCCTTCGTGTTCTGGCAGGTCGTGATCGCCCTCGTTGCGCAGGGGGCGGCGGGTGCCATCGCCGCGGGATGGGCGAGGGATACCGTCCGCCTCCCGGAGGCCCTGTGCGCGGCGACGGTCGCTGGTTCCATCGCCGTCTTCGGTATCGTCACCGGCCCCGTCGCCGGCGGCTGTATCGACTCATTGTCGATTCGTCCGGGACCGTGCGAGTGGAACGTCTCCGCCGGCTTCACCTTCGACATGTGGCGGCACGTGATCTCGCAGGGTGCGGCCGTCGCCATCGTGGCTGCGCTCGTCGTCCTGGCGGTCCGTTCCCTCGTCGAGGGACGCACCCGCTCCGCTCCGGACGGCGAGTTGCAGGTGCCGGCATAGGCCGCTGCGCCACGAGAGGTGATGGCCTTCGAGGTGGGAGTCACGCCCGAGGACACCGGCCCGTTCGCCGACTCCGCCTTCGCTCCCGTGGCTCCTGCCGGTGCCCTCCCGGTCGCTTACACTTCGGCGATGCGAGATGGCGAGGGCGGCGACATCCCGGCCATCGTGACGCTCGATGAGCTCGTCGTACACCTTCACGCCCTGACGGAGCGCTATACATCCGAGGGAAGCCGCCTCGGGTACTTCGCGGCGCTGTACTACCTCATGACTCGCCGAGTCGCCGAGGGGATGGTGAGCGGACGCTTCCAGCAGCCCGAGCGCATGCAGCGTCTCGCTTGCCACTTCGCCTCGCGCTATCTGTCCGCCGTCCGGCGGTTCGACGGTGACCGCCCCACTCCGGCGTCCTGGATGGTGGCGTTCGAGACCGCCGCGCGCTGGAGGCCGCTGATCCTCCAGCACCTGTTTCTGGGTATGAACGCCCACATCAACTTCGACCTCGGCATCGCCGCCGCGGAAGTCGCCGGGTCGGCGGGGCTGGCGGCGGCACGCCAGGACTTCGATGAGATCAACGACGTCCTCGCGGAGCTGATGGATGACGTGCAGATCCGGATCGGGCGCGTTTCGCCGTGGATGAGACTGGTCGACCTGGCGGGAGGCAGGACGGACGAGGCGATCATGAACTTCAGCATGCGGAAGGCGCGAGCCGCCGCGTGGGCCGTCGCCGAGTCGTTCGCTTCCGTCGATGACAGGCGGCGCGTGGCTGCGGAACGAGACCTCGACGCGCGGGTCGCCCGCTTCGCGAAGGTGATCGTGCGTCCGGGCGTGCTGATCTCCGTGGCTTCGTTCCCGGCGCGCCTGCGCGAGCGCTCACGCCCTGAGGACGTCATCGAAGCGCTCAGCCGAACTTGAGCGACGGGTGCAACCCCGACTCGCAAGCGGCGCCGTCACGTCGACGGTGTGCCTCCGCCCCGGAACCGGCGGCGCAGCCGCTCGAGGCCACCGTTCCGCCTGAGCCAGATCACGGCCCCCGCGACAGCTGAGACGACCGCGGTGGAACTCACCAGCACGAACTGCGTCTCGCGCAGCACGCCTTTGAAACGCGTGAACATCGAGCGCGCCGGTGCTTCGATGTCCGCCACCATCTCCACTCTCACGAGCGAGCTCGAGCCGACACGCACGAGGATCATCATCGGATGCGGGCCGCGTTCGTCCGCGCCCGGAGCAACGAGCCACGTGTGTGTCAGCTCGTCGCCCTGCCAGGTCAGCAGTCGCTCCGCTTCGCGGACCTCGAGGCCCGGCGCATCGAGGCTCACCGTCATCTCCCGATAGATCGCGGCTGCGGCGGGGGGATACTTCTTCGGGTCGCCGGGAATCGGCGTGCCTGCCGCGGCAACGACCGGAAATGCGCTGACCTGCGCGCCCGCATTGTCGACGGCGATCGTGAGGTAGACACGGAAGGCCCTGCCGGCCTCGGTGAGGCGGTCATGAGCGCCTGCGTAGGTGCCGCAGGCGACGAACAACGGCTCGGCGTCCCCGGCGAGAGCCGGGCACGTGGGCGGTGGCGGTCCGGCCGTCGAGGTCGGCGTGGGAGGCAGCGGCGTCGCCGTGGGTGCGGGCGTGGACGTGGAGGTCGGCGGTGGCGTCGGCGTCGGTTGCGGAGTGGAGGTGCTCGTAGCCGTTGCGGTCACGGTCGGCGGTAAGACGGTCAGTTCGTAGCCATCGGGCCCGGGCGGGAACCCGTCTGGGTGCCAGACAGCCGGTGGCATCGAGGTCGCCGCGGATCCGTCGACGGTGAACGTCACGACGGCGCCGTCCGCAGGGCCGCACGGATTCGTCGAACCGATCTCGATCCGCCAGTCCCCTGCCGCGTCGACGACGTCGCTAGCGCATCGCCGCCCGCCGATGAACGCGACGACCGTCTCGCCGCGCGTCAGCCCATGACCGAAGAACGTCGCGGTCGAGGTTGATTCGGCTGTCACCGTGGTCGACGGACTGGCTCGAACGGTGGCCGTCCCGGTGGCGGTCGGACTTACCTGCGCCGACCCGCTCGCCAGCGACACGATCGACATCAGGACCAGCACACCGAGGACAGCGAAGGCGCCTCGCGTGACCCGGACCGTGGCGTCGGAACGATGGTCGAGCATGAGATCCCAGGGCGCTCGGGCGCTCAGCACGGTTAGGCGATAGCGTCAATACCATACAACCACGATCGCCGCCGTGCGCACCTCGAAGCAGCGCGAACGCCCGCCGCGTGTCGAGGCCCGACTCCACAGCACTTCCGACCGCAACCGAGGTCGCCCTGGCCCCGACGACCGCCCCATCGAGGTCGTGGTCGATGTTGCGATTCGCATCGAGGCTCACCCGTGTGCGCGACCTCAGCCTCGATGTCACTCCCCCCACGCGGGATTCCACACCACCTCCCACAAATGTCCGTCGAGGTCCGCAAAATACCCCGCGTACCCGCCCCAGAACGTCTCGTGCGCCGGCTGCACCACCCGCGCCCCCGCGTGCCCCGCTTCCTCCATCACGGCATCCACCTCCGCGCGACTCCCCACGTTGTGGCCCAGCGACAGCTCTGTCGCGCTGGGCGCGTCCTCCGAGAGCCCCGAGTCGTGCGCCAGGCTCGCCCGCGGCCACAGCGCCAGCCGCATGCCGCCATCGAGGTCGAAGAAGCACACCGCCCCGTGCTCGAACTCCATCCCCATGATTCCCTCAGTCGCCCACCCCAGCCCGTCGCGGTAGAAGCCCACCGCCCGCTCCAGGTCGGCCACCCCCAGCGTGATCACCGTCACCCGAGGCCTCATCGTCGCTCCTCCTCACCCGCCGGGCGCCCGTCCCGCCCCTCAGGCTCCGCGGCGCCCTGTTCCGACAGCCAGCGCTCGAACCCCTCGAAGTGCGCGGCGTGCTCCCGCGCGATCCACAGCCCCGACGCCGTCGCCAGCACCGCCCCCGACGCCGCCAGCGCCAGCTTCCCGGACAGAAACCACTTCCGCCCCTCGACGCGGTCCGCCCGGGCCGTTGCCGCCAACGGGGCCCCTACCGGTACCGGCCGCTTGAACTCCACCGTCAGCGACGCCGTCACCGTGTAGTGCCCGTGCAGCAGCGGCACGTGCCCCAGCACCTCATCGAAGACCGCCGCCGTCCACCCGCCGTGCGCCACTCCCGGGCCCCCCTCGTACTCCGGCGGGCACACCACCTCGAAGTGCGCCACCCCCGCCTCGTCGAGCCGCTCGCTGAGCACGCCGAAGCGGCTCACCCGGCCCTCGCCCAGCAGCCGCCGCTGAATCCACTCCTCGTTCGTCATGTCGAGCATGATACGGCCACGCCCCGGCGCCCTCCGGGGCAGCCCGCGCGAGCCGGTGCCGTCGTATCCTCGATCCCGTCCGCCCTCCCCCCAGCTCGCGAGGAGTGACACCCATGCTCAGGCGGCTCATCCGCTGGATCCTCATCGCCCTCGCGGCCGCCGCCGCGTGGCGCTTCCTCGCCTCCCGGCTCTCGCGAGGGGCCTCCGGCCTCCCCTACGACGAGCTCAACCCGTACCTCGCGCCCGGCCCTGGTGCCTGGACGCCCCCCTTCCCCGACCGGCAGGGCACGTACGAGGAGTACGACATCGTGGTGCCCGCCGGCCGCGTCCCCGAACTCCCGCCGAACGCCCCCTGCCCCGGCGCCCTCGTGATCTACGCCTCCTGGGCCGAGCTCGTCTCCAGCGGCGACGGCTACGAAGGTCCCGGCGCCGGCCTCAACCCCGTCGCCGCCACCGCCTCGGCCATCGCCCACGCCACCGCCGCCCGCGTCCCGTGCCCCGACGGCTGCACCCGCCGCGTCGAGGAAATCTGGCGCGGCTGGGCGTGCGACAACCGCCCCCTGACCGCCTACGCCGCCGTAGAGGTCAAGCTCACCTGCGAGCTCACCGTCTGATCCCCTCGACCCAGGCCGGACGAGAATCCCCTCCCCGTCGAGGGGGAGGGTGAGGGAGGGGGTGACGCGCAGTGCGACTTCGGAGGCCCCCCTCCGCACCTCGATTGACCGCCGCCTACCCCTCGGCCGGCTCCGCCACGAACACTGGGATTTCCCGCTCCGTCTTCGCCTGGTACTCCGCATACGGCGGGAACGCCTCCACCGCCAGCGCCCACAGCCGCGCCTTCTCCTCCCCGCTCACCTCGCGCACCCGCATCGGCTGCACCCGCTCGCGGTCACGCAACTCGACCTCCGGGTCGTCCCGCAGGTTGTGCACCCATACCGGGTCCGTCGGCGCACCCCCCATCGACCCGACGAGGACGTACCGGTCCCCGTCCGCCACCCGCATCAGCGGTGTCTTGCGCACCGCCCCCGTCTTCCGGCCGCGGTGCGTCACGAGGACTACCGGACGCCCCCGCAGCTCTGTCCCCTCCGTCCCACCGGACCGCTCGTACAACTCCACCTGCTCCCGCACGAACTCCCGAGGGCTCGGCACATACTCCGCCATCACACACCGCCTTCCTCTCCGGCCGTCGACGCGGCCGCGCTCCCCTACGCTCGATGGCTCAGAATCGCCATCGAACGAGGCTGCAGCACATAGCTCCGGGCGCGCAGCGCGCGCCCTCGCTCCGCCGTCCGCGCCGTATCGAGCTCCAGCCGCCACCCCGACCGCCGATGAACGTGCAATGGCAGCGAGAACTCCCGCTCCTCGTCCCCCGAGTTCACCAGAAGCAGCATGTCATCGTCCCGCACCGGCTCCCCCCGCCCGTCGATGAGGTCCGCCGCGGCGCCCGCGATCAGCACCCCCAGCGTCCGGTCGGCCTCCTGCCAGTCCTCGTCGTCCATCTCGGCGCCGTCCGGCTTCAGCCAGTGGATGTCCTTCGTCCCCGCGCCGCGGATCGGCCGCCCCTGGAAGTACCGCGTCCGCCGGAACACCGGGTGCCTCCGCCGGAACTCCACCATCCGCCGCGTCCACTCGAGCATCTGCCGTTGCGCCGGCCCCGGCGACCAGTCCATCCAGCTCAGCTCGTTGTCCTGGCAGTACGCGTTGTTGTTGCCACGCTGCGTTCGCCCGTACTCGTCACCATGGAGGATCATCGGCACCCCCTGCGACACCAGCAGCGTCGTCATGAAGTTCCGCATCTGCCGCCACCGCAACTCCTCGATCGAGACGTCGTCCGTCTCACCCTCGGCGCCGTGGTTCCAGCTCAGGTTGTCGTTGTGCCCGTCCTGTCCGCCCTCCCCGTTCGCCTCGTTGTGCTTGTCGTTGTACGAGACGAGGTCGCGCAGCGTGAACCCATCGTGCGCCGTCACGAGGTTGATGCTCGCCGTCGGCGCCCGCCCGTTGTGCGCGTACAGGTCGCTGCTCCCCGTCAGCCGGTACCCAAGGTCCGACAGCTGTCCCGGGTCCCCCCGCCAGAACCGCCGCACCGTGTCTCGATACCGGCCGTTCCACTCCGTCCACAGCACCGGGAAGTTGCCCACCTGGTAGCCGCCCGCGCCGACATCCCACGGCTCGGCGATCAGCTTCACCTGCGACAGCACCGGGTCCTGGTGGATGATCTCGAAGAACGCGCTCAGCCGGTCCGTCTCGTGCAGCCCCCGCGCCAGCGCGGCCGCGAGGTCGAAGCGAAACCCGTCGACGTGCATCTCCAGCACCCAGTACCGCAGCGAGTCCATGATCAGCTGCATCGACCGCGAGTGGAGCGGGTTCAGCGTGTTCCCCGTCCCCGTGTAGTCCATGTAGTACCGCTCGTTCCCCGGTACGAGGCGGTAGTACGCCCGGTTGTCGATCCCCCGGAACGACAGCGTCGGGCCCAGCTGGTTCCCTTCCGCCGTGTGGTTGTAGACCACGTCGAGGATCACCTCGATCCCAGCCTGGTGCAGCGACTTCACCATCGTCTTGAACTCGTTCACCCGCGCTCCGGGCGACCGCGAGGCGCCGTACCGCGGGTCCGGCGCGAAGTAGCCGATGGTGTTGTACCCCCAGTAGTTGCTGAGCCCGCGGTCGAGGAGATGCCGGTCGTGCACGAACTGCTGCACCGGCATCAGCTCCAAGGCGGTCACGCCGAGGTCCTGCAGGTACCGCACGATCCGATGGTCCGCGAGCCCCGCGTACGTGCCCCGCACGTTCGCCTCGAGCTCGGGGTGCTGCACCGTGAGCCCCTTCACGTGCGCCTCATAGATCACCGTGTCCGACCACGAGGTCCGCGGCGGACGGTCGTCCCCCCAGCTGAACGCCGACTCAATCACCACCGACTTCGGCATCCCCTCCGCGCTGTCGCGCTCGTCGAACTCCAGGTCGCGGTCGGGGCTCTCGTCCTGCACCGGGTACCCGAACATCGCGTCCGACCAGTCCACCGAACCGGTCGTGGTCTTCGCGTACGGGTCCAGCAGCAGCTTGTTCGCGTTGAACCGCTGCCCTTCGAGGGGTGCGAACGGCCCGTGCACGCGATACCCGTACATCAAGCCCGGCCGCGCCTCCGGGAGATAGATGTGCCAGACGTTGTCCGTCTGCTCGCGCAGCCGCAGGCGTGCCACCTCCGGCGCCCCGTACGCCTGCTCGAAGATGCAGAGGTCCACCGCCTCCGCGTTCTCGCTGAACAGCGCGAAGTTCACCCCGCTGCCGTCCCATGTCGCGCCGAGGGGATAGGGGTTGCCGGGATAGGTGCGGAAAGTCCTCATGACGCCCTTTCGAGGTACGTGCTGTGGCCGGCGCGGGGCGTTCGAGGCCCGCGACGGAGCGCGCCCGCGCCCCGCACCAGTCCTCGCCTGCGCCCGTGCCTCTGACTTCGCCCCTGCAACCACGCTACCATCGAGGCATCACCGACGCACCGGCGCGCCCTCGGCGTCCGCGCTACCCCATACCCGACGCCGTCCGCGAAGCTCTCGCGGCGCGCCGCCCCGTCGAGGCCTACGAGGCCCGCCCTGCCTACCAACGCAACGACTACCTCGGCTGGATCGTCCTCGGACAGCGCCCGGCGACCCGCGAGAAGGGCTCAACCAAACGCTCGACGAACTCGCCGCCGGCGATGTCTACATGAACACGCCTTGGCGCCCGCGCCGGATTCGTACCGCCGGGACTTGACGGGCCATCCGAGGACCGCGCCGTAGGGGATCAGTACGGGTGGACGCCACTCCGCAGCTGCTCCGTGGCCTCCGCCCACCGCGCGGGGTCGAGGTCCCGCCCGGCGAACCGCGCGTCGTCGAATTCGTAGCGGTGCGCTCGGAACACCGCGGGCGTTGGGCCGAACCGCCCCGAGGGTGTGAAGCCGCTCACGTATTCCCACACCGTTTCGCCCTGCGGGGTGACCTCGAAGATCCGGCCCGTCGCGCCCTCGGTGATCAGCGTGTTCCTGTTCGAGAGCCGTTCCGCGCCGCTGACCATGAAACTGCTGAACGCCAGGATGACCGGAGCCTGATAGGTCCACACGATCTCATTCGTCGTCGGGTCCACCTCGACCACCCGTGAGTGGCTCGGCCCGCCCTTCCGATGCGTCCCGTTGTCGAAGATGAGCACGTGTCCGTCCGCCAGCATCGTCACGTGATGCTGGTGCGAGAGCACGCCCGGCCCCCACTTCCACAGCACTGTGCCATTCGAGGGCTCCACGAGCATGACTGTATCGGTCTGCCGGAAGCTCAGCAGCCAGTCACCACTCGGTGTGACCGACACCGAGTTCATGTGCGTCCACTCCCGACGCCGCTCGAGGGGACAGATCACGTCGTCCGCGTAGGCGAAGTGCTCCCACGACCGCCACTCCCGGACGATCCCTCCCGCGGGTGTGATCTCCCGCACCAGGTCGCCCAGCATGATGTCAGGGTCGTTCGGTCCCTGGAACCCGCCGCGCACCTGGCGCCGGACTTCATCGGGCAGCACCTCCCAGAACGGGATCACATGATTCCCGTTCGCCAGCCTCACGAAGTCGTGGTGCTGCTGGTCGTGCCGGAACTCCCACACCGTGTTCCCGTCCCAGTCCACCTCGATCAGTGCCCGCGCGGCCCCGCCGACGACCCCCACCGGGCTGACTTCCTCCGGAGGGATCGTGTGTGCCGGCGAGCTGATGTGAAACAGCAGATGGCCGTTCGGCAGCAGGCGGGCGTACTGAATGCCCTCAGGGTGCACCCATCGATGCACGATCCGCCCCTCTGCGTCGATCAACGTCGCATGGTGCCCCTCGACACTTGAGAACAGGGTGTAGCCTGCGTGCGCCTGCGCCGCGTCCCGATATACGAGCCCCAGCGGCCGGTTTCGTGTCCACGCCATTCCCCACCCCTCCCGTCGCCCGACGCCGCAGTGTAGCAAGGCGCGCCGGTGGGCAGAACGCGACGCATGCGTCTGGGCACGACGAGGCAGCGCGCCGTCCTCGAGCGCAGCGGACGAATTGCGAGGACCCATCGGAGTGTGGTGGAGGTGAGGGGATTCGAACCCCTGGCCTCTGCGATGCGAACGCAGCGCTCTCCCAGCTGAGCTACACCCCCACGGAGGCAGACTCCGAGTATATGGAGCGGCCCCGCACAGCGGCAATCCAGGGCCGCGCGTCGCCGCCGAGGTGCCGGCTACGGCAGGATCGCGAACACCCGCGCCGGGAACCCCGAGCCGCCCGCTGGCTTCGGGAATGAGACGACTACCAGCGCCCCGGACTCCGGCACCGCGTCGAGGTTCGCCAGCAGCTCGATCTGATAGTGATTCAGCCCCAGGATGTACGCCTCGAGGGAATAGTCGTCCCGGCTCGTCGCCACCCCCGGGTCCGTATCCGTCGTCTCATGCCCCGACGCGGTGATCCCCCGCTCCTCGTACAGGTACTCCAGCACCTCGCGGCTCCACCCCGGATAGTGCGCCACCCCCGAGGCGTCCCGGTTCGCCATCGCCGCCGCGTCCGGCCACCGCGAGGACCAGCCGGTGCGCATTGCCACGAACGCCCCCGCCGGCACCTTCCCGTGCCGCGACTCCCACGCCCGCACGTCGTCCATCGTGATCGTGTAGTCGGAATTCGCCTCCACCTGCCGCGTCACATCGAGGACGGCCAGGGGCAGGATCATCTCCTCCAGCGGGATCTCATCCACCGTCCGCAACCCCTCGGCGAAGTGCGCCGGCGGGTCGACGTGCGTCCCCCACTGCCCCACGTGCGTGTACCGCTCCGCGAAGAACCCCGTCCCAAGAGCGCCCGGCCCGGGCGGCTGGTCGTCGTACCAGAACAGCAACTCCCGCTCCTCATCGGGAAACCCCGGCCAGTGCGGAATCCCCGGCCCGAACGCATGCGTCAGATCGACGAACTCCCGCCCCTCCAGCTCCTCCAGCACCCCCGCAAGGCCCTCGTCCTCATCCCCGCCACACCCGAGGAACAACCCCGCCGAGGACAACAACACGAGGAGCAGCGCCGCCAGACCGGGCCGTCCGCCAGCGCGGGACGAGATTCGAGTTCGGCTCACCATCGACTGCTCCTCGCTCCTGAGCGCGCCATCCCTGGGTCGAGGCGCTCGAGGCTATGTGTCGATACTGAATCCGCGCGCCGCGAGCGGCCAGCTACAATCAGCCGCGGGCGACCGCCTCGGACGGCGCACCGTGTCGCTGACCGACAGACGAAGTCCCATGGCGCGGCGTCCCAATCCGGGTCGACCCGACCGACTCCAGGGTGTTCTTCCTCTTGGTCGGAGTCGCCCTCGTGGGAATCGGCATCTCGCAGTGGCGGTCGGCGAGGTCCCAGAGCGACCCCGCAGCACCCGAACCCCACCCACCATTCCGCAAACGGCTTCCCTCCGCGGCCAGCATCGGAGCGGGCGTCGCCGCGATCGTCGTCATGACGCTCTCGCTGCTCGCGGACCTCTGACCATCCCCGCCAAAGACTTGGAATGGCGCGGCGGTGCTCACGGGGCGGGAACCTTCAGGCCGAGGACGCAGTCCGATCGTGAGGAGCGACCGTCAGGTAAAGCGAGTGGCGCAGGAGGCCAATGTAGGGCCCAAGCATCATCTTCCATCCCCCGCCCCTCGTTCCGCACACGAGCCGCACCACGTCTCCAGGATGGAGGTCCAAACTCAGGACTTCGCTGCTTCCAGCGGCGGCCCGTACCTGGACTCCGCGGCGGCCAGGACGCGTAACGACTCGAGCTGTCTGTCCGGCCTCGACGACCGCGACCGGCACGCCGTCGACATACACATCGAAGTGGCCGAGTCTTCCGACCCAGTGGTTCCTCCGTTCGACGACGATCGCGCTGCGCCCCGCCTGGCTCGTAGGTACCACGCCCGACTCGGCGCCGTCCGCCGTAGCGGCAGTTGACTCAGATCTCTGTCCGTCGACGTCGCCCCCGATCTCCGACACGGCGTCGATGACCCCGTCGCGCTGAGTTCCTGTTCGAAGCGCCTCGCGGCCAACTGCGAGGGATATGCCAAACACAAAGAACCCGAAGAGCCAGGAGACGATGGTCAGAAACGGATTGAGGTTCAACAGTGCCGCGAGGCCGAGAAGGAACAGCAGCACGGCCGACAGGCACGCAAAAACGGCGAGCTGCGCGTAGAACAGGCGAGCGCCCCATCGCCTCAGCAACCCCCTGGCCCTTCTGGGTGGACCACAATGCGCCACATGCTACGACTCCGCCGATGACGGCGCGTTGTGCCACCCAACTCACTCTCTTGCAGGCCAGCCGGGCGTGGTGGCCGCGGCGATGCGCTGCGTCGAGGGCGGCGACCCGCGTTGGTCACGCGCGGATTCCACATAGCCAGCAGCGCAGACAGTCGTAGACAGGGGACACAGGCCGGGTTCCCGGCAGCCCGCACGCTCGCTCTCGCCTCGCCCGCCCGCCGCCGGCCCCGTTAGTCCAGCAGCCCCGCCATCGGCTCGATCGTCATCCGCCCCGCATCGACGTCCACCGATAGCACCACGTCCGCGATCGCCGGGATCAGCGCGTCGGCCTTCCCCGGCCGCGCGATCACATACACGTCGTTCGCCCCCGTCGTCAGCACTTCCTTCAGCCGCCCGATGTGCTCCCCGGCCGCCGTCACCACCTCGAGCCCTTCGAGGTCGTGGAGGTAGTACTCGCCCTCCGGCAACGGCGGCAGCTCCGCCGCGTCGATCTCGATCAGCGCACCCCGCAGCGCCTCCGCCGCCGTCCGGTCCGCGAACCCCTCGAACCGCATGCACGGATACCCCTGCGGGTACGTCACATCGAGGACGCGCCGCGGCTCTCCGCCGACGTACAGCGTCGCGCCCCGCACCAGCCGCTCCGGGTTCGAGGTAAGCGGCGTCACCTTCACGTGCCCGCGCACGCCCCACACGCCGTTGATGCGGCCGACCGCCACCCGGTCCGCCGTCACGAGGTCGCCCCTATCCGAGGTCGCCTATTCGATGTCGAGCGTGGCGCGCACGCCCGCCCGCGTCGCCGCGACATACAGCAGCGAACGGATCGCGTTCGCGATCCGCCCCTCGCGGCCGATGATCCGGCCCTTGTCCTCTTCCGCCACCGTCAGCCGGAGCACGATCCGGTCGCCGAACCGCTCTTCCTCGACCACCACCTGGTCGGGATGCCGCGCCAGCGCCTTCGCGAGGTACTCCACGAGTGCCTTCATCGTGACTCCTCGCCCTCGCCGCTACTCCGAGGCCGCTTCGTCCGCGTCCCCACCTTCCGAGGCAGCCTCAGCCGCAGCGGCAGCTTCCGCGGCAGCCGCCTCAGCGGCTGCCTTTGCCGCGGCCTCTTCGGCCGCCTTCGCGGCTGCGGCCTCCTCGGCCGCCTTCTGCGCCGCCACCTCCGCGTTCGAGGGCTTCGTCGCCCGCTTCGGCGGCTCCACCGTCGTCAGGCCCTGCTTGAACAGCAGCCGGTGCACCGTCTCCGAGGGCGTCGCCCCCTGCCCGAGCCAGTGCCGCACCCGGTCTTCCTTCAGTTCCAGCGTGCTCGGCTTCGTCCGCGGGTTGTAGTGACCCACCACCTCCACGAAGTCCCCGTCGCGCTTCGCGCGCGAGTCCGCCACCACCACCCGGTAGCTGGGCTGCTTCGTCTTCCCGGTGCGGCGGAGCCGAATCTTGAGCATAGGTCGTCGAGCCTCGTTCCTCGCCACCCGGCGCCTGCCGAGGTGTGCGGTCAATCCTGCGATGTTCGGTAGTTCGCGTGGCCTCGCCCGCGGGCTCGGCAGACACGCAAGTATAGGACGCCAGCCGCTAGAGAGCACTCCCCGAGGCGCGCGTGCCCAACTCGCCCCGCGCCTCCGCCAACGCCCGCGCGATCCACGGCCCCTTCGCGTCCGTGTACCCCACCCGGTCATGCGGCAGGTACCGCGCCCCGAGGTCAGCCTTCAGCCGCGCGTACTCCGCCTCCCGCTCCGGCCGCCCCCGCAGATAGTCCCGCAGGTCGACGTGGTCCCGATGCGGCTTGCTCCCCGACACCACCACGTACAGGTGATGCTTCACCTCTGCCTCACCGCTGCCCGAGAGTGCCTCGAACGCCTCCCGCTCCGGCACCCCCTGGTCCCCCAGATGCCGATACCCCAGCCCCTCGAGGATCGCCACCGCCCGCCCGACGCCCTCGATGCGCTGCACCACGACGTCCACGTCGATGATCGGCTTCGCCGCGAGCCCCACCACCGAGGTGCTCCCCACGTGCTCCACGGACGCCCCGATCTCCGCCACCGCCGGCCCGATCACTGCCCGCAACCCCTCGAACCCCTCCGCCCATCGAGGGTCGTACGCCACCACCTCAACCACGCCCCGCCCCTTCCCTGCGCCCGCTAAGGTGGCATGCATGCCCGCCTCGAATCCACCCGAGCTGCGACGCCGTCCCCAGAGGCGGGCGCTCGAATGGGCCGCCGCAGCCATCGGCGACGGCGCGCGCGTCCTTGCCGCACGTCGCCTTCGAGGCGGCAGTTCCTCCGCCGTCCACGCCCTGACCATTGAGACCGCGACCGGCCGCCGCCACCGGCTCGTCCTTCGCCGCTTCGTCCGCGCGGACTGGCTCGAACGCGAGCCTGACCTGGCACCCCGCGAGGCCGCGGCGCTCACCCTCCTCGAACGCTCCGATGTCCCCGCCCCCCGCCTCGTCGCCCTCGACGCGACTGGTGCCGAAGCCGGCGTCCCCGCCGTCCTGATGACCCACCTGCCCGGCCGCGTCGACCTCGCCCCCGCGGATCTCACCGCGCACCTCCGCGCACTCGCGGAGCTCCTCCCCCGCATCCACTCCCTTCGAGGAGCGACCGGCGCCGTCCCGCCCTACCGCCGCTACGACGAGGCACCGGCCGTCCCCGCCGGCGTGCGCGACCCCCGCGTCTGGCGCACCCTGCTTGCCCGCGCCTCCGCCACCCCTCCCGATGCCCCATCGAGGTTCATCCACCGCGACTACCACCCAGGGAACGTCCTCTGGTCGCGCTCGTGCCTCACCGGAATCGTCGACTGGGTCAGCGCCTCCACCGGCCCGTCCGACGTCGACGCCGGCCACGCGCGCTGGAACCTCGCCCTGCTCCACGGCGTCCGCGCCGCCGACGAGTTCCTGGCCGCCTGGCTCGCCGCCGTCGGCCGCCAGACCCACGACCCCTACTGGGACGTCGTCTGCCTCCTCGACGCCGGCCCCACCGGCCCCCTCGAAGCCTGGCGCGATGCCGCCCGCATCGACCTCACCGCCGAGGACCTTCACCGCCGCCGCGACGAATACGCCCGCTCGCTCGCCCACCGCCTCTAACCCGCGAGGATCACCGCCGCGCGCGCGAGCAACCGCCCGGACCCGAGGACTCCCCACCCCACCGACGCAGCTCCGCGCGCCGCAGGCTACATCGCCCCACGTAGGGTCGGCGGCGTAAGGTAGGCTGGCCGCCGGAGGCCGCCCGCGCGGCGGAGGCGGCGTCCACAGTTCAGAAGCCGAGCATCCGGCGCAGGCCCCCCGCGCCCCCGCTGCCCTTCCCCCCGGTCATCGCCTGCATCAGCTTCTTCGCCTGGTTGAACTGATTCAGCATCCGGTTCACATCCGCCGGCGTCGTCCCCGACCCACGAGCGATCCGACGTCGACGCGACCCATTGAGGATGTCCGGCCGCCGCCGCTCCTCCATCGTCATCGACTGAATGATCGCCGTCGTCTGCTTGAAGTAATCCTCATCGAGGGACGCCCCGCCCATCTGCGCCTTCAGGCCGCCCATCCCCGGCATCATGTCGAGCAGCCCCGACAGCGGCCCCATCTTCTTCACCTGCTCCATCTGCTGCAGGAAATCCTCGAGGTCGAACTCCCCCCGCTGCATCCGCCGCGCGACTTCCTTCACGTCGCGCTCGCCGATAGTCTCCCGCGCCTTCTCCACCAGCGACACCACGTCGCCCATCCCCAGCACGCGCGACGCGAACCGGTCCGGGTGGAACGTCTCCAGCGCCTCGAGGCGTTCGCCCGTCGTGATGAACTTCACCGGCAGCCCCGTCACCTGCCGCACCGACAGCACCGCGCCGCCGCGGGCGTCGGAGTCCACCTTCGTCACCACGATCCCCGTGCCCTCGACCGCCTCGTCGAACTCCTTCGCGAGGTTCACCGCCTCCTGGCCGGTCATCGAGTCCACGACGATCAGCACCTCGGTCGGGTCGATCTCATCCGCCAGCGCCGCCAGCTCGTCCGCGAAGTCATCGTCGAGGGCCACCGCCCCCCGCGTGTCCACGATGACCGCGTTCGCGTTCAGCCGCTCCGCTTCTCGCAGCGCCCGCTTCCCCACCGCCGGCGCCGGCGCCGCGCGCTCCTCCGCGTACACCGGCACGCCGATCTGCTGCCCCAGCACCTGCAGCTGCTCCGTCGCCGCCACCCGCTCGAAGTCCGTCGCCACGAGGAGTGGACGCATCCCCTGCGACTTCAAGTGCAGCCCGAGGCGCGCCGCCAGCGTCGTCTTCCCCGACCCCTTCACCCCGCACACCAGGATCTTCGTCGCCCCCTGCGAGGCACGCTGCAGCGGCTCCTGGTTCCCCCCCAGGATCTCCACCAGCTGCTCGTTCACGATCCCGATCACCTGCTGCGCCGGCGTGATCGACTGCATCACATCCTGGCCCAGCGCCTTCTCCCGCACCGCCGCGATGAAGTCCCGCACCACCTTGAAGTTCACATCCGCCTCGAGCAGCGCCACGCGCACCTCGCGCAGCGCCACATCGAGGTCAGCCTCCGTGATCTTCCCGTGCGACCCCAGCCGCTTGAAGGTCCCCTGCAGTCGTTCCGAAAGTGCGTCCAGCATGGAGTGAGTGTAGGGTCGCGCCCGCTGAGGGCGCTAGGCGGCCATCATCGTTCGCATAGTGAGGTAGGCCGCAGCCTCCCCCTGAAGAAGAACCTCCTGTCTTGAGTCCGCTCGGCGCCGACGTTCGAACAACGCCCCCTGACGCAGATCGAGGACGGCTACGGACCCGCCGCGATCAAGGTGACTCTCGAATGCTCGTGCCATCAGATGCAGCGTCGTCTCGGCGCGGCTCGTGCCGAGCGGATCCTGTCTCAAGTGGAGGCGAAGTAACGTCTCGTCATCACCGTTCGCAAGGGTCAGATCTGGTCTTGCTGGTACGGCTAGGTCGCCACCAATCCAATGGCCTCTAATGCTGCATCGCCGCGCTGGCACATTCGGGTCGTACCAGTCCACGAACGAGGCTACGAGTTCAGCACATGCCCGTCCCCTAGTACTCGCGTGCTTCAGGATCTCGTCGAGAGCGGCGCGAGGCGTCTTGCGGCCTTCGCAGATGGCGACGATGGCCTGCCGAGCGGGCAAGTATGGATCCCAACCCGAGCCGCCGATCGACCTGGAGATGATTTGTAGCTTCCCGTTGCCGCTCGCGTTGACATAGTCCACGAACAAGCTCATCGCGAGTCGTCGGCTTGTCATACACCCCCCCCGCCCACCCCGAGTCGAGAACATCAGTTCGCCAACCTTACCTCATGCGGAGGACGGATATCAAGTCGAGAGACCAGCTATGAATGGTCCGATGCGAGCTGCGTACTCGGCGAACTGAGACCCGACGACGAATCGTTCTATTTGCGTCCACAGTGTGTTGACGACCCCCGGTTCCGGTTCCGGTTTCGCAAGCTGTTCTTTGAGGGTCTCAATGTCTGCGATGACACTGAGCTTATCCGCATCGGTGAAAACGGAGCTCTGCCGAATCCCCTTCTCGAGTCCGTCGAGTTCTGACCAGAGCGCCATGTGTCGCTGGTTGACGACGTTGCCGTCACCGATCACGACAGCACTCCCGTTGGCCGTGATGTTGATCCCGTCATAGGCAGTCTTCGGTCTAAAGGACGATGTGTCAGCTTCGATTCTGTCGATACCGGCTGCCGAAATGGCATACCAGTCGACAACCGACGGCTGCTCTGTCCCGTTTCGCGTACGGAAGGTTCTTCGTTCTTCGTTTCTGCTGACCCATCCATTGTCTAGGAGATAGGTCAGGTTGGAGATGACTTCAGCCTGGGACAGCCCATGAATCGCCTTCAGATCACGTTTGACGTCCCCGATCCGGACTTGGGCGCCACCTCTGCCTCGAAAGCTGCGTGCAGATCGGTTTCGTTCATAGAAATACCGAAGGATGCGCTCCCGGATAAGGTCGTTCGGATTCAGAGTGAACCTCCATGCCGAGGCGCGCTTCCATACCCAAGTGTAGGACGTCGCAAGTGGCTGACAGGATGACATATCAACAAGCTATCAACGATAGGTCCGTGCGCAGCCGTGCGTGCGGCGTATCGCGGCGATTGCGTGATGAGCAATAGAGTAGGCGGTTCACGGTTGCCGCGTAGTCAAACGACCGCGTGGAGCTTGGGTGCGAGACCTGGTCGTGATCGGAAAACGGCGGTGAGCGCCACTGGCAAACGAAAACCACTTTGGGGGGTGATTGCGCGCCCACGTACCGGCGTCGGGCGTTAGTCGGGGCCGTCGGCGGTCATGTGGAACTCCACGGCGAGGGAGTAATCGCCCGCCGTTCGAACGGCCACTTAAACTCAGCTATCGGATCTCCTGGGGCAGCGGCCACGGCGTCAATCCCCCTCTCCAAGGTGGGAGGGCGGGCACTTCCGAGAAATGACAGCCGGGCCGCAAAGCGGCCCGCCCACACCGGCGGCGCAGCCGCCGCCCCCTCCGGCCCACCCCCACGCCACCGAGGCCCCCCACCGCCGCCACCCAACCACCGCGCGACGTCACCCCTCGCCCGCGAGGTGAGAGCGGGCCCGGGGTGAGGGAGGAGCCCCCCGCGTCACCGAGGCCCACCGCTCCCACCCGCAACCCCCGCCGCCCCCGAATCTCCGAAACATCCCCGCAACGACAACGACACAGACCGTTCACCCACACGACACGGCCACGCAACTCCAGCCGCCCAGACTCCCCACACAGAGGAGGAGGCGACTCTTGAAGAAACTGTTCACCTGGTCACTGGGGGCCGGCGTCGGCGCCGGCCTCGGCATCATATCCGGCCTCGGCATCGCCGCGGCACAGACCGACGAAGACGCCATCGCGGACCTCGCCGGAGCGCTCGACCTCGCATGGCTGCTCATCGCCGCCACGCTCGTCCTGTTCATGCAGGCAGGCTTCGCCATGGTCGAAGCCGGGTTCGTACGCGCCAAGAACGTCACCAACATCCTGATGAAGAACGTCCTCGACGCTCTGCTCGGCGGCCTCGTCTACTTCGCCGTCGGATGGAGTCTCGCGTACGGCGCCGCCGAGGCCGCCAACGGCTACTTCGGCGCCGGCAACTGGTTCCTCACCGACTTCACCGACTACGGATCCTGGTTCTTCCAGTTCGCGTTCGCCGCCACCGCCGCCACCATCGTGTCCGGCGCCATGGCCGAACGTACCAAGTTCTCCGCGTACCTCGTCTACACCGTCTGCATCTCCGGGTTCATCTATCCCATCGTCACCCACTGGCTCTGGGACGCCAACGGCTTCCTTTCCGCCTTCAATGAAGATCCCATGAACGGCGTCGGCGTGGTCGACTTCGCTGGCTCCACCGCCGTCCACTCTGTTGGCGGCTGGGCCGCGCTCGTCGGTGCCATCACCGTCGGCGCCCGCCGCGGACGCTTCGACGCCGGACGCGTCAGCGCCTTCCCCGGCCACTCACTGCCTCTGGGCGTCCTCGGCGTCTTCATCCTCTGGATCGGCTGGTACGGCTTCAACCCCGGCTCCACGCTCGGCCTCAGCGGCGGCCTCGCTGAGATCGCGGCGCGCGTCGCGGTCACGACGACCCTCGCCGCCACCGCTGGCGGCACCACCGCCATGTTCGTCTCATGGATCCAGCACGGGAAGTCCGACCTCTCGCTGACGCTCAACGGCCTGCTCGGTGGCCTCGTCGCCATCACCGCGGGTTGCGCCACCCTCGAGCCCTGGGCCGCCATCGTCGCCGGCGCCGTCGCGGGCATCCTCATCGTCTACGGCGTCCTCCTGCTCGACAAACTCAAGATCGACGACCCCGTCGGCGCCGTCCCGGTGCACCTCTTGAACGGTGTCTGGGGCACCCTCGCCGTCGGCCTGCTCTCCAGCGAAGCCCTCATGGACAACGCGTACGGAGTGACCTCCACCTACGGCGTCCTCCTCGGAGGCGGCAGTGACCTCATCGTGACCCAGCTCATTGGCATCGCCGCCGTCGCCGGCTGGACCATCGTGCTCTCGGGCATCGTCTTCCTCGGCATCAAGTTCACCATCGGGCTCCGCGTCAGCGAGGCCGAGGAGGAAGCGGGCCTCGACGTCCACGAGCACGGCATGGAGGCCTACCCCGAGTTCACCGGCGGTCGCGACCCCTTCGGTACCTTTATCGAGACGAACGCCTAACACGTGTCAGACGCGGGGTGCGCGTCCGCGGGCTCCGGCCCGCGGGCGGCCCCCGCAGGAGGGAAGAACATGCAGAAGATTGAGGCGATCATCCGCCCCGACCGCCTTCAGGTCGTCAAGGCCGCGCTCGAGGAACTGTCCCACGCTGGCATGACCCTGACCGAGGTCCGTGGACACGGCGTCCAGCGCGGAGTCACCGAGCAATGGCGAGGCCGCACCTTCGCCGTCGAATACCTCACCAAGGTGAAGATCGAAATGGTCGTCAACGACGCGGACGTCGACCCCATCGTCGAACGCATCGTCGAGGCCGCTCGCACCGGTGAGGTCGGCGACGGCAAGATCTTCGTCACCCCCGTGACGGCTGCCATCCGCATCCGCACCGGCGAACGCGACGACAGCGCCATCACCTAGCCGCGCGCCCGGGCTCCGTCTCGTGTCCCCGCGGCACGAGGCGGAGCACCGGCCTGGGGGAGGACGCTCGCGATGATCCGGGTTGGGGACCTCGTCATCGACCGCGACCGCTACATCGCCACCGTCGGGGGCTCGCGCATCGAACTCACCTTCATGGAGTTCAACGTCCTCTGGCTCATCGTCTCGAACAACGGCCGCGTCGTTTCCTACGACACGCTCGCCGAGTCCCTCTGGGGCGGCATCGTCCCCCGCGCCCCCCGCCGCCTCGCCGTCCTCGTCTCCCGCACCCGGGAGAAGCTCGGCCCCCAGGCCGACCTCATCGAGACCGTGAAGCGCGTCGGCTACCGGCTCGGCCCCGCCTTCGTCGTCGATGACCCCCCGTCCGAGGACGCCCCACCGCTGCCACCATCAACTCGACATAACCGTGACGAGGTGCCATCGCCCCCTCGGACGTGAGGCCCGGCGGCGGATACCCTGCCTCCGTCCCTCGCGTCTGGTATCGTCCCGATCACCGGACAGGAGGGCGCTCGACATGCCGCCCGAGGATCAGGACCAGGCTGGGGTCGGCACGCGCCTGATCCCCTTCTGGAACGCCGTCGGCATGAACCGCTACCTCAACCACCGCGAGTGGGTCACCGACGCCGACCTCCTCGCCGCCCTCTTCGACGTCGAGGGCTCGGTCCTCATCAAAATCCTCGCGGACGACGGCCGCGATGTCGCTGCGGCCCGCCTCACCATCATCGACATCGTCTCGTTCGCGCGGGGCGACGGCTTCCGCGGCGAGCTCACCGCCTCCGCCCGCGAGATCATGGGCATCGCCGGCGATGAAGCCCGCGCCCGCGGCGTCCCCCCGCACGACGAGCACGTCCTGCTCGGCCTCCTCGAGGCCGGGTCCTCCGAGGTCAAAGGCATGCTCGCCGCCTTCGGCATCGTCCGCGCCCGCGTCCTCCGCGAGCTCGACCCACCCGAGGCCTGAACGCGGCATCGAGGTTTCACGTGAAACATATGTGCTGATCGTTCACAAGCGTGAGCGTGGACGAGCATCGGTGCGGCGCGGGCGAGCATCGATGAGTGACGTGGCGCTGCAACCCGCTGAGGGCTGTCGAAAGGCCCCGGCTCGTGCGGCCTGACGCGCCAGTCCGCACGAGGCGGAGCTACGGAACCGCTGGGCGGCCGACGGCCGAGGCGCTACTCGCCTTCGCCCGCGCAGTACTCCGCCACGATGGCCTTGATCTCCTGCACGGAGGCGCCAAACGCCGCCGCGAGGTTGCCGATGCCGTGGACGTCCTCGGCACTTCCGAGTTGCGCCAGGAAGGCCGTGGTCTGGCCAGCGCAGTTCGCGGCGCCCACCACGCCCGGTTCCGTGTGCTTCGGCGACCCGGCGGCGGCACTCCCCGCCAGCGAAGCGAGCAGGGCTCCCGAAAGGGCGGCTGACATCAAGATTCGACGCATGAGAAGTCCCTTTATAGTCAGAGCACGACGCACTTGCCTCCGCGCGTGGAAGAAGTCGCGGGATTATGCCCGCGCGTATGTAAACGTCAGCTCCGAAGGCTGATGCCAGCCGGTCTCAGCCTGCGACAAGCTCCGCCAGCGCGGCGTCCGTGATGCGGCCGACCACAAGCATCAGCAGGTACCTCGAGAGGTCATCGATCGGCCCCGCGAGGTCGACCTCAGACTTCGGCAGCACCAGCTCCCGGTCGAGGATCCATTCCGGGTCGTACGTCTGCCGTGCGCTCGTCTGCACGATGACCCGAGGCAGCGCGGGCGTCGCCCCGTACACTCGCCGCGCCGTCGTCTCGGTGTCCGCGATCACGAGCGACTCGACCTCGAAGGCGAGGCGAGGCAGCGCACTCCCGGAGGCGCCATCCACCCCCTCGATCTCAATCCGGTCGCCGATCTCCGCCAGTGGCAGCGTGTAGAGCAGCTGCGGCACCCGGTGCCAGCGGCTGTGACCCACGATCCACACGTTGTTGATCGACCGCTCACCGAGCGAGGGGTTCGGGGTCACCACGCCCGACTCGGGCACCTCGATCTCCGGGTGGCCGCCGGCGCCGATCACCGTCTCCGCGAGCCCCACCGGCGCATCGATGCCGACTCGCCACATCATCAGCCGCGTCGGCACGAGGTCCAGCCGCCATGTGGATGGCAGCGCCGGCGTCGACGCCGGCGTTGCCGTGCGAGACGGCGTGCTGGCAGCGTCGGCTTCCTGTGGCGTCGCCGTCGAGGTCGGCGGCCGTTCGGTCGAGGCCTGCGCGTCGCATCCAACCAGCGCCGCGACCGCGAGCGCCGAACTGAAGCGGAAGGCGTGTCGGAGCGTGTCGCGTCGTGATAGCGGGCGGGCTGTCATGCCCGGTGCGCCCTTCGAGGGGAGAAGGCCCGTCCGAGGCGTCTCTCGTGACGCGTATCAGGATACACATCCTCCGCCGCCGGACGAATGCCGTTTCGGGTGGAGGTCGGCGGACAGGTTGCAGGAACTCCTCCGTACGCCCTCGTTCGGCGCCTGAGCACCTATCGACGCTCTCGCCTGCGCATTACAAACGGCATTGACACGCTATGGAGCGGTTCGGAATGATGGGCGCGCCTGACGAGGAGGCATCCGATGAGCGCTCGTTTCCTGCCCGGTCTCGCCGTACTCGTGGTCACCGCCGTGGTCGTGGCCTCGTTGCTGACGAGCACATCGCCCACGCCGATCGCGGCTCAGAGCACGACGCCTACGACGTGTGCCGATCCGAGCCGCGAGCCGCCATGCCCCGAGGAGACTGTGCCCCCGGAGACGCAGCCGACGCCGACTCCTCCACCGGAGACCACGCCGACCCCCACCCCGCCGCCGGAGACGACGCCCACGCCGACGCCGCCTCCTGAGAAGACACCGACGCCGCCCCCGCCTCCAGAGAAGACGCCGACGCCGCCCCCGCCTCCAGAGAAGACGCCGACGCCGACCCCGCCGCCGGAGAAGACGCCCACGCCCACGCCGACGCCTCCGGCAACGCCGCCCCCGGGCACGCCGCCCCCGGCTCCGAGCATCACCCCGATTCCGCCGCGCACGGGGATGGGCTCGGGCGGCGGCTCGGGGCCGTCGCTCGGGCTGGGCGCCGGAGCGTTCGTAGTGCTGTCAATCGGAGCAGTCACGCTGCTGGTCCGCTCGAGGAGACGGCGCGCCTGATCTTTCGGTCAGGCGCCGTCGCCTCCGGCTCGCTCCATCGCCGGCCGGTCCGCGGCGGTGACGCGGCTGGCCCCGGGAGCGGCGGAGCGCCTGCGCGCGGACTCCGCGATCGCCAGCACAAACAGCGGTACGAACAGCATGATGAGCGCGTACGACCGGTAGGCGAGCTGCAGTCCGTCGGCGGTCGTCGCCGCTCTCGAAGCCACGAGCACCGAGATCGAGATGCCCATCGTGCCGCCGATCGTCTGGAACATGCCTCGCAGCCCGGCAATCGAAGCGATGCGGTCGGGCGCGATGTCCATGCTCGCGTTCTGGAGGGACGGGTTCGCCATCCCGAAGAAGAACCCGCCCATGATCACCACACCGAACAGCCACCAGAAGCTCTCGATGGATACCCCGAGGATCGTCGGGTCGTGGATGCCCAGCGATACCAGGAAGAGCACGAGCGAGAGGCCGAAGAGGCCGGTGGCGATTGGCTTTCGATAGCCCGTCCGCAGGATCACCATGGACGCGCCCATCGAGGTGAGCCCCATCAGCCCCGCTCGGGGTGCCATGAGGGCGCCGCTCGCCGCCGGGCCCAGGTCGTACGCGCTCCGTACGTACAGTGGGAGCAATGAGAAGGCGCCGATCCAGCAGAACCCGAAAAAGAAGGAGATCGCGTTCGGCGCGACGAACTCGCGGCGTCGCAACAGGTCGAGGTCGATGAGCGGCGTTGCCGTCCGCAGCTCGTGCCTCACGAGCAGGCCCCAGGTCACCGCCGATCCGACCAGCGTGACCGCGACCACGGCCATGTTCGGATCGGCGTCCCGCAGTCCGAGCTCGGTCAATGCGTAGATCAGCGAGGAGAGCGCGACCGCGAGCAGTCCGATGCCCGCGATGTCGACCTTCTGGCCTCCCTGGCGCTGGCCGCGGGGCAGGATCGTGAACGCCGCGATCAGCACCAGCAGGCCGATTGGGGCGTGGAAGGCGAACGTCCAGCGCCACCCGAAGTGCTCGCTGATCAGGCCACCGACGCCCGGGCCGGCCACAGCGCCGAACGGCAGGATCGAGGAGAAGAGCCCGATCGCGCGCTGGCGGCCCTCCGCAAATGCCTCGGCGATCATGCTCATGCCAGACGGCATGAGCCCTCCCCCGGCGAGGCCCTGAGCGGCCCTCGCGATAATCATGATGTAGATGTTCGGGGCGAGGGCAGCCACCAGGGATGCGGCGGCGAAGAGCCCGAACCCGCCGGCGAAGACCGTCCGCGCGCCGAACCGCTCAGACAGCCGGCCCGCCGTGGGCATCGCGATTACCTGCCCGACCATGAAGATCGTCAGCACCCAGCCGCCCCAGCGCAGTGGCGCATCGAGGTCGTCGATGACGTCCGCCAGCGAGACGGAGACCATCGCGAACTGCATGACGAACGTCAGTAATGAGACGGCGAGCACGCCGAAGATGAGGAAGCGGTCCGCGCGCGGCTGCGTCGCGGCCGGTGCCATCGGGCTGGTCATGAAGCCTCCTCGTCGCGGCGTACCTCGCGCGTGAGGTCGCCCGATGGACGTCGGTGGGAGGGTCGGCCGCGCGGTACGCGAGCCAGCGCAAAGCCTATCACCACCGGAAGTAGCGGCGAGGGGCTATCACCCAAGGATGCTCAGTGCTTCGCTCTCACGTACTGCACGGGCCAATCGACATCCGACCGCAGCTGGGTGGCGGCATGCAGGGCGAAATATGGGTCGCGCAGGGCCTCGCGGCCGACGAACACGGCGTCGGCGTCGCCGGACGCGACGACCGAGTCCGCGTGCGTCGGGTCGGTAATGAGGCCGACGGCCGCCGTCGCGATGCCGGCCCGCTCGCGGATGGCACGGGCGAAGGGCACCTGGTAGCCGGGATACGGGTGAACTCGCTGGTGGGGCAAATTGCCGCCCGAGGATGCGTCGATGAGGTCGACGCCAGTTGATTTGAGTCGCCGCGCGAGCTCAATCGTCTGGTCGAGATCCCATCCTCCATCGACGTACTCGCTCGCGGAAACACGCACGAAGAGCGCGATGCCAGACGGAACGGCTGCGCGCACGGCCGCTGCGACCTCAATGGCGAGGCGAGTGCGGCCATCGAAGTCGCCGCCATACTCATCGCGACGCTGGTTGGAGAACGGCGACAGGAACTGAGCCACGAGATAGCCATGCGCCTCGTGGAGCTCGATCGCGCGGAAGCCTGCGGCGACGGCGCGGGCCGCGGCCGCCGCGAAGGCGTCGACGACGCCTCGGATCTCGCCCTTCGAGAGCTCGCGAGGTGTCGGGTATCCCTCGGTGTAGGCGACCGGGCTCGGGCCCACTGGTACCCATCCGTCGTCATCCGGGCCTGCGGGGCCGACCCCTTCCCATGGACGCCTGGTGGAGGCCTTGCGGCCAGCATGCGCGAGTTGGATTGCAGGCACCGCTCCCTGCGCGCTGATGAATCGCGTGACCGGCTTCAGCGCCTCGGCGTGCGCATCCGACCAGATGCCGAGGTCATGGGGTGAGATGCGCCCCTCGGGCACCACCGCCGTCGCCTCGGCCATCACGAGGCCTGCGCCACCGACCGCCCGTGAGCCGAGGTGCACGAGGTGCCAGTCCGTAGCGAGGCCGTCGGTCTCGCAGGAGTACTGGCACATGGGTGAGACCCAGATGCGGTTGCGGACTTCAGTGTCGCGCAGGACGAGCGGGGTCAAGAGGGCGGATGGCATCGATGCTCCTCGGAGTCGTGGGCCGCTGCTATTCGAGCTGAGTATGGCATGCGGCGTGCTGGACAGCGGGCGCCGGCGAGGGCCACACGGTGCTCGTGACCTCCGACGGCGGCCGTGGCTATCCCCGCGGCAGTCCGAGCCCGCGCGTGGCGATCACGCCGCGCTGGATCTCCGAGGAACCGCCCATGATCGACCGCGGGATGGTGTGTACGTAGAGCTGCGTGAACGAGGCGGCGAGCGGGGCGTACGCGTCCTCGCGATCCCAGATGTTCGCGTACGGGCCGAACGCCTTCATGACCGAGCGCGGGACCGATTGCGCCAGGTCGGCGCCAAAGATCTTTGACACAGAGGCCTCAGTGTTGGGGACCATGCCCAGGTGCTGCATCGAGATGATGCGGAACGAGAAGTTGAACAGGACTTCGGACTCGATGTAGCGCTGAGCCAGCTCGTGGCGCGTGAGGTGGAGGCGGTCCTGGACGACATCTCGGCCGGCGGCCGATTTCACGTACTCGAGCACCTCGTCGAGCTCCTTGCGCGCCTCAACGGCGCCAGCGATGTTCGAGCGCTCGAAGTCGAGCAGGGTCATCGCGACGTACCAGCCGCGATTCTCCTCGCCGAGAATCTGCCCGGCGGGGACGCGCACGTCCTCGAAGAAGGTCTCGTTGAGGTCGTGCTGCCAGCCGGCGGAGATCAGCGGCCGTACGGAGACGCCGGGTGTGTGGATGTCGAAGAGGAGCATCGAGATGCCTCGATGCTTGGGGGCGTCTGGGTCCGTGCGCGCCAGCATGAAGATCCAGTCGGCATCATGGGCGCCGGAGGTCCAGATCTTCTGGCCGTTCACGACGTACTCGTCGCCGTCGCGGGCGGCCCGGGTCTGCAGTGAGCCGAGGTCCGAGCCTGCTCCGGGCTCGGAGAAGCCCTGGGCCCAGCCGACCTCACCGGAGATGATCTTCGGCAGGTACTCGCGCTTCTGGTCGTCGGAGCCGTGGACGAGCATCGCGGGACCGAGCATCTGCACGCCACCGCCACCCACCGCCGGGGCGCCCGCAGCTGCCATCTCCTGCTTGAAGATGAACTGCTCCATGGCGGTCATGCCGGCTCCGCCGTAATCCTCGGGCCAGTGCGGCGCCACCCAGCGGCGCTCGGCGAGTGAGCGCGCCCAGTTGTCGGCCGACTGGCGGCGGGTCGGATCCTCGGACTTGCGGTCACCACCGAAATTCTCGGAAAACGGCCCGACGTGATGACCTTGCGCGTAGCTCTTGCGGTAGTAGTCGGGGAGATGCGCGTCGATGAAGGAGCGCACCTGCGCGCGGAACGCTGCCTGTTCGGGCGTGTCGGACCAGTCCATGGAGCACCTCCTCCGGCGCCGGGCGCTGCCTCACCGTCGGCTTACGATAACGGATATGGTGGGCTGCGGGGAGGGGGAGGTGGCAGGCGCCGGACGCCGCGTATCCCTCGTTCGTCGGACGACCGGGGGCGGCGGCGGCACGCGTCGCTCCCGGCCGTGGGGCTCCTACTTGTCGAGCCAGGCGCTCTCCACCATCGTGCCGTCGTCGTACGACGTAGCGGTGCCGCGGCCGCCCGTGCGTATGCCGCGCACCGCCGCCTGGTACGCGTTGTACGCGAAGCCCTGCGGGAAGGTGATGCGGTACATCTTCTTCAGCTCGTAGTCCCAGATCTTTCGGTGGATCGCGCGTCGTGCGGCGGGGTCGAGCTCGAGTTGCTGCTGCTCGGACCACTGGTCGATCTGCGGGTCGTTGATCCGGTTCCGGTTGCCCGGCGACTTCGAGTAGATCTGGTTGTAGAAGTAGTTGTCGGCGTCGTAGCCCGCGGCCTGCCAACCGCTGGTCGTGGCCTCGGCGAGCTTCCCGGTTGTCCACTGCGAGTTGAACTCGGTGTAGTCGACGCTGCGGTTGTTCAGCGTGACGCCTACCGCGCGAAGCTGGTCGATATACGCCTCGGAGCCGCGGGTGTTCGCGAGTCCGTACTGGTAGTAGGTCGAGTTGATGGTGAGCCCGTCGGCCCCAGCGGCGGAGAGCAGTTGCTTCGCCTTCGTCGGGTCGTGGGTCCACCATTCGCCGAGCTCTCCGGAGGCGGTTGTCGGTTCCTTGTCGAACACGAAGTCCCACGGGATAACGGGAAGCGAGCGCCCAACGCCCTCGCCCAGCAGCGTGACCATGAGTTCGCGGTCCATGGCGAGTGAGAGCCCCTGGCGCACGCGATCGTCCTGGAACTTCGGCATGGACAGGTTGAGGGCGAACGTGAAGGTGTTCGAGGTGAGCGGCGAGATCTGTACCTGAATATCGGGATTGGTGCCGAGGAGGTTCTTCACTTCCTGCGGCGTCTGGATGAACGAGTACGCGTAGTCGACCTGTCCCGCCCTGAAGGCCGCAAGCCGCGCGGCCGGCTCGATGATGATCCTGATCTCGAAGCCATCGAGGAGGACATCGGCCGCCCAGTAGTCGGGGTTGCGGTCGAAGAGGGCTCGGCCGCCGGCCTGGGCCTCCTTCAGCAGCATCGGACCGGTGCCGATCGCCTTCGTCCCGAGGCTGCCGTCGTCCAGGAGTTCGCGGGGGAAGACGACGAGGTAGCGTCCGGCGAGCGGCAGGAGGAAGTCGGCGACGGGGCGTTTCATCGTGATCTTGAGCGTGGTGTCGTCGACGGCCTGGATCTGGTCGGCGTTGAGGAAGTTGGAGACTGAGGGGCCGCCGGCACGATAGGCCTCGTAGGCGTACGCGACGTCGGCGGCGGTGAAGGGGCGGCCGTTCAACGGCGCGATGTTCTGCCACGTCACGCCGGGCGTCATCTTGAACGTGAAGGTCATGCCGTCCGGCGACCGCTCCCACGAACTCGCGAGCTCGGAGGTGAGCTCGAGCTTGAAGGGGTTCATGCGCGGCCCATTCACGAAGCCCAGCAGGCGGTTGTAGACGGGGTTGGTGATTTGGAGCGTGCCGCCTGCGATGGCCTTGGTGGGGTCGAACGTGGAGATGTCGTAGCCGGAGGCGTAGCGGAGCACGCCGCCGTGCTTCGGCGTGCCTGGCGGATCGGGCCACTGGTACGGGTACGGGAGGTCCTCGGCCCAGCTCCAGCCGTCGGGGAGCGTGCTGGGTCGGGCGCTGGTAGTCGTCAGTGTTCCGTCGGCGGATGGCGTCGATTCGACATCGGTGTCGTCCTCATCGGAGCCGCAGCCGAGCAGGGCGGCTGCGGCGAGACCGGAGGCGGTGAAGAGGCTGCCGTACAGGAGGTGCCTGCGGGTCATGGTCGTGGCGGGGCCCGGGAATGTGGTCAAGGCGATCCCCTCGCAAGACTACGAACGTGATTTGGGTGGCGAGCGTCTCACAATTACGGACGCAATTCAACCGAGTTCGGGTGCCGAGCGGACGCACGTGGGTGCGGGTGGGGGCTTGGCAGAGGGGATCGCCCGGGGCTACGGACGGCTGGGGGTTACTTCGATTCACTGGAGGCTACGACGGGAATCGAACGCGTGATGGAGGTTTTGAAGACTGAACTGGCTTCCGCGCGGAGGGGAACCGAGGCGGGTGGCACGCGCTGACCCAGCCTGCGTCAGACGTCTCAGATGACGAATGTAGTACAGTCGAATGACGATTGTGGTGGCGCCTCCTGGAGGGATTCTCTGATGGAAGAGTCATTGGACCGTGTTCTCGGCGAGCGTTGGGATCGCAGGACAGCGCTGAAACTCGGGGCACTGATGGTGGGCGGTGTTGCGACGGCCGCGCTGGTCGGCTGCGGCGGCGATGATGACGACGACTCTGGCCCGGCGGGCACAACCGCAACCGCGACACAGGCGGCTTCGGACGTCGACCTCGGCGACGACGAGCGCGGACACTACGTCCGGGATGATTCGCTTCCGTTCCCGTACAACTTCCCCGAGCCGAAGACGGAACCGAAGTCCGGCGGGGTGATGCGTGTTGCTGCGACCTGGGACGTGGGGCCGATGGACCCCACCGTTTCGGCTGCCGGGGGCACCGTTACGGTCCCCAATATGTCGTACAACCGGCTCATCGGCTTCGTGCGGGGGCCGAAGGCGGATCCCTTCGAGGCGAAGCTCCAACCCGAACTGGCGGCTTCGTGGGAACGCAGTCCGGACGGGATGACGTACACGTTCAAGATAGATCCCCGGGCGAAATGGCAGAACCTTGCCCCCCTCAACGGGCGGAAATTCGTCGCGGCGGACGCGAAGTTCGCGCTCGAACGCTACTCCAAGGAGGGTGTCCATACCGCCTACTACGTGAACGTCGATGGCTTCGAAGCGGTCGACGAAAACACTCTCCGGGTGAAGATGAAGCGACCGGTCGCTGATTTCTTGAATCCCCTTGCCAGCAACAAGCAGACCATCTTCCCTCATGAACTGGTCGACAATGGTGAGATCACGAAGAAGGTCGTCGGGACCGGACCGATGATCCTCAAGGAAGCGGTCCCCGCGAGCAACGTCACCTTCGACCGCAACCCGGACTACTGGCGCAAGCCCGTACTGCTCGACGGGTTTGAGTTCCGCATCATGCCCGACACCTCGGCGCGGCTTGCGGCGCTCCGGTCAGGGCAGGTCGAATACGCGTACTCGCCCATCTCGTCGTTGAGCGAGCTCCAGCAGCTTCTGAAGACCAATCCGGACATGGACGTGAACGTCATCCCGCTGACCTACATCACGTTCACTGTCGCGATGAACCTATCGGACCCGAAGTACCAGGACGAGCGAGTGCGGCGGGCTATCTCGCTGGCCACGAACCGCCAGGAGCTGATCGCGCTTGTCTCGGAGCAACTGGGTAAGGCACTGCACATCATTCCGTGGACGTTTGTCTTCGACAACGAGCCCACCCTCGAGTCCGGTCAACTGGGGAAGTGGATGCGTTACGCGCCCGACGAGGCCAAGCAACTGCTCCAGGCGGCGGGGCACGAGCAGATGACGGTGAACAACATCTTCTACGCGTACTCCTCCGCGAATGACCGCACGGCCGAAGTGCTGGCGCCGCAGTGGCGGCAGGTCGGGATCACGATCGCGGGTGGCAAGACGGACTACACGCAGTTCAACTCCCAGTGGGTCGGTGGCAAGATCTCCGACATCTCGACGTCCGCCTGGGGTACGTCAGGGTACGACGCTGACAACTGGTTCTACGGGCAGGTGTACTCGAAGTCGGGTGGCAACCGCTGGCGCATCAACGACGCGCAGATCGACCAATGGGCCGAGGAGCAGCAGGTACAGCTCGACCCCGCCAAGCGCCGGGAGATCCAGCGAAAGATCTGGGATCGCGACCTGGACTTGATGTACAGGCCGGCCCTTCCCAACGGCTTCGGCTTCGAGGCATACCAGCCCTGGATGCGTGGCATTCGGTTCGGGTCAGACTTGAAGGACAGCTCGTCCTACTACACGTGGGGCGCCCAGGTCGAGAACGCCTGGCTCGACAAGTAACGCGCTTCGGGGCGGGCCCCGTCGTCCAATGGTGCGGCTGGTCCGAGAAGGCCGGCCGCACCAGGAGAGGTCAGGACGGTCGTCGACCGACCGATATGTTCGATGTCCGCATTGCCGATCGGCACCGGTATCGGGTCATGACCGGGGCGATCAGGCTGTCCGCGGTCGTCCTGACGACGTCTGGTCGACCCACGCGTCGTCGAGCGCCGCCCGCCCCGTCGCGCTACGAGGGTGAATTCCAGACTCGAGCTGGTGGACGTCGATCCTCGTGCGGTTGGCCGGTGACTGAGGGTGGAGCACGCGCCGACGCGCATCCGATTCAGCAGTGAAGCTGGGGGGCGCCTCGCGGTTGCCACGACGTCGCAACGGGTCGCCCAATGGGTGCCAAGTGCGCGGCGCTTAAGCAGATTCGTGG
Organism: Dehalococcoidia bacterium; assembly: GCA_050248355.1. Taxonomy (GTDB): domain Bacteria; phylum Chloroflexota; class Dehalococcoidia; order UBA2979; family UBA2979; genus JAIBBD01. The sequence continues at coordinate 107,555 of JBFWSN010000002.1, forward strand.
GCGCGGCCGGATTCGGATTGCTGGAGGCCACGACGGGAATCGAACCCGTGATGGAGGTTTTGCAGACTGAACGGGGTTCCGCGCCAAAGGGAATCGAGCGGAATACAGCGCAAAGTTGAATCTGAGCCAGGCCCCCGCGGGTGCATGGAGCGCGCGCAATGGCACCCTGTTCACCTGCGCGCGGTGCCAGACGGGTGCCACGAATTACCCTTGAGCGCCACTCTCGGTGTGCTGAGGCGAACTGAATTCCGTTCGGAGCGGACGACGACCATGAGACGCCCCTGTGTTCAAGTGCCAGGCCGCGGACTGCTGGATCTGGTCCTCGACCCCTGCTTCGGGCGAGGGGGGTGACAGGCCATCCAGAGGCGCCAGAGCGCTCGCACCCCCCCGCGATGTGGGAGCACGCGTTCCACGAACTCGAGGCCCGAGCTCCCGTCGATTGGCGGCCGCCGGCGCTGCTGTCGGTCCTGACTGAGGCATCTCGAAGGAGCACGTGATCACGGGTCTGGCTCCTGACCACACGGGAGGAGGTGGTCGTTACAAGGGGGAATTGCAGTTGCCCCAGAGGCCCTGTGTTAGGCCCACCGCACGCGCGCGAGAATAAGGGGGCGTTGCGCATCGAGAGTTCCCTGCGGAGACCTGCCTAACCCGGAGAGGGATGTGGTGCCGCACGAGCCCCCGCGGAGCGGCTTGTGACAGTCCTCATCCTCGGACGAGTTGAGGGGTCCCGCGTGCTATCATGCGGCGCGATGCGGCGTCACATCCTCTGGCTCATCCCGTCCGCACTGCTGGCTGCTGCGATCGCGTTCCTGCTGCTCACCTACATCACGAATCCGTTTGGATTGGGGGACGACGAGGGGTTTTCTCGTGCGCTGACTGCCACTTCATCGGTGGGTGGGGGCTACCTCTACGTACAGACCGCGGAGGGTGGTACTCTGCGCGGCCTCGGAAACGGTACCTACTCTCTGGAACTCACGGGTGTCGCTGCGCGGAGTACCTATTTCAGCGACCGCCCTGCCCGAGACGCTGGTACGGACGACCCCGCTGACATGATCAGTTCTCTGTGGGAGCCTGACCTCGCTCCGCCGAATGCGGCTCTCGTCGCCACTGGCGCCGACGGCGTCCGAGTCACCGTGCCGTTGGAACTCACGAATCCTTCTTACGACGCGAGCGTCGGGACGATGAGGTTCGTCGCGACCCCACTGGATGCGATACCAGACGGCCTCATCGGGCTGGAGCTCGAGCGCGTGGGGACAGCGCCCGAAACCTTCACCGAAGCGGACTTGTTCATCGATACGTCGTTCAACATCTGCTACTTGAAGGTCGTGAACTACTCCGTGGTTCGGTTTGTCCTCGAGTCGAAGGACCCTGACGACGCGGATCGCTGGGGGCCGAGCAGCCCGCCGTCGGTCCTTACGTCGAACGGAACCACCAGTGTGACGATCAAGTACAAATACCGCTCCGACTCCGCACGTAAGAGCGGCCAACTCGTCTATCAGGATGCCAACAACGCATATCGGAAGCTCACGCTGTCGTGGACGTGCGCCGGCGACATCGAGGGGCACTTCGTCCGCCTGGGTTGCAGCCAGGACAATGCGTCCCCAACGGCGTATCAGTGCGATCCCTCGTTAGATACCGCCCTCATGGCGCGGTTTACGATATGGACCCCGGCGAACGGGGAGCTACCTCCCGGCGCGATAGGGGCTAACATCAACCCGGATCCGAGCGGCGATCCGGCCGCTCGGTTAGCCCCGCCCGAATGGCCGCCGGCGCCGCCCCGAACCCTCCGAGCCACAGGGTCGGCTCGTCACAGCGTTAGGTCGAGGCAAGTGAGCGGCTACCAACTCGCCGGCCGCCAAGGCTGAGGCCTGGAAGCGCCTGGTATTACGGCTGCACAGGCACCCGCCTTCGCGCAAAGGGCATTCTATGCGGAATGACACGCCGTTCCCCGAGCAGCCACGAGACGACCGGCATGTGATCTTCGCGTTGCTCTCGCTATCACTCCTCACGTTCATCATGCAGTTTGGGATGGTGTCGGTCGCGCTCGGGCAGCTGACCGATGATCTGGCGGCACCGCTTCGCTGGAGCGGCTGGGTGCTCACGATCTTCATGGTCGGGCAGGTGATCGCGATGCCGGTCGCCGGCCGCCTGGCCGAGCGTTTTGGAGCCAGACTGGTCTTTTCTGGTGGTCTCGCCATCTTCGCGGCAGCATCGCTCGTCTGCGCGCTCGCGCCGAACGTCTACGTGCTGATCGCGGCGCGTATCGCCCAGGGGGCTGCAGGTGGTGGCCTCATGCCCGCCGGGGTGAGCCTCATCGGGGAGGCGTACGGTGCGGGACGCGCTCGAGCGATCGGCTTCTTTTCATCGTTGATCCCCTTCGGGGCCGTGCTAGGGCCGGTGTTGGGGGGCGTCATCGTGGATCACGTGGGTTGGCGGTGGACGTTCGGTCTGAGTGTCCCGATGGGGCTCGCCGGCTGCGCTGCGGGCTTCGCCCTCCTTCCCGTCGGACACCGCAGGCCACTACAACGCATCGATGTGCTCGGTGTGCTCCTGATCGCGCTCACGGTGATCGCGCTCGTCTTCGCGTTGACCGAGCTCGGCCGGCGAGACGCCACACCCGACTACCGGCTGATCAGTGCGGCCGCGGGGGTGTTCGTCGTCTCGCTGGTGATCCTCGTCCTGCACGAAGTGCGCACGCCCGCACCAGTGGTCGACCTGGACCTGCTCCGGAGATGGGAGTTTGCGTCGAGCAACGCCCTCGCCTTCTGCTTCGGTATTGCCTGGATCGGCGTGACCTCATTGATCCCGTTGTTCGCGCAGAACGTCTACGAGATGTCGGCCGGCGAGAGCGGCGCACTGATCGGGCCGCGCTCGGCCGTCATGGTGGTCGCTTCCGGGCTCGCCACCTGGGCGCTCCCGCGGACCGGACTGCGCAAACCGCTGGCGTTCGGGCTTGTGGGCAGCGCCCTGATGATCGGGCTCCTTGGCCGCGGGCTCCACGACCCGGAGATCCTCGGGCTGACGATCAGCAGTTTCTGGTGGAGTCTGGTGGTGATCGGCGCCGCCGGCGCCTTCTTCGGGTTTGCCAACCCATCGATGAACAACGCGGCGCTGGAACTCGCACCCGACCGGATCGCGGCGATCACCGGACTGCGGGGCATGTTCTCGAGCCTCGGCGGCGCCATCGGGATCGCGATTGGGGTGTTGATCGCGTCGCGTGCGTCGGACACCGGCTCAGGGCTCCAACTGGCGTTCATGGTGTTCGCCGTGGTGCTGGCTGCCAGCGCGCTGTTTGTCCTCGGCGTCCCCGAGATGGGGAGTGCCCAGCGGAGTCCCGCTCCCGACCAAGAGGCCGTGGAACCGGCGGTCGCACAGGGGCGGGTAGCGTAGTCGCTATCACGAGATAGCGAACGGTGTGCTGCGGCGCGCGGCCCGAGACTGTGCTGTCCGCTCCGACGGCTTCACCCATACGATGAGGCTCGCCAGACTCGACGGACTTGAGAATCGGGCGAAAACCACCGGCCTTGCAACGAATGGAGGCTCCCAGTGACCGACCGACCGCTCGATGGGAAGGTAGCAATCGTTACCGGCTCTAGCCGCGGGATTGGCGAGGCAATCGCAAAGTCTCTAGCCGGCGCGGGTGCTGCTGTGCTCGTCGCAGCGAGGACCGAGCAGGAAACTGACCCCCGCCTACCCGGAACAATCCACTCCGTCGCCGCGGCGATTCGGGCGGCCGGAGGGAGCGCGCTTCCGGTGGTGCTGAACCTCCGCGACGCTGAAAGCATCCAGGCATGCGTGGACGCAGCACAGCGCGAGTTCGGCCGGCTCGACATCGTCGTGAACAACGCTGCGGTGATGCCGCCGGGGAACATCGAGACGGTACAGGACCGCCACCTCGATCTGATGTGGCAAGTCGATCTGCGCGGTCCCATCCTCATGTGCAAGGCGGCGATCCCGCTCATGAAGGCAGGTGGCGGTGGCCACATCATCAACGTGTCCTCCAACCTCGCAGGCATGCCCGGCCCGGGTCCGTACGAGGACGCGGACCGCAGCAAGGGCGGCATTTTCTATTCAACGATGAAGGCGGGACTCGACCGCTTCACACAGGGGCTCGCGCAGGATCTAGCGCAGTACCGTATCGCGGCGAACGTTCTCTCACTCGCCTACGGAATCGAGACTCCGGGTTGGGCGTTCGCGGATCAAGACCGGAACAACCCGCGGACCGAGTTCGGGGATGCAAGCTGGATGGGACGAGCGGCGACGTGGATCGCGATGCAACCGGCGGGCTACACCGGCCACATCGTCTTCGACCATCAGATCCGTTACTGGCTCAAGGACCTGCCGTAACGGTCGCTACTCCTGAAGTGCGTCAGTGCTGCACCCAATGGGGCCCTCCTCGGCGGATGCCAGTCGCCGTCACCAAAGGCAAGCCGAACCTCGAGACGACAGCCGCTTCGCCTAGGGTGCGTGCGCGTCATCGACGCGGGCACCGCTGCCACGATGCAGCGGCGCTGCTCGGCATCTGAAAGAGGACCAATCTCGACTTGACTGCGTTCTGAGTGGGCCACCTCCTCGCAGCGCCCATCAACCCGTACGCCACTGAGACCTGGTTGTGATGTTCCCGTCACGTTGAAGAAACGTATAAGTCACCAGCGCTTCACGGCAGGTACATCGTCCGGCAACGTAGCGCGGGCATCCTCCTTGCAGGAGGACATGCAATGACCGGCGGCCTGACTCGAATGCAAACGGCCCGGGCGCTCGCAGGTTCACCCGCGCGGTGCCATGCGGGCTCCGGACGTTCGCGATGAACAAGATCGAACGGATCAAAGCAGAGCGCGGCGGGCTCGAGGTCGGTCGGTACCTCGAGCAGTTCGCGCGCGACGGCTGGGAGGCGATCCCGGAGGACGACCGGAACACGCGCCTGAAGTGGTGGGGTGTCTTCTTCCGCAAGCAGACTCCCGGCTACTTCATGATGCGCATCCGTATCCCGAATGGGATCGCCACCGCGGATCAGGTCCGCGAGATCGGTGCGATCGCCCGCGAGCTCGGGCGGGACACCATCGACATCACAACTCGGCAGCAGCTGCAATTGCGGTGGATCCGTATCGAAGACGTGCCCGGCATCATTGACCGGCTTCGTAGTGCTGGCCTGGTGACGCTCCAGACGGGGATGGACAACCTCCGCAACGTCGTCGGTTGTCCGGTAGCAGGCCTGACGTCAAGTGAATTGTTCGACGCATCGCCCGTAGCGTGCGAATTCAGCGACCTGATCGTGGGCAACCCCGCGTTCACAAACCTGCCACGGAAGCTGAACGTCACCATCACCGGCTGTCTCGAAAACTGCGCGCACGCCGAGACGCAGGACATCGCGCTGGTGCCAGCGCGCGGCGCCGCCGACGTCGACGTCGAGGGCTTCAATGTCCTGGTGGGCGGCAAAATGGGCTCCGGCGGTTACCGTGTCGCCTCCCCGCTCGATGTCTTCGTGACACCGTCCGACGCCTCGAAGGTCGTTGCCGAAATCGCGTTGATCTTCCGCGACCATGGATCGCGGGAAGCGCGGAACCACGCTCGGCTGGCGTTCCTCATTGAGGACTGGGGTCTCGAACGTGTCCGGGCGGTACTTGAAGAGCGGATCGGCCACCCGCTCGCAAGGGCCGGCATCGACGCCCGCAGCCACGACCATACTGACCACATCGGTGTGTCGCAGCAGCGCCAGCCAGAGATGAACTACGTCGGGCTGCTGGTCCCCGTTGGGCGTGGCTCCGGTACACAGCTTGAAGAGCTCGCCCGGCTCGCCGCGACCTATGGCGATGGACAGGTGCGCTTCACGGTCGGCCAAAACGCGATCGTCTCGGGAGTGCACGACGACCAAGTGCCAGCTCTACTCAACGAGCCGCTGCTGGAAGACTGGCGCGTCGAGCCGAGTGAGGTGGCCCGGGGCACCGTGACCTGCACCGGCAAGGACTTCTGTGCACTGGCGTTGATCGAGACCAAGGGATACGCCCAGGAGCTCGTCGCGACGCTCGAGGCGCGGCTTCCCGGGCACAGGCGTCCCATCTCGATTGCCTGGTCGGGATGCCCCTCGGGCTGTGGCAATCACCAGACGGCTGACATTGGCCTCGTTGGCCGCCGGACCAAGGTCGATGGGGACGTGATCGACGCGGTCGACATCTACATCGGCGGGTCATCCGGACCGGCTGCGGTCCCGGGGATCAAGCTCATGGAGAACGTGCCCTCGGATGAATTGCCACGGCTGGCCGAGTTCCTCGTCCGGTACGGAGATCTCCAGCTACTCCGACAGCAATTGCGCGCTACTACATCAACGCAGGTCGAGGAGAACGCGCTTGTCGCGATGGGTGGGAACGAATGATGGAGTCCATCGATCCGAATCCGGTCACCTCCGGGCTGAACCGACGACAGCTGTTGCGTCTGCTGGGTGGCGGAGCAGTCGGGCTTGGTCTCGCGAGCGTCCTGGGCTGCGGCAGCGAGGAAGGCGATTCGGCTCCTGCGTTAGACACCCCAATCAGTACGGTGGCAGGAGCTTCTCAGCCGACGACCCTGCGCGCTTCCAGTAACGAGAAGATCAAGATCGGATTCATCGCCCTGACCGATTGCGCTTCCGTCGTGATGGCGAAAGAACTCGGTCTCTTCGAGCAGTACGGGCTCAACGTAGACGTCGTAAAGCAGGCGTCCTGGGCAAGCACGCGGGACGCTTTGCTCAGCAACGACATCCAGGCCGCGCACATGCTCTCGAGCATGCCGTTCTCGGTCTACACCGGTGTCGGGGGAGCGGCCGGAAAAGAGATCCATATCGCCATGATGCTGAGCAACAATGGCCAGGCGATCACGTTGTCGAACGACGACTTCGCAGGCAAGGTCGGCTTCAGGGATACCCGTCCGGTCGCCGCCGCCGTACAGGCACTGGCGGCGAAGAAGGACGTGACCTTCGCAATGACGTTCCCGGGCGGGACGCACGACCTATGGCTGCGCTACTGGCTGGCAGCGTCGAAGGTCGACCAGTCCACGGTCAAAATCATCACGGTCCCACCTCCCAACATGGTCGCCAACATGAAGGTCGGCAACATGGACGGATACAGCGTCGGGGAGCCGTGGAACGGGGTCGGGATGAAGGAGGGGATCGGGTTCACCCATATCACCTCACAGGACATCTGGGCACATCATCCGGAAAAGGCTCTGGGCGTAAACCCGGAGTTCGCGGTGAAGCGTCGCGGTGACCTGAAGCTGATGATGCGGGCCATCCTGGAAGCGTCTGCGTATATCGACGATCCGTCACACAAGACCGAGGTTGCGAAGACGATTGGCGCCGCTGCCTATGTGAATGCGCCTGCAGACGTGATCGACGCCCGGCTCGAAGGGAAATACGCGCTCGGAAAGGACCTCGGCGAAGCGACGTACACCGACGACGCGATGGTGTTTTCGAACAAGGGATTCGTCAACCTCCCCCGCCATAGCCATGCGGCGTGGTTTCTCACGCAGTACGTCCGGTTCGGATATTTGCCGACGCTGCCGGACACGAAGGCGATCGGGAGCAAGCTGATCCTGCAGGACCTCTACCTCGAAGTCGCAAAGGAGATGGCCATCCCCGTCCCCGAGGACGACATGGCGCCCTTCACCCTGAAGCTCGACAACGCCAACTTCGACCCGACCGATCCCGCTGCATACCTGCGCACGTATGGAGGCATCGCGTGAACATCGCCACGGAATCCCGGGCCGGGGTCAGTCGTCGGCTGCGGCCATCACTGCCGGTCATGAATCAAGCGATTGCACGTCGGCTTGTGGGCCTTGCGTCCGGCGCGCTCTCGCTGGCCGGTGCGGCGTGCGTGCTCGGACTGTTCTGGCACGCGGCCTCCGCCCTGACCGGCAACGAGCTCCCCGGTCCGGTCGCGACGATGGACACATTCTGGCGCCTGGTCAGCAACCCGCTGTACGACAACGGGCCCAATGACAAGGGCATCGGGTTGCAGCTGATCGCTTCGCTGCAACGTGTGTTCATCGGCTTCGCCGCCGGGTCCGCCGTCGCGGTCCCGCTGGGCGTCCTGCTTGGGTCGAGCCGCCTGATGCAGCGTGTACTCGATCCGGTCGTCGAGGTATTGCGACCGGTGTCACCCCTTGCGTGGTTTCCGATCGGGATGGTGGCATTGCAGTCGGCGCCACAGGCTTCGATCTTCGTTGTGTTCATCACGTCGCTGTGGCCAACGGTGATCAACACCGCGTTCGGGGTCCGCTCGATCCCACAGTCACACCGGGATGTCGCGCGCGTGTTCGAGTTCTCGCGCTCCCGCTACCTGGCCAAGGTCGTCCTGCCGCACAGCCTGCCCCACATTCTCGTCGGTCTGCGTCTCAGCATGGGCATCGCGTGGCTCGTCATCGTCGCTGCCGAGATGCTCTCAGGCAGCACCGGCATCGGCTTCTACGTCTGGGACAGCTGGAACGCGTCGAATATCGAACAGATTCTTTCGGCCATCCTCATCATCGGCATCGTCGGGCTCGCGCTCGACCGAGCATTCGCGGCCGTCGGACGACGGTTCGAATACACGGAGGTCTAGCGGTGAACCAGTCTTACCTCGAGATCGCCAACGTGACGAAGGCATTCGGAGACTTCACGGCCCTGAGGGGAGTGGACCTCAGCATCCACCGCGGCGAGTTTGTCAGTCTGATCGGACATTCGGGCTGTGGGAAGTCGACGCTCCTGGGTTTGATCGCCGGCCTCACCCGGCCGAGTTCGGGCCGCGTGACGCTCGAAGGTGAACAGATCACGAAGCCGGGGGCTGACCGCGGCATGGTGTTCCAGCAGCACTCACTCCTGCCCTGGCTCTCGGTCTACGCGAACGTGCAGGAAGCCGTGGATTCCGTGTTCCGCGACAAGCGCGTGATGAAGCAGGCGGCCAGGGCCGACCGCATCGAGCGCATCCTCCGCGTGGTGGGACTCTGGGAGCATCGAGCAAAGAAGCCGGGCGCTCTATCGGGTGGCATGCGCCAGCGCTGTGCGGTCGCGCGCGCGTTTGCCGTGCAGCCTCGGGTCCTGCTCCTCGACGAGCCGTTCGGGGCCGTCGACGCGCTTACGAAGTCGGCGCTGCACGACGAGTTGATGAATTTGTGGGGTCTCGATCAGACCACGGAGACGGTCGTCATGGTCACGCACGACATCGACGAAGCCATCTATCTGTCCGACCGCATCGTCGTGATGACGAACGGGCCAGCGGCAGCAGTGCGAGAGGTTGTCGAGGTACCGCTCGCCCGTCCGCGGGAGAAGCGCGGCATGCTGCACGACCCGCAGTACGCGCGAGTCAAAGACCATTTGATTGACCTGTTGACCGCTTCACTCCCTGCCGAGCACGCGGCCTGAGGCCCAGCCTGGAAACGAGAGCTCCTCAAATGGTCATCGAATCGAACGCCGCCCGCGTGATGCCAGGGGTGCAGCGCACCGGCATCCGGCCACCGAAGTTCGCCGACAAGTTTGCTGCTCTTGACTTCAACGACGGTCCGCTGCCGGTCATTTCGATGTTCGAGCCGCCCATGAGTCTGGCGACGGAGGACGTCGAGATTAGTGTCCGCGGGGACGACTTGGTCACTCGCCTAGTCTCATGGCATAGCATCGATGCTCTGCCGCGCACGCGCATCGATGCCGAACTGGTCTGCCAGATCTTCAACTGGTACGAGGCGGTCCGTTGGGAAGGTGTCCGCTTGACGGACTTCCTCGATGCAGTGGATATCCCGGCGAGCCCTGACGGCTACCTCGTGTTCTCGTCGCGCGATGGCCAGTACTTTGAGACGCTCTCGACCGACGAAGCTCGAGATCCGCGCGTACTGCTCGCGACGCATCTGAATGGTGAACCACTCCCGCATCGCTACGGCGGTCCCATGAGGCTGGTAGTGCCGTTTCTGCAGGGCTACAAGAGCGTGAAGTGGCTCGGAGCGATCCACGGGTACCGGCACGACCCTGTGGGCATCAAGCGGCTGCTCGGACAGAGCAAGACCGGTCGGCTCGGTCAGGCGTGGCTCGACCGGCTCGGCATCGCACCCGCCGCCGGCCGTCCAGGCGATCCGTCCCCGTCGGAGTAGCGTGGTCCGAGTCGCGATGACCCGCGCCTCGTGAACACTCGGGTGATCGGAATGCGGGCGATTGTAGGGGCGGCATGAAGTGGAGCTGGCTCGCGCCGCGCGGACCGAGCGGACCGAGCGGACCGCGCGGCATCGCCGCCCAACTGGCGGTTGCCGCGGGCGTGGCCTCGGCCCTGTTCGCGGCGACGACGCGCGTCGTGTTCCACCATCTTTCGGAGGAACAGGCAGACGGGCATGTTGTGAACCTCGCGGGCCGGCAGCGAATGCTCGCCCAGCGAATGGCCCGCGAGGCGTTGGAGGCCGCGTCCGGAGACGGTTCGGCGGCTGCACGGCTCCAGGAAACCGGCGCGGAGTTTCAGCGTAGTCTCGAGGGCCTGACCTTCGGGGACCGGCATCGCGGCCTGCCCCCGGCGTCAGCGGCCGGACGCGCGCACCTGATGCTCATCGCAGCCGATTGGTCGCGAATGGTCGACGCGATCGAGAAATTCGCGGGCAACGCCGAGCTGCGAGAGGGCGAGGCGGCCACAATCGTTCGTCTGGCAGATCTCCTCACAGAAGCGTCAGAGCAGGCGGTGGCCGGGTTCGATGCAGCGTTTGCCACGAGGGTGCGGCAGTTGCGGAGCCGTATGACGCTGCTCAGTGCCGGCGGTGCTGTCGTACTGGCGGGTACCTACTTGGTGCTGCTCGCAGACGCGCGGCGCCGGACCGCACGGGCAGAGGGGGAAGTAGCGCGCAAGGAGTTCGCGCTCGAGGAACTCGCCCGGGAGCGGCGCGAGCTTGTGCGCCGGCTGCTTACTGCTTCTGAGGACGAACGCCGGCGAGTCGCAACCGACATTCACGACGGCCCCACGCAGCAACTGATCGGCGCCTCGATGTTGCTGGAGGCGGCCATCTCGGACGCCGAGACGTCTCCGAGCGTGGAGAGTGTGACTTTGGTCCAGACCTACCTCGAATCGGCAATCGAAGAGACACGCCTCATCATCTCCGACCTGCGCCCGCCGCAGCTCAAGGACCTCGGTGTCGCCGAGGCAATCGTGCAGTCACTCGCAACCGTGGCGCGCGACTTCGACGTCAAAGTGGAGATCGACAGTACTAGCTTAAGCTGCCGGCCGAACGAGCGTGTCGAGATGACGCTGTACCGCGTCGCGCATGAAGCTGCGATCAACGCGATCCGCCATTCCGGGACATCGGCCGTGAGCGTCACGCTCGGTGATGAGGTGCGCGCGGGACCCGGAGTCTTGCTCACGGTGTCGGATGGCGGCTCGGGTTTCAGGCTCTCAGACGTGGGCCCGACCTCGGGACATCTGCCATTCGGACTACTCGGTATGCGGGAACGCGTGGAACTCCTCGACGGATGCTTTGAAGTCGATTCGGTCCTCGGCAACGGGACGACCATCCGTGCTTGGATACCGACAGAGGATGCCAACAGTGAGGATGACGATGGAGACTGATGCATCGGTGCCGGCCGCGGAACGCATCCGTGTCATCATTGCCGACGACCATCCCGTCGTCCGCGCCGGTCTTCGCGCGTTGCTCGATGTCGGCGATATCGAGGTGGTGGCGGAAGCGGGATCGGGCACGGCAGCGGTGGCCGAAGCCGCGGAACACGACCCGGACGTCATCCTGATGGATGTGCGGATGGAGGACGGCGACGGTCTGATGGCGACGCGGGCCATCCGCGAAGCGACGCCACGCAGTCGGGTGTTAGTTGTGACGTCGTTCGAGGACGAGGACTATCTGCGTTCGGCCGTCCACGCCGGCGCCTCCGGGTTCATTCTCAAGCGGGCGTCGCGGACCCTGCTTCTCGATAGCATTCGTACCGTCCACGCGGGCGGTTCGACCTTTCCCTTCGAGATGCTGGAGGGCATCGTCGCCCCCCAACAGCCTCACGTGGGCGCTGCGCCTCAAGGTCGTGGCGATGGCGGCCTGCTCACTGTGGCCAAACTCGCGGTCGACCCCGGACGTCACCTGGTGCTATTCGAGGGACGTCAGATCGTTCTCAGCTACATGGAGTTCCGGGCGGTGGCTGCGCTCGCGCGCGCGCAGGGCGAGATCGTCTCGCATGAGGACCTCCAGCGAGCCGTGTGGCCTGAAGGTTCGCACGGCGGCGACCCGCATCGGATCGTCTCCTTGGTTGCTCGACTGCGGTCTCGCCTCGGGCCCGCGCGCGCCTATCTGCAAACCGTTAAACGCGTGGGTTACCGATTGGCAGAGCCGGAAATCGTCGCCGGAGGCCCCGACGAAGACGGCAACAACCGCCTCGACGAGGTCGAGACTGCGCTGGCTTGATTCGCACGATCACGAGATCGTCGCTGCTGTGAGCGGCGGGGTGCCTTTCCGACGCGGCGTCCGCGTGCGGAATCGAGAGGATGGGAAGGAACAGCCGTACGGACGCGCTGGCGAGGCGATCCCGTTGGCGGCGCGGATGGTGAACCTCAGTGCAGTCGTCGAGATTGCCGACCGGCTGACGGGCCGCGGCAGCGCGACGGCGGTCGTGGCGGAGCGCGCGGGGAAGTCGTTCGACCCGCGGGTGGCGTCGGCGGGCGGCTACGCTCCCGATTGAGGACCTGAGAGCGGTCCGTGACTACCTCCAGGCCGCGGTCGACAGTGAGTCGGAGGAGGCGTTGGCAGAGGCCCCCGATACATCCGGGTCCGCGACCTGCTGGCGCTGGCGCCGCCACTCTCGTGAACCAACGCCGCAGGCTCGAAGCGCTCCGAGCGGCTGACCGACAATCAGTGCATGGTCCGGCACATCATCCTGGCAGACGAACTCGCAGCGGGATGTGACTGTGGACTCGTGCTGGTGGCAGAGGGCCGGCTGCTTTCGTATCACCTCGGGCGGGGCTTCGTCGCCGCCCCTCTCTGAGTGAGTCCGTAAGCACCACCAGAGTTCACCCAGCGGCAACTTGGCCGAAATACGAAATCGGTATCGTGGGCTCCCGAACCCCGCCGCCCGCCGGGCTCGGACGCGATCAGGCGCGCCGGTCGGCTCGGACGAATCGAGCTGGCACGTACTTCCCCTGGTGGAATCGGACGCCCTCAGACGCCACCGCTGCCACCAGATCTGCGAACTGCTCGACTGCCTCCCGGCGCCTTGATGCTTGCTCCAGCCAGACGTATCCGCTCTTTCCACCGTCGTCCGTGGCTCGGTATGAGAACCGCACGCCGATACTGTCGCGACGCCCGAACGGCGATCCCCTGCGGCGCTGCGATGCACGCACCACGTTGACCAGATGCCCGGCATCTTCGAGCGTGACACATATCTCAGTGTCGTAGACCGGCGGGTTTCGCCGCCGAGAGTCTTTCAGCTCGATGCCTCTGGCACGGCGGAACGACCCGAGGATCGCTGCATGGCGCCCGTAGAGGGTGTCCTTTCCTCGCAGCCGCGCAGCGTAGACCCAGCGCACGAAGCGATAGGGCATCGCACGTGCGGTGCCCGTGGGACGCGCTGCGTTCGGCGGAGGCGAATCGGCACGGTTGATGTGGTGGACCATGAATATCCCATAGTGAGGGAACCACTGGATCACCGTCGACAGGTTCTTCCGGTGTTCCTGCGCGAGGTAGCTCGTCAACTCCTCGTCGTCGAGGAACTCAATCCGCTTCGTCAGGTATCCGGACCGTTCGCACTGGAACGTCACCTCCGTCAGAAAGAACCGGTCGTCGCGTCGACGCAGCGCGTCCCAGTCGGAATCGCCGCGTTTGGCCGTGCGCTCATCGCCATTCGAGTCGAGATACTTCACTTCGAGGATCAAGTCGGCTACTGAGAAGTACTCGTTGCTGCTGCCATGGATATCGACGAAGAAGCATGCGCCGGCGGTCGCTCCCATGAATTCCGGCATCGTCGCCAGGGTGAGGTCCGCCTTGTCCAGAACGTCAGTGATCTCGGACAGTCTGGTGCCCGACTTCACCGTGACGACATCGCCGTGGAGCGACACGATGCCGCGATGGGGTATGAGGCGGATTCTCCGCTCGAGCTCCACCCGCCGAAGTGGGCTGAGCACGGCGGCGTAGCCCGCGCCATACGCTTTGAAGGACACACCCGACTCCCGGATTCGGCGCATGGTGTCCAGCGAGTCCGCTTCGCCGTCCCGCAGTGGGTCCGGTGCCACCAGTTCATCCAGCGACCGCTCTGGGACGAATCCGGTCGTATCCCGTACGCGCTCGGATCTCAGTCGCACTTCCGATTTCAGGAACCACAGCGTGGACGGAAACACCCGTTTCGACCGCTGCACGAGCGACGGAAAGCGCATGCGGGTTCCTGCGGCGCGGCCCGCAGCGACGAAGAAATCCTCAGAAGGAAAGTCGTCTCCTCCGAGGTTGAAGACCTCGTTAACGACGCCATGCTCGATGAGCCGGTCGACCGTCTCACAGAGGTCGTTGACGTGGATGAGGTTGAGTGTGCCGCCCGCGACGCCGATCGGGAGGCGTGCTGCACCTCGCCCATAACCGTCCATGCCTGGCCCCACCACGACGGTCGGCCGCAGGATCAGGTACCCGATTCCGCTGCTTCCACAGGAGTCGCGCACCGTCCGCTCGTCGAGCAACTTGAGCCGAGTGTAACTATCGAGCTTCCCGTCGGTTTCGACACGGTCGTTCTCACGATACCCTTCCGGCCCTTGTGGCGTGCCCGAGTACACAACCCACGAGCTGAAGTAGACGAAGATCCGCGCCGTTCCCCCCTTCGAAAGCTCGAGGAGCTCTCGCGTGAACGCGTTGTTCGTCCGGACGAGCGCTCTCCCATGCTTTCGCGGATCGAGAGCAGCATGGATGATCACATCGGCCGATTGGAGGCAGTCCCGAAGTGCATCGCGGTCGCTCGACGCGACGTACTGTGTCCGGCTGCGGCTCGCCGACCGAGAGGGCAGAGACCTGACCACACCAGTTACCTCGTGCTCCCCCTGCAGCTTCGCCACGAGGTGCTGCCCGATCCCCCCGAGTGCGCCCGCCACCACCACTCGCACGACCCTTCTCCTCTCACCGCAGCCGAATTCCGGCCGATCCGGCGTCACCGCCTGCGATGACACACGCGCCCGCCGGCCCTGACCATCCCTAACCCGCCCTTGCGCTGTGACCGTCCCCCGGCCGCGTTCCCGATGCACGCTCCAACCGGGAGGTGCGACGTCATTGCGGAGCAGGCGTGGCCAGCACCAGTGTGGCACGTCCTATCACCCGATAACGATGTGTCCGCACTACTGGCGGACCTCTACCGATGATGGTCCCGGCGACTGCGCCAGCCCCGGACACCGTCCTGCGTGTGAGCTCGCAAGACGACGTGACTGCGCTCCCTGGCTGCGGATGGCGGTGGTAGCCACCCACCCTTCCCCGTGGCAGCAGCCAACGCGGCTTACTTCGCTGGTCCCCGCAGAGCCCAACGGGGCGCGGCGATCGTGACTTGACTGCGTGCATGCCGAAACCCGCTCGACATCGTCGACGCCTATCGTCTGGTCGCCACCACCTGACGGACGGCCGTCCCGGACTCGAGGAGCAGCCGATGTACCTCATGCCCACCGCCGAGCAGATCTCAGAAGTCGCGAGGTCGGTCGGTGCGGACGTCGGAGCAGAAGAAGCTGAACAGTACCGTCCGTTTCTCATCGACCTCCTGCGGATCGTCGACGAGTTCATGCAGTCACGCGTCGCCGAATGTCCGCCCCCGCTCCTGTTTCCTCGCCGCGAGCCAGGGTACCGCCCCGGGCTCGATGAAGACCCCTACTGTGCCTGGCTCTGGAAGTGCGAAGTGGGCGGTGCCCTGACAGGGCTTCTCGCCGGGAAACGCGTCTCATTCAAAGACCACATCAGCGTCGCCGGAATCCCGCAGGTCTTCACGTCGCAGGCCCTCGAGGGCTTCATCCCGAACGTCGACGCGACCGTCGTAACGAGGGTGCTCGCCGCCGGCGGCACCGTCATCGGTAAGCACATGATGAACGGCTTCGCTGGTGACTACGGCCTACCTATCAACCCCCACAACCCCGCCCACTCTCCTGGCGGGTCATCATCCGGTTCCGGGGCGGCGCTCGCCGCTGGCGAGGTCGACATCTCGTTTGGCGGCGACCAGGGAGGCTCTGTGCGTCTGCCCGCCGCCCACTGCGGCGTCGTTGGCCTGAAGCCTACCTTCGGGCTGGTCTCGCACTTTGGTGCTGGGTTCGGCGCGGAGATGAGCGTCGACCACATCGGCCCCATGGCGCGCCGGGTCGAGGACGTAGCCGCGGCGCTGCAGGCCGTGGCCGGCTACGACCCGCTCGATCCCCGCCAGCGGCGGGAGGTCCCTGATTCAGTCGACGTTATGAGTGACCTCGATGGCGGCGTCAAAGGCGTCAGGATCGGCATTCTCGAAGAAGGCTTCGCTGAGCCGGTCGAGCCCGAGGTCGCCGAGGCTGTGGTCAAGGCCGTGCGCGTCCTGGAGCAGGCGGGAGCCGAGGTGACAAGGATCTCGATCCCCGAGCACGCACAAGTCGACGCCGCGTACCAGACGCTCAGCCTGGAGGGCTCAATGGCCCTGTTCGACGCTGGCTTCTACGGCACGGGCCACAAGACCTACTACCCGCAGTCCACCGTGACGGCCATCGGCCGCCTGTGGCATGACCGCATCGACCTCCTGCCGGCGCGCACGAAGGTGAACTTCATCGCCGCTGAACTGGTCCGCCGGACATACCACGGCGGTGCCTACGCCCGAGCGCAGAACGCCCGTGCCGGGTTCATCGCGGCCTTCGACCGCGCGTTCGCCGGAGTCGACCTGCTGGCGATGCCGACCTGTCGTACCACCGCGCCGCAGGTCGAGCCGACCCCAACCGACCCACGGGAGCGGATCGAGGACAGCCTCGCCCGGAACTGGATCGTCCTGCCGATGGCCTACAACACCAAGCCCACGAACTACACCGGCCACCCCGCGATTGCCGTGCCCTGCGGGAAGATCGACGGCCTGCCGACCAGCCTGCAGCTCGTGGGACGTTCCTTCGAGGATGGGCTGCTGCTTCGCGTGGCATACGCATTTCAGCAGCAGGTGGATTGGGAGGCATATACGACCGTCGGGTGAGGTCGCAGCCCTCGCCTCCACGCGGCCGCACGGCGGACTGCATCAAGAAGTCTCGCGTCTCCCGTGAAGGTGCTCGCCGGCCCACTGTCAGCTCGACCGTTCCGGACAGTACTCGTCTTAAGTCCGAGACCGACGCGTTCACGAGGTCGGGGACGCCGGGACGCGCGGAGGACTCGCGCGCCGACACGGCTCGGACAGGCGCCAGTGTGTGGGCCTATGCCCACGGAAACGGCGTCGCGTGGAGCGTGCCGGTCGGCCGCTTCGAGTCATGTGTTCCGTTGGTGCCGTCTGTCGCGCCCGACGCGCGCATGGACTGGACGCACCGTGCTTCAACGCGAGGGTCACTCGCTTGGCGAGCGGACTGACCGCCTACTGCTCGACTTTCTTCCAGACCGAGATGTGCTTCCGGCTGTCGGCCCCGAACGGCTCCCGGTTCCAATTCCCCCACCGCTCCCGGAGCCGCATTCCGGCGAGTTGCGCCATTAGGTCGAGTTCGGCCGGCCAGACGTACCGAAAGGGCACCGAGAAGCGCTCCCACTGACCCTCGTGCAGTATCCAGTGGTGCGACGTCTCCAGCTGATTCGCCACGTCGAATTCATCGATGAGGATGTGGTCATCGTCGAACCGGACGGATCGGGTCCGCTCGCCAGGAGGCAGCCACTGGAGCTCGGGTACGATGACCTCGATCACGAACGACCCCCCGATGCGGAGGTGCGCCGCGGCATTGCGGAAGCATGCAGCCTGTGCCTCCTGGGAGGTGAGGTTCATGATGGTGTTCGCGACCAGATAAACGAGTGCGAAGGCGCCATCCACTCGAGTGGTCGCCATGTCGCCGATGGTGACTGCGATTTGCTCGGCGCCGGGCTTGGCCGAAAGCCGGTCGACCATTGCGCGCGACAGCTCGATCCCGTGGACTCGTACACCGCGAAGGGACAATGCGAGCCCAACCCGCCCTGTGCCGATCGCGAACTCCAGAGCGGGTCCGGCGTCGGCGGTTTCAACAAGGAAATCGACTATCGGGTCCAGGACGGCCGGATCGGACTGAGCCGAATGCACCTCGTCATATCTCGCGGCGAGCCGCTCGTCGAAGAACCCGTCGTCACCCAATCGTCGTCGTCCCCTGTACAGCGGCGGCCGGGATGTCCCGAACGATTCACACGCTATCACGAGATAGCGACACGTTACGTGGGGAGCGCGCTTTCTGCCGCAGAAATGCCAGCGGCCTCCTGACGGTCACGGACGCTTTGCGTCCACGCCCCCTCACGTCCCGGGCCGGGTCGACGGCCTGTTGCCATCCCGTCGACCCAGCGAAACTGCATCCTCACGCAAGGCCACAGGGAAGTCATCCCGAGAGCTGGACTGCCCGCCCCTCCGCAGATGACCGTTCGATTGCATCCAGCAATCGGTGCCGTGTGAGCGCGTGCTCGAAGTCGGGCTTGAACGGAACGTCGCCCTCCCAGACTTCAGCGAGCCGGGCATAGCCCTGTGCCACGTTCCGAGGGGGACCCGCCGGGGTGCCTTCCGGGACGAGCGTGTACTCGTCCGGCACAGGGAGCGCCGTCAGATCAGCGTCCCGCAGAGCGGCGAAGATCTGGTTTGGCCCCGTCGAGAGCGCGCCGCCTGAGACCAGCGTCAGGGTGCCGTTTCTGCCGTAGACCTCGAGCCGGCTTCCGCTTGGACGAGGGACGGCGGCGACATGTGCGCTGACTTCCACACCGCTTGTCAGCACGCC
The DNA here is from genome assembly GCA_050248355.1 of Dehalococcoidia bacterium. Lineage (GTDB taxonomy): Bacteria > Chloroflexota > Dehalococcoidia > UBA2979 > UBA2979 > JAIBBD01. The sequence goes on from JBFWSN010000002.1 coordinate 126,400, forward strand.
CGCCAGACCGATGATGTCTGGGGAGTCGACGGTGACCATCTGGTTCAGGTCTGTGTCCCGCCATTCGGTGACTCGTGTGGCCGTCCGGGCGGTGACCTCCGAGAACTCGCCCAGAACCGCGCACATCGCGTCGAGGCCATGCCCGCCCGCGATCGTCAGGGTGTTTGCGCCATTGGCCCGTAGGTGCTGCCAAACGCGACCACTCCCTCGCTCCCATGCTGCCTGCGTCATCACGCTGAGGTTGGCGCTCAGGATTTCGCCCAGTTCGCCTCTCGCCACCAGGTCAGCCGCGTACCGTACCGCAGGGTCACTGCGTCCTTGCAGACCCACCGCTGTCCGCAGCCCCTGGTCGCGTGCGAGGTCCGCCATTTCCTTCGCTTCTGCGAGGTTCGCGCCGAGAGGCCATTCGCAGAACACTGGCCTTCCGGCACGCAAGCCGGCCATGACCAGGTCCCGATGCCAGGGAACACGCACTGACACAACAACGAGGTCGACCTCCGGGTGCCGTGCCATCTCGTCAATGTCATGGAATGCCAGTTCCGCCCCGAAGGCGCGCGCCGACGCTTCGGCCGTTTCAGCGTGGGCGGTACATACTGCCTTCAGTTCGAAATCCGAGAGGCCCTGAAGTGCGGGGACATGGGCGTTGGCGCCCCAGCCGCTGCCACCTGGTGTCACCGTCGCGCCCACAATGCCCACCCGGATCGTTGCTGCCATGGATGTCGTCCTGTCCGCTGACCGTCCGCGGCCGCCCCGTGCTCGGTTCTCGCCCGTGCAGCATACGCGCGTGCAGGTGACGCGCGTCCTTCTGCCCTCGTGCACGGGGCATGTCTCACGCTCGCACGGCGCGGCCGTAGACGGCTCCCGTGCAACGGCCCGTTCGTCGCCCATCGCAGAGGCAGTCACGGGGGAGCGCACCAGGACGGCGGCTTGCTTAGTCCCCACGGAACCGACAGGATCGACCGCCAGCACGGGCGCGATAGCAGTGGGGCGAGGGCGAACATGACTCGTGACGAGATCATCAGATCGATCGAAGAGACGGACCGTCGACTGGAGTCCCTCCGTGAACGCCTGGTCGACGGCGGTGAACGGTCGTTGGCGACAGGTGAGTGGACGGTGCGCGATGCACTCAGTCACCTCGCGGCGCGGGCAAACCCTGTCGCGAGGTCGATCTGGCGCATGGAAACTGCGCTCGCCCCGGGTGGGGCTCCGGCGTTCGACATCCACGACGAGAACGCGGGCCAGCTGCGCGACCGATCCGGTCAGTCGACCACGGATCTGCTGGCGGAGATCCGCAACGGCCACCGGACGGCGATCAACGAGCTGCGCGCGATCGACGAGGAGACACTGGCCCGGCGCTTTCCGGTGGCGTTTCCACCGCACGAACTCAGCGTGCTCGAGTTCATCGATCGGGCCGGGCCACAGCATGACAACAGTCACGTCGATGAGGTCGAGGCCGCCCTGGCCTGATTCGAGCTCAGCGCGACGCGTTACGTGGGGAGCGCGCTTTCGCCGCATCACCGAAAGCGGTCAGGTCCGGCACGATGTGGAGCTTCCACCGCCGCTCGTGGCCAGTCGCCGATAGGATCAGCCAAGCCGCTCTCTGTCTTCGGAGACCGGACGACGGGCAACCTGACTTACGAACTGGAGATCACATATGGCCGATCAGCTACTCAGTGGCAAGGTAGCGATTGTCACCGGCTCCAGCCGCGGCATCGGCGAGGCGATCGCGAAGTCTCTCGCTGGCGCCGGCGCCCGTGTGCTGATCGCCGCAAGAACGGAGCACGAAACCGACCCTCGCCTCCCTGGAACCATCCACTCCGTGGCCGCAGCGATTCGCGCGGCGGGAGGGAACGCGCTTCCCGTGGTGCTGAACCTCCGCGACGCTGAGAGCATCCAGGCATGCGTGGACGCTGCACGGCCCGAGTTCGGCCGGCTCGACATCGTCGTGAACAACGCCGCAGTGATGCCGCCCGGCAACATCGAGACCGTACAGGACCGTCACCTCGATCTGATGTGGCAGGTCGACCTGCGGGGTCCCATCCTCATGTGTAAGGCTGCGATCCCGCTCATGAAAGCAGGGGGTGGGGGACACATCATCAACGTGTCCTCCAACCTCGCGAGTATGCCCGGTCCGGGTCCGTACGACGACGCGGACCGGAGCAAGGGTGGCATCTTCTACTCAACGTTGAAGGCTGGACTCGACCGCTTCACGCAGGGACTCGCGCAGGACCTGGCGCGGTACAGTATCGCGGCGAACGTCCTCATGCCGACGTCGATGGTGTCACCGTCCACCACTCCGACCACGGTCGCCGGCTGCCTGGCGCTGTGGCAGGCAAGCAACAGCGGCTGGCCGGCGGGGACGGTGCCGCCGCTGAAGAGCGTCTCGAACGACTCGTTGGCAACAGCGGACGCGTCGGGGATGTAGCTGGCCCATCCGCCGGCCGGGGTCGTGGCCCACAGGGCCGCGAGCGGGCAGCCGCGTGCGCCGGCGCTGGCAACGAGTTCGGAGAGCGGGCCACCCGACCACCGTACGAGTGCGTAGCCCCAATGCGTCCGGTAGCTCGCCCGTGATCGCGGGTGCCTGGGCGCCTGTGGTCCGTGTCCCGGACAAAGCCGCGAGCAGCACGACCACAGTGAGGAGGCTCAGCCGCTCCCGCATCCGATCTCGTCCTTGTCGGCGTCGAAGCGGTGCGGGTCGGGCGGCAGGACCTGAAAGCGCCGGAACGGGACGTCGGCGCAGTCGAGGTCGGGCGGCGCGGGTGGGATACAGACGGTCGGGTACGACGGGTCGCACGAGGAGTCCTGGACAGGGCCGGTGCTGCAGGCGCCGCTGCGGGGGGTACGGTCGCAACCTCGGTAGGGCAGCCGGCGGCGGGTTGGTCGGCGCAAGCTGCTGGACGGCGGTCGTAGGAGGCACCTCGGCGGTGGCGCCGGGAGGCTCGGGGGCGCTGCTTGGGCGTCTGGCTCGCTCGCTCTTCACGGTCGGGGCGAACGGCGCGATGGCCGCGGCAGCGCTCGGGGTACTCGTCGGAGGCACGGGCGTGGCCGCCATCGGGACGACGGTCGGGGTGGCAGTGGCGCTCTTCGTGGCAGCGCCAGCCGAACGGTGGATGTCACCCGTGGCGGCATCGTCGTCGCGACATTGGTCATCGACGCAGGCGGCGATTCAGCAGGTGGTTCCCCGTTCCCATCCTCGGCGGGCGGCGAGCAGCCAAGTACGAAGACGGCTGATGTCAGCAGGACACGGGCCAGCACGCCCCGGCTCGCCACGGCGTGGCTGTCGTTGCTTTCGTCCCCATCCCGCGCCGCACCCTACGTCCGTCTAACGGACTTACAACGCATCTTGACGGGCCCGCGCGGCTCTAGGATGTCCGACAGGATCATCTGGTCGCCGATGAATGACATGGCCGCCGTCCTCGATGGATGCAGAACTCTGCCGTCGATAGAGTAGACACTGAACGTAGACTTCGCTTGGCCTTCGTCGAGCGAGTGAGAGGTGAGGAGTCCGGTTTGGCATTGAAGATCACGCATCGCAAAGAGGAAGATGTCCCGTCCGCCAGCGTTGCGGGGAAGCCGAACGAGGAGATCCACCAACTGGCGACGGAGATGTCAAAACTCGCAGCGGGGATGGTGCTCGAGATTGAGACCGGGAGCGCGAAGTCGATCCGCGGCACCAAGGGTCTGGTGACCCGCGCGAGCAAGCAGATCGGGCGGCCCTTCATCCATTGGCACCAGGGCACGAAGGTGTTCGCGAAGCCCGCGGAAGCGCGGCGCCGGGGTCGTCCGCCTAGAGTGCAGCCCTAGCGGCCTGGCGATCCGACCGCTGTCTGTTGCGCCGTTGCACAAGGCGGGGCCTGACTGGCGCGTTGATAGGTCAGCGCCGTTTCGTTGAGTCCGAGGACGCCATTGGCAGAGACCACAGAGCTCGTCGTGGTAGGCGCCGGTGCGGCGGGTCTGATGGCCGCGATCTGGGCGGGCCGCTTTGGCCGGCCTGCGGTCGTCCTCGATAGCGCCCACAAGCTCGGCGCCAAGATCCTCGTCTCCGGTGGCGGACGCTGTAACGTCACGCACGACCACGTCGATGAACGCGAGTACGCCGGCTCCACCCTGCCCGCGATCCGCCGCGTCCTGCGCCGGTTCGATGTCGCCCAGACCATCGAGTTCTTCGCCGGCCTCGGCGTCGAGCTCAAACGCGAGGATACCGGGAAGCTGTTCCCGACGACGGACAGTGCCCGCGCCGTGCTCGACGCCCTGCTCCGAGCCGCCCGCACCGCTGGCACTGAACTCCGCCCCGGCTGCCGCGTTCGGGAAGTCGGACGCATCGAGGACGGCCGCTTGCGTCTGTATACAGACCAGGGCCACATCGTCGCGTCGCGCGTCATCCTCGCGACTGGAGGGCGCAGTCTCCCCCGATCCGGCAGCGACGGGGCGGGAATCGAAATCGCGCGCAGCCTCGGCCACAGCGTCACGCCGCACCTTGTCCCAGCCTTGGTCGGACTGACGCTCGCCGATGGCTCGTACGTGCGCGATCTGTCCGGCCTTGCTGCCGAAGCCCGCCTCGAGGTCCGCTCGGGCAGCGGGAGGCTGCTGCAGGCCATCGCCGGCTCGACGCTCTGTACGCACTTCGGCCTCTCGGGTCCAGCGCCGATGGACATCAGTCGCCACTGGCAGCTCGCCATGCTCGAAGACCGTGGGACGACGCTCGTCGTCTCCTGGCTTCCGGGTGAGACTGCCGAGTCACTTGATGCCGGGCTGCAGCGCCTCGGGTCGGGCACGCCACAGCGCTATCTCGCACAACGGCTACCCGCCCGGCTCGCACGCGCGTTGTGCCTGCTCGCCGGTGTCGACCCAGATACAACAGGGCACACGCTGACGCGAAACGCGCGCCGAGCCCTCGTGCGGGCGGTTACCTCCACCCCGGTGCCGGTCACAGGCACCCGGGGCTGGAACAACGCCGAGGCGACGGCGGGCGGCATTCCGCTCAGCGAGGTGCGCCTCGCCACAATGGAGTCCCGCGTGGCACCGGGCCTCTACCTGTGCGGCGAGCTCCTCGATGTCGACGGCCGTATCGGCGGCTACAACTTCCAGTGGGCCTGGTCGAGCGGCTATGTCGCTGGCACCGCTGCCGCAACTGCTCCGAGCGGCTGATAGCCGTCGCCACGGTTGCCCGCCGCCACCTCCTATTCGTCTGGTTCCAGCACAACAAACCCAAAGCCGGTCACCGCAGTGGAGCGATCGTGCCGTCCCCGCTGACCGACACCAGTTCCAGTCCCGGTTCCCGCGACTGCACATACGGCACGTCCCGGCTCGACCGAAAGAGGACGGCGGCCGTACCCGAGCGGTCAACGAGACTGATCGCCTCCGATGGCCAGCGAACGTCGCGCGGCGCCGCCTTCACGAGGCGGAGCGTCGTGTGGCTCAGCACGTCGAGCGATGTCGCGACCGTGTACTCGTCGAGTAGCCGGCGGACGGCCACCTCGAACTGCAGGTCACCGACCGCCGCGAGCACCGGGGCGATCCGAGAGCCGTCGACCGACCAGAGGACCTGCACGGCGCCTTCTCGTTCGATCTGCTCAAGGCCCTTCTGAAACTGCTTCGTGCGTTGCACGTCGTTGCAGCGCAGCCGCGCGAACCGCTCGGGCTCAAAGCGCGGGATCGGCTCGAACTCGATTCCCGGGTCGCTCGTCAGGGTGTCGCCGATACCCAGCATCCCGGTGTTGGCGACACCGATGATGTCGCCCGGGTACGCCTCGTCGACCGTCTGACGCTCCTGGCCGAACACCCGCTGCGAACGACTGAGACGGATACGCTTCCCGCTCGCTGAATGGTACGCAAGCATGTCCCGCGTGAATCGCCCTGAGCACACGCGGACGAACGCCATGCAGTCGCGGTGCTTGGGGTCCATGTTGGCCTGCATCTTGAAGACGAATCCGGAGAACGCTTCGGACTCCGGGGAGACGGTCCCCCGCTTCGCGGCCCGCGATCGGGGTGGTGGTGCGAACTCCCCTACCGCCTCGAGCAGCGCCTCGATCCCGAAGTTGTTGAGGGCACTGCCGAAGAACACCGGGGTGAGCCGCCCCTCCTGGAACGCCTGCACGTCAAAGGCGTGGCCCGCCTCGAGGGCGATCGCCGTCGACTCGCGCAGTCGGTCGAGGGCGGCGACCCCGATCGCCGCTTCGATCGCGCCGTCCTGATCCTGCAGGTCGCCTTCGATCACCGGCGCGCGGTGCCGTCCGCCGATGGTTCGCTCGAAGCGCAACACTCGCCTGTTGCGGAGGTCGTACACGCCCTCGAACAGCGGTCCGTCGCCGATCGGCCAGGTCAGCGGCGCAGGCGCGATACCGAGCACGGACTCGACATGGTCCAGCAGCTCCAGCGGGTCGAGCGCGTCGTGGTCCATCTTGTTGACGAAGGTGATGATCGGGATGCGCCGCGTCCGGCATACCTCGTACAGCTTGCGGGTCTGTGGCTCGATCCCCTTCGCCGCGTCGAGCACCATGATCGCGCTGTCCGCCGCTACCAGCGTCCGGTACGTGTCCTCCGAGAAGTCCTGGTGCCCCGGGGTATCGAGCAGGTTGAATCGGTAGCCGTCGTACTCGAACTCAAGCACCGTCGAGGTGACCGAGATGCCGCGTTCTCGCTCGAGCGCCATCCAGTCCGATGTCGCGAACTGCGAGTTCTTCCGCGCCCGCACGGAGCCGGCGGCATCGACGGCTCCCGCGTAGAGCAGGAACTTCTCGGTAAGCGTGGTCTTTCCGGCATCCGGGTGCGAGATGATGGCGAACGTGCGCCGCCTCGCCACCTCGTGGGCGAATGAAGACATGCTGAACCTCTACTCCGGCGTCCGGGCTGGAAGGTGTGTTGTGTCGGGGTGGGGCGAGAAGAGCGCGTCCCTGCCGAAAGCGCGACCAGACACCAACAGTTTACTTGCTCGTCCCTTCAGCCGGATCAGGCGGCACGCGGGGCGGATCACCGGAGCCGCTCGGCTGCCTCGTGGGCTCCAAGTGGGCGAGGCGCCTGAAGGCTCGCGGGCGGCACCGGGCCGATCCGAACAGTGCAGTCCAACAGCGCTGACGAATCAAGGGCGGCCGGTCTCGGGCCGTGCGCGAGGCTGCCGTCCCACATCGTCTCGGTACATCTGCCAGCGCACCGAGTCGAAGGCATTGGGCGGGCTGATCTGCAACATCACGGTCCGGTGCGCTTTGCGTCGCCACCCTTCCTGCCCCGCGGCTGGGCTTCCTCCCACACGATCCGTCCGCCCTTCGGGAGGAACTTCGCGAGGGCACGAAGGTTGAACAGCACGTCGTCCGGGTCGTCGAGCGTCGCCATGCCTCGATGGTGCGGCGTCGTTCTCCGACCTCCGACTGGTCGATGGCGCGCGCCGGACGGGCGATCGTCTTACTGGACGCCTGGGACGGCGAAGCCGGACGGTTCGAGGCAGGCGGGGTCGTCGTTCCGGACTGAGTTCACGCGACTCGACACCGCGGTCGCAGTTAGATAGTCCGGGGCCGCAGGTACAAGCAGCGATGTCACGGCGTCCCACCCGTTGCCCTGAAACAGCCACTCGTCGACGTCCTCGTCGCGGATCAGCACCGGCATCCGGTCGTGGACCGGGGCAATCAGGCTGTTGGCGGTCGTGGTGATGATGGTGAAGGTCCGCTGCCAGGCGTCGGGCGATGGCTGCCACGACTCGTAGAGACCCGCGAAGAAGAAGATCTGGTTGTCGGGGCGGTGGAACCAGATAGGCTGACGGGCCTCGTTCGGCCCCACCCACTCGTAGAAGCCGTCCGCGGGAACGACGCAGCGGCGGCTCTTACGCCAGGCGTTGCGAAAGGCGGGCCGGCTGCCCAGCGTCTCGGCACGCGCGTTGATCTGCGACGCTGCGCGCTTCGCGTCCTTCGACCCGTACTGCACGAGTCCCCACTTCGCCGGCAGCGCTTCACGGTCTTCGTGCTTGATCCGCACGATCCAGTGGCTGTCCGTCGGGGCGACGTTCCAGCGCGGTCGGTAGTCCTCCTCGATGAGCTGATCCGCCGCGACGCCGAGCATCGCGGCGACACGTTCGCGGTTGCCGCCGGTCAAAGTGAAGCGTCCGCACATGGGTGGCAGTCTAGCGTCCGCCCGAACTACATCCCCGCGACGAATCCTCGGGTAAGCACGCTCCTCGGAGTCCAGTCGCTCGCGCTGCGACAGCTGCTGATCGGGGCGAACGCGGTCGCCGTCCTCGACTAAGTCGCTCCCTGGCGGCGGCCCCGTGCGGCCAGAGGCGTCGGGCCGAGTCTCGTCTGACCGACGGCCGCCGCAAGGGTGGTCACCGTGCCGAACAGCTCGTCCATGGCATGAGCTGCGTTCGCCGAGAGTTCCCCGTCCTCGAAGTCTGCGGCTGCGAGGTACACGCTCGTGGGGGCGACGAGCGCGCCGAACCACGCAAGCACCTCGCGCAGGGGGCCGTCGACCGCGAGGTAGTGGTACTGCGTCGTCCCCATCGCGACGATGCCGACGGGCTTGTCGCGCATCGCCTCGATCGGGAGCCAGTCGAGCGCGTTCTTGAGGGCACCGGTGTACGACGCGCGATAGATCGGGCTCGCGAGGATGACGGCGTCCGCGGGTACGACCGCCTCGATGAGGCGGGCGCTGTCATCCTCGTGCTCGGCGGCGGGCCGACCGTCGACGAAGTCGAGCCGGTATTCCGAGAGGTCGAGCACGTCCACGGCGGCACCACCGGACCGGGCGCGTGCGGCGGCCTCGGTCAGTGCTCGATGCAGCCGGCCGGGCGGCGTGACGCTGCCGAGAATAGCGGCGATCCGAGTCATGAGCTTCCCTCTGTGTGGACACGGTGCGGCCGTCAATGCGTCACGACTGTACGCCTGTCCAGGTGCCCGTGCGATGTGCTGTCAGCCCCCGACGAACAGCGACTGGACCGCCCGGATGACGCACGCCCGAGCAGTGGCCTCATCCGCTCGCGGTTGCCGGCGGCGGGCCTGAAGGCGCACGCACATGACTGGGAATCGGCTCCCCTGTCCCTGGAATCCGGTCGCGATCACGCTGCTCGCGCACATGCGCTAATATGTTCTACAGGGATCTGGAGGGAAGAGGCGTCCTTCCAGATCCCTTTCTTCATGCACGGGAAGGATGGGACATGAGGGCCCAAGAGGCACCAAGCGCGGTGGTTCGCGGCAGCTCGCGGGCAGGTAGTGCGCTTCGGAGAATGCACCCATGACCGTGTCCGAGACGCCGTCCTTGTTGAGTGGTCGCCAGCCGTCGTGGGAGCTACTCGAGCGCACCCTCGGGGCCATCTGGGGGCTGACTGCGCGTCAGGTCCGAGAGGAACTCGAGACACGCCGGACGCCTCTGCCCCTGCGTAACTACGCCGAGTCAGGCCGTGAAGTCCTGTCGCCCTCCGCCATCGACCCCTACTCCAATCCGCGGGTGCTCCTTGCCGAGCTCGCCGACCTTGAGCAGGGAGGCTGGCTCGAAGAGGTCGCCGACGGGCTCTACCGGCTCAGCCAGCGTGCATCGCAGGATATCCGGGAGGCGCTGACCGCCTCCGATCAGCGGCTTGAGGCCCTAGAAGTCCTGCCGCGGGTCGAGCTGGAGGAACTCGCGTCCCTTTTGAATCGACTGGCCGAGGCAAGGAAGAGTAGAACCACCGCTACCACGAGGCTCATGGACGAGACACGATCCCCAATCGGGCGCATCCGAGGCTCTGTCATGGCGCTCTCCGCGCAACGAGGTGATGCGCACCGCGCGGCATGGGAACCGCTTGGTGTGTCGGGCGCGACCTGGAATGCCTTCACACTCATCTGGCACGGGGAGGCGCGAAACGCGGCGGAAGTGGCGGCGCTGCAGTCCTGGCGCGGGTACGCGACGACCGACTACGCAGCAGCGATCCACGATCTTGTCCAGCGGGGCTGGCTGGAAGCCGATCAGGTTCCTGGCCGCTATCGACCGACGATGGCCGGGGCGGCGCTTCGGGATGAGGCCGAGGAACGCACCGATGAGTCCTTCTATCGGACCTGGTCCGCATTGACTGAAGGCGAACGCGAGGTCCTGGCCCGGCACCTGTTGGTGCTCTCAACAGCGCTCCGAGAAGTTCGGCGGGCGGAACGTGAAGCGGGTCGACGGTCGGCCGCATCGCTATGACCAGATCGTGTGGTGACTCATACGAATCTACTATCATGCCGTGACCAGTGGTCAACTCGACTCCGACGCCAGTGCTCGGTCGAGATACGCAGTCACATGGCGCGTAAGCTCTTCGGGTCTGTCGTAGTGTTCGGGGTTGATGCGTAGTCGTGTCAGCAGGCTCGCTACCATCGCCGTCGGGATACTGCCATGGTCATCCGTTCCTTGGTACAGGACCAAGGGGTCGATCTGATAATCGCGCGTTCTTTCAAGCTCCATCAGTTGTCCTGCAACAGCCGAAACCTCGAAGATAGCCCACTTACACTCGTGGAGAAGCATGAGGGCGTGGTGATGTATCTGGTCGACCGGGATCTCGAATTCGAACTCGACTACTGGGTCGAAGCCGAGTGTTCTGCAGATCTCGGCAATCTGGTTGATGACCATTCGTTCAGTCGCATACCCACCACCGATGAACACCCGACGTTGCCATGGCGTCGTGAACTGTCCGACCTTACGCTTGCTGCCTGGGCTGGCGCCCTTCTCGTCGGTAAATAGCTTCTCAACACTGAGCACCCTCGCGAGACTGTCTGGTTCTTGAAAGAGGCGTCCTGCTCGGACGAGCTTGACGACTTCATCTCTCAAGGAGAGTAGGGCCGTTCCAGGAACTGACAGGCCGAACACGAGCATTTTCGCGGCCGGTTGATCAAGTGGGTCGTCAGCGCCGCCCACGTCAGCGAAGGTAATCACGTCCTCGAGGAAAGCGGACAAGATCAGGTTTCCGCTCTCGACACCCTCGATCTGGCCAGCGGCGAGACTCATAACTCCCATGTTGTAGAGCGGTAGCCCTTTGTGGAACCGGAGGCTCGGCGGCTGATTCGATGCAAGGAGATCGTAGGCTGCACGAAAGAGTTCGAATGCGTGGGTCCAGTCCTGCCTGTCGATTGCGGCTGCGGCCTCTTCGTACACCGAGTTAAGCTTCGACTGCAGTTCATCGGGCGCGTTTGCCGTCATGGGCCCCGGACGCATGATTTACCCCTGTGCTGGTCAAAGTGGGATTGTGAATCGCGATTATAGGGGTGCCGAGCATAGGTCTGGAACGGCAGCAGCACCCAATAACGGCTCGGCGCCCTTCGGGCACCGAATCGCTGCCGCTTCCTTGCCTCGTGTGGGCTCCCTTCGACCAAGATGCAGTCGTCACTGTGGTGGTCGAGTGAGCTCGCGGTAGGTCACTGGCACGAACAGTTCCCCCCACGCCAGCTTGATCTAACACCATTCCCGCGATCGTGTGTCCGCTCGACGAGCATCTGGTCTCGCCGTGTCACGCGAGATGCTGATGGCGCATGCGGAAGTCCGACCCGGGGAGGGCGCGCTGGCGGCAACGGGCGGCGTCGCAGACGAGGGGATGTTCCCCTGTCACCCGTGGCTCTTGGATGGGCTTCCGCTGCTCCGCGTCTGTTCCTCTTACCGAGGTGGTCGGTCCTACTGGGAGTAGATCCACCGCCTGCGCCGGAGGGGTCGGTACTTCCTCCGGGTATCCGCGTTCACCACCTGATGTCCGGACGCGAGCCGTTGCCCATGGTGTCGGCACAGATTGCGCGACGGCGGGACCACGAGGCTCACGCAGCCGGTCCCGCGCTCGGTCAACGCCTTGCACTGACGCTTCGCCGCCTCAACCATCCGAGTTCCCCGAGGCTTAGTCGTCGCGGTTGGATTTCGCATAGCGTTGCTATCGCCGGCTCCCGGAGTGATGAATGGTCGCGGGTCGTGGTGGCCGGAGGGGGCACCCTCGATTTTTTGGCGACTCGGCCCGACAGGGAGCGCCATGCTCCCTACCTCGGAACAAGTATGAATTCGGGAGTTTGAGAAATGCCACTGCATGTCGGCGCTGATCCGAGCGACCGCCGGATAGAGGCGGGTGATCGAGCGACAGCAACCGGAACGCTACGAAAGCTCCCCGGGACAGCCGGTCGCCTCACGGGGAGGCCGTAGAGAGCGCGACGACGCAATCAGGGCTGAGAAGACGGCGCACGCGGGCGCTTCGAGTGCTGGGCCGGAAGCCCCCACGTCGGCCGTTCGTCGCTCAGTGTCTTCCTACTACAAACAACTTCCCTCGGATCGTGCCCAAGGTGGCGTGCGAGTAGCAGCCCGGCGGTGTGCCGCGCGAAACCGTCTCTGGGAGCTCGCCAGTAGCCTCGGCGTTGGCGGCGATGACATCGTCGTCGCCCTCATCTCGCTCGAGGCCCCTGCGCGGGACATCCACTCCGCCTGATACCGGCGTGACCCTCCGGCAGACTTGGCATTTAGCGCGCCTTGGCGTGTCGACTACGCCCGTGCCGGCGCGAAGCTGGGGCGTTCCGGCTCGCAGCGATGTAGCTTCGAGTCGTCGCAGCGCGGTGCCATGTGGGTGCCAAACGCGCGGCGCTTAAGCAGATTCGGGGGCGCGGTCAGATTCGGATTGCTGGAGGCCACGACGGGAATCGAACCCGTGATGGAGGTTTTGCAGACCTCTGCCTTACCACTTGGCTACGTGGCCCCTGGAGCGGAAGACGAGGGTCGAACTCGCGACCTCCTCCTTGGCAAGGAGGCGCTCTACCACTGAGCTACTTCCGCTCGCTCCTGCCGGCCGTGACCGGCGTTGTTGGTGCCGAGGATGAGACTTGAACTCATACGCCCTTACGAGCACCGCCCCCTCAAGACGGCGTGTCTGCCTATTCCACCACCTCGGCGCCGCGATTCCTGGCAGGAGTGGAGGGATTCGAACCCCCGACCTGCGGTTTTGGAGACCGCTGCTCTGCCAACTGAGCTACACTCCTACGCGGACTTCTAATTGTAGCAACGGTACGCGCGAGGGTGAAGGCGGGGGCCGCGAGGGCTTCCGAACCGCTCAGCGGTCCTCCCGTTGCTGGCGCAGGAAGCGCTCGAGGTCCCCGAGCAACTCGTCACTGGTTGGCAACTCGCCTTCGTCCTCAGGCTCGCCAGCGTTGGCGTCGAACTGTTCCTCGAGCGTGTGGATGTACGTCGAGGCTTCGTCGGACTGCTCCATGGCTTCCTGCACCTGCCGAGCGAACTCCTCGCTGCGTTCCTCGAGACCGGCGAGTGAAGTGGAAGTGCCGTAACCGCGATCGAGGGCTTTGACGAGCGAGATGCCGGCGTTGGGGTTGGGGCCGGTGTTGAGGTAATGCGGGGCGATGGCCCAGAGACTGGCGTTCCGCCACCCGCGGGCGCGGAACGCGAGATTGAGGACGCTGACAAGGCCGGTGGGGCCCTCGTACCGACTTGAGGGGATCTTGAGGCCGAACTGCGCCTCAAACTCGCTGTCGGAGGCCGAAAGCGTGACGGGGAGCGGTCGAGTGTGCGGCACGGCGCCCGGCTGTACGCCGAGGGTGATGGTGGTCGTCACGCCGAGGGCATCCATGAGGCTGGTGACGACGTCGGTAAAGGTCCGCCAGCGAAGGTGTGGCTCGATACCAGTGAGCACCAGGAAGTCACGGCCGGCCCCGGCGGGGCTTGCCTTGTAAAAGCGGTTGCGTGGCCAATCGATGGTGCGGTCATCGCCGACGAGGCGCGTGCGGGGGCGCTGCACGGTGAAGTCGTAGAACGGCTCGGGGTCGATGTCCGCTACCGGTGTTGCCTGCCACTGCTGTATGAGGTACTCGAGCGCGTCGACGGCGGCGCCGCTGGTGTCGGTCCAGCCGGTGATGCCGGCGAGCAGGACCGGATCGCGGAGCGGCGGGACATCGCCGAGCAGTCGCAGATGTTCGTGCATCGAGGCCTCCTCAGCGTGCGGACGGGAGCAGCGCGAGAGCGTCGCGACACGGGGCCGGCCCCGGCAGCATGCTCGGGGCCGGCACGGGGCGCTTCGCGGAGCGCCGAGGACTCAGTGAGGCGGCGAGCCGGTCAGTGACCTCCGCAGCCGCAGCCACCGCCGGCCTGCGCGTTCGGGGCTTCGATGGTGAAGCCGGAGCGCATGACGTCGTCGACCCAGTCGATCGATGCGCCCTCGAGGCTGCCGGCCGAGTCCTCGTCGACGATGAACCGGATGCCTGCGAGCGTCAGCACGCTGTCACCGGACTCCGCGGCGTCGATGGCCATGCCGAAGGAGGGGCCGCTGCAGGCGCAGCCTCCGCCCCGTGAGAAGAGGCGCAGGCCCTGCTCGTCGGTCATCCCGTGCTCAGCGGCGATGGCGAGCAGGCGCTCTGCGGCGCTGTCCGTGACGGTCATGGTCAGGGTCATGGTTCACTCCTGCCTCTCTGGGTGCTCGGTCACCCTAGCATGCGCTTTTCGGGCAAGTCCTCGCAACCACGATCGGGAGAGTTACGAGGTTCAGCCGTCCGCAGTGATGACGGCGAGGAGATCCTGCCCGAACTCGCGGACTCGGGCGTCTCCCATGCCCCAGACGGCGCGTAGCGCGTCTTCATCGAGCGGACGCCGGGCTGCAAGCTCGCGGGCGGTGCGGTCGCTGAAGAGGGTGTACGCGGGGACGCCCTCGTCGCGCGCGCGTTGGAGCCGCCAGGCCCGGAGGCGCTGGTAGAGGGGGTCGTCGTAGGCGACCTCTGCCTCGCTGGGTGCGGGACGCGTGGCCCGAGGGTGGGCGGGCGCGGGAGCAACCTCGGGGTGACGCTCTTCCCACCGTGCGACGACTGAAAGCAGCCGGTCGCCGAACCACCGATAGCGGGTCTCGCCCATGCCCCAGACGTCGAGCAAGGTATCTTGCGAACGCGGGCGGTAAGTCGCGATCTCGCGGGCGGTGCGCTCTTCGAAGACGAGGTATGGAGGACGGCCGGCGGCCCGCGCGATGTCCGCCCGCGCATCGAGGAGGTCGTTGAAGAGGTCGATGGGGTAGTCCGGGGCGGCGGGGATGCCCTGTCCTCGGCAGTTGTCGCAGTTCGTGCAGCGATCGGGGGCGTCTTCGCCGAAGTAGCGGAGGACGAGGGCACGGCGACAGCCGGATGTCTCGGCGTACTCGATCATCTGCGCAAGGCGGGATTCGGCATAGCGGCGGCGCTCCTCGATCGGGCCGACATCGAGGCTGGCGTCGCGATCGCGCGAGGTGAGGCGGAGGCTCCCGGGCTCGATGAGGGCGCTCGCGCGGAGGGCGGTGAGCGCCACGGGCAGACCTTCCGTGGAGCTTGCCTCGAGGGCGTCGTTGTACTGGATGGGTCGATCGCCGGCCCATTCCTGCAACTCGATGAGGCGCCACCAGATGCGACGCAGCTCGCGCTCGTCCGGGTGGGCCTGATCGATGAAGCGGCGCTGGAGCGCGGCATCCCGGCGCGCGTAGAGGAGGGTGCACTCGGCGGGGTCGCCATCGCGGCCGGCACGGCCTGCCTCCTGGTAGTACGCCTCGATCCGGCCAGGCACGTGGGTGTGGACGACATAACGTACATCGGGTTTGTCGATGCCCATGCCGAAGGCGTTCGTGGCGACGAGGACGGGTACTTCGCCTGTGATGAACCGGCGCTGGACGCGGGCGCGCTCGCCGGCCGGCATTCCGGCGTGGTAGGCGAGGGCGGGGACGCCGGCGGCGACCAGTGCGGCCGCCGTGTCCTCAACGTTGCGGCGCGTGCGGGCGTAGACGATGCCCGCCCGACCGCGGTGGCGGCGGGCATAGCGGACGAGCCAGTCGAGGCGTTCTCCGTCGGTGTTCACGTGCACGACGCCGAGATGAAGGTTTGGACGGTCGAACGTCGTGAGGACCTCATCGGCATGGCCGGTGATGCCGAGCCGCGCGAGGATGTCGCGGCGCACCAGAGGGTCGGCCGTCGCAGTGAGCGCGAGGGTGCGCGGCGCGCCGAGCCGCTCGCGAACGGCGCCGAGGGCGAGGTAGTCGGGGCGGAAATCGTGTCCCCACTCGGAGATGCAGTGGGCCTCGTCGATGACGAACAAGTTGACTCCAGCCGCCGTGAGGCCGTCGATGAAGCGCTGGTTGGCGAAGCGCTCGGGGGCGACGAACAAGAGCGGCGTACGGCCGTCGATAAAGTCGCGGTAGCGGACGTTCTGCTCGGCGCGGCCGAGCGACGAGTTGATGAACGTCGCGGGGACGCCCGTGGCCTGGAGCGCTTCGACCTGGTCCTGCATGAGCGCGATCAGGGGCGACACCACCAGCGTGCGGCCTACCTCGAGCGAGGGAAGCACGTAGCAGAGGCTCTTGCCCGAACCCGTGGGCATGACACCCAGGACATCGCGGCGGCCGAGGTGCGTGAGCACCTCGGCCTGTCCGCGGCGGAAGTCTGGATAGCCGAACACGGACTGCAGGCGCGTTCGGTAGATGTCGAGGTCAGCGGGGAGGTCGGGAGGCGCCGCCGGGCGTGGCGGGACGGGAGGACGCGATGGCGCCGGAGCGCTCGGGGGTACATCGAGCATCTCGAATCCGGGCAAGGGGGCAGGGCCGTCGGCCCTCGTCCCGCAGGAGGAGCAGAAGACCGCGCCGTCCTCGAGTGGTGAGCCGCAGCGGAGGCAGGTCACCGCCGCATCGTACCGTACATGTGTGCTAAGTGGAGGCCGTGAGGCCCGCCAGTTCCTCGGCGCGCGCGACCAGGCCGGGGACATCAGCGATCTCGCCGTCGACCGTGAGGTGCTGGCCCTCTTGAGGCATGAACTTCCAGCGGACATTGCCCAGCGTCTCGACGCGCTCGATGCGCTCAACGTCTGCCCAATCCACCTCGCGGAGGACGCGGCCATCGTGCAGGGCGAGGGCTCGGCGGTCCGTGAGGACGATCGCGGTGGCGGTGGCACGCCAGGTGAGGAGCACGACCGGGAGCATGAACACGGTGATGCCGGCCAGGAACAGGCCAAAGCCAGTGGCCTCCGCCTTGCCGCTCAGCAGCCCGAACCCGACGAAGCCGACCGCGCCGAGCAGGGGAAGCGCGAATGAGGCGTGGTTCCACCAATGCGACTCGTTGGGATGGACGGAAACGACGTCCTCATGCGCGAGGCCGTCGATGAACGCCTGATCAGGCGGGTGGACGGCAGGAGGGGTGTTGACGGCGTCGGTGGGCATACTGCCATTGTGCCATCGAAGGGCGGGTCTTCAGGAGATATCGCGAAGGTCGAGGCCGTAACCACTCGGGAGACCGGCGTAGCGCGTGGGGATCCAGTGCGCGACGTGCTCCTCGTGCCATACGTGTTCGGGGACGAGGCCGACGAGCAACTCGAGTTCGAACTCGATGTGCGGTTGACTCCCGGACACGACCAGGACGGCTCGCTCGAGGGGACGGTCGCCAGGCCTCGACCTCCGGGAGGGGTAGGGGCCGACGAGCAGGGCGGCGCTGCCCTCGAAGGGGTTGAGGCCCTGGTCGCGCATGTCCGCCATCACCTGGGCGAAGTCGGCCCTCACGTCGGGGAGGACTCCGGCGATCAGCGTCCTGCGCTGGGCAGCCTCGAGGATCGTGATGGCGACGACGGCGGCTCTCCCTGCCGACAGGGTAGCCGAACTGGCAGGGCGGTGCGGGCTACGTGTTCTCCTCGACGGTGCGGGCGAGGCGCTCTGCGGAACGGTCGGCGTCTTCGAAGAGATGCGAGAAGAGGCGACGTGTTTCCTCAGGCCGCTCGGTTTGCATGCGATCGAGCTCATCCTCGCTGTAGGACTGTTCGCGCTCGAGAATGCGGGTACGGACAACGGCCCACTCGTCCGGGCCCCAGACGATCGCGGCCGCCTCGACGGCCATCTGGCCCTCGTCGACCGGGGCGGCTTCCGCAGCGCGTTCCTCCGCGACGGCAGTGCGGCTGACCTCGTAGCCACCGATCGCGTCGCGGTTGGCGGCCAGGGTCACCGACGAAGGATCGGACGCGGTGATGAGCGAGGCCGGCAGCCAGTAGTCGGGAGCCATCGAAGCGTCGACGTGGAAGTAGCGACCGACGATGTCCCTTACGGCGCCGATGTCCTGACCGTCTGCCGTCAGGATGCGAGCGCCGATGGTGGCGTCGTAGCTGTCCATGCTCATAGCGTGCTCTCCCTTCCGTCCCTCCTCGTTGCGTCGACGAGAGCATACAAGCGCGAGGGCGGACTCGCGCTCAGAAGCGAGGACGGGGCGGTTGCGGGAGCATCGCAGTACGAGGTGGCTGGGGACCGAGGATTCGAACCTCGACTTACTGATCCAGAGTCAGCTGTCCTACCCTTAGACGAGTCCCCACCGGGTGTACCAGCCTAGCAAGCTTCCGCGGTGCGGTCATCCGGGACCGTCAGCCGGTTGCGCCGCGGAGTACGTCGGCGGCCCTTCTCAGGCGGGCGAGGGAGTGATCGCGGCCCACCAGCTCCATCGACTCGAAGAGCGGGGGAGTCACGTTCTTCCCCGTGACCGCGAGACGGCACAGCATAAACAGGTCACCGGGCTTCTCTCCGGTTTCGGAGGCGACGGCGCGCAGGCGCTCCTCGAGGGTGGCTGCATCCCACGCGTCGAGGGCCTCGAGCGTGGCGACGACGGCGTCGACGGCGGGGGCCGCCGCATCGGGGCGGTCGCGGTACGCCTTCCCACGGAGTTGCTCGGGAGCCGGTGCCGGCACGTCGGCTGCGAAGAAGAAGTCGACCAGGGCGGTCACTTCGGGCAGGAGCTTGACGCGCTCGCGGACGAGCGGCGTGATGGCGGCGACGAGCACGCGGTCGAGCGGGCGTGGGACATCGAGGGGTAGCGCGCGGTCGAGCTCTCGGGCGAAGACATCGGCCAATTCGTCCTCGGCCATCGAGCGCATGTAGACGCCGTTCATCCACTCGAGCTTCTGGGTGTCGAAGACCGCCGGGTGGACGACAAGGTCCTTGATGTCGAACGCATCGACGACCTGAGCGCGCGAGAGGAGCTCGGTGGAGCCGTCGGGCGACCACCCGAGGATGGACAGGAAGTTGAACAGGGCGTCGGGAAGGTATCCGTCGGCAGCGTACTCGAGGACGGACTTCGCGCCATGGCGCTTCGAGAGCTTGCCGCCGTCGGGGCCGAGGATGACCGGCGTGTGCACGTAGATTGGGACGGGATGTCCCAGCGCCTCGAACAGGCGGACGTGCCTTGGCGCGGACGGGAGCCATTCGTCGCCGCGGGTGACGTGCGTGGTGGCCATGAGGTGGTCGTCGACGGCATGGGCGAGGTGGTAGGTCGGGAAGCCGTCCGACTTCAGGATGACGAAGTCATCGAGGAGGCGGTTCTCGTACGTGATCTCGCCCCGCAAAAGGTCGGTGAACGTGGTCGTACCCTCGCGGGGCATTGCGAAGCGCACGACGAAGGCCTCGCCCGCGGCGGCGCGAGCGGCGGCCTCGGCGGGCGGGATCGAGCGGCAGCGGCCGTCGTATCCAGGCGGCTGCTTTGCGGCCCGCTGCGCTTCGCGCATCGCTTCGAGGTCGGCGGGCGTGCAGAAGCAGCGGTAGGCGTTCTCAGTGGCGAGGAGCCGGCCGGAGGCGTCTCGGTAGTGGTCCAGACGCTGCGACTGGACGTACGGGCCGTGGGGGCCACCGATGTCGGGGCCTTCGTCCCAGTCGAGCCCCAGCCAGCGCAGTGATTCCTCGATGCGCTCGACCGAGCCAGGGACAAGGCGGGTCTGGTCGGTGTCCTCGATGCGCAGGTAGAAGACGCCGCCTTCATGGCGGGCGTAAGCCCACGCCCAGAGGGCGGAGCGGATGTTGCCGACGTGCGGGTCACCGGTGGGGCTGGGAGCGTAGCGGAGGCGCACAGTCACGGGCGACCATCCTCGTCCAGGTCGACCGAGCGATCGGACGCCTCGAGGCCGTGCCGGTCGCGCAGATCCGCGATCACGGCTTGCATGTCCACGGGGAGCGGCGCCTCGAACTCGCGCCACTCATCGGTCGACGGGAGGCGCAGGCCGAGACGCCAGGCGTGCAGGGCCTGACGAGCGATCAGCGGGGACCGGTGCCCGTAGAGCGTGTCGCCGAGGACGGGGTGGCCTACGGCCTCGAGGTGGACGCGGATCTGATGGGTGCGCCCGGTGTAGATGCGGACCTCAAGCAGCGCCGCCTCGTCGCCGTACTGTTCACGGATGCGGTACTCGGTATGCGCGCTGTCCCCGCCCTCGATGACAGCTCGCTTGCGCGGGTCGAGCGGATCGAGGCCGAGCGGGGCATCGATGATGCCGGCGGGGGGCTCGATGCGGCCGGTGGCCAGGGTGAGGTAGAGCTTCACGGTCTCGCGATGACGCCACTGGTCTTTGAGCGTCTGCTGCGCGATCGCAGTCTTCGCGTAAGCGAGGACACCTGAGGTCTCGCGGTCGAGCCGATGGACGACTCCGGGCCGGTCGCCATCGATGGCGACGAGTTCTGGGTAACGGGCACGCATCACGTCCACCAGCGTGAAGCCGGTCAGCCCGGGGACGGGGTGGACGATCAGGCCGGGCTGCTTGTCGATGATGACAACGTGCTCGTCCTCGTACAGGACGCCGAGGGGGTAGGACGCTGCGGCGTCCATATCGACGCCGCGGTCGGGGAGGCACACCTCGACGACGCTGCCGGCGCCGACGGCGTAGGCCGGCCGCGACGCAGTGGCCTCGTCGACGCGCACGTGTCCCTGCTCGATGAGCTTCTGGGCCTGCGCGCGCGAGATGTCCGGCACGGCGGTGGCCATGAGGCGGTCGAGGCGATCGGCGTGTCCCGCATGGAAGCGACGGATGGACTCGCTCATTTGCGAACTTCCTCGCGAAGGGTGAGGGCGACGATGGCGACAACGCCGCAGACGATCGCGGAGTCCGCGACGTTGAACGCGGGGTAGTGCGTGGGGTCGATGAAGTCGGTCACGGTGCCCTTCGCGACGCGGTCGATGAGGTTTCCGATCGCTCCGCCGAGGATCAGGGAGAGCGCCGCCACGTACAAGCGTTGCGCGGGAGGCACCAGGAACATGTAGACCAGGATGGCGGCAACCCCGATCGCGGCGGCCGCGAGGAGGAACGCGCTGGCGCCCTGAAGGATGCCGAACGCGGCGCCGGGGTTCTCGACATGGGAAATCGCGAGGATGGCGTCGGTCGAGGGCCAGGCCTCGCCCTCCGCGAGCCAGTCTCGAATCACCGCCTTCGTGAGCTGGTCGGCGGCCACGATGACGACGCTGATCAGCAGGTAAGGCGCGAGGTGGCGGCGCTCGGCGCCGTGGGCGGCAAGGCGATCACGCATGGAGGGTGCTCGGAGGACGGTCTCTTCCATCGATCCCATCGTACCGAAGCGGGGCGCTGCGATCCGGGACGTGGCGCGTCAGGAACTTCATTGAGAGGGGTGTTCGGAGCCGGTACCCTGACGCAACACCACGGACGAAGAAAGGGGTGTGCATTGACCCTCGAGATCTCGCGGCGAGAGATGCCGCACTCGACGGACAAGACGCCGCGACTCGCCCCCGGTCAGCGGCTGACCGAAGGCTTTCCGGTCCTCACGTACGGCGGCGTGCCGAAGATCGACCTCGCGACGTGGCAGTTTCGCGTCTTCGGTCTGGTCGAGGAAGAGGTGACGCTGAGCTGGGACCAGTTCCTCGCGCTGCCTCAGAGCAAGAGCCATTCGGACATCCACTGCGTGACGACCTGGAGCCGGTACGACAACGACTGGGAAGGCGTGCGGATCGCGGACATGCTGTCGCTCGTCAAGGTGCAGCCGGAAGCGAAGCACGTCATGTTCCACTCGTACGGGGGGTACACCACGAATGTGCCGCTCGACGAGTTGCTGTACAACGACGCGCTGCTGGCGCACACACACGATGGAGCGCCGTTACCCCTGGAGCATGGCGGGCCGTTGCGAGGCGTTGTCCCTCATCTGTACTTCTGGAAGAGCGCGAAGTGGGTGCGCGGCATCGAGTTGATGGCCGAGGAGCGCCCGGGGTTCTGGGAGATGTACGGGTACCACATCCACGGAGACCCGTGGAAGGAAGAGCGGTACAGCTGAAGCGTGGGCGCCCCCGAACTCGGGGGCGCTATGTTTCGACGGGCCGATAGGGGCTAAATGAAGACGCGGGAGCCCTTGCCGCGGACGTTGCCGGAGCGCCTCGCCTCGGCTGCGACGGCGGCTGAGACTCGAGCCGCGACATCCGGGTTAAAGACCGAAGGGAGGATGTAGTCCTCGTTGAGGAGGTTGTCCGGGATGGTCTCGGCGATCGCCCTGGCCGCGACGATCTTCATTTCCTCGGAGATGGTGGTGGCGGCGGAGTCGAACGCGCCGCGGAAGAGACCGGGGAAGCAGAGGACGTTGTTGACCTGGTTCGGGTAGTCCGAGCGGCCGGTGGCGACGATGCGCACCTGGTCCTGGATGAGTTCGGGCATGATCTCGGGCTCGGGGTTGGAGAGGGCGAAGACCATCGCGTCCGGGTTCATACGGGCGATCTGGTCGGCGGTCACCATGCGCGGGCCGGACAGGCCGAGGAACAGGTCGGCGCCCTGGAGAGCGTCACCCACGGAGCCGTCAAAGCCCTCGCGGTTTGTCTTGCGCGCGAAGCGCTCTTTGGCGGGGTTCATGCCCTCCACCCGGCCCTCGTAGATCGCGCCGGCCCGGTCGAAACCGATGACGTCCTTCACGCCGAAGTTCATGAGGATGTCCGCGCAGGCGACGCCGGCGGCACCGACGCCGAGGAGGACGACCTTGAGGTCCTCCGGACGCTTTTGAATGATCTTGAGGCTATTGATGACGCCGGCGAGGACGACGACGGCGGTGCCGTGCTGGTCGTCGTGGAAGACGGGGATGTCGAGTGCGGCCTTGAGCTGGTCTTCGATCTCGAAGCAACGAGGGGCGGAGATGTCCTCGAGGAGGATGCCGCCGAATCCCGGGGAGATCGCCTTGACGATGCGGACGATCTCGTCGGGGTCCTTGGTGTTCAGGCAGATGGGCCAGGCGTCGATGTCGCCGAAGGCCTTGAAGAGCATCGACTTGCCCTCCATGACAGGCATGGCGGCCGTGGGGCCGATGTCACCCAGTCCGAGGACGGCGGTGCCATCCGTAACGACGGCCACGGTGTTCGGCTTGATGGTGAGCGACCAGACGGCGTCCGGGTTGTCGTGGATCTGCATGGAGACGCGGGCGACGCCGGGCGTGTAGACGTGGGCGAGCTCGGCCATGGTGCGGATGTTGACCTTGTTGTGGACCTCGATCTTGCCACGGCGGTGGAGCTGGAAGGTGCGGTCGGAGGCGTGCTGGACCTCGACGCCCGGGACTTCGGCGACGCGGGCGACGACCTGGCGGGCGTTCTCCTCGTCGACGCAGTAGAGGCGGAGGTCGCGGATGATCATGTCCGTGCGCGCCTCGACGATGTCGATGGAGCCGATGTCGGCACCCATCTCTCCGATGGCCGTGGTGACCTTGCCCAGGTTGCCGGGCTTGTTCTGGATGCGAAGCCGCAGGAGCAGCTGGTATCCGGAGACAGGGCTCTGGTACTCGTCGTGGACATGGGCTTCGATGCGGTCGTCAGTGGCGGTCATGGTCGCGCTCCGTCAGGCAACGAATAGTGCTTGAGACTATACCGCTGAGGTCACTTCTGGACAGGGGCCGTGCGGCCTTCTATGGAGGTGAGTCCGGAATCGGGCATGACCGTCGGCGCGGGGGACGGTATCCTCGGTGAGTCGGTACGCCCCCATCGTCCAGGGGACCAGGACGCCACCCTTTCAAGGTGGAAACAGGGGTTCGAATCCCCTTGGGGGTACCACCCACCTCGGTGATTGTGCCGCTTACGAGTACGGGGAGTAAGCGCGCGTCCTGACGACTTCGCCGGCGGCGTACTCCTCGTGGCGGTCGCCGCCCCAGAAGACGGCCTGGGCGCGGGTGTCGGGGTCCTCGTACACGGTGTCGATGCGGAAGAGGCGCCCATCGAAGGGGACGGTGGCTTCCCAGGCGTCGCCGTCTTCCGAGGTCATGGGGACGCCAACGATGTCGCCGGCGGGGCCCGTGTAGAACATGGCGACCATGTGCAAGAGCGGCCAGCCGGTGGGGTTCAGCATCGGCTCGAAGCCGGCGGGCAGGGCGGGGTCGTGCTCGTGGTCCACGTGCTGCGCCTTCCTCGGGCGGTCCGGTTGCCCGTCCGAGGATACGGGTTAGGAGCGAGGGGAGATGACGAGGCCCGGGCGAACCCGGGCCTCGTGGCGATTCTCGGACGAGTCTACTTGTCGACCCACATGTAGCGGACGAGGTTCTGGATGTCGAGGTAGTGCTGACCGGAGCCGATGCCGCGGCCGGTGCGCAGGCCTCGGACCCAGGGCTGCTGGATGGAGACGCTCTGACCGGTGGGCTTATCGACGCGGTAGACCTGGTCGAAGACCTTGTTCCAGACCTTCTGCGCCAGCTCTTTGCGGGCAGCCGGGTTGAGTTCGACTGCATGCTGCTCCGCCCACGCGTCGATCTCGGCGTCGTGGATGCGGTAGCGGTTGCCGGACGAGGTCGAGTGGTGCAGACCGAAGACGTAGTGCTGCGCCGTCGGGTTGAAGGCAAGCCAGCCGTCGTAGGCCTGCGCGCTGCCCTTCCTCGTCGTCCACTGGGAGTTGAACTCGGAGTACTCGACGCTGGTGGCCTTGAGCTGGATGCCGGCGGCGCGCATCTGGTCGACAAGCACCTCGTTCTGGCGGCGGTTCGCTTCCGGCGTGTAGTTGTAATAGATCATCTCGAAGCCGAAGTTCTCCTGTCCGGCGGCGCTCAGGAGCTGCTTCGCCTCGGCGGGATCGTATCGCCACCACTTGCCGAGGTGGCCGGACTCAACGGTCGGCTCCTCGTCCCAGAAGAAGCGGTAGTCGACGACGGGAATGACGCGTCCGAACGGTCCGTAGATGAGCGTCGAGAGGGTGTCCCGGTCGACGCCGAGGGAGACGGCCCGCCGGAGGCGCTCATCCGCCCAGAGTGGCAGTTCGTTGTTGAACGCGATGGAGAACGTGCCGCCGAAGAGAGGCGATGCGTAGTACTGGGCGTCCGGGTTCGTCGAGAGTAGCGAGTCGAGGTCGGCCTCGGTGGCGGCGGAGACACCCCAGTCCACCTGGCCGACTCGGAAGGCGGCGAGGCCGGCGGACGCGTCCAGCATGTACGGCAGCTCGAAGCGGTCGATGAACGTGGGGCCCTGCCAGTAGTCCGGGTTGCGGACCATGCTGCCGCCGGTGCCGGCCTGCCACTTCTCGAGGATCATCGGACCGGTGCCGATGGCGCGTGTCTTGATGCTGCCGTCGTCGACGATCTCCCTGGGGTGGATGGTCGTGTAGGCGGTGCTGAGCGGGAAGATGAAGTCCGGCTGAGGGCGCTTGAGCTTGATCACCAGCGTTTTCGTATCCGGGGTCGTCATCGAGTCGACCTCGGTGAAGTACTGCTGGTGTACGCCCTCGGTCTTGTAGCGGTTGAGGGCGAAGCGGGCGTCTTCGGCGACGAACGCGCGGCCGCTGAGCGGCGCGATGTTCTGCCACTTGACATTGGTCTGGAGCTGGAAGGTGTGGGTGAGCCCGTCGGGGCTGCTCTCCCAGCGGGCCGCGAGGCCGGGCTCGAGCTGGTTGATCTTGAGCGGGTCGGCGTCGGCCTTGCCGTAGACGTTGATCAAGCGGTCGTACGCCCCGTTGGCGGCAGTCAGGGTGCCGCCCGCCGCTGACAGCGTAGGGTCGAGCTGACCCGGGTCGAAGGTGTAGCGCTGGGTGATGGTGCCGCCCGACTTCGGCGCCGTCGATGGCTCCGGGAACTGGTAGGGAACCTTGCGGCCGGTCGTGGTGGTGATGCCCTGGAACACGGCACCGCTCTCGGCGGTGCCTGTGGCGCCGGGCGCGGCCGAAGCGTCCCCTGGCTCGTCCTCATCGTCACCGCCGCAGCCTATGAGGGCGGCGGCGGCGACGCCGGCGCCCGCCACGGTGGCGCCGCGCATGAAGGCACGGCGGTTGACGCGAGCGGCGCGCACTCCGAAGAGCGCCCCTCTGATGTCACGGTTGTCCAACACGGTATCCCTCCTCGTGAGGCGTACCTCAACGCTGGCCGCGGCCGGCGGCCTCGGAGGACGAATATAACGGATGAATGAAGCGCAGTTGTGATTTCGATAACGTACGATAATCGAGACGGGTAGCTACCTCGATGCGGTTCGCCGAGTCGATGCACGCGCGATGGCGATGAGGACCGTCGCCGCGCCGACGAGCGCGAGCGGAAGCATGGCGTTCTGGTGAACGGCCGCGAAGCCGGCATTGCCGGTGCGAGGCGGGTAGATGGTGCGTTCGGCTGGCAGCGAGACCGGGTTATCGGTGAGGTCGACGAAGCTGCCGGTGTTGCCCGGGGACTTCTGAGCCGTGGTGCCGACGCTCGACGTCTCCGTGTCCGCAGCGGGCGTGACGCGGGTCGAATCGGAAAGCACTACGGCCCCGAGGACCGTCAGCCCGGCGACCGCGGCGGCCGTTGAAGCGACCAGCAGGACAAGGCGACGCCGCATGGTGCTCCTCGCCTGGCTCGGCTGCCTCCGCGGTGGGGCGGCGGCATCCCGTATCAGTAGTAATAGCAGATCGATGACGAGAATTGGGCGCTCAGTACGCCCGTTTCTGCTATCGATTTCGTGCGCGCACGCTCCGGTCAGTCAGGGAAGCGTGAAGCGGGCAAGCACAGGCGCGTGGTCGGGGCGCACCGCGTCACGTCGGGACTGGGTGTCTTCTGAGATGGAGCGGATGCCATCGACGATGGCGTCCGCCTGGCGGAGGTTCCGCAGCAGGTCCTGACTCAGGAGGACGTGGTCGATGAGCTCGGGCTCACCTCGGAAGGTGCGGCTGAAGGCGTGCTTTCGCGGTAGCCAATCGGCGAGGTTGTTCAGGCGGACCGGGTCACCCTGGTCCGGGCGGAGGATGTCGGCGTCGGGCGGACCTTGCAGGAGGGCCGTGGTGATCGCGCCCGCCTCGTCGTTGAAGTCTCCGGCAAGGACGGTCGGTAGAGGCTCGGCGAGCATGAGCGTATTGAGGTGGACGCGGAGGGCGACGGACTCGGCGGTCCGACGGAGGAGCGCGAAACCCGCGCCACGCGCTCGTTCGTGCTCATCGAGCGGAAAGCGGCGCCCGTCCGGGTACGAGAGGAGCTTCGACTTGAAGTGGGCGGTGACCACGCGGAGGGGTCGAGCGTCGATGTCGACGACGGCATGGAGGGCGCCGCGACCCATGGCCCTCACGGTCGATCCGTCGGGGGTGGGAATGCGTGGAATGGCGTCATCGGTGAACGAGACGAGCTGCCGGACGTCCCTGAGCGCGGAGCGTGCGAGGATGGCGACGCGGATGCCGCGGCGATCGGGACGGTCGGAGACCGCCTGATGCGGGTACCGTCCGCCGAGCGCCTGCTGAAGATCCGCGAGGCACGAGACGTGTCCGATCTCCTGCAGCAGGAGCGCGTCCGGGCCGGCCTCGACGATGGTCTTCGTGAGATTCCGGAGCTTGCGGCGGTAGATCGCCTCGGTCGTGGGTCCGGAGGCGGATCCGGCGGGGAAGAGGTTCTCCACGTTCCAAGTCATGACCGTGCAGTCCGGCACCGGCAGCCTCCCTCGAGGTCGTCACGAGCGGCCCCATGGTACTCGAAGGTGAGGGATGCTGGAGCGGGTGGCGTCAGGCGCCGCGTTGGCGCCGGGAGATGAACCAGCCGCCGCCCGCGACGAGGGCGAGCAGCACGACTCCGAGGCCGATGAGCAGCGCGGTGCTGGAACCACCATCGTCGCCGCCCTCGGTGCCCGCGCCGTCCGAGGTCGCTCCGCCCGAGGCCGCCGTAAGGGAGTAGCCGGTTGCGACGCTACCCGTCGGGATGCCGCCCGACTCCCATGTGGCAGCAGGCGATGCTGTGACCTCCACGCCATCGAGTTTGAATGAGATCGCGTCGCCGGCTTCCGGGCTGCACGGCGCCTCGACGGGGACCTGGATGACCCACTCTCCCTGAGCCGAAGCTGTCGTCGAGCCGCACGAGACACCTCGGATGAGCACTTCGACGGTCTGACCGGACTTCAGGCCACCGCCGTATAGCACGGCCGGAAGGAACTGTGCGTCCGCAGTACGGACGGCACCGAGCGAGATGATGATTGATAGGGCGAGCGCGGCGGCGAGAACGCGCGGGTGGAGGGCGGCGAGGTAGTGCATGGGTCCTCCTCGGGAAGGGCGTCCTGGACGCGAGAACAGGTGGGACGGCGCAGCCGAACTATTGTGCACGGCACCGGCACTGGCGTCGTGACGTATCACGATCGTGCCGCCCGCGTACCTGAGTGCCGACCCGCGGGGGGTTTCACGCCGCTGATAGCGGAGGCCGGTCGGGGCAGCCGCCTCTGCAAGCGGTCAATACGTACGCTCTTGCTCGGAGTGGTTGAAGGGAAGGTCAACACCGTGGCGAGGGTCGAGAAGAACATCGAAGTGGCGGTGCCGGTCCGGACTGCGTACAACCAGTGGACGCAGTTCGAGGAGTTCCCGCGGTTCATGGAGGGTGTCAAGGAAGTCCGTCAGATGGACGATCGGCATCTGCACTGGCGCGCGGAAATCGGCGGCCGCGAGGAGGAGTGGGACGCCGAGATCCAGGAGCAGGTCCCCGATCAGAAGGTCATCTGGCGCAACACTTCCGGGCGCACCAACGCCGGGATGGTGATGTTCGACCAGCTGTCGCCCGACCGGACGCGTGTCCACCTCGAGATGAGCTATGAGCCCGAGGGGGCCGTTGAGAGCGTCGGCGACGCGCTCGGCTTTGTGTCTCGTCGGGTGGAGGGCGACCTCGAGCGGTTCAAGGAGTTCATCGAGTCGCACGGCACGGAGACCGGGGCGTGGCGGGAAGAGATCGACAACCCCGACGCGCCGGGCGGTCACACTCGGGGCAGCATGACGGCCTGACCGGCCTGAGTTGACCCTGTACGCAGTCAGAGGCCCGCGCGGACAGCGCGGGCCTCTGTCATCTCAACGGTAACGCGCGGTCATCGCCTCGTAGGCCATGTAGGCGAGTTGCTGGCCGAGGGGAATGTCGTCGTACTCGTTGGCCACGCCATCCGAGAGGAACGTGATCGCGTAGGCCCGCTCGCCGTCGCGTCCCTCGAAGCGGACGATGCCGGCATCGTTGTCGACATAACCGGTGCTTGCGGGGAGGAAGCCGTTCTTGTGGCTGACGAGCGCAGGCGTGACGGCCGTGAGGTAGTTCAGTCCGGGCTTCACCTGCGTCATGTGGTACAGGAGGAACTCGCGCCACGACGGTTCGGGGATGGCCTCGTAACGCCAGAGAGCAGCGAGGGCGGCGTTCATGGCATCCGCCGTGACCCAGTTGTCCGGGTTAATGCCGATGCTCTCGCTGTACGCCGGCGGGTGATCGAGGATGACGCCCGGCAGGCCGAGATCGTCGCGCGCGAACGCCTCGACGCGGCGCACCCCCTCGACGACATCGCCGTCGCCGATGAGACCGTAGAGCTCGCGCGCGGTGTGCGGGTTGCTGCTCCAGATGGTCGCCGCGATGAGTGACTCGACGGCGTCCTGGGGGTAGCGCGCGCCCCACACGTCTCGAACGGCATGCAGCAGCGCGAAGAAGTTGATGACGCATCCGGAAAGCTGCAGGCGGTCACCGTTGACACTGACGGTCTCGCCCGTCTGGAGGTCGGTGACGGCTACTGCGTAGCGGCCGGGGGCCCAGTAGCCGTCGATCGCAGCGGCCATGCGGTCGCGCAGCAGGAGCAGATCCTCGGCAGGTGGCGGCGCGGGCTCACGCTCGACTGGAGCGGCGGGTCCGGCGGGTGGCGCAGCGGGTGCGGTCCCGGCGGAGGCGTTTAGGTGGGGCGCAGCCAGCGCGAGCAAGAGTGCGCTCGCGAGGGCGAGTGCAGTGCCGGCAGCGCGGGGACGAGCGAGGCGCGCGTGCGTCGGTACCCTCCTCGCGATTGGTCACGCGCCATGGGGCCGACACGTGCATGCTGGGTGGTGCCGAGGGCCAGAATCGAACTGGCGACACCGCGATTTTCAGTCGCGTGCTCTACCAACTGAGCTACCTCGGCACGTTGGCTGAGCGCAGGTGTGGATGATACGACGAGGCCGCGAAGCGAGCCACCCGCTACCAGGAGCCGCCGCCCCCGCCGCCCCCACCGCCGCCGGAGGAGCCACCGCTGAACCCGCTTCCGCCCGACCCGCCGGGCGTGGAGGCGAGGGTGCCAGAAGTTGTGGTCGAAAAGCCGGACATCGCGTTGCCCAGCATGATGGCGTTGAACGGCCTGGACGAGGAATACCAGTCAGGCGGTTCAAGGGCGAGGCCCTCGAAGGCCTCAGCCCACTTGTCGACGCAGCCGAACACAACGGCGAAGGGAAGGTACTCATAGAAGAGGTTGGCCTTCTCAGCGAATTCGGAGCGCCGGGTTTCCGCCGTCTCGATGTACTGGCGGAAACCGAGCACTCGACGGAGCGCGGCGGTGCCCTTCGCGGTGCGCCTGGGCATCCGGCTGTGGAGTGCCAGCAGCGAGAGCGCCCCGAGGGCGAGGGGAATGGGCACGATCCCGAACGTCGTCCACGCAGCGGTGGCGGCGATGATCGCACCGGAGACGACCAAGGCGCCGATGGAGATGGCGAGCCAACGACCGCGCGTCGAGTCTGGGCGGCGGTTGAACCAGCCGCGGGATACGGCGTCGGCGTAGAGCTGCTCCTGGACCTTCGCGAGGTCAGTGTGGAACTTGCGCTTCAGAGAGGAGAGCGTCACCTGGTCGCCGTCCTCGAACAGGCTGTCTCGGAGGGTACGCTCGTATGTGAGGAGACCACGTCTGTCGGCAGGAGGGTCAGGCAAGCGGACGAACCGCCAGTCGGACTTGCCGAACCACCAGGTCTTGTCGATCTCCTCGATGCGGAGGTAGCCGCGCGCGGCGAGGTCGACGATGGTGGCGGACACGTCCAGCGGGTGAGCGACCTCATCGAGGAGTGTGCCGATCTGTCCCGGGCGCAGGTCCTCCGGGGGTGTGAACTCGATGGCGTACGCGCCGCCCTCGAAGGGCGGGACACGCTGCTGGCTGGTGCCGCCGAACACGACTTCGACGGGGGAGCCCCGCCAGCGCCGGTCCCGGCCCACCAGCCACACGAGCCGGACGATGCCGGCCAGCACGATCGCGAGGAGGCCGAGGGCGAGGCTGATTCTAAGCGGGTCGACGGTGAAGGCGTGCCCGAACGTCCAGCGACGTTCCAGGATCGGCTGGGGGTCTGGCACCAGGCCCTTCGGGAAGCCGACGACGACCGTCAGGCCCTCGTACGCGCCCAGCCAGCTGTTTGAGAAGTGCACCTGGGCGCCGTCCAAGCTGGCGTCGCCGCACCGGAGTGAGGAGCCACGCGGGCCCTCGAAGCAGCCGACCTGCACCGCGTCGGGATCGAGGGCGGCGGGCAGGTGGATCGTGGCCGAGGGATTGAACACCGTGACGGACCAGTCCGCGCCGATCGCATTCCAGTACAGCTCATCGTGGTCGGGGAAGCCGTTCAGTCCACCCTCGATGCGGTACTCGATGTGGTAGGTGTGCTGGCCCGTGATTGTCCTGTCCTCGTCACCGATGCGGATGCGCGTCTTCCCGCCCTCGATGCCTTCGACCTTGTATTGGGCAGGCGTCCCCGCGGACGCGCGGATAGAGAGGACCTTCAGTGGGTAGCGGCGGTCGAACTCGCCGTCGTAGCGGAGCCTGGTGGGGATGTCGCGGAAGATGCCGTGGCGCTCCTCAGAGCCGAAGTCGTAGGCGATATCCTCGGTGATGAGCAGGTCGCCGTTCGACTCGATGCGGATGTCGACGTGGTAGGAGTCGATCTTCTCGACGCCGGCCTGGGCGCGGACGGGAGGTGGCGCCACGGCTACGGCCAGCGCCACGAGCAGCGCCAGGACGGTGGCGCCGAGAGGGATGAGGGAATGGTTGGGGCGCATCATTGTCCTCTCAGCGCCTGAGCATTGGGTATGATGCCGCATCGGCGTGCGGGCTGCGACGGCCCGCGGCGCGTTGGAGGCGAGTGGGGGGCCGAGGCGTGACAGACGACCGGGCCGGGTTGATCGAGCACCACCGTGCGATGCATCGGGAGCTGCTCGACGCGATCGACGGACTGAGCGATGAGCAACTGCTCGACCCTTTGCTGGATGGATGGTCGGTGAGGGACCACCTCGTTCATCTCGCGATGTGGGATGAGATTCGCGCGAGCGAGGTGGCGCGCATCTCGGCGGGGTACGAGTCGGTCTGGCGCCTGACGGACGAGGATGACGCCATCTTGAACGCGATTGGCCATCGCAGCCGAGCTGGCACGGCGATCGCGCAGGCACGCTGGGAGCTGGACACGAGCCATCTGCGGCTCATTGAGGCGATCGCGGGGGCTACGCCGCGCGGCCTCGATGCGTCGTTGTACGGCGAAGCGCGGTTACGCGGTCAGCACGGGGCCGAACACGCCTCGTGGATCCGGCGGTGGCGGGGTGAGCTGGGCTGGTAGCCCAGGGGAGGCTGGTCAACTGCCGAGCATGGCGCTCAGGTCGTGCTTAGCGTCCAGGATGTTGGCCCAGAGGTCGCCGACGCGGCGGACACGGTCCGGCGCGGTGAGGATGGTGAAGTCGGTGGGGTAGACCGAGTCGAGTTCGTGCCAGCGCAGCGGCATCGAGACCGGCGCGCCGGGCTTGGCGCGCGGGGAGTAGGCGGCGGCGAGGTTCTTGAAGCGCGCGTTCTGATTCACGTCGAAGAACACCTTGCCCTCGCGTTTCGGGACGGCCCACTCGGTCGTCACGGCTGAGGGATGGGCGCGGATGAGGAAGCTGGCGAACGTCTCGGCGACGGAGCGAACGGTGGCGTAGTCCACGTTACGAACGACGGGTACGTAGACGTGGAGTCCAGTTGCGCCGGATGTCTTCACGAACGATGAGAGTGAGGCCGAGTCCAGGAGCTCCTTCAACCATCGTGCCACCTCGCAGACCTGCTGCCACGCAGCGCGATTGAGTTCGGGCTCTTCACCGGCGGCCTCGTCGCCGCGGTAGATGTACGGATCGAGGTCGAAGAGGACGAAGTCCGGGTGATTGAGGAGCGAGCCCTCGATCTGCTCGACGGAGCCGGTGAAGTCACGGGACAGTCCTCGGGCGTCGGGATCGGGATTCACGCGGGCGAGCGACGTGTGGAGGGCGAGGTCGGCGACCTGGCCGAGCCAGAGCAGCGTGGCGAGGTTGTTGCAGAGCAGGTACGTCTGGTCACGGACGTTCGTCCCGGAGTAGGCGCGGATGCGCTCGACGTACTCGGGGGCTTCCTCGTAGTGCTTCTGGTAGAAGTGCTGGCCTTCGATACCGTTCGGATAGCGGGTGAGGGTCAGGGGACGGTCGCGAAGCTGCGGGAGGAGCCAGGGGGCGGCGGTCGCGAAGTAGACGAGCAAGTCGAGCTTGGTGAGGGCGCGCTGGTCGCCGGTCGCGGGCCACAGCACCTTATCGAGGTTCGCAACACGTAGCTCGTGACCCTCGACGCGGAGGGTGAGTTGCTTGCGGGCTCCCTCGAGCTGGGCGAGGACACGGGCAGTTTCGGCCTCGAGATCGGACACGTCGGTGTAGCCCGCGGCGTCGGTGGCCGGCGCGACTGCTGGAGCCTCGACCGGGCGGAAGCGGACATCGGCGGGGTCTTTGTCGTCACGGATGCGGAGGAAGACGGGGGCGCGGAGGCGGGCATCGCGGGTCCAGTGGCTGAACTCGACCTCCACGACCACCTCGGGGCGCACCCAGGTGGCGGGCGGATGGCCGTCACGGGGCGGCAGCTCGGCGAACGGGGAGTCGGGCGTCGCAAGCCCTCGGAGGCGGGTGTTGAGGGCCGCGAGCGTGCGGTCATCGAAGCCGGAGCCGACGTGCGTCACGTATCGCAGGCTGTCGCCGTCCGCGTACTGGCCGACCAGGAGCGATCCGAAGGTGCTCGATCGACCGCCCTGCCCCGCGCTGAAGCCACCGACGACGAACTCGTCGGTGTTGCGGGTCTTCACCTTCAGCCAGTTGCGAGAGCGGCGGCCCGACTCGTAGACACTGTCGCGCTTCTTGGCAACGAGGCCTTCGAGATCGTGGGTCCGTGCGATCTCGAAGGCGGTTATGCCGTCTACCTCGAAGGGCTCGACAAGGCGGATGGATGGGGCAGGGAGGAGAACGCGTGCCAGCGTCTCGCGACGGTCCTCGAGCGGGACGTCCCGGAGATCGACGCCGTCGAGGTAGAGGAGGTCGAAGACGTAATAGATGACGGGGATGCGAGCCTCGGCGCGGGCGATCTCACCGTCACCGGTCAGGTGGATGCGTTCCTGGAGCAACTGGAAGGAAGGCACTCCGCGCTCATCCAGAGCGACGATCTCGCCGTCGAGGATCAACTGGTGCGCCGGCTGCCGCTGTAGACCGGCGACGACCGAGGGGTACTGTCTCGTGCTGTCAAGGCCGCGGCGGGACCGCAGTTCGACGGCGCCCGCGCGGACGAAGGCGAGGGTGCGGACGCCGTCGAGCTTGGGCTCGAAGAGCCAGCGCCGGTCTTCGAAGGGTGCGTTGCGAGACTCGGATTGCATGGTCGCGGCGTCCGCCGGGACGGGGGCGAGACGAGCGCCCGGCAGGTCTTCGGGGCGGACGGACGAGACGCCGTTCCGGCCAGAGGCGGGGGGGAGGAGGCCGCCCTTGATGTCCTCGATGCTCAGGCCGGAGCGGACGGAGCGGTTTTCGGCGATGAGATCGCGGTCGGGATCGGCGGTCGCGTCGCGGTGCTTGATGAGGAGCCACTGCTCTTTACCGGCCTCGACCTTATTCGTGCGGACGAGGGCCCATGAGCCCTTCAGCTTCTTGCCTCGGAAGGTGATCGAGAGCTTGCCGGCGGCGAGTCCGGCGCGCATGCGTCGTTCGGCCTCCTCGCGGTCGTGAAAGACGGAGTCGGGTTCGTCGGGGGAATAGGTCCCGTCGTCCCAGACGATGACCTGGCCGCCGCCGTATTCGCCGCGGGGGATGACGCCCTCGAAGGTGGCGTAGTCGAGCGGGTGGTCTTCGACGTGCACCGCGAGGTGCTTGTCCGCGGGGTTCAGTGACGGGCCCTTGGGGACGGCCCACGACGGCATCACCCCGTCCCATTCGAGGCGGAGGTCGTAGTGGAGGCGGCGCGCCGCGTGCTTCTGGACGACGAAGGTGAGCGCGCCGGCCGTTCGTGGGCGGGCCACCCCGGGCGGTTCGGGGGTTTTCTCGAAGTCGCGCTTGCGGTCGTACTCCTCGAGTGGCGGAGTCTGCGTAGATGGTCGCTCGACGTGGGACCGACGGGCGGGCATCAGCGCGTCCCCGGTGTGGGCGGCGGCACGCTAACTCGCAGCCCGGCGACGGCGGCCTGCGGCGGCGGGCGCAGGCTCCGCTTCCTCGTCGCGGGCAGCACCGGCAGCTTCCTTCTGGCGACGGGTCGCCTCGACGCTCGCCTTGAGAGCGGCCATCAGGTCCACGACCTTGGCGGGGGCGGGCGCTTCGGCCTCAACGACTTCCTGGCCTTCGAGTTTGGCGTTGATGACCTGCATCAAGGCCTCGCGGTAGGTGTCCTGGAACTTCGCGGGGTCGAACTCCTCGGTGAGGAGGTCGATGAGGGCGGAGGCCATCTGCAGCTCCTGGTCGCTCACGGCGACCTCGGGGGCCTCGACGCCACGCTCGACACGAATCTCGTCGGGGTAGAACAGGGTCTCGAGCATGAGGGTGCCGTCCATGGGACGGAGCGCGCACAGCTGCTCCTTATTCCTGATCGCGATCTTCGCGACGGCCGTGAGGCCCTTCTCCTGGAGGGCGCGCATCAGGAGGGCGAACGGCTTGACGCCGGTGTCCTCAGGTTCGAGGTAGTAGCTCTTCTCGTAGAAGACGGGGTCGATCTCGTCGGCGTTCACGAAGGCGGTGAGGTCGATGGTGTGCTTACTGGGCAGGGGAAGCTGGTCGAAGTCCTCCTCGGTGAGGACGACATAGTGATCCTTCTCGTACTCGTAACCG
Source organism: Dehalococcoidia bacterium (assembly GCA_050248355.1). Classification (GTDB taxonomy): domain Bacteria; phylum Chloroflexota; class Dehalococcoidia; order UBA2979; family UBA2979; genus JAIBBD01. Next base: position 162,341 of record JBFWSN010000002.1, read on the forward strand.
CGCACGATCTCGTCGTTGGAGACCTCGACGTCCTCCTCAGAGCAGATGCGGATGAATCGGATGCGGGCGTTGTCCTTCTCGTGCAGCATGCGGAAGGAGATGTCCTTGTCCTGGGTGGCGGTGAAGAGGCGGACGGGGATGTTCACGATGCCGAAGCTGATCGCGCCGCGCCAGATGGACCGTGGCATAAGGCCGACTCCGTTGCTGGAGCCGATGCGCTCGCATCGGCCGGGGAACGCCAATGGAGTACGCATTATAGAGGACGGGTTACGACAACGAGCACTGCCCAAATGGCAGCCGGGTTACGAGCGGCTGGCGACCATGACCGGCTCGATCTCAGGCATGCCGTCGAGATAGTCGACGGTGCGGCCGGCGACTGCCGGGGTCCGGGGGCCTGGAAACAGGACGCCCGTCAGGTTGAGCGGATCGACGGCGGCAATGCGGACGCGCTCGCCGGTCAGGGGCTCTCTGCGGACGCGGCGGAGGGCCTCGACAGCCTCGGGGAGGGCGTACTGCTCGCCGACAAAGCCGCTGACGAAGCGCCCGCCACGGACGGTGCCGCGCGCCTCGAAGCGGCGGAGGGCGCGGAGCACCTCGCGCCAGGGGACGGTGAACGACTCCTGCGCGACCACGTCGCGGAAGACGACGCCATAGCGCTGGAGGAGGACACGGGCGACCTCCTCGGCGAGTGACTCGAGGTCGTGCTGACCGGGCGGCGGGGCCACGACGCGCGCCCAGCGACCCGGCGGACCGCCGGCTGCCCGCAGGTAGCCCGCACCTCGACGGCCGCGTCCGCCGCGCCGCCAGAGGCCGGAGAGCTGGCGGAGGCCCTGGAAGCCGTCGGAGGCCGCGAGGCCCCAGGCGACCAGTTCGCGGAGCCCCTGTTCCACGTCGGTGGCGAGGCGACGGGTGCCGCTCACGATCTCATCGAAGAAGAGGGCCCCGCGCGCCTCGAGGAGTTCGAGGATCTCGGCGGCGGCGCCAGCGCCCGGACGAGGGGCTTCCTCCTCGGAACCGCGGACCGCTTCCAGGAGGGTCGCCAAGTCGGGGCGAAGTGCGAGGGTGATAGGGGTGATACGCGAGGCGGCGACGGCACCGCCGCCGGCGGCCCGCCGTGGCGTGAGGCGAGCCCATGCCACCTCGCCGGCGAGACACAGCTCGTCGAGCCAGGCGGGGGTGTAGTCATCGACGCGCGACGCGAGCAGTTCGCTTTCCCAGGCGCTGGCGGGGGCCTCGAAGCCCTCGAGACGGGCGACGGCCTGGCGGACGGCGGCGCGGCCCTTCATGCGCGTATCGGGCGTGAGGTGGTGCCAGCGCAGCAGGAAGCGCATGTAATCGCGCGTGGTGACGGGGTCGATCTCGCGCCGGAGCTGGTCGAGCGTGTAGCGGTGGATGCGCGCCAGGAGGCGGCGGTCGCAGAACTCCTCGTTTTCGGGGCCGGTGTCGGCCAGGCCGGTGGTGAAGCGGCCTCGGAGGACGTAGCCGCCGGCCTCGAGCATCGCGAGGCCGCGGCCGACGTCGCCGAGATCGAGGGCGACGCGCTGAGCGAGGGCGGCAGGCGTCACCGGGCCGAGCGCCTCGCAGTGGCCGCGGAGGAGCGACATGCGAGCGTCCTCGCGCTCGGCGACGGGAATGCGGGCAGCCTCGGGAACGTCGAGAGGAGGGAGGTCCGCCGAGGGGTAGAGGAGGCGGATCGCCTCGATGTGTTCGGCGGGGAACCAGATCCACTGTCGATCGGCACCCCTACGCCCGCTCTCCCCCTGAAGGGGGAGGGGGCTGGGATCCGGAGCCCTGTGCTGGAAGGAGGCGGCGCGGCCGGCGGCGGCCAGCTCCTGCAGCGCGGGGAACCAGTCGGGGACGTCGTCCTGGCGGAGGGCGATGAAGCCGAGGAGGGCGTCGTGCACTTCCTCGGGATCGCGGGGCGCGGGCCAGGCCTGGTCGCGCACCAGCTGGATGGCATCAGGGTCGAGCGCGCCGAGCTCGCGGGCTTCGGAGGGGAGGGCGCGGCGGAGCGTGACGGCTCGGGTGCGACGCTCTTCGAGGGGAGCGTCGTCGAGGTACGTGTAGGGTCGGCCGTTCACGATCTCGTGCGCCATCGGTGACGGCTCGGTGGTGTCGCGGGCATGCAGGCGGATCGAGCCTTCCTCGATCCGCTCGAGGACGTCGACGAGGCCGTCGATGTCCATCGCCTCCCGCAGGCAGTCCTCGACGGTCTGACGGATCAGCGGGTGGTCGGGGATCTCAAGGGGGCCGGTGACGTTCTCCTGGCAGCCGACCTGGGCGGGGAAGACCGCGGCGAGGAGGTCGTCGGCCCGGAGGCGTTGGATGAAGGGCGGGACGCGCTTGCCGCCTCGCTGGCGCGGGATGGCGAGAGCGCGTGTGGCATCCCAGCGCCAGCGGGTGGGGAACAGTGGGGTATAGAGGATGGACTGCTCGACTGCCTCCTTCGCGTTCCTCGGACTCACAAAGGAGAAGGCGTCCTCGAGGGGGAACGAATGCTGGGGGCCGAGCGAGAGCAGGATAGCGTCATCGCTGGCGGCCGCCTGCAGCTCGAAGTCGAAGGTGACGCAGAAGCGCTTGCGCAGCGCAAGGCCATAGGCGCGGTTGATGCGTGCGCCGAAGGGGGCGTGCACGACGAGCTGCATACCGCCGGACTCATCGAAGAAACGCTCGAAGACGATGTCGCGGTCGGTCGGCACCAGGCCGAGTCCGTCGCGGGTGGCACGGACGTAATCGATGAGCTGCCGGGCGCCATGGTCGTCGAGACCGCAGTCCTCCTCGAGGCGCTGGCGGAGCAGCTCGGTGTCGCGGAGGCCGGCCTCGACGTCCGAGCGGAGGCGGCCGACCTCCTCGGAGAGCTCGACCGTACGGCCGGGGGCTTCACCGAGCCAGAAGGGGATGGTGGGCGGCGCGCCGTGCGCGTCCTCGACGCGGACCTGGCTCTGCTCCACGCGCATGATGCGCCAGGAGGTGCTGCCGAGCAGAAAGATGTCGCCTTTCATGCTCTCGATGGCGAAGTCCTCGTTCACGGTGCCGACGAAGGTCTCGTCGGGCTCGGCGATGACGCGGTAGTCGCCGAGTTCGGGGATGGTGCCGCCGTTCTGGATGGCGACCATGCGCGCACCTCGACGGGCCCGAAGGATGCCGTTGATGCGGTCGCGGTGCAGGAGGGGCGTTGTGCGTCCCGCGCCCTCACCGACGCCCGAGGCGAGCATCTCGATGATCTCGTCGTAATCCTCGCGACGTAGGTCGCGGTAGGGGTGCGCGGAACGCATGAGGTCGAACAGGGCATCCTCACCCCAATCCTCGCAGGCGCATTCAGCGACGACCTGTTGGGCGAGGACATCGAGGGGGGCGACCGGCTGCACGATGCGGTCGAGGCGACCCGCACGGACGGCGCGCACGAGCGCGGTGCACTCGATGAGCTCGTCGCGGGTCGTGGGGAACAGGCGGCCCTCCGGGCGCGCGCCCAAGGCGTGGCCGGAGCGGCCGACGCGCTGGAGGAAGGTAGCGATGCTCCTCGGTGAGCCGACCTGGCAGACGAGGTCAATCGAGCCGATGTCGATGCCGAGCTCGAGTGAGGCGGTGGCGACGAGCGCCTTCAGTTCACCCGCCTTCAGTTTCTCCTCCAGCTTGAGCCGCCGCTCCTTCGAGAGGCTGCCGTGGTGACTCGCGACGTGCTCCTCGCCAAGCCGCTGAACGAGGTGGTGGGCGACGCGTTCGGAGAGGCGGCGGGTGTTCACGAAGACCAGCGTGGTGCGGTGCTCGCGGATGATGGTGGCGAGGCGGTCGTACGTGTCGGCCCACTGCTCCGCAGAGGCGACGGCCTCGAGGTCGGCGGGGGGCACCTCGATGGAGAGGGTGAGGTCGCGCTGGTGGCCGAGGTCGACGACCGCGCAGTGAGGCGAGCCGTCCGCCCGCGGGCGGTCGCCGACGAGGAAGGCCGCGATCTCCTCGATGGGTCGCTGGGTAGCTGAGAGCCCGACGCGGTTCGGCACCGAACCGGCGCCCGTCCTCGTAACGTGATCGAGGCGGGCCAGCGACAGGGCGAGGTGGCTGCCGCGCTTGTCGCGGGCGAGGGCATGGATCTCGTCGACGATGACCGTGCGCACGTGGCGGAGCGTGTGCCGGGCGCGTTCGGCCGTCAGCATCAGGTAGAGCGACTCAGGGGTCGTGATCAGGATGTGGGGCGGGCGCTTCACGATCGCCTGGCGTTCGGCGGCGGTGGTGTCTCCGCTGCGGACGGCGGTGGTGATCTCGGGGAGGTCGTAGCCGAGCTCGGAGGCGACGGCGCGGATCTCGTCGAGAGGCGTTTCGAGGTTGCGCTGGATGTCGTTGCCGAGCGCCTTCAGGGGCGAGACATAAACGATATCGGTGACGGCCTCGAGCGTGCCGGCTTCGGCGCGGCGGATCAGGGAATCGATGCCCGCGAGGAACGCGGCGAGGGTTTTGCCGGACCCGGTCGGGGCGCAGAGCAGCGTGTCGCGGCCGGCGCGGATGTGCGGCCAGCCGGCGCGCTGAGCATCCGTGGGCGCGCCGAAGCGCCGCTCGAACCAGGTCCGGACGGCGGGGTGAAATGAGGCGAGCAGGTCGGGTGCGACGCTCTTCGCGACCATGGTGGGTACTCCGAACGGATGTACGTCTTGCCAGTATAGCGCGCTCGGCGGGGGCCGCTGCGCGGTGTACCGTGGAGCAATGGCGGACCTCGTCACACTGCAGGACATCGAAGCGGCCCGGGAGCGGATCCGTGAACACGTGCGGGTCACGCCGCTGTGGCCAAGCCGGGCGTTGTCTGAACGGCTCGGGATCCCCCTGTCGCTGAAGTGCGAGAACCTGCAGCGGACGGGATCGTTCAAACCCCGAGGGGCACTGAACATGATTGCGTCTTCGCCGAGGCCGGCCGGGGTCGTCGCGGGGAGCGCGGGCAACCACGCGCAGGGCGTGGCGCTGGCGGCCTCGATGCACGAGTTGCCGGCGACGGTGTTCATGCCCGCGGAGGCGCCGATCGCGAAGCGGCTGGCGACGGAGGGGTACGGGGCGACCGTCGAGCTCGTCGATGCTCCGCTGGCGATCGCGATCGAGCGCGCGAGGGCCTTCGCGGAGGAGCAGGGGCATTTGTTCGTGCCGCCGTTCGATCACCCGGACGTGGTGGCAGGACAGGGCACGGTAGGCCTCGAGATCCTCGATCAGGAGCCCGACGTGGACGCCGTGCTTGTGCCGGCGGGCGGTGGAGGGTTGCTCGCGGGGGTGGCTCTCGCGGTGAAGTCGATGCGGCCCGGCGTGCGAGTGATCGGCGTGCAGGCGCGCGCGATGCCGGGGATCGTGGAGTCGCAGCGGCTCGGAACGCGCAGCAGCGTCCCGGCGGTGCGGACGATCGCGGACGGCGTGGGCGTGGCCGGGCCCTCGGAGCTGACGTTCGGGCTCATCGAACGGTACGTCGACGACGTAGTCGATGTCGCGGAGGATGCGATTGCGCGGGCGGTCGTGACGCTGATCGAGCGGACAAAGCTGGTCGTCGAGGGTGCTGGAGCCCTCGGCGTGGCGGCGCTGCTGGCGGGGGCGGCGGAGGCGCACGGGCGGACCGTCTGCGTGCTGTCCGGCGGGAACATCGATATCAACCTTCTGGACCGGATCGTGGAGCGGGGGCTCCTCGATGAGGGGCGGCGACAACGACTCACCTTCGCCGCGGCGAACGTACCAGGGGAGCTGGCGCGCATCACAAGCGCGCTGGCCGCGGGCGGCGCGAACATCATCGAAGTGGCGCACGAGCTGGTGGTGCCCGGACTGCCGATCGGCGTGGCACGGGTGACGGTGCGGCTGGATGTGGCGGGACCGGAAGGGCTGACGCGCCTCGAGGTGGCGTTGCTCGAGGCGGGCCTGCGGCGCGGCATCGAAACGGACTTCGCGACCGCGGCCGCGGCGGAGATGCCCTCGTGAGGGAGTGCGGAGCGTTGCCTCGGGTTCGGGGCGGCGTCTATACTCGGCGGACGGTGCGGAAGTAGCTCAGTGGTAGAGCGCCTCCTTGCCAAGGAGGAGGTCGCGAGTTCGACCCTCGTCTTCCGCTCCATCCCCTGCACTCTCGAGGCCGAAGTGGCGGAATAGGCAGACGCGGCGGTCTCAAAAACCGTTGGGGGGCGACCCCCGTGCCGGTTCGATCCCGGCCTTCGGCACCAGAGCCCTTTGTTTCGTAAGGGATTATCGAAGCGGCAGGTGCCTGCAAGCGCGCCCTGCGCTCCGTTGCCGAGTCGCAGCCCGCCCATGGGAGACCAGGTAGTCCTGACGACCGTCGCAGACACGGTGGCCCCGCGCGTTCCTCAACGGCGGGGCGGAGCCGGCGATGGACTCTCGGTCGAGAAGCCTCTATCGAGAGGGACGCGGCGTCGTCTGACGCGGCGAATGCACGGGCCCACGGGCCGTACCCGCCGCCACCAGGCCACCAAGGAGGTACATCGCGAAGGCCGCCAGCGATGTTGGCCAGGTGCGCGTCGCGTAGGCGGCTGTCAGGCCGAGGGGTCCCGGCAATACGATCGCTCCGAGGCCGGCCGCCGACCCGAGCAGCACTCCGCCGCGCCATCGGTGCTTCAACCTCGCGACCAGACTGTAGTACAGGCCGTTCGCGAGGAGGTCGCCCACGAGTATGGCCGCCTGCATGCGTCGACCGCCCGGGTCGAGCCGGAGCCCGGCCTTCGCTGCCAGCTTTCCGAGCGCCTCTCTGCCGAGACGGTCCATTCGAGGAGCATCGCTTCGGAGGCGACTGACCGTCTGATACGCGGCCGTGAGTGCGAGGGCGCCAGCCATCCCGCTCCAGATCGATCTCACTACGCGCTCCTCACCGTCGCTTATGGGTTGCCCCCGAGCGTAGCGTGGTCTCGGTTACGACGAGGTGAGGCCATGCGGTGAGCGGGCGGCATTCTCATCGCGGCTCCACGGATATCCGCGGGCGCCGGAGAGTGGCTGCTGTCCTGCCAGCAGGCTGGCCTCAGGACGCTCGGGTCCGTGCGGAAGGAGGCGGCACGACCGGCCCGATGTCGCCGTCCGGTGCTTCGTCCAGATCGACGATCACCGGCGCATGGTCGCTCGGTCCCTTGCCCTTCCTCGCGGCACGGTCGATCCAGGCGGCCTTGACGCGGGCTGCGACTGACTCGCTGGCCAGGACCAAGTCGATCCTCATCCCGAGATCCTGATGGAACATCCCGGCACGGTAGTCCCAGTACGAGAAGACGCGGTCCGCCGGCCACCGTTCCCTCACGAGGTCGTGGAGGCCGGTATCCAGCAGCTCGCGCAAGGCCGCACGTTCCTTCTCGGTCACGTGTGTCTGGCCCATGAAGGCAAGCGGGTCGAATACGTCGTGGTCGGTCGGAGCGATGTTGATGTCTCCGCAAAGCACGACCGGTCCTGACGTCCTCGCGACCTCATCACGCAGCGACCGGAGCCATGCCAGCTTGTAGGCGTAATGGTCTGAATCAACCACGCGACCGTTGGGGACGTACAAGGAGAACACGCGCAGGCCGCCGCAGGTACCTGCCACAGCGCGGGCCTCCTGGTGCGGGAAACCCGGGGCATCGTGCAGCCCGGGCGTGACGTGCTCGAGGCCGACCCGCGAGAGGAGCGCGACTCCGTTCCACGCCGCCTCGCCGAAGGTCGCAACCTCGTAGCCGCGCGCCGCCAGGTCCGCGCCCAGGAGCTGGGCGAATACCTCGTCGGTCACCTTGGTCTCTTGCAGGCAGACGACATCGGGCTGCCGCTCGTCCAACCACGGGAGCAGCCGGGGTAGACGTTGCTTGATCGAATTGACGTTCCAAGTCGCGATCCGCATTGGAGGAGCGTACGACGTCACGACGGCCAACGTCCTCGGAATCCGACCACGTGCAGTTCATCGGCCCTTCGGCACTCTGTTGCCGAGCTGCCAGCACCTGCCGCCGTCATTGAGGCCGATCGAGCATCAGCTTCCCGTTGCTGAACATCTGGAATACAGGCGGGAACGTCGCATCACCGCTCGGCTTGATCGACAGGGTCCCCAGCACTGAGTCCAGACCACTCGTTGCCGCCAGCGCGTCCCGGAGCCGATCCGGGTCGGTCGAGCCGGCGCGCTTCAGAGCATCGACGAGCAGGTAGACCGAGGCGTAGCTCACCGCCGCGTAGTTATCCGGCGGGTGACCGAACTCCTCCGTGTATGCCCGGACGAACTCCTGGCTTCGCTCGTTTGCCACGTCCGGGTGCCATGTCGACGCGACGTACGTACCGTTCGCCGCACCGCCTGCCAGCTTCGCCAGGTCCGGCGATGCGAGCGCACTCCCACCGACCGCGGGCTGCATCAGCCCCGCGTCGCGCAGCCCGCGAAGGACCGGCGCCGCCGCCTCGAACAGCACCGGCAGCAGGAAGACATCCGCCCCCGCGACCGCGGGGCCCGTCAGCGTGGCCGCGGTCGGCATTCCCGCGGTGATGTCGACCTCGAGCGTGACCGCGCCGCCCGACGCCGCAAGGCCCGCCCGCATCGCCTCCGCGCTCGATCGCGAGTACGCGTCGCGGCTGTCGAAGAAGAGCACGCCCTCACGGACGCTGCCGATTGTTCCGACGCGGGCGATCAGCGCCGGCAGCGATGCATCCTCGGCGAGCGCTACTCGGAACACGTAGTCGCCGATGTTGCCGATCCCGCTCGCCGATGTCATCGGTGAGATCGCGGGGATACCGGCGTCGTTCGTTACCGCCAGCGCCTGAAATGCCACATTCGACAACGACGGGCCGATCACCGCCGTCACGCCATTGGCGACGAACGTCCGGAACGCCTCGACGCCCGTGTCGGGCTTGCTTTCGTCGTTGCTGACCGAGTACTCGATTCTGATGCCACCGTCCGAGGCGTTCACCTCGTCGACCGCCAGCCTGATCCCCTCCGCGCCGCTCTGCCCGTATGCCGCACCGGCCCCGGTCAGCGACTGCACCACGCCGAGCTGGACCTTCAGTGTCTCCTCGCCTGAGGAGCAGCCGGCCGCGAATACAAGCACTGCGGCCAGCCACCGGCCAATCGTCTTCAGCACGAGGCTACCCGCGATCCTGGCACCGATGTTGCTCAACGCCTCCGAGCGATAGTGTCGGCCGTCAGCCCGAATCCACCGGCGTTCGCACGCACACTGGCGACCATCCCCGAATGCGCGCGGAGCCTACCACATCCGATCCGTGACGACCGCGCTCGTTCTGGACCGCTGGGGCGGACGTCACTCGATCCTACTCGGGAATCTGTGGTGGTCAGCGGGGGCCGCCGCCGCAACGGCTGCCCCCGCTGCCGTGTGCTATGCGGCCGCCGCGGCTTCGACGGCCATCGAAGGCACGCGCAGGTGATACTCCGTGAGCTGCTGGTACGCGTGTCCGATCTGGAAGACCGTGCTTTCGGCGAACGGCTTCCCGATGACCTGCATCGAGAGCGGCAGCCCGCCCTCGCTGAACCCGCAGGGAATCGCCATCGCCGGCAGCCCCGTCAGGTTCCACTGGCTCGTGAAGCTGGACCCGCTGAGCTGCTTCTCCGGGCTCATCTCCGACCGCTTCGGCGCCGGGCTGATCGAGGTCGGCGTGATCAGGACATCTACGTCCACCATCGCCTCGGTCACGGCCTGCTTCCAATACGAGCGGAACCGCTGCGCCTGCACGTAGTCCGAGGAGCCGAGCAGCGCTCCGCGCGTCAGCACTTCCGATGTGTAGCGCCCGTACACGTCGTAGCGCGCGGCCAGGTCTTCGCGGTGGTAAGCGAAGGCCTCGCTGTACATGATGATCATGTTCGCGTCCTTCGCCTCACCCGCGTGCGGCAGCGCGACCTCCGTGACCGCGGCTCCCGCGTCCTCGAGCGTTCGGATCGCTGCCAGCACGGCCGCGCGGACCTCCGGCTCGAGGTCGGGGGCGTCGAAGAAGTACGCCATCGGCACGCCGACTCGCAGCCCGTCCATCCTGCCGGTGAGTTCCGCCGTGTAATCGGGGACCGGGACGTCGACGGTCGTGGGGTCGAGCGGGTCGTAGCCCGCCATCACCTTGAGCATGAGCGCGCAGTCGTACGCGCTGCGCGCCATCGGATTGATATGGTCGAGGCTGTACCCCAGCGGGACGCACCCGTACTTCGAGACGCGTCCGAACGTCTGCTTCATCCCGCTGTGCCCGTTCCACGACGAGGGCCCGCGCGTCGAACCGCCGGTGTCCGTCCCCAGACCGCCGAGGACCAGCCCTGTCGACACCGCGATCCCCGTCCCCGAACTCGATCCGGAGGCGCTCCGCTCGAGGTCCCACGGGTTCTGCGGCATTGGAAACGGTTTGCTCGCATCCGGCATGCCGATCGCGAACTCGTTCAAGACCAGCTTGCCCATCAGCACCGCGCCGGCCGCCCGCAACTTCGCCACGACTGTGGCGTCGTATCCGGCGCCCCAAGATGGGTCGAGGATCAGCCCGTTCGCGGTCGTGGGCGCATCTTTCGTCGCGATGATGTCCTTCACACCGTAGGGGATTCCCTGTAGCGGCCCGAGGTCGATGCCGGCCGCGAACTTCGCGTCCGCCGCCGCCGCCTCGGAGAGCGCGGTCTCTTCGGTGATCGTGACGAATGCGCCCAGCGTGGGATTGAGCGCCTTCGCCTTCGCGAGGAGCGCCTGAGTCAGCTCGAGGCTGGTGAACTCGCCCGCACGTAGTGCTGCGGCGGTGGCTTCGATGGTGAGCGGAAATGTCATCGTGGATCCTCCTGTCGAGTGGCCGCGCTGGTTGGTTCAGACGGCTGCGGGGTAGATGACCGCTGGCTGCTCGTAGCGGACCTCGGGGATGGCAAAGAGCGCGTCGGCGGAGGCGCGCAGCCGCGGGTACACGCGGACGTAGGTCGCGACCTGCTCGTCGGTCAGCGAGAGTCCCGCGATCGCGAGCAGGGTCCGTACCGTTCCCTCGGTGTCGGTGGGTGCTGGCATGATGCTCCCTTCTGCCCCTCGCCCTCTGGCGAGGGTGGATCTGGATCGGTGTGTCAGGCGTTGGTCATGGCAACTCCTTGTATTGGCTCCGGCGCCGCTGGCGCCGGCGCCGCGCGGTCGAACAGGTGGCAGGCCACGAGGTGACCCGGCTCGGCCTCGAGGAGCTCCGGACGCTCGTCGCCGCACACCGCCATCGCCGCAGGGCACCGGGTGCGGAACCGGCACCCCGATGGCGGGTTGAGCGGGCTCGGGACGTCCCCCTCGAGACCGGCGGGCGCTGGGCGGTCCGGGTCGATGTCGGGGATCGAGGCGAGCAGTGCCTGCGTGTAGGGGTGCAGCGGCCGCGCGTACAGCTCGTGCGACGGACAGTCTTCGACCACCTGTCCGAGGTACATGACGATCACCCGGTCGGCGACGTACTGCACGACGTTCAGGTCGTGGCTGATGAACAGGTAGGTCAGCCCGAGGCGCTCCTGCAGGTCGGTGAGCAGGTTCAGCACCTGCGCCTGCACGGACTTGTCGAGGGCAGAGACCGCCTCGTCCGCAATCACGAGCCGCGGTTCGAGCGCCAGCGCACGGGCGATGTTCACCCGCTGCCGTTGTCCGCCGCTCATCTGGTGCGGGTAGTACGAGGCATGGTTCGGATGCAGCCCGACCTGCTGCAAGAGCATGGCCGTTCGCTCGCGCTGCTCCTTGCGCGGCATGCCATGCACGGCCATGGGGAAGGCGATGCTTGCCCCGACCGACATGCGCGGATTGAGCGCCGAGTACGGGTCCTGAAAGACCATCTGCATGTTGCGTTTCACCGCTCGCCGTTGCACACGGTCCAGGGTGCGGATGTCTACTCCCTCGAATTCGATCGACCCGCGGTCAGGCTCGATCAGGCCGAGGATCAGGCGTGCGGTCGTCGACTTCCCACATCCGGACTCCCCGACGATGCCAACCGTCGTGCCGGCGCGCACCGCGAACGACACGTTGTCGACGGCTGAGAGCACTCCCCGAGCGCGCATCCCGAGGCGCACCGGGAAGTCCTTCGACAGCCCGGCCACCCGCAGCAGCACATCCGCATGCACGAGCTCGCGCGGCGACTGGGTGCTGAACCCGGTGGTGCTTCCCCACGTGGTCGAGGTCGATACGGGCGTCCCTGTCGACGTTGCCATGGCCACTTCCTTCCGTCGCTCAGCTCGGCTCAGCCGCCAGCTACGCGTCCTTCACGTCGAGCGCGTCGCGCAGCGCATCGCTCACCACGTTGCAGGCCATCGACGTGGCGAAGATGAGGAGCCCGGGGAGGATCGCGACCCAGGGCTGCGTGTAGATCGCGCCTCGCAGGCTGTTGAGCATGTATCCCCACTCGGGGGTTGGCGGCGCCGCTCCGAGACCCAGGAAGCTGAGCCCCGAGGCGATCACGATGCTCAGCCCAACCAGGCCCGACGCGTATACGAAGATCGGGTTGAAGATGTTCGCCAGCACCTGCGACACGATGATGCGCGCGGTGCTTGCTCCGCTCAGACGTGCCGCCTCGATGTACTCGAGGAGCACGACGCGTCGCGTGGCGGCCTCCGCGACGCGCGCGATCGGCGGGATGAAGACGATGCTGATGGCGAGGATCGAGTTGTTCACGCCCGGCCCGAGCGACGCCGCGACCGCGATCGCGAGCATGACCGCCGGGAACGCGTACAGCATGTCCATCGAGCGCATCAGCACCGCGCCCAGGGGCCCTCGAAGGTAGCCCGCGGTGGCGCCGATCGCCGTGCCCAGGACCGTCGCGACGAGGACGGGCATCGTCCCCGTGACCAGCGACAGCCGGCCCGCGTAGAGCAGACGCGTCAGCATGTCCCGGCCCTGCTCGTCAGTCCCGAGGAGGTGTCCGGCCGCCCCGATCGGAAGCAGTCGCTCGGTCGCGCGGCCGGAAAGGGGGTCATGGGGCGTCAACAGGGGGGCGGCCACTGCCGCCACGGCGATGACGGCGAGCACGCCGAGGGCCGCGACGCCCGACCGCTTCGTCATGAAGCGGACTCGCACTTCCCCGAGGTACGAACGCGGAGCGACGAGCGCCTCGTCGGCTGGCCGCGTCGTGCGGGCAGGCGTGGTGATGGCGACCATGCTGCGACTCCTTCCGTCCAGCAACGGCTGGTTCAGGCGGCCTTCCGCAGCCGTGGGTCGATGACCAGCTGCAGGAGGTCCACAACGAGGTTGACGAGGACGAACGTCACGGCCACGACGAGGATCCCGGCCTGGATCACTCGGAAGTCGCGCGCGCTGATCGCCTGGAAGATGAGCTGGCCCAGGCCAGGCCACGAGAAGATCGTCTCGATCAGCACGGATCCCCCGAGGAGGAACCCGACCTGGAGGCCGGCGACGGTCAGCACGGGCGACGCGGCGTTCTTCGCCACGTGCCAGAGGATGCGGCGGCTCGTCAGCCCTTTCGCCCGCAGCGTATCGACGAAGTCCTGCCCGTACGTCTCGAGCAGGCTGGCGCGCATCATGCGCGCCGTGACGCCAATCGATACGAACGCGCTGGCGAACGCCGGCATCACCAGGTGTTTCAGGGTGTCGAGCAATCCGCCCGCCCCGCTGCTCATACTGCCGGCGGGCAGCCACTGCAGATTCGCGGAGAACACGATGATCAGCAGGATTGCCACCCAGTACGAAGGGACGCTGATCCCTGTCATCGCCACCACCGAGACAACGCGGTCGAGGAGGCGCCCTCGGTTCACCGCCGCGATCGTCCCGAGGGCGACGCCCAGTCCGATGCCAATCGCCGCCGAGGCCACGGCCAGCTGCAGCGTGTTCCGAAAGGCCGTCCCGAGGAGCTCGGCGACATCGCGCCGGCGGTACGGGGAGTATCCGAAGTCACCCGCCAGTGCGTCTCCCAGCCAGCGGACGTAACGGACTGGCAACGGGTCATCGAGCCCCATGCTCTGTTCGAGTGCCGCGCGGTCCGCGGCGCTCGCGTCCTGGGCGAGGAGCCCTGCCAGGGGATCCCCTGGCAGGACGCTCGTCAGGAGGAACACCACGATCGAGACGCCGAGCAGCGTGGGTATAACCATCGCGAGGCGCCGTACCAGCATCACGAGCATCGCTCAGTCCTTCATCCACACGCTGGTGAAGTCGCCCCACCACGACTGCGGCTGGATCCACCCGCGGACCTTGGGTGAGAGGACGCGCAGGTTCAGGTCATGGACGACCGGGGCGATGGGCGCGTCGCGCATCATCACGCCCTCGAACTGCGCCAGCAGCTGGTCCCGCGCCGCGTCGTCGAACGTGCTCGCCGCCTGCTTGAAGAGAGCGTCCGCCTCCGGGCTGGACCACCCCATGGCGTTGCAGCACCCGGCCGGCGGGATGCGCTCTGTGAGGTACGAGGCGAATGCAAGCAGCGGCGCCTGCGTGTTTGGCGAGAAATAGAATGCGTCGTATTTGCTGTAGTCCGGTGACGCCAGGCCCGCCCGATACAGCGCGATGACCGTGTTCCATTCGAGGGGCACCAGGTCCACCTGGATCCCGATGTCACGCATGTCTTGCTGGAACTTCTCGTTCATCGGGCCAGGCCACATGTTCCCGGAGCCGCCGGTCGGGTACGCGACCGTGATCTTCAGGCCGCTCGACTTGCCGGCCTCGGCGAGCAGTGCGCGCGCCTTGTCCGGGTCGTAGCTGTAGCCCTCGAACGTCGGGTCACGCCACGGGTTTCCCTCGTACATGAGCTGCGTCGCCGGGCCGCCGGCGCCCTGGATGATCGCGACCATCCCCTCGCGGTCGATGCCGTAGGCGACCGCCCGCCGGACCTTCGGGTCGTCGAACGGCGCCCGATACGTGTTGAACCCGTAGTAGATCGCGTGCGGGTACGACTTCAGGAGCACGTTGTAACCGGACGCCCGAAGCTGCTCGATCGCATCCGGCGGCGGCACTTCCGCCCAATCGACCTGCCCCGACTGCAGCGCGGCGAGGCGTGTCGCGGGCTCCGGCATCGGAAGCAAGATCAGCCGGTCGAGCTTCGGTACTCGGCCCCAGTACGCCGTGTTCGGGACCAGCTCCATCACCTGGCCATCGACGTACTTGTCGATCTTGAAGGGCCCCGTCCCGCTCGCGTGCCGTGGATACTCCTTGTTGCCGTAGGTCCGCACGGCGGTCGGGCTGGGGATGTTGATCAACGCTAGGTCGTACAGGAAGAATGACCACGGCTTGTTCGTAGTGAACGCCACCGTCTGCGCGTCGATCTTCTCGAAGCTCGCGATCGCCGCGAGATTGCTCGCGCCGGCCCCCCGCTGCGACTCGGAATAGAACTCGAAGTCTTTCTTCATCAACCGGTCGAACGCGAACATCACCGCGTCGGCGTCGAACGCCGTGCCGTCGTGGAACGTCACCCCCTGTCGGAGCTTGAACGTCCACGTGAGGTTGTCCTCGGAACGGCTCCACGACTCCGCCAACCCGGGTACCACGCCGGGCGGCGCGTCTCCCTGGTCGGCATCCCAGTTCACGAGTGCGTCGTACACGTTGACGCCGACAAAGCGCCGCCCTTCTCCGCCTTCGGTCGGGAACTGGTCGGGGATCGGGATGTTCCCTGCGGACATCGCGATGCGGAGCGTTCCGCCGCTCCCGGACTGGTCAGTGGCCGCCGTCGCGTCGCCGCTCTCGGACTGCGCCGCTCCGCCCGTAGTGCCTTCACCCGCGTCCGATGCGCCGCAGGCGAGAAGCAGCAGGCCGATGACCGCCGCCGCTCCCGTCTGAAGCGCGAGCGCCCACCGCCGTTTCAGGAAATCAGCCACCCTGGACTCCTCTCGCTGTTGCTCCGCCATCGGCCCCGACCACGTCAGCCGTTGCGAACAGGCAACGAGCCGCGTGGTCCAGGCCGACGAGCACGAACTGGGGCTGCTCTTCGAAGCAGCCGTCGACTGACACCGGACATCGAGGAGCGAACGCGCACCCGCCGGCCAAGTGGGCGAGGCTCGGCGGCGCGCCCGCGATCGCCTCCGGGCGTTCGCGCTGGCCCGGCCGGATGTTGGCGTCCAGCAGACCTCGCGTGTACGGGTGAGACGGCCGCCGCACGACCTCTCGGATCGGCCCCCGCTCGACGATCCGCCCGGCGTACATCACCGCCACCCGGTCCGCCACAGACGCGGCCACTGTGAGGTCGTGCGTGACGAGTACGATGCTCATGCCGAGCCGCTGCTGGAGATCCGCCAGCAGTGAGAGCACGCGCGCCTGCACGGTGACGTCCAGCGCCGTCGTCGGCTCGTCCGCGAGGAGGAGACGAGGATTGCAGGCCAGCGCGATCGCGATCACCACTCGCTGTCGCATCCCTCCGCTGAGCTCGAAGGGATAGGCTTCAAGACGGCGCTCCGGTGATGGGATCTGCACGAGGTTGAGCAACGCGAGCGCGCGCTCGCGCGCGGCTGCCTTCGTGAGGTCCGTGTGCCGGCGCAGCGTCTCCACGATCTGCTGTTCGACCGTGAAGAGAGGGTCGAGGGCCGTCAGCGGGTCCTGGAAGATCATCGAGACCTGGGAGCCCCGGACCACTTCGCGCTCGGCCGCCGACATATCGAGCACGTCGCGTCCCTCGACGAGCACCTGTCCCGAGACGCGCGCGCTCCGCGGTTGAATCCCGAGGACCGTGCGGAGCAGCGCGCTCTTTCCTGACCCCGACTCACCGAGGATCGCGAGGACCTCGCCTCGTTGGACCTCGAACGAAACGTCGTTCACCGCGCGCAGCCAGCCGCTCGATGTCTTGAACTCGGTAACGAGGTTGCGGACCGCGAGCAGCGGCTGGGGATCCGTGACCTCGTCATCGGCTTCGTCCACGCGTCGTGTCCGAGTGGCGGTAACCATCTCGCCTCCTTTCGGCCTCGCTGCCCTGAGCGGGCTGCGATGGAGGGAGGCTAGTCACGCCCTGTTACGTCAGGGAGGCCTGTGCGTGAAGCACTTGTGACTTGATTCACACACTTTCGTCACAGGCTTTGACGGCTCACGCGAGCGAAACGAGAAGTTCATCGGGATGACTCTTCGTCGTAAAGGTGTGGATGCAACATCTGGGTCGGAGGAGCGCCATGACGGCGAACGACCGTCGGACGGAGATCACTCTCGCGATCGGACAGCGCGTGCCCGAATTCGTGCGGGCGAACGTGCCGGAAGCGCTCGCCGGTGTCTCGTCGCGGGAACTGACGAGGGTCCCACCCTCCGCCATCGTCCTGGTCATGGCCCATCCCGGACCGTGCCTGCTCGAAGAAGCAGCCGCCGACGCAGGCTATCTCTGCCTGCGTATGTTCGATCCCGCCACCCCGATTCCCGACATCGCGACCCGCTCGGACGATCTCGTCTTCGTCGGCGCGTCGCGCGAAGAAATCCTGTGGCGTGCGACGCGCGCCCGCGAGATGCGTCGGTTCGAGTCTCCGGCTCGGCCGGAATTGACTCCGGACGGGTTGCGACACGGGTCTGCATTCATCCCGCTGTCGGCCTCGGAGGTGCGTCTCCTCGGCTGCCTTATCGAGGGAGCGGGACGCCCGGTCACGCCGCAGGCGCTGGCGCTGGCGCTCGGGCACCCCGACGTGGAGCGCCGCGCCATCGAGGCTCACCTCTATCGACTGCGACAGAAGCTCCGGCGTGTTCCGGCCCTGGAGATACGCACCGTTCGCCAGCGCGGGTATCGGTGGACGGTCCTGGAACGGCCGGTCCGTCCGGGCTCATCCTCGGAATGCAGCACCCCGTAGGCGAACGTCGTCCGGAGGTCAGCCTGCCCGCATCAGCGCAGCACCGCTTCGTCATCGGTGGTCAAGCGACATCCCGATCCGGGGAGTCCGCGAGACTGTCAGCACGTTCCTCGACCACAATTCGCTCGTGGTCACCACGACCTACCTGCGATGCCTCGAGCGCAACGGACTGGGGATGAGTGCCTATCGCTATTGCGGGGTGACGAAATGCAGCGCCATCAGCTCGCCGGAGTGGGCGATGGGCACGAGGATCACGGACGTCGAGACGGCGCCGCCGTCACGACGCTTCCATGTGACATCGATGGTGGCTGCAACCTGATGCTGCATGGCGTCCCGGTACGCTGCGACCAGGGTGTGCTGACTGCCGGGATCGACGTACTGCTCCGTGAACGATGCTGGCCGATCCCAGTCAGCGGGAGAATCGTAGCCGAGCATCGAAGCGAACCGCGGATTACAGAGCTTGTGCGCGTCGTCGAGGTAGACGTACATGCCCTGGAGCGAACCATCGAGCACGGGACGAAGCTCAGCGGCCAATGCCTGCATCACCTCAGCACGACTCCGGCGCGTCGTGTCTTGTGCCATGACGGATCCTCTCTACGAGCCGACTCAGCGCTTGGATCACGGGATGATTCTGAACTGGCACCATCTTGCCACCCGTCGTGGTAGCGCGCGTCGTCGCGAGGCGAGCTCGGGCAATAAACATCGTCGATTCCTCGACCGAAGCGACACGCGCCTCCCCGGATCCGCGCCCGGACGGCGGGGGACGGAGGATCCGCCCCGCGTCACAACGGACCGCATGGGACGATTCGTCCTGGCGGTGCCGTTCAAACGCCTACGACGAGCGATGCCTCGTAGCCGTTGGTGATGTCTCCCGTCACCGTTGCCATCTGCAAGTCGACGCCGTCCGCGAACACCATGTCGTTGGCGAGCGGCGTGCGCGTCATGTTGGCGACGCTCTGCTCGTAGCCGGCTGTGGCGTAGACCGCGTCACATACCTCCTCGGGCAGTGCAAGCTGCGACGTCGCGAGCTTGTTGGCGGATGACGTGGCCTGGTCGAGAGCGGGGTATACCTCGAAGTGGACGTGCGGCCAGCGGCCCAAGTAGGCGGCAGGGAAGATGCTTCGGAAGCGGACGACGCCGTCAGCGTCTGCGGCCTGGACGCCGCGGAGGTAGTTCTCCTGCGTCGCGCCCTGCGAGTACATCGAGTAGCGGCCGGCGCTGTCGCAGTGCCACAGGTAGACGGTCGCGCCAGGCATGGGCGCGCACCCGTTCGCGACATCGACGATGGTGAGGGCGATGTCGAGCGGGATGCCTTCGGCGATGGTCGTCGAGGTCCCGAAGCTCGACCGGATGTCTGAGCGCACGATCCCGCTCTGGATGAGTGCGTTCGGGCCGTTCGAGCCATCCCCCGGGTACGGGCCCGCCGTCTCCTCGGGGACTTCGTCCGTGCACGCCGAGGCCGGCGTTGCCGTGGTGGGGATCGGCGAGGTCGTCGCCGTTGCCGGCGCGCTCGCCGCGGACAGCGGCGTACTAGTGCGCTCGGCCGATGCTACCGGCGTCGCGGCGGTCGAGGTAGACGTCACCGCGGTGCCGTCTTCGTCGCCGGAGCAACCAACCACCGCGGCCAGTGCGACTCCGGGTACCGCCATCGAGAAGAGCCGGAGCGCGCCGCGGCGGCTCAAGAGCGTCTGGAGGTCGTACGCGAGCCCTCGGTCGTGCTGGTCATCGTGCGTTTCGTGGTCGGACATCATTTCGCCTCCCTGGGCACATCGTGGCAACGGGTGTGGACTCAGTCTCTACTCGGGGGCGCCGGCCTTCGACCGTCCGCAGGCGTATCTACTCCAGCGTGGTACGTCCGTTGGAGTATGAGCGTGCGTCACCAGGAGTAGCCGCAGGTTGCTCCCGAGAGAGGACGACCCCCAGCTGCCCGAAGGCTGAACCTGACCTCAGTAGACGCCGTCCAATGACGGCCGGAAGTGAGGCACAGGATGAGTCGGATCACGATCGGGCTGATGAGTGCACTGGCCGTTGTGGCCGTGGTGGCGCTCGGGGGGTGGTACTTCCTGTTTCGAGACAACGCACCGCCCCCGGTGAGCCTCGATAGCGCCCTGCAGGCCGCGGCAGCGTCATCGACGGCGACCGCGGGTGGAGCCGCCACGACGGCGAACACGGCTGCGGGCGGGTCGGAGGCTGCCGCGGCCAACGACGCCGGGACGAGCGACCTCGCCGGTACCTGGGAGCTCGTGGCGGACGGGCAGTCGTTCGTCGGGTATCGAGTGGAGGAGGAACTCGCGAGCATCGGAGCGACCACGGCGGTTGGACGTACCACTGCGGTCAGCGGAACGCTTGCCTTCGATGGGTCGGAAATCACCGAGGTGACGGTAGAGGCCGACGTGACCCAACTGACCAGCGACCGATCGATGCGTGACAATGCCCTGCGGCGACAGGCCCTGGAGACGAGCACGTACGGGACCGCCACGTTCGCGCTGACCGAGTCGATCGCGATCGAGGACGATGTGGCTTCGGGGGCGGCAGTCTCGGCGAGCGCCACCGGCGACCTGACACTGCACGGCGTCACGCGGTCAGTCACGATCCCGCTCGAAGGGCAGCTCGTCGACGGCAAGGTGGTCGTCGTGGGGTCGGTGGACATCACGTTCGCCGACTTCGACATCGCGCAGCCATCCGCCGCATCGGTGCTGTCTGTCGAGGATCACGGGACGATCGAGCTGCAGCTCATCTTCGAGCCCGCGTAGCGCGTCGCGCTGCTGATTTGGGGGGCCCGGCCGCGCCGGGCCCTTCAGTCTGCTCGTGGGGACGGAGCCCTCCGTCGCGTGTGCTCCCTGTCGGGGGGCCTCGATCACCCGACGACGCGCGCGATGCAGCGGCTGCCGCCCGTGGAGAAATGGCGGACGGCCGTACTCCGACGGCGACCGCGTACTCCACCGGTATGACGCCGGAGTCGAGACCGAGGTGGGACGCGCCGGCAACGCCCACTTTCGATACTTGGTTCATCGATGAGTGACGAGGCGCTGACGGTCGAACCGCCAGAGGCAGCAAGGGAGGAATGAGATGACTATCCAGAGCAACGCACGACCGCAGGGTATGAGCGTCCGGAGCGCCGCGCGCCGCCCCTTCCTGGGTACGAACAGCATCGTGGCCGTGTTCGACGGGCGGGGCGCAGCGATCGCCGCGCGCGAGGCGCTGATCGCGGCTGGAGGACCGGGCGGGTATATCGTGAGCAACGACGGGGCCGCGGACGGACTGACCCGGGACCGTGACCTGCGCGATACGTTGCGCGGACACGTCGAGGCGGGCCAGTCGCTGCTCGTCATCCTCGACGCCGGCCGCGCGCGAAGGGCGATCGAGACAGTGCAGCGCCATGCGGCGGGTTACGTGTACCGCTGCGGACGGTGGACGGTGGAGCGCATCGAGGCGCCGGCGCGTGCCTGAGCCTCGACGTGATCGCCCCCAGCGGGGTACTCGTTGACCACGAGATGAGACGCACGATGCAACCGGAGTCCGCCTCCCGCAGCCGCGACCTCGCGACCGACCGCGGTCGGGGGCCGGCCGGGTGGCGGCCCCGGGGCCTCGCGGGTTCCGGGCTGCCGCCCGTCGTCATCGACGCAGGACTCGCTTTGATCGTGGCGGGGATTGGGCTCGCCCAGACGATGCAGCGTCACGGCGGCCCGCCGGGTCCTTCGCGGCCCGAAGATCACCAGGAGTTGTTCGTGCTGCTCGCGGCGCTGCCGGTGGTGGCACGCAGCCGATATCCGCTCCTGCCGTTGCTCGCGGCACCGGTGACGCTGCTGTACCGCCTGGGCGGCGGCGCAGCCAGCCCGGCCTTTCTTCCGGCGGTGCTGCTGTCCCTCTTTACGGTGGTGGCGAATGGACCGTACCGGCGGGTGACCAACTTCGGCTGGGCGGCGGGCGCCGCCCTGATCTTCATGGGAAGCCACTTCGTGAACGAGCAGCGACCAGATGTCTCGACGCTTGCGCTCGACTTCGCATGGGTGGCCGCCGCCATTCTGCTGGGTGATAACACGAACAGCCGCCGGGCGCTTCATGCCGTCGCGGAGCAGCGAGCCATCGAGGCCGAGCTGACGCGCGAGGAAGAAGCTCGGCGTCGTGTATCGGAAGAGCGGGTGGCCATCGCGCGTGAATTGCACGACGTGGTCGCGCACCACATCTCGATCATCAACGTGCAGGCAGGTGTGGGAGCGCACCTCATGGACTCGCAGCCAGAGCAGTCGCGGGAGGCGTTCGAGAATATTCGTCTCGCGAGCCGCGCCACGCTTCAGGAGCTGCGATCACTGGTCGGGGTGCTGCGTGAGCCGTTCGACGACGAGGCGCCGCTGGCGCCGACGCGTGGCCTCGAGGGGCTGGACGAGCTGGTGCGTTCGGTTCGGGAGGCGGGACTCGTGGTCGACATCGAGACGGTCGGCACTGAGCGCGAGCTTCCCGGCCATGTCGACCGCTCGGCGTACCGCATCCTGCAGGAATCGCTGACGAACGTCATTCGGCATGCCGCCGGGGCTCACGTCGCGGTCCGCATCGAGTACGCCGTCGACAGCCTCGAACTGCGCGTCGCCAACACCTCCGGGGCAGGATCGTCGGTGGAGCATGTGCGGCCCGCAGGGGACGGCCATGGCATCGAGGGCATGCGCGAACGAGCCGAGGCGATCGGCGGACGCGTGGTGACCCGGCGGCTCGATGACGGGGGATTCGAGGTACGGGCATCGCTGCCCACGACGCCGAGGGTACGGGGAGGACAAATGTGACGATCCGCGTGGTGATCTGCGATGACCAGCATCTGATCCGAGCCGGTTTCCGTGCCCTGCTCGACTCGGCACCGGACATCGAGGTCGTGGGTGAGGCTCAGAACGGCCGCCAGGCCCTGGATGTGGTTTCGCAGCAGCGTCCAGACGTGGTCCTGATGGACATTCGGATGCCCCAGATGGACGGACTGGAGGCGACGCGTCAGTTGCTCGCCCAGCCGGCGCTGCGGGAATTGCGCGTGCTGATGCTCACGACCTTCGACCTCGACGAGTACGTGTATCAGGCGCTGCGGGCCGGTGCGAGCGGGTTCCTGCTGAAGGACACCGAGCCGGCGCAGCTGATCGAGGCGGTCCGGGTGGTGGCGCGAGGCGATGCACTGCTCGCTCCCGGAATCACGCGGCGGCTGATCGCGGACTTTGCGCGGCGGCCGGACGACGTCGGGCGCCGTTCCGACGAGCTGAAGGAACTTACGGAGCGCGAGCGTGAAGTGTTGATTCTCGTAGCGCGAGGGATGAGCAATGACGAGATCGCGGACTACCTCGTGATCAGTCCGGCGACGGCCAAGACGCATGTGAGCCGGATCATGGGCAAGCTGCTGGCCCGCGACCGCTCGCAGCTCGTCGTGCTGGCGTATGAGCACGGCCTCGTGGAGCCGCGGACGGCATCGTAGCTCCGGGCGATGCTGCATGCGGGGTCCGGATGTCCTCGATCGACCGACGCGACCGCTCGTTGGGAGGTCTGCGATCGGGCAGCAGCCGCGGTCATCGCCTATCGAGGACGATGACCGCGGATACCACGGAATCGTGCGTCGAGCTCGTGGGAACCCTCAATCGGGGCGTGCACCAGGTCGGGTCCAGTACGACGGCCGACAGCTAACGCCTCGGTCGCTTGATCGTGTCCCGGCCTGTCCCGTCGTCAGGTTCTCGTCGCCCACGTCAGTCCCCGTGGAGGGGACCTGCGGGCCCGACTGGAGGGGGATTCGCAGTCGAGCCAGCAGATCGATTCAGCACCAGTCCCGACCTAGTCGGGTTCGCTCCCCCAGACGGTGAACCAGCCGCCGTTGGGCATCGGTCCGCCGGAGACGCCGATGTGGACGTCTTTCTTAATCTGCCGCTCGCCAGCGCGACCCTGCAACTGCTGAATGCAGTCGGTGTGCATCCAGTACCGAGTGCGCCCGCTGCCGATGTTTCCACCGCTCGGCGAGATCGGCGTGGGTCCGTCGATGCTGATGTCCTGCGAAGCGAAGAAGTCGAGCGCCTCGCCGGGCTGGATGCCGGCGTACCGGAGACCCTCCAGGTGGAACACGTGGAACAGGCTGAAGCCGTCGTACATGTTCTCGAAGCTGAGGTCTGCCGCAGTGATGCCCGCGCCCTCGTACAGCATCCGTCCGGTGCGCGCCGTCGCCTCTTCGCACTCCTCGAGCGTCGGGGTGATCGAGCGCGTGCCGTCCGGGTTCTTCGCGTGGTTCAAGATGTAGACCGGCTTCTGGCGCAGGTCCTTCGCGCGGTCGGCGGTGGTGAAGATGTACGCGCAGGCGTTCATCAGCGGGATGTCGTTGTCGTAGAGGTTCGCTGGCTTCGCGACCCAGCGCGCGTTGACGTAATCCTCGTGGGTCAGGTGCTCGGGGCGGTGCTGCGCCCAGTAGCCCTCGGGGAACCGCAGCCCGTTCTCGCGGGAGTTGATCATGAACGGCGCCATCATGTCGTGGGTCTTGTTGTACTTGAACATGTAGCGCTGGAACTGCTGCGCGGTACCGAACGAGGCCGGGCCGGCCCAGTGGTCCCACTTCGCGTTGCCGGAGATCGTCGGCTCGGCGTTCGCGCCACCCTGGTAGTAGCGACCGTCGAGGTTATGCCACGCCTTGATGACCAGCGTCGCGGTGGTGAGGCCGTCGCCGACGGCCTGCGCCGCGACGTTGATGGCGTTCGACATGCAGACGGGGCCGACCATCGTGAACTTCACGTTTGTCAGCTCCGGTGTGTTGTTGATGAGCCATTCCGCGCTCAACTTGGCGATGCCGTCCAACGGGTCGTCTGTGGACTTGAACGCGTTGACGACGTCTTCCGGGATGGGCCGGCCAGCGGGCCAGTGGGCACCCGTGGTCGTGGTCGTGTCCAGCACGAGACCGTCAATCTGGCTCGGGTCGATGCCTGAGTCGGCGATCGCGTTGCGGATCGCCTGGATCGTCCACGCGCCGATGCAGTTCTCCGCTGTGCCATCCCAGCGGCGCGCCGTGGGCGAGTGGCCGACACCGACGGCGGCTACCTTCCCCTTGTGTGCCCACACGCCGAGCCCTTCGCGGTCCCGGTACATGGACGCGGGGGCGATTGGTGTGTTCATTGCCATTGAACTCCTCCTTCTCAGATTCCGCTGCCGGCTGGAGCGCTAGCTCGCCACCTGCCATTCGGCGACCTTCTGCCCCGTCCCCTGGGTGGGGATGAAGACGACCTGAACAGCCGCGCCGATCGGCACCTCATCGACCGGTGTTCCGGGAAGGTGGGAGAGCATCTGGATGTTCGGATCCTCGTCGAGCACGATCACCGCGCAGTTGTACGGCTGGTCCGCCTGCAGCGAGGCAACCGGCGTGTCGTAGATGACCGAGTAGCTGTAGATGGTGCCGCGGCCGCTCATCGGCTTCCACTCGAGGTTGGCCGACGAGCCGCAGTTCGCGCAGGTCTCCTTTGGTGGGTGCTGCAAGCGGTCGCATGCGGTGCAGTTCTGGACGACCAGCCGGTCTTCGTTACAGGCTTCGAAGTAGGCCCGATCGACGTCCTCTGGAACTGGTGACTGCAGTGGCATCTGTCTCCTGTCCTCCGTTCTCTACGTTGCGCTGCGCCCGATTCAGGGCTTCCGGACATCAGCAACCCTCACGCATGAGGGTGCTTCGCGAGGGTGGGTTAGCGGCCCTTCCAGTTGGGGGCGCGCTTCTCGGCGAAGGCCTTGGGGCCTTCCATACGGTCTTCGCTGTTGGCGACCTTGTCGAGGAGCGGCTTGTTGACCTCTTTGAGGTGGTCGAGGAGCAGCACGCCCTCCGGTGGGGTGGGCGGGTTCATGTGCAGGTGGACACCCTTCTTCAGGGCCTGCACGGCGAGCGGCGCGCACTTCTTGAGGATCTCGGCGCGCTTCTCGGCCTCCTCCATCATGGCGTCGCGGTCCGGGACCAGCCACTGCACGAACCCGATGTCGTGCGCGGTCTGCGCGGAGATGTGGTCGCCCGAGAGGATGATCCACAACGCCCAGCCGAGGGGGACGAACCCCATCTCCTGCGTGTCCATGGTGTTGATGGGTGTGAGGCTGCGTAGCGGCTCCGGCATGCCGAAGACGGACTTCTCGGTGGCGATGCGGAAGTCGCAGCGAGCGGAGAGCTGCATGCCGCCGGCGAGGGCGTAGCCATCGACGGCCGCAATGACCGGCTTGAGGGTCTCGCCGGCGCGGCTGAGGCCGCTCTTGGCGTTCTGGGCAGCGCCCTGACCGATGGTCTGGTCGCGCTCGGTCATCTCGCGGAGGTCGGCGCCGGCGCAGAAGGCGCGTCCGCCGCCACCGGTGAGGACGACCACGAGCACGTCGTCGTCGTTGTCGGCTTCCTCGAACGCGTAGAACAAGCCGTTCTGTACGCCCGTGCTGAGCGCGTTCATGCGCTCGGCGTTGTTAATGGTCAGCCACGCGACGCGGTTTCGTTTCTCGTAGCTCAGCAGTTCGAAGTTCTGTACGGTCATCTCGACTCCTTTCCTGAGTTCAAGTGCCTCGAGAAGCGTCGGCAGTCTAGCACGTCCGTCATCCTGAAGTCGGGTCGTGGCGATGCGGCCGAACGAGCAAGGCGTCCACGCTCCTGTCCCGTGCGCACTGCCCTCCTCGAACGGACGCGCATGCTCAGTCGGCGCGTGGACACACGCACGATCACGCGTCGTCCCGCACAGGCAGCCGAATCGGTCGTTGGTGATTCGGAACGTCACGACGCGACTCGAAAACGAATATCATTGCGGGAAACGACCCACGGAAGGAGCCACCGATGGACTGGAGCGATACCCCCGAGCAGGCGACGTTCAGACATAGCGTCCGCACGTTCCTTCAGGAACGGCTGCCGGCGCTCTATCGGGATCCTGGATCTCGGCGGCACGAGAGCGGCATCGAGAACGACTGGCAGCAGGATCTGCACAACGGAACGGCGCCAGAGAAGGCGGCCGCGCAGGAATGGGCGGACGCGCTCGCCGAGCGCGGCTGGGGGCAACCTCACTGGCCGAAGGAGTACGGCGGCGCCGACATGTCGACGTTCGAGCAGTTCATCCTGAACCAGGAGTTCGCTCGCGCCGAAGCACCTGCCATCGGAGGCAACCTGATTGGCTCCACATTGCTGGTGCATGGTACGACGGAGCAGAAGGAGCGGTTCCTGAAGCCGACGCTGACGGGGGAGATCCGCTGGGCGCAGGGCTTCTCGGAGCCCGGCGCCGGCTCGGACCTCGGGTCGCTCCAGTGCCGGGCCACGCGTGACGGCGACGACTTCATCATCAACGGCCAGAAGCTGTGGACCTCAGCGGGGCACAAGTCGAACTGGATCTTCGGGCTGTTCCGCACCGACCCGGAGGCGCCGAAGCATCGCGGAATCACGTTCATGATGATCGATGCCGCGAGCAACGGGGTCACGGTGCGACCGATCATCAGCATGGGCTGGGAGCACGCGACGAACGAGACCTTCTACGAGGACGTGCGTGTGCCCGCCAGCCAGGTTGTGGGTGAGGTGAACCGCGGCTGGTACGTCGGTATGACGCTCCTCGACTACGAACGATCGGGCGTCGCGCGTTCCGTGGCGTTGCGGAAGGCGATGGATGAGCTGGTGACGTACGTACGCGAGGATCCGATGCCAAATCGGCGCGAACTCGTACGCGCGGAACTGGCCGACCGCTACATCGAATCCGAGGTGCTCGACAACCTCTGCATCCGCATCGCCTCGATGCATGCGTCGGGGAACATCCCGAACTATGAGGCGTCGATGGGCAAGATGTACGGCTCGGAGCTTGCGCAGCGGATCGCGCGTACGGGGATCAAGGCGTTCGGGGTGCGTTCGAACCTGTGGTCCTCCGAGGAGGAGTACGCACCGCTGCACGCGGCGCACACGCAGAACTACTGCCACACGGTTGTCGGCACGATCGCCGGCGGATCCAACGAGATCCAGCGCAACATCATCGCCACGCGAGGCCTCGGGCTTCCTCGCGGGTAGCGCTGCCTGACGAGGCGGCGCAGCGCATTCAGCCGGCGCCGCCTCGCATTGTCCCTCACGTCGCAGAGCGGGCGGCGCCACGTTTGGTCGCTGCCGGCCGCGTTTGGCCATTGGTCGAGCAGTCCGCCGAACGATCCGGCGACTGCGTCGGTCGCTGAATCGGCGGTCTCGGCAATAGGAGCGCGGGCGGGCGATACGGGCGTCGGTCGCGGGCTCCTGCAGCCGGTCGCGCTCGAGGGCGGGAACGTCCATTCCGACTCCGACCGTCGCGCGTGCCTCGGCCAGCGGCGCAACGGGCGTCTGAGGCTCGCCCCCGGTGGCGAATCCTGGCGCATCCCACGATTTTCGCGGTGTTTTAGGGACGCGCGGCCTCCCGGTTGAGGAGGGCACCGAGCCGAGAAATTCGCCTGCGGTCGTCGAACAGCGTGTTCTGGCGTCGATTGACTGCGAAGAGCGGCGCGAGGCCCGTCGCACGAGGCCCCGGACACAAACCGCGCGGTGGGGCGTCCTCGTCGCGCGCGCAGTTTGATGAGCCCACGGGAGAGACGGCTGAACTACTATCGACCTCGAGCCCGCCACCGGCGCCTCCCCATCCAGGCGCCGGCAGCAGCCGTCTACTCCGAGCACAATAGAATGACCAAGCCAGGTTAGTACTGGCCTCGCACCGGTTGACTGACTGGCGGGAAAGGACACGCGATGGTTGGCCTGAGGCGTCCTCTGGAGCGTCGAGGGGCGCTACTCGCGATCCTAGCTACGGCCTTGCTCGGGGCAGCGGTCGTGGGAGGTACGCGGCTGGTGACGGCCACGCCGACTCCAGCTTCAACGCCGGCCTGCATCAACAAGCTCACCGGGACGGTGCGCGTGGTCGTGGGCTATCCGTCCACGAGCTGCACGTTCTATGAGACCTCGATCACACTCGGCCTGGGCGGGCCGACCGGACCAGCCGGTTCGACGGGCGCCACCGGGCCTGCCGGCGCGACCGGCCCGGTGGGGCCCACAGGTGCCACGGGTCTCGGCGCGTCCGGCCCGACCGGACCAAGCGGAGCCGCCGGCCCGACCGGCGCGACGGGCCCCGCCAGCGGGGGAGCGGTCCTTTCCGCCTCGTCCGGGTTGCCGGCCACGATGACCACGACCGGGGGCGGGCTCGCTGACACATCGGCCGTGCTTCCGCTGGCGGGGCAGGGATCCGCGGGTGGCGTCACGATGGCCGGCGGCGTGATCGACCTCACGGGCGGCCCGGGCATAATCACGGCAGGCGGGAGCGTCGCCAAGGCTATCGTCGTGACTGACCTGCACGCGGCGTTCAGCACGACCTCAGCACTCGCGCTCGTCGGGACGACCGTGACGATTACGGCGCAGTTGTACGTGTCACCGGACTGCGACAACAGCTACACGGCGGTGCCGGGCGCGATGGTCACCCTGACTCCCACGCTGACAGGAGTGATCGCAGCCGGGACGACCTCCGAGGGGCTGACCAGCGGCCTCTCGATTCCGATTTCCGCGGGGACATGCGCGGTGAGCGTAGTCAGTGCCGGGGCGGCGGGCGTCGATCCTCTGACGGTGGTCTCCGGATACGCGTCGGTCGGGATTGGCTATACCGCGGATTGAGGCGCGGATCGTGGCTGGCGCGAACGGCGGGCGATCGGCCCGATGGCGTCGTCATAGGTCAGTTCGAGGTGGAGAAGGTGGCTCACTGTCGGCTTCATCCGGCAGTGGGCCACGCGTTCGAGCGGCCAACCTCGAAAACGCTGGGTGGCAAGCGGCGGCCGTGCCTGTCGTCTACACCCTCGCGGTGCGCGGGTCGCACTTGTAGAGCACTCACGACCCCGACGGGGCGAGCGCCACCGCGGCCCCACGGCGCGCGTCTCACCTCGACGGCCCCCGCGAAGCGGGGCTCGTGCGCGGAGCAGGCCACTGAGGCGGGGCGGGTAGGCGCCCTCCAGGCGGGCTACCGACGCTGGTCGGCCGGAGCGGAGTAGTCTGTCTCCGCCGCAGGTCGTTTTCGACGGAGGGACTTCCGATGCGAGTGGCACTTCTCGACGATTACCAGGACGTGGCACTGCACGTCGTGGACTGGAGCGTGCTCGGACCGGAGTTCGAGGTGGAAGCGATGCATGAGCACATCGCCGACGCGGACGCACTCGTTTCGAGGCTCCGCGGGTACGACGTCGTGATGGCGATGCGCGAGCGCACCGCGTTTCCTCGGGACGTGCTGGAACGGTTGCCGGACCTGCGTCTCATCGTTACCGCCGGAATGGGCAACCGCGTGATCGACGTCGAGGCGGCCCGGGAGCTTGGCAAGACGGTATGCGGCACGCGCGTCCACGGGCACGGGACGGCCGAGCTGACCTGGGGGCTGATCATCAGCCTGCTGCGGAACATCCCCCGCGAGCACGCCGCCGTCCTCGACGGGAAATGGCAGGTCAGCCTCGGGGTCCCGCTCGAGGGGAGCGTGCTGGGCGTCATCGGCCTCGGCAACCTGGGAAGCGCGGTGGCACGGGTCGCAAACGCCTTCGACATGGAGGTGATCGCGTGGAGCGAGCATCTGACCGCCGACCGTGCGGCGGCCGCAGGCGCCACGCTGGTCTCGAAGGAAGAACTCCTGAGGCGAGCGGATGTGGTCACGGTGCACCAGGTATTGAGCCGGCGCACGCGGGGGCTGTTGGGCGCGGCGGAACTCGCGCTCATGAAGCCGACCGCCTATCTGGTCAACACGTCGCGAGGACCGATTGTCGACGAGGCGGCGCTGGCGGCCGCACTGCGTGAACGGCGGATCGCCGGCGCTGGCGTCGACGTATTCGATGTCGAGCCGCTCCCGGCCGACCACCCGTTCCGGCACCTCGACAATGTTTTGCTCACACCGCACATCGGCTACGTCACGCGCGACACCTACACCCTCTGGTACGGCGACGCCATCGAGGACATCCGGGCTTTCTACGCGGGAGCCCCTGTGCGCGAACTCGGTGGTCCGACCGCGTAACTCGGGGGATCCGAACGGCGGCGACGCCCGGCGGGCAGCGTACACCGCCCGCGCTGGGTAAGCCCCTCATCGTCCGATCGACTGGTCGCCCCCACCGGGCACGCGCTCAAAGTGCGACATGACGAGCGTGTTATAGTCCCGTCAACACGATTGGCATCGAGCCGAATCGGTCCGGAGGGACGAATGGCAACAGAAAGAACCGGCATAGCCTTGCCCGGCCGCCGCACGACGAGAAGAGCGTTGCTCAGGACGACCGCGCTCGGTGGTGTGGGAGTCACGGCCGCCGCACTCCTCGGGTGCGCCGGGGAGGACGACGAGACGACGTCTGGCGGCAGCGGGGGCGGGTCAAGTGAGGCGGTTTCCGGCAACGTCAGCACCACCGGGCAGCGACCCGACCCTTTGCCGCCTGGATGGGTCTGGGCTGCGGACTCGCCCTACCCGACCGACTTCCCGGAACCCGCGGGGAAGACGCCGAAACCGGGCGGGGTCTTCAACGTAGCTGTGTCATGGGATGTTGGCCCGTTCGACCCGGTCTCGGCGGCAGCTGGTGGGTCAATCACCGTACCGAACACCGTCTATAACCGGCTGGTCGGCTTTGCCACGGGCCCCGGGGTCGACACGACGACCCTCAAACTCGAGCCGGAACTGGCCTCCAGCTGGGAGCGCTCTCCGGACGGGCTGACGCTCACGTTCAAGATGGCGCCGGGCGTCAAATGGCAAAACGTGGCGCCTCTGAACGGCCGCGCCTTCGTTGCCGCAGACGCCAAGTTCGCGTTCGAGCGGTACCGGAAGGAGGGCGTGTACAAGTCGTACTGGACCAACGTGGACTCGATCGACGCTCCGGACGACTCCACGCTGCGCATCAAGCTCACCAAGCCGCTCATCGACTTCATCAACCCACTGGCCTCGCGTTACCAGACGATCTTCCCACGAGAGCTGGTCGACGATGGCTCGATCGGCAAGATGGTGGTCGGCACCGGCCCCTTCATCCTGAAGGAGGCCATCACCAGCCAGCGCGTGACGCTCGAGAAGAACCCGGACTACTTCGAGACGAACATCCTGCTGGACGGTGTGGAGTTCCGCCCCATGCCAGACGCCGCGGCGCGCCTCGCTGCTTTCCGTTCCGGCCAGATCGAGTTCGCGTACTCGATGGTGAATACCAAGCGGCAGATGGATGAAGTCGTCAGGACGAATCCTGACGTCCAGGTGACCTCCCTGGCCAGCTCGGCGGCCTCCGGTCCCCAGCCCATGTTCAATCACCAGGTCACGAAGTGGCAGGACGTCCGTGTCCGGCGCGCGGTGTCGCTCGCCACGGACCGGGAGTCGATTTCGAGGCTGGTCTTCGAAGGGATCGGTCAGACGGTCTCGCTGCTGCCGTGGCGCTTCGTCCACGACACCGCTCCCACCATCGAGTCAGGGAAGTTCGGCAACTGGACTCGATATGCACCCGACGAGGCAAAGAAGCTTCTCAGCGCGGCCGGGCAAGAGAGCCTGACGATCGATGCTCGGTACTTCGAGTACGCGACCACGGACACGCAGGTCGCGGAGGTGATGGCCGACCAGTTCCGGCAAGTTGGCATCACTTATGCGGTCAAGAAGCTGGACTACACGGAGTTCAACTCGCAGCTTATCGGAGGTACGTTCCCCGACGTCCTGCACAACGGGTTCATGCCGCTCGGGACTGAGCCGGACACGTACTTCTACAACTCGCTGCATTCGAAGTCGCCGGGCAATCGGGATCACGTGAACGACTCGCAGATCGACGGTTGGGCCGAAGCCCAGCAGGTCGAACTCGACCCCGCGAAGCGCAAGGACCTGCTCGCGAAGATCTGGGATCAATACCACGATCAAGCGTACCGGCCCGTGCGGACGTTCGGGCGTGCCTTTAATGTCCAGCAGCCATGGCTGCGAGGCGTCCGCCTGGAGAGCGCGTTTGGCGCGAGAAGCTACTTCTACGACTGGGGCGAGATCCTGGTGAAAGCCTGGCTCGACAAGTAGGGAGCAGTACGCGGTGGGGCTCGACAGCGAGCCCCTCCGCGTACCGGTTGTTCAGAAGTGCTGCCGCCTATCGATCGAGGCGCTTCGCCTCTACCCCGCGGCATCTGCCATCGAGGTCACATTCTGCTGCTCCTGGGGAGGCGGTAGCTGCGCGGGGAGCCCGAGCGACTGGCGCCACAGTTCGCGGGTCCAGCCGCGAGTGTGGTAGAGGTTCTCATCCTCCTGCGAGCCCACCTCCTCCCAGGCTGTTGCGACGGATGTGCCCCGAGGCCTCCATCGCTCTCGCGTCGGACGAACGGTAGCGGCGGCTGCTCTCCGACGACGGGAATGCCGCAACGCTTGGGGGCATCGCGAGGCTGGCGGATGTTGGTGACGTCGAAGAGGGCGATGCCGGTTGCGCGGGACGGCCTCCGCTTTCCTCGCCCACCACGCGCTCAGGTCGGGAGGGTTCGCACGAGATAGCTCGGTGGGTGGCCATCGGACGATGACGACGATGCCCGGGCGGGACCCTGGAACGTCGAAGCGCGCAGCATCGCGGCGTCGCGTATCCGCCCTGCGGCTGCAGTGATAGCCTCCGCGACAATGGCACCTCGTTCCCGCGTTCCACTGGTCGCGGCTGCCCTGGCTGTATTGGTCGCGGGCGCCGCCCTCGTCGCTGTGATAGTGACGACCGGCGGAGGCTCGAAGGGAACCGACGAGGCGCAGCAGCTCGCCCAGGTCGCGGTACTACTTCCACTGACCGGTCCCGAGGCGGTCGACTGGGAGACTCCGCTCAACTGGGCGATCGAGACGATCAACGACGCGGGTGGCGTCAACGGACGGCCGCTCGCGGCGACATTCATCGATACAGCGCAGGAGGACCTGACGACCGCGGCGCGGCGAGTCGCCCGTGACCCGTCGGTCGTTGCGGTTGTCGGGCCAGACTCCTCCGAGGCAGTGTTCACCGTGGCGCCGCTCTTCGTGGCAGCGCAGAAGGTCATGATCAGTCCGTCCGCGACGTCCGCCGACCTATTTCGGGCGCTCTCGTCCCACGACTTCTTCTGGCGGACGGTCGGAAGTGACGTCTCGCAGGTGCGCGCCATGCTGGATCTGGCCGCCCGTGACGGTGCCCGCAAGGTGGCGCTGGTGACCGGGAGCGGGCTGTACGGCCAGACGTTCTTCGACTGGTTCGGCTTCCTGGCGACGGAGTCGGGACTGGAGACGACTGCCGTCGTCCGGTATGACCAGTCGAGCGAGGCATGCGCGCGACCGATGCTGGAAGCTCTCTCGGGCAGGCCGGACACGTTGATCGTGGTGCCGGAGGACCTCGCGTCGCGAGGAGGTCCGAGCGCCGATGCAACTGCCCGCTGCATGGCGGAGGCATGGCATCAATCGGGGGCGGGTGCGCGCCTGCTGTTTTCCGACTCCGGTGCTGCGCCCGCGCTGATCGAGGCCCTGGGTGCGTCCAGTGAAGGCCTCGAGGGGACCAGTCCAGCGGCCCAGCCGGCTTTCGAGGGGGCATTCGAGCAGCGCTTTCACGCCGAAGCTCCTCCCTACGCCGCCAATGCGTATGACGCGATCCTGCTCATCGCGTACGGGCTCGAGCGTTCCGGTGGGGAGGGCGGTGCGGCGCTCGCCAGTGCTATGCAGGAGATCGTCGGTGCGCGCGGCGGGACGCCGGCCGGCTGGGATAGGGGCGGCGTCGCGCGCACGCTCCAGGCCATCGGCTCGGGCGTCCTTTCAGATGTCGAGGGCGCCAGCGGGTCGCTCGACTTCGATGCGGACTCGTACACCGACCCGGTCGACAACCTCTACCGCCACTGGCGCGTCGAGGGCGGAGTGTTCACGACGGTGGAGCTCCTGGACGGGACGCTGGACCGAGATGAAGCAGAGCCACACGCCGCTCGAGCCCGGGACGTGGCCGATCAGGCGGTGTCAGTCGTTCCGGATCGCACCGGACTGTGGGCAGTACTCATCGCGGCGTCCGTAGGCTGGGAAAACTACCGTCATCAGGCGGATGTACTCGCGTTCTACCAGACGCTGCGAGCGCAGGGCGTCCCCGACGACCGCATCATTCTCGTCATGGATCGGACGGTAGCGGGGAATTCGCTCAACCCGGAACCGGGGGTGATCCGGAACGAATCCGGCGGGCCGAACCTCCTCGCGGATGTTCAGGTTGACTACGACATCGCAGACATGACCGCCGAGCGCGCGACGGCGATTCTGAGCGGGAACGTCACCTCGACGACACCCACCGCGCTCGATGCGGCTGCATCCGACAACGTGTTCGTCTTCATCGCGGGGCATGGTGAGACAGACGGGGTGCTCCTTGGTGCGGGCGAGCCTGTGATCGGCCGACATGACGCCGCTCGCGTCTTGAGCCCAAGCGTGCTGAGCTCGGCGCTCTCGACGGCCTCGTACCGGCGTTTACTCGTTGCGATCGAGGCGTGCAAGAGCGGTGTGTTTGGGGCGGAGTTCGACCTGCCTCGCGCGTTGCTGTTCACGGCTGCTTCCGCGACGGAGAACTCCCGCAGCGGGACGTATGACCTGGACAAGCGGGTGTGGGTCACGGATCAGTTCTCTGAAGCCCTGTGGCGGGTGGCCACGATGTCGCCGACCGCCTCGATCAGTGAGGTGTACCGGCGCGTCTATTCGAGCGTGGCGGGGTCGCACGTCGGCGCCTCCGGCACCTCGTTTGGTGACACCCGCGCGATCGCAGTCAGTGAGTTCTTCACTCCCTAATGGATCGACACCCGTGCCGGCCGGGTCAGCCGCCCACACCGGTTGCAGTCGAGTGGAGTCTAGCGAATCACGAATCTCTCGTTCGCCGATGGTGGCCTTACGAAGACGAGCTCAACGGCGTTGTTCGGCGTCCGGAAGCCGTAGTCCTCGACCCTTCCGTTCCAGTGCATCACCTGTCCGTGGCGGACTTCCCGGTAGGGGCTATCGTAGGACGTAATCATCGC
Source organism: Dehalococcoidia bacterium (assembly GCA_050248355.1). Classification (GTDB taxonomy): domain Bacteria; phylum Chloroflexota; class Dehalococcoidia; order UBA2979; family UBA2979; genus JAIBBD01. Next base: position 197,884 of record JBFWSN010000002.1, read on the forward strand.
GCGATCCCCGATCAGGATCCTGAATTCGGCGGTCGTAAACCGGTTCCACCCGTTGTCACTGAGACAACGCAGGTTCGCCGCCGCAGCGCCCTCGCAAATGGCGAACGCTGACCTTGCTTCCGTCGGGGTGGGCACTCTCCAAGTCTGCAAGAACGTCCGGACATCGTTGCCGATCTCCTCGTTGGGAGCTATCAAGACGCCGAGCTGTCCAAAGCCAGTCCCTCGGTTGGCGTTGCTCTCGTGGACCCGGTACTCACTGCGGCCGCCGTACACCCACACGAGATTCTGCTGAGAGTCGTAGACGTACCTTGCACCCCGGGGAATCAGCGCGGGTTCCATCCTGACAAATTGCGCCTTATATGCGTCGCAATCGCGGCCAATCTGCTCCGCTTCGTGGACGCTCTCCTGGTCCAGCTCGTACCACATGATCAGGGAGCATGCCGTGAGCTGCTGGAGATAGAGGAACGACCACGCGTCGTAGATCTCGGCCGACCGCACGTCGGTGACGAAACGGCTGCAGTCGGTGACTTGAGTGCTGATATCGCGGAGCGCTCCGGGGTCACGGAGTGAAGCGATCCCCATCGAGAATTGGTTCATGTGCAGTGGAGCATTCTCGTAGCCTGCCGCCGTCCGACGCAGTCGATCTTCGAGGTCTTGAATCAGGCGCGTGTTCGCCGGATCGGCATTCACGAGGTCGCGAAGCCGGCGGGCGGCAAGCTGCAGCTCGCTGAGCCGGTCCCCGATCGTGACGGCCGTGTTACGCCCGCTGGCGAGAGAGATCTTGCACTCAAGCCGCGACCCGAGCGCCGTAATCCGACGGTCGAGCTCATCGAGTTGCGAGGAGACTTGAGTCAGTTGGCGGCTGAGATCGACGACCGTGGGTTCGCGATCCTTGATCCCGAAATGCTCCAGCACGATGGGAGTAGCCTTGTAGCCTGCCCATTGGAGGACGCCGGATGCGAGGTCTAACGCGCCGAAATTCTCCTGCGTTCCCGGGAAGGAGTGGGCCTCAAAGCCAGGCTTCATCATCTCGTCGACTAGCAGCCCGACATAGGCGTCTACTCCGCCGTTCGCGAGCGCCTCCGCCAGGAATGCTCGCGCGCCGAAATGGTCACTCTCACCGCGGAGCCCCTCGCCCAGGTCGACATCGTCGTTGATGGCGAGGAATTCCCGAACCGTGGCGTCCGCGTCCTCCGGACGGACATCGGCGCTCTCGCCGTACACGCTAGCGAGAGTCGTCCCGAGAGTCAGGACGAGTGAGTCCTCCTCTGGGTCGAACGCCAGCACAGTGGCGCGCAGTTCTCCCGCGAAGGCCTGGCCGTTCATCGTGCCGCCCCTGGCGACGACTGTGAATTCGTGCGGGATGTGGTCGACCGGCAGCGCGAACGTGCCGGTCTCGTAACTCGTGTCTGTGGCGCCCTCGATCGGGTTGCCCTGATGGTCGAGTAGCGTGACCTCCGCTCCAGCCACCGGGCCATCGGCGATTACCCAGCCATGGATCAGGGCCTCCGGACTCGTGTCACTGTCACCGCAGGCGATCAGACCGAGAGATGCGAGCAGGACGAGGAACACGGCCAGGGACGAGGCAGCAAGCTTGTGTAGCACGAGAGCGGCACTTTCTGATGGTGGAGGGGCCTGGCGGCACGATACACGAAAAGCGGGACGTTCGCCTCTGGCACATAGGTGCGGTTTCGGCGCGCGGCCATGCGTGCAATCCGGCGATTGGCAGGATGGACGCCGAGGTCGCCGGTTGCATCCCGTGGCGGTCGTGTGGCCTTTGCGCGATGATGGCCGGCAATGGCAATGGAGCAGCTCCGGTGGCATGGGGAGCGGGGTGACCTCGATTCCCCGATCATGCTCGCGGCCTTTGTGCGCAAGAACGGCTTTGGTACGACGGCGGTCGCCGCTCTGACGCATCTCGTGACGGCGAACCACGGCGAACTCATCGCAGAGATTGAGCCCGAGGACTTCTTCGACTTCACCGTGGCGAGTCCGATGCTCGAGCGCAGGGACGACGAACGGGTCCTGGTCTGGCCGCAGAACCGTATTCACCGACTGCGACCCGCCGGGGCCTCGCGAGATGTCCTAGTGCTCCTGGGCACTGAGCCCCATCTGCACTGGGGTGGCTTCGCGCAGGCTCTGCAGCAATTCATCAGCGAGACCGGCGTCGGCGAGCTGGTGCTCGTTTCGTCGTGGCCGGGGGCGCTACCGCACACGCGTCCGGTGTTCCTGCGAGTCACCACGGAGGACGCGGACCTCGCCGAGCGGCTGGGCCGCGCCGCGCTGCCGCTCGACTATGTGGGGCCCGTGGACTTCGGCACGACGCTGCTGATGCGGCTGGGTGCGTCGGTGCGGAGTGCGCGGCTGTCCGCGATCGTCCCGAACTACCTCGGTGTGGTCCCGAACCCGCTGGCGATGGTGGCGCTGATCGAGACGTGCGACCGTCTCTGCCAGACGCGGACCGACCTCGACGCGATCCGGGAGCTCGCAGAGCAGGTGCTGGCGAAGGCCGACGAGGCGGTCCGCGAGTCCTCTGAGCTGGCGGAGGCCCTGCGTCAGATGGAGGACGAGTACGACCGGATGGTCGCGGACAGCGCGAGCCGCTCGCGCGGCGCAGATGATGATGAGGACTCGCTGCCGTCGCCGGACGAGTTGCTCCGCGATGTTGAGGCGTTCCTCAACCAGGAGAGGGACGCGCCGCCGTAGGCGCCGCACCGCCGATCGGTCCGCCGCCGGCGACGGGCACCGAAGACGAGGATCGTGAACCCGCCCGTTACCCGCGACGATCGCGCGCTGCAGTGCGAAGGCGAACCGACCGCCGCTAGACCAGTGCCGACGGCAAGGTGCGCCGGTTGTTGAACCAGATCGATGCGTCCCGAGCAAGGTCGGGCCGGCGGTGACGAGTTCCGGCCCTCGCATGTCCAGAATCGCGGCGCTGACGCGGACTCACGACGTAGCGGCCGCGACAGCCGAACTACGGCCCAGCATGGGGCCGGGGCAGCACGACGGGCCCGAGCGTGGACGACCTCGCGCCCCATCCAGCGAGAACTGATCTGCACCGGCCGCGGCGCCGGCCTCGGTGAGCACCGACCTGTCGACCGTGTGTCGACCTAAAAGGGGGCATCCCGCTATTACGTATGCGGTACCACGAGCGTTCAATTCAAGCACGGTTGTGGATATAGTTCGGCGGTCGTTATCGACGCGATGACTGGAGGGATGTCAGTGGACTCGACGGAACCAGACTTGTTCGCACGCAGGTTCGACAGGCGGTCGGCGCTACGTGGGACGGCGCTCGCGGTGGGCGGCGTCGCGGCTGCGGTGCTGATCGGCTGCGGTAGCGACGATGACGACGCGGGGCCCGAAGCGACAGGTACTGCCGCAGCTTCGGCGACGTCTGCGGCGGCGAATGACCCTCGGTATCGGAAGGACGCAAACCTCCCGTACGCGTTCAATTACCCCGAACCGAACAAGGAGCCAAAGGCGGGCGGCACGCTGCGGATCGCAGCGACTTGGGACGTCAGCACGTTCGACCCGACGAAGTCCGCGGCGGGCGGGACGATCACGGTGCCGAACCTGATCTACAACCGGCTGCTCGCCATCAAGAGCGGCCCCGAGGCCGACCCGTTCAAGATCCAGATCGAGCCGGAGCTGGCGAAGTCCTGGGAGGTCACGCCCGACGGCCTCACATACAACTTCAAGCTGCAAGAGGGCGTGAAATGGCAGAATGTCGCGCCGCTGAACGGGCGCGCGCTCGTTGCGGAGGACATAGCGTTTGCGCTGCAGCGGTACTCCAAGGAAGGCGTGCACCAGTCGTATTACGTGAATGTCGACTCGATCACCGCGGTCGATGCCTCGACGTTGCGTGTGAAGCTGAAGAAGCCGACGCCCGAGTTCGAGGTGCCGCTGGCGAGCCGCTACCAGACCATCTTCCCGAAGGACCTGGTCGACAGCGGGGAGATCGACAAAAAGGTCATCGGCACCGCCGCGATGGTGCTGCAGGAGGCATCCGCCGGGCAGCGCGTGACGGCGACGAAGAACCCTGACTACTGGCGCTCGAAGCCGCTCCTGGACGGCGTGGAGTTCCGGATCATGCCGGACGCGTCCGCGCGCCTCGCGGCGTTCCGGTCGGGGCAGATCGACTACGGGTACTCGGTGGTCGCGACGAAGACGGACGTGGACCAGCTGACGAAGTCGGTCGACGGGCTGCAGGTTAACCTCGCCGCCCTCGCCAACAGCATTCTCCCGTTCGGGATGAACCTGTCGAACCCGAAGTTCGCGGACGAGCGGGTGCGACGAGCGATCTCGCTGGCCATCGACCGAAAGGCGGTCAATCAGTTCCTCTTCGAGGGGATCGGCGAGGAGATCATGCACATCCTGCCGTGGAACTACGTGTTCGACTCGCGCCCGACCGACCTCGGTCCGTGGGTGAAGCTCGACATCGCTCAGTCCAAGCAGCTGCTCGACGCGGCCGGGCAGAAGGACTTCACGATCAACTACATCTATTACCCGTACTCGACGACGTACGACCGGCTCTCGGAGGTGCTCGTCGATCAGTTCCGAAACGCGGGCATCAACCTCAAGGGCGGCAAGGTCGACTACACCGAGTTCAACTCGCAGTGGGTCGGGGCGAAGCTACCAGAGGCAACGACGAGTGGGTGGGCGGCGCTCGGCTTCGAAGCGAACACCTACTTCTACAACCAGATCCACTCGACCTCACCCGGAAACCGGTGGCAGCTCAAGGACCCGCAGATCGACGAATGGGCGACGCAGCAGTCCGTGGAGCTGGACCCGAAGAAGCGGCGGGAGATCCACAAGAAGATCTGGGACCGCGACCTCGACATGGCGTACCGTCCGCCTCTGCCGTACGGCTACGCCTACGAAGTGCTGCAGCCCTGGCTGCGGGGACTCCGTTTCGGGGCGATCCTGGGCGCGAACAGCTCGTATTACGACTGGGGCGCCCAGGTCGAGAACACCTGGCTCGACAAGTAGTGGGATCAGGTCCGGCGGACGCGACAGCGCGACAACAGGAGCCCGCCAGCTGGCGGGCTCCTGTTGTCGCCTGGCTTCCCACCGCTTACGAGTGCCGCCATGGGGACGCGCCCTCCGGCGTTCCGTCCGTGGGGCGACGGACCATCATGGTGATGTGCCCAGCGCGACCGGCCGATGCGTCCCCAGATCTCGGCCGTGCCGCTACGATCTCTGTGAGGCGTTGACGCGGAACAGGGGACGTCAAGCCTCGGACCGTGGAAGCAGGCGCGGATTCGGAGGGAGCGGGCGAACGTGAGCGCGAGCGTGATCGATGTGACGGATGCGACGTTCAACGCTGAGGTGATCGAACGGTCGAGGACGCAGCCGGTGGTGGTCGACTTCTGGGCTCCCTGGTGCGGCCCCTGCCGGATGCTCGGTCCGACGATTGAGCAGGTGGCTTCCGAGTACGGCGACGAGGTGACACTCGTCAAGCTGAACACTGACGAGAATCCCGCCGTGGCCTCGCAGTACCGCATCCAGAGCATCCCGGCGGTCAAGGCGTTCGTCGGTGGACAGGTCGCTGCCGAGTTCATCGGCGCGATCCCGGAGCTGCAGGTGCGGCAGTTCTTCGAGCGGATCGTGCCGTCGCCGGCCCAGAAGGCGGTCCGGGAGGCGGAGCGCCTGCATTCGACCGACCCCGCGGAAGCGGAGCGGCAGTTCCGCGCGATCCTCGTGGACTCGCCAGGCGATGTCGACGCGACCTTCGGGCTGGCTTCGGTGCTCATCGCGCGGGGCGAGTTCGAGGAGTCGAACGGGCTTCTGGAACGGCTGCCGCAGGATGCTCGTACGAAGGTGCTGCGCCATCGGGCGTTTCTGTCGAGCTTCGCTCAGCGACACGCGACGGAGGACCTGGAAGACGAGGCTCGAGGCGCCGCACTCGACCCACGCGCGCGGTACCGATGGGGCGTCATGCTTGCGGCGCGCGGACAGTACGAAGCGGCGCTGGGAGAGCTGGTGGAATCGGTACGGCTCGACCGCACGTTTGCCGACGGCGCCGCTCGCAAGGCCGTGCTGGCGGTATTCGACATCGTGGGCGTTACGAGTCCGCTGGCGCGACAGTATCAGCAGCGTCTCGCGTCGGTGCTCTTCTAGGAGGCGACGCCGAACCTCGCGGGCCGCGGAGGGGTGGAGGCCTACCGCACAGGCGTCCAGTGCGAGGAACGGATGTGATAAACGGGGGCGACCGTGGAAGAGCTGCTGAAGCTCGCCGGGCTGGCGATCGCGGGCGTGGTGGTAGCGGGGGCTGCGTACACCTATTTCACCGCTGAGGAGCAGACCGTGCCGATCACCGGCCGCGAGCAACGCGTCGGGATGACCGAAGACGAGCAGAAGACGCTGGGAGCGCAGGCCTTTCGGGAGGTGCTGTCCGAACCGGGGATCCGGACGGTCACGGGGCCAGACGCGGATCTCGTACGCGGGGTGGGGGAGCGGATCGCACGCGTTGCGGACGACCCCGGGTTCGAGTGGGAGTACGCGGTCGTCGACAGTCCGCTCGTCAACGCGTTCTGCCTTCCGGGCGGCAAAGTCGTGGTGTACACGGGCCTGCTTTCGGTGACACGTGACGAGGCGGAGCTTGCGACGGTGATGGCGCACGAGATCGCCCATGCCATCGCACAGCACGGAGCGGAACGCGTGCTGCAGCAGCAGCTGGCGCAGGCGGTGGGGAGCGCGCTTGCAGCGGGTCTGGGCGACGCCGACCCCGGCCAGCGCGCGGCCATCCTCGCGTTGTTCGGCGCGGGCGCGCAGTTCGGGGTGCTGCTGCCGTTCGGACGCGAGCAGGAGTCCGAGGCAGACCGCATCGGCCTGATCTACATGGCGCGAGCGGGGTATGACCCGCGCGCTGCGATCAGCTTCTGGACGAAGATGGCGGCCGCGCAGAGCGGCCCGCAGCCACCCGAGTACGCATCGACGCATCCGAGCCATGAACGGCGGATCGCTGACATTGAAGGATGGCTGCCGGAGGCGCTCGACGAGTACGAGGCGGCGCGCGGCGCCCTCGACGAGACGCTGGGACTGCATCCCCGCGCAGCGCCCTCGACGAGACGCTGGGACTGCATCCCCGCGCAGCGGCGGGTCGCTCGATGTTCCGGATGAGCCATGCTCCAGCCTGATGCGCAGCTGGTGTACGAGGGGGACTGCGCGCTGTGTCGCTCGGCGGCGCACTGGATCGCCGCGCACGCGGCCGGGTCGATCGAGATCGTCCCCTTCGGCGACTCGAGAGTCCCATCGACGCTCGATGCGGACCGGAGTCGCGTGCACTGGGTCAACGAGGATGGCGTGCTCCATGGCGGGGCGGCGATGACGCAGGCACTCCGTCGAATCCGCGGAGGCCGCCTGGCCCGGGTGCTCGATCTTCCCCTGCTGACCTGGGTGCGTGACGCAGGCTACCGCGTCGTCGCGCGGACACATCGGGGCCGTGTACGCCCGCCGGTGCGTTCGCGTCGCTGAGCCCGATCGCCGCGCAGATTCAGTCTCGCACCGGGTTTCGATACCGGCGTCGTTCGCTTCGCGTGCGCGGAACGTTAGCGTCATGCTCACGGCGACTTAACTCAGCGTCCCTATCTTCCTCGCTGGCTTGACCCGCAGCGCCTGCGGGAGCGCCTGCGTGCGGAGGGACGTCGATGACCGGTCTGCGATACCTAGGCTTCCGAGGACTAGTCGCCGCCTTCGCCCTGCTGCTCGGGCTTGCGCTCCTCGCCGGCGGCTCGCCGGCACGGGCCGTCTCGTCCGACATCGTCATCAGCCAGGTCTACGGCGGTGGCGGCAACGCGGGCGCGACGCTCACTCATGACTTCATAGAGCTCTTCAACCGTGGCACCTCGGCGGTCTCGCTGAGCGGCTGGTCGGTGCAGTACGCCAGCGCCTCGGGCAGTACCTGGTCCGTGACTCAGCTTTCCGGATCGCTCAACCCCGGGCAGTACTACCTGGTGCAGGAGGCACAGGGGAGCGGTGGGACGACGGCGCTTCCGACGCCGGACGCGAGCGGCACGATCGCGATGAGCGCGAGCGCCGGAAAGGTGGCGCTGGTGACGAGCACCACTGCGCTTACCGGTGTCTGCGGCGCGACCTGTCACGCGCACGCCTCGGTACGCGACTACGTTGGCTACGGCACGGCTACCGACTACGAGGGCCCGGCCGCCGCCCCCGCGCTGGGGAATACGACAGCCGCCGCGCGGGCGGCCGCGGGTTGCACGGACACCGACCAGAACAGCCTCGATTTCGTTTCCGCGGCGCCCGCTCCGCGGAACACGGCGTCGCCGACGCAGGCGTGCGCCGCGGGAGATTCCGCACCGTCGGTCGCGAGCACCTCGCCGAGCGACGGAGGAACGAATGTCCCCGCCGACGCAGCCATCGTCGTGAGCTTCAGTGAGCCAGTCGCTACGAGCGGGACTTGGTTCACCATCGTGTGCGACGTGAGTGGAGCACATGGCGCGACGGCGAGCGTCGGGCCGCAGACGTTCACGATCGACCCGGATGGCTTCACGCCCTCGGATGAGTGCACGGTCACGATCATCGGAGCGCAGGTCGCGGACCTCGATTCCGACGATCCCCCCGACACTATGGCCGCCGACTACGTACTCACCTTCACGGTCGCGAGCGACGCGGCCACGCGGATTCACGACATCCAGGGCGAAGCGCACCGATCGCCGCTCTTCGGGACCACAGCGACGAACGTGCCCGGAGTCGTGACCGCCGTGGCAAGCAACGGGTTCTACCTCCAGGACCCGGACCCCGACGCCAACGACGCGACGTCGGAGGGCATCTTCGTGTTCACCAGCTCATCGCCGAGCGTAGTGGCCGGGGATGAAGTGAGAGTCACCGGGCAAGTTGCCGAGTTCCGGCCGGGAGGCAGCAGCTCGACGAATCTAACGACGACGGAGCTGACGGGGCCGACCATCTTCGTTGTGTCCAGCGGGAGCGCACTGCCACCAGCGACCGTGATCGGGGCGGGGGGCCGGGTACCGCCGGGGACCGTCATCGATGATGACGCCACTGGCGACGTGGAGACGAGCGGGACGTTCGAGCCCGCGACTGACGGTATCGACTTCTACGAGTCCCTGGAGGGAATGCGGATTCAGGTCAACAACGCGGTCGCGGTGGGGCCCAGGAACTCCTTCGGAGAAATTCCGGTGGTTGCCGACGACGGAGCCGACGCGACCGTCCGCACGACGCGCGGCGGCATCGTGATCAGCGCGAGTGACTTCAATCCCGAGCGGATCATCGTCGACGACGTACTGGCGAGCACTCCGGCGGTGAATGTGGGCGACCACTTCACCTCCCCAGTCGTCGGAGTGCTCGACTACAGCTTCGGCAACTTCAAGCTGCTTGCCACGCCCGCGTTGACACGGGTGGACGAAGGGCTGGCGCAGGAGTCAACGGAGACGCCGTCGGGGGAGCAGATTGCGGTCGGCACCTTGAACGTCGAGAACCTGGATCCGGGTGACGGCGCCGCGAAACTCGATGCGCTCGCGAGTCTGGTCGTGCACAACCTCAAGGCGCCGGACATCCTTGCGCTCGAAGAGGTCCAGGACAATACCGGCCCGACGAACGACGGTGTCGTCGATGCCACCGTCACCTTCAACACACTGATTGCGGCGATCGTGGCGGCGGGCGGCCCGACCTACGAGTTTCGGTCCATCGATCCCGTGGACGGTGAGGACGGTGGCCAGCCCGGGGGCAATATCCGCGTGGGGTTCATGTTCCGCACAGACCGAGGCGTGGCCTTCGTGGACCGGTCGGGCGGAGGCCCAACGACCGCGACCAGCGTCGACGATGTCGGTGGCGTACCTCAGCTTTCGGCCAGTCCGGGACGCATCGACCCGACGAATGTGGCGTTCAGCGACAGTCGAAAGCCTCTCGCCGCAGAGTTCACGTTCGACGGCCGTACGCTGTTTGTCGTCGCGAACCACTTCAACTCAAAGGGTGGCGACAACCCGCTGTTCGGACATTTGCAGCCTCCGTCGTTCCCATCGGAAGTGCAGCGTCACCAGCAGGCGCAAATCGTCAACGACTTCGTCGATCAGATCGTCGCAATCGACCCGGCGGCGTACGTGGTGGTGCTCGGGGACCTGAACGACTTCGATTTCTCACAGACGATCAGCATTCTGAAGGGCGGAGTGCTCCACGAGCTTGCCGACGACCTGCCGCTTGCCGAGCGGTACAGCTACGTGTTCGACGGGAACTCGCAGATGCTCGACCACATCCTCGTGAGCAACGCGTTGCTCGCGGACGGGTCGCCTCAGTACGACATCGTGCATGTGAACTCGGAGTTCGCGGAGCAGGTGAGCGACCACGAGCCGCAGGTCGTCCGTCTGGCGTTCGAGGAGACGGACACGACGGCGCCATCGATCAGCTGCCGCGCTCGGCCGGGCTTGCTCTGGCCGCCCAACGGGAAGATGCAGGAGATCGAGGTACGGGTGCTCGCGACCGATGACTCCGGGGTCGTGAGCTATGTCCTGCAGTCCGTAACAAGCAACGAACGTGGCATAGCGCATGATGCCGCCGGCTGGATGGTGGGGACCCCGGACACACGCGGCAGGCTCCGGGCCGAGCGTGACGGTGGTGGCGACGGCCGTGTGTACACGCTCACCTACCTGGCGACGGACGGCGCCGGGAACACGGCGACTTGCGAGGCACAGGTGCGAGTCCCGCACGATCGGGGCGGAGGGCATTAGCCGAGCGATCATGACTCGTTAACACGTTGTCCCTACAAGGGGGCAAGACGCGCGATGCCTGGAGGTTGCGGTGAAGAGATTCCGGTTCGTTTCGTCCTGGGCGCTCGCGGCGAGCGGTGTGGTGGCACTCTGCTTCGGTGTCGCCGGGCTTCTTGTCGGCGGCACAAGCGCAGCGGCATACCGACCGTTCGATCACACATATACAGATCAGGACCATCATCGGAATGACATCCTGCTGCCTCGCAGCGCCCCTGTGCAGATCGTCAACCCGGAGTTCCTGACGCAGGCAGGATTGACGACGACGCTGCAGATTCTCGCGGTGAACGACTTCCACGGAAACCTGGAGCCGCCGTCCGGCAGTTCCGGACGCATCGCGACCGCATCTGGCAATGTGGATGCGGGGGGCGTCGAGTATCTGAGCACGCATATCGAGACGTTGAAGCAGGGGCATCCGAACACGATCGTAGTGTCGGCTGGCGACCTCATCGGAGCGAGCCCGTTCCTGTCCGCGTTGTTTCACGACGAGCCGACGATCAACGCCTGGAACGCCCTGGGGCTGAAGTACAACGCCGTGGGGAACCACGAGTTCGATGAGGGCTCGGTCGAGCTGATGCGGATGCAGAACGGCGGGTGCCATCCAACGGACGGCTGCCAGGCGGGCCAGTTCGCGGGGGCGAAGTTCACCTTCCTCGGGGCGAACGTCATCGATGAGACGACCGGAAAGCCGTTCCTCCCGCCGTATGGAATTGAGACGTACGACGGCGTGAAAGTGGCGTTCGTCGGTGTGGTCACGCGGACGACGCCGACGATCGTGTCGGCGTCGGGGATCAAGGGCCTGCGCTTCATCGACGAAGCGGAGGGCGTGAATAAGGTCATCCCTGAGCTGAAGGCGCAAGGTGTGCAGGCGATCGTCGTGCTGGTGCACGAGGGTGGCAACGTCACGGGCCTCTACAACGAGTGTGCGGGGCTGAAAGGCCCCATCGCGGACATCATGCAGCGCCTCGACGAGGAAGTGGATGTGGTCATCAGTGGCCACTCGCACGTGGGATACAACTGCGCGTACACGGGACGCGTGCTGACGCAGTCCGCGTCCTTCGGACGGCTCATCGGAAAGATCGACCTGACGCTCGACCGGACGACGGGCGAGGTGACGAAGGCGACGGCGGATAACATCATCGCCACGAGGACGGTGGCCAAGGACGCTGAGTACACCGAGCTGATTGGGGAGTACAAGACGGCAGCGGGCCCCATCGGGGCGCGGCCCGTGGGCAAGATCACAGCGACCATCGCGAACAAGGCCAACGAATTGGGCGAGAACCCGCTCGGAGACGTGATCGCGGATGCGCAGCTCGCGAGCACGTCTGCGGCGGATAAGGGCGCAGCGGTCGCGGCCTTCATGAACCCCGGCGGCATCCGAGCGGACCTCGTCGCCGCCGCGGACGGCACGGTGACGTATGAGGCGGCGTTCCTGGTGCAGCCGTTCAACAATTACCTCGTGACGATGACTCTGACGGGCGCGCAGATCGACACGCTGCTCGAGCAGCAATGGCTGGGACAGACCAGTCCGAGGATTCTCCAGATCTCGAAGTCCGTCAGCTATGCCTGGGATGCGAGTAAGCCGGACGGGCAGAAGGTCGACATCGCGTCGATCAAGATCAATGGTTCGCCCATCTCGGCGACGGGGACGTACCGCGTGACAGTGAACAGCTTCCTGTCCGACGGCGGTGACAACTTCGTCGTGCTCCGCGACGGCACGGACAAGCTCTTCGGCGAGCTGGACATCGATGCGTTCGAACGATACCTGACGCAGAACGCGCCGGTCGCGGCGCCCGCGCTCAACCGCATCAGCGCTCAAGGCACGGCGCCGTCGAGCGGCGGTGCGCAGCAAGCCGGCACTCCCGCGCCGCCGCGGACAGGTAACGGCGGCACCATCTCGTCAGACGGGCCAGCCAGCATTCTGCTGTTATTCGCCGGGGCGGTTGCCCTTGCGGTCAGCGGGCGCATGTTGCTCTCGGGCCGTCGCCGCTAGTGACGGGCGACGCCCGCCGGCGCCGCATGACCTTCACCAGCGCCACGAGCAGCTCGCTCGTGGCGCTGGTCATTGCTGTGGCCGTCCTGCTCGGGCTCCCGCCCGCGCAGGCGGTGGCGCACCCCCTCGGCAACTTCACTGTGAATCACTACGCTCGGATCGAGGTGTACCGCGACGTCGTCCGAGTGCACTACGTGCTCGACTTTGCGGAAATCCCCTCCTTCGAGGAGATGGGCGACATCGATCCGGACAGCAACGGCGCCACGGAGGACGAGCTAGTCGCGTGGGCAGCGCGGCGCGCGACCGCCGCGGCCGCCGACCTGAAGCTGGCGATCGACGGAGTGCCGCTCACGCCGCGAGCGCTCCTGTACAGCGGCGCCAGTGCGCCGGGGCAGTCGAACCTGCCGGTCCTCCGGTTCGAAGCGGTGTACGAGGCGGCAGTGCCGTCGAGCGTTGGCGCGGGCGACGAAGTCCCACTGGAATTCAGTGACACGCACATGGACGACCGACGCGGCTGGCGTGAGATTGTGATCGCGCCGTCGGCCGGTGCGTCCGTCACCGTGCCGGCCGGTTACGAGGATCGCAGTTCGATGTTGCGCGCGTATCCAGCGACCAGCCTCGAAGATGCGCCGGACGAGCGGGAGGTCGCCTTTCGATGGACGGCGCGAACGGGGACCGCGGGGCCCGCGCCTTCGCTGTCCGCTGAGGGACCGGCGGCCCGCGATCAGGGTGGTTTTCCGGCTCTGGTTGCGCGCGATCAGTCGCCGCTGGTCTTGATCATGACTTTCATGGCGGCAGCGGGCTTCGGGATGGTGCACGCCCTGGGGCCGGGGCACGGGAAGGCCGTTGTGGCGGCGTACCTCGTTGGCAGCCGGGGCACACCTCGGCACGCTGTTGGGCTGGGACTGACGGTGACAGCCACGCATACGGCGAGCGTCTACGCGCTCGGTATCGTCGCATTGACCGCCTCGCAATTCATCGTGCCGGAGCAGCTGTATCTATCCCTCAGCATCGTCTCGGGCGTCCTGGTCACTGTGTTTGGGGCGACGCTCCTCGGACGGCGCGTACGGCAGCCAAGGCATCACGGCGAACACGTGCATGGCCCTGGAGGGGAGCACTCACACGGAAAGGACGCGGCGCATTCGCACGGGCACGCTCACACGCAATCGCAGGAAGGTGGAGCGTCATGGCGCAGCGTGCTGGCGCTGGGCGTGTTCGGGGGGCTGTTGCCGTGTCCCTCGGCGGTCGTCGTTATGCTGGCGGCGATTTCTGTGGGCGAGGTGTTGTTCGGCCTGCTGCTGATCGTGGCGTTCAGCGCCGGGCTGGCTGGGGTGCTGACCGGGCTCGGGTTGGCGGTAGTGATCGGTGGCCGCGTGACGGAACGCTTCCGAGAGCGTGGCGGCCGGACGCTCGACCGTCTGCGTCTCGTCCAGCGGGTCGTCTACCTCGGAAGCCCCGCGGCGATCATGCTGTTCGGCCTCGTCCTGACCATCAGAGCGTTGGGAGATCGCCCGCTCGGGTGAGGCGTGTGGCCTTCGGACCGGGAGCCTGCGTCGAAAGGCGCTATGTAGTCTTGGCGGCGGCGGAGCAACAGCCTACAGTGGCGGCGAGCGGGTGCCGGCGCACCCACCGAATGGAACGGGGCGTGGATGATGGCACCTCGATATGTTGGGCTGGCGGCGCTGGTGGCCGCGCTGGCCGTGTTCGCAGCGGGGGCGTCCGGCGCCCCGGCGTCGGCAGCTGGAACGCCCGGCGGCACTGCGGACGGGCGTTTCGTTGGCCAGACCGCGGACTACTGCGGGGTCGAGGGGTTTAACGTGCCCGACCGGACTCCGTTCTTCGACTTCACGGACGCCTGCCAGGGGCACGACGAGTGCTACGGGCTGAGCAGCAACTACGGGGACCGCTTGTTGTGCGACGTGCAGTTCCTGATCGACATGCGGGCGTCGTGTGAGGCGATGTGGCCGGTGAGCGGCCCCTGGGACCTGTCTCAGCATCGGAAGCGGCAGACGTGCAACTCGTACGCGCAGTTGTACTACGCAGGCGTACGCGTGGGCGGTCTGCTGAATCTGGGACCGGCCTAACCGCGTCGACCAACCGACGGACCATCGCCGAGTTTAGAGGTGGGCGGGCCTCGCGAGGAGTTCTCTGAGCGCGGCGTCGACGAAGGCCTCATCCTCTGGGCTGCGGCCGCTGCGCCCTCCCGCCCCATGGCCGAGGACGGAGACGATCGGCCGTAGCTCGGCGTGGGGCATGCAGGCGACCTCGTAGGCGTTGTCCTCGGACGGGAAGTAGAGGTCAGTGCTGCCGGGCATGACGATGGCCTCGGCCTCGATGGCGGCGAGGGCCTTCTCGAAGTCGCCGTCGAAGCGGGGGCCGGCGCTGATGTCGGCGTGCTGCCAGGTCCAGATCATTGAGAGCATGTCGTTGGCGTCGCGGTCGAGGCGGGGCTCCTCCCAGGCACGGACGAGGTAGTCCTCGAGGTCGGTGAAGCCGAGGGCCAGGTAGCGGCGCTCGCGGTAGAAGGCCTGGCTGAGCGCCCAACCGGCCCAGACGCGTCCCATCGCGCGCAGCCCGCGTTCGGGGCGCTCCTCGTAGTCGCCGTCCCTGAATGCGGGGTCGCAGGTGAGCGCCGCCTTCACGCCTTCGAGGAAGACGTAGTTGTGGACGGAGCAGCGGGCCGCTCCGCACGTGGGGAGGATCCGCTCGACCATCTCGGGGTGGTGGGCGCCCCAGTGGAAGGTCTGGAGCGCGCCCATCGAGGTGCCGGTCACGAGGGCCAGGCGCTCGATTCCAAGATGTTCGGTCAGGAGGCGGTGCTGAGCGCGCACCATGTCGTCGATGGTCATGTGGGGGAAGCGCGCGCGGTCGTGAGGCGACGGGGTGTTACTCGGTGACGACGAGAGGCCGTTGCCGAACATGTTCGGGACCACGATAAACCAGCGCTGCGGGTCGAGGGCGAGGCCTTCCTGGAAGAACGGCTCGCAGTCCATGTGGCGCTGGCCGTAGGCCGTCGGGAAGAGGACGACGTTGTCATGGTTGGGCGCGAGGTTGCCGTAGGTCTTGTACGCCAGCCGCGCGTTCGGGAGTGTCTCGCCAGACTCGAGGGGCCAGTCACCGAGTTCGTACACGTCGTAGTCGGTCATCGTCGCCCTCCCTAGCGGCACGCGGGCAGAACGCGCCCACAGCGGGGGCAATCTAGCACAGACGTGGTGGGGCAGGTGGGACGACCGCAGGCGTCAGATGTGCTTCGGTCGCGGGCCCTTCTGGAGTGGGGCAGGGCCGGGTCCGGCGATCTCGATGTGGAAGTCGCCCGTGAAGAGATCGAGCGCCCGGAACTCAAAACGGCCCGGTTGCAGGGTCAGCAGGCCGACGGTACCGAGGATGCGCGGGTACCCGTAGGGCATTGTCGGGCTGCCGGGGTTCAGGATCGTCGTGCCGGTGGAGAGGCCCCAGCCGAGGGGGATGTGCGTGTGGCCGCAGAGGGCGATGTCCACGCGGCGGCCGAAGACGCGACGGATCAGGTCCTCGGCGTACTCCTCGGGGCGGCCTTCGACCGTTTCGAGGTCGTGGGTGATGCCCAACTGGAAGCCCTCGAGTTCTAGGAGGTGCACGTCGGAGACGCGGGGGTCTTCGGGCACTCCGGGGCGGCGGTGCCAGGGGTGGAGGGTGTCGCCGTTGCCGCGGGCGGAGAAGACGGGGGCGATGCGCTCCAGGCGGTCGAGGACCTCGAGGCTGTGCAGGTCGCCACAGTGGAGGATGAGATCGCTACCGGCGAGCGCGTCGTAGGCCTCGGGCGGGAGGTCGGGGCCCGCCTCGGGGACATGGGTGTCTGACACAACGCCGATGCGCATCGGACCTCCTGGGACGCTGCTCCGTCATCGTAGCGGCGTCGAGTGTGGACGCGCACGCGGTGAAGGCGAAGGAGATTCCACACGAGATCGTTTCTGATCGCTAGAATCGCCGAGCCCTCCGAGCGGCGCGCCCCCGATCGCCTGCGATCGGCCGCAGCGAGGTCGATCAACGCGAGGAGGGGTCAGATGATTGAGCAGACCGCAACGTCGGGGCGTCCAGGCCGGTTGCAGGTGACGGTGAGGAAGGCGACCACGGCGGACCTGCCGCGGCTCGTGGACACCATGGCGCGGGCGTTTGACGACGACCCGATCGCGAACTGGTTCG
Organism: Dehalococcoidia bacterium; assembly: GCA_050248355.1. Classification (GTDB taxonomy): domain Bacteria; phylum Chloroflexota; class Dehalococcoidia; order UBA2979; family UBA2979; genus JAIBBD01. Next base: position 214,795 of record JBFWSN010000002.1, read on the forward strand.
CGGCGCAGGACGAGCGGCGCGTGGAGCGCATCCACGACTTCATGCAGGTGGCGACGGAGAAGCTGACGTTCCCGCATGGGGAGGTGTACACCGCGGACGGGATCGAGGGCGGGGCGCTGTGGAACCCGCCGGAGACCTGGAAGATGGGGTTCCTGCAGCAGCTGGCGATGCTCCCAGCGTTCGTGCGGGTAGCGTCGCTCAAACGCCTGCCGACGATCATGAAGGGCCTCGGGGCGGTCGAGAAGGAGCATCCACACGAGCCGCACTACTACCTGCTCGCGCTCGGGGTGGAACCGGACCTGCAGGGGCGGAGCGTCGGAACGCAGCTGATGGCGCCGATCCTCGAGCGGTGCGACCGCGAGCGCTCGCCCGCGTATCTCGAGAGCTCGAAGGAGCGCAACGTGCCGCTGTACGAGCGGAACGGGTTCCGAGTCACGAAGGAGATGGTCGTCCCCGGGGGTGGGCCGAAGATCTGGCTGATGTGGCGGGACCCTCAGTAGGGGTGGGCCCGCGGGTCGTTGACACCGGCGAGGGGCGGCAGTACAACCCGCCCCAAACGAGGCCGTCGGCCGCAGGTGTCCGAAGGGGGACCCACGCATGCCCGAGTACGAGAACGTCATCTACGAGACGCTGGATGACGGCGCCATAGCCCGAATCTGGCTGAACCGACCCGAGTTCCGGAACGCACAGAGCTTCCCGCTGCTCGATGACCTGAACGACGCGTTCCTGACCGCGGAGATGGACGACAAGGTGAAGGTCGTCATCCTCGCGGGGAAGGGCACCTCGTTCTCCTCGGGGCACGACATGGGGACGCCGGGGCAGCGGTTCGAGGAGTCTCGCTTCGGGGCGACCGAGGGGACGCATCTGCGCTGGAACCGGGAGTGGGAACGGTTCTTCTTCTACCAGCAGCGGTGGCGTGACCTGCGCAAGACCACGGTGGCGCAGGTGCACGGGCCGTGCATCGCCGCGGGGATGATGCTGGCGTGGGTGTGTGACCTCATCGTGTGCGCTGACGACACCATCTTCGCGGAAGTGGTGGGACCGCGGCTGAACATGTGCGGCGTCGAGTGGGTGTCGCACCCGTGGGAGTTCGGGACGCGGCGCGCCAAGGAGATGATGCTGCTCGGTGACTTCATCGACGCGCAGGAGGCGCACCGCCTCGGCATGGTGAACCGCATCTTCGCGGCGGACCGCCTCGAGGAGGAGACGCTGCAGTACGCGCGGCGCATCGCGCGGCTGCCGATGGCGACCGCGCTGATGATCAAAGAGACGATCAACCAGACGCAGGACATCCAGGGCTACACGAACGCCCTCAAGGCGTCGTTCTCGATCCACCAGATGAACCACGCGCACTGGGCCGAGGCAGGCCCGATGCGGCCGGCGGCGCTGCCCTCAGCGGCGGGCCAGATCCGGCCCGGCATCCAGGGGCTGGGGTTCGAGCCGCTGCGGCCGTTCGACGTCACCTCGCCGGGGTATAACGACGACCTCGACCGCATCCCGGCGGCGCGCGAGACGCCGGCGACCTCGTAGTCTCGCGGGTTCCGTTGGCGCGGGTGGGCGGGTCTCCTCGCCCACCCGCGTTTCACGCCAAGGCGTCTTCGAGAGCGATGGCGGCAGCAAGTGCGGTGTGGTCTTCCCATGGGCGAGCGGCGAGCTGGACGCCGATGGGAAGGCCGTCGGGGGAACGGCCGAAGGGGACGACGGCCGCGGGCTGCCTCGTCAGACTGTAAGGCAGCGTGTACGCGTACTGCTCGCGGCCCCAACCCTCGAGGGGCGGGGCCGGCGTGGCCGCGACCGGCGACAGCAGCACGTCGACGTCACGCATGAATGCGAGCATGTCGCGAGTGAGCCGCTCCCACTCGAAGAGGAGGCGGTCGACCGCCTCGGCGTCGCGAGCAGACGGGAGGGCTGGCCGCCACTCGGAGAACGAAGTTGACTGGAGGCGCGCCCAGTAGCCCTCGGTGATCGCGAAGGCCTCGTCGAGGCGTGGGGGAGCAACTTCGCGGACATGTGCGCCGGCGGCGGCAAGGGTGCGCGCCGCCGCCTCGACCGTGGCGACCGTTGCCGGGTCGGGTTCGGCGCCACGGAAAGCGACGAACCAGCCGACGCGGAGGGCGCGGAAGTCGACGGCATCGACCGGCTGCAGGGGGACGGGTATCGCGCCGGGGTCGACGCCATCGGGGCCGGCGATGACCTCGAGTGTCAGCGCGATGTCGCGGGCGGAGCGGGCGATCGGGCCGATGGTCGTGCGCGGGTCGCTCAGGTGGCCGATGCGGGGGAAGTGACCGGTGTTGGGGACAAGGCCGGTCGTGGGCTTGAGGGCAACGACGCCGCAGCAGTGAGCGGGCCAGCGGATGCTCCCGCCGGAGTCGCTCGCGAGCCCGAGCGGGGCCATGCCCGCCGCGACCGCGATGGCGTCGCCGCTGCTGCTCGCGCCCGGCGTGCGGGCGGGGTGGGTCGGGTGCCTCGGCGGCGGGTACACAGGCGCGCCGTCGCCGACGTTCGTCTTGCCGAGGAGGACCGCACCCGCTTCGCGGAGGCGGGCGACCGCGGTCGCGTCGCGCTTCGGGACGTAGCTCGCGCGCTCCGGAAGCCCTGCCGCGCAGACGAGGTCGTTGGTCTCGATCCAGTCCTTTGCCGTGAACGGGATGCCATAGAGCGGCATCGCCTCGCGCTCGCGGGCGCTGAGCTGTTCGAGGCGGCGGGCGTCCTCGATGGCGTGGTCGGAGCGCTGGACGAGCGCGTGGAGGTCCGGGTTCAGCGCATCGATGCGGGCGAGGTGCGCGGAGACGACCTCGACGGGGGAGACCTCGCCGGCGCGGAGCATCGCGGCGAGGCGATGCAGCGGCAGTACGCAAAGTTCGTCGACCGGCGGCATGGGGGCAGTATGCGCTCCGCGAGCGGGCGTCTGGCATCGGCGGCGAACGCCTGTGATAGAGTCGGCGCGCGATCGAGGAGGCCGACGATGCGGGTACTCGTGATGGGCGGGACGCGGTTCAACGGGCTGGCACTCGTCCGAGAGCTGGCGAAACACGGACACGACGTAACGGTCCTCAACCGGGGTCAGACACCCGTCGACCTGCCTCGAGGGGTGCGGCGGCTTATCGGCGACCGCACCGATCACCAACGGCTGAAGGAGGTGCTGCGCCACGAGGAGTTCGACGTGGTGCAGGACATCAACGGCTACTCGGTCGCCGACGTGCAGCCGATGATCGAGTTGTTCCGCGGGCGCGTGGCGCACTACGTCTTCGCCAGCTCGACGGTGATCTACGCGCCGTCGCAGGTGCTGCCGATGCATGAGTCGGCGCCAGTCGACCGCGGACCTCGGCAGTCCGAGTACGGGATGAACAAGTTGCTCGTCGAGGACCTGCTGTTCGCGGAGCACCGGGCGAGCGGGTTTCCGGCCACGACGGTGGCGTTCTCGATGGTGTTTGGGCCAAACAACATCATCCCGGAACGGGAGCAGCGGATGTTCAGCCGTCTCCTGGCGGGGCGTCCGGTGCTGATCCCGGGCGATGGGACGACGCTCGGGCAGGTGGGCCATGTGGACGACGAAGCGCGCGCGCTGCGAATGGTGATGTGCCAGCCGCAGACGTTCGGGAAGCGCTACAACCTCACCGGCAAGGAGTACTACAGCGACGAGGGATACGTGGACACGTTCGCGGAGATCGTGGGCGTCACGCCTCGCAAGGTCCACATCCCGCCGGCGTTGATGGACGACATCTATGGCGACCGGATCTCGTTGGAGGGGAGCACGATCGCGTCGAGCATCGAGACGCGGACGGCGCCGCCGCGATCGGGGTCGAATCTCGGGATGGTGCAGAGCCTCATCCAGCGGCTTGCGCCGAACCTGCACCACTGGAACCGGAGCGTGCTGTTCGGTATCGACCGGTTGCGGCAAGACGTGGGCTGGGAACCGGAGTATACGTTCGCGTCGATGGTCGAGCAGACGTACGAGTGGTATCGCCGTGAGGGCCTCAACGAGTCGCGGCAGTTCGACTTCGGCTGGGAGGACCGGCTGATCGAACGCCTCGGGGGGTGAGCCAGAGGCGTCCGAGCACGCAGTTCAGACAATGCCGTCCGCGCGGAGGCGTTCCAGTTCGCCGGGGGTGACGCCGGCCTCGGTGAGCACCTCGGTGGTGTGCTCGCCGACGAGCGGCGGGCGCCGCGAGATCACCCATGGCGAAGCCGCGAAGCCGTATGGTGCGCCGGGGTAGCGGTAGGTCTGCCCAAGCTCGGGGTGCTCGACGGGAACCTGGAAGCCGCGCGCGACGAAGTGCGGATCCTCGAACACCTCGTCGGGGGAGTAGATGATGCCGCATTGGAAGCCGCGGGACTGCGTGCCGACGAAGAAGTCGTAGGAGTCGATCTGCTGCGCGATGAAGTTGAGGGCGTCGCGGACGGCGCCGTAGATGGCGGCCTCCTCGCCGCCCTCGGCCACGGCCGCGATGGTGATGTTGCGGTCGAGGTTCGCGCCAGCCTCGAGGAGTGGCCAATCGGTGAACGCCTCGCGCAGGCCCAGCTCGTCGAGCCACGCGAGGATAGACGCGATCTCGCGGGGCCGCCTCGGGGCGACGCCGGTGGTCACGTACCGGCCGTCCTTCGCTAGGATTTGCAGTGGCGACGATGGGACGACGGTGGCGTGGCGGCCGGTCTGGCGCTGGACGGTCTGGCGCGCGACGAGCCAGGTGTACGAGGACGCCTCGGTGGTGACGTTGGCGCCAGCGTGCATGTTGACGTCGACGTGCTGGCCTTCGCCGGTCCAGTCGCGGTGCAGGACGGCGACGAGCGCCGCGGCGACGGCCCAGTGGCAGGCGGTCTGGTAACCCTGGTTGCCCAGGCCGCGGACGGGGGGCAGTGAGTGGTCGTCATAGCCGTTCGACCATTCGGGGCCGCCGGCGAGGACAGTGAGGTCGGTAGCGACCCAGTCGGACTTCGGGCCACTGCGGCCATACGGTGTGATCGACACCATGATCAACCCCGGGTTCGACTTCGAGAAGTCGGGGTAGTCAAGGCCGAGCTCGGCCATCCGACCGGGAGCCTGATCCTCGAGGACGATGGCGGCGCCCGCGGCGAGGCGACGGAACACCTCGCGGCCGGCTTCCTGGTCGAGGTCGAGCGTGATCGCGCGCTTGCTCGTGTTGTTGTGCCAGAAGGCGAGGCTGCGGTCGGGATGCGGCTCGTCGCCGAGGAACGGCGGGTAGCGGCGAACCTGGCTGCCGCCGGGCGGCTCGACTTTCACGACGTCAGCGCCCATGTCGGCGAAGAGCTTGCCGGCCCACGCGCCCGGCTCGTCACAGTATTCGATCACGCGAAGGTCGGTCAGCGGCCCGGTCATATCACGCCCTCCGCCTGCAGCTGGTCGATCTCGGCGTCGCTCATGCCGAGGAGGCCACCGTAGACCTCGCGGTTATGCTCCCCGAGGCACGGCGCGGCGCGGTCGAGCGACCAGTCTGTCTTCGAGAGGTGGGCGGCCATGCCCTCGACGCGGACCGGTCCCATCTCGGTGTGCGTCACCTCGGGCCAAAGGCGCCACGCCTCGGTGTTCGGGTCCTGGTCGATGCGCTGCTCCGGCCGCTGGACCGGGGCGGCCGGGACGCCCGCGGCCTGCAGGCGTTCGGCGACTTCGTCCTCGTCGAAGAGGCGCGTCCAGCGGGACAGGAGGTCGTCGAGTGCCGCCTGATTGGCGAGGCGCGCCTCGATCGTGGCGAAGCGGTCGTCGTGCACCCAGAGCTCGGCGATCTCATCGGCGATGGCCTGCCAGTCGGCATCGTCGCGACAGGCGATGGCGACCCAGTGGTCCTCGTCGCGTGCGGGGTAGATGCCGTGGGGAGCCATGGGCGGGGAGTCGCTGTGGTTTGCGTCTGGGTAGCCCTCGCGGCGAGCGGGGCGGCCGTTCACGGTCCAGTCGAGGATGGTGGTGCCGGTGAGGGTGGCCGCCGCCTCGGTCATCGAGAGGTCGATCCACTGGCCTTCGCCGGTGCGGTGACGATGGTGGAGCGCAGCCAGCATCGCGATGGCGCCGTAGTAAGCACCAGTGTGATCCATGTAGGAGTAGCCCCAGCCCGCCGGCGGCTGACCGGGCAGACCGGAGAGGTGCGTCAGGCCGCTGACGGCCTGCACGATGGGGCCCCAGGTCTTGTAGCTGACGTACGGGCCCGAGGCGCCGAACCCGCAGTTCGAGAGATAGATGATGTCCGGCTTGATCGCGCGGAGGCGTTCATAGCCGAAGCCGAGGCGTTCCATGACACCGGCCGCGAAGTTCTCCGCGACCACGTCGGAGATCGCGACGAGGCGGGGCAGGAGCTCGCGCCCCTTCTCTGTCTGCAGGTTGAGCGTGATGCCGAGCTTGCCGGCGTTATGGTTGTTGAAGCCGCCGCCGAGGTTGTGCCCTCGGCGCTCGTCGATGTAGGGCGGGGAGCCGCGGACGACGTCCCATGCGCCGAGGTTGGAGGGGTTCTCGACGCGGATCACCTCGGCGCCGAACGCGGCGAGGATCTTGCTCGCTCCCGCGCCAGCGAGGACGCCGGAGAAGTCAGTGATGCGAATGCGGTCGAGTGCTTTCACGGTTCCCTCCCCGTGCATCGATGTCGGCGGCAGCATACTCAACCGCGTGCGTTGGCCGCGACCGGCGCTCGAACGGCCTCGCTGGCCGGAGATGGCGGGCGCACGGGGACGGACCGCACGAAGCAGCCTTCGAGGAAGGGTGATGGCCCTCCCAGCACAGCGGGAGCGGGCCGCACGTGGCAGCGATCCGCTGCCAGGCGGTTAGGTGCTCGAGCCGCGCTCCGTCATGTCGCTGGCCTTCGTCCGGATTTCGGACCACATCGGCACGACCGCGCCCGCCGTGAGCAGGATGGCTCCGAGGATGGTGAGCCAGAGCCCCCAACCAATGCCAATGCCGTCCTCGCCCATGATGTCGAAGAAGTCAAGCAGGACGAGCAGGTCGATGACGACCGCGGCGGCGACGAGGCCCCACATGAGCATGCGTTCCTCGATGCGGACGTTCAGGAACGCATATGCGGCGATGGCGGCAGCGGATGCGAGGGCCAGGATGAAGATGAGGTCACCCTTGTGGTCCATGCCGTTGGTGGAGAGATCGAGGCCGAGGACGTTGGCGTCAATCGTCGCCCACGGTCCGAAGACGCCGATGATCAGGAGCAGGATCCCAGCAAGGGTTGCCCACTGGACGGGTTGACGTACATACCGGTCGCGCAAGCGGTCTGAATACTGCTGCATCGAGGCCTCCTTAGATGGCGCTCTCCAGCGGTGGTTACGCGCGGGATTGTACAGACACGCCCGCCGCTTGTGGCGTTCGGACGCGGACGGATGACAGGCTGTGGAGCGGGCAGCTCCACGACGAGCGGTCCGCTCGATGAATCGGCTGCTGACGGCGAGCGTTCGAGACTACTCGGACTCACCAACGGGCTCGAGTGATGTCGTGATGGAGGCCACCTGCCAGTTCGCTCCTACGTACCGGAGGTAGACGGGGCTCTCGTTGCGGAGCAGGTCAAGGACCTCGGAGAAGCTGTCCCACGGGTAATGGCACCATATGTACCCGCCCGGCTTCTGCTCGTCCGTTGGGGGCAGGGTGGACGGGTCCCGGTGGAAGTACGCGGCCCCGATCAAAGACCCGTTGGCGCGGCGAAGCCCGATGGTGGCGCGGTATTCGTACCCGGTCGCGTTCGTTCCGCCTCCGTAGTAGGTGACGTCATAAGAAATGATTTCCTCGATCGAGGACATCGCCGTTACTCCCTTCGCGGGCGGTGGTCGGTGGCCAATGCCGCGTGCTGACGCGTCGACGAATCGTATCCCGTCGCCGTTGGCTCTGGTGCGTCATGGTCTATCCTTGTAGGCGCGTTCCCGCCCGAAGGCTCCCTTGTCAAGAACAGCGAAAAACAGCGTGCCGTCATCTCACGATGCCGATGTCAGGAAGTTGTTGTACCGGCCCCTCTCGCGGCGCGGGTTCCTGGAGGGGGCGACCACGATCGCGATCGCGGCGCCTCTGCTCGCGCACCCGACCATCCCGGGAGTGCAGAACCTCGATCTGGACGGCGATCCGCGGCTGCGTCCGGAGGCGAAGCTCCCGCTTGATGGGTTCGTGGAGCGGTACGCCGACGTCATCCGCCGCCGCCGAATCCGGATCGGCTGCTCGTTTTCGGCGGAGTCGATCGGCGTCGACGGGCGGCGCGCCAGCGAACGCCGACATGCGCGCGCGATGCAGCTCTTATCGGCCGCCGTCGATGAGCTGGGGATGACCGACATCCGGCTCGGGCTGCGGTGGAGCAACCTCGCGCCGGACGGCGGATCCGAACTGACTCGCTTCTATGCGCCGTACCTCGACTACTGTTTCTCGCACCCACGCGTCCGGGAGGTCACGCTCGACTTCGGACCATTGAAGACATTCCGCTGGCCGGAGATCCACGTGCCGCAGCCCGTGCTCGACCGTCTGGACGCCGTGCCGAGCTACAAGGCAGAGATACGGCCGGACATGGAGGTCGCGCGGCTGGGGATCGAGCATCTCGGGCGGGCGGTCGAGCACGTGGGCCGGGAGTATGGGGGCGCGAAGCCGGTGACGGTCAGCCTCAACGAGCCGTTCCATGGCTTTGGCCGGTTCCGTTGGACGATGAGCGAGGCGTATCTCCTCGAGGTGGTGGACACCGTGATCGGCTCACGGTATTTCGCGGACGCTGGCGTGCTGGTGAACTCGGCGCAGGGCCTCGATCTCCGGCGGATCGCCGAATTCTTCCGAATGCTGAACCGGGAGCGTCCCGTCCTGCGAGGGCGGCTGACGAGCGGCTTCGACATCTACCCGTTCCTGCCGCCGATGTCGGACTTCCCCGTGCTGCGGCAGCTCCTGGGGAACATCCGGGCGCGCAAGCGCGGCTGGGAGCATCAGGTAGGCCCGAACCTCGAGCTGGCGCGAAATCCGGAGTACGCCTATCGCGTCGAGGTGACCGAGGCGCAGGCGGAGCCTTTCGGGACGCACCCGAGCGTCGGCAACTCGCTGCCGCACTTCCAGCATGTGCTTGCGGAGTGTTTCGAGCGGATCCTCGATCCCGAGCAGGATGAGTCCGTGGTCCGGCTCTTCGGGATCGAGTACCAGTTGCGGCTCCAGCAGTCCGGCCGGGCAGCCCCGGACAACCTCGCGATCCTCGAGTTGACGCGACGGATCAATGAGATGGGCGGGGCGTAGGCTCAGTCTCACGAGGCCCGGCGTCTCGTCCTCGTACGTGGTTAGCCATGCGATTATCGAGCGCCAGATGTGCGGTCTCCTCGACGCGTCGCGCTCGGGTCGCCGCGGTACCCGCGCTCTTGATCCACCACAGGATGTTCTTCTTCGAGGAGTCGGGGAAACGTGTGAAGTAGTGCGCGGCCAGCGGCGCACGCGCCAGCGCGGCGGAGAGGTCGTCGGGGATGAGGAGGTCTTCGATCTCGTCGTAAACGGTCCAGGCGCCGTTGCGCCTCGCGGCTTCGATGACCTCGATGCCGGCCGGCCTCATCAGCCCGCCTGCGAGCAGCCGTTCGACCTTCGACTTGTTGATACGCGACCAGGGACTCTTCGGATTGCGCGGGGTGAAGAGGCGCATCGCGCGTTCGGCATCGACCGCATTCGGTCGGCTATCGATCCATCCAAAGCAGAGGGCCTCCTCGACCGTCTCCGGATAGGGAACGAACGGCCTGCCCGTCTGCCGCTTGTAGGACACCAGCCAGACCCCGCTCGCCGCCCGGTGATTTGCATCGAGCCAGCCACGCCACTCTTCGCGCGTTTCGGCGAGGAACAGAGGGCGGCCGTCCCGGTGCGTAGAGGGGACTCCCATCGCGTTTGAGTATAGCGGGGGTCAGTTGTCCGCGGCTCCGCCCTCGTGGCGGTCACGAGCACCCTGCCGGCGGCCGGAGTGCCTCAACGCCTCGTTGAGGAGGTGCTCGATCTGTGCGTTGACACTGCGGAAGTCGTCGCCGGCCCATCGCTCGATGGCGTCGTAGGTCGCCGGGTCCAGGCGCAACAGGAAGCGCTTGCGCTCAGCCATGTCCCGCCCTCGGTGTTAACGGGATAGCGTGCCCACGTTCACCACGGGGCTGGTCGGCTGGTCGCTCGTCAGGACCGTCAGGAGGTTCGTGACCATCGTGGCCTTGCGCTCGTCGTCGAGGTCGACGATGCCTCCCGACTCGATCTGCTCGAGGGCGAGGCGGACCATGCCGACGGCGCCGTCCACGATGCGGGCACGGGCGGCGACGATGGCGCTTGCCTGCTGGCGGCGCAACATCGCCTCGGCGATCTCGGGGGCGTACGCGAGGTCGGTGAGCCGCGCCTCGATGACGTGGACGCCGGCGACGTCGAGGCGGGCCTGCAGTTCCCGGGTCAGGGTGACGGCGACTTCTTCGGCGTCACCGGTGAGGGTCAGGGCGGACTGGTCCTCACCGTAGTCGTCGTACGGGTACGAACGGGCGAGGTGGCGGACGGCGGTCTCGCTCTGGACCACGACGAAGTCCTGGTAGTCGTCGACGTCGAAGATGGCGCGGGCCGTGTCGACCACCTGCCAGACGACGACGGCAGCGATGTTGATGGGGTTGCCGTTGGCGTCGTTGACCTTCGAGGTGTGGCTGTTGAAGTTGCGCGCGCGCAGGGAGAGCTTGCGCCGCTCGGCGACCGTGAGCGGGTTGACCCACCACCAGCCGGACTGTTTCAGCGTCCCCTGGTATGAGCCGAGGAGGACCAGGACGCTCGCCTGATTGGGTTCGAGGATGAGGAAGCCCGCCGGCGCGACCGATGCCAGCACGAGCACGACGACGCCCGCGATCCAGAGCGCCGGCAGTTCCTCGAGGACGCCGAACACGACCGCGGCGGCGCCGGCCGTGCCGAGCGCGAGCACCAGCACGAGCCCGGCGACTCCGGGCAGGGCGCCTGCGGGACGCTCATTCGCAACCCCTCGGACGTCGATGCGAGCAGTCATAGCGTTCCTCCCATGCGATATCGCGATGATATCACATCGGAGGGACAGTCCAGCTTAACGGGTCTCGCGGACGATCTGGATGAGGACGCCGCCGGCTTTCTCCGGGTGAATCCAGGCGAAGTCCTCATCGACGTCGCCCACCGTCTCGAGGCCGCGGTCGCGGACGAAGTCCGCGGCGGCGCGCACATCGCGCGTGGCGAGGGCGATGTGATGCATCGTCCCATTGCTGCGGCCCCCATAGCGCTCGAGGAAGCGGGCGGTACCGCTGCCTTCGCGCTGCGGGAGGACGGCGACGATTTCGCCGCCGTCACGACCGATGGGGATGTTGAGGACCCGCACGCCGTCGGACTCAACGAAGCGGCCGCCCTGGTTGACGGGTGAGCGGAAGGGATCGACGCGGAAGCCCATCACGTTGCACCAGACGTGGCGGGCGGCTTCGAGGTCATTCGTGACGACCCCGATGTGGTGGAGGCGCGTGAAGACGCCGGCGCCCTGGTAGCGGTCGCCGACGCGATGGTTGTCGGGTGTCCAGATCTCAAGGAGCACGCCGAGGCAGTCGCGGGGGTGGAAGAAGGCGACCTGCGTCCACGGCTCCTCGGAGGCCAGCTGCTCGGGGGAGGCGGCGATCTGGGTCAGGCCGGAGGCACGGAGATGTGCCACATCTTCGGCGACGTTGTCCGAGTGCAGGCAGATGTGGTGGAGCGCGCCAACACCACCACGCGTCTCCACGAAGCGGTGCGTGCCGCCGGCGGGGGTCCCGTCGCTGGGGGCCGCATTCAGCTCGAGTTCCGCGTTGCCGATGGGGATGTCGAGGATGTCCGTCGGGTCGGCGCCTCGCTGCTTGTTGCCCTCGGGGTATGGCGAGCGGGTGGTGTCGACGCGGAGGCCGAGCGCGTCGGCGAAGACGGACTTTGCGGCGACCAGGTCGGCGACGGCGATCCCGGCGTGGTGAATCCGGTCGAACATGTGGCCCCCTGCCTCGGTGGTGTGCGAACGCGAGCGTGATGGCTGAGATGTACAGCGGCGATCGGACGCTGTCGAGTAGGTGCGCCGCGGACGTGACAAGAACAAGTGTGCGATCTATAGTCCATGCGTTCTGATGAATGTGAGGAGCGCATGACCGTACAGACGGCGATCGAGCGATTGCAGCACGGGGGGCCGCTCGCGAGCTCGTTCGTGGAGTGGCGCGAGATCCCGGCGGAGGCTGCACGCTTCGATGCGTGGCGAGGCGTGGACGAGCGGATTGTGGAGGCACTCGCGCGGCGCGGCGTCGGAGCGCCGTATGTTCACCAGGCCGCGGCCATCGAGGGGGCGCTGGCGGGCGAGGATGTCGTAGTCGTCACGCCGCCGGCCTCGGGCAAGACGCTGTGCTACACGGTGCCCGTGCTGCAGGCGATCCTCGACGAGCCTCGGTCGCGAGCGCTGTACCTCTTTCCGACAAAGGCGCTGGCGCAGGATCAGTTGCACGAACTGCACGGCCTGGTGACCGAGGCCGGGGTGGACGTCAAGACGTTCACGTACGACGGCGACACGAACCCGACAGCTCGACGTCAGGTACGCACGGCGGGGCACGTGGTGATTACCAACCCCGACATGCTCCACACGGGGATCCTGCCGCACCACACGAAGTGGACGCGACTGTTCGAGCACTTGCGGTACGTGGTGGTGGATGAGCTGCACACGTACCGCGGCGTGTTCGGCTCGAACGTTGCGAATGTCATCCGGCGGCTGCGTCGGATCTGCGCGTTCTATGGATCGAACCCGACGTTCATCTGTTGTTCGGCGACGATCGCGAACCCGGGCGAACTCGCGGAGGCACTTCTCGGCAGGGCCGTACGCGCGATCGACGACAGCGGCGCGCCTCGGGGGCGGCGAGTGGTCGGGCTCTTCAACCCGCCGGTCGTGAACCGCGAACTGGGAATCCGCCAGGGCGTTATCAACGCGGCGACGAACATCGCGAGCGAGCTGCAGGACGCGGGAGTGCAGACGCTGGTGTTTGCGGGGAGCCGGACGCGGGTCGAGTTGCTGACGCAATACCTCCGGGAGGCGCCGGGCGGCCTCGGAAGGCCGGGAGAGCCGGAGCGGGTCCGGGGGTACCGGTCCGGGTACCTGCCAAAGGAGCGGCGGGAGATCGAGGCGGCGATGCGAGAGGGCCGGGTGCGGTCGGTAGTGGCGACGAACGCACTCGAGCTCGGGATCGACGTGGGCGGGCTCGATGCGGTGGTCGTGGCGGGCTACCCGGGGACCGTCGCCAGCCTGCGGCAGCAAATGGGGCGCGCCGGGCGGCGGCAGGCGGAGTCGCTGGCGGTGCTGGTGGCCTCATCGTCGCCGCTCGACCAGTACGTGGTCGCGCACCCGGAGTATCTGTTCGGCGGCGCGGTCGAGGCAGGGCGCATCGACGCGGACAACCCGATGATCGCAGCCGAGCACCTGAAATGCGCGGTGTTCGAGCTGCCGGTGGAGGCGACGGAGTACGGGCTCCTCGGGCGCCGTTCCGAGGAACTGGCGCACGCGCTCGTCGAGACGGGGATGGTGCATCGGTCGGCGGAAGGGCGGCTGTACTGGTCAGACGAGGCATTCCCGGCGCACGAGGTGTCATTGCGGACGGGCGCCGACGCGAACGTCGTGATCATCGAGCAGGGGGTGACGCCTCGGGTGATCGGGGAAGTGGACCGTCCGAGCGCGATGACGCTGGTGCATGACGAGGCGATCTACGTCCACGACGGGCGTCAGTATCACGTCGACCTCCTCGACTGGGAGGAGCTGAAAGCGTACGTGCGCCCGGTGGACGTGGACTACTACACGGACGCGCACCTCGCGGTGGACCTCAAGGTGATCGAGGAGTGGGAAGCGGAGAACGCCGGTCCGGCGACCGCCTGGGGCGAGGTGTCGATCACATACCTCGCGACGCTGTTCAAGAAGATCCGGCTGCACACGCACGAGAACATCGGATGGGGGCGGATCAAGCTCCCGCAGGACGACATGCACACGGCTTCCTTCTGGCTGACCCTCGAACCGTCCGTCACGCGGGGCGTGCGCGACATCGAGGGGGCATTGCTGGGACTCGGACAGCTCCTCGCACAGGTGGCGCCGCTGCTGCTGATGTGCGACGCGCACGACCTGCAACTGGCGACGCAGGTGAAGTCGCCGCACACGGGGCTACCCACGGTGTTCCTGTGGGAAACCGTGCCGGGCGGCATTGGGTTCAGCGAGCATCTCTTTCGGGAGGCCGAGCGCCTCGTGGCGTTCGCGCGTGAGGTGGTCGAGGAGTGCGGCTGCTACGAGGGGTGTCCGGGCTGCGTCGGGCCGCCGGGAGCGCCGGGGCTCGGTGTGCGCGCGGACGTGCTCGCGCTGGTGCGAGCGCTCTCGGCCGTCGAGGCCGTGGCGTAACCGTGGTCGCGGCGACGGACCGTGCCGCGACCCGGGAGCGGCTGCGGCGGCTGATCCGGGAGATCGAGGAGCGGCCCGCCGCGCCACGGGTGGATACGCCTCGGGCCGTGGCACCGATGCCCGAGCGGCTACGATTTCAGGCGGAGTGGCGGGACGCGGACGGGGCTCTGGTGCGGGAGCAAGTCTATCCAGGCTCGTATGTCCATGGTGAGCACGTACTCGGATCACTCGGAGCAGTCGATGGACCGTTGTGCGCGCTCCTCGGCGGGGACGAGGAGCTCGCGCGAGCGCGCGTGGCCGACCTCGTGTTCCTCGACATCGAGGCGACGGGGCTCGGTGGCGCGGGGGCGATGGTCTTCCTTGTAGCGATGGGGCAGTGGGACGGCGCGGCGTTCCGCCTGAGACAGTACCTTGCGCCGTCGCCACCCGCGGAGGGAGGACTGCTGCGCAAGCTGGTCGCTGACTGTCGGGCAGCGAGTCGCGAGCCGGTGCTCGTGACGTACAACGGCGCCACGTACGACGCGCCCATGCTCGATGCGCGGGGAACGATGCACCGCCTCCGTACGGGGTTCGAGGGAATGGCACACCTCGATCTATTGAAGACGGTGCGACGGGGGATTCGGGACGCGCTTCGTCCGCATCGTCTGTCGCACATCGAGGCTGTGATGCTGGGCGTGCGACGGCCGGAAGGGGAGGTCTCGGGAGCGGACGTGCCGGGGTGGTACTTCCGGTTCCTGCGCACGGGCGACACGCGGATGCTGACGCCGATCGTGGAGCACAACGCCGCCGATGTGCTGTCGCTGGCGGGATTGCTGGCTCGCCTCGGGACGGTGCACGCGCGGAACGAGGGGAGCGACCTCGAGCGGTTGCTGCTGGGAAGGCTGTACGCACGCGAGGGGCGGGAGGGCGAGGCGCGGCGGCACCTCGAGGCAGCCCGAGAGCGGGCGCAAAGCGCAACGTTGCGAGACACGCTGGCAATGGAGGTCGCTCGGCTATTACGTCGGGCGGGGCGGCGATCCGAGGCGGCGGCCCTGTGGCGGGAGGTAGCGGCTGGCGACGTGGCGGCGGGCGCCGCGCTCATCGAACTGGCCAAGCACCACGAGCACCACGAGCGCGACCTTGAGCGGGCGGTCGCGGCCGTCGAGCGGGCGCTCGCGCTGCGCGGGGCAGAAGCGGCGCTGGTGCATCGGCGGGCGCGGCTGTTGCGGAAGGCGGGGCGGGAAGCGCGAGCCGCGACTTCGTAGGCGGCGGCGCGACTATATTCGTGAACGTCGTCAGTCGGCGCCCGGGCGCGAACACGGGCGTGACGGGACTGCGGAGCACAGATGCCTGAAGAACCTCGAGCGGCCGTGATGCAGCCCGGCGATGCGTGGGTGGTGGAGCCGTTGCCGCCCGTTTCGTGGCTGCCGGAGCGGCTATCGCCGGTGCGGTACCGCGACTTTCGCCTGCTGCTCGCGGGGCTGCTCATGGCGCTCAGCGGGTGGTGGATGATCATCGTCGCGCAGGGATGGCTGGTCTTGGAGCTAACCGACAGCGCGGCGGCCGTGACGCTCGTCGGCGCGATGTTGTCGCTGCCCTTCCTGTTCCTCGCGCCGCTGTCCGGGGTGATGGCTGACCGCCTGTATCGCAAGCATCTGCTCGTGGGGACGCGGTCCACGGTGGCGGTGCTGATGTTCATCGAGGGGGCACTCATCCTGTCGGGCCACATCGAGGTGTGGCAGATGGTCGTGCTCGCGTTCCTAGCGGGATGCGCCTTCGCCGCGGACATCCCGGCGCGGCAGTCGCTGATCCCGGACACCGTGCCACCGTCGCTGGTCGCGAACGCGGTGGCACTGAACGTCTCGATGTTCTCGATCACCACGATCGCGGGGCCGATTCTCGGCGCGGGGACGCTGGCGTGGGCCGGGGCAGGCGGCTGCTTCATCGCGAACGGGTTTGGGAACGCTGCGCTCGCCGCCTCGATCGCGTTGATGCGTGTGCCGAGGCGTCAGCGGGCCGGGCGTCTGAGCGTCAGCGGGGACTTCGTGAGTGGCCTGCGATACGTGCGGGGCCAGCGGGTCCTGCTGACGCTGCTGTCCGTCTCGCTCGTCGTGACGATGACCGGGCGGAACTGGCAGCAGCTTGCGCCGGTGTTCGTGCGGGATGTCTTCGACAGCGGTGAAGGCGGTCTCGGCTTGCTGTACACGATGGCGGGCATCGGTGCCGTAATCGGGGCGGCATTCCTCGTGGCCGTATCGCACTGGCGGCGGCGGGCCGGCTTGTACGGCGTCGGACTCACGGCGGCGTTCTTGGCGATCGCCTTGTTTGCGATCAGCCCGTCACTTGAGGTCGCGCTCGGCGCGGTGCTCGTTGTGGGAGTGGGGCTGCAAGTCACCGAGACGACGACGCAGACGGTGCTTCTCGTCGAGACGCCCGAGGAATTTCGGGGGCGCATGATGTCACTGTCGAGCCTGATCTGGGGGCTGCAGCCTCTTGGCGTGCTGGTCGCCGGGGTGATCGCGGACGCCGCGAGCCCACAGGCCGCGATCCTGGCCGGCTGCGGAGCCGGGGTGACGCTCCTCGCGGCGCTGTACACGCGGACGCGGCGGGTGTGGGCGACGTTCTAAGCTTCGCGACCTAGCGAGGCGTGCGAGTGGACGACGCGCCAGACACCGTCGTCCTCACGATGCCAGACAAGTGTGACACGGGCGGGCAGCGTCTCGCCGTCCGGGGTGACGACGGCCGGACGATCGACTGTCCAGCCGACGGAGCCCTCGACGAGGGCGAGCGCGTCGCCGGGGTGCCACGAGTACCGACCGTGCGCGCCGTCGAAAAACGGGCGTACGTCCTCGTTGTGGCGGCGCGAATCCGTCCAGTACTCGGAGGCGTCGGTGCCGATGAAAACGGAGTCGGCTTGGAGCGAATAGAACGCCTCGACCGAGGCGGCGTTGCCACTCGACATCGCAGCGTACAGTTCGAGCAGGCGGCGGCGCAAAGCGGGGTCAAACTGCATGGTAGCCCCCCGAATCGCGTGGCTAGAAGATCGCGATCGGGTTGACGGGCGACCCGGTCCCTCCGACGACCGCAAGCGGCGCAACGACGAGCATGAACTCCCAGCGGTCGAGCTCCTCGCAGGTCGCGGCCAGCGCGTCGAGGTCGGCATTGTCCAGCAGGGGCATCCCCATGTACGGGATCGCGATCTCATGGATCGGGATGCTCACGCCTCGGCCACCCATGGGGAGCCCGCCGGGGTAGGGCTGTCCGCCCGCATCGAGCAGGTCCCACACGAGGACGGATGCGTCCGTCTCGTAGAGGAATTCGAGCATCGAGGCGTGGCCGCCGGGCATGCGTTCGATGTCGCCCATGCCGAAGTCCGGGGTCGCGGCGTAGAAGGCGTTCGCGCCCGACCGTACTACGACGGCGTCGCCGGGCGCGGGCTCGACGCCTTGGGCGGCGGCAATATCCTGGAGCTCCCAGCCATGGACCGGGTCCTCGAGGGTGACGTGGGAGGTGCCCCGGAACCGGGGCACATCGTAGAGGACGCCCCGGGTGACGAGACCCCCGGCGTAGGCGGAGACATCACCGCTCTTCGCGCCGTCCTCCGTCACGTCAGACGCCGGATGACCGTTGTAGAGGGCGCCGCCCGGGCCACTGAAGATGTGGCAGAGGGCATCGAGGTGCGTGATCGACCAGCCGTGAAAGCTCAGGTCGAGCTGGTCGCCCGAACTGGCCTCGTTCACGCGCATCGTCTGCTTGAAGCCGGACGGCAAGTTCGCGCGGGTCGGCACGTTGAGCTCGAGGGCGAGCGAGACGGTGCTGCCGTCGCGGACGAGGCCTGCTGCGCGGCGGCGCACGTCCGGGGTGATGTGGTTCAGCGTACCGAGGCGGTCGTCGGCGCCCCAGCGGCCCCAGTTGCTGAAGCGTTCGCGGTAGGCGCCGTACTCCTCCGCGGTGGGCGGGGTGCGATTGGCGAGACTCATTCGGGACCTCCTCAGGCTAGACGGTACGAAGCGACTTCCAGCCGGCGATGCAGCCGAGCAACAGGATGGCGGCCACCGAGAACGAGACGAGACAGGTGTTGGGCGCGCCCCACCTCGATACGGCCAGCCCCATCGGGAGCGCGCCGAGCGGATACAGCGCGAACGCCGTCTGAACGACACCGGTAACACGCCCGCGCATTTCGTTCACAGGCAACAGCTGCTGGAGCATCTGGAGCATCGTCTGGGCGATCGCGTGGGGCATGCCGCCGATCGCGAGGAGCGCGGCAGCCACCCAGAGGTTAGTCGCGCGCGTGAAGGCGATGAGGCAGAGGAAGTACAGCAGCAATCCAAACATGAGCGTCAACGCGCGATGCTCAACGCGGCGCATGAGCACAAGGCCGAAGAGGCCAAGGAGGGAACCGATGCCCGCAGCAGCGGCGAGGGTGCCATACCCGCCTGAGCCCGAGTCGAGTACGTCTGCCGCGAATACGGGCAGGAAGGCGAGGTACGGATAGACGAGGAGCGCGGTGAAGCTCATCACCACCGTGAGCCCGAGCAGCCGGCGGTCCCGGGCCACGTAGACGAAGCCGTCACGGAGGTTGGCAAGCGGGTGCCCAGTGGCTCTCGTGCCCTGTCTCGTCTGCCTGCTAATCGGGACGGTGCTGAGCACGCCGAGCGTCATCATCGTGGCGATGAGGAGGAACGGGGCGGCTGTGCCCCAGAGGCCGATCAGCGCACCTGCGAGAGTTGGGCCGGTGATGCGCGTGACGTTCTGCATCATCGAATTCACGGCGATCGCATCGGGGAGCGCCTCGGGTCCGGTGACGTCATAGACGAACGCCTGGCGCGCGTTCTGGTTCGTCGTGCTGAGCACGGCGTCGACGGCGGCGAACACAAACACGTGCCATAAGGCGACGAGGTCCGTCAGGACGAGGAGTGCCAACAGCAGCGCCTGCAGCCCGCTGAGGAACGTGGACGTCATGAGGATGGAGCGCCGGTGCCACCGGTCGAGGGCGACGCCAACGAACGGTCCGATCAGGAGTCGACCGAAGCCGCCAACGAAGTTGACGGCGGCGAGAGGAATCGCCGAGCGGCCGGTGAGGTCATAGGCGAGCCAGCTCAAGCCGATCATCTGGCCCCACTGGGCATACCCCGTGGCGATCGAAGACAAGAACAGGTAGCGGAAGTCGTGCTCACGCAGAACGCTGAGGGCAGCGAACCGTCCAGAGCGTGCTGCCGGCTCCGGAGCCGCGAGTTCAGGGGCGGTCGGGACGCGGACGGCGACAGTCGGGCGTACGGTCCTGGTGAGGCGCGCCATTCGAGGTGTTATAGCACCGACGCCGCTGGCCCGCTCGCCGCGGCATCCGTACGCGGTGAGCATGCGGATGCTACGCTCCATCGTAATCACCGGAGGGGGAACGATGGCCGCGACAGTCATTCACGGGGAAGCCACGTTCGAGTGGCAGCGGGCGATGTTTCGGGGCGGCGACCTGTGGGCGCCGCTGGACGATGTGACGGCCTCGCTGGGATGGGAGCGAAAACCGGAGGGCATCTGTCGAGGCGACATTTGCATCCCGGTTCCGGAGGGGCAGGAGCGGCGTCTGCTCTCGGTGGACGAGCGGGAGATGAACCTCTCAGAGTTCGCGCAGCTGATCGAGCAGCCGGTGGCGGCCTCGGAGGCACGCGGCGTGGCGTACCTTGGATCGCCGTCCTGGGAGTGGCGGCACCCGCTGCCGGGCGGAGTGGCCCCCGACTTCGAGTTGCCTGACTTCGAAGGCCGGCTGCACCGGCTGTCGGACTACCGGGGCTCGAAGGTCTTCTTGCTCTGCTGGGCGTCGTGGTGCAGTTGCCGCCTCTGCCTTCCGATCTGGAAGGAACTGCGTGATGAGCTGCACGCGCAGGGATTCGAAGTGGTGGCCGTGGCCTGCGAGAGCAAAGGGCCAGAAGCGGCGCTGCCATGGGTCGAGGCTGCTGACGCCTCGTACCCGATGCTGCTCGACACCGAGCATCTCGTGCCGGAGCTGTTCAACACTCGGAACGTACCCGCCGCCTTCTGGATCGACGAGGAAGGCCGCGTGGTACGCGCGAACGACCCGATCTACGCCGAACGGCGGAACTTCCAGACAGGTGAGTTCGTGCGGAATGAGGGGTACCTGAACGCCCTGCGGGACTGGGTAGCGCGGGGTTCGGACAGCGAGTTCGTACGCGGGGCACCGGGTCTCGAGAGCGTGATCGAGCAGACGTGGGAGAACGTCAGCGCACTGGCGCATTTCCGCCTCGGGCTGTGGCTCCACGAGCAGGGGCACGAAGAGGCAGCGACCGAGGAGTTCAAGCGGGCACACCAACTCGAGCCGGCGAACTGGAACTACAAGCGTCAGGCCTGGAACCTCGACGGAATCGAAGAGTACGGGTACGAGAACGTGCTTCAGGCGATCCGCGATCCGGCCGCGCCGGAGTTCTACCGCCAGGTGGACATCGTCAATCAGTGGTGATGACCTGCGCCGAGGGGCGTGGGAGTGAGGAGGCACGCGATGGGTGACATTCGGTTCCAGTACTTCTCGGTCGCGGTGCGCGACCTCGAAGAAGGGATGAAGCGCTACGAGCAGTTCTTCGGCCTGAAGCCGGTGGGCGAGATCATGGAGCAGCGCTGGGGCTTCCGCGGCGTGATGCTGGGGACGGACGAAGGCGCGGTCCTCGAGCTGATCTCGCCGATGCGGGAGGACAGCGCGCTCAAGCGGTTCATGGACATGCGCGAGGGTGACGCGTACCCGGACGGCGAGGGGCTGTATCTCGTCGGGATGCAGGTGGACGATCTGGCCGCGACGGTCGCCCGGATCGAGGCCGCCGGCGGGAAGATTACGCGCGAGGAGCAGTCTCCGAACGCGGCGTGGGTGCATCCGCTGTCGAACGGGAACGTGCTCGTGGAGTTGCTCGCCAGGCCGGACGAGCAGCCCGAGGCCTAGACTGGCGCTTGCCTCGGGTGCCGGCAGTCTCTACCGTCGGTAGGGAGGCGGCGCGCCGTCTGTGCCGGATGGTGTAACGGTAGCACACGGGACTTTGGATCCCTTGGTCAAGGTTCGAATCCTTGTCCGGCAGCCACCGCTGCGCCTCGGCTTGCCCGGCAGTGAGGCATCCTGCACACTGAGTCGGCGACCTTCCCCGATAGCTCAATCGGTAGAGCGGGCGGCTGTTAACCGCTAGGTTCGAGGTTCGAGTCCTCGTCGGGGAGCCAACCCAATGGCCCGATCCGTCGTTGCCCCTGGCTCCCTCCGCCAGGGGCAACGTTCACGTTTGTTGCAGCGTAGATCTCCAGTACGATCTGGCGCTGACCGACCTCGACGCGCTTCAACAGCAGCCTAAACAACTCCTTCTGCTCGTGGGGCCGGAGCTGGGCATATACCTCGTCCACTCGGGCGAGCGCCAGCCGGATCTGCTCCGCATCAGCCACTGACGCTTCGATCTCGGCGATCTGCTGGTCCAGGTCGGCGATGCCGTTGCGAAGGTCATCGCGCCGGGCCGAAAGGCCGCTCAGCCGCTCCTCAACGAACGTGCGCGCCGTCTCCAGCGACGACCAACCCTCGAGCACGCGGTCCGCGTCTGCCGCGACCCGGGCGAGCTGCTTCACCAGCGTCTCGCGCTGCTTCCTGAGCTTCGGCAGCTCTCGCTGCCGGCGTCGGTTCGTCTCCGTCACGAGTGCCTCGACCATCGCGGGGTCTGATGCGAGCAGGCGCAGGCGGTCGAGGACGGCGGCTTCCAGGCGGTCGGCAGGGACGCGCATCCCGCAGCCGGCCCGGCAGACGTAGTAGCAGTACTTCTTGCCCAGCCGGCCGACGCCGGAGCGGCCCTCGATCACGCCGCCACAGGCGCAGTGGGTGAGACCACCACTGAGGACATAAGTGTGAGCAACAGTCCTCACAGCACTGTGTCCGGTGCGGGCATTTGTCGACATAAGCGACTGCACACGGGCAAACAGGGCGGGATCTAGCACTCCCGGCCAGACGGCATCGACGAGCATCGGGCCGTCCGGTCCCGCGACCTCGCGTTTCCCGATGTAGGCGACGTTCCTCAGCATCTGCTGCAGGGTCGAGAACGTGAATTCCCCGCCCGGATG
This sequence comes from Dehalococcoidia bacterium, assembly GCA_050248355.1. Lineage (GTDB taxonomy): Bacteria > Chloroflexota > Dehalococcoidia > UBA2979 > UBA2979 > JAIBBD01. The sequence continues at coordinate 237,210 of JBFWSN010000002.1, forward strand.
CACCTTGCCACGGCGTGAAGTGAATGACTTCGTGCGGTAGCCCGCGCGGTTGAGGCGGGAGAGGGCCTCGGCGATCGAGCCCACCTCGAGGTAGGTCTCGAACGCGAAGTTCACGCCCACCACCTCCGCCTCGTTAGGGAGGAGGTACCCCTTGCGCTCGGGATCGAGGTCGAACCCGAACAAGCGCCCGCCGTTCCAGAGTCCGCGCTCCGTGCGAGCAACGACCGCGTCGCGGGTGCGTTCAGATGTCTGCTCACGCTCGAATTGAGCGAGGGCCATCAGCACGGTGGTCATCAGGCGTCCACCCGCGGTGGTCGTGTCCACCTGCTCCTTGAGGGAACAGAACTCCACCCCGTGTTCGTGGAACAGCTCCATGAGCTCGAGGAAGTCACGGACATTGCGGCAGAAGCGGCTCAACGCCGTGCAGATCACCGTGTTCACCCGGCCGGCCCGGATGTCCTCAAACATACGCTCGAACTCCGGACTGCGCGCGGAGTCCTTCCCCGAGACGCCACGCAGTTCGTAGACCGCAGCCTCCTCCCAGGGCTCCCCGACCGTGTCGCGCTTGTAGGCGACCTGCTGTCGGAGCCGCTGGAGCTGAGTGGTCAGACTGCCCTCGGGGTTCGACGCCTGCATGTCCGTCGAGACGCGCACGACCAGTCCGACGCGACGGACGTCCTCGCGTTGCCGGCGAGCCTTCGCGACTACCACGGCGTCGGTCCCACGTCCGGATACACCGATACATCGCCGTCCGAGTCAACGGCCTGCGCACGTAGCCAGCGGTCGATCCCGGTCGCCAACAACTCGGTGAGACGGCGCTCGCGGTCGCACGCATCGGAGTCATCGACGGGGCGAATCGCCACCTCGCGCTTCGTGTGTTCGTCCATGCCCACCTATACGTGGGCGGAGGCCGAAGTGTCGGAAATGAGGACGTGACCGACCTCCGCTGAACCTCCGGGAGTTCTCCGCCATCTGAACGGAGCCTGACGAGGAATAACTGAAGTGGGTGCCCAATTCAGCACCCACACCGGCGGACGGATTCGAATCCTGGGAACTGGAGGCGGCCTGGGCCGTTGTGCGGAGCTTCATCAGCGGTCGTGGTGGCCCTGTGGAAGGATGGACTGACGAGGATCTCGTGCACGAATGTCTCGTCCACTGGTGGCTACGGCGTCACCGCTATGATCCGGCGCGAGGCGCCAATCGGCGGACATTCCTGAACCGAGTGAGTGAAAACCGTCTGCACGACATCGCCCGTGAAGTCCACGCCCAGCGCCGACGGCAGCCGGTCGGTTCTCGCTCGTTGGACGTGCCGGCAACTGACGACGGCGATGACCTTGCCGACCTGATCGCCGCCGACGCACCCGAGCCCGAGGACGAGATGCTCACAAGCGAACTGGGTCGTCACCTCGCACGCGTGCGTGGCCGACTGACGCCCCGACAGCGTGTGATCTGGGACGCACTCGCGGCAGATCCAGGAAGATCGCGCACCGGACTCGCCCGTGACATCGGTATCTCGCGGGACACGTTGTACGAGGAGATCCGGCGCATCAGCGGTGTCTGTCGGGATGCCGGCCTTCGTGAGTTCCTCGACTGATCCGACAGATCGACACCGTCTTCCGTATGGGTGTCCATGGACACTCAAACGCTTCGCTTCACATTCGAACGGGACGCGGACCGGGAGGCGATCGAGGACGACATCGGCCTCGCGCTGTTCACGGCAAGCTGTCTCTACGGGCTGCCGAGCGTCCGCCTCGGAGCCCGATACCTGGTCAGCGACGACGGCAGTCGGTGCGTCGCCTCGATCGCAGGTACGGCCGGCGATGCGGTGCTGAGGATCTTCACCGGGCTCTGCGCCTCCAGGCTCGGCGAGGACGGCTTCCGCATCGAGCGCATCGGCGGTGCAGCATGTTGAGCCCCGACGCGTACAGCCTCGGGGATGCGGCGGTCGAACTTGCGCTCGCGGGGTGGTCGGTCTTCCCCTGCCACTCCACCGGGCCACGCGCCAAGTCCCCGATGTCCGCGCTCGCGCCGCACGGCCATCTGAACGCCACCCGCGACCCGGAGACGATCCAGCGCTGGTGGAGTGACTGTCCCAACGCCATGATCGGCGGCGCAGTCCCCCCGTCGTTGCTCGTGATCGACATCGACCCGAGGAACGGCGGCAGCCTCGATGCCCTCCAGGCGATCGTCGGTGTGTTGCCGGGGACGCTCACTGTCTGGAGCGGTCGCGAAGACGGCGGCCGCCACCTCTACTACCTCCGTCCCAGCGGCACCTTCACGTCGACGCGTCTGCCCGAAGGCATCGACCTCAAGGTGCACGGCTACGGCATCCTCCCGCCGAGCATCCACCCGGCGACGGGGCACCCGTATCGATGGGAAATCCGCAACCCTGCCCCGCTGCCGTCCGGCCTCCTCGCCTACCTGCGCCCGCTCCCGCCGCCTCCGCGTATGGCCGCAGGCTTCGGGAGGCTCAACGCTGACGCCCTCGTGCGGTTCGTCGCGGGCCTGCAGCCCGGCGAGCGGAACCGGGGCACCTACTGGGCGGCGTGCCGCGCCGCGGACGACGGCGCCCTTGACGCCCTCACAACCGACCTCGTCGCTGCCGCCGTCCAGACCGGGCTCTCCGAGTACGAGGCGGTCCGCATCATCCGGTCGGCGCGCCGCACGACAGGAGCCCGCTCATGACTGCCGTGCCCACCGTCCCTCCCGTCTCTGACCAGCCGCGCGACGACCTTTCGTCGCATACGTCGCTTTCCGCGCGGTCTCGCTCGTGGCCTGAGCCGCTGGCCCGAGAGGCTTTCTACGGGCTAGCAGGGGACATTGTCCGCGCGATCGACCCGGTGACCGAGGCCGATCCCGCCGCCGTGCTGATGCAGTTGCTGGTTGCCGCCGGCAACGCCGCCGGCCGCCGGCCCTACTTCCAGGTCGAGGGCAACCGCCACGGCCTGAACCTGTCCGCCGCAGTTGTCGGAGATACCTCCAAGGCCCGCAAAGGCACGTCCTGGGGGCGCGTGGTCGACCTCATGCGCTCGGCAGACCCTGAGTGGGCGGGTGCCCACATCGTGACGGGCCTCTCCAGCGGCGAGGGGCTGATCTGGGCTGTACGCGACCCGATCTCGAAGACAGAGGCGATCCGCGACCCGAAGACGAAGGAGGTGATCGACTACCAGGAGGTGATCGTAGACGAGGGGATCGCGGACAAGCGCCTCCTGGTCGTGGAGTCAGAACTCGCGTCGACCCTTCGCGTGATGGGGCGGGACGGTAACACGCTGTCCCCGGTCCTGAGGGAGGCGTGGGATTCCGGTGACCTGCGCACGCTCACGAAGAACTCCCCCGCCGTCGCGACGGGCGCGCACATATCCGTCATCGGGCACATCACCTCCGACGAACTCCGTCGCTACCTCGACCGTACGGAGGTCGCGAACGGACTCGGGAACCGATTCCTGTGGGTGTGCTCCCGCCGCTCGAAGATCCTGCCCGAAGGGGGTGGAGAGGTTGTAGGTCGCGCCGACCTTGTCCGGCGGCTCCACCGGGCACTCGCGTTTGCGGGCGACGTCGACGAGCTGCGCCGGGACGACGAGGCCCGCCAGGTCTGGAACGCCGTCTATCCGAAACTCTCCGAGGGCGCGCCGGGGCTGCTGGGGGCGATGACTGCTCGCGCTGAGGCGCAGGTGATGCGTCTCGCCGCACTCTACGCCGTGATGGACCGCTCGGTGCTCATCCGCGTGGAGCACTTGTACGCGGCGCTGGCGGTCTGGGACTACGTCGCCTCATCGGTGGCGTTCACCTTCGGGGACTCCCTCGGCGATCCGGTCGCCGATGAGCTCCTCGAGGCGCTCCGGTCGCGCCCCGAAGGGATGACCAGGACGGAGATCCGCGACCTGTTCGGGCGGCACCGCTCCTCTGACCAGATCGGCCGCGCCCTGATCTCGCTCCACGTCCTGAACCTTATCGACTCCCGCACCGAGTCCACGGGCGGGCGGCCGGCGGAACGGTGGTTCGCGGTGTCCACGATCGGAGGCAACTGATGGGTTTCCTTGAACTCGCGAAGCAGGCGCGTGGCGCGGTAAGCGTCCAAAGCGACCAAAGTTCCTCTGATGGGCTGGTTTCGTCGCTTACCGCGCTTTCGTCGCACTACACACCCGGCGATGGCTGTAGTCTCCACGGCGTCAGCAGCAGTGACGTCGCTGTCCGCTGGAGCCAACTCGAGGCGATCAGCGGCCAGACGCGGGAGGACGACCACGGAGCGCAATGGTCGGTGGTCGGGGTCTGCCCATGCTGCTGCGGACCATCCCGCGTCGAGACGCTCCTGTGCACGCCATGCGAGGTCGCAGACTCGACTGCACCTCGGCCCGATGGCAACAGGGGATGACGGCGGGTCAGCCCTACGTCCGCGTCCGCTGCCCGCAGTGCTCGCGGCTGCTGGCAGAAGCGATGCCGGGGAGCGCGCTGCGGGTGAAATGCGCACGCTGCAAGGCCGTGGTTGCGTGGCCGAGTCTCACTCGACCCGGCGATGGCAGGGCGGGAGAACTGGTAGACTAAAAGCAGTTCACATGCACCGCTGAGAGCGCCTCCGAGCGCCGATCCCGACGAGGGGCCGGCGCTCATTTGTTTGGAGGCGCAGGTGACGAAGACGACCAGCAACACGCCGACGGTGGTCGCGACGCCACTCACTGCGCTCCATCCCGCCCCCTGGAACCCCCGCACGATCGCGGACGAGCGGTTCCAGAACCTCTGCGGCTCGGTCCGGTCCGACCCGGAGTTCCTCTGGCGCCGACCCGTCCTGGCGCAGGCCGACGGCACCATCTACGCCGGCAATATGCGCTACCTCGCTGCCCAGTACCTTGGCTTCGAGACCATCCCCGCGGTCATCGAGCAGGTTTCGGACCAACTCGCGCGCGAGCGAGCGTTGCGTGACAACCAGCAGTGGGGCGAGTGGGAACACGACGATCTGGCAGCGCTGCTGACTCGGCTTCGCGAGGACGGCAGCGACGTCGAGCTGCTTGGCTTCGACGAGCGTGAGCTACAGCAGCTGCTCGACCGGCTCAGCCCAACCGGCTCCCTGAGTGACCCTGACGAGGTGCCGGCGCTTCCAGACGAGCCCATCACAAAGGTCGGCGACCTCTGGAACCTGGGCGGACATCGCGTGCTCTGCGGCGACGCATCCGTCGCGGAGGACGTGGCGCGGGTCATGGACGGGTCGCTCGCCTCGTGTGTCTGGACGGACGCCCCCTACGGCGTGAACTACGTCGGCGGCACCAGGGAGCACCTGACGCTCAAGAACGACACCCCCGAGGGACTCGCGGACCTCCTTGCTCGCTCGTTCGCGGCGATCGACTCGGCAATCGCGCCGGGTGCCGCGCTCTACTTTGCCCATCCCGCAGGACCGGGCTCGGTCGTGTTCGCCGAAGCATTCATCCGGCAGGGCTGGCGGCTGCATCAGCAGCTCGTGTGGGTGAAGAGCCGCCTGGTCCTCGGACACAGCGACTACCACTACCGCCACGAGCCGATCCTCTTCGGGTACAAGTCCGGCGCGTCCGGTCGGCGCGGCCGCGGTGGCCGTGGCTGGTATGGGGACAACACCGCGGACAGCGTGTTCGAGGTCCCGACGCCGACGCGCAACGACGATCATCCGACGTCGAAGCCGGTCGCGCTGATCGAACCGATGCTCCGCAACAGTTCACGGACCGGTGAAGTCGTACTCGACCCGTTCCTGGGATCGGGCAGCACGTTAATCGCTGCAGAGCAGCTCGGTCGGCGCTGCTTCGGGATTGACCTCGACCCCCGCTACGTGGATGTCGCCGTACGTCGTTGGGAGTCGTTCACCGGACAGCGGGCACAGCTAAGTCCGCGCACAGAAGGAAGGTAAGGGATGAAGCGGTCAGTCGAACTCGACGACTTCCCGTATGAGGCACTCGAATGCCCGCGGTGCGGCAATCGCGGCGAGCGCCCCTTCAGCGCGGTCACGGTCGTCCTGATCGGCGCAGGCGGCGTTCCCGATTGGATCACGCCGTACCCCGAGTGGCCCGAACCGAATATCGACTGCCTCAATTGCGATTACTTCGGGCCGATCGAGATGTTCGTTGAAGGGGATCGCCCAGCAGAGCAGCCCTCGCACGGCGGCGGTGTGAACGACGGGCCTGGACAGTGCTGACGCAGTCGGCCGCGCCCGTCAGCGCCCGGGCGCACCTCGACCCTGCCAGCTGTGCGCCACGCCAGCAGAGGTGGCCGATGGTAGCGGCTGAGACGACCAGGCCCCGTCGGGACTGCCACTGATGCGGCGCGCCTGTCGAGCCATCGCCCACGGCGGCGGGCCGTGCCAGGCGCCGCCGCTGCGTGACGACGACTTCTGCCGCATGCATTCGCCGGAACACGCGGAGGCGGTCGCGGACGCACGGCGACTGGGCGGTCAGCGCCGGCGGCGGGATGCGACCCTCGGGACGGTGTACGACCTGGACGGCCTGGAAAGCGTCGCGCAGATCCGGCGCGTCGTGGAGATCGGCGTGCTCGGGGCGCTCGAACTCGAGAACTCGCTCGCCCGGTCGCGCACCCTCGCCTACCTGGCGCAGGTCGCGCTGCGCACACTGGAGGTCGGCGAGCTGGAAGAGCGGCTGTCAGCGCTCGAGGCGGCGATGCGGACCCGCTCATCCTCGAAGGCGGGCTCGGCATGACCGCAGCCGACCGTCGCCTGCGACAACTGGTGACGAATCTGAGCGCGCGGGAGCGCGCGCTGTGGTGCGTGGAAGCCGCGCTGGACGGCCGCGCGGAGGACCCGCTGGTCCGTGGCCTCATGCCCGGCAACCAGGTGACGGAATTCAACACACTGGTCAGCCATGCCAACGCAGTCCTGCATGTGCTCTGGCCCGGTGCCCTGCTCCTGACACGAGAAGTCGAGGCACTCCGACTGCGCTATCTGCTCTTCCTGTCCCTGTCCGCGTGGGAAGCGGAACAGGCGGCACGCGAACGGCTGCTTGCCCAGCTGCTCCCCGCCACGGCATCGGACTCCGCCGACGATGCAGCGGTCACGTACGCGGCGCCGTCCCAGACGCCGCACGCTAGTCTCGACGGCGACATGCTGCCCGGTGGAGCGGCCTCGGACGCGGTCACGGCGCTGACCCGGGTGCTGCAGGACGAGATCCACGCGGGGTTCCAGTCCTCCTGGTCAGAGATGCTCGCCCTGGAGACAGTCATCGGCGAGGTGACCGACGTTTTCGGTCAAGACTCCGTCATTCCCGAGACACTGCGCGTGACACTCGATGCGGCGCAGTCCGACTTGCGCGTGCTCAGGAACGACGCCGCCCCCTTCCTCGAGCTACAGCCCACAGCCGCAGAGGCCTCGCTGACGGATCGCCTGCGTTGGAGCTTGCTGCGAGACGCACGGCTGTACGGGTAGCCTCCGGCTGACGTGGGTCACCCCGCGTCAGCGCGAGGAACCAACGCAAAGGTCGGGCCAGTTCTGATTCCGAAGGACGGCTGGTGTCCGTCGGGCGCGCCGGCGATCAGCCCTCGTGCGGGTGGGGCGCAACACATGAGATGCCGGGGCTCGACATCGGGTCAGCGTGCTGAGTCGTTGACTTCCTCCCCACCCCGAGTGAGTAGTCCCATCGCTGGATTGGTGCGAAAGGAGAACAGCGATGCCAATCGAAGGTGGACTCCGGGACAAGCTCGAGCCGGGGACGGTGCTGGTGGCGAAGTACAAGGGCCAGGAGCACCGCGCCGTGGTGTTCCTGGACGAAGAAGGAAAGACCCGCTACCGGCTGGAGGACGGGCGCGAGTTCAGGTCGCCGTCGGCAGCTGCGAGCGCAGTCATGGGAGGGATCGCGGCGAACGGCTGGCGGTGGTGGTCACTCCAGAGCGAGGCGACCGAAGAGCGGCCGAAGTCGGGCAAGGCCAGCAAGGCCCGCAAGCCCAAGGCCGTGGCGGAGACGACCGCGACCCCCGCGAGCGAGCCGGACGCCGAGGAGCCGACCGCCGAGTAACGGACGTCGGCGCCGCGACCGAGCAGGCACCCTCGCGGGGTCTGCCTCGTACTGACGCCGGTGCATCGACGACCGACTATGACCACATCGTGTGTGTCCCTACCAACCTTCAGGGCCAGCAGAGGTAGGCAATGGTAGGCATCCGGCCTAGCTGCCGCGAGTTGAACGCATCGGGTGCGCCCTGCCAGGCGACGCCCCTCCGCGACCAGGGCGTCTGCTTCTGGCACTCGCCCGAGCACGTCGCCGAGGCTGCCGAGGCCCGACGATTGGGTGGACTGCGCCGCCGGCGGGAGGGGACGCTGGCAGGTGCGTACGAGCTCGAGAGCCTGGCGTCGACCAGCGACCTGCGGCGACTACTGGAAATCGCTGCGTTCGACGGTCTTGGTCTGGAGAGTTCAATCGCGCGGGTACGGGCGCTCACCGCGATCGTCCAGGTCGGGGCACGCCTGCTGGAAACGGGTGAGCTCGAACAACGCCTGGCCAATCTGGAGGCGACCGTGGAGGGCAGACAATGAGTCGCGGCGACCGGCTTCGAAAACTGGAGGAACAATTCCCACCGATTCCGGTCCTGTCACCGTTCGTGGAGTGGGCGGCGACGCTTCCGATTGACGACATGAGGGCAGTCCGCGACTACCTCCAGGCAATGATCGACAGCGAGTCGGAGGAGGCGTTGTTAGAAGATCCCCGATACCTCCGCGTCCGCGACCTGCTTCCGCTGGCGCCGCCCCTCTCGTGAACCAACGCCGCAGGCTCGAAGCGCTCGAGCGGGTCGCGGTCAATCGGTGTACCGGCCGGCACATCGTCCTGGCGGATGAACTCGCAGCGGGATGTGACTGTGGACTCGTGCTGGTAGCAGAGGGGCGGCTCCTGCGCATCGTCTCGGGCGGAGCTTCGTAGCCCGCGTCACCGGCAAGTGAGTCCTGGAGCACCACCGGAGTTCACCCAGCGGCAACCTGGTCGAAATACTGAGCCGCTATCGTGACGGTCACGGACGCTTCCCTCGGCGCCCGCCTCACGTCCCGGCCGGGTCGACGGACCTATTCCCATCCCGTCGGCCCGGCCAAGCCTCATCCTTCCGTAGGCCACCGGGCGTCATTCCGAGAGCTTGACTGCCCGCTCTTCCGCGGATGACCGCTCGATGGCATCCAGCAGGCGATGCCGTGTGAGCGCGTGCTCGAAGTCGGGCATGAACGCCCCGTCGCTCCCCCAGACTTCAGCGAGTCGCGCATAACCCTGTGCCACGTTCCGAGGGGGACCCAACGGGGTGCCTTCCGGGACGAGCGTGTATTCCTCCGGGACCGGGAGGGCGGTCAGATCGCTGTCCTGCAGAGCAGCGAAGACCTGATTTGGCCCCGTCGACAGCGCGCCGCCCGAGACGAGCGTCAGCGTGCCGTTTCTGCCGTAGATCTCGAGCCGGCTTCCACTGGGGCGGGGGACAGCCGCGACCTGGACGGTGACTTCCACTCCGGTCGTCAGGACGCCGGCCAGACCGATGGTGTCCGGGGAGTCGACGGGCACCATCGCGTTCATGTCTGTATCGCGCCACTCAGCCACTCGGGTGGTCGCGCGAGCCCGCACTTCGCTGAACTCCCCCAGCACCGCGCACATCGCGTCGATGCCGTGTCCGCCGGCGATGGTCAGCGTGTTGGCGCCGTTGGCCCGCAGGCGCTGCCAGACGCGACCACTCCCTCGCTCCCATGCCGCCTGCGTCATGACGCTCAGATTGGCGCTCAGAATCTCCCCGGATCCGGGTGCGGTCGCCCACTTCGTCGTAGGTGTAGCCGACGGTGACGGACGGCGTCGCGCCCGCTCCCGCGCGCACCCGTCGACGGCTCGCCAGCTAATCGTGTACAACCACCCCACACCGGAGATCATTTCTCCACCACTCCACCGGACGTCATCCATCGAACCTGGGAGAAGGCGAGCGAGATGACAGCAACCGCCCGAGAAGGTGGCGCCGCGCCGACTCGGACTCGGCCAGGAGGTAGGGAGTCCTACCCCATTGAGTTCGAGCATGTGACGAAGCGGTACGGTCGCCGCACCGTCGTCGATGACCTGTCGTTCACGGTGCAGCCCGGCCACGTCACGGGATTCCTGGGACCGAACGGATCCGGGAAGTCCACCTCCATGAAGGTGCTGCTCGGGCTGGCCGCTGCCAGTCGCGGCCGCGCGACCATTGGCGGACGGCACTTCCGCGACCTCGCGGATCCGACGGGCACGGTGGGCGTCCTCATCGAGCAGAACGCGTTTCACCCTGGACGGAGCGGGCGCGACCATCTCCGGATCCTCGCCGACGTCGCGGGCGTCCCGGCGGCACGATTGAAGGAGATCCTGACGCTGGTCGGTCTCGACGACGATGCCGCGCATCGCCGCGTGGGCGCGTACTCGCTGGGTATGCGCCAGCGCCTCTCGCTGGCGGGCGCGCTGCTCTGCGACCCGCCAGTGCTGGTCCTCGACGAACCGGGCAACGGGCTCGATCCGCAGGGCATCCGGACGCTGCGTAACCTCCTCCGGACGCGCGCGGCGAACGGCGACACGGTGCTGGTCTCCAGCCACCTGCTGGCCGAGGTCGAGCACCTGGTCGATGACATCGTGGTGATCGACCAGGGGCGGCTCATCACCACCGGCTCGATGCGCGACCTGCAGCAAGCCGCATCTCTGGTGCGGACGGCCTCCAACGAGCGCCTCGGCGAGCTGCTCGAGTCCGCCGGCGCCGTCGTACGACACCAGGACACGCAGACGCTGATCGTGAGCGGCCTTCCGATCGAGGAGATCGGCGAACGCGCATTCGCGGCCGGCATCGTCGTTCACGAGCTCTCGACGCACGCAGGCTCGCTCGAGGACCTGTTCCTCGCGTGGACCGGCGGCAAGGCCGACGGCGCGCCCGGATCGGCCGAGAAGGAGGTCACGCACCTGTGACGTCGAGACGACTGCTACGGGCCGAATTCCGCAAGCTGACGACCACCCGGATGCCGCTGGGCTTCCTGGCCGTCTTGGTGGTGCTGAGCGCCATCAACGCCGCCGTGGTCGTCTTCGGCACCGACGCGGACGGCAGCAAGGCGTTCATCGCGACGGCGGACGACCAGCAGTCGCTCGTCGCGTTCGCCGCCAACGCCTTCATCGGCGCAGGGCTGTTCGGCGCGATCGCCGTCGCGCGCGAGTACGGGCACGGGACCGTCGTTCCGATGTTCCTGGCCTCGCCGCGCCGGCACCGGGCGATGCTTGCCCAGTACACGGCGGTCTTCGTCGGCGGGGGCGTGCTCAGCGCGATCGGCGCCGGGATGCTGATCGCGGCGCTCGCGGCCTCGTTGCCGACGACCGAGCACGGCTTCCTGATGTCGGCGGGCGACGTGACGCGGGTCGTGCTCGCGTCCACGTTCACCGGTGCCGCCGGCGCGGTGTTCGGCGCCGGGATCGGCGCGATGCTGCGCAACACGGGCGGCGCCGTCACGGGCACCATCCTGGCCCTCCTCGTCGCGCCGCCGCTGATCGTGCAGCTGGCGAGCGAGACGGCGTCCTGGGTGCCGGGGACGCTCGCCAACGTCCTCGCGGGGGTCGGCGACGACGTCGAGGTGATCGGCGCCGTCGCCGCCCTCGCCGCCTGGGCCGCCGTCCCCGCAGCGATCGGCCTCGTCTCCGTGCAGCGGCGGGACGTCGTCTAGCCACCGCGTCACGGGCGTCGCTGTCGGGCCCGCGTGGCTCCGAGGGAACAGACACGAGCGCAGGGAGGCGCATCCGATGGAACGCGGTAGTGCGTCCGGCTGGCAGTCGCTGTTGCGCTCCCGGTGGGCGACAGCGGCCGAGGCGCTTCGGGTCGGGGACGGTCGGCTGGCCCGTGGCGCCGTGCTCGTCCTCGTTACCGCGCTGGCGATCGTGATCGCGCGCGACCAGTTTCACACGATGGGCGCCGCGCCGGCCTCGGCGGGGACGACCGAGTTCTCGGCCGCGCGGGCAGCCGAGCACGTCGAGGCGGTCGCCGTCGCACCGCGGCCGCAGGGCTCGGAGGCGGCCGCCGCAAGCGTCGACGACATCGTTCGCGAGCTCGAGGCGCTGGGTCTCACCCCCGAGGTGCAGACCACGACGGCCGTCCGCACCACCGAGGGGACGGATGCGATCTTCGGCGCGACGGTCGTGAACGTCATGGCGCGCATCCCGGGCACGGACAGCAGCGGCGCGATCGTGCTCTCCGGCCACTACGACTCCGGGCCGAACGCCCTCGGCGCGGGAGACTGTCGCCCCGACCAACCCAGTCAGTCCCACAGGTGCCAATCTGGGCTGGTCCAGGAGGCCCACCGGCATTCGACATCCACGAAGAGAACCGGGCCGGTTGCGGGATCGATCCGGTCAATCGATCGCCGATCTTCGACCGAGATTCGTGACGGCGACCGTGCGGCGATCAACGAGCTGCTCGCGCTCGACGACGACACGCTCGCCCGTCGGGTTTCCGGTGGCGTTTCCGCCGCACGGGCTGCGCGTGCTCGAGGTCATCGACCGAGCGGGGCCTCAGCATGACAACGCCCACCTCGACAATGTCGAGGCTGGGGTGGCTTGATTCGTACTATCACCCGATAGTGGCGATCCCGTGCCGATCCAATGCGGGGTTTCATCTCGCGAAACGTCGGTATCGGTTGGGGCTGCTCGCCGGCCTGCGACGCGGCATCACGCGGGTAATGTATGCTCGGGCAGGCCCGCGTGCTCGGAAAGAGGCGTTTCGGGCGCGGGCTCTTCGCCCCAAACCCACCGCGTTCGGAGTCTGAGCCCGACACGCGGGCCATTTCCCACGACCAGCAGGGACGCCGTAGCCCCGGGCGACCAAAGCATCAGTGGCCGCGAACGTCGCTGTATCTCTGAGTGGATGACCGTGGTGAGAATTTGCGCTGGACGTGGTTGCTCAGGTGGCGGAGTAACCCCGGGACGAGCCCTACGAACCAATCAGATGAACCACTTACTTCCCCGGCACTCACCCTGCGGGGCCTTGCGGCCCAGAACGGAACTGACAGAGAACCGAGTATCCGTCGAACCAGAACCGGGGCTCGTCCCGGGCTCCGGAGGGTAAGACCGCAAGCCCTGGGCGTCAGCGCAGCTGTGGAGTAGGCCTGAGCGATCGCCCAATCTCCCTTCTGAGAGTAACCACCCCTGTGCAAGCACCCAAATGGGGACCCTTCGGGTTCCTAGGCGGCCGCCTCGGCGGGGGACGGCAAATGCCATGAGTCGGCTTGCAGCCACGGGAGCACCGAGCTGAGCTCACGGAACTCATCGAACGAGAACGCGTTCAGCAGCACCCCCCGCTCGACGTCTCGGGCGTCAGCCACCCAGGCCTCAGGGAAGCTGGCAAGCGCTTGCTCGTAGGCGCGAGCAAGGATGCGGGCGTCCTCTGGCGTCAGTGCCAGCCAAGCCTGCAGACGTGCAAGCGCACACTCGTAGCGCAGCGGCTCGGGAAGTTCGTGCTCGGCGCGAATGATGCCGCGAAACTCCGTGTGCATCTGCGCGTCGGAAAGGCTGAGGTAGCCGTAGTAGCGCTCGGCCTCCGACTCGAACCCGAGGTGAGCATCAGCTCGACGGGGGGCGGTTGGGGTGATCGTCGACATCGGGTACTCCTCTCGCGGCTCCTGGTGATCAATTGCTGGCAGTCGCTCATGACGACTGCTAACTGTATTAGTATCAAGTGCACGGAGCCTCATCAACAGCTGAAGCGCAGCGTCCCGTGCAGAAATCACGCGAGCGGGTGCGAGAGTGTTGCCTGACCGGGCCGACACGTTCATGCTCAGTCGCCACGACCCGATAAGAGGCGTAACTGGTCTTAGCAGTCTCAGTGTGAGAGTGCTAAAACTCACTCAAAGGGCCACACGCACACGAAGGGAGAACCCAATGGCCGACATCATGTCCCGCACGCGGTACGACCTGCTGCAGATGCTGTCCAGCATGGAGCGTCTCTTCGACGGCTCGGGCCTCGAGACGGAGGAGGGCACGCTCGCCCTCGACATTTACGAGCAGGACAACGCACTCGTCGTCGAGGCTTCTGTGCCGGGATTCAGCCGCGAGGACATCGACGTCCAGCTTCACCAGGGACTGCTCTCGATCGTCGCCAGCCGACCGGCACAGCGCGACGTCGCGGACAGCGGCCGGCGCTACTACCGCCAGGAACGACCGACCGGCGCATGGACTCGCCGCATTGCGCTGCCCGGCGTGGTCCACGACGCGGACGTGGCTGCCCAGATGAAGGATGGGGTGCTCATCCTCCGTATCCCTATCCCTGCTGCAGCGAGGCCGCGACGGATTGAGATCGGCGCTGGTGTCGAGGCGACCACCAGTTCGGCGGCCACCACCCATCAGGGTGTGATGGGTGGCGAGAGCAACTACCAGGCGCCGGAGCCGGTCGGGGCGGCTCTGAACTAGCCAAGCTGCCGGTGCAGCGGAGGCCCGCGGGCGCCTGGGCCTCCGCTGACCCTATCCGCTACAACGAGGTCCGCATGCCTCTCTACGAGTATCAATGCGGTCGCTGCGGCAGTGAGTTCGAGCTGCTTCGGCGTATGGACGTCGTTGACCAACCGCCGTGCGTGAGCTGTGGGTCAACGGCGACCACCCGCAAGGTCTCATCGTTCATCGTCCAGGGCTGGACGCGCGCACGCGCGAAACGGCCTCGGGACGAGGTTCGGAGTGAGCCGGATGAGTACGAACTCCTCCCTACGGACCACAGCGACGAGCCCGATTGGGCCGACTTCTAGCGCAACCCAGACAGTCGGGCGTCGAAAGCGCGCCCGCTCACACACGGAGGTTGAGATGCACGACGCTGTTCATCTCCTGCTGGAGGAGCAGCTTCACGATCCCCTGCTGATCGCAGGTTTCGAGTCACAGTCCGGGGACACGGGCGCCGCGGCTATCCGGCAGCTGGTGCGAAGCTGGAATGCACGGCTCATCGCCGACATCGACCCCGACGAGTTCTTTGATTTCACGGTCCGGCGCCCGACGGTCCGCCGGCAGGATGGTCAGACAGTGATCGAGTGGCCATCCAACCGCCTCTACCTCGCTCGGTGCGGACAGCGCGATGTGATTCTGCTCGATGGCATGGAGCCGAGCCTGCGATGGAATGCGTTCTCGAAGGCATTGACGTCGTTGTGCGCGACGCTCGGCGTCAGCGCGGTGCTGATGCTCGACGTCCAGCCGGGCAATGTCCCCCACACACGGCCGCGTCCCCTCCGCCTCGTCGGTGACGCAGCGGGCTTGCGAACGCTTCCGGCGTTGCTGCGTCTTGAATCGCAGCCGCTGACGTACGAGGGTCCGGTCGGGATCGCGGCCGTGCTCGCAGAGCAGTTGCACTTCGAGGGGATCGAGAGTGGGAGCTTGCAGGTGATGGTCCCGGCATACATCCCGGGCACCGCTGACCCGCAGGCGGCCCTGGCCTTCGTTGCGGCACTGGATGGCGCGCTTGGGACCGATACGGATGTCGAGGCGCTGCGGGCCGAATGCGCGGCGTTCGACCAGCAGCTCACCCTGCTGATGCAGGGAACACCGCCGCTCGCGAGGACCGTTGCCTGGCTGGAGCAGCAGTTCGACTGGCTGAAGGGCACCACGGCATCGCACCCACCGTCGCCCTCGTTGCCGTCACCTGCATCAGCCGTCGCCGACGTGGAACGCTTCCTCAAAGCACAACGAGGTCAGACGGAAGCGGAAGCTGACTCCGCTGTGTAGTCCCACGCAGTCACAGTCAAGATACCCAGGGTCCATCCCCTGACGCGCGGCCCTCGGCCGGGTCGCACGGCGGGCCTTCGGCGCCCGCGTGAGCATCTGCTCGGAGCCGTCTGGGGTCTGTCCAGCCACCTCATGAAGTCGCGTACGGCATGCTCCGCACTGGCGATCGACTCACGTACGATGTCGCAGCGTTCCAGCGACCATTTACCTAACGCTCACGAGAAACACTCCCCGGTACCGCGCGGCGATCAGTGAGGACGATCTTGGAGAAGCCGATCTCCGATGCGCAAAGACCGTCGGGCGACTCCGCTAGAGCCGAACCTGCGAGGCTCAGCTCTCTGAACCGCGTGCGATCGACCCCATCGGAGCCCGACCTTGCAGGTACACGTCGGACGAGGTGCGGTGGGACCCACCGACCGACCCGGAGGGGCTGGATTCCAGTGAGCATGCTGGCGTTCTGCCTCGCGCTCCTCGCCGGCTGCTCGGGCGAGAACGGGAACTCCGATGCGTCATCAGCCATCGTTGCGACAAGGGGTCCCAGCCCGACGGCCTCTACATCTCACACGCCAACTTCTACGGCAAGTGCGACCGTGATAACGACTCGGGCACCGGAGTTCAACTTCGACCGCATTGGTAACCTCGTGCGTGAGAATCCAGGACAACCGGCGGCCTCGTGGTTTCTCGTCTACGAGCAGGCCGGGGCTCCGGCACTGACGGTGGAACTGCGGTTTGATGCAGCCACCCAATGCGTCACGAGCGCGCAATCGAGTGGATGCGATGCGCTGCAGGTGGGTTCACGGGTCGCCGTCCTCGGTGTTCGGTCGGGTGATGCCGTTCGCGTCGTGCGACTCGAAGTACTCCGGTAGCTCAGAGTCAGAGGCGACGTGGTTGTCTTCCATCCGTCGCCACGGGCCAGGCGAAGACGGGCGTCGGCCCGGAGCGCCACACCCGGTGATTGTTCAGCGTGCGATCCAGTGAAATCAGTCGAACCCTCTGGGAGTAGTCTCGCCGGGCGCGCATCGACCCGAGAGGCCCCCGCCTGGATCTGACGGATCGACGTGGGCCGCATAGGAGGCATGTGTCCTGCGGGCCACTCCGTGACGTACCATCCAGGCGACAAACTGGGGCACAGGAGCACTCGGATTCGGCCGACTATGCGCCGTCTGGCGACTGCGGGTATCCTCGCGACGGCCGCGCTCTGGGCGCTGCTCTACCGCCTCGGACGGACCTGGGGAGCTACGGGCGAGGAGAGACAGCGGCATCTGCCCGGTGATGAGCTCGTCCCGCACGCCGCGATCGTCACCGACCACGCGGTCGACATCAGCGCCCCGGCGGAGCGAATCTGGCCCTGGCTCCTGCAGGTAGGCTGGGGACGCGGCGGCTGGTACACGTACCGCTGGGTGGATGCGCTACTCTTCCCGGCCAACGCACCGAGCGCCACAGCCATTCGGGCCGAGCTCCAGCAGCTGGCCGTCGGTGACAAAATACTGGACGGCCCACCCGAAGCGGACTGTTTCTTCACCGTCCAGGAACTCGTCCCGGAGCGGGTGCTCGTCTTGCTTTCGCACACGCACCTGCCGCCGCAACTCCGCGGCCGCCCGGGCATCGGACTCAACTTCAGCTGGACGTTCAACCTCGAGCCCTTGTCCGGCGGACGCACGCGCTTCCACTTTCGTTCACGCGCCGCTGCTCACCCATGGTGGCTGCTCGCTGCCTACCGGATGCTGCTCGTGCCTGCTGACTTCCTGATGGCGCGGAGTATGTGCATGGGTCTGAAGCGACGCGCCGAGGCGGAGATTGCGGCTGTCCTTTTGAGCGGCGACCCAGGAGGCGAGGGATGACGGGCGCTCCCCGTCTGCCGACGAACGGGCGCCGCCGACGCTCGCGTCGTGCCCTGAACAGCGTGCTGGTGCCCGTCGCCCTGCTGGCGATCGGAGTTGAATTCGCGCTGTACCGATGGTGGCACCTCCGTTGGGGGGCGCGACCGGCTGAGGTCGTAGCCGCCATGCCAGGCGACGACCTGCTGCCGCGCGCCCACTTTGTGGCAACAAGAGCCATCACCATCGGTGTGCCACCTGCTGACGTATGGCCGTGGCTGCTGCAGGTCGGCGTCGGACGCGGAGGGTTCTACAGCTATGACCTCCTCGACAACCTCGGTCGGCACAGCGCTGAGTCGCTCGATCCCAATCTGCAGGCGCTAAACCCTGGTGACTGGATTCCAATGTCGCGACGACCGTCGGAACGCACCGCCTTTCGCGTTGCCGGTCTCGAGGCGCCCCGCTGGATGCTGTGGACCAAGCACGACAGCACGTGGGCGTGGCAGCTCGAACCGTCGGAGCAAGCCACGACGCGACTGGTGACGCGACTGCGCTGTCGGTACGACTGGCGCGACTTCCCCTCAATACTGCTAACCGTCGTGCTTATGGAGTGCGGCGACTTCCCGATGATGCGTCGCATGCTCCTCGGCATTCGCCAGCGGGCGGAAGGCGCGGCGCGCGATGGCAGCCCGTCGTTAGACTCCCACGCTGGGCCGTCGTGATGCTCCTGATAGCGTCTTCCGTCGATTCGGTTGCGAACGCGGGTTTGCTGTGCCGACGCTGAGCGACGGCATGACGGGAAAGTTCGCTCGGGGGGCGGTGCTCGTTCTCATCATGGTGGGGGCCATCGCAATAGCGAGAGACCAGTTCCACACGCCGTCCCCCAAGCCGATCTCCACACCGGCGACAGCGTTTTCCGCTGACCGTGCGATGCAGCACGTTGAGGCGCTTGCCGTCGCGCCGCGACCGCAGGGGTCGGTCGCAGCGGAAGCGGCGCGGGATTACATCGTGCGCGCCATAGAGGCACTGGGGTTAACGCCCGAGCTGCAGACAACGACAGTGGTCCGGACCGCTGAGGGCGCCGACGCGATCTTCGCCTCGACTGTCGTAAACGTGCTCGCCCGCATCCCTGGCACGGACAGTTCCGGCGCCATCCTGGTCAACGCGCACTACGACTCAGGACCGAATGCCCTCGGTGCGGGCGACTGTGGTTCGTGCGTGGGTGCGGTGCTCGAGGCAATCCGAGCGCTGCTGGCAGGCCCTCCGCTCCGCAATGATGTGATCGTCCTCTTCTCGGACGGCGAGGAGACGCAGCTCTTCGGGGCGTATGCGTTCATGCAGCAGCATCCTTGGGCGACCGAGGTGGCCTTCGCGCTGAACCTCGAGTCACAGGGAGTCACCGGACCAGCGGTCTTCTACGTGTCAGGCAAGAATGACGCGGATGTCGCAGCGAAGGTGATCGGATACGCACCCCAGCCGGCGGCATGGTCGTTCGTGACTACGCTCGTGCGTGCGCTCGTCGGCGGGTCCGACCTTGACGGCTTCACCGATGAAGGAATCCCGGGAGCGGGCGTCGCGTTCTTCGAGAGCGAGCAGTACTACCACACGCGGCTCGATAGCCCGGACCGGCTCAGCCGCGGCAGTCTGCAGCACCTCGGCGACTACACCCTCGGCATCATGCGCGGGTTGGGGGACGACGACCTGACCATGCTCGACGCCAGCGGTGATGGGATCTACTTCACGCTCTGGCGCGGGACGGTCGTGCGTTACCCGGCGGGATTCGCGTTGGCCTTCGCCCTGCTCAGCACGCTCGCGATCTGCGGACTCCTGTATGTCGGTCGCCGACGGCGGGCCCTGGCCCTGGGGCGCGTGGCAGCGGCTGCGGGCCTCTTCGTCGCCGTGCTACTGGTGACGGTTCTTCTCACCAGCGTTCTCTGGCAGCTTGTCCGCATCACCAACGCCGACTACCAGGTCTTGTTGATCGGTGTGACCTACGAGGCCGATACCTTCGTGCTGCTGTTCGTGTTGCTTGCCGTCTCTCTGCTGCTGGGCACCCACCTCTGGATCTCGCGCCACCTCCGACCACTCGAGCTCGCGGCCGGCGCACTGGGCGTCTGGTGGTTGGCGACCGTGCTGACCGCGCTGCTCCTGCCCACGTTCAGCGCGCTCTTCACTTGGCCCCTGCTGGCGGGACTCGCCGTCACCGCGTTCGCGCTGCTGCGACCCACGAAGGCCGCGCTACCGTGGGCAGGTGTGGCGAGCTTCTCCATAGTCGCGCTGCCGACGCTGCTCCTGATGCTGCCGGCGGTCGTGCTCTTCCAGACGCTCGCGGGCCGTATCGAGGCGCTGGCGGGTGTGCCGGCGATGGGCTTCCCGATCCTGATGGCCGCCCTTGCCACTGGGCTGCTGCTTCCGTTTCTTCCGGTCTCGCGGTTCCGCCACCCGTGGCGGCTCCCTCTCGCGATGGCCGTCATCGCAGTCGTGCTCATCGCCTGGACGAGCGCGTCCTCCAGCTTCGACACGGAACACCCAAAGCCCAACATGCTCATGTACCAGCTCGACGCTGATACCGGCTCGGCTGAGTGGCTCACGACGGCCGGGGGAGGGCTTGGCTTCGGCCGCAGTGGCCAGCGTGATGACTGGACTTCACAGGTCTTCGCTCAGGACGCCGCCGAGGCGGACATCGCGGGGTGGTCGGCCTACCCGGATATGTCGACGCCCGGTTATCGAACGGAGGCACCGCTCGCGGACCTGGAGGCGCCGACTCTGAATGTGGTCGCGGACCATGTATCGGGCGACACGCGAACTCTGCACGTCCGAGTCGCCTCGCCGCGTGGAGCTCCGAACGTCCGGCTCTTCATTGACGCTCCCGTGATCGCGGTGAGCACCGACGGTACGGACGTGAACGTCGGCGAACTCGACCTCGCCAGTGGTCTCTGGATGACTTATCTCGCGCTGCCGATGGAAGGAGTTGAGATCGCCCTCAGGGTCGATTCGCCCGAACCATTCGAAATCGAGGTCCACGACTGGTCGCAAGGTCTGCCCGACTTCCGAGGGCTCACGATTCGGCCGCGGCCCGACGGAATGATGCCGTCGGCGCACGACCTCGCGGATACGACCATGGTTCGCCGTACGTACGTCATCGATTAGCAGCGGCGCCTGCTGGCGGATGGCTCTTAACTGGCGAAACGTCGAGCAGGCAACGGGCATCATCGCCTTGGGCGATCGTCCGCGAACGGGGCTACTGGCCGCCTTGCTGCCTTCCAGAACCGGCCGGCCGCGCAGTTGACGCTCGGGGTCATCGGACCTCGGTAAACGTCCACGCCATGTGTCAAGCGATGACGATACGCTCAATGAACGAACCCCGGCGCCTGACGGCGCGGGGTGAATTAGCCCGGGGGCAGAATGCACGAACGATCCGAAGACCTTGAGATGCTGCAGCGGATGATCGACGCCAGCTACGAGCACGCAGGAAGCCACTTGCGCGAGATCCATTCCCCTGAGCGTAGGCTTGATGCCGGCACTCTGGCTGCCCGTCTGGACGGAATGTGCCTGCTTACCCTCGCCACGACGACGCGAGACGGACGTCCAATCACGGGCCCCGTCGACGGGGTCTTCTATCGTGGAGCGTTCCATTTCGGGTCATCACCGGCGTCCCTGCGCTTCCGGCATATCGAGGAGCGACCGCAGGTCAGTGCAACGCACCTGCCGGGTGAGCACTTTGCGGTGACCGTGCACGGCTCGGCCAGACGGGTCGACGTTGCTGACCCCCAGCATGCGGAGTTCCGACAGACGCTGCTCGACATCTATCTCCCGCGCTTTGGGGATATGTGGCTGGATATCCTCGATGGCGGAATGTTCGCGCGGATCGACGCTGATCGAGTGTTCGCGTACTGGAATCCCCGAGACGTAGGCATGGGCGGCGATCAATGACAAGGACGTCCTCACGCGTGGCGCTAAGGGCGCCAGCGGGCGCTCGGAGCTGCCGTGCCGAGCTCTTGCAGTTCCATGAGATCTCGGCACCCGGAGAAGCAGGGCCCGTACGCGCCGATCACCTCCTGGTCGCTGTGACCTGAAGTGGCCGACGGGATCCGGCGCGAAGCGGTTGAACGCCGAGGAGTCGAGGGAGAACAACGATCCGCTGCCGTCTACGAACATGTCGCGGAGACGCTATCACGAGATAGCGGCGTGCCGGTGGTACAGCACGGCGTCACGCTCGTGGTACACGCACCGCCACACGGCATCCGTTGCCCGGCGAACTCTCAACGGAGACGCTTCCGCCAATGCTGGCGGCCCGCTCATTGATTGAACGCAGACCGAGGTGGCCCGGGAAGTCTCCATCGACATCGAAGCCGATCCCGTCGTCGGTTGCTTCCAGGCGGAGCGTCGACTCGGCGGTCTGCAGGAGCAGTCGGATGCGGTGAGCCCGTGCGTGTTTTATTGAGTTATGCATCGCTTCTTGCGCAATCCGGTAAAGCGCCTCCTTCACGTCGAGAGGGACGTCCGGTTCAGGGGACAGCGAAGTGACGACTTCGAGGTCGTACCGCGCGCGGATGGCGGCTGCCTGCTTCTCGAGTGCCGAGACAAGACCCTCTGCCGCAAGGGACTCGGGCCGTAGCTCGAAGATCAGCGCTCGCATCTCTGCCAGGCCGGCCTCGGCGAGGGAAACGACGTAGTCCACGGGCGGGATGGCCTGCTTCGGGTCGGAGTCAAGAAGCTGCCGGGCGGTCTGGGCGCCCAGCGCGATCCCGTACAGCGCTTGCGAAACGGAATCGTGCAGCTCGCGCGCGAGGCGCTGCCGCTCCTCCAAGGCGGCGACCGAGGAGGCCTGCTGGTACAGCCGCGCGTTATCGATCGCGACTGCGGCCTGGCTCGCGAGGGCCATCGCCAGCTCGGTGTGCTCGCGTCCGTAAAGGCCCGGCAGTGCCGACCACAACGTGAGCACCCCCACCACGTGGTCCTGCGCGATCAGTGGGACGGCGAGCCAAGAGCGGGCGCCCGGGATGGAGAGCGGTAGGTCAAGTGCGCCCTCGGTCGAGAGCCACTTGCTTTCCACATCCGACACGACGACCGGCGCTCGGCGCTCAATAGCCTCTCCCCCGGGTCCCGGCACCGGAAGCGGTAAGCGGCGGCCCGCGAGCGGCCCGCGGTCTATCTCAATACGACCGTTCGTTTCCAGGATGACGGCGCTGTCCTCCTCGACCAACAGAATCGCCGCACCGTCGCAGGGGACGATGAGCCGAAGCTGCGTGAGCACCCGCGTCGCCAGGTCTTGAAGGTCCAGCGTGGATGCCACGTCGCGGGACACGTCCAGGAGAGCATTGAGTTCACGCGTTCGCTCGACGACCCGGCGCTCGAGAAGCTGCGCCGCCTGCTCCCGTTCCGTGACGTCGCGCGCCACGTAAACGACGCGTTCGGCGCCCATCGGCGTAATGGCCGCCGAAAACCACCGCTCCCCGGTTGGCACATCCATCGGGTACTCGATTGTCTGCCGTGCCTCGGTTTCGAGGCAGGCATGGATCGCATTGAGAAACAAGTCCGCCTGCTCCTTGGGCATGAACTCTTGCAGCTTTCGGCCCTCTACATCGGCGGCAGGTGCGTAGAGCAGGTCCGGATTCGTGGGCGCGACGCGCACGCAACGTCCATCTCGGTCAAAGACGATCACTACGTCGTCCATCGCGGCAAACAGCGCCGCGAGCTCTCCTTGTGCCTCCTCGCGTTCTGCTACCTCGCGTTCGAGCGACGCGCTACGCGTGCGCAGGTCGTCTACCATCGCGTTGAATCCCGCCGCGAGATGCCCCAGCTCATCGCGTGAGCCCACGGGTATCGCCGTCTCGAGGTCTCCCGCCCCCACCGCTCGCGTGCCTCGGAGGAGCGCGCTGATGGGGCTGAGGAGGATCCGCCGGTTGAGGTACCCAGCGGCGACGAGGCCCGCAAGGAAGAGCGCGCACATCGCGGCAAGCATCGCCCAGAGCGTGCGTGTCCCTTCGACCTCGACGCCGGCGGTGATCGCGGCAGCGTCTGCGGTGATCTCGGATATCGGGGCAGCCACGGCAAAGCTTCCGCCGAGCGAGGGCATTGGCGCGTACGCGATGAAGAACGCCTGGCCGCCGAGCATCGCTTGTGCTACGGCAGGCTCGACGATCTCGTCGCTTGCGGTCATCCCCGCGAGGACCGCCGCCAATTCCCGATTCTGTTCCGATTCCCGTGTCAGGAGGTCGAACGAGCCGCTGCGGAGCTGATCGCCTTGAGTGTCGAGATAGAAGGCGAATCCGCCCGGTGTCGGGTGTATGGAATCGATCTGGCGGACGAGGCGGTCGATGCTCAAGTCCACCTGGATCACCCCGCGGAAAGTATCTCCTTCGTAGACGGGCGTCTCAGCGGTGACGACCAGGCCCAGACCGATCGCGTCCTCATAGGGTCTGGTCCAAGTCGTACGGCGCGTCGGGTTGTTAGACGGCCCGGCACGCTCCAAGAGTCCGCTGATGTCCAGATCCGGTGGGATGATTTCGTGAATCCCGCGCGGCGGATAGTAGCGGCCAGTCCCGTTCGCTCCGATGAATCCGATGGCGCTCGGGTCGAAGTTTCGGCCTCCGACCTCATCCTCGAACCCCTCGAACACAGACTCGAAGATGGCGTCGAGTGCGGCGCCGTAGGCAATCTCGTCCTGCACCGCCGCAGAATCGAGTGAGGCGAAGGGCAGGACGATGAAGTCGGACGTCCGGCTGAAATCGCCGTCGTAGTACAGACCGCCCTCGGTACGGGTGAGCGCCGTGCTGTCGAATGGGACGCTGGCGCCCGTGCGGTGGAACGACTCCATCTGGCGTGCCGCGCGCTGGCCGATCTCCGATGCAGCCTCGAACTGTATGCCGCCGTTCTCCGTTGCTCCGGCAACGAACGCCCGCAGGGCGAGCTTACCGATCTCCTCCAGCGCCTCCTGGCTCCGCTCGTTCGCATTGTCCTGCGTCCGGTTGAACCCATAGACGACAATCACCGACGTGGCAGCGCCGAGCAGGACGAAGAACGCCAGCAACGCCAGGTTCAGCTTCAGTCCCAGGCTTGCCGCGCCCAGCATCACTGAACCGCACTACTCCGCGTGCAGTTCGGCGAGGCCATGCTGCGCTGCGTATAGTGCCGCCTGCGTGCGGCTCTGCAAGCCGAGCTTGGCGAGCACGCTGCTCACGTGCGTCTTGACGGTTTTCTCGCTGATGTCGAACCGGCGAGCGATCTCCTTGTTGGCGAGTCCCTGCGCGAGCGCACGCAGCACTTCCGATTCGCGGTCGGTCAGCACGTCCGCGACCTCGGGGGCGCGCACTTCACGCATCAACCGCGCAGCGGCGGCCGGCGACAGCTGCACCTGGCCCGCCGCAGCTGCCTTGATCGAGCGGCGCAGCTCGTCCGACTGAGTGTCCTTGAGCAGGTAGCCGATCGCGCCGGCCTTGACGGCTCCGATCACGGCCGCGTCCTCGAGAACGCTGGTCAACGCGATTACCTCAGTGTCTGGGAGCTCCGCTCGAATCTCCCGGATCGCTGTCACGCCATCCTTCACGGGCATCAACAGGTCCATGAGGACAACGTCAGGGCGCAGTTCGCGGGCACGTTGTACTCCTTCGGCGCCGTCCGCTGCCTCACCTACGATCTCGAACTCCCGGTCCAGCCCGAGAAACATGCGTAAACCCTGTCGCACGACGGCGTGGTCGTCCACAACCAGAATTCGAACGGGCATACCAAGCCACCCCAGACCTTCAGCTTGCGTCGATGCGCGAACTGTACGCGATCGAGGCGGGCCCCCGCCTCGGTCGAAAGTCCTAGGAGTACCGCCTTCCAACGTTCGCCGCTCTCTGGTCCGGATCGTCGATTCGGCGGCTGCCGTCACTGCGTACAACTTGCCTCATCGAGTGAGCACACCGCCGCGAGGCGGAGAGGGAGGCGCGATGCGGTGAAGGCGTCGACAGGCACCCAGGCCCCAACTGCCTCCCAGCAATTGAAAGGAACTCAAAATGCGAATCGCATGGGCACCGGCAACTCCCGACGCGGCCCTCCTCCACTCTGGCAGTGCGGGAAGAGCCAACATCATCGAGGTCGACCAGCTCGTGAAGACCTACCGGAGCGGCGGTGTACAGGTGCCGGCGCTCCGCGGTGTCTCACTGCGCGTCCGTCGCGGCGAGATGCTCGCGATCATGGGCGCTTCGGGTTCCGGTAAGACCACGCTGCTCAACTGCATCAGCGGGCTCGACCACTTCGACAGCGGCGCCGTCCGCATCGACGGCGTCGACCTCAACTCGCTCAGCAACCGGCAAAAGACGTCGTACCGGGCCCGCAACATGGGCTTCGTGTTCCAGACATACAACCTGCTCCCGGTGCTGTCGGCCGTCGAGAACGTGGAGCTCCCGCTCGTCGTCTCCGGCGGTGACACTCGCCAGGCGCGCGAGCTGGCAATGGCGGCCCTCGAGCGGGTCGGCCTCGCCGGGAAGGCAAGGAACCGCCCCGCTGAACTCTCGGGCGGCCAGCGTCAGCGGGTCACGATCGCGCGCGCGTTGGTGAACGAACCAGCCATTGTCTGGGCCGACGAGCCCACGGGCGCGCTCGACTCGCAGACCGCCAACGAGATCATGACCTTGATCGAAGAGCTCAATCACGAGAACGAGCAGACCTTCGTCATGGTCACCCACGACACGAGCATCGGACGGCGTTGCGACCGGCTGATCTCGATGACCGACGGCCGGATCACCTCGGAGGAGACACTCTAATGGACCAGCTCTTCGGAATCTCGATGGACGCCATCATGGCGGTACTGGCGGCCATGTTTGCAGTCAGCGTCGCTAGCGTCGCGTACATCTTCATCACCAGCCGAGTCATGTTCAGGATGGGGGTGCGCAACCTCCGGCGTCGCGGGCTGCAGTCAGGGCTCGTGGTTCTCGGACTTATGCTCGCAACACTCATCACGACGGCAGCATTCACGACCGGCGACACGGTCGACCACTCGATCGCGCGCGCCGGGTACGAGCAGTTCCAGCGCACGGACCTGCAGCTCAACTTTGTCGGAGAGCGCGAGGCATTTACCAACGACGTCGCTGTCTACTTCGACGAAGATGCAACCGAAGCGATGGAAGCGCGCTTCGCGGGCGACCCCGACATCGAGGGATTCATCCCGCTCTTGCAGGAGCCCGCAACGGTCGTGAACCCCCGCACGGGGCTTTCTGAGGCGTCAGTCGTCCTGTCCGGAATCGATCCCGAGCGCATCGACCGCCTCGGGGGCCTGCGTCGTGCCGGCGGCGGGACGGTGATGCTGGCTTCGATCCCGCAGGATGCGTTGCTGCTGTCTGAGCGCGCGGCTGAGAAGCTGCGTGCCGAGGCCGGCGACACGTTGACGGTCTACGTCGGCGGCGTCCCCACCGAGGTACGGGTAGCGGACATCGTCCAGGACGAGCTCGTGACGAGCGGCTCGCGCGCATTCTACGAGAAGGGCTCCGGGGGCGCGGCCATCGCGTTGTCGAGCGTCCAGCGGATCACGGGCCACGAGGGGCAGCTCAATCGGCTCAACATAGCCCTCCACGGTGACGTCGCAACAAGCCACCTGCGCTCGGACGCGGCGATCAGCCGGCTCGAGCCGTTCCTCGCCAGCGAGGAAGGGCGAGCGTTGCTGGCAGTGGAGCACGCGGTGACGGTCGACGCGGTCAAGGCGGACGCGATTCAGGAAGCCGAGGAGCAGGGCAACCTCTTCACGACGTTCTTCCTGATGCTCGGGCTCTTCTCAATCGCAGCCGGCGTGATGCTGATCTTCATGATCTTCGTGATGCTCGCGACGGAGCGGAAGGCCGAGATGGGAATGGCCCGTGCGGTCGGCGCGCAGCGTGGCAGTCTCATGCGGGCGTTCGTCGCCGAGGGCATGGCGTACAGCCTCGTTGCGGGCGCTGTCGGCACGCTGGCCGGTGTGGCGGCCGCCGTGGGCCTGGTCGCGGTCTTCCTGCGCGTAGCGGGTGGTTTCGACTTCATCGAGGCGCACATCACCCTCCGGTCACTCGTGATCAGCTATTGCCTGGGCGTCGTCATCACGTTCCTGACGGTCGTGGTCTCCGCGTACAAGGTGAGCGCGGTGAACATAGTCGCGGCGATCCGCGGCACCGACGAGGATGAAGGGCCCCAGCGATCGCGACGGACCTCGTGGCGTTGGGTGGTCGCCGGCATCCCGGCGCTCGTCGTCCCGCCCGTCGGGATCTGGTTCCTCGTTCGCAAGGGATTCGGGGTCTCATGGGCGTGGATCGTTGCCCCCGTCGGCATCGTCCTGGGCGGGCTCTCAATCGTCGCAGCCTCCGGCACCGACTCGGAGTTCCTCTTCTCCTTCGGTGTCTCAATCCTGCCGTTGAGCGCGGCGGCGCTCGCCGCGCACTATCGAGCACCGCGCCGGCCGACATGGACGCTCGTGGGCGCGTACCTCGCCGCGTACTGGCTGGCGCCGCTCAACTACGATCGGCTCCTGCTCGGCAAGGATCTGACCGGCGGCCTCGAGATGTTCGTGCTCTCAGGTGTGATGGTCGTGATTGCGTTCACCGTGATCATCGTATTCAATGCCCAGCTTCTGACCGCCATCGTGCAGCGCGGCAGCGCTCCGCGGTACACGGCGACGTTCGCGCTCGCGGCGCTGACGCTCGCATGCGTGGCGGTGGCCGTGGCTGTCGGCGACCAGGGCAACGGCCTGGGACAGTTGCTGTACCTGTTCGCGGCCGTCCTCGGAATCGGGGCAGCGACCGCGCTTGCAGCGGTGCGCTTCCCGCACCTCGCGCCTGCGTTGAAGATGGGCGTGGCGTACCCGCTGTCGAACCGGTTCCGTACGGGCATGACCATCGCGATGTTCTCCCTGATCGTCTTCTCGCTCGCGACCTTCAGCGCGCTGAATTCGAGCTTCGTTGCGATGCTGACGGCGGAGGGCGGGGATGGCGGCTGGGACGTCCTGGTCACGGCGAACCGCAACGCCGCGCTCTCCGATGTGCCTGCAGCCCTCGAAGCTGAGCGCGCAGCGATCCGCGCCGACATTGAAACGGCCGGCCGTACGACGATCTTCACCGGACGCACTCAGGTTCGTATCGTTGGCCACGAGTATGGGACCTTCCCGGTCCTCGCGGCGGACGATGCATTCCTCGCGATGCCGGAAGGCAGGCTGACCGGGTGGGCGGACGGGTACGAAGATGAGGCGGCCGCCTTCGCGGCCGTGCGTTCCGACCCGGCCCTGGCTTTGGTCGACCCGAGCGTATTGCCGGACGGCTTCAACGAGTACGGCTTCAACATTGCGGACCTAGAGGTCAAGGACGATCGATTCGCGCCGTTTGAGCTCGAGGTGACCGACGTCGCCTCAGGGAAGAGCACGACCGTCACAGTGGTGGGTGTGCTCGCGATCCAGGTCGATTCCAGTTACACGGCAGGTGTGTACGTGAACGAGGACGCCTACCGGGCCACGTTCGGCACGCCCGACTACCTGCGCACCTATGTTCGGCTCGATGACAGCGTCAGCCCTCGCGATGGGGCCGAGGCGATCGAAGGGGCGCTCGTGAGGAGCGGTGTGCAGGCTGAGTCGATCCGTACGCTCCTCGACGAGGCGGCAGCGGAGCAGAACACGTTCATGCGCATGTTCCAGGGCTTCATGGCCCTCGGGTTATTCACGGGAATCGCGGCGCTCGGCGTTGTGGCGTTCCGGTCGGTCGTCGAGCGACGGCAACAGATCGGCATGTTGCGAGCGATCGGGTACCAGGACGGAACCGTGGCGCTGACCTTCCTCCTGGAGTCCGGTTTCATCGCGCTAATGGGGATTCTCTCGGGCGTCGTCGGCGGGATGGTAATCGCTCGGAACGTGCTCACGAGTGGTCAGTTCGGAGGCACCGGGTTCGAGTTCGTGATTCCGTGGGCCGAAGTCACCGTGATCGCCCTTTTCTCCTTCGCGGTGGCGATGGCCATGACGTGGTGGCCGAGCCGCGTGGCAGCGGCCGTACCGGTCGCGGACGCGTTGCGCTACGAGTAACGCCCCTATTGGAGGTTGCCTGGCCGAAGGGCGGCGCGTGGTGCGTGCTGCCCTTCGGTCTGGGTCCAAGAGCCCACTCCTCTCGTCGAGAAGGCCGTATATACCCGCCGCCTGGACCTAAACGACGGTCTGGATATCCGACTTCTGGACGAGGTCCCGCAGTGGCGTTCCTCGCATCATAGCTGCGAAGAAAGGAGCAACACGATGGCAGCAACAATTCCAACGACCTTCGAAGCCACGAGGTTTGCGTGGCTGAGGCAGATTGGCCCGGGCCACGCCCTCTTCGGGGCGGCCCTCGGTTTCGTTTGGTTGCACCTAGTCGATGCGACATTCGTTCATCCGCAGCGGAACGCAATGCCGGCCGAACACGTGCTGCTCGCAGCCGTAGGGCTCCTTGCCCCTCCGCTCGGTTTCGCGGCGTATCCACGAATTCGACGTGCCGTGCGAGGCGTGATTGTAGCAGTCGTTGGTCTCGCGGCGATGAGCGCGGGCAGCATGATCCATTTCGCGGGGCTGCTCCGGAATGGCGAGTGGAACGGCGGTGACTTCACGGGCGTGCCAATGACTTTCGCAGGTCTCGTGATGGTGGTGCTGGGCATCGCGCTGTGTACCTGGTCTATTCCGCGCACACGATACAGGCTGTTGGTGATCCCGGCGTTGATCCCGGCGCTGCTGCTCATCATCGTGCCCACTCACATCGCAACGTTCATCGCACACGCTCCGCGGCAAATCATTGAGCCCCAGGATTTGGGAGCCGCATACGAAACGGTCTCATTCGAGACGAGCGACGGACTGACGCTGCGGGGATGGTATGTCCCGTCAAGAAATGGCGCAGCGGTCGCGCTCATTCATGGCTCGGGCGGCAGCCGCATGGGTCCAGCTCGTCATGCGCGAATGCTCGTGCGGCACGGGTACGGTGTTCTCCTCTTCGATGTACGCGGACATGGTGAAAGCGACGGAACGACGAACGCTCTCGGATGGGGAGCTTACCCAGATTCGAAGGCTGCTCGGGACTATCTCGCGAGCCGGCCGGACGTTGATCCGAATCGCATTGGCTTGCTCGGCCTATCTATGGGTGCGGAGATCGCCATCGAATCGGCGGCACATGATGACGGTTACGCAGCGATCGTGGCAGACGGCCCGAGCGGCCGAACATTCGCCGACGCGCGTGATTCGTCGCTGCCAGCGGCGACCTTGGTCGTCGCGTCAGGCACGCTCTTATCGTATGAGTTGCTCGTAGCAGCAATGTCAGGCGCGATGCCGCCCCCGTCTCTCGTGAGCCGTTCCCCCGATGTGAATGAGCCGATCCTGTACATCGCATCGGGAGACGCCCAGGAAGAGCGAGCGCTTGTGACTAGAATCGCCGAACACTCAGGCGGAGATTCGGCGCTTTGGATCATCGACGGCGCAGGGCACACGCAAGGACTGAAGACCTTCCCGCAGGTGTATGAGGAGCGCGTCGTACAGTTCTTCGACCGCCTGTTGCGCTAGTTCGATGTGGGCATGAATCCACCGGACGACACTACAACGAGGCACGGGGTTGAATAGGGGATCGGATGAGGCGGCCGACTATCGTCGGATAGCGCCTGTTCCAGGGGGGGATCACCGCCATCCGAGGCGAGGCGCGACCTCCTTCAACACGCGCTCGATCACGTGCGCGTTGTATTCCACGCCGAGCTGGTTGGGCACTGTCAGGAGCAGGGTGTCCGCGAGCGCGATCGCCTCGTCCTGGGCCAGCTGCTCTACCAGGACATCGGGTTCCGCGGCGTAGCTCCGTCCGAAGATGGCCCTTGTGCTGGCGTCGATCAGTCCGACCTGGTCGCCGCGCTCCCCGCTGCCGCCGAAGTACCAGTGGTCGCGCTCCTCGACCAGCGGGAAGATGCTGCGGCTGACGGAGACCCGGGGCGCTCGCTGATGGCCCGCTGCCTTCCAGGCGTCGAGGTATGCACGGATCTGCGCGGCCTGTTGGACGTGAAACGGCTCACCGGTCTCGTCGTCTTTCAAGGTCGAACTCTGCAGGTTCATGCCCAGTCGTGCGGCCCAGGTCGCCGTCGCATTCGAACCGGAGCCCCACCAGATACGTTCCCTCAGGCCGGGGCTGTGCGGCTCCACACGGAGCAGCCCCGGCGGGTTCGGGAACATCGGTCGGGGATTGGGCTCCGCGAAGCCCTCTCCCTGCAGGACCTCGAGGAACGTCTGCGCGTGCCTCCGCCCCATCTCGGCGTCGCTCTCTCCGTCGTGCGGCTCGTATCCGAAGTAGCGCCAGCCGTCGATCACCTGCTCGGGGGAGCCCCGGCTGATACCGAGCTGCAGGCGTCCCCCGGCAATCAGGTCGGCGGCGCCCGCATCCTCTGCCATGTACAGCGGGTTCTCGTACCGCATGTCGATGACGGCGGTGCCGATCTCGATCCGGCGCGTCCTTGCGCCCACGGCGGCCAGCAGCGGGAACGGAGAACTCAGTTGTCGGGCGAAGTGGTGTACCCGGAAGAATGCGCCGTCGGCCCCAAGCTCTTCGGCAGCCACGGCCAGATCAATTGACTGCAGGAGGGCGTCGGATGCCGACTGCGTCTGCGATTCCGTGGAGGGCGTCCAGTGTCCAAACGAAAGGAACCCGATCTTCTTCATGACATCGATCCTACGCGCGAATCATGACGTGGCGCCTTCGCCTGCTCGCGCCCGCTCGATCGCGGCGATGTCGATCTTCTGCATGGTGAGCATGGCCTCCATCGCACGCGTGGCCGCGTCGGGGTCGGGGTCCGAGGTCGCTTCCAGCAGCGCGCGCGGAGTGATCTGCCAGGAGAAGCCCCAGCGGTCTTTGCACCAGCCGCACATGCTCTCTTCGCCGCCATTGTGCGTGATCGCGTCCCAGTAGCGGTCCGTCTCCTCCTGGTCGTCGGTATAGACGACGAAGCTGACCGCTTCATTGGCCGTGAACTCCGGGCCGCCGTTCAACCCGATCAACGGCTGTCCGAGGACGGTGAATTCGACGGTCAGTTCGTTGCCCTGCTCTCCCCCGGGATAGTCTGCCGCTGCAGCGTGTGCTGGCCCCACATGACTGTCCGGGAACGTCGCCGCGTAGAACTCGGCTGCTTTGCGGCGCTCCCACACACCATACCCCAGTGGGGTACTATCGCTGCTATCCAGCTCGACCGGCACGCCGGGGCTGCCGCTGGTTAGCGGGACTTGGTACCGCCTGTGGTGCACGCAAGAGGGGCAGCGCACATGGCCAGCATTGCGATCAGGGCAACCGCACGGGCGCGCGGTGTGTACTACGGATGGTGGATGGTGGGTGGCGCAGGCGTTGCGCAGTTCGTGGCGATCGGCGCGACGGGTCAGGTGGCCGGCGTCTTCCTGCGCCCGATGACTCGGGAACTTGGCTGGACCATCGCCGAATTCGCCCTCGCCGGGTCGCTCGCCTTCGCAGCCAGTGGACTGATGGGATTCGTCATCGGCCCCTGGATCGACCGCTACGGCCCACGCCCGTTGATGCTGATCGGCGCTGGCGTACTGGGCGGCGCGCTGATGGCCGCTTCGCGTATTCAGGAGCCCTGGCAGTTCATTCTGTTGCAGGTGCTGGCGGGCGGAGCAGGCAACTCGCTTGTCGGTCCGATGGTGGTGAACACCGCGCTCTCGAAGTGGTTCGTAGTACGTCGTGGCTGGGCGATCGCGCTCGGGTCAATGGGCATCGGTGCGGCAGGACTGGTGGTGCCCGTCGTGATGACGCGGGTGGTCGACTCCTTCGGATGGCGCGAAGCCTTTGTCATCCTCGGGTTAGCGGTCTGGGTGATTGCATTGCCCGTCGCGCTCATGATGCGCCGGCAGCCCGAGGACTACGGGCTGCTGCCCGACGGACGAAACGCCTCGGACCAGGAAACAGTCGGTGGCCGTGCTGCCTTCGCGGCGGTGCAGAGCGACTTCGACAATTCGTACACGCGGCGCGAGGCCGTGCGAACCCCGGGCGTGTGGCTGATCACGTTCGGCATGGCCTGCTTTATGCTCGCTATGTCTGCCGTCCTGCTCCACGGCATTCCGTATATGACGGACGCCGGCTTCTCGCGCAGTCAGGCCGCGGCGGCAGTGGCCGTGGGCGGGGGCGGGAACCTCGTGTCGAAGTTCGCATGGGGCTGGTTGCTCGCCCGTCTGCATGTGCGCGTGCTCTTTGCCTTCAGTTTCGCGCTCGCGGCAACCGGCGGCGTGCTAATGGTCGTGGCGGCGGAAACCGGCTCTGCAGCGGTCATGTACCTCGCGTTCTTAGTGTGGGGGCTCGGCTTTGGCGGCGGGATTCCGTTGTCCGAGTTCATCTGGGCCAAGTACTACGGGCGGCGGTATCTGGGCGCGGTACGCAGCGTCGGCGTGCCGTTCGGCATCGTCTTCGGCGCGTCGGGGGGTCTGCTTGTCGCGCGCTACTACGACGTCGTTGGGGATTACACGGGTGCGTGGTTGGCACTGACGGGCGTGTACCTGGTCGGCGTCTGCCTGATCGCCGTGTCGCGCGAGCCGCGGCGGAAGGTTGTAGCGACCACTCCGCGGTAACTCGCCGCACGGTGCTTTCCATTGCGGCGGCCGCACGTCGCCCGCGGAGGCGGGTCAGACGGTGACGGTGCCGGGCGCCAATGCGGGTTCGCTTCCGGCCGTCGCGCGACCCCCTTGGGCAGGCGGTGTCGGGGGACGCGCCAGCATGAAGAAGACGGAGCCGAGTGCGGAGAGCAACGCGAGCAGCACGAAGGCAGGGCGGTAGTCGCCGAGGACATCGAACGAGAGGCCGGCAAGCAGCGGGCCGGTGACGATGCCGAACATCATCACCAGCGAAGAAAAGCCCATGATGGTGCCAAAGCTCTCACGGCCGAAGTAGTCGGCACGCATGGCCTGCATCAGGGGGCCACGGGTTCCCATCGCGAGGCCGTTGATGACGGCGAAGGCCATCACCGCCCAGAGGTTGGTCCCGAAGGCGAGGAACAGCAGTGCGACGGTATGCCCGAACATCGCGATCACGATCACACGCTGCTTGTTGACGCGGTCGCCGAGGAAACCTCCGAAGATCGCCTGGGCGATGATCATCATCAAAGTCATGACAGTTGTTGCGAAGGCCGCAGTGCCCAGGGAGAGGCCCATGCTCTCCTTCAAGTGCGACTGGAAGTGCACCGCGACCGCTCCAAAGACGAGCAACGAGGCAGACGCCCCGAGCGAGATCATCCAGAATGAGGAAGTGCGTAGCGCCTGACGGGCGGTGAAGTTGACCTCGCGGCGCCCGGCGGCGCGCTGCTGCATGACCTCCTCGTCGGTCGCGCCGTCCGGATGGTAGCCGTGATCCTCCGGGCGGTGGCGCACAAGCTGCGCCATCGGCAGCCCGACGAGGAGCACGATGATGCCAGCGACAAAAGACATTTCGCGCCAGCCGAGCGTCTCGAGCCCGAAGACGACCACCGGCAGGATCAGGCCGCCGGCGGAGAAGCCCAGCGAGAGGAAGGAGAGTGCGAGCGCTCGGCGGCGGTCGAACCAGTTGACGAGCGCCACGGAGATCGGGAGGAACGCGCCGAGCGCGGAGCCCAGCGCCATCATCAGGAACACGAGATAGAAGGTCAGGAGCGAGTTCACCAGACTCAGCGACATCAGGCCGAGGCCGAAGATGAGCGTGCCGAGCGTCATAATCGAGCGCGGACCGAAGCGGTCCACGGCCCAGCCCTCGATCGGACCGAGAAGGCCGCTCTCGACACGCATGAGTGCAAAGGCGAGGGAGAAGGAAGTCTTGCTCCAGCCGAATTCGTCGCGGAGGAGGACGACGTAGGTGCCGAAGGCGTGGAAGAGGAGCGCGCCATTGAGCATGTTCGCAGTAAAGCCGACGCCGGCGAGGACCCAGCCGTAGAAGAACGGCGGCTCCCAGCCGAGGACACGGCCCTCACCTCGCGCAGCCGGACGCGTGGCGACCGGAGCCGTGTCAGTACGGCCGGTGGTGGCCACACCAGTCGGAGCACTGCGGCGGGCCATCCAGCGCGGTCGCGCCACTCACTACCTCCCCGCCCGAGCCCTGAAACCGATCCCGGCGCATCATAGCCACTGCATCACAACTGTGGTGTTACACACCGTCCAACGACGATCACGGATCGGCCTGGAAAAGCTGCGGCGGCAGGCTAGGTCGATCGGAGACGATCCAGGTTCCGGAGTGATGGCCGTGCGTCGAGATCGGGAGCCGGACCCCGACGATGGGCGTGGGGCTGCTTCGTTCAGGCGGAACCCCGCGTAGCGTTCGCGCAGCTCCTGTGTGGGCAAGGAATTCCTCGACCTCACTCAGCTTCCCGACTCCGTCAACCAGGGCAACGTGAACGCCGACAACGGCAGCCACTCTCGCGCGCCTGTCTCGACGCCGCAGCCGACTCGACTTCGGGAGCGCCGACAAGAAACCCTCGTCGGCGCTCCCGTGTCTATTCGTCATGCGTCGGTGCCTTCGGGTGCCGGCCTGGCGATGAACTCGACCATGACGTTGCCGTTCGACAGGGGGTGGACCCAGCCGAGGTTGGGCGACTCGGCTTCACGAGTGACGCGCCCACCGGCGCCTTCTACCTGCTGCACCCTCGCGTCGAGGTCGTCGACCTGGAGGCCAACGAGGTACAGTCCCTCGCCCCGCGGGTAGGCCTCACCCTCGCGCATGTCCATGAACCGCTTCAGAGCGCTGTCCTCCGCGACCGGCGAGATGAGCTCGAGGATCGCACCCTCGTCTGTACCAAGCATGACGCCCTTGAAGCCCCAGCGCTGATCCTTCACCTCACCGACGGGCTTGAGCCCAAAGTACTTTCCATAGCGTTCGATGCCCTCATCGAGGTCGCGGACTGCAACGGAAAAGTACTGAAACCGAATGTCAGCCATCGGAACGGACTCCTTCAGTGCTCTGCCCGGCTCGAACGTCGGCCCGGCCTCGACGATTGGTTGACTATACCGACGGCCCGGGCCGGTGCGTCACCTGCTGTGGCGAGGTTGAGGCGCAAGGGCCTGGTCCTACCAGTGGAGCGCCACTGACCTCGACCGACGGGGTGCGAGTCACGCACCGCTCCCCCGATCAGCGCTCACCGGCTGGACCCGGAGCAGGTCGCAAAAGCGGTGCTCGAGCCGACATCGGACCTGGCCAGGCTCGGGTGGCAGGACGACGTGCTCGTTCCGCGCGAGCGCAGCCGGCAAAGGCATAGTGCGACTGCACTACTCGCGGTCATTTGAACCGGGCGCTCCACCGATCCGCAATGTTCGAAGTGAATCTGGAAATCGAAAACGGGAGTGTCGATGCCCGCCTGATGGTCGGTCAGCGCGCGGTGTACCCGCCGTCGACGAGGATGGACGTGCCCGTGACGAACGACGCGTCGTCGCTCGCGAGGAACGCCACGACACCCGCGACCTCTTCCGGCCGGCCGAGTCGACCCAGCGGATGCAACGCCTCGATGCCGGCCCGGGAAGCGGCGTCTTCCAGCAGCGGCTGGACCATGGGTGTCTCGATATAGCCGGGGCAGACCGTATTCACACGTACGCCCCGCGCGGCCCAGGTGAGGGCGAATGCCTTCGTGAGTCCTTCCACGCCGTGCTTCGCCGCCACGTACCCACTCGGGTCCAGCTCGGGCATCGCCTCGACGGCCCCGGTCCCCACGTGGCCGAGGATCGACGACATGTTGACGATCGAGCCGCCCCCGGAACGGGCCATGAGCGGAGCGGCGTGCCGCAGCCCGTAGTAGACGCCGCTCAGGTTGACGGCGATGACCGTGTCCCAGGGGAGCGCACCAACGCCGGCGTTGTTCACCAGGATGTCGAGACGGCCGTGCCGGGCCACGGTCCCGTCGATGACCTGCTGTACTTCCTCCTCGTGGGAGACATCGAGTTCAACGGCTTCGGCCTGGCCTCCGGCG
This sequence comes from Dehalococcoidia bacterium, assembly GCA_050248355.1. Taxonomy (GTDB): domain Bacteria; phylum Chloroflexota; class Dehalococcoidia; order UBA2979; family UBA2979; genus JAIBBD01. Next base: position 274,591 of record JBFWSN010000002.1, read on the forward strand.
TCTCGAATGAGAGCGGCGGTTTCTTCCTCATCGCTCAGCTCGCGGCGACCGGCGCACACCACCGTGGCGCCCTCTGCAGCCAGCCGGACCGCGCATGCACGCCCGATGCCGGAGCCGGCCCCGGTCACCATCGCTACCCGGCCGTCGAGCCGCCTGAGCCCAGTTGTCATCGATACCCTCCGTTGGTCGCGTGCCGTGAGCGCTCTCAGTATCTCGGCGGCTCGCGCGCGCAGCGAAGGGCGATCAGCCCGAATCGGCAGGGGACAAGGTCACTCGCAACCCCCCTCGCTCTGCCGGATCAGCCCACGCTTCGGTCGCAGTGCTGCACCGGGCAGAGAAGCGTGATGTCCGGCCCGGGTGGCGGGCGGCGATAATGGGCGGCGGGAGGTGCATCGCTGCCGGATGTCCCGAGATCCATTCCCCCTGGCCGGCGATGGCCGCAAGCATGGACGCAGCCTGTACACGAACGCCGGCTGCCGCTGCGACGTCTGCCGCGAGGACCATAACCGGTATCAACTGGACTGGAAGCGACGTGCGGCGGCACGTACGCAGGCGGTGGGCCTCCCTCCCACGGTGCAGCACGGGACCGAGAACGCCTTCGCGAACCACGGCTGCCGCTGCCGGCTCTGTCTCGATGCGGTAGCCGCCGTCTCCAGGACGAAGCGCGCCGCTGCCCGTGAAGGCAGACTGCCGCCCTCGGTGACCCACGGCACGATGAGCACCTACGCGAACTACGGCTGCCGGTGTGATGCTTGCGGCGAGGCGCGCAGGAACGCCGACCGCCGTCGAGCGGCGAACCGTCGGCCGTCACCGGGCGGGGATACCGCCTGACGCTCTCGCCAGCAGGGGGTCATTCGCAGGCGATACCGTCCTTGTCGCCGTCGAGCGCGTCGCGATACCCGGGTTCGCCGCGGAGCAGCGGCGCCGCCCCCGCAGCCCGCGCCTCGGTGCAGTTCGCGTAATACACGTCGGCCGACGGCCCAGGGGGCGGTGCGTCGGCGCACTCACCCCACAGGCCGCGACCTTCCTCGTACGCCACCTGCTGGGCCGTCCGGATGCGGTCGAGGTACTTCACGTCGGGTGGGTAGGTAGCGAGCGTCGCGTATCCCTCGGCCACGATCAGTTCGTTGAAGAGCCGACCGTCCTCGAGCCAGACGTAGCGGAGGAGCCGACCGAAGGCGTCGGTCTCCGACACGTCCCGTTCGAGGAAGACGTGCGTGCCCAGCGGCAGGACCGTGCGAATGAAGTCGCTCGCTGCTCGCCCGAAGCATTCGGTGCCCCCGAATACCTCGGGAGTGTCGACCAGGATCAGTCGCAGCCGTTGCTCCTGCCCGTCGATGCCGACGTCGATGGTGTCACCGTCCACCACTCCGACCACGGTCGCCGGCTGCCTGGCGCTGTGGCAGGCAAGCAACAGCGGCTGGCCGGCGGGGACGGTGCCGCCGCTGAAGAGCGTCTCGAACGACTCGTTGGCAACAGCGGGCGCGTCGGGGATGTAGCTGGCCCATCCGCCGGCCGGGGTCGTGGCCCACAGGGCCGCGAGCGGGCAGCCGCGTGCGCCGGCGCTGGCAACGAGTTCCGAGAGCGGCCCGCCCGACCACCGCACGAGTGCGTAACCTCCGGCGTCAGGCAGCTCGCCGCTGATGTCGGACGTCTGGGCGCCTGCGGTCCGTGTCCCGGCCAGAGCCGCGAGCAGCAGGGCGACCACGACCAGGGCGGTCAGCCGCTCTCGCATCCGACCCCGTCCTTGTCGGCATCGAAGCGGTGCGGGTCAGGCGGCAGGACCTGGAAGCGCCGGAATGGGACGTCGGCGCAGTCGAGGTCGGGTGGCGCGGGCGGGATGCAGACGGTCGGATACGCGGGGTCGCAGGAGGAGCCCTGGACAGGGGCCGGTGCTGCAGGCGCCGCTGCGGGTGGCACAGCGGCAGGGGCAGCCGGCGGTGGGTTGGTCGGTGGGGACTGCGGTGCTGCTGTCACGGGAGGCGCTTCGGCGGTGGGTACGGGACGCTCGGGGGTCGCTTCCGGAGCCGGATTGCTTTCGGCGGTCGCGACGAACGGCGCGATGGCCGCGGCAGCGCTCGGGGTACTCGTCGGAGGCACGGGCGTGGCCGTCACCGGGACGACGGTCGGGGTGGCAGTGGCGCTCTTCGTGGCAGCGACAGCCGAAACGGTGGATGTCACCCGCGGCGGCATCGTCGTCGCGACACTGGTCGTCGACGCAGGCGGCGATTCAGCAGGTGGTTCCCCGTTCCCATCCTCGGCGGGCGTCGCGCAGCCGAGTGCGAGGACGGCTGATGTCAGCAGGACACGGGCCAGCATGCCCCCGGCTCGCCACGGCGTGGCTGTCGTCGCTTTCTTCCCCATCCCGGGCCGCATCCTACGTCCGTCTCAACGGACTTACAACGGACGCACGGACGCGAGCGGTTTGAGATAGGCGGACAGGACCACCCCTCTTTCGTCGAGGGTAGTGGCCGCCATCCTCGATGGATGCAGAACTCTGCCGTCGATAGAGTGGACACTGAACGTAGACTTTGCTTGGCGTTCATCGAGCGAGTGAGACGGTGAGGAGTCCGGGTTTGGCATTGAAGATCACGCATCGCAAAGAAGAAGAAGTCCCCTCGGCAGATGTCTCCGGGAAGCCGAACGCGGAGCTGCACCAGCTCAAGACGGAGATGTCGAAACTCGCAGCGGGGATGGTGCTCGAGATCGAGACGGGAAGTGCGAAGGCGATCCGCGGCACCAAGGGCCTGGTGACCCGCGCGAGCAAGCAGCTCGGCCGCCCGTTCGTCCACTGGCACCAGGGGACGAAGGTCTTCGCTAAGCCGGCGGAAGCACGGCGCCGGGGTCGTCCTCCGAAGGTGCAGCCCTAGCCAGCAGACCCGATCAGGGACGGTCGGTTTCGGGGTGTTCGCGACGCTGCCGTCCCACATCGTCCCGGTACATCTGCCAGCGCGCGGAGTCGAAGGCGTTGGGCGGGCTGATCTGCAACATCACCGTCCGGTGCGGTTTGCGGTCGCCGCCCTTCCTCCCTCGCGGCTCGGCTTCCTCCCACACGATCCGCCCGCCCTTCTTGAGGAAGGCCGCCAGAGCGCGCAGGTTGAAGAGCACGTCGTTCGGGTCGTCGAGCGTTGCCATGTCTCGATGGTGTGGGATCGATGACCGACCTCCGACCCCTCCGTGTCGCGTCCCGGCGGGGTCTTGGTGCGACTCAGCTCATCCCGAGCGCGGGGACAGGGAAGTCGGACGGCTCAAGACAGGCCGGGTCGTCGTTCCTGACCGAGTTCACGCGGGGTGAGACGGCCGTCGCGACGAGGTAGTCCGGTGCTGCCGGCACGAGCAGTGATGTTACTGCGTCCGGCCCGTTGCGCTGAAATAGCCACTCGTCAACATCCTCGTCGCGGATCAGCACCGGCATCCGGTCGTGGACCGGAGCGATGAGGGTGTTCGCGGTCGTCGTGATGATGGTGAAGGTGCGCTGCCAGGCCTCGGGAGACGGCTGCCACGATTCGTAGAGCCCCGCGAAGAAGAAGATCGAGCGGTTGGGGCGGTGGACCAGATGGGCTGCCGCGCCTCTTTCGGCCCCACCCATTCGTAGAAGCCATCGGCAGGGACGACGCAGCGGCGACTCCTGCGCCAGGCGTTGCGGAAGCCGGGCCGGCTGTCCAGCGTCTCGGCACGGGCGTTGATCTGAGACGCTGCCCGCTTCGCATCGTTCGACCCGTACTGCACGAGTCCCCACTTCGCCGGAAGGGCCTCCCGGTCTTCGTGCTTCATCCGCACGATCCAGTGGCTGTCCGCCGGGCCGACGTTCCAGCGCGGTCGGTAGTCCTCCTCGATGAGCTGATCCGCCGGGACGCCGAGGATCGCGGCGACACGTTCGCGATTGCCGTCGGTCAAAGTGAAGCGTCCGCACATGGGTGGCAGTCTAGCTTCGGAGTGCGGACTCCGACTGGCATCACCGTCCTCGCGCGGATGCGCTAATATGTTCTAAGGGATCTGGAGGGAAGAGGCGCCCTTCCAGGTCGCTTTCTTCTTGCCGCTAAGCGTCGGACATTTCGACTCGGTACCTCCTCCTCAAGAACCCCACGGTCAACTCGCGTGGCACGACGCCTGCCCTCGCCAGTGGCGAAGACAGAACGTGCGTTCTATATTGCCAGTACCTGGGTCACTCTGGTCGGGTGGTGCTGACAGTGAGCGGTCGCGAGCTGCATGTCGAGAATCGGAGTGGGAGACTGGTACGCGTCACCGAAGCGAGACGGATACTGCATCCTACATGGTCACCAGACGGGACGCGGATTGCATTCCTCTCGAATCACGATGGAATGAATTGGGACGTGTTCAACCTAAGCGCTATTGATACAGACGGCACGAACGAGGCTGTCCTTGCACGTATCCCCGGCGGTTGTAGGTTCCCGGCATGGTCGCCGGATGGTCAGCGAATCGCCTGTGTGGGTAGCTACATCTATATCGTCGACGCGCAGACCGGAAATTGGGTCGAATTGACTCCATATCAGTTGCAGCAGGTCACGACGGGCGTGGCCGCGAGAGAAGTCGGCATCAGCTGGTCACCAGACGGGCGATGGATTGCGTTCGGTGCCCCTCAGAACGCACCACACCAAGATCTTGCGAGTGTGAACTTGATCAACATCGAATCCGGCGAGGTTCGTGAAATCGCCGTCGCGCACCGTTCGCTCTCGTTGGGAGGAGGAGCGACGGCGCCTGCCTTCGCGCCAAATGGCACTGAACTCGCGTATATGTCTGCTGGTAAGGTGCGACTGGTCAGCGTAGACGGCTCTAACGACCGGGCGCTTGCGGACGGATACTGGCCCGTGTGGTCTCCAGACGGGACCCGCATCGCCTTTTGTACCAGCCCGCTTTCGTTGGGCGGCGGGGTATCGGTGATCAACATGGATGGTACAGGTGGCTGTCGATATTTCTGCCGGTATTTCTCGGGGCTCGGGAGCGTTCGGTGTTACTGAGCCGCCCACCTGGCTGCCGGATGGTAGCCAACTTGAGTTCCCGTTCCATCGAGCGAGTTCAGGCGCATTCCACGACCGTGACTTCTACGTTTCTGAGGCGGATGGGTCCGATGTGACAAAACTTGACGTCCCTTCGACGGCCAGTGCAATGACGTGGACTGCTGACGAGTAAGCGACGCCGAGACGCCGCTCGGACTCTGTTCGAAGTAGGATGTCAGGAGTCGACGGTGTCTGAGCCGTTCTCCGGACAGTTCACTTCGAGAAACCGTGCTGCGGCGCACTTCGAGCAACCGGCTCATCCGCTGAAGTCCTGGGGGCACTCATGAGGTACCGTGTTCTGAGCCTCCCGCGGACCCGAGCCGGGTGGCTTTCCCTCGCTCTGGCATTCGCCTGTGCTGCGTTCATGGCTGCGTTCTTCGCGGGGTGGGCAGCTGGAGTCGGCCCAGAGCATGCGGAGCAGTTCTTCGACAACTCGTTCCTCGCGATTACGCTTCTGCTCGCGGCGGCCTCCGGGATCAGCGGGGGTGGAGCGGCCGCTTACGCCATTCTGCGACGAGCAGAGCGCTCGTTACTCGTCATCCTCACACTCGCGTGGGGATTATTCGTGCTTGCATTCACCATTGGTGAACTACTCCTCGACGAGAACCCGGGGCGCGGCCCGGCGGCCGGCGGCAACGGCCACTTCAACATGTCGGCGAGCAACGCCGGGCCCGGGCAGGTCCGTGTCAGCTTCGACTACACGTACCAAGTCGACCCTCCGGGCGTCACCGTAACCGGAATCACGATCACGCCGCTGAACGATACGGGCCGCGAGATCGACGAGTACGACGCTGTGCGAGTCGACGTCCTTCGTGGCACGCATCACGTCGACCTGCTGCTGGACATCCTCCCCGAGCAGGAACAGGAGCTGCGGGCATTCTCCGTCTGTTTCACCGGGCGTGGCGAGCCCGACCTCGGATGCCGCACCGTCGACTATGACCGCGACTGAGAATCGGGGTTGAGCCGCTCAGGGCCGTGACCCGCCGAGGATCAGCGCGTAGACAGGTCGAGCGCGCCCGGCAGGCGGGAACGCGCCAGCGATCCGCCGACCGTGACGCTGACGGCCGTCTCGACCTTCCCGAGTGCGGCGCAGCGGACAGTGCGCCGGCCGACGCATCATGCGTGCCAGCGAACTTGCAGCACGATAACCAGGAGGGCTCCAACCCGAGCGCAACGACTGCTCCGGGAGCCATCTCCGCGTACGAACACCCAATGGGCGCTGCTCAGGTAGCGGTCTGTGTCGGGAAGTTATGGCCGTGCACCTGACAACACTCCGTCGTGTCGCAGGGTTACTGCGTCTCCGGAACCTTTGCGCTGGCAACCGTAACGACCTCATTCAGAAGGGTGGCATCCCAGGGCTCCGGGCTTTGGGCATCGATCGCAGCATGCGCCCAGATACGAATCAACACACGCCCACGGATCGCATAGACGATGTCGATGACATTGTCCGTTTCCACGCCGCCCGATGTTGTGTGGTACCAGACGCGCCAAGAAGTGCCCGACACCGTTTGGATGTGGATCGGTGAGGCCTCAAGTCGCGCCGCCGAGAATCGCGTCGAGCCGTCGGGTGATGCGACTTCGGCGGAATTGATGCGACCAACGAAGCAGGAAGGAAACCCACTCCAGTCAAGCGCCGCGGCGACCGCATCATCAGGGGAACCGAACACAACCACCAGTTCGGTCAGCTGCTGGTGGCGTGAGGAGTACGTCCAGCCCTCGGTGGGGGCCGCCGGAGGTGAGGCAAACGCGCTCCACGCGACACCTGTTGGTTCCGGCGCGAAGGCCGCGCAATCTGCGAGCGGCGTCTTGTCTCCAGGAGGCAGTCGATCATAGCGAAAGCCAACCGAGATGAGATCCGCGAATCCCCTGAATCTGGTTGCCAGAACCCAGCCGGGTTCGAGGTCTGTTTGGAACAGGACGAGCGTGCGTGCGAGGTCATCTTCCAGCCGGGGTGAATCCCGGGGGTCAGGAGTCGAAGTCGGGGTCACTGTCGGGTTGGATGGCAGCGTCGGCAACTTTCCCGGGTCTAGGTAGTCCGTGTCTAGCATCCCGCTGCGTGAGACGACCATGACGGCGTAGAGGCCCATGAGGAGCGCGCCCGCGAACAGTGCGGTAAGGATAGCGGCGGCCGACCGCGCCCGCCGTTGTCCGCGCCAGAGGCCGAACGACAGCCAGGCGAAGAACACGTACAGCGGCGACATTCCGATACCCACGGTGATGAAGTCTTCAAGCTGCGTTTCCCCGCCAGTAACCAGTCCCCAAACTGGAAGCACAATCGAGGCCGCTAATGTGGCGACACTCAGTCCCGCGAGCGTCTTAGCCCTGGGCGTTGGGCCGTGCCCCTCCGGTGGCGGGCGGTTCAACGGAGCCTCGGAGAAGTCGGCCGCGAAGGCAGGCCGCGCGACGCAGCGGGATGTTCGCAGGCCAACCGGGCCCAGATAGCATCAGACCGAAATCCGGCGTGCCGAAAGCGATGAACCCCAGGAGCCGTTGACACATGGAGAGCATCTCGATGCCACGAAGGCTGCGGTCAAAAGGACCGCGATCGGATCACTGCCAGAGTGGCGGCTGGTCACCTAATGCCAGCCCGTTGGTGCAGGTCGTGTCCGGCCATTACCCTCTCCCACGGCCGCTGGTCGTTCTCGAGATGAACGCCTTCCGCCATCAGCGTGGCCTGAAACGACCGGGGACCATGATCCCGCTCACTTCGTTTCCTTGATGAACTCGATGAGAGCTTCAATGTCTGCATCATTGAGCTCGCTGATGGCCGGCATGACGATAGGGTACGCAGCGACGGGAACTCGTTCGCTCGTTAGCGACTGACGCAGGTAACCCTCGTCAACGACAACCTGTGTCCCGTCCGCCAGCGTCAGGAGGGACCCGTAGAGTCCTTTCCAAGTCGGTCCAGTACTCGTCGCGCCGCTGATACTGTGGCAATTCAGGCAACCGGACCTGGCTGCTACCAGCATCCCGCGGGCTGCCGAGGATGTTGCGGCTGGCACCGCTTGAGTCGGGGTCCCGGTGGGCGTCGTCGTACGCTCAGGTTTGTTCGATACAGTCGCCACGGCAGCCGGGCTTGAGTTTGCGGAACGAGACGCAGCGTAAGAACCGCTCCGCTTCCGTCCGACCTTCCGCAGATGGAGCATCGTCAGGCGGATGCCGTTCGGACCAGAGTATCCCTAAGATCTGCGAGTTGTCGGGACTGATACAGAAGTACTCAATCCAACGGATCGGTAACCCGACCCCCGCGAACAGGTCTGACTGGATATCTTTGGCTTCCATGTCCAGCCGCCCGCAGTCGGGCACGGCAGATGATTCCACGGCAAATGTTGACGTGACTTCCTGATAGCGTCCTCCCGAGTGGCCCTTGATTGTATCGACTTCCTGGTGGGCTCTATTCAGGACGGCGGCGGCGCGTCGTGCATCTCCCGATAACGCAGGACGAAGGCTCGCGGGGATGTCCGTCGATGTGAACCCAAGGACAAAGGTATGCACTCCACTGGTCCGGCCGGCAAGATACAGCTGCAGCGCGCCCTCGACTTCGACACAGTCGCGGACCGTCCACTCCTTTGGCGTTGTCGGCAGTGAACCCGTCGTGAAGGGGACCATCTCGATTCGACCAGTGAAGGTCTTCTCGATCAGCCCATCACACTGGCTGCCCGTGATCTGAGCGACGAGTGCTCGGTCGGACGAGCCTCCGTTCGTCGACCCGCAACTGACTGTCATTGCCACGAGCAGGATGAGCACCACACCAGCGGCACCCACCAACACACCTCGTCGGCGTCGCCTGGCGCGGGAGAGAACACTCATCAAGTGCCAGGAAATGGTCGTCAAAGCCAGCCCATACTCTTCCGTAACGGGATACCGCTCGCATTGTGGTCCTCGGAATGCCGTCACGGAACCGCGATGGTCAGTACTTCACGGTGACCTTCGTCCTCGTCTCGCCGTGGCCCGTCGACCACCGACGTCGATAAGGGCGCGCGCCGGTGTCGAGATGATCGCCGTGCCTCCGGGGCTCGCAGGACATGTAACGTCAGCGGGCCGCCGAGTCGTTCACTCGTTCTGTGGGGCGCTCCCGGCAGGCCCTTCGACGCTCGGTTTCACTATCACGTGCGGTCTCAGACGGTCATCGCAACAGGCTCGAGGGACTTTTCGGCCGGTGACAGCCAGCCGGGCGTCTGTCGAGGGCGACCGTTGAGTTCGCGGGCGACAGCGTCGAGCTGGCTCTGGGTGACGCCGGATAGGGTGGTGCGCTTCGGGAAGTACTGACGGAGCAGTCCATGGCGTTCTGGTTCGTGCCACGCTGCCAGGGGCTGTGCGGGTCGCAGAAACAGATCTACAGCCCGGTCTCGACGGTGAAGCGCGTGTGTCTCGCCATCGCCTTGCTCTGGTTGCAGGTGAGCGAGCGACAGATCTGCTCAGGAAGCGTGACATCGCGGTCGGCGAGCTCCCGACGGACCTGCTCACCGCGACGTGGACCACTCGGGTTCATGGACGTGAGTCGACTCCCGGTCGTAGCTTCAGTACCAGTACGCTGAGGAGCGGGCGATGAGGCTGCTTGCGTTCGCATTGATCGTGTCCGGAGCCATCATCGGCGTCGCAATGGGGTTCGCCGCGGTCTGGCTGACGCTCGCGGTCGCTCCCGTCGGACAGCTAACCCCTTCCGACCCCAACGAAAACATTGAGTACACCTGGATTGCGTTAACCTCGATAGCGGCCGCGATCTTAGCTATCCCTGCTGCCGTCGTCTGGCTGGCGGGCGGGTTCCAGCGCGTGATTCCCAGAGTGCTGGTCGTCCTCGCAATTTGGCACTTGTTGGCTGCTTTCCTGACGTTCGGCATCCCAGGCTGCGCACTCATCATCGGCGGAGCATGGGTTGCCTCACGACACCAACGGGTGGGGGCCTCCAAGGCCGCGCATCCCGTCGGACGAGACTGAAACCGTCCTGGGGAATGCTCGAAGATGCGTCAAGGGGTGGAACCGTCGCGCGGCGAGCAGAGAAGAGGCTTTGACTTAGCGTCTCGGCAAGCTCATCGAGTCGTGGGTCGGCATCGACCGTCCGTCCCGCTTCGTCGTCCTGCGTCGCCCACCGGAGGGCGACGGCTCCATCGAGCGGATGGTGATCCCCTCGACTGCCCCCAATGTCGTGGACGGTCGCCGGGGCCTCAGCTTCGGCGGAGTCGCGCTAGCCTCCCGCTGCGTCAGGCTGGGAAAAGCCAGACGCGCTTGAGGAAACGCGCACCCCCGACGAAGACGGGTCGCCTACGTCGTGACGGATGCTCTCCGATCGAGTAACGAGGCGCTCCAGTAGGTCGGGGTGAGCTGACGCAGACGGATCATCGTCGACGGCCGATGGCTCGATGCCCATGGCACTCAAGCGACTGACGACCCCGTCGAGTGCTCCTTCTGGATCGCGGTAGTACTCGCTCCCCCGTATGCGGATAAACCTCCACCCGAGCCGCTCGAGCTGAGCCTGGCGAGCGAGGTCCTGGGCGAGGTTCTCGCGGGTGTGCCACCGCTCCCCATCGCATTCGATCGCGACGCGCCTCTGGTCAGAGCCGTGGACCACGAGGTCTATTCGATATGCACCGACAGGGTGCTGGGACTCAACCCGGTAGCCACGACGTCCGAGCGCTGCCCCGACCGCCTCTTCGAAGGGGGACTGTGCGTTCGCCGTTGCGGCGCCGATGCGTGCCATCATCGCGGTCGGTGACTGTGCGTAGCGAATGAGTCGTTCGCGCAAGTCTCCCGGCTTGAGGTCACGCTCCGGCGACAGTGAGTGGACAACCCAGAGCTGGTCCCGCGCACGACTTGCCGCCACGTTGTAGCGGCGTTTCAGGGCCTCATCCTGCCGCATGGTCAGCGGCCCCTCCCCGGGGCTATCCACCAACGACAGGAAGACAACATCACGCTCGTCACCCTGAAACTGCGGAGGGGTGCCCGCAAGGATCCGGCGCCCCTCGAACTCCGCCGGGTCGAGACGCTCGCGAAGTGCTCCGTCGATCAGCCGTGCCTGTTCTTCACCCAACATCGAGATGACGCCGAACGTGGCATCGCGATACTCCGGCATCTCACACGCCGCGATGATTGCCGAAGCGATGAACTCGGCCTCTGCGTGGTTTACGGCACGGCTCGATGTGCCACCTGCGCGTTCGCCTTCGACGCGATGCGCAATGACGTGTGGCTTCAGCTGGACGTCGCTCGTGTCGCGCAGCGGGAGGATCTTCCCCTCGTAGGAAAGGTCGTTGGAGAACTGGATGATCTCCGGCACGCAACGGAAGTGTTCCTTGAGCATGACCGAGCCTGGGAAGGCGATCCCACCGAGGTCGTAGATCGAGGTTCGTCCGTCGTAGATCTCTCGGTTCGGAATGTTGACGAGGTACTGGTCGATCAGGCGTTGTAGATCGTCGAGGCGCTGCCCGACTGGGTCAGGGCTCACCTGCTCGTTGTCGCCGACGATCACAACTTGCCGACCCAGGTAGAGGGCTGTGAGAGCGAGGACGTCACTCTGGCTCGCTTCATCGATGATCACCACATCGAACTCGGTGGCCCGGAAGTCGAACGTCTCCACGACGCGGCTGACCGGCATGATCCAGACCGGCACGGCTTCCCGGCTCTGGCCCATCAACTGCCGGGCCTCGGCGAGAAGTCGCGGCACACGCTTGCCCGTGCCACGACCGACCTTCCGCATGACCCCCTGCCACCCCTTCAGGGCTGTCTGCTGCTCGAAGGTCGTTCCTTCGATCTGGGAACCCCAAGCCCGAGCGCTTACCAGGCTGCCGGTGCATCGCTGTAGCTCGTCCGTCAATTGACCGATGCGGGCCTGGATCTCGTCAGGGGATAGCGCGGCACGGCGGTCTAGCTCACGCACAAGGCGACGCCATCGCCACGCGGCAACGACGTCTCCCGGCGGCTCGCTGGTGTGATGCGGAACCTCGCGGACGTGAATAGCGTTCGCCCATGCAGGTGCGCATGCCTCCAGCCGGCCCAGCAGAGTGGCCCGCAGGCGCGCGGACTCCGCCTGACCGTGGAGGGCCACGAGACGGTGGTAGGCGTCTCGATACGCACTCGTGTCGCGACCGCTCACGGCCTCGCGGAGGCTTCGCACCGGGCTACCAAGAGAGGTCGCGCCGTCGTAGTGAGCGAGTCTTCGGCCAGCTTCGGCGAACGACTCTGAGAGCGCCGCCAACTGAATCGCGTCGCGTTTCGCACCCAGCGCCCGCGGGATCTTGTCGGCCGCATACCGCTGGAGAGCACGCAACTCGGCGTTCTCCCCAACGACGCGATAGCCGTCGTCGAACAGTCGGTCGCGATCGATCCCGAGCTGCTCGAGCGAGCGAACGAACGGCTCCCAGGCGTCATCGTGCCAGTCGAGGAGGCGTCGAATACGGGTCGCGTGTTGCGCAGCCACCAGCTCCGGTTCCCGCCCCAGAGATGCCGGAGGTGGCCCGCCGATGGCGGCGACAACCCGATCCCACAGACCCACAAGCGCGTCGCGTGCGGCGGTCAGATCGGCAAGGACAACCAAGGCATCAAGCGCCTCGGGGTCGTCCGTGCGCCCGGTCGCTACCGAGCAGGCACTCAGCGTTCGCGACCACTCAGCCCGTAACATCAGGGTCAGCCGACCGAACGACCCACCACCCTTGGCATGTTGTTGCATGGCACGCAGGGTCGTCCGGAGCCGGTCGAGCGGGACGTCGTCCGGGAGTCGCGGGCCATGACGCCCCAGGAGCGGAGCCGCTTCGTCAGCCAACCGCCCCAGCTGTTCGATCTCGCGTAGGAGATGCTCCCACATCTCACGGAATCCTCCGCCGCGCCGCCCGGCTTCGAGGATTCGCCACTCCCACTCCGCCGCGTCCTCCAGAGTGGATGACATTGCATCGGCCGCGACGAGGCACTCCTCGATCCCCGCTAGGACTTCAAGAGTCAGGTGAGCCCGCCAGGCATTAGCGGCGAAGGCCCGGTCGGCGGCCACGAGCGTCGCTTCAAGTGCGACCTGCCGGGCGAAGTCATCAGGTGTCCAGAACTCAAAAGGTTCCGGCAGCGGGCGTGCCAGATGCATCTCGTCGTCCTTCGCAAGGACGACGTTCGTCCGGTAGAGGTCGAGCACTTCCTGGGTCGTGAGCGCGAGGGGGGTGTCCTCTGTCGGGCCGGGGATCCAGTCATGGACTCCGTTCCCGCGTCTCACTTCTTCGGCAGCCGACGCCGGCCTGATTTCCGCCCCATCGATGACGATCGGCAACGTCTCGGAGTCGATCGCCTCGAAGACGTCGCGGCGCGCCCGCTCGAGCTCCATGAGTAGCCTCTGGCGCTGCTCCGTCAACTGCGCCGCCTGACGCCGCAGCAGATCGGGATTGTCGTTGAGACGCCGAGTGATCTCGGTGACCGACTCCTCGAGCTGGGCCCGTCCCTCGAGATCGTTCGCGACGACACTCACCGCTAACGGCTGGAGATCCTCGACGATGACTTCTCGGACCCGCTCGAGGGCCTTCACTGTATGGCTCGTTACGAGCACGCGCTTGCCTTCGGCGAGCAGGTGACCGATGAGGTTTGCGATGGTGTGCGTCTTCCCGGTGCCCGGCGGCCCCTGCACCATCACGGCACGGTAGCGCTCGAGCCGGCGGGCGATCTCCGCCTGGGCTTCGTTCGCGGGTTTCGTGAAGAGGATGTCTGGATCCTCGTTGGCAGGCCGCAGCTGCAGCAGCTCGTCCGCGCTCGGTGGAGGTAACGTCGGCGGCTCGATTCCGACGATGGACAGCAACGAGTTCGGGAAGTCCTCTCGTTCCTCGATGTCCTCGAGGATCGCCTCGATCGCCACTGCATATCCTTGATTCCGCGACCGTGTGAACAGCAGGGGCCGGCGACCGATGGTCGGCGAGTCACGCCGGACGGGTGGCGCTCCCGGGCCGGTGAACTCACCCTGCGCATGCAACCGGGTCGCCAGGCCCGCCAGGAACCCGTCCATCTCGTCCCCGCTGAAGGGCGTGTACTCGCCGGCCTCGAATTCGGTCAGCAGTTGGGTGAGGACGCGTCCCTCGACATGTTCAGTCGCGCGCAGCAGCGCGGTGTAGAGCTCGGGACCGCGATCGGCGACCGTCACCACCAGCCGGGGAATCTCCGGCTCCAGTTCGATTTGGACAGGCTGAAGCACCAGGGGGTGAAAGTGACGGTTCGCGGAGACGTACCAGTCGAGTACGGCGTCGCCAGCGACGAGTTCGACCTGTCCGTTCTCACGCTGGAGGTCGCCGTGGAGTGCGTAGAGTCGCTGGAACACGCGCATCGCCGCCCGAGCAGGACGCTCTTGCTCGGCCCATTCCTCGCGCTGCGCCCGCCAGCGATCAAACGCCGACACCCGATCCGGCGCTTCGTCGAACCGCTCAGGCGGTGGCTCTACGGCGGCCGATGCCCCGTGGTCCGGATCGTCCGGCAAGGCGGTGGGAGAGCGGGGACGCGAGTCGACGACGGAGACGAGGCCGTCGGGTTCTGCCCACCCCGGCTGCAGCCACACATCCAGTGATCGTGGTGGCGTGGGGCACTCCGCCAACCGGGGACGGCCGACCGTCAGGACGAACTCGGCCTCGTCATCATGCCAGCCAACGGTTACGGCGGGGTGTTCCGGGAGGTCGTCCAGCCAGAGGGCGAACGACGCCCTCTCGAGGTGGCGGACGACCGGGTTCCGGAGCTGGTTGAACGCTTCCAGGAACTGGAACAGCTTCGCGATACGCTCTCGCGCTATACCGAGTTGCGCTGTTTCCATCGATGCCCCTGCCGCCCATCCGAAGTGGCCGCAGCGTAACCCAGATTCAGCGCGCTAATCCAGACGATGTTCGCATCGGGCAGCGAGTTGTTTCAACTCCCGATTACTCGATGCGGTATCCTCCCCCGGGCTCGCGGAGACGGCATTCCCGCGCCCCTGCGTGGCCGCGAACTCGACCAGTCCGCGCTGGAACGCATCCCAGGCGCAATGCGGATCGCGACTGCGGGATGCTGGCGGCGCGTGCTGCCCGACTTCGTCTCGGCGAGGTACGTCGTCCCTTCGTCGTCCCACGGTGCCCACCGCCTCCATGTACTCGCGTTAGCGCCGGCACAGCTGCACAAGCGCGGAAACGTCCGGCTCCGCGAGCACGTGCATGGCGAGCAGGGTTGGAGCAAGGCGCTCCCAGCAGCGACCTGCCTCGCCATCAAGTTCCACCCATTGCAGCGAGGTCACCGCGCCCGAACCGTTGCCCTGGAACAACCACTCATCGACGTCTTCGTCGCGGATCACCACTGGCATCCGGTCGTGGACCGCTGCGATCAGGCTGTTCGCCCTGGTGGTGATGATCGTGAAGGTGCGTTGCCAGATGTCGGGTGACGGCTGTCAGGACTCGTAGAGGCCGGCGAAGAAGAAGATGGTGCCGTCAGGACGGTGGAACCAGATCGGCTGGCGCGCCTCCTTCGGCCCCACCCACTCGTAGAAGCCGTCGGCAGGGACGACGCAGCGTCGACTCTTCCGCCAGGCGTTGCGGAACGCGGGTCGGCTGTCTAGCGTCTCCGCACGGGCGTTGATCTGCGAAGCGGCTCGCTTCGCGTCCTTCGACCCGTACTGCACGAGTCCCCACTTCGCTGGCAGCACCTCACGGTCTTCGTGCTTCATCCGCACGACGTGCCCTGAAGCGCTACCTCGTCCGAGCGATTCGGCGGCTCTGGATGGAGTGCTATCCATCGGCTGGCGCGCTCCCACCGCTCGCCGCCGCGTAGGGCTCGCACATAGGAGCGTCAGATCGTCGTAGACATGTGCGCTCTCCGAGTCACCTTGAGGTGTCGGGCAGACCCATCGGACTCTGGAACCCCTGAGCATCCGACCCCAGCACTCTCGATGACCGGATTTGCTCCACTAGGGACTCTCGATCCGACTCCGTTGTCAGCGTGAATGTTGTGCGATCCGCTGTCACCTCAACTAGCCTGCTCCCGTCTACGAGCTTCGTGACAATGCTTCGCAACTCGGCCCGCACTCGCCTCAGGGCAGCAGGATCTGCCTTCCGATAGACGCCTCGAGACATCTCAAACAGTAACTCGTCGAACAAGACAACCGTCGCGCTCCCGAGCGCGGCTGTATTCACATTAGCGATCAAGTGAGATTTGGTTTTAGACGCAAATGCTCGCCGATCCGTTTCCGCCGGCGAATCCGGATGCCAGGGTACGATGTATAACGGCCGAGGATCAGATGTCTCCTCTAGAACGAGAGCCGCTTCCGGTAACAGAGTATCTCCGTCTTCGTGGACGACCTCCGGCGAGAGCCAAGTCCCATCGCCACGGACTGACAGGCCAAGTACAGTCGCCCGGCCTAGCGGACCGAGTCCCGTGGCTTGCAATTCATCACTGATGGTTCGAAGCGTTTCGGCCATCAGATGTCGTTGATCGTCTGGTACTACGTAACATACGAGGCCTTCGGGACTTCCCGCGACGGCCAACCTTTGATGAATATTCCCTGCCGCAAAAATGTATCCACCGGCCTGGATGACGCCATCGCCGTTCGTGTCCATTCCGAATGCCTGCGCCTTGCACTCGACGATTGCAAGCCGATTCACGGCATCCGCTCGCAGCACTACGTCCGCTATTGGCGAGAGACGGACGGGTCGCCCGATCTGACTAACTGCATTCGTCTCGCGCGGCGATGCTGGAAGAGGTCGTTCCATACTATCGAAGCAATAGCCAGCGGCATGCAGAACAGCGTGATAGGGTAATCCAGCCGGAAGGGGAAGCGACGCCCAGATGATAACGTTTAGCTGAAACAGCGGATCTCGTTCAAACATTTGAGGCATCCGGCAGCTGCAGTGCCGAGCGGAGGCCGGTGACTATGAACTCCTCATATGGCTCGGTGCCGATCCAGGAAGAGACCTTCGGCGACAGCGACTGTTGAACTGTGGTCACCAATCGGTGAGCAGTGTTGGCGCATGTGCCTGGTGGGAGCATCGCGAGGATGCCCCCAGTCGATACTTGGAGGTCGATCGGCTGGCGAAGGTGAGCGTCGACTGCATAGAGATGCGCAGTTTGATCGCTCATTCGGATCGGATCGGCCCATAGCCGGAATCGATTATTTTTTCGATTCAGAGAATCGAGCCAACGAACGAATGTGTCCTGTTCTAGTGGTTCGCTGAAGCGGATCACAAGGGGAGCTCCAATCTGCACGCCATCCACATCCGCGCCCCAGAGTGCTTCTTCCATGATGCGCGTGGAATGGGCGTACACATCTCGCACTAACTCCACATTATTTCGTAACTCTACGACTGAATTGCTCCTGTTGGTAACCCGCCCGTCGAAGTAGAAGTCGTGGCCTCCGGCCTCTGCTGCTGGAAGCCGTAGCCGAACGATGGACTCGAGGGGTTCGTACAGGGGTGTGATCTGGTCAAGCAGGCGCCCAAGCCGACCAACTCGTTCTCCGATCTGAATTCGCGTCCCACGTGGCTCCGCATGAACGTATTCACTCGCGTCGTCAATTGTCAATAAATCTGATGGATCGAGAGTCGAATCATCAACGTCCAGCAGTCGCTCGTACGCACTCTGGAAGTTGAAGACGATCTGCGCGTAGCGGTGCGGGGGGAACGTTTCCTTTACGAAGTTCCAGATCACTCGGAAGAACGCGGAAGAGAACCAGCAACGATCTAGGCCGGGCGTTTCGTCGACCATGGCGCTTAGCCGAATGCGCGCCTGTTCGGCCTCCACCGCCGTGTAGAGCACCGGGAATCTGGGCGATGAGAAGTCGGCGATCGCCCAGACGCCATCGTCCCGAGGGTCGCGTACTCTAAACGCCATATCTCCAATGCGTTCCAGCTGGCTGCCGCTCCTCCTCACAGCGGCGAGTGCGCCGTCGACTCCGCCGTGTTCGCTCGTTTCGATGAGGAGTGCCTTAGCAAGGGCACGGCTCGACATTCGCTCACGAAGCTCTTCCACCGTGCCGACCGCCCAGCGGTCGAGGTAATCGAAGTACTGTTCGATCGAGGACAAATCGGGCAACAGATTCCGTATTGTGGCGGGCATCGCGGCGACTCCTCGGGCCGATGATACGCAGTTGGCGGGCAGGCGGGGAGTACGTATCGACGACGCGAGCGTCTAAGCCGCGCTGGACAAAGACTTTGGGGAGGAGTTGCGGTTGTCCGGCGGAGCCCGCTTGCCGGCCTAGAGACGCACGCTACTCCGCGATCGTGTGTCCGCGGTCGAGCCAGGTTCGGTTGTCTCGTACGCTGGCTCCGAGGCGATTGGGGGGCTGAATGAGTACGACTGAGCCGTGCCAGGGCGGATGCGGCAAACCAATGCCGCCTGGACAGAAGTGCTACGAGTGCGCCGTCGCGGCCGTGGACGCCTGGGCGCAAGCGAAGAAGGGTGTTCCGCAGGAGCCCGACGACGACGCCGAGAGCAAACGTCGCGGCAAAGTGGCCTGGCGGGGCTAGGCGGTCGGCGGTCGCACGCTCGTCTCCGACGGAATTCGGCGCGTCAGGTTAAGCGTCGGCATCGTGTGTTGCTAGCTTCGCCATTGGGAGCGATGTATGGCTCCGAGCCCAAGGAGCCGGACATGACCACGATCCATGCGATTCCTGCCCGTTTCGACGACTCCGCCTCCGGCTGGGAGCGAGCGCTGTACAGCTTCCTTGCCGAGAAGGAACGACGGTCCGGCTCGAAGCGAACCGTCCAGAGCTACTCGCGGATGCTGCAGGACTTCTTTGGTCGCCTCGGCAAGCCGCCCGACCAGGTCACCAGCCAAGACGTGTTCGCGTACGCGCACGGCGTCGGCCTGTCCGGCCGCGAGCCTTCTGCAGTAACGGTCGGCGCACGGGCAGCGTGCATCTCGAGCTTCTACCGCTTCTTGATCCGCATGGGTGCCGTCACCTCGAACCCCTGCGACGCACTTGAGCGCCCGAAGGCCAGCCCGGCCCCGCCGCGTGGACTCAGCGCTGACCAGGTCCGGCAGTTGCTGGCGGTGATCCCCGAGACGCCTGCCGGGCTTCGCGACCGCGCGATCATCCTCACGCTCGTGCTGACCGGACGCCGGCGGTCCGAGGTGCTCGACCTGACGGCCGGCGACATCGCCCTCGACGGAGAGACTATCTACTACGTGTACAGGGGCAAAGGGAACAAACGCGGGCGCCGCGAACTGCCACGTCCGGCCTACGACGCGATCGTGCTCGCGCTGACGGCCTTCGGGAAGAATCTCGCGAGCATGGCTCCAGATGAGTCCCTGTGGCGTGCTGTGGGGGCCGACACCGGAATCACCGACGGGACGGCGTACCTGCGGTTCCGGCGCTACCTGAAGGGCGCTGGGCTCCCACCGTCGGGACTGCACGTGCTTCGGCACTCGGCGGCGAAGCTGCGCCGCGACGCGGGTGAGTCGGTCGAAGCCGTGAGCGCGTTCTTGGATCACTCGTCGCTCGCCGTAACGACGACGTACTTGCGGCGACTCGAGGGGCAGGAGGACCAGGGATGGGCAGCTGTCGCCGAGGCCATCGGGGCCTAGTGCGCTTGTAAGATCGAATCGACGATCTGATGTGCTCGCTGGCACAAACACAAGCAGCCAGCACCTCCCTCCGCTATGGTTGATGGGTGCTTGAGATCCATCCTGCCGACCTACTCCCATTCGAACGCTCAAAGAGCCTCGCGACTGCGGCACACGCGTCGATCCTCCTCCATGAGTTTACGGAGTTGCGGCGCCTCTACCCTGACGATGTCGAACGGGGTGAGGCGCGTCTTATTCATGACCGCCTGTGCTGGCTCCTCGAAGCTTCGCTCCGGGAACCGAGCTGGGCCGACGAAGGGATCACGTGGGAGCCGATTCCGTTTGAGCCGCCAGTGGTCACGCCATGGCTCCTAGGGATCGTGGGCCTGGCTGCCGTTCAATCGGCCGAAGCACGCGGCATCGACGTAAACGTCACGGACCTGCTCACGGGCATCCCCCTTGAACTCACTCAGCTCAAGCCACATATAGCCCCAACCCTCCGCGACGTGATGACTCGAGTGTCCGAAATCCTGCTCTTCCAGATGATCATCCCACATCCACCAGACGAACCCGAGTACGGTGATCTACGGCGAGCTCTGTTCCTCTTCGGCAAGTACTGGGAAAGCTACCGGGCTATCCTCGATCAATATGGCTCCGTGCAATTCGGCTTCCAGCCTCATCCCATGAGTCGGTTCATCGCATCTCTGCAGCATCGATTGCGTGAATGCGCCGAGCGGATTGACGACGTAACGCTTAGCGAAGGCTTGGAGCGCGTCCTCGCAATTGAGTTTTCCAGCGAGTTCCAGGACGTCTGGGGAGACGGATCTCAGCCACAAATCAATTACCTGCAGCGTGTATTTGAAGACGCCAGGATCCGCCACGGCTCGCGGGCGTACGATCTCACCAAAGCGGAAGACGACTTTCTCAAGCTCACTGCCGCCGAGCTGGTGTGCTTAGGGCGCCGCGTGAACGAGGGTCGGGAGTCCGTCCTCAATTCCGTGGAGACGGCGGCTCCCGCCGTACCGGTCGCCGACTTGACGGCCGAGGAGGAGGAACAGGACCGGCGTTGGAGCTATCACTGCCGCATCGCGATTGATCTCACCCACGGTCGTGAGAAGCTCAGGAACATCGTCAGTGTCGGCAACCTCGAGGTCAGTCTCACCGACGCCGATTACAAGGCGTTGATGCTGCTAGTACTCGGTGCGGTGGTCTGCGAGGGAGGCTGGGTGCCGCGCAAGGCGCTGCGAACTGGCGCGGGCCTTTCAGTCGAAGGCCGCTACTTCCCAAGTGGCATCGATCAAGCGCTGAAGCGCCTACGGGACAAGTTCGCCCCGGCCCTCGGTGGCGCCCTCGGTACCGAATTCATTGAGGCCAGAGGGGATGGGCGTGTACGGCTATCAGTACACCCCGCGTACCTGCAGTGGGATCGCGACGCCCTAGTCGCTCATCGAGTGGCGGAAATACAGGCGATTGGCGGCGTTCTGACACAGCCTGGAAATGACCGACCGGCCGAGGACTGAACGGCGCATCGACCAACTAGCGAACTGCGGGGCCAGGCGGGTGGGTTGGCTAAACGCCGGAGAAACCTCCAATCCGTGATGCTGCGCGCTGGCCGGGTCTTCCCAAGACCGGTGGCATTGTGGCACGTCACCAGCCCGCTCGTTCGCGAACCCGCGCGAGGCACCGGTGCGTGGTCCTTAGCGGTGCGAATGAAAACGGTGGCTCGGTGAGTCTGTGTTGCAGCGCGCGACCCCGCGGCGGCTGTTGGAATCGTGGCGTCTGACGCGATTTTCGCTGGCTACGCCGGAGTTGCGCTTGCACGGCGGCTCCACGACAGCGTGCTCCGTCGGCTGGCAGCACATCCGGACGACGCTGTGCGGCAACTCTTTGCAGCGAATCCCCGTGGTCGTCGAAGACTGAAGAGGCGGCCTGGAGCTCGGGGGCGTTCGTCGCGCAGGAATCGTTCTAACATCCTGCTCACGAGGTTCGATTGACCGGGAAAGGTAGTCACGGTGGCGATCAGCATCGAGTCAGCGACGGAGTCGTGCACATCAGCTTCCCACTGGACAACGACGAAGGGCTGAGTTCGTCGGGCAAGACCAGGATCGTCGCCAGCACGCGCGGCAATCAGGAAATCGGGGACACCGGCGTGTTCCTGGGTCTCAATGCGTACCGACCCGTCGAACGGCGGAAGCCCTAGCAGGCGGGCCCTCCCGGCCGGCGAGCATCGCCGTTCCAAATCCCGCTCGTGCCGCCGGACCAAGGCTGCCAGTGGCGCCACTCCCTATCACCTGTTGCGGTTGCCCGGAGGCACGGTGGACCTTCCAGCACTCGTGGGGCTCACGGGCGCAGCGGCTGCGGCGGGCGCAGTGAACGCCATAGCGGGCGGCGGCACGCTGATCACGTTCCCGTCGCTGCTGGCCGCGGGCTTCTCGACCAAGGTGGCGAACGTCACGAGCACCGTCGCCATCTGGCCGGGGACGGTCGGCGGGTCCTTCGCGTATCGGCGCGAACTCCGTGCGCGGCGCCGGCGCGTGCTCGTCCTCAGCGGCCCGAGCGTGCTGGGTGCGCTCGTCGGTTCTGTCTTGCTGCTCGCGACCTCGCAACGGGTGTTCGACGTGATCGTGCCCTGGCTGATCATGTTCGCTGCCGTCCTTCTGGCCGTGAACGCTCGCCTCGCCGCGTTTGCGTACGCTCATCGACTCGGAGCGAACGACGAGGGGGACACGCCCCCGAGCCTCCTGGTCGCAGTGTTTCTGGTCGGCATCTACGGGGGCTACTTCGGGGCAGGGATTGGCATCCTCATGCTCGCGTTTATCGCCATCCTGGCGCCGGACGGCATCCAGCATGCGAACGCGGTGAAGGGCATGTTGGCCATGCTCATGAACTTCGTCGCGCTTGTGGTGTTCTCAGCGTTTGGGCCCGTCCAATGGACGGCTGCTGGAGTCATGGCCGTCGGTGCCGTCCTTGGTGGCTACGCGGGAGTCGCGCTCGCGCGGCGGCTGAATGCCAGCGTGCTCCGTTACGTGATCGTCGCGTGGGGCCTGTCTCAGGGGCTGTATCTGCTGGTGCGGGCCTGAAGGGCTCGCCCTCGTTGCTGCACTGAGGCCACGAGGACCTTGCTGGCGCTCAGCGGATACGAATCACACGGATCGTCTGATCGACCCCGTCGACTTTCAGCCGGAATCCGCCGAACGGTGAGGCGTAGACGATCACGGCGGGTCGGAACGCGAAGTGGAAGTGAAATGCGAAGGCCGACTGCTGCCATACCTGGCCGTTGCAGAGCGGGAAGATCGTGTCTCCATCCCATCCTTCGAAGTTGCCGTCGATGCAGCTCCTTACGAAGTTCGTCACCGGCAGGACTGGCACGGGCTCGTCGACACCCTCCACCAGCAGGAAATACTGGCCTCCAGAGGAGGCGATAATCGCCCGCGGCCTGAACGCGTAGGTGTACTGGTAAGAGTAGTCCGCCTGAATCCAGAGCGTCCCATCGCAAAGAGGGAAGAGCGTCTCTCCCGACCAGCCCTCGAACGTCCCGTCGATGCAGGTGTCCGCGAGAACCGTCACGGCCGGCGATGCGGACGCCGGTTGGGTTGCCGCTGGCGCTACTGGCGGCCGAGTCTGCTGCGGTGAGGGAGATGCGGTGGGTGCAATAGCTTCCGCAGTCGCCGGCGCTGAGGTGGATTCCGTCGTTGGCTGAGCCGCAGGGGAGCTGTTGGGCTCGGCGTCAGCGACAGCGACGGCACTCGTCTCAGTCGGGATTTCGGTTGGCGCCGGTGATTCAGCTGTCGTTGCTGAAACAGAGACGGCTGTCGGCGAGGCCGACGCGGTCGGAACCTCCGTCGGTGTCGGTGTCGGTGTCGGTGTCGGTGTCGGTGTCGGTGTCGGTGTCGGTGCTGCGCGTGTGCTCGCAGCGGTTGTTGCGGTTACCGAAACGGACCCCGCGACCTCTGAGGGCGTCGGCGCTTTCGTCGGTTCTGCATCCGACGGTATCGAGATGTTGCCCGTGACCACCAATGACCCGACGACTGCCGTGCCCGCGGCGATCAGCAGCAACGGTGCCTTCCAGCGCCAGCGCATACACCACTCCCGCTGCGCACACTACGGTCGTAGTGTGCGCGCCGCAACGATGACATCACCGCGTAGCGTCACGGGCAGTCGGTAATCCATCTCCCGGGGCCCGAACGCGCTGGGCGAGGGCGCCCGCAGCGGGGGGATCGCGCCGGCTTCGGTCCGCGGCGACTCCTATACTTGGCGAGTGCACAGAACGGATCTGGAGACGCTCGAATCGATGGTGGAACGCGTGCTCGATGGCCTGCCGCCCGAGTTTCGGACGCGACTCGAGAACGTGGCAATCGTCGTCGAGGACCGCCCATCCCCTCAAGACCGTGAGCGGCTCGGTGGCAGCAACGGAACGCTGCTCGGGCTCTACCGAGGGGTCCCGTTGACCGCGCGCCACAGCGGCTACGGGATGATCCCACCGGACAAGATCGTGCTGTTTCAGCTCGCCCTGGAGTACGTTGCCCGCGATGAAGACCACCTGTTTGAGCTTGTGAAACACACGGTCCATCACGAGATCGCGCACTACTTTGGCATCAGCGACGACCGCCTGCACGAGTTGAACGCGTACTGAGACACCGGGGCTGCCTGCAACGCCGCCCGCCAGGATGCCGACCGGCTCGAGGGTGTCGCGGCTTCGACTCCTGACCGCGGTCTTCAGCGCTCACCGACCGTGACCTCGTCTACACTCGAGCGATGCCCGACGGGACCGACGCCGACAGCACGGACGTAGCCACGATCGAGGAGCTCGTCGAACGGCTCCGTGCGCTCACCGAACGGTACGCGTCCGAAGGCAGCCGTCCGAGATCCACCTTTCCGGTAATCGCGACGGTGAGCGCCATGAAGTCTTCGTCGGTGGGCTGCCGGTGCTCCTGACGGACCAGCACCTGGCAATCCTGCTCCGGCTGATTCGGGCTCGACTGGTGGATCGGGATGGCTGGGTGAGTCTTGAGCGGCCAGGTGGCGACGGGCTCATCGACCATGGGTTCCTGAGCGACTCCGACCGGGCGCTGAACCGTTTCCGGACGGAGTTCAAGACCGCTCGCCATCCTCGCAATCCGAGGGAGCTGTTCCCGCGCTCGCAAGGAAAGATCCGATTGGCGACACCCGCGGACTCGGTAACGTGGGAGGAGACGAGGCTCCTGGCGATCGAGGACGCCGTGCTGGCTAACGAGGTTCGGGAGATCGTCTCGGCTCGACGGGCGCAGCAGCTGGAGTGACGGGGACCAGGAGGTAGCGGAACTCACCACGGGACACACCGAGGTCTGAGTAGGGCTCCCAGTGGCAGCGGTACTCTCGACTCAGGTTCAAGACGCGTTGTCGAGTGGCGGTCGTGCCGATCCCGGCGTGCTCAGCCCACGCAAGGTCGCCCAGCAGCGTCCGCCCCTCATGCAGTCGGATGGGCGCAGGCCGTCCCGCCGGAACTTCGAGGCTTAGCGCGGGCCTTTGGGATCGCTTCCTATCGTTTGGGGGGCCTTGAGGGCGGAGTCGCTCGCGTATCATTCACCATATGGATCGGCTTACTGTCACGGTCGACACAAACAATCTCGCACCTCGCGAGGTGGCGCGGCTTGAAGCCGCTGCCAGCGGGTTGCCGATCGAGTTCGCCCACGTCACCGTCTCGGACAGGGAGATGGAGGGATTCGAGCCCCAGCTGGCCCCGGCGCAGATTCTCGAGACCGGCGTCTGGGGCGAATCACGTTGGGGCGAGGCGGTGTGGGGTGGTCCCGACGGCACCGCCAGTTCGTCGATTCCTGAAGCATTCGTTCTCGGCGAGTCCCGCCTAGACGAGGCCGCGCTCGCGGGTGACGGTGAATCAGACCGCTTCGAGCGCCTGCTGTCGCTCATTTCTCGCGGCACCTTTCCGCGAGCCGGGAGCCGCGACACCCTGACTAAGGGTCAGCGGCGGCACCTTCGCGACGCGATGATTGTGTCAGGACACCTCCGTGAAGGCCGCGACATCCTGATAAGCGATGACTGGACTCGCACCCCGTCGCTCCTTCCTGCGGTCCGGGACCTGATCACGAACGAATTCCCGAACATCCGGATCATGACCGCGCAGGAGTTCGTCGCGTACTGCGCATCGCTGCGGCAACGGACCCCTCCGGGGTGCTCGCGGGAACCTGCGGGGTGAAATCACACCGCAGATCC
This sequence comes from Dehalococcoidia bacterium, assembly GCA_050248355.1. Classification (GTDB taxonomy): domain Bacteria; phylum Chloroflexota; class Dehalococcoidia; order UBA2979; family UBA2979; genus JAIBBD01. The sequence continues at coordinate 300,289 of JBFWSN010000002.1, forward strand.
GGCCGCCAGACCCCGGGCGAGCAAGGGCAACTGGCGGACTCAGGCGGTTCCGCGATCACTGCCGCTCCCCACTAACTCTGACAGGAGGCCCTACCAAAGGAGCTCGCCGTCCCGGGCGCTCACCGACCGCGACGTCGTCTACACTCGGGCGATGCCCGACGGTGCCGATGCCGACCTCACGGACGTAGCCACGATCGAGGAGCTCGTCGAGCGCCTGCGCACGCTCACCGAACGGTACGCATCCGAAGGCAGTCGCCTGGGTTACTTCTCCGCCCTGTATTACCTGATGACGAGTCGCGTCGCCGAAGGGATGGTCAACGGCCGCTTCCGGGAGCCCGACCGCATGCAGCGCCTGGCCTGCCACTTCGCCTCGCGCTACCTTGCCGCCGTCCGTCAGTTCGATGCGGGGCTCCAGCCGCCTGCTTCATGGATGGTCGCCTTTGAGACGGCCACGCGCTGGAGGCCGCTAGTCCTCCAGCACCTGTTCCTCGGCATGAACGCCCACATCAACTTCGACCTGGGCATCGCAGCCGCCGACGTGGCCGGCGCATCGGGCCTGTCCGCCGCACGCCAGGACTTTGACGAGATCAACGATGTGCTGGCGGAGCTCATGGACGACGTGCAGGACCGCATCGGGCGCGTCTCACCGTGGATGAGACTGGTCGACCTCGCCGGCGGGCGTACGGACGAGGCCGTGATGAACTTCAGCATGCAGAAGGCGCGCGCCGCGGCATGGTCGGTCGCTGAATCCTTCGTATCCGTTGAAGACCTGCAGCGCCCAGCCGCTGAACGCAGCCTCGACGGGCAGGTCGCGCGATTCGCGAAGGTGATCGTGCGTCCCGGGTTTCTGATTTCCGTGGCCTCGTTCCCTGCTCGGCTGCGGGAGCGGGCGGACCCTGCGGGGATCATCGATGCGCTGAGCAGAACGCGAACCTGACGCGGCTGTCAACGCGCCACCTCGGCCCGAAAGGGACGATCCCTCGACTCACGGTCTCAGGCTTCGAGCCCGCTACACCCCGAGATCACGCGGATGGTTGATACCCGCGCGCAGGGCCACGAGGTCCATCGCCGTTGCGTAATCACCACGGTTGTGGAGGAGACGTCGAAGGTGATGGTTCAGGCCATCCCGGTCGCAGTGCGCGGGCCCACCTTCCCATTCGACTGCGTGGCGTGCCTCCCGGCCGACTTCGTTCCATGAACGCTAATGTCCGGCGGTCTGTGGCCCTGCCTAGCGATACCTGAGTCGCGTCAAGAGTTCCAAGGCAGTCCTCCGGCAGTCCCTCCTCAGCCAGTGCATCGCGAATCGTGGAGAGCGCCCAGCCACCGATGGGCCGTATCTGCGGCAGCCTGACATCGATGGTGAAGATGCTGAACAGCGTGCCGGCGTGCGTGAGGAGGAGGCATTTTCGCTGCTCGATCCACAGGAAGTCCAGATACCAGTCATCGTCGTCGTGCGGCCGGTCGGCGAGCCCTGCTCGATTGACGCCGAGCAGCTTGAGAGCCTTCGCCGTGGGCCGCAGCATCATGGCGCAGCGATCCTTCGCTCACGGGCCTCGACCAAGCGGGAGAGGCGCGGTACAGGGGGCATCACCGAGGGTAAATGGCCGTGGACTCCGAGTGTCGACCATGTCTGGCGAACTTGAACCTGTCGCAGATGACGGAGTAGGCCACCGCTCCGGGGAGCCAACCTTGTCTCCCGCAGGTCCGCCTGTGGTGGCCCGGTGTGCCATGAGCCGTGCCGATCCGTGGCCCGTCTGTGGCGCGCGCGGGTTCCACAGAGCGGCGACCGGGGACCCCTTCCGGCTATGGGCTCGTCACGTGACCGGACACGCCTGCACACCTCGAGCGCGAGGAGCCAAGCGCGGCTGCGGCTACGCCGGAGTGTCGAGGCCTCGCTGACCGGAAGAAGCTCCCCGTCTCGCGGCTATGCGTTCGCGACTTCGACCAGGCGAGCGAGCGCATTCACCAGTTGCATCTGACGAGGGGTTGCGCAGCGTACGCGCAGCAGGGCGGGGCTTCCGACGACCACAGCGAGACACCGCGCGCGGCTGGTGGCGACGTTGAGCCGGTGGAGGTTGTACAGGAACTCCATGCCCCGCGGCGCATCGCCGGCGGAGCTGGTCGCCATCGAGTAGACCGCGATCGGCGCCTCCTGCCCCTGAAACTTGTCTACGGTCCCGATTCGCATGCCCGGGAGCTCCTGCAGGAGTGCGGCGACCTGCGCGTTGTAGGGCGTGATCAGGAGGACGTCCTCGCGGGTCAGCGAGTGGGTGTTGCCGCGGGCGTCCGTCCACCTTGGCTCCGCAGCGAGCAGCGCGCGCACGTGGGCCGCGACGGTCTTCGCCTCTGGCGGCGACTCGCTCGAGTATCCCGCGTGCTCCACGGGAACGAAGCGAATGCCCACCCCGTCCAGCGGCGCGACGCCACTGAGACCGAGCGCGTCGCGCCCGGGATGCGAGCGGAGACGGCCTTCGTAGAACATCTCGGACGTGAATGCGGCGCTCCTGGGGTGCAGGCGCCATGTCCCATCGAGGAACAGGCCGAGCGTGTGCGGAATGACGCGGGCATCGCCCAGCAGGTGCCCGAGGACAGGTCGCCCGACCCCGGCCGGGTGCGTGCCCTGCACCACTTGCTCCAGCTGCTGGGGGTCACCAAGCAGTACGAGACTCCTCGCGGCGGGCGAGGCGGCAACGGCATCCGCGAGGGCGAACTGTCCGGCCTCGTCGATAAAGAGGACATCGATGCTGCCCCGCATGTCCGTACGCGCCCACAGCCACGGCGTGCCGCCGACGACATCGACCGTGTCCTCCGCGAGGGCGCGCTGAGCCGCAGCATTGGTGGCGAGGTGGGTGGCCGCCGCGTACGTCGGTTCGTCATCAGAGCGCTGCCCGATACGCACCGCCACTTTGTCAGTGGCTGCGATGGCGGCGGTCTTCGCGAGCAGCTCGCCGATGACCTTGTGACTCGGCGCCGTCACGCCGACCCGCTTCCCTGCCGCGACGAGAGCAACGATCATCTCGGCGCCCACGGTGCTCTTGCCCGAGCCCGGCGGCCCCTGGATCGCGAGGTAGCTCTCATCCAGCTCGAGTACGAGCCGGCGAGCCGCGGACTGAGCGTCTTCGCCCGGCCTTGCAAGCCCTGCGCCATCCGCCTGGCCCACACGCGGCGGGCGACGCATCAGCAGGTCGCGCGCGGCACGATGCGTGCCCGGTGCGTCCATGCCGTGAGCGAGCACCCACTCTGCGATCGACCGCAGGCTCTCCGGCTTGGGCGCCGACGGCACGCGGTCGAGGAAGATCAGGGTGCGCGCCGTCGGCGTGCCCTGCTTCTTTCCGCGGCGGATATCGACGGTCCGGTCGTCCTCGTCGACCCGTTCGATCGTACCCACTGACGTCCCAGTCTCGGCGTCGATCGCGTTCTGACCGACCCTGCAGCCCTGCTCTTGCTCGGGGAAGCGGAAGCGATGCACCAGCGATTGCTTGACCTGATCGACTACTCCCTCGTACTCCACCCCGACCAGGGCGTCCGGCTCATCGAGTCGCTCGTCGTCGCCGAGCTCACGCAGGAGGAAGAAGTACCGCCACCACATCGACTTCTCTTCACGGCGGTGGTACTGCAGCAGTTGAGCCAGCAGCCAGCGACCGCGCTCGACATCGGAAGCGGAGTCCAGATCCGCGGGGAGCCCGTCAAGGAGCACGTCCACCAGCGCCTGCACTTGCTGCTGCGTCTCGCTGTCGGTGGTCCCCTCGGGTGCCACGATCCCCGGTCGCGGGAGCGGATCGCCGATCTCGCTGGCGAGCGCGTCGCGCTGTTGCTCCAACCAGTCCCGCAGCATGAGCGTGGAGAGGCAATCGTCGCGGTTATACGCCGCGATCTGCGAGAGCAGCCGTTGGCCATCGTTAGTCTGTCCCAGTTCGAGCCACGTCTCGAACTCCACGATGCTGTCGCCCGCGCTCCGCAGCTCGATCTCGCGCGTAAAGCCGTACAGCGGCTCCAGCTTCTTGATCGAGTAGCTCTCCACGGAGGCGCGCACGCCCTGACGTACCGCACGGTAGAGGTCGACGAACACGCCCCCGCGCAGCAACGCGTCCACCTCGACCTCGCGGGTGCCATGGCGGCCGGCGAGGCGCTTCACGGCCGTCGTCTCATACGGGGCATAGTGGTACACGTGCAGATCCGGGTCGGCCGTCAACCGGTCCATGACGAGGTCGATGAACGCCTCGAAGGCACGACGCTCCGCGGCAGGCGTGACGGTGGGGCCGCGATCGTCCTCCTCGATCGACCACAAGACATGGAACGTCGGCTGCCCCGTGGCGTCGAGGCGACCCGGTTCGATGACGCCGAACAGATAGTCGATGCCGTCGACTTCGACCGAGCCGAAGAACGGGTCGCCCTCGATGTCGAAGAACAGATCCCCGGGCGACGGCGGAGGCAGCATGAGTAGGCCGCGGTTCGGCACGAGCGCTCCGTCTCGGTCGCGCTCGGGCGTGATGCGCTCCGACAGATATGCCCCGCGGCGGTGGCCCTCCACCTGGATGCGCGCCTGCGCCTGTACGCGGGTTAGCGCATTCCGGCCGATGCCTTCCACCCGCCCATCTAGGGGCGGCACAGGATCCGCGAGGCCGGCGCGGGTCGTCACGCCGACGGCGTGCAGGCTCCGCCGCTGACGCGCACTGAGCCCGGCAACGAGCGACAGGTCATCCTGCGCGCGCCACCGTGCCGTGCACTCGACGCTCCATGAACAGATGTCGCAGTGCGGGGCGGGATCGGGTTCGCTCGGCACCGGGAACGCAGGCGCGCCGCCGTCGAGGAGTGCCTCGAAGTCTCGCGCCACAGATCGCGCGTAGGCGGCGTAGTCCGCGACGCGGAACGACACCGTCTCCCGCGCGACGCCTCCGAGCGCGAGGTGCATCAGATCGGGTGCGCGTCCCTGGACCGTCTCGATCATGGCTGAATACATGCAAAGCTGGAGGAGCGCCGACGCCTTCGCCGAGCGAGCGAGCTTCGTGTCCCACACTTCGTAACTCCACGGGCCGAGGTCGCTGGGCGCGTCCACGCGGCGCAAGAAGTCGGCGTAACCGAGCCGCCGTCCGTCGAACAGCACGGCCTGGTAGATCACGTCCGCGCCCGCGCGCATCGCCTCGATGGTCTCGTCGCGACGTCGGTGGAGCGTAGCGATCCGCTTGTCTGGCGGAACATCCTGTTCGCTCGCGATGCTTGTGACGGTCAGGGTGTCGGGCAGGTCCTTGAGGAAGCGCCGCTCATGTTCGAGGCCTCGCGTGGCGATGCGATCGAGGACGGGGTCATGCCGCAGAGGCTTTCGGAGGTGGCCCAGGGCAGCGGCACGTTCAAGGTTCGCGAGGTGCCGGCACTCCAGGAAGCCGACGAGGTCCGTCGCGGAGTACACCAGTTGGCCGTCGATCGACTGCATCTCCCGCTCCCGGTGCGCCCGCTACGTTGTTGGTGTGGGGGAGAGGCGAGGGGCGTGGTTATGGGAGCGCGCCGGGAAGGCGCCCTCGGGCGATCGGGCGCGGGCGCCTCCATCAGGCGCCGGCGGCCACGCAACGCCGGCGCAGAGGAGCATCGAACGCGGGGCGGGGGGCAGTCAGGCGTCCTGCGGCGACCGAGCGTCCTGCCGGGGTGCGTCCGCGAGTCCGATTCGGCGTCGGATGGCCTCCGTAGCAAGCCGGTAGGACCCCGGGTCCTCGGGGATTCTCAGTGCCGGGTCGGGGGCTGGCGTGCTCATTCGGCATCTCCTCGATCTACATCCGGGAGTGATCCGGACTCTGTGAGCAGAATAGTCTGTAGCGGAGGAAGTTGGTGGGGTTGGATGCCCAGTCGAGCCGCGACTTCCTCGGTCGTTCGAGGTTCCGCTGCTCGCAACCGGCGCTCATCGTCCAGCGACTCCTGCACGGACTGCCACGGGATCGCGGGTCCCTGATCGAGACCCGGACAGATGCGCTGGAAGTGCGCCCAGTTTCTATCGGATCCGAGGATGCCGAAGGTGAATGGTCCGAGCCGGCACCCGTCCGGCTTCGCGGCATGGACGCTGCACTCGTCACCCTGGAGGAAGATGCAGTCCTCGCCGGCCTTGCTGAGGACCAGTTCGGGCTGCGTCGGAGCCAGGCCGGGCGCCGTGTACACGACCTGCTCTGTGTAACGCGCAACGAATCCGTCGACGGAGAGGCCGAGGTGTCTGGCAAGGCGCTGGATGTCCACCGGGGAAACCCGAGCACGTCCCGGTCCGCGACAACAGTCGCCGCAACGAGTGCACTCGAAGCGCAGCATCAGCGCTTCACCAGGCGATACCCGAACTGGTAGCGAACGTGCTCATGGGGCTCCTCCAGATGCCAGCGGAGCACGGCACCCGTGTCCTCGATGCGCGGCCGGCCTACTCGGTCAAGTTCTCTGGATTCGCGACCATCGTCTGGGGAGTCATCTTCCAGGCGGACGATCGTGTCGGTCAGCTCCACTACGAATCCGGGGGGCGCCCGGAGGACGAGTTCGCCTTCGAGCATGGGCTCGGTGATCAGGACTCCCGCGTGCGTCCCGGTCGAACGAAACGCCTGCTTCTCGCTGCCGGGGACCGTCATGTGGTGGATGTAGCTGATGCGCGCACCGGGAGGCAGTGGAGGCTCGATCTGGGGAACCCACATGTACTGCTCCCACATCCCTCTCCGCAGCGGGATAGGAAGGGTGTTACGAGGCGTCAGCCTGTTCCGCTCCACCTCGATCCTGTAGTTCTTGTCCGCAACAGCGAACCTGTCTTCGGTGAATGTCCTTCCCTTGCGGAGCCCCTCGCGCTCCTGGGGGAGGTCGCGGAGTGACGTCTCGTGGACGTTGAGGAGGTGCCGCTCTACGCGGGCGATCCAGTCACCCTCGGTGGTGACCGACCAGTCCCAGAGCGTCTTCAGGAGAGGGGTGGCGGGAGCGGATCCGTCGGGCTCGGCGTGAACCTCGGCGCCGGCATCCTCTAATGCCGCCACGAGGTCCACGCTCACCTCGGGACAGCGTAGCGCGATGATCTCGGCGGGAATCATCCATCCCACACGGACGTCCGGCGCCCGCTCGGCGGCGACGATCATGCCAAGCACGCCGCCGTAGTCATCGGACCAGGCGGCCGCGCCGCTGAACCCCGGCTGAATGCGGTATCCATCTGATCGTCCGTTGATCTGGATCCAGCCCGATGCCTGTGGGGCAGACTCGAGGCTTCCCGCAGCCCAGCCCCCTTCGAACAGACCATGCCCAAGGGGGAGACCGAATGTCCGGATCGTCGTGGCCTTCGCCGGGCGGGAAAGGAGGCACGGCACCGGAGTGGCGTCCGGCGGAGCGTCCTCGAGCAGCACAAGGAGGGCCATGTCGTCCGCGCTAGGCTCACGAGTTGTCGCGTCGGGGCGGGGGAACCAGCGGTCGCGCCGGACAGCCGCCAGGCGGGGACGGTGGTCACTCGCGTGCGTGAATATGACGTGCACGGGTTGAATCGGAGCGTCGGGGGTGTTCAGCTTCAGGGCGGACAGCACCACGTGGGCGCACGTGAGGATGTACGAAGGTCCAACCAGGGTGCCGGCACCCCAGGGGGTGCCTTGATCGTCGCAGATCCATACGAGCGCAGAGGCGAACGCCTCAGGGCTGAGAGGGCTGTTCACGCGACCAGCTCATCGTCACCGAAATCGCCGCCTCGCCGGACATCTTCGAGATGATCAAGCCCGCTTCCGCGGAGAGCGTGAGGCCGAGCGAGACCTCCACCTGATCGGGCTTCAGCGTGTCGAATTGCGCCTTCAGCGCCTTCGCGATCGGAGTCAGTGCTCGCTCGATCGCTGCTTCGATCGTCTCGCCGGCCTGCTCGATGACGTCGCCAGGACGAGCCGCCAGCGTAACTCCGGCCGGGGTCAGGTCCTCCGGCGCCTCGAAGACGATACGTCCTCCTTCGGCGAGCGGCATCGCCACGAGTAGACTCACAGTGCCCTCCCGCTCTGCACGCGATCTGATCGTCGATGAAATCGGCGGCCAAGGTCATGCGGAATGTAGTGCGCCGTGAATCGCCTTACAAGACCGTCGTTGAAGCACGGGCCCTGCGTGCGAGCTTCCGCGTTGCCGCTGAGCGGCCGCATGTTACGGTGCGCGGCTCCGTGAGAGCTACCCTCGATCACGGAGCACCACGTCGACGGCTGCGGCTAGGGCGGAGAACGGTGCTCGCCACGTGGCGGACGGCTCAGGTGGTATGAATACGCGCGGAGGCGCCGCCGCTGGCCGGGGAGGTAAGGCATGTCCGACGATGGCCCACTCGTTGGCATTCGGGTGGTGGAACTGGCCGGAGGAGTGGCGGGCCCGCACGCCGGAAAGCTCCTCGCGGACCACGGGGCCGACGTTGTCAAGGTTGAGCCGGCCGAGGGTGACCGGTCCCGTCTATTCGCGCCGTTCAAGGGAGGTGTCCCCCACACAGAGGGCAGCGCCGCCTTCCTCACGCTGAACACGAGCAAGCGCAGCATCGTCGTCGAGTTGAGCTCGGAGGCCGGGAAGTCTCGGATGCGCCAGCTGCTGGAGCGGGCCGACGTGCTCATCGAGGACTTGCCGCCGGGTGGGCTCGCCGCGCTGGGGTTTGCCCCCGAGGACTTGCTCGCTGAGTATCCGGGCCTCGTCGTGTGCTCGATCACACCGTACGGCCAGCGCGGGCCGTATGCCGGACTCCCGGAGAGCGACCTCGTCCTGCAGGCGATGGGCGGGGAGATGTACAGCACGGGGCATGCGACGAGGGAGCCGATTCGCCTCGGCGGCGAATATGCCCTCTGGCACGCCGGGCTCGCCGCGGCGTACGCCGTCATGCTGGGCGTGCTTCGTGCGGAGGCGACGGGGCACGGAGAACACATCGACTGCTCGATCTATGAGACGCAGGCGGGCGGGAAGGATCGGCGTCAGATCAACCTTCTCTCGTACGCCTACGCCGGAGAGATCGCCAGGCGACAGGCGCCGGGCTACATGGTGGGCTCGGGAGTGCGTCCGTGTACGGATGGCTTCGTCAACCTCTCACCGATCGGACGGCTACCGGCTCTCCTGAGGCTGATCGATCGCCCGGACCTCGCCGAGCGGCCAGAGGCAGCCGCCGACGGCGCGAGCATGCCTGCTGACCTCCTCGAGGAGATCGAGGCGGCGTGCGTGGCGTGGACGACGCAGTACACGATGCGTGAAGCGGTCGACCGAGCGCAGCGACACCGGGTCCTGGGAGGCGCCGTGTACACCGTCGGCGACGTCCTCGATGACCCGACGTTTCGCGAGCGCGGTGCGTTCGAGCGCATCGACCATCCGGTCGTCGGGGAGATGGACTATCCGTCACGACCGTTCATCATGTCGGAGTCACCGCGGCCTGCCGCTCGGCGCGCGCCGCTGCTGAATGAGCACCACGACCAGGTGCTCCACGAACTCAGTGAGCCCGCACCCCGTCGGCGCACGGCGGCCGAGGGGGATGCGCCGCTCCCGCTTGCGGGCGTGCGCGTCATCGACCTCGCGCTCGTCTGGGCCGGCCCGTTCTGTGGGCAACTGCTCGCGGAGTGGGGCGCGGAGGTGATCAAGCTCGAACCGATCACCTCGGTGCAGCCGATGACGCGCCCGCTGACGCCCCGGGCCGGGTCGATCCCCATCGAGGGGGTCGACGTGTGGAACCTGGGAAGCTCGTTCAACTCGTCGTCGCACAACAAGCGGTCATTCACCGCCGATCTGAGGAGCGCTGAGGGCCGCGAGGCATTTCGGCGTCTGGTCGCGGTGTCCGACGTCATCGTCGAGAACAATGTCCCGGAGACAATCGACCGTCTTGGCATCACCTACGACGATCTGCGGGCGATCAACCCGCGAATCATCTTCACGCGGATGCCAGGCTTCGGCCTGACCGGGCGGTACCGCGACTACCGCGCGTGGGGGAACCACCTCGCCGCGATGGTCGGCCACCTGATGGTCCGAGCGTATCCCGACGCGACACCAGACCTGGCGGGGGAGGACTACGCCAGCGACTCCATTGGAGGGCTGACGGCGGCGTTCGCTACCGCAGTGGCGTTGCGATATCGCGCTCGGACCGGGCTTGGACAGCTGGTCGAAGTGCCGCAGGTCGAGGCCATGATGGGCTTGATGGCCATTGACTACCTCGACTACCAGATGAACGGTGCGGTTGCTATGGGGCGTGGCAATGATCACCGGTGGCATGCGCCCCACAATGCCTACCGCTGTCGAGGTGATGACCGGTGGCTCGCGATCGATGTCGGCACGGATGCGCAATGGAGCGCGCTGTGCGGCGTCCTGGGCCTGTCCGGGGGCGCGCACGACGCGCGCTTCGAGACTCAGGACTTGCGGTGGCGGCATCGACGTGAACTCGATGCGCTGGTGGCACGGGCGGTCGGAGGATGGGAGCAATGGCCCCTCTTCGAAGCACTCGTCGTCGCTGGTGTACCCGCGGGACCGGTGCAGGACGCGGCGGACTGCTATCACTGCCGTCACCTGCGAGCGAACGGGTGGTTCCGCCGGCTCACGCGCGACGATATCGGGGGGTTTGACCATCCCGGTTCGCTGTTTCGCTGGGCGAACACCGCGAATCCGTACTGGCGCGCCCCCTGCCGCCTTGGTGAGGATAACGAGTACGTCTACCGAAGGCTGCTGAACTACTCGGAGGCCGAGTACCACGAGCTTCTCGCGAACGGGTCGGTTGGGACACGATTCACGCCGGCCGCGCTCGGCAACGCCTGACAGGAGCGCGTCGGCGATTCACCGAGGCCGACCCGCGTGCGCCGGACGGTCAACGGGCTTCGGCGGCGGTGACGAGCTTCGGGTCGTTCGCCCCCCAGACTCCAGCGCTCATTCTGGCCTCGCGGCCACCCGCGCCTGCAAGGGCGCACAGCCGCGCCTCTATACTTCTCACATGCACACGACCGACATCGAGACGATCGAGTCAATGGTTGACCGGGCGCTCGATGAGCTGCCGCGTGAGTTTCACGCACGTCTCGATAACGTCGCGATCGTAATCGAGGATGCCCCCACGCCCGAGGACGACCACCGGCTCGGCGGCCGCGGTGGAGTGCTGCTCGGGCTCTATCGCGGGGTGCCGCTGACTGCGCGCCACAGCGGGTACGGGATGATCCCTCCGGACAAGATCGTCCTGTTTCGGCGGGCGCTGGAGCGCGTGGCCCGGGACGAAGATAACCTGTTTGCCCTCGTGAAGCACACGGTCCACCACGAGATCGCGCACTACTTCGGGATCAGCGACGAACGGCTGCACGAGCTGAACGCGTACTAACACGACGCGGGCGTCCGTCGGGCGAACCGACGCGCGGCGTTCCCGAAGGCCGCACGGGCAATCACGTAATCGCATGCACCGACCTCAGGGCCGCGATCTCGGCCGGCGTCAGGCCGAGTTCGGCCAGGACCTCATCGTTGTGGCGGCCCAGCGTCGGTGATGGCCGACGGTTGTCGGGCGGATGATTGCGCATCTTTACGATGGGGCCAACGTGCTGTTCCGGGCCGACGAGCTCGTGGTCAACGTCGATGATCATGTCGATGGCACGGACCTGGGGGTCGTCGGCCATCTCCTCCGGGACGTTGACGGGCGACGCCGGCGCTCCCGCAGCATCAAACCGTTCGACCCATTCCTCCACCGTGCGGGTGGCAATGATGCGCCGGATGCGTTCTCCCATCGCGTCGACGAGCGGGTCGAGCGACGTATCGAGCGCGTTGAAGTCGGGGTCGGCGGTCGGGTCGTCATCGATGCCGAGGACACGACGAATCTGGTCCTGGTTCTGGCGTGTCAGCGCACCCAGGGTGATGGCGCCGTCCTTCGCCTGGTAGCTTCGGTAGTAGAGACGGAACGCCTTGTTCTGCCCCTTCAGCGCTCGCTCACGCGCGCCGACCAGCTCACGGTAGGAGCCGCGGCTCGCCCGTACAGCGTTGAGCGCCTCGAGCATCGGGCGCTCTCGCAGCTCGTCGGCAACTGGTATGCGAGTGATGCGCTGGTTCTGGAGCGACAGGGCGGAAGCGAGCAGCGAAGTCTGAATCAGTTCGCCGCTCCCATCGGTCGCACGCCGGAAGAGGGCAGCGGCGATGCCCATGGCGGCTGCCAGGCCGGTCGCGTAGTCGGCCATCGCGGTCGAACCGATGAGGTCGGGGCCGCCCCACTCGTCGACTTTGCCCTCGCCGAACATGAGGCCGGAGTATGCCTGCGCCGCGATGTCCGAGCCGGAGCGCGCGGCTCCGGGCCCCTGGTCGCCGTAGCCGGTGTTCTCGAGGTACACCAGGTCGGGGCGGATCGCAGATAGCGTGGGGTAGTCTACGCCCAGGCGGGCCGCGACGCCCGGCCGCGAGTTCATGATGAACACGTCGAACTGCGGGATGACACGGCGCACCAGTGCCTGCGCCGCGGGGACCTTGAGGTCCAGCGTGAGGCTGCGCTTGCCTCGGTTGAGTGTGTGAAAGGTCTTACTCTCGCCGGGGAGGAACGCACCTAGGTGGCGGAACCCTTCGCCTTCCGGAGGCTCGACCTTGATGACGTCCGCACCCAAGTCGACAAGGTTCAATCCGCAGTACGGTGCGGCCACAATCTGCGAGAGTTCGAACACCTTGATCCCGGTCAATGGCCCCGACATTGCCCGCGCCTTTCCATCCTCGTTCCGTGTGAGGGATATCACACGGATTATGGGGGGCGCGCCCGCTGATCTGTCACCCTGTCGGGGCGTACACCGGGCAGCGGGTCCGCTGGCAGGGAGTGCAGCAGGCACCGGTGCGGTGACACCGTATTTACGCTGCGATGAGCGCGTATATCTGATATCGTGCCTGATACCGCCGAGCCCCCCAAATCCCTGGCTGGCGGTGTCCCTGACGGATGGAGGGTTCCCTCCGGAGCCCTCCATCCGGCCCTACGCCCTCGCGGGCCGTGTCTCTTCGAAGCAATGATGAGGCGGGCGATCGAGGCGCTGCGGGGTATCGTTCCGGCGCGGGTTAGCGGTACAGCACCTCAATCGCGTCCACATCGGCCGGAGTGAGCCGCTGGGCGCAGTCGTCGGAGGCCGGCGCCATCACGGCAGGCGATTCGAGGTGCTGTACACCGAAGAAGTGGCCCGCTTCGTGTAGCAGCGAGGTGAAGAGGCACTCCTCGGTCTGGAACTCCTCCGGGGGAGACGGCAAGATCAGAATGTCAGCCTCTGTGATCTCCGTCTTGGCTCCGCCCGGGCACCCCGAGGGGCATTGCCGGAAGACGAGCTTCGTCCAGCCGACTTGGTATGCACCACCCTCGGGGTGATTGCGAGATGCGTCGTCGGGGGAGCCCCAGGCGATCTCGTTGCGCCCGTTGCCTGCGGTGGCCTCGGAGCATGGACCGTCGTACGTCGCTGCTACTCCCCAACGCTCGAACGCCTCAATCGTGAGCTCGACGAACCGCTCGGCCGCGACGAAGCCTCGGTCATCCGCAACGATGCAGTAGCTCGCAGGGAGCGACTGCCATCGCGCTCCCTGTAACTCGTCCGGGACTGCGCCGGGGGTGACCTCCACCTGCCGCTGTTGCACCTCGACGCAGCCGACGGCCATGAGCGACAGCAGTAGCGCGAGAGCCGTCCACGCGAATTGGCGCGGCAGGGCGTTCGTCGCGCGTGAGGTCGCTGCCAGCGTTCGACGCCGGCGAACAGGAGCATGCACACGAGTGTTCGTCATGGAGCTACTGTCGCATTTCGCGAAACCGACCCTGTGCCGGCGCGGCGGGGCCTACTCCGCACTCGGCAGTCCGTCCGGGTAAGCTCCGGGCACTCGATCGAGCCGTGGCCCTGCTGCGGCCGGCCACAACATAACCACCACACGAAAGGCGCCCGATGTACTCGCCACGAGATGTAGTGTCGTTCGCGATCGATGAGTTTGTGCGGGGTATCGAGGGGCTCACGCCGGCGGATGCAATCTGGCGCGCACCGAAGGCGGATGGCAGTCAAATGAACGCAATCTCGTGGACGGTGCAGCACGTCGGCGCCCACTGGCACGCGGTAGCCTGCCGCCTGCAGGGCGTGCCGCCGCAGGCAGACCGCCCGCCAGCCGACGGGACTCCCCCTTCGCTTGAGGCCGCGATGGCGCTCCTCCGTGCGGCGGCGGACGATCTCATGGAGGCAGTCAGGCGGCACACGACTCGCGACGGGGACGGGGGCCATGAGGGGGCCCGCGAGACGGCTTCCCAGGCGGTGGCCCGCGCTGTGTTCCATACGTGGTTTCACGCCGGCGAGATCAACGCCGTCCGACAGCTCCTGGGCCACGAGGAGATACGCTTTGTCGGAGACATTGGGGACCGTTTCCGTCCCGTCGCATCCGCATGAGCGCGTCCGACGTCTGACTAGGGAACGCCTGCCGGGTCTTCGGCGAGGGGTCGGATCTGGGCGATGCCGGCCACCAGCTCGTACGAGCGCATCCGCTCCTCGTGACTGAATACCGCTGTGGTGACCATCAGCTCGTCGGCACCGGTCTCTTCGATGAGACGGGCCAGTTCGTGCCGGACTCTGGCCGGGCCGCCGACGACCTGGCCGGCCGAGCGCGTGCCGAGGACCAGTTGTTCGGTGGTGCTGTAGACGTGCGCGGCAGCCTCCTCGGGGCTCGGGAGGCGGCCGGGCATTCCGGTGCGCAGCCGCACGAATGAGAGCCTGGACGACCCGGCCAACCACTCCGCGTGTTCGTCCGTGTCCGCGCAGATGACGGCCACCGCCACCATTGCATATGGGCGGTCGAGGGTGTCCGAGGGGCGGAAGCTCGCTCGGTAAGCTGCCAGCGCGGGCATCGTATTTCGCGCGCTGAAGTGGTGAGCAAACGCGAAAGGAAGGCCGAGCCAGCCGGCAAGCTGGGCGCTGAAGTCGCTCGAGCCGAGCAGCCAGATGGCCGGCTGGTCACCCAGACCGGGGACCGCGGTGATCCGGTGATATGGGTGGTCCGCAGGGAAGCGGCCGGAAAAGAACCCCAGCAACTCACCGAGCTGCTGCGGGAAATCCTCCGCCGACAGTGGGTCCGCGCTCCGTCGGAGCGCGTGAGCGGTGACGGGATCTGTGCCGGGAGCGCGCCCGATTCCGAGGTCGACGCGCCCGGGGTGGAGTGCCTCGAGCATTCCGAACTGCTCCGCCACGACGAGCGGGGCGTGGTTCGGGAGCATGACGCCGCCTGACCCGACTCGGATCGATGCCGTGGCATCCGCGATGTGGGCGATCAGCACGCCCGGTGCGGAGGATGCGATGCCCGGCATGTTGTGGTGCTCGGCGACCCAGAAGCGC
Organism: Dehalococcoidia bacterium; assembly: GCA_050248355.1. GTDB lineage: Bacteria > Chloroflexota > Dehalococcoidia > UBA2979 > UBA2979 > JAIBBD01. The sequence goes on from JBFWSN010000002.1 coordinate 315,549, forward strand.
CGATAGCCCAGGGCCTCCGTGTGCTTCGCGAGGGCGACGGTGTTCCTGAGGGCCGCGCCGACCTCGGAGCCTTCCGGGACGTTCGCAACATCCAGCACCGAGAACGGAATCGTCCCGAGAGATGGCATAGGGCCAGCTTACCCGAGAAGCGCCGCGTGCAGACTACCGGCGGCCGAGGAGTGGGGGCGCGGGGCTCGGGCAGGGGTCGGTGGCGACATCGGGACGTCTTCTCTGGCAAGTCCGCCGTCGTCAGGTCGCCGGTCCTCCTTCAGCGAGGGCATACGCCTCGAGGTCGGCGGCGCCGGTCCGGAGGAGTACGCGACCGTGGGCGCAGCGCTCCCTGCCCACCGCAAGCTCGAACGAGAAGGAGGACACGACCTGATCGCGGGCGCAGCGACGCCAGTCGAGCCGGAAACCAGCCCGCACCACCGAACCGATCGCCACGCCGGCACTGAAGTCGACGTCCTGACCGACGTGGATCGTGGAGGGAGGGAGCGGCATGAGTTCGGTCATTGCAGCGAGTGCGAGCGCCACAAGCGCAAGCGGTGGCGCGATCGGCGGGGAGTCCGTCCCGTTGGCCGTGGCGGCGGCATACCGAGTGGCCGCTGCCGCGTCGACGCGAAACTCGACGGAGGGCAGCCAGTCGCCGACGCGCACGGAGCCAAAGTCGATCATCGCGATCAGTGGTGCCGCTTGCTGACGGTTCATGAGGGCTGCCGCACAATCGATTGACCCGACCACGGTGGCCGCGAGCGCTTCAGTCGAGTCTTCGTACCGGCAGCTCCCGATCAGGATACCAGCGAGCACCGGCAGCGTGCGCGGGTCGAGAGGAGCCACATCAGTGCGGATCGCCGTCATCGGCGCCGGCGTGAGCGGGCTGACCGCGGCCTATCTGCTGCGTCGGACGCATGCCGTCTCCCTCTTCGAGGCGGAGTCGAGGGCTGGAGGGCATGCCAACACGGTTACAGTCACGGGCCGAGGCGGGGATCAGGCTCACCTCGATGTCGGCTTCATTGTGTACAACGAGCGCACGTACCCCGCGTTCACGAGGCTTCTGGCGGAGCTGGGGGTTGAGACGCAGGCGAGCGACATGTCATTCAGCGTCCGATGCGAGGAAACGGGCCTCGAGTTCTCAAGTCGGGGCGTCCGCGGGTACCTTGCACAACCCGCGAATGCGTTTCGCCCGAAGCACGCTCGAATGCTCCTCGACCTGTGGCGGTTCCACCGCGAGGCTCGGCGCGCCATCGAGCGTGACGAGCTTCACGAGCTCTCGTTCGGCGAGTTCCTGCGGATGCGCCGCTACAGCCAGGAGTTCATGGAGCATCTGATGATCCCGCTCGCCGCGTCGACGTGGTCAAATGCGCCGGCCGACATCCTCACGTTCCCGTGCAATTACCTGTTCCGCTTCCTGGAGCAGCATGGCGTCCTGGCGATCAACGCGATTCCTCAATGGCGCTGGATCAAGGGGGGCGCGCGCTCGTACGTCGATGCGGTCCTCGCACGCTTGGACGGCTCACGAGTTCATGTGGGCGCGCCTGTGACCGCGGTTACGAGGGGGACGGACGGAGTCGTGGTTCAAGCGGAGGGCGAACGCGCACAGGCGTTCGACGCGGTCGTACTCGCGACCCATCCCGGCCAGTCGCTCGCGATGCTCACGGATGCATCGGATGAGGAGCGCGCCGGGCTCAGCAGCGTCGTCTATGCTCCCAACCGCGTGGTGCTGCACGACGATCCGAGAGTGCTTCCCCGGCGGGAGGCTGCGCGCGCCTCCTGGAACTACACGCACGCTCGCTGTGGCCCCGTCCCCGCGCAATTGACGATGAGCTACGACCTCGTACGTTTGCAGGGGATGCGTGGGCCCGAGCGACACTACTGCGTGTCGGTGAACCCTGGCTCAGCGGTTGCGCCGGAGCGCGTCATTGCCGCTTTCGACTACGAGCATCCTGTGTACAGCCCGGAGACGCTCCTGGCGCAGCGTCGGATCGAAGCGCTGCAAGGGGGCCGAAGGACGTACTTCGCGGGCGCCTACCTTGGCTACGGGTTTCATGAGGACGGCGTGCAGTCGGGCGTCCGTGTCGCCGCACGCCTGGGCGTCGAGTGGTAGGTGATTTCAGCCGTCGGGACGCTGCATCCTCGCGCGTGCGGCGTCGTACTTGAAGAACGGGGCGCGCCGGCGCCACAAGCGCAGAGCATGCAGGTGGATGAGCCCCATCGTCTGCAACGTCATGAGCGGCCGGCGGGCCCAAGTCCGCACGAGCGTCCACGTCGTGAGGGGGCGCCATTCGAGCGTCAGCGAGGTATGGAGGTTCAGGGGACCAGTAGCGCCCTCGAACTCGTTCACGGTAAACGTCGACCCGCCGCTGGCGTCTGAGTAGATGAACTCATAACGGCCGTCGAGCGACAGGAACGGGGAGACATAAAGACTCTTGTCCTGCTGCGAGGCGAAGCGGCGATCCGCCTGGTCGCGCGGCTGAAAGGTGTACACCGTCTGGTCGCCGTGCGTGTTGTTGACCTCGGCCAGCACTGCGTGGAGCGTCCCGCTGCGGTCATGGCAGAGGTAGAAGCTGACTGGATTGAAGACGTAGCCCAGCACGCGAGGATAGGTGACCAGGACGATCGACCCGTCGGCCCGGTCTACGCCCTGGGTCCGCAGATACCGGCGTACGGCGTCCGCCAGCGACCGCTCGCCGCTGGCAAAGTGGTCCGACCGGTGGAAGGACAGCAGGTTCCAGCGGTCGAGCGAGAGGATCCGAATCCGGCCGGCGAGGTCCTCGAGTTCGTCGAGGTCGATCGCGAGGTACCACACGCGATGGCGGAAGTCGTAGACGAACGGGCGTGCTCGCCGGTGGCGAAGCACACCCACACCGACCATCGAACGCAGCGGTCGCATCGCCGTCATCAAAAGCACCGCCCCTCCAGCAGTCATTATCGAGCGTCGGAGCGCGTGGCGTGAGCCGACCGCCTCGTACCAGAGACGGCATGTCTCGCGAGGTAGCGTACGATCGTCGGAGGACGCGGCGGGTGCGCGGGTGCCGTGGGGGAGGATGCTGTGGCGCGGTTCGTGGCTGTTCTCGACAATCCGCTTTCCGTCGCGCAAGCGTTTGACTACATGTCGCATCTCGTCCACTTCGCCGAGTGGGATCCCAACGTCCGACATGTCGAGCAGATAGCGGGCGAGGGTCCCGCGCACGACGCGGTGTACGACGTCACCGTCAATGGGGTGCGGGGCGAAATGACCCTGCGTTATCGAGTCGTCGAATTCGACCCGCCACGCCGCCTGACCGTCCGCGCCGAAACGCAGTGGATCGAGTCCCTGGACGTCATCGAGGTCGTCGAGCGTCCGCGCGGCTCGGCAGTGACGTACGATGCGCGCCTTCACTTCCGGGGTGTGCTGAGGCTGTTGAACCCGGTTCTCAGTCCCGTCCTCGCTCGCATCGGCCGCCGGGCTGAACGCGGCCTGCGGCGTCGGCTCCAGGAGCTTGGTACGTGAGCGCATGGGGTGCGCGCCTTGCCGACGGCGCGCTGGAATTGCTCGTGGTGCCGAGCTACTCGGCGTTCGGTTACCGTGCGCGGCGTCGCCTGTTCGACTGGACGGACCTGTCCTCGTACGACCTCAGCGGGCGGGTGGTGGTGCTCACCGGTGGCACCTCCGGCATCGGCCTGGCCGCAGCGCGCGTCCTCGCTGCCCAGCGCGCGACCCTGATTGTGGTGGGCCGCGATGAGGCCAAGACGGGTGCTATCTGCGAGGAGCTCCGACGCACGAGCGGCAACGAAGCCGTGACACCCCTGACCGCGGACATCGGGGACCTCGAAGCCGTTGACCGCGCGGCACAGGCCATCCTTCAACGACACGACCGCGTCGACGCCCTGCTGCACAACGCCGGAGTCCTCAACTCTGAGCGGCTGACCAGTGCGGATGGCACAGAACTGACAGTGGCTGTGCAGGTGACTGGGCCGTTCCTGTTCACGGTCCGACTGCTGCCGGCGCTGCTCAACTCGCGCGCCGGGCGAGTCGTAACGATGTCGTCAGGCGGAATGTACACAGCGGCGCTCGACCCGGGCGCCCTCGAGATGGACGCCGCTTCGTACCACGGGCCGCGGCAGTACGCCCGGGCGAAACGCGCCCAGGTCACGCTCAACGAAGTCTGGGCGGAACGAACCGCCGGAACACCACTGCGGTTCCATGCCATGCAACCGGGGTGGGTCGACACGCCGGGTCTGACCCGCGACCTGCCTCGCTTTCGCCGCCTCACTGCTCCGCTCCTCCGCAGCGCTGAGGAGGGCGCGGACACTCTGGTCTGGCTTGCCGCCGATGAGGGTGCGCCGGCGACGTCAAGCGGACGCTTTTGGCTCGACCGCCGTCCACGCGGCATCCACCGGGTGCGGTCGACGCGCGTCAGCGACACACCCGCGCGACGGGGTGAATTGTGGCGGTGGTGCTGCGAGCGTGTAGGGTGGGCGGATGGCCTGCTCAGGCTTTCCCAGACGGCGATCGCTGAGCGCGGCGGCGCAGGAACAGGACAAGAGTCGGCACGATGATGAGGACCGCGGTGGGCACGAAGAAGAGCGCGAGCGACCGGTCCTTGAACATCGAGGTGCTCGTGAAGAAGACGATGCTGAGGACTGTCCACGGCACCATGCTCACGACGTAGAAGCGCAGGAACGGAAGGCGCCGCATCCCGCAGAAGTAGCTGACGAAGTCGATGCCGATGGCGGTCAGCGGGAGCGCGAACCGGAGCAGGAACAGCGCGCGGTACGAGAAGTCCGAGCCGAGAGCCTCGATGGCTGCCGCCCCCCGCCGCGAAGCGACGCGCCGCAGCAGGGCATCGCCGTACCAGCGCCCGACGGCGTAGTTCAACGCGAGCGCCATCGTGTGGGCGGCGAAGGTGGCGGGGATCGAAACGGTCGGCGGGAAGACGAGTGCGGCGACGTTGACCGTCGCGAGGTCTGACACGGGGTTAAACGGGACCGACAACCCGAGGAAGAGCACGAACGCGTAGATGATGGGAGCCAGCACGCCGGCGGCGTCGATCGCCTCCTCGATGTCGTTGACTGAGATGTCGAAGGTGCGTTCCGCAGCGAGGCTGAGGACACCCACGACGGCGAGGACGACCAGCAGCCGGATGGCCGCGCGCACGATGTCGCGGCGCGCACCCGTGCGTCCGTCGCCCAGGCGCCGAGTCGTGGCATCGAGGCGGGCCGGGGACCGTTCGCCCGAGGCTCGGCTCGATGCTTCATCGCTCACCGGGTCAGTGTCTCACGCGCGCCCGTACCGCGTCGGCGACGGTCAGTCCTGAAGGGTCGTGGTCCCTCGATTGGGGTTCGTACCGACGAGCATGATCGGCAGCGGTGAGCGCTTCAGCATGGCGAGCGCGGTGCTGCCAGCGAAGACGTGGTAGCGGGCGCTGTGTCCATGCGTCGAGAGCGCGATTGCGTTCGCGCCGACCTGGTGCGCCACATTGAGGATCGCCGTGTCGATGCCCCCGAGGACCACGACACTCGGTACGAGGCACTGAACCGCGCCCGGGTCCGGGAACGACCGGCAGAGGGCCTCGAGATCGTCCCGTGCGGCCGCGGTCTCTGCCTCGACGCCGCGATCGCCGAGCGTTGGGGCGTATACACGCACGAGTGTGACGCGCACGCCAGGGGTCCTGGCGATCGAAGCGGCGAGGCGCACGGCGTGCAGTGAGTCGGGAGAACCATCCGTCGCGATTAGGAGGTGATACTCCGCACGCTCGTCCGGGTAGGCGATCCGGTCCCCGGCGACCAGGACCGGCAGTTCGGAATGCGCGAGTATGTCGAGGGCGACGCTGCCAAGGAAGGCGTGCCGGAGCATCCCTGCGCCGCGGCTGCTCATTGCCAGGGCGTCGGCGCCTTCCTCTGCGGCCATCCGGAGAACCGTCTGGGTGATCTCCTCGCGGTCGAGACGCATACCGACTGCAGCACGGCCTCGGAAGTGGAAGCCGCTCAGCGTCCGTTCCATGTCCGTCCGCCAGCGGGAGGCGAGTCGTTCGGCCGCCTCCGGGGACACCTCTTCGCCTTCGGCGCGACAGTCCTCCGCGGGGTCGAGTACTCGGGCGATGACGAGCTCGCCGCCCGTCGCGTCCGCGAGGCGGGCTGCATGCGGCACCGCCTGGAGCGACCGCCACGACCCATCACTCGTGACCATCACGTTCATCGACAGCTCCTTCGCGAGCGGGTGGCCCATCGCGACCATCCGAAGTGCCGATTTCGGCTGATCGGTTGGGGCCGCGCCGGACATGCGTGAGAAGCGGCGGCACAAATAAGGAGACCGCCTGCGCCAGTCTCCTCCTCAACCGGTTTGCGCCGGTACGCCACAGCCTGCCAGTATGATACCACGGGCACGGTCGCCAGCTCGCATGAGGGCGCAGATGATGCGGTTTCTGGCCGCGGATCAGCGAGCACTCGCCGAACAGATCGGCGAGACGCTCGTCGCGCGCGCCGAGACCGTCGCGGTCGCCGAGTCGAGTACCGGGGGACTGATTTCGGCAGCATTGCTCGCGGTCGCGGGGGCATCGAGGTACTACGCCGGGGGCGGTGTGCTGTACACGCTCGACTCGCGGGTCGCGATGGCAGGGGTGCCGCGGGAGGACTACGCGAACTACCGGGGAACCACTCCCGATCTGCTCGTGTCGCTGGCGGAAGGCACACGGCGGCGCCTGGACGCAACCTGGTGCATCGGCGAGTCGGGCTTGGCCGGGCCGACCGGGAGCCGCTTCGGAGCGCCGGCAGGGCGGACCACCGTCGCCGTTGCCGGTCCTCGGTCTCGCGTGCAGGTGTTCGAGACTGGCAGCGCGGATCGTGAGGCGAACATGGTCGCATTCACGACGATCGCGCTCCGCTTCCTGCTCGAGAGCCTGATGGACACGCCGGGCTGAGCGGCCGCGGCGGTTGAATGGGAGAGCCGGGGCATCGATGATCCGACGGTGGCTACACTCCGAGAGGTGACCGAAGCCTGGTTCGTCGGACGAAGGCCGGCGGGTCGCGCGGCGATGCGCTCTCCGTCCTTGCTCGTGGGGCTGGCTGCGGTGTGCCTGCTTGCGCAGTCGACGTTGCTGCCCATTGCCGTCCCCTCAGCCGCGGCCTGGGATCCCGCGCACGCGCATGTGAGCCTGAGCGGAGTCGTGCCCGCGCACGAGCACCCGTATTCAGCCGATGGATCGACGAGTCAGTGCGCAGCCTCGCAGGCCGCGAATCACGAGGCGGAGCGATTGCCGGACGAGCCGATGGCGTGCGGCCCGGCCTCGACCGGCGCGATCTCCGCGGTCGGCGTGGCCCTCGCTCCCGCGTCGAACGCCGGAGTCGACCTGTCGGGCCATGAGTTCAGTACGGGATCTGGACTGGCCGGCGGGTGGGCCAGCGCCCCGCTCGATGTCCTCACTCCTCCCCCTCGAGCAACCACGTAGACCTCGTCCGATCCACACCGAGTGCGGCGCTCATCGGATGTATATCCCGGTGTCGTCGCGAGGACGGGAGGAGTGGTGCACGTCATGACACGAACGCACCTGATTCGCGCGGCAGTGGCCGTCGCGGTGGTAGTGCTGGCTGCCTTGCCCAACGGGGCCGAGGCGCATGAATCACGCGTTGTTGGGAACTACTCATTCGTCGTGGGTTGGAGCACGGAGCCAGCCTACGAGGGGCTTAAGAACGGCGTCGACCTGCGCGTGCAGCTGCCGGGTTCGCCCCCGACGCCGGTTGAAGGCATCGAGAAGACGTTGCAGGTAGAGGTGACGAACATCGCGAGCGGGCAGCAGACGACGTTGCCCATCGAAGCCGTGTTCGGGACGCCCGGCCGGTACATCGCGCATGTCGTGCCGACGGTCTCCGGTCAGTACTCGTTCCGCTTCTTCGGGACAATCCAGGGGAACCAGATCAACGAGACGTTCACATCCGGGGAGAAGTTCGACAACATCGAGTCAGTGAGCGAGATCCAGTTCCCCGAGAAGGTGGCGCAGGTGCGCGAGGTACAAGGGGTGGCGAGCGAGGCGTTGGACGCGGCCGACGAGGCCGACAGTGCTGCCTCGTCAGCCCGCACGCTCGCGATGGTCGCCATCGGGGTCGCCGTTGTGTCCGGAGTGCTCTCCGGCGCGGCGGTTGCGATGCGACGCAAGTAAACACTTGAGGTTAGCAACGGCATACCTGCCGTATGGAGGAAGCCAGATGCACACGCAATTAGTCTCGAAAGGCCGGAGCCGCATCGGCGCGCTCGTGCTGGGCGCGGTGAGCGCGCTCGCAATCGTGTCGATGGTCGCGGCGCACGCGGAGCCAGTAGCGACATCCCCCGCCTCAGGGGCAACGGTCACTTCGCTGCCGGCGGCGGTCACCATGGACGCGAGCGCGGCGATGGCCGTGACCGGCTCAAGCCTGGTGGTAGTGAACGCCTCCGGCGCACAGGTCAACGTGGCAGCATCAGTCGTCGACCCGACGAATCACCAGCGAATCTCGGTGGCGTTGCCGTCAGGCCTGCCCGCCGGTGTCTACACGGTCCAGTGGACGGCGATCGCCGAGGAGGACGGACACAAGTCGGAAGGTTCGTGGTCGTTCACCTACGCGCCAGCGCAGGCGACGGCAACCGCGACCGCTCCCGCTGCGACGGCGACTTCGACAGCGACCACCACCGGCAGTGCCACATCGGCAGCAACCGTGACGGCGACCGCCGCCGCGACCGTGACAACGACCGCGCCGCGGGCGACGGGGACCGCCGCTCCGGCAACGACGGTCCGGCCTCCGAACACCGGGATGTCCGGTGAAGCGAGCCCGATGCAATCGTCGACGACGGTCCTGCTGCTTCTGGCGGCGACCGGCATCCTGGTCATCGGCGCGCGGTTGATTGCGAAGGGCCGCTAGGCCATCCGTCGTGGGCGGGGCTGCAACGGTCCCGTCCACGACGACTGGACATTGCCACGTGAACCCCCTTCGTCACCGCCGACTGGCCTCGCTCGCATCACTGGTGATCGTCCTGTGGGTGGGGCTCGCCGTGAGTGCCCCGCGGGTTGTGTTCGCGCACGCGAGCTACCTCGGATCGGATCCCGCGGCGGATTCGGTGGTGCCGGCCGCGCCGCGCACCGTGACGATCCGGTTCAGCGAGCCGATGTCGACGACGGGGAGCAGCGCGGAGGTGCTGGACTCGCTCGGCCGACGCGTCGACCGCAATGACTCGAACGTCGACCCGGACGACACGACTCGGATGTCGCTGTCGCTGTCAGAGCTGTCGGACGGCACCTACACGGTCGCCTGGCGCAACGTGTCCGCTGTAGACGGCCACGGCCTGCAGGGATCGTTCGTCTTTTACGTGGGAAGCCGGCCTGCGGACGCGCCGAGGAGCGAGGTCGCCGAGCCGCCGCTGCTTCAGTCGCGGGCGGACCCGGTCGTGCGCTGGTTCACGCTCCTCGGCGCGATGGTGGCGACCGGAGCCGTGCTGTTCGAACCACTGGTACTCGCGTACGTCCTGCGGGCGGAGCGACGGCGGGCCGTGGACGCAGTCCTCGACGGTGCACGGGCGCAGATCCGGCGCCTCGTACTCGTGGGAGCAGCGGCCTTCCTTGGCGGGTCCATCGCTCAGCTCGTGCTGCAGGCGGGCATCGTGGCGAACGTTCCGGCGTACCGCGTCACCCCCGGCGACATTGGCGACGTCCTGTCGTCGGCATGGGGGTGGCGATGGGCGGTCCGCGGTGTCTGCCTGGGCGGCGCGATCGCGTTGCTGGCTGCCGAGCGTCGCGCCCGCACGCATGGACGCCTGTCGCTCGGGGGACGCGGGTGGATACCGCTCGCAGCGCTGCTCGTCGTCGCGATGGCGATGGTCAGTGGCTCGAGCCATGGCGCTGCGGTGGGCGGGCTCGAAGCGCCGGGCGCGATCAACGACGGACTGCACTTGGGCGCGTCTGCCGTCTGGGTCGGCGGGCTGATGGCGCTGTTCGTCGCGCTGGCCGCGGTCCGCGGAATGACGGCCACGGAACGCGGGCCGTTTGTGACCGCGCTCGCGGCACGGTTCTCGCTCATCGCGGGGCTCAGCGTTGGGATCGTCGTCCTCACAGGCCTCTATTCGTCCTGGCTGCAGGTGACCTCGAGGGCGGCGTTCGATACGCCCTACGGTTCCACGCTGGCCGCGAAAGTGGCGCTCGTTCTCGGTCTGCTCGCGGTTGCGGGAGTGAACCTCCTGTGGGTGCGGCCCCGTCTGGCGCGCGGGCTCGGCGAGGCGGGTCTACGGAGGCTCGTCGCGATTGAGATCGCGCTGGCCCTCCTGGTCATTGGAGCGGCGGCCGGGCTGACCAGTCTCGAGCCGGCTCGGCAGGTGCAGTCCCGGGAGGAGCAGCGAAGCGCGCTGAGGTTTGGCGAAACGGTGGAAGGCACGCAGATCGAGGGCGAGATCGGGCCGGGAACCGTTGGCGCGAATCGAATCACCGTCCGGCTGGCGGATCGTTCTGGTGACGCGGTCGACGATGCCTCGCAGGTCACGGTGCGGCTGAGGTACCTGGACCGCGACCTGAGCCCGATCGAGGTGAGCGCCACATCGACCGGGGGTGGCCGCTACGAAGCGCCGGCGACGGTGCTGAGTATCGCCGGCGCCTGGCAGATCGAGGTAGACGTCTCGCGCCCCGGCGCGTTCGACGCCCGGACGGCGTCGAGGTTCCTCGTAACCGCGGCGGACAGCCCGGATATGAGATTCCCCGGGGCGGCGGTCGGGCCATCGACTGCGGATGGACGAACCTACTGGTCCTGGGTGGTCATGGGTGCCGGCGCTCTCGTCCTGGCCCTGCTGCCGAGGTTCTGGCGGAGCCGGCCCGCGCGTGCGCGTTCGCGCATCTTCGGGACGGCCGTGGTGCTTTCGGGCGTCGTGCTCTTCTATGGCGGGCACACGCACACGGACGCACCCTCCTCCGTGCAGGCCCTGACGAACCCGTACCCTCCGGATAGCCGCTCCATCGAGGCGGGGCGGGCGCTGTACGAACAGACGTGCGTCACGTGCCACGGGACGGGCGGTCACGGGGATGGACCGGAGGCGGCGAACCTGGTGCCGCCGCCCGCGGACCTGACAACGCACGTCCCGTTGCACACGGACGGCACGGTCTTCTACTTCATCACGAACGGGTTTCCGGGAACGGCGATGCCGGCTTTCGCCAACAGCCTGACCGAAGAGGAGCGCTGGCACCTCGTGAACTACCTCCGCACGCTCTCGGAGCCGTTGCCCGACCGGTAGCGACGGCTCGCGCGAGGTGCCGGAGCGTAGTACGTTCTCGCGCGACGACATTCGAAGGGAGCGAGCGATGCCGGTCATCGTGGTGAGCGGCAGCGAAGCAGGGGCCGGAGCGACAACGGTCGCGGCCGGCCTGGCGCACCGGCTGGCCTATGCTGGCCATCGCGTCCGCGTGGAGCGGCTGGCGTTCGGCGCAAACGCGGAGCGCGACGCGGCGACCTTCGGGATGCTCGAGTTCGCCTCGAGCGCGGGGAGGCCTGTGCAGGCCGGGGCGATCTCGCCCGACGACGGCGTCACGGTCATCGATGCGTCCATGTCGCCTGATGCCGGCACGATCGCTGGGGCACTTGGCGCGGTACGCGTCGCGGTGATGCTCGCCGGGCACGTCGGCGGGACGACGACCGGTGCCGCGCTGGTAATCGAGAACCACGCCGCGGCCGGCGGGCAGCTGCGGCTTCCGGAGGACCGACTGCTGGCGGCGCCGACCGTGGGCACACTCATCGCGGCAAGTAGGGCGCGCGTAGTCGCCCGTTCGACGGAGGGGGAGCGTGCGATCTGCGAGCACATCGTGATCGGCGCGATTTCGCATGACTCGGATCAGCCGTACTTCGCGCGCTTCCCGCACAAGGTCGTAGTGACGAGGGCGGAGAAGGTGGACATCGCGCTGTCCGCGCTGCGGACCGACGCGGAATGCCTGATCCTGACCGGTGGCAGCGACCCGAGTCCATACGTCCTCGACCGGGTGGCGGCGAGTCGGGGGACGACGCTCCTCGTAGCGCCGGAGGGCACTGTTGAGACCGTCCGCGATATCGAGGGGACGTTCGGGCGCTCGGCGTTCTCGAGCGACGCGAAGGTCGAGCGGATCGGCATGTTGATGGCGTCTGCGGTCAGCGACGATGCGCTGACACGCCTTGTGGGCGGATAACACGACGTCTGCACCTTGATCGGGCCCTGGCCCGGTTATGCTGGATCCATGAACCTCGGGTCAGGCATCGGCATCGGGCGCGTGCGAGGCATTGAGATCCGCGTCCACTGGTCGTGGTTCATCATCCTCGTGCTCATCACGTGGTCGTTCGCGGACGGACTGTACCGTGACCTGTACGAGGATTGGTCGGACGGTCAGCGCTGGACCGCGGCGATCGTCACCAGCGCGCTGTTCTTCCTCTCCGTGCTGCTGCACGAACTTTCTCACTCGTTCGTCGCGCAGCGTTATGGGATGACGGTGCCCTCGATCACGTTGTTTGTCTTCGGTGGGGTGTCGAGTATCGCCGGCGAGATGCGAAACGCGAAGGAGGAGTTCGCCGTCGCGATCGCGGGACCGCTGATGTCGTGGGTGCTGGCCGGGGTGTTCGCGCTACTGTGGGTGGTCCTGCGCGGCTCCGACGTGAGCGGGGTCGTCGGCTATCTCGCGTTCATCAATGGGGCGCTCGGGCTCTTTAACCTCCTGCCCGGCTTCCCGCTCGACGGCGGTCGGGTGCTGCGCGCGATCGTCTGGGGCCGCTCGAAGAGCATCGTGCAGGCCACCAGGGTGGCCGCCACTGTAGGCTCGATCATCGCGTACGCGATGATCGGCATCGGACTGGTCAGCGTGTTCTACTTCGGGCTGTTCGGCGCGATCTGGTATGTGCTGATCGGGCTCTTCCTGAAGTCGGCGGCCGAGGGTTCTTACCAGGCAATGCTGGCCGACCGTGCGCTGCGAAACGTTGAAACGCAGACGATCATGCAGCCCCCCACGGAGCCGGTCGACGGCTCGATGAGCGTGCAGGAACTGGTGGAGACGCGGTTGCTGCGGCGGGCGGAGCGCGCCTACCTCGTGGGCGACGAGGGGCACGTGGTGGGGCTTGTGACAGCGACGGATATCACGCGCCTGCCCCGCGATCAGTGGGCGCGGACGCCAGTCGAACGCGTCATGGTGCCGTCTGCAAGGGTGCACACGGTGACGCCGCAGACGGACCTCGTCGACGCGATGCGGCTCATGCAGCAGTACGACGTCCACCAGTTGCCGGTGCTCGAGGACGGGCGGCTGGTCGGGATGCTCACGAGGGGTGACGTGCTGCGCCAGGTCGAGGTACGCATGCGGTTCCAGGACGGCAACGGCTAAGCGCCCTCCCAGTCGTCCACGTTGCGGGTCCCTTCCGCCTCGAGCGCGGCCAGCGAAAGCAGCAGGCGCTTCACGCCCGCGCCGCCCTCGAAGGCGACGGTGACCTCTTGGTCGCCCCCACGGATAAGGCAGGAAACGACGACGCCATGGCCGAAGTGACCGTGCCGCACCCGGTCGCCGGCGGCGAACCGCGGTGTCTGTGGGCCCTCGTCGGCGTGGGCGTCGCGGGCCGCGAGTGCGGCGCGGCGTTCGCGTGGACTCAGCGAGCCGCCGGCCTGGCGTCCCGCGGTGGGACGCGAACGTTCTGACGATGGGACGTCCGCGAGGAAGCGCGAGGCGATGTTGTTGCGGAACATGCCCTGCTGGAACCGCCGCATGGCGTGGGTGAGGTACAGCCGCTCGCGGGCGCGCGTCATGCCGACATAACAGACGCGGCGCTCTTCCTCCATCTGTGACGGGTCGTCGATCGAACGGAAGTGCGGGAGGAGGCCCTCTTCGAGGCCGGGCATGAAGACGACGGGGTACTCCAGGCCTTTGGCGGCGTGGAGGGTGGTGAGCGTCACGGCGTCGGGCGCTTCGGCTCCAGGATCGTCGACATCGGCGACGAGGGCGACCTCTTCCAGGAATGAAGCGAGCGAGTGCTCGCCGGCCAGGTCTTCGTACTGGGAGGCGACGGCGCGAAGCTCCTGGACGTTCTCCCACCGCGCCTCGGCGTCGTCGGGGTCGCTGCGCTGCAGGTAGGAGCGGTAGTGCGCCTCCTCGAGGATCGCGTCGAGGAGTTCGGACACGTTGTGCTGGTCACGCAAGGCCGTGAGACGATCGAGCATCGTGACAAACGCGGCCAGCGCATTGCGGATGTCCGCGCGCAACTGGGGCAGCGAGGGGTCGCGGTCACCTCGGGCCACGCGCGCCGCAACGGCGACCGGTGGGAGCGCGAGCTCCTGTGCGGCGCGCCCGAGGTCAGACAGCGTCCGGGCGCCGATGCCTCGTGGCGGCACGTTGACCACGCGCTGGAACGCCATCGCGTCGCTCGGATTGTGGACGAGACGGAGGTACGCGAGCAGGTCGCGCACCTCGCGGCGATCGTAGAAGCGGGTGCCGCCCACGACGCGGTAGCGGATGCCGTTCTCGATGCAGGCTTCCTCGATGGCACGCGACTGGGCGTTGGTACGGTACATGACCGCGAAGTCGGCATAGGCGCGTGCATCCTCGCGGATGAGGCGCCGGATCTCGGACGCGATGAACAGCGCTTCCTCGTCGCCGTCGTACAGCTCCTGGACGGCCACGGGCGCCCCCTCCGGGTTCTCCGTCCAGAGCTCGCGCTGGGGGCGGCCGGAGGCCTTCGAGATGACCGCGTGTGCGGCGCGGAGGATGTGGCCGGTGGAGCGGTAGTTCTGCTCGAGCAGCACGACCTGTGCACCGGGGAAGTCGCGTTCGAAGTGCTGGAGGTTGCGGATGTCGGCGGCGCGCCATGAGTAGATGGACTGGTCTGGGTCGCCGACGGCTGTGATGTTGCCGTGGGCCGACGCGAGTTCGCGGGCGAGCGTGTACTGCACCAGGTTGGTGTCCTGGAACTCGTCGATCAGGACGTGCTCGTACCGCTCGGCGTAGTGATCGCGGACCGAGAGGTCACGGGCGAACAGCTTGAGGACGTGGCCCAGCAGATCGTCAAAGTCGACGGCCCCGCTTCGCTCGAGACCAGCCTCGTAGCGCTCGTACACGCGGCCAACGATCTCCTCGAAGTAGGAACCGGCCTCACGAAGGACCGTGGAGGCGTCGCGCCGCTCGTTCTTGGCTGAGGAGATCGCGGAGAGGATCGAGCGCGGAGCGAACCGCTTGGGGTCGATGTGCAGGTCGGTGGTGATGCTGCGCACGAGTGCCATCTGGTCGTCGGTGTCGTAGATGACGAAGTCGGATGGGAGCCCGATCGCCGCGCCATCGCGCCGGAGGATGCGCGCGCAGATCGAGTGGAAGGTGCCGAGGGAGACATCGCGAGCCTCAGCGCCCAGCAGACCCTCGACGCGCTCGCGCATCTCGCGAGCGGCCTTGTTGGTGAAGGTGACCGCGAGGATGCGCCACGGCGGGACGCCCGTTTCGACGAGGTGCGAGATGCGATGCGCAATGACGCGAGTCTTCCCGGAGCCGGGGCCAGCGAGGATCAGCAGGGCGCCGCGAGGCACCTCGACAGCGTGCCGCTGCGCGGGATTGAGTACGTCGCTGGTCGTGGTCATGCACCGTCCGAATGCAGGGGGGAGAGGTCGATGTGGCGGCGACCGCCGAGGCGATCTCGTACAACCACCATGGTACGCTGTCTGAGCGCAACCACGGGAATGGAGCCGAACCTTGGACGTGTTAGTCGGCTGGCCAGGTGGCGACTGGCAAACCACCCTCAAGATTGCGGGCACCCTGACGGTCGCCTACCTCCTGCTGATCTGGCTCGCCTCGGTCCTGTGGGCGTTTCGCGACATCCGAGCACGATCGAGCGACCCGGTCAGCCAGGTCGTCGGCGTCGCGCTGGTGACGTTCTTCCCGCTTCTCGGCATTGCGCTCTATCTCATCGTGCGTCCGAGCGAGACGCTCGCCGAATCCTACGACCGCGAATTAGAGCAGCAGGCGATCCGGTCCGAGCTGGGCGCGCTCACCTCGTGCCCGACGTGCTACTACGAGGTCCAGTCCGACTTCATTGCCTGCGCCTACTGCCGCACACCGCTGCGAGAGGGATGTCGCTCGTGCGGCAAGCTGCTGTCGCTGGACTGGCGATACTGCCCGTACTGCGAGACGCCCCGGCCCGCACCGGCGCGCGCCCCCGAGCGGGTGCGGCCCTCCCGCTACGAGGCGGAGGACGACGCGTCTGAACCTTCGCGCGCCCCACGCCGCGCGACGGCGCGACCGCGTGCCAACGCGGCGGGGGACGAGTAGGGGCGGCCTCCGCGGCGCGACTCCACGCGACTCAGCTCAGGGCGTCCTCCAGCAACTGCCGCATCTCCTTCAGTGTCGCGTGTCGCCAGCCGGGCGCGAAATCCCATGTCCTGGCTCGGTAGCGGCCCAGCGCTTCCTGCCGTTCCGGGCCGTCTTCCTTCGGGGCGCCGTCGAGGATAGCGCGCAGCGGGACCATTTCCTCGTCCGCCAGAGCGGGCCGCTCGATCCAGTGCCCGAGGTAGCGGTGGTTGCCATCGTAGAAGACCACGGTGGGAATCGACTCGAACTCACCCTGGTTCAGGAACTCGGACATGATGTCCTTGTTCTCGTCACGGGCGAAGTACCGGACTTCCATACCGGTGGCCTCGGCGATACGCGCCATGACGGGGACACCGCGCCAGACGTCGGGGCACCAGTGCTCGCCGAGCACGAGCGCTTTGACGCCGTGCTGGGCGACGAGCTGCTTCACGGCCTCAGCGTCATCCGGATCCGGGGTGTACTCGTCGTAGTGGCGCTGGAACTCCTTGTGGCGCTCCGGGATCTTCTCCATCCACTCAGGAAAGGTCGCGATGCCGGTGGCGAAGCGCTCCGGCGTTACGACTGAAGTGCCACTGGTCATATGGTGCTTCCCCCCTGGACGCAGTCTCTCCGTGTGTGAGCCGGAGTATAGCACCGCACGTTATGCGTCTCCGCGTCGCCGGTATGGTGCCGCGCTGCGCGGGTATAATCGGGCCGTGCCCACGTTGCGTTGGATCACCGCCGCCCTGTTCGTCGTTGCCGTGCCAGTCTTCCTCTTGCTGTCGAACGTGCGCGTCGCAGCGCTGGAGCAACGCGTATACGGCTACTCATTCTCGCAGTACGACGTCGAGGCGGTGACGGGCATCGACCGCGCGCAACTCGACCGTGCCGCGGCCGAGATGATCCAGTACTTCAAGGACGATGAGCCGTTGCTGACGACGCGCGTGCGCCTCGATGGCGAGGAGCAAGCGCTGTTTTCCGCCAAGGAGACGCTGCACATGCGCGATGTGAAGAAGCTCTTCCAGCAGGCGTTCTTCCTACAGGAGGTCGCGTTCGTCTACATCGTGGGATACGTCGTCACGGTGTTCCTGTGGGCGCGCGAGCGGTCACTGCTGCGGCTCGCGAAGCAGAGTGTCTATGCCGGACTGCTCACCGCGGGACTGCTGGCTGTCGCGGCACTGGCGATGCTCGCGGGGTTCGATTCGCTGTTCCGCCAGTTTCACCTGGTGTCGTTCTCGAACGACTTCTGGGAGCTCGACCCGGCGGTCGACCACCTGGTCCAGATGTTCCCCCAGGGGTTCTGGTTCCGGGTCTCGTTCTTCGTGGGAGTCGTGACCGTCGTGGAAGGGCTGGCGGTGGCTGGCGCCGCGTACCTGATGCTCCGCTGGCTGCAGCAGCCTGAGCCGGTGGCTCCGCGGATGCGGAGGCCGGCCGCCGAACCGGCGGCCGGCGGTCCGTCCTAGAAGTCCGCCCAGTCGGGATCGTCGCTGTGGTCGGTGTGTTCGAGCTGGTACTCGTCCGGGTCTACGTCGTCGTACGTGGGATCGATGCGTGCGCGGCCCGCGAGGACGAAATTCGAAACCGTGCGGCCCGTTGCTTTCGAGCGGCAGGCCGGGCACGGCGCTGGACTGTCCATCTGCGCAATGCGGCGCATCAACTCGAACTGGTGACCGCACTTGCGGCACCGGTACTCGTAGATCGGCACTTCGTTCCTCCGCCCGCCTAGTCCAGGTAGTCCTTGAGCTTCTTCGAGCGAGTCGGGTGCCGCAGCTTGCGGAGCGCCTTCGCCTCGATCTGACGGATGCGCTCTCGGGTGACGCTGAACTCGCGTCCGACCTCTTCGAGCGTGCGCGAGCGGCCGTCTTCGAGGCCGAAGCGCAATTCGAGCACTTTACGCTCGCGCGGCGTAAGCGACGACAGTACGTCCATCACCTGCTCCTTGAGGAGCTGGTGGGAGGCGGCGTCCGCCGGGGCGAGCGCGGACTCGTCTGGCAGGAAGTCGCCGAGGTGGGAGTCCTCCTCTTCGCCGATAGGCGTCTCCAGGGACACCGGCTCCTGGGAGACTTTCATGATCTCGCGCACGCGGTCCGGGGGAAGCTCGAGCTCACGGCCGATTTCCTCGGATGTGGGCTCGCGGCCGTACTCCTGGACCAGCCGGCGGGAGATGCGCACGAGCTTGTTGATCGTTTCGACCATGTGCACGGGGATGCGGATGGTGCGCGCCTGGTCGGCGATGGCGCGGGTGATGGCCTGGCGGATCCACCACGTGGCGTACGTCGAGAACTTGAAGCCCTTGCGGTAGTCGAACTTCTCGACGGCGCGGATCAGGCCGATGTTGCCCTCCTGAATCAGGTCGAGGAGGGACATGCCGCGGCCGATGTACTTCTTAGCGACCGAGACCACGAGGCGGAGGTTCGCCTCTGTCAGCTGCCGCTCCGAGCGCTCGCCGTCGTACGCGATCTTATCGAAGTAGTACTTGATGGCGCTCCCATGCTCAGCCTCGAGCTTTTGCGCGAGGCCCTTGGGGGGCGGGAAGACCTTGGATTCGCCGCCCACCTGCTCGGCGGCCCAGCGCACGTGCTCGGGACGCATGATGTGGGTGATGATCGAGAGCCGGATGAGGGCGGCGGAGGCGCGCTCCTCGTCCCACTTCAGTTCGTCCATCAACGCCTTCTGCGCGTCCTCGTCGAGTTCGCGGTCAATGGTCGAGCGGAACTTCGGGTCGACGATCCGCTCGGACACGGACTGTCGAGGCAGCTCGAGGTGGCGGCTCACGGTCTGATAGACGGCACGCTCCTGGTGGAACTGCCGGAAGAGGGCAATCAGGATCTCGACATGCGAAGGGTCACGCCCTTCGGCCTGGCGGAGCTCGTCCTTGATCGCCTCGACGTGGAGCCATTCCTCCATCGCGCGGGCGAGGCGCTTTTCGTCCTCGGCGGTAAGCAGCGGCACCTTCCCGATTTCGCGCAGGTACATGCGCACGGGGTCGTCGATGCCGATGGCCTCGTCGACGATGCGGCGTGCTGCCTCGACGACCGCCCCGGCGCCGCGGTCCATATCGTTGTCGATGCGGACGGTGATGCCGTTCTCGGATAGCTGAGACACGATAGAGGAGAGTCGCTCCCGGCTGCCTTCGGCCTCGGGGATGGCCGCAAGGACCTCGGCGGCGGTGACGTGGCCGGAGCGGCGGCCCTTGTTGAGCAGCTCCTCCATCCCGGCTTCTTCAAAGGTCTGAGTCATGTCGTTCCTCTCCATGGTCGCCGCCCGCTTCAGGTCGGCGCGTTCGCCTGGTTCGTGGTCGCCATTCACACGGCGGGGGCGTGTTCGTTCTCGGTGGCGGCTTCGCCTCGCGCGCGACGGGAGAGCGCGCGCTGGCGCTGGTGCAGCTCGTCGAGCTCAGCGGCGAGCGTGCCATCCGCACCACCGCCACGGCGGGATGCCGCGAGGTCGCTCGCTACGGCCACCGCGGCTGGCAGGAGGCGCGCGTGAGCGCGCCGCAGGCGAAGCCGGTCGGCGATCTGAGAGACGCGATCTTCGACGAACTTCGCGTCGATCGCGTCAGGGTCCCAGATGCCCGTCGCTGAGGCGCGGACCGATTCCAGGCGCTCGCGGACGCCATCCTCGAGGTCGTCGAGATGCTCGTCCAGCTCGCGGAACTCGCGCCACGCCTCGAAGAGGAGGCGGTTCGTCGTGTCCTCGAACGTATCCGGGTCGAGGATCCGGCCCGCCGGACGGGCTTCGGCTCGGAAGACGAGGAGTTGCAGCAACTGGGTTTCGCCGTCGGGCGTCGATGGCGTACCGCGGACGGCCGCCTGCGCGACATCGCGAGGCGACGGGACGGCCGCAGGCCGGGCGTTCCGGCCGCGGTTAAGGAGCGCGAGCACCGTCCGCTCGTCGACATGGGCCATCCGAGCCATCTTCTGAACATAATGGGCACGCACCACCGGGTCATTCACGGCGGCAACGGTGGGCGCGAGTGCCTCGAGGGCGCGCGAGCGGGCGCGTGGATCGGCAAAGTCAGTGGTGGCGTTCACGGCGTCGAACAGGTGGTCGGCCACTGGTTTTGCCGCGCCGAGGAGGGAGCGGACGCGGTCGGGATCGGAGCGCACGAGGGAGTCCGGGTCCTCGCCGTCGGGCAACGCGATCACGCGGATGTCGGCCTTCAGCACATCCTGGTAGGAGACGAGGCCCCGCCAGTCCACGGTGGGGGACAGGCCGTGCTCGGCGGCGCCCGCCGCCACTTCGACGCCGCGGAGTGTCGCCTCGGATCCGGCGTTGTCCGCGTCGAGCATGAGTATCACGTTATGCGTGAAGCGCTGCAGAAGCGTCATCTGGCGGTCCGTGATCGAGGTGCCCATGGAGGCGACGACGTTGCGGATGCCAGCCTGGTGGCAGGCGATGACGTCCATGTAGCCCTCGACGACGACCATGCGGTCCGCGCGACGGGCCTCCTCGCCGGCGCGGTCGAGGCCGTACAGGGAGCCGCTCTTGTCGAACAGCGGGGTCTGCGGCGTGTTGAGGTATTTGGGGTCCTGGTCGGCGGCCAGGGCGCGGGCACCGAAACCGATGAGCCTGCCTCGGGCGTCGCGCGTCGGGAAGATCAGGCGGTCACGGAAGCGGTCGTACAGGCCGCGGTCACCATCGATGGCGAGGCCGGCGTCGCGCAGATCGGCGTCTGTGAAGCCACGGGCGCGGAGGTGCTCGACAAGGCCATGCCACTCGTCCGGAGCGTAGCCGATTTGCCACGCCTGGACGGTGGCGGCGTCGAGGCCGCGCTTCTCGGCGTAGGTGAGTGCCGCGGTGCCCGCCGGGCCGTGTAACGCGGCCTGAAAGTACACTGCCGCGGCTTCGTTGGCGCGCAGCAACCGCTCGTGAGCCTCGCGCTCGCGCACCTCACGGGCGGAGGGCGGGCGCAGCTCGATGCCGGCGCGCTCGGCGCAGCGCTGTAGAGCCTCACGGAAGTCGAGGTGCTCGATGCGCCGAACGAACTCGATGACGTCGCCGCCGGTGGCGCAGGCCCCGAAGCAGTGCCAGGTGCCGCGGTCAGGGTCGACGATGAACGACGGGGTGCGCTCGCTGTGGAACGGGCAGGGCGACTTCCACGTGCGGCCGTTCTTCTTGAGAGCGGGCACGTAGCCTCGCACGACCTCGACGAGATCGAGCTGATCCTTCACCTGGTCGACAGTGGTCACACTTCATAAGACACCGCGGGTGCGAGATCGTTACGTGGCCATCATTGCTTCGTCGAAGGCCGCGCTCCGCGCGCGAGGCGGGCACTGATCCGACCAGCGAGGTCTCGTTCCTCGTCGAGGATGGCGCGCAGCGCGTCGGTTGCCGCCTCGAGCGCGGCCGAGGCGTACTCCTCTCCGAACAGGGTATCGACGAACAGCTGCGTCTCATGGCGTGCGCCGGCGAGGTCGTGGACGACTGGCGGCGGCGTGAGCCGGCGGGCAGGTTCGCCGTGGACGGCCGGCGAGGGCCTGGGAGGAGCACCGACCAGGCGGCGGGCTTCCTCGATCGTCGCCCGCTCGCGACGGGCGAGGTCTGCCATGGCCGTGACGATGGTCACGCCATCAGCCAGCTCGGCGTTGTAGTCCGACTCCGAGGCGCCCTCGAGGGACGCGATCAGGTGCGCGCGTCCCTCGTTGAGCTGGCGGCGAAGGCGTTCGATGTCCATCGGCCGGTTATTGTCCTAGAAGCGACACCCGGACCGCGAGTCAGCCCGGCGGTGTCATCAATCGACTGTCAGGCCCAGCGCCTTCGCGCGACGAATGGCGAAGCCATCCGTCATACCCGAAACATAATCCGCAGCGCGCCGCCAGGCAGGGTCGGCAACGAGGGACCAGCCCGGGATGTCGTCGGGGTGGTCCTCGTAGTGGTGAAACAGCGCCTCGACGACGCGCTGGCCGCGTTGCGCTTCGCGGAGCGTCGGCTCGACGAGGTACACGCGTTCGAACATGAACTCCCGCAGTTCGTCGGTGACTTCGAGGACCGGCCGGCTGAGCGCGATGCGGCTCTCCGCGCGGCCCTGGGCGGCGTCCCACGACTGCTCAACGCAGTCGGCGACCAGTGTCTTGATGCGCTCGTCGTGTGTCGCGCCCAGGACATGGTGTACGCCGGGTGGAAGGTCGTGCTCCCGGATCAGGCCGGCCTGGACGGCGTCTTCGATGTCGTGATTCAGGTAGGCGATCGAATCCGCCAGCTTCACGATCTGCCCCTCAAGTGTCCTGGCGGTGCCCCACGCTTCGGCGGCGACTGACTCGCGCGTCTTCGAGTGCTTGAGGATGCCCTCGCGCACCTCGGCCATGAGGTTCAGCCCGCGGCCGTCGCGCGCGAGTCGCTCGACGATGCGGAGTGACTGCTCGTTGTGGCGGAACCCCTCGGGCAGCAGCCGCGCGAGCGCTTCCTCGCCAGCGTGGCCGAAGGGCGTATGGCCAAGGTCGTGGCCCCAGGCAATGGCCTCGGTGAGATCCTCGTTCAGGCCAAGGGCGCGTGCGATGGTGCGGGCGACCTGCTGCACCTCGATGGTGTGGGTCATGCGTGTGACGACGTGGTCCGAGTCAGCTACGACGAAGACCTGCGTCTTGTGCTTCAGGCGGCGGAAGGCGCCTGTATGGATGATGCGGTCACGGTCTATCTGGAATTCGAGCCGAAGCGGGTCGGGAGGCTCGGGGAGGGTGCGGCCTGGCGACGCGGATTCGCGCGCCGCCGCGGGCGCGAGGGTGGCCTCGCGACGTTCGAGGAGCGCGCGGACCGCGTCGGTCATAGGGGAAGTGTGGCTCTCGCTCACGTCCCGAACAAGGCGAGCGAGGGATAACGAATGCCTGCCCGGATGCTTTCTGCTGATTTACCGCGTCTCTATAATCGATGCACAGCCAGCAAGCCTCCGTATCCACCCTGCCTGTCCGTCGTTGCCTGACCCCGGCAAGACCCGGGCGCGACGAGCCCGAGGTGGGCCTGAGGCGCGGGCATTGAGAGGTGCTCGATGACGACTGCCGCCCCGAAAGATTCACCCGCCGCCGTAGCGACCAAACAGGTGTATCTGTTCGGGGACGGGGCCGCCGAGGCGGACGGCCTGATGAAGGAACTGCTGGGTGGAAAGGGTGCCGGGCTCGCCGAGATGAGTCGGCTTGGCATCCCGGTGCCACCCGGATTCACGATCACCACTGAGGTGTGCAACACGTTCTACGCGCTCGGTCGACAGTACCCCGACGGCCTCGACGCGCGCGTACGCGAGGGCATCGCACACATCGAGCGGACGGTGGGCGCGGGGTTCGGGGACGCAGCGAACCCGCTGCTCGTGTCAGTGCGTTCGGGCGCGCGGGTCTCGATGCCCGGAATGATGGACACCGTACTCAACCTCGGGCTCAACGACGTGACGGCGGAGGGCCTAGCAGCCCGCTCCGGGAGCGCCCGTTTCGCGTACGACTCGTACCGGCGCTTCGTGCAGATGTACGGCGAAGTCGTCCTCGGAGTGAAGCCGGACTCGGACACAGCGCATGACCCGTTCGAGGTGCTGCTCGACGCGAAGAAGGACGCGCGCGGCGTCAAGCTCGATACCGAGCTGACGGCGGACGATCTCCGCGAGCTCGTCGGCGAGTACAAGGCGGCGATCCGCGAGCGCCTCGGCATTGAGTTTCCGGACGACCCATGGCAGCAGCTGTGGGGCGCGATCGGAGCGGTGTTCAACTCGTGGGAGAACCCCCGTGCCATCGCGTACCGATCGATGTACGGATACCCCTCCAGCTGGGGTACCGCGGTGAACGTCCAGGCGATGGTCTTTGGCAACCTCGGCGACGATTGCGCGACGGGAGTGGCGTTCACCCGACACCCCGCGACGGGCGAGCGCCACCTCTACGGGGAGTTCCTCCTGAACGCGCAGGGGGAGGATGTCGTTGCCGGCATCCGCACGCCGCAGCCGATCGGCAGGGCGGACCGCGTGGCGGGTGGGCCAGCGTCCCTCGAGGAGGCGATGCCCGTCGTGCACGGCGAGCTGGTCGGCG
Source organism: Dehalococcoidia bacterium (assembly GCA_050248355.1). GTDB lineage: Bacteria > Chloroflexota > Dehalococcoidia > UBA2979 > UBA2979 > JAIBBD01. The sequence continues at coordinate 339,805 of JBFWSN010000002.1, forward strand.
CGTGCGACCGCCTCGAGGCGCACTTCAAAGACATGCAGGACATCGAGTTCACGGTCCAGCAGGGGCGGCTGTGGATCCTGCAAACCCGTTCAGGCAAACGCACCGGTCGCGCGATGGTCAAGGTCGCGGTCGACCTCGTGGACGAAGGTGTCATTGACGAGCGGGAGGCCGTACTGCGGCAGGAGCCCGAGAAGCTCGATGAACTGCTGCATCAGACGTTCGACCGCGCGGCGCAGACGGATGTGATCGCGCGCGGCCTCGGGGCGTCACCCGGCGCGGCTGTGGGCAAGGTCGTGTTCACAGCAGACGCCGCGGCGCAGTTGGCGGAGCGCGGTGAGGACGTCGTGCTCGTGCGCGTAGAGACGAGCCCAGAAGACATTGTGGGAATGCGCGTGTCACGCGGCATCCTCACGGCGCGCGGCGGCTCGACGTCGCACGCCGCGGTGGTAGCGCGCGGGATGGGCAAGTGCTGTGTGGCGGGCTGTGGCGCCCTCGAGATCGACTACCAGCGGCAGCACTTCTCGGTGCAGATCGAGGGGCGCGGGCGTGTGCTGGTGCAGCAGGGCGACGTCATCTCCATCGATGGCACAACCGGCGAGGTCATGCTCGGCTCGGTGCGTCTGGTCGACCCCGTGCTGCCCGCTGAGTACGAGCGACTGATGTCGTGGGCGGACGAGACCCGGCTCCTGAAGGTGCGCGCGAACGCCGACACTCCCGGCGATGCCGAGCTGGCACGCCAGTTCGGCGCTGAAGGCATCGGTTTGTGCCGGACTGAGCACATGTTCTTCGGTGAGGACCGAATCCTCGCCGTTCGGGAAATGATCCTCGCGGAGGACGAGGCGGGGCGCCGGGACGCGCTGTCCCGTATCCTGCCGATGCAGCGCGATGACTTCACGGGGATCCTGCGTGCGATGGCCGGGCTGCCGGTGACGATCCGCCTGCTCGACCCGCCGCTGCACGAGTTCCTCCCGCAGCGGCCCGACGAGATCGCAATCGTGGCGGCGGCACTCGACGTCTCGCCAAGCGACATCGAGCGGCGCGTGCGAGCGCTGCACGAGTTCAACCCGATGCTCGGCCACCGCGGCGTGCGGCTCGCGATCACCTACCCGGAGATTTACGAGGTTCAGGCACGGGCAATCCTCGAAGCGGCATGTGCCCTCAAGGCCGAAGGTGTCGACGTCATCCCGGAGATCATGATCCCGCTCGTTGGGATCGAGGAGGAGTTGGAGCGCGTCCGTGCCCTCGTGGTCGCCACCGCCGAAGAGGTTATCGCCGGGCACGGCACCGCGGTCGAGTACACCGTGGGCACGATGATCGAGCTGCCCCGGGCGTGCGTCGTCGCGGACTCGATCGCGAAGCATGCAGACTTCTTCTCCTTCGGGACGAACGACCTGACACAGACGACGTTCGGATTGTCGCGGGATGACGCAAGCCGCTTCCTCCCCTCGTACATTGAGCACGGACTGCTGGCTCGGGATCCGTTCCAGGAACTTGACCGCGATGGCGTCGGCGGGTTGATCCGCATCGGGATCGAGCGCGGACGCAGCACGCGGGCTGACCTCAAGGTCGGCATCTGCGGGGAGCACGGGGGAGATCCGTCCTCGGTAGAGTTCTGCCATGACGCGGGCTTCGACTATGTCTCGTGCTCGCCGTACCGCGTGCCGATTGCCCGGCTGGCAGCCGCACAGGCGAAGCTCGCGGGGACGCCAGCGATGATGCGGGCGGACTAGCACCCCGCGTCGCAGTCCCCGGTGGCGTCGCATCCTGGACGACTGGCGGTCCGGCCGACGGCGGCTCGAAACTCGATCGCCAACGGCGTGAGCCGGGTTCAGCAGGCGAACGGTCGCGTCGGGTACCTGTTCGTACCGACGGGTCGCCGAGACCCGTGCCCGTTGATGGTGCTGTTTCACGGCGCGGCGCAGTTCGCGGCGCGCAGTCTCGAATTGCTTCAGGAGCCGGCCGCCGAGGCGGGAGTCGCGCTGCTGATCCCGCAGTCGCTCGACCGGACCTGGGACCTGATCCTCGGCGGCTTCGGCGCCGACGTGACCGCCGTCGAGGACGCACTGGGGTGGACGTTCGAACGCCTGAATGTCGATCCGTCGCGCCTTGCTTCGGCGGGGTTCTCAGACGGGGGGTCGTACGCGCTGTCGCTGGGACTGGCAAACGGGGACCTGTTCACCCACGTGGCCGGATGGTCTCCGGGGTTCGTTTCCGCGCCGGTGCGCCATGGCCAGCCGCCCGTGTTCGTATCGCACGGGACGCAGGATCTCGTGCTCCCGATCGACCGCTGCGGGCGCCGAGTCGCGGCCGACCTCGAACGTGCCGGTTACGACATCTCTTACCGCGAGTTCGACGGGCCGCATGTGCTCCCGCCGGAGATCGCGCGAGAAGCGTTCCGCTGGTTCGCCCGGGGCGCAGAGGACTCCGGCGCGAGTACTCGCTAGTTCATCTTGCTGAGGGTACATCCGTGCTCGCGGAGCGCTTGCTCGATCCGCGCGATCTCCTCTGTAGCCGCCGTCTCGCGCTCGGAGCGAAATTCGAGGACCGCAGCGTGCGGGTCGGTCCCGAGCGTCTCGCGAATGGGCGCGGAGTGCAGCATCGCCTTGGCGTGGTCGAGCGCCCGGTGCAATTCGCGGCAGTGGTCATCGTGTCCGTGTCTGGCAGGCATCGTGCACCTCCCTCTGATTACATATGGTATCAGGAGGAAGAACGCCTCGTCCGGGCGGGGTTACTCGACGGTCACGGTCTTGGCCAGGTTCCGGGGCTGGTCGACGTCGGCCCCGCGCTCGACGGCGATGTAGTACGAGAGCAATTGCACCACGACCGCCGTGAGGACCGGTGTAAGGTAGGGGTCGATCGCCGGGAGGCTGAGCACGTCGTCGGCAATCCCGTCGAGGCTCTGGTCGCCGGCGGACACGATGGCGATCACGCGGCCGCGCCGCGCCTTCACCTGCTCGATGTTCGAGCGCATCTTGTCCCGTACCTCGTCGCGGAGCGCGATTGCGACGGTCGGCATCCGGTCATCGATGAGCGCGATGGGTCCGTGCTTCATCTCCCCGGCGGCGTACCCTTCGGCGTGAATATAGGACACCTCTTTGAGCTTGAGCGCGCCTTCGAGCGCCATCGGATACGACAGCCCGCGCCCAAGGAACAGGAAATCCTCAGAAGCTGCGTACCGCGATGCCAGCTCGGCGATCTGCGGCTCGATCAGGAGGGTCTCGCCGAGGGCTGTCGGGAGGTGCAGGGCCGCCTCGATCTCCCGCCGGGAGAGCGCGTCGTCGAGGGTGCCGCGCAGCCGGCCGAGGTGCAGCGCCAGGGCATGGAGGGCGATCATCGACCCCACGAGTGTCTTTGTGCTTGCGACCGCGATCTCCGGACCCGCGCGCATATAGACAGTGCCGTGCGCGATCCTCGTGGTCTGGGCGCCCGGCGTGTTGCAGATGGTGACTTGCGGGCACCCAGCGCGTCGCGCCTCGTCCATTGCGGCGAGTGTGTCGATCGTCTCCCCGGACTGCGCGACCGAGATCACCAGTGTGTGTTCGTCCAGGACCGGACCGCGGTAGCGGAACTCCGCCGCGTTGTCGACCTCCGCCGGGATGCGGGCGAAGCGCTCAATGTAGTGCCGTCCGACCATCGCGGCGTGCATCGACGTGCCCATGCCGATGAGGACGACGCGGCTGAAGGAGCGCACCTGTTCCGTGGTGAAAGGGAGGCCTTCCAGCTCGACGCGGTAGGGCGCCGCGAGGTAGCGACCGCGAACGGAGTCGAGGGCGGTGTCGGGCTGCTCGTGGATCTCTTTGAGCATGAAGTGCTTATAGCGGCCTTTAACGGCGGCGACCGGGTCCCAGGGCTGCGTCTCGACCGGCTTATCGATGCCTCGACCAGCGGCGTCGTAGTACGCGACATGGTCAGGCCGGATATCGGCGGTTTCGCCCGGTTCGAGGAACGTGACCTGGCGGGTGTGCGGAAGCAGGGCGGCGAGGTCAGAGGCGACGAGGCGCTCATCCTCGCCGTGTCCGATCACGATGCCGCCCGCGTTCCCGAGGCGCGCGGCGACGATCCGCCCGGGCTCCTCGCAGGAGATGGCCACGACCGCAGCTGCGCCCTGCGTCTTCGCGACGACGTTCTGCACAGCCAGGGCGAGGTCGACCCCGGCCTCCAGCTCATCGGCGATGAGGAATGCCAGGACCTCGGTGTCTGTGTCAGAGGAGAACAGCAGGCCGCGTTCGACGTACGGGCGACGCAGATCCTCGAAGTTCTCGATGATGCCGTTGTGGACGACGGCGACGCGCCCGGACGGGTCGAGGTGCGGATGTGCGTTCAGATCCGTGGCCGCCCCGTGTGTGGCCCAGCGAGTGTGCCCGATACCCGACACGGCGGGGGGGAGGCTGCCCTCGATCTTGCTGACGAGGTTCTCGATTTTACCTGCGGCCCGCGCGACGTAAAGCTTGTGATCCGCATCGAAGAGGGCGATACCGGCGGAGTCGTAGCCACGGTACTCGAGGCGACGGAGACCCTCGATGATGATCTGGCCGGCGGGGCGTTCTCCGGTATAGCCGATGATGCCGCACATCTTATGCCTCCGGTGCCGCCGCGTTCCTAGAGTACCGCATGCTCCGAGGACAACGGGATGTGCGACCGATCGTGATACTTCTCAGCGGTCAGCGCTCCTGTGGCTGCCGGGCGAATACGAGCTGGCCCTCGCTGCCGGGGCCGTAGGCGCCGCGGTACTCGAGCGGCAGGAGCGCCGCGATGTGCCGCATGATGGCATCGGTCGCGTGCTCGGCGTGGCGGGCCTCGGCGCCCTCGTATCCCAGCTGGAACGGCTCTCCGAAGACGACGCGAATGCGCAGTCGGTCCCGCCTCGTCCAGCGAAAGAGCGTGCCGGGCACGTGGATCGACTCCGTGCCGGTGATGGCGACTGGTACGACCGGTGCGTTCGCGAGCAACGCGACCATCGCCGCGCCCGGGAGGGCGGGATGCAGGCGCGCGTCCTTTGAGCGCGTCCCTTCGGGAAACATGAGGACGGGGTGACCGCTCCTGAGGTGACCCCGCGCCGCACGCAGCGCGCCCATGTCCGCGGAGAAACGACGGACGGGGAAGGCCCCGTATGGCCACAGGACCCATCCCACCAGCGGGGTCTCGAACAACTCACGCTTCGCCATCGGATGGACGCGTCGCCGGCACGAGGCCGCGATGAGTGGGGGATCGAGCAGGTGCAGGTGGTTGGATACAAGGACGACGGGGCCGGAGGCGGGGACGCGCTCGGCACCTTCGACGGTCCAGCGGGCAAACGTGTAGACGACGACTCGCGTCAGCGCCGTGAGGAAGCCGTAGATCCAGCCGGAGACGAGGCGGTAGAGCAGCGACTTCACGAGCCGTTGGCGTTGCGATAGGCGTCGAGGCAAGCCTCGACGACTTCGTCGATGCCGAGCATGTCGGTGTCGATGATCATCGCATCGGCAGCGGCCTGTTCCCGGCGGATGGCTCGTTTGCCGGTGGAGTCCAGCTCATCACGGCTGCGCGTCTCCTCGAGGACACGTTCGAAGGTCGTCGAGCGGCCGGCATCAAGCTCCTCGCCGAGCCGCCGGCGGGCGCGAATCTCAGTCGAAGCCTCGAGGAAGACCTTGGTCCGCGCTTCGGTGAGGACACGCGTCCCGATGTCACGTCCGGCCATCACGATTGGCGAGCGCGCCGCCAGAGCGCGCTGACGCCGGACGAGCTCGTCGCGAACCTCGGCGATCCGAGATACCAGCGAGACGGTACGTTCGATCTCAGGCTGGCGAAGGCGGTCCGTCACGTCGACGCCGTCGAGGATGGCGCGAGGACGCGACGGATCGGGCCACCGGAGATCGAGGTCGAGCCCTCGCACGAGCGCACTGACCGCCACCTCGTCACTCGCGTCAACGCCGCGCTCGAGCACCGCGAGGGTGCAGGCACGGTACATCAGCCCGGTGTCGACGAAGCCGAGCCCGAGGTGTTCGGCAAGCAGCCGACCGACGACGCTCTTGCCCGAAGCCGTTGGTCCGTCGATGGCGATACTGCGGGCGAGCGGGTCGCTGGAGATCGGGGGCCTCCCTCGTAGCTTGGGGCTGCGTGACGGTGCGGACGATGATAGGGAAGGGCGTTCTTCGGCGTCCACCTCGGTTGGCAAGCCCACCAGGACGCGAAGCGCGGACTCCTCCTCCGGCGTGAGCGGTCGAGCCTGGCCCTGCGGGAGGTCGACGAGGGTGAGGCCGCCGAACGCCGTGCGCTGGAGCCGCGTGACCGGTGCGCCAACGGCGGCAAGCATGCGACGGACCTCCCGCTTGCGACCCTCACGGAGCTGGAGCTCGAGGAGGGGACGCCGTCCGCGGCGGATGATGCGCACCTGAGCGGGTGCCGTGGTGCCATCCTCGAGCGGGACGCCCCGGCGCAACAGGTCGAGGCCGCGTTCGTCCGGCAGCGACTGGACCTCGGCCTCGTAGGTCTTCCAGACCTCGAACCGGGGGTGTGTCAACCGGTGGGCGAGCTGGCCGTCGGCCGTGAGGAGCAGCAGGCCGGAGGTATCGAGGTCGAGACGGCCGACGTAACGGAGCAACCTGGCTTCGGGCGGCAGCAGGTCGTAGACGGTGGGACGCTCCCGCTCATCGGACGCTGTGACCACATATCCGGCCGGCTTGTGCAGCATCCAGATGGCGGTCGTGCGAGGAGAGGGTACGCGCTTCCCATCCACTGCCACGTCCTGTATCGCGGGATCGGCCTGCTCGCCGAGGGACGCGACGCGGCCGTCGATCGTGACGCGTCGCTCGACGATCAGCGACTCCGCGTGCCGACGGCTGCCGTACCCGGCGCGCGCCAGGATCTTCTGCAGGCGTTCCCGTGGCATCGGTCAGCCGCGGCGAAAGCGCTCGATCACGGTGATTTCGGTGACGACTGCCGTCGCCCTTCGCTTCACGCGGGTCATCGGTAGCGCGTCGACGAGGCGCATCGCGCCTGCGCGCAGGAGCTGCTCCGCGGCGAGACCCACGAGCGTGACGGTGGCCACACTGACCACAACGGGCAGGGCGCGAGGGCGCAGAAGCGAGATCGGGCGCCTCGAACGCTCGATCGCACGGGGGGCGGCGGGGACGAGGGCGCGAGGAACGGCCATGTGAGCCTGCCGAGTGGTTGGGGGTGCGCGAGGTGGGTCGGCACCGATGATACCGCGATGCGCCAGCAGACACCGTCGAGCAGCGGTCAGACGTTCATGAACGACTGCTGGGCGCTCATCAACGCGGCGTCCAGCTTGCTCTGAAACGCGTCAACATCGAGGCCCATGATGAGCAGATCGTGCGCGACGCCGTCGCGGTCCATGACCTGACCGCGCATCCGGGCCTCAGGTTCAAACCCCATCTCACGGAACACCTTGACCGCAGCCTTCTGGTCGGGAGTCATCTGCGCGATCATCTTCCGCACGCCCTGCTGCTTCGCGATCGCGAATGCCTGCTCGGTCAGCAGGCGGCCGAGGTTCTTGCCGCGCATGGTGGGACTGACCAGGACACGGAGCTCGCGGACGTGGCGCGTCCAGTTGAGCCCGTCAGACGCCACTGTGGCGTAGCCGACGATCTCGTCTCCCCGCAGCGCGAGGACAGTGAGTGACAGACCGTGCTCGATGTCGCGAATCCACTGGTCGACCTGATCCGGATCGGTGATGTCCCGGCGGAGGAAGAGCAGGTCGTGAGGCGGGAGGTGACGGGCGAAGGTGAGGATGGCATCCTGGTCGCCCGCGGCCAGGAATCGGAGGCTCACCTCGACATCGCCGAGGGTGAGCGTCGCCGGGTACGCGAGGGGCGCCGTGGCTTGAGCGTCCGCCTGCTCCGCCACGCGCCAGGTCGGACCGCTGAGCAGCCTGCCGAGCCAGTCCATTCTCGCCATGACGCACCTCCGCCGCCGAATCGCACGGCAACACAATTGTAGTTGATATACGCACTCGCGGGCGGTCGAATCGACGGCAGACCGCCGTCACTGGCTCCGCGGTGCCGGCTTCGCCGATTCCGCAACCATCGCTTCGACCTCCGCCGTGAGATCGGCGGGTGGCGCGGGGGCGCTTTCCGCGTCGAGAATCGTGCCCCTGGATACGGAACGGCGGCCGTCAGCGAACGCTTCCAGAGTGGCCACGAGGAGGGGCGACTCTCGATGGACGCCCGCGGAGCGAATAGCGGTGAACAGGGCGGTGGCCTCGATGGCGTCATCGCTGAGGGATGCGAGGTCGTCGGGCAGCGCGTCCCATCCGGCAGCGAACGCCGCCCCGCGGATCGGGTAGCGGCAGAACGAGACGACCGGCCCGGCATCGACCTCTGGGATGGCGAGGTGGAGCATGATGCCGCTTTCGGTGGCACGGGTGCGAATGAGCTCGCGGATCACCTCGCGCCAGGTGCCGACCGGCCCACCGGGCAGGGCGGGATGGAGATTCAGGAGCGGGTGCCGCAACGAGAATTCGCGCTCGAAGATGAGCATGTAGCCGGCCAGCACACCGAGGTCGAACGGGAACGGCTGGAGTGAGCGCTCGACCTCACGGTCGTATTCGAGACGCCACACCGGGAGCGGCTTCCCCGCACGCGAGCGCTCGCCACCCACGGCTCGACGGTAGCGGACTGAGGACTTCGTCACGACCGGGATGCCGAGGCCCCCAGCCCGATCGAGGAACGAGTCGGTGACCGGATCTTCTGAAGGATCGCGGTTACAGAACACGAACGAAAACTCGACGTCCGGTAGCCGGCCCGCCTCTCGGGCGCCGATCACTGCCTCGAACATGCCTCGGGAGCCGGAGCCTCGTGCGGTGGTGAACCACCCCAGACGGAGCGTCACTGGTCGAAACCGCTGTCGTATGTCTCTCGCAGTACCTGGACCCGCTGCTCGACATCGGCGAGCAGGGCCTGGCAGCGCTGCGCAAGGCGCATCCCCTCCTCATAGAGGGACATCGACTCTTCGAGCGTGAGCTGACCACCCTCGAGCGCGTTCGTGACCTCCTCGAGGCGCGAGTACAGGACTTCGAAGCTCTCTCGCGCCTCGAGCTCCCCGGTCACGAGGTGACCTCGACACGGGCCGAGCGCACACCGTCGTGCCACCGGATCAGCAGCCGATCGCCGTCCGCAATGGCCGCGGACGAGGTCACTGGCGACCGATCGAGGCGGGTGACCAGTGCGAATCCACGTCCCAGCGTCGCGAGGGGCGAGAGCGACCCGAGGCTGCTCATTCGTTGCTGCAGCTCAGACGCGGCATCGCGCAGACGGCGGGTCAGCGCGACGGCGGACCGGTCCGTCTGTAGGGCGACGGCATGAACAAGGCTCTCGGTGTCGGGACTCGCCTGCCGGAGTCGGATGGACCGGACATCGAGCCGCTCGCGCGCCTGCGCGAGAGCGCGTACGACGTGCATTTCGCCGTGGCGCTGGAAGGTGTCGACTCGATGCGCAATGGCGCTGCGGTCGGGCGCGACGAGTTCGGCGGCCGCGGACGGCGTGGGCGCGCGCACGTCGGCAACGAGGTCGGCGAGGGTCGTGTCCGTTTCGTGCCCGACCGCGGAGACCACGGGTACGGGCGAGCCGAAGATCGCGCGCACGACCGGCTCCTCATTGAATGCCCACAGATCCTCGGCCGAACCGCCGCCGCGGGCGACGATCAGGACGTCGATGTCCTGCTCCCGGACCACCGCGCGGATGGCATCGGCGACGGCGGGGGCGGCACCCGCGCCCTGCACGGGCGTGGGTTGGAGGACGAGGTCAGCGAGCGGCCACCGGCGTCCGAGGACATCGCGAATGTCGTGGAAGACGGCGCCGGTCGGAGACGTGACGACGCCGATGCGGCGTGGGAATCGGGGGAGCGAGCGCTTTCGCTCCGCGGCAAACAGCCCTTCTTCCTCGAAGCGGGCGCGCCGGCGCTCGAACTCAGCGGCGAGCGCTCCGGTCCCTTCGGGCTGCACGAAGTCCACCACGAAGGACAGGTCGCCACGCTGCTCGTACAGGGAGAGCGACCCGTAGACGACCACCGAAGCCCCCTCGTGCAGGCGGTCGCGTTGACCGACGTTCCGGTTGCGGAAGAACGCGCAACGCAGTGCGCCGCGGGCGTCCTTCAGGGTGAAGTAGACGTGGCCCGAGGACGCCAGCGAGAGGTTAGAGACCTCGCCTGCCACCCAGACCTCGGTCAGGTGCCGGTTCGCTTCCAGGAGTTCGCGAAGGTAGCGGGTGACCTGACTGACCGGATAGACCTCAGGTGGCATGGGGCTCCGGATCAGGCGTTCGAGACCCGCTCGATGTAGTTGCCTTCAGACGTCCCAACCTTGATCGTGTCGCCTTCGTTGATGAACAGCGGGACGTTCACGACGAGGCCGGTCTCGAGCGTGGCGGGCTTGGTCGCGCCGGTGGCGGTGTCGCCCTTCACTCCCGGGTCGGACTGCACGATCTTCAGCTGGACGGCCGGAGGCAACTCGATGCCGAGTGCTTCCTCACCGTACGCGAGCACCTGCACCACGTCGCCCTCTTTCAGGTACGACGGAGCGCTCCCGGCGATGCTCTCCGGGACGGTGATCTGGTCGAACGTCTGCGTGTTCATGAACGTCAGACCCGTGGCATCCGAATAGAGGAACTGCATGTCCCGGCGCTCGACGCGGGCGGCGGCGAGTTTCTCGCCGGCGTTGAACGTTCGCTCGATGATGTGGCCACCTCGCAGGTCCCGCATTTTGACGCGGTAGACGGCGGATTTCTTCGTCTTGACGTGCTGCACCTCGACGACCTGATAGAGGTTGCCGTCGACTTCTACGGAAACGCCGCGCTTGATCTCGCCAGTGCTGATCACCGGTGACTCCCTACGTTCGCGGGCAGGACGGCCCAGGCTGGCCGGCTGCCTCGTACTGCGGTCTCTAGTTCAACTTCGCAGCCGTGGAGAGCCTGCGCAAGCGCCCGCCCTCCATCACGCATTGATCTTCGATGCGAATGCCGCCCCAGCCAGGGATGTAGATGCCGGGTTCGACCGTGACGACCTGGCCGTCCGCCAGGAGGTCGGCAGACCGCGGGCCCAGCCTGGGCGCCTCGTGGATGTCGAGGCCGACCCCGTGTCCGAGGCCGTGGCCGAAGTACTCGCCGTAGCCGGCCTCGGCGATCACGCGTGCGGCAATCTGGTGGGCCTGCTCTCCGGTCATGCCGGCCTCGATGCGCTCCTCGGCCATCTCCTGAGCCGTCAGGACGATGTCGTAGATCTCCTGGAATCGCGCGTCCGGTTCGCCGAGGACGATCGTCCGCGTCAGGTCGGAGCAGTACCCCTCCACGACGACGCCGAGGTCCATGACCACCCCGGCGCCCGCCTCGAGTCTTGTGGCTCTCGGGTACGCGTGCGGGAGCGCGCCCCACGCGCCGCTGGCGATGATGGTCGGGAACGACAGGTCGTCCGCGCCGTGCTCCATGGCGAACCGCTGGACTTCCCAGGCGAGTTCGCGTTCCGTCATGCCCGGCCGTGCCGTGCTCGCGGCGTGGGTGAACGCGGCGTCACCCAGGAGCACCGCTCGCGTGAGCCGGTCGACCTCATCCGGTTCCTTGATCGCGCGCAACGCCTCAATGGCGCCTGGGGCCGCCACGAGCGCCGGGCGGTCCGCATCCGGCAGTGACGCGAGGGTGTCCTTCCACTCCTCGAACAAGGCGTATGTGAGTCCCGCCGGCTCGAAGCCGACACGCTTTCCCTCGAGGCCTTCGAGGAGCGCGGGGGCCCACTCCCCCATGGCGCCGTTCGCGGGGACAAGTGTGAAGGCGGCAGCCTGCGCGGAGACCTGCTCGTAGTAGCGCGCATCGGTCGCGAAGCGGGCGTGGTCGCGGCTGACAAGTAGCGTCCCAGCAGTGCCCGTGAAGCCGGAGATCCAGCGGCGGTTCGAAGGTGACGTGATCAGCAGCGCGTCGACGCTGAGCTCGTCCAGGCGCGCCCGCAGGCGGTCGATGCGTGTCGCGGCCGGCGTCACCCCAGCTCCTCCCTCGACAGGCGGTCATAGAGGAGGTCAAGTGCCGCCAGGTAGCCGCGGTATCCGAAGCCGGCTACCTGGCCCCACGCGACTGGAGCGAGGTATGAGTGGTGGCGGAACGACTCACGGGCGTAGATGTTCGAGAGATGCACCTCGACGGTCGGCACACCGACCGACGAGATCGCGTCAGGGATCGCGAGCGACGTATGCGTCAACGCGCCCGCGTTGAGGATGAAACCGTCCCAGTCGCGGTGCTCCTGGATCAGGTCAACGAGGACCCCTTCATGGTTGGACTGCACGCATCGCACTTCGATGCCGTGCTCGTCCGCGCGGTTGCGCAGCAGGAGTTCGATGTCGGCGAGCGTCTGGAGCCCGTATATCTCGGGTTCGCGGCTGCCGAGGAGGTTCAGGTTCGGACCGTTCAGGACGAGGATGCGCATCATGTGTCCGTCCGTTCGCGCGTGCGGGGCAATCCTACCGTGCGCGGCGGACGAGCGCCGTCCTCGATGTCACGCGCCTGACGAAGCGCACTCGTGACGAGCTGCGCATGTCCCTGTCCGGTCACCGCCGTATAGATCTGCGTCGTGTTGGCGCTCGCGTGACCGAGGAGCGCCTGCACCACGCGCAGGTCCGCGCTGCCCTCGATCATGTGGGTCGCGAACGAATGACGCAGGAGGTGTGGGTGGACTCGCTGGGCGATGGCAGCCTGCGTGCCATAGCGGCGGACGAGCGCCTGGATGGATCGCACGGCGAGGCGCCTGCCCTCCCGACCGATGAAGAGCGCAGGCTGCGCTCCGGTCACCAACTCGGGGCGGGCACGCTCGAGATAGGCGGCGAGTGCGCGGAGCGCAGGCTGACCGAACAGGCAGATGCGAGTCTTCTCACCCTTGCCCGTGACGCGCACCTGCCGGTTGACGAGATCGAGGTCCGCAAGATCGATGCGCGCCGCCTCGCTGACGCGCAGGCCGGCGCCGTAGAGCAGTTCGAGGAGGGCGCGGTCGCGGAGGCCTCGCGCGGTGTCGCCCGGAGGTGCGTCGAGTAGGGCACTCGTTTCCTCCTCGGTGAGGAAGTGTGGCAGACGCCGCGGCGCGGCCGGCGAGCGTAGGCCGAGAATCGAGTCACCAGGCCGGGGCGGGGGGAGCAGTTCCTCACGGTCGAGCCAGCGATAAAACGCGCGAATCGTCGTCGCGCGCCGGCGAATCGAGGCCTGGGCCAGGCCCTCCTCCCGGATGCGGGAGAGGTAGGCGCGGCCCTCGTCGCGGCCGGCGTGCTCGGCGGCCCTCCCACGCTCCACGAGGAATTCGAGGAAGGGGCCGACGTCGTCTCGGTAGTTGCGCACGGTGAGGGCTGACCGGCCGCGTACGCCGCTGAGGTCAGCGAGGTAGCGGCCGAGCAACGCGTCGTTGTGGTCGCGGAGGGCGCGCCGCGTCTGGGGATCGGCGGTCGGTTCGGCGGTCCCCCGGGACACAGAGGACCTACGCGGACTTCCGTTGCGTCCGGCGGCCGCCGGTCGTCGGGCGAGTGCTGCGCGACCGCGGTGCCGCGGACTTCGCGCGGGGATCCTTGCCCTGCTCGCGCAGTTTTGCCTCGCGCGCGGCGATGAGGTCGGCGGCGTCCTCGATGGTGACGGTGGCCGGGTTCCGTCCGCGCGGCAGGGATGCATTGACCGTGCCGTCGGTGACGTACGGGCCGAAGCGGCCGTTGCGAATGGTCACATTCGCGCCCGTGTCGGGATGCGGCCCGAGGTCGGCGAGGATCGCTGCCGAGCGGGCGCGGCCCTTGCGTGGCTCGGCGAGCAGCGCCACCGCGTCCTCAAGGGTGACCGACGCGAGCTGGTCGTGGTCGCGGAGACTGCGGCTGTCCGCGCCCATCTTCACATAGGGGCCGAGGGGGCCGTCCTGCGCCGTGATCGGCTCGCCGGTGACCGGGTGGACGCCCAGCGTGCGCGGGAACGAGAGCAGCATCCGAGCCTCGCCAAGCGTAAGGGTCTCGGGCGTCATACCGGGCCACAGCGATGCGCGCCGTGGCTTGCCATCGTTCTCGGTATCTTCGCCCAGCTGCACGTACGGCCCGTAGCGCCCGTTCTTGGAGTAGATGGCGAGCCCGCTGTCCGGGTCGGTGCCCAGGGACTGATCCCCGAGGGCAGCTCGTTCGAGGATCCGTACGGCGGTCGGCAGGTCAAGCTCGTCGGGCGGGGTGTCCTCAGGCAGGCTGGCACGCACCTCGTCGTCGCCGGCCTGGACATACGGACCATAGCGGCCGACGCGAACCGCGACGGTACGGCCCTGCTCGTCCTGGCCCAGCGGGATGGACGATACCTCGCGGGCGTCGATCGCTTCCCATCCACTACCGATCCGCTCCTTGAGGCCCTCGGCGGCGAACCCGTCGGCCTGCGCGGCGGAGTCGCCGAAGTAGAACCGGCGGAGCCACGGGGTGGCCTGGATCGCTCCAGCCGCTACCTCGTCCAGGTCGTCCTCCATCCGGGCTGTGAAATCGAGATCCACGAGTTCGGGGAAGTGCTGTTCGAGGAGGTTCACGACGGCGAAGGCGACGAAGGTCGGCACGAGGGCTGAGGCGCGCTTCTGTACGTATCCGCGGTCGAGGATGGTCCCGATGATCGACGCGTATGTCGACGGGCGGCCGATCCCGCGCTCTTCGAGTTCCCGAATGAGGCTCGCCTCGGTGTAGCGGGCGGGCGGCTGCGTCTCGTGGCCACGGGCCTCAGCGGCTGTCGTGACGAGTCCCTGGCCGACCGTGAGCGGGGGGAGGAGGCGCTCCTGCTCGTCCAGCTCGGCATCCGGATCGTCCGAGCCCTCGACGTACGCGCGCAGAAAGCCCGGGAACGTGATGACCTTTCCCGAGGTGGCGAAGGTGGCGGCGCCGCGCTCGCCCGCGTCGGCCTGGATGCGCACGTTGGTGCGCCGTCCCGTGGCGTCGCGCATCTGGGAGGCGATGGTGCGCATCCAGATCAGCTCGTAGAGGCGATAGGCATCGGTGTCGAGTTCACCACGGACACTGTCAGGGGTGCGGAACGACGTGCCCGCCGGGCGAATCGCTTCGTGGGCCTCCTGAGCACCCTTGCTGCGGGTCGCGTACTGGCGTGGCTGGTCGGGGACGTACTCGCCTCCGTACAGCTGCCGGACCTGGTTGCGGGCCGCGTCGAGCGCCTCTGTCGAGAGGTTGGTCGAGTCCGTCCGCATGTACGTGATGTAGCCGTTCTCGTACAGCGACTGGGCGGCCGACATCGTGCGCTGGGCTGAGTAGCGGAGCTTACGGCCCGCTTCCTGCTGCAGGGTAGATGTGATGAAGGGTGGGGAGGGCCGCTGGGTGAAGGGCCGCTCCTGCACCTCGGACACCGTCGCGACGTTCCCGCCGACAGCGGAGGCCACCGCGCTGGCGGCGGCCTCGTCGAGCAGCACGACGTCACGGTCGCTCGAGAGGCCGCCTGTCGTCGGGTCGAAGTCGCGGCCGCTGGCCACTCGATGGCCGTCGAGTTCGACGAGCCGCGCCGTGAGTTCGGGTCCCTCGGCCGTGCGCAGGGTCGCGTCGACATCCCAGAACGACGCGTTCACGAAGCGCATGCGCTCACGTTCGCGGGCCACGACGATGCGGATGGCGGCCGACTGTACGCGGCCCGCGGACAGCTTCGGGCGGACCTTCTTCCAGAGGACGGGCGAGACCTCGTAGCCGTACAGGCGGTCGAGGATGCGGCGTGCCTCCTGCGCCTCGACCAGGTGCTGGTCGATTTCGCGCGGATGCTCGATGGCGTCCTCGATGGCGTCGCGCGTGATCTCGTGGAAGACCATGCGCTTCACGGGCACCTTGGGGTTCAGGACTTCGCGCAGGTGCCACGCGATCGCCTCACCCTCGCGGTCTTCATCCGTTGCGAGGTAGAGCTCGTCGGCGTCCTTGAGCAACTGCTTGAGCTTCGTTACCTGCTGCTTCTTGGTCGCGGGCACGATGTACAGAGGCTCGAAGTCGCGGTCGACGTCGACGCCGAGCCGCGCCCACGCTTCACGGCGGTACTTCTCGGGGATTTCCGCCGCCTTCGATGGCAGGTCACGCACGTGGCCGATCGAAGACTCGACAACGTACTCGGGGCCGAGGAAGCGCGCGATCGTGCGTGCCTTGGCGGGAGACTCGACGATGACGAGACTCTTCCCACTGGCGGCGCGCGTCCGTGTCCTGCGGCGCGGTTCTGTGGTCAACCGTGACTCCTGCCTTCGGGGAGGGCGTAGTGAGCGCCATCCTCACGCAGTCGAACGTACTGCATGCCACCCATGTCGCGCACGAGGCCCTTGAGCTCAAGCAGTGCGAGCGTAGCGGTCACGGTGGCGGTGGAGAGCCCGCTCTGGCGGACGATCTCGTCCACATGGCGCGGCTCACGCGTCAGGCTGGACATGAGCGCAATCTCGTCCGGGTCCTCCGGCGGGAGGGCGCGACCGAAGTCCATCTGGGTCCCGACCATCGTGAGGTTCAACGCCTCGAGGATGTCCTCCGTGCGGCCGACTGGCGTGGCGCCGTCACGGAGCAGGGCGAGAGGGCCTCGGGACTGGGTGGAGAAGATGGAGCCCGGCACCGCAAAGACCTCGCGGTTCTGTTCGAGCGCAAGGCGCGCGGTAATCATGGCACCACTCGTGGGTTCCCCCTCGACCACGAGCGTGCCGAGGGCGACGCCGGACATAATGCGATTCCGGCGCGGAAAGAAGTCGGCGCGGGGCTTCGTGCCGAGGGGGTAGTCCGTGATGAGCGCGCCGTGTTCGGCGATCTCATCGGCGAGGCGGGCGTTCTCGGGCGGATAGACGGTATCGAGCCCGTTGGCGAGGACGGCGACGGTGCGGCCGCCGGCGTCGAGCGCTGCCCGGTGAGCGACGGTGTCCACGCCACGCGCCAACCCGGAGACCACCGTCACCCGATTGGCCGCCAGCCCCTGCGCGAGTTCGGTCGCTGCCTGCCGGCCGTAGGCGGTGGCCCGGCGCGTGCCGACCACCGCCACGCTCCACTCGTCGTCCGGAGTCCACGAACCCTTCACATACAGCATTGGCGGTGCATCGACGATTTCGTTCAGGCGCGACGGGTACCGCGGATCCGAGGGTGAGAGCGCATGGATGCCGGCGCGCTCGAGCCGCTCGAGTTCGGCGAATGGGTCGATCTCGGACTGGGCACGGCCGACCGCTTGCGCGGTGCGTGCATCAAGACCCGCCGCATGCAACGCGCCCGCGTCGGCGTGCCATGCGTCCTCAAGCGTGGGGAAGGCGGCCTCCAGCAGGGCAAAGCGGGCGCTCCCCAGGCGCGGGACACGGTGGAGAGCGATGCGATACGCCAGATCATTTGTTCGCGGCGGAGCGGTCACGGGCATCAGAGTAGCAAGCGCGCGCAAGGGATCAACGATCGTTGTGGCGCTGCTGGGTTACGAGGCAGCCTCACCGGCGGTCTCTTCCTCGAGGTACGGGATGAGGGAGTCGATCAGGTCAGTGGTCGAATCGAGCTGGCGGCCGATTCCGGAGAGGAGCCCCATCACCCGGGCGATGAGGATGACGTCCCCTGGGACCTCGACGAGCGGGTTGGCCCGGAGGATGCGACCGAGGCGGACGTTGACCTCGGCAAACAAGGCTGCGTCCGCGTACGCTTTGCCGGAGCGGAGCACGTCGCCGAGGAACGCCTCACCGAGGGCGTAGTACGTTTCCTCATCGTAGACCCGGGTACGGAAGCCCATGCCTTCCATCGCCTCCGTCACCTGCTGGCGGTGCTGGGCGACGATCGCGCTCGTCAGGACGACGACTTGCTGGCGGAATTCCTCAGGTAGCCGCTTGGTCAGGCCGAAGTCGATGAGTCCGATGCGGGCGGGCCCGCCGGGGGCGGCGGGCGGCAGCACCAGCAGGTTCCCGGGGTGCGGGTCGGCATGGAACATGCCGTGCCGCAGCACCATGACGTTGTACAGGTCGATCAGCGAGTCCGCGACGGCGGCGGTGTCGATACCGGCAGCGCGCAGGGCCTCGACGTCCGTGATCTTGATGCCGTCGAGGAAGTCCATCGTCAGGACGCGACGGCCCGACCGTTCCCAGTAGATCCGCGGGACGACCACGTCCTCGCGGTGTGCGAGGATGCCGGCGATCTCCTCGGCAGCGTGGCCCTCGTGGACGAAGTCGACCTCCTCGGGGGCGTTGCGCTCCATCTCCTCGACCACCGGACGGAAGTCGATCACCGTCTCGAGGCGCGACCAGACGTTCGCCAGAAAGCGGATTGTCTGCAGGTCCCAGTGGACCACGCGCTCGATGCCGGGGTACTGGACCTTCACGGCAATGTCGTGGCCTTCGTGGGTGCGAGCACGGTAGACCTGTGCGAGCGACGCCGCCGCCACGGCGTTTGTGTCGAACTCGGCGAACAGCTGCTCGATGGGCGCCCCGAGGTCGGCTTCGATGATCGGGCGCATCTCGGACCACGGGCGCGGTGGGACGGCGTCCTGGAGCATCGAGAGGACCTCGACGTACTCCTCCATGAGGATGTCGGCGCGGCTGCCGAGGAACTGGCAGGTCTTGATGATCAGACCCTGCTGGCGCACAGCGCGGCGCGCGACCGCGCGCGCGGCGCTGAGGTGGAAGCGATGGGTGGCTTCGGTCATCCGCTCTTCACCGAAGACGCGGCGCTTCAGGCGGAGCCAGCGCCAGCGGATCCAGAGCCAGACGATGGTCGCCGTGAGGGGAATGAACCGGCGCCAGCGACCGGACGGGGGGTGGACATAACGATGGTCGAATCGGACCGACACGCGGGGGCAGCTCCTGAGGTTGAGGCCTGTTTCCAGCGTACGGGGCCGCGGAACGCGTCGCAAACGGCGCCGATATCGAGGCGGAGTCCGTACAGAGGCGGTACGATCGAGATGCTATGCCGATCTTCAACCCGTTCCTTCCGTCATTTGCCCGCGACCCCTATCCCGCGTATGCGACGCTGCGTTCGGCCGAGCCCGTCCACTTCAGCCCCACGCTCCAGGCGTGGGTTGTGACCTCGTTCGCGGAATGCGAGCGAGTCCTCCGGGACGCGGAAACGTTCTCGAACAACCCGTTGCTCGCGACCAGTCCGATGGCGCGCCAGTTCCAGCAGCAACGGCGCGAGTTCCCCCTCGGCGAGGTGCCGACGGTGTTGAACTCGGATGCACCGGTGCATACGCGCCTGCGCGGGATTGTGAGCCGCGCGTTCACCCCGCGGGTGATCGAGGGAATGCGAGGCCGGATCGAGGAGATCACGCGAGATCTGCTCGACGACCCCCCCGCCGGCGAACCATGGGATCTGGTTTCGACGTTCGCTCAGCCGCTTCCGGTCGTGGTCATCGCCGAACTTCTCGGCGTCCCCACCGCCGACCGTGAACTGTTCAAGCGGTGGTCGACGTCGATCGCGGACACCGCGACGAGCATCTTCAGTACGCCTGAGTCGGTTGAATCCACGAAACGCGCGTCGCGTGAGCTGATCGACTACCTCAGCGGGTTCATCGAAGAGCGGCGGCGCGCCCCGCGCGAAGACCTGATCACGGCGCTCGTGCAGGCC
Organism: Dehalococcoidia bacterium; assembly: GCA_050248355.1. Taxonomy (GTDB): domain Bacteria; phylum Chloroflexota; class Dehalococcoidia; order UBA2979; family UBA2979; genus JAIBBD01. The sequence goes on from JBFWSN010000002.1 coordinate 359,306, forward strand.
GAGGATGGGGGCAGCCGACTCACACGTGAGGAGCTGCTCGCGTTCACCATCGTGTTGCTAATCGCAGGCCATGAGACCACGATCAACCTCATCGGGAACGGGATGCTGGCGTTGCTGAGCGAGCCGGAGCAGGCTCGCCTCCTCCGACAACAGCCGGACCGCATTCCGGAGGCGATCGAGGAGTTCCTGCGTTTCGACAGTCCGGTCCAGGGCGTCGTTCGGGTTGCGACGAGGAACGTGGAGCTGGGCGGGCAACTGGTGAAGTCCGGAGATGTCCTGCTTGTGATGGTGGGGGCGGCGAATCGCGACCCGGAACGCTTTCCAGACGCCGATCGGCTCGATGTCCGGCGGGGAGACACGCGTCATCTCGCGTTTGGGCTTGGCCCTCACTTCTGCCTCGGCGCACCACTCGCGCGGCTCGAGGCGCAGGTGGCGTTCGGTGAGCTGCTCGCCCGTTTCGAGCGAGTTGAACCGGCGGGCGCGGCCGTACGTGGCGGCACGTTCGTGCTTCGTGGCTTGAAGGAACTGCCGGTGAGGGCTGGGTAGCGAGAAGGGAACCAGTGAGAGAGTACGACCGAAACAACATCTTCGCGCGCATCCTGCGGGATGAGGTACCGAGCGATCGCGTGTACGAGGACGACGAATTCATCGCGTTCAAAGACATCGCGCCGAAGGCGCCGGTGCATATCCTCGTGATCCCGCGGCACGAGGGCGCCTCAGGCCCCGCCGCGCTCCAGGACGATGACGCGGGTTGGATGGGGCGCATGGTCGTCGTGGCCACGCGGATCGCCCGAGCAGAAGGCCTCGGCGAGCGCGGCTACCGGCTGGTGATGAACAACGGGCCGGATGCTCACCAGGAGGTCCAGCACATCCACCTGCACATCCTCGGCGGAAAGTCACTCGACTCGATGGCGTGAGTCGCCTGAGAAGGAGCGGGCGCGACTATACTCGGGGGCGTCCGAGGGCCTGTAGCTCAGCGGCCTAGAGCAGTCGGCTCATAACCGATCGGTCCCAGGTTCGAATCCTGGCGGGCCCACCACGTTGCCGATCCATCCTGTCGAGGTGAACGATGCGCGACTTGATCCGTGACGTCATGAGCCGTCACGAGCCCGTCCTGGTCGATCCCAATCGAGACCACATGCCGGCAGCGGTGTTGCTCCTCCTGCACGAGCGTGACGGCGTCGAGCACCTGCTGTTCCAGGTGCGAAGCCAGTACGTGGAACACCACAAGGGCGAAATCAGCCTGCCGGGCGGTGGCCGCGACCCAGAGGACGAGTCCCTGCTGATGACCGCACTCCGGGAAACGGAAGAAGAGATCGGAGTCCACCGTTCGCATGTCGAGGTGTTCGGGCGCCTCGACGACGTGGTGACGCGTACCAACTTCGCGATGTCCCCGTACGTCGGCGCCATCACGGCGCCTTCGCCGTACCCGTTCGAGATCGCGAGCATCGAAATGGAGATGCTGCTCGAAGTGCCGGTCCCGTACCTGCTGAGCGGCGAGGGCTGGGAGTACATGACCACGCCCATCGGTGAGATGCGGAACTACCGGCACGGCGAGCACCTGATCTTCGGCGCAACCGCCCGCGTGGTCTCTCAGCTGGTGGACAAACTCATCGAGGCTCGGGGCGGGCCGCTCGCGGACGCGGCGGCGGTTCTACGGTGACGGTGGTATACGTCCGCCACGGCGAGTCCGAGGGCAACGTCCAGCGGATCATCCAGGGCTGGCTCGATTTCCCGCTCACTCCTCGCGGCGAAGCACAGGCTGAGGCTGCGGGGCGGCGCATAGCGACCACCGCCGCGGTCGCGCTGTACACAAGCCCGCTCCTGCGGGCGCGACGGACTGCGGAGATCATCGGCAACGAGGCCGGGCTGGAAGTCGTGCCGATCGACGGTCTGCGCGAGTACGGATTCGGGGAGGCCGAGGGCCTGCGCTGGCCGGAGGCCGCAGCCCGCTGGGGCCTGGCGGACCGCGATTGGGGTGTCGGTCAGGTCCCGGGAGAAGAGGGTATGGAGCCGTTTCGCCAGCGCGTCCGCGAGGCGTCCGAGGCGCTGCACGAGCGGCATCGCGACTCGCTCGCGGTAGCGGTCGTGCATGGTGGAGTGCTCGGCGCGATGCTAGGGACGCTGTGGGGCCTGGCGCCGCACGAGCACGTGCAGGTCTACAGCTCGAATTGCGGCATGACGACCGTGGCTGACGAGCGCGGACAGCCGGCGGTCATCGGGCTGAACGACGTGTGTCACCTGCGCGAGGGCGTGGCCACCTAGCGTCAGCGTTCAGTGCACGCCGGCGAGATAGGCGACCGTGACACCCTCGCCCCCCTCATGACGCGTCGCGGTCTCGTACGAAGTTACGAGCGGATGACGGTCGAGGAGGTCACGCACCGCACGGCGGAGGGTGCCGGTCCCCTTTCCGTGGATGAGGTACACACGGTGCTTTCCAGCCCGCGCCGCTAGGTCGAGGAACTCCTCGACGCGGGGCATGGCCTCGTCGAGGGTCTGCCCGCGCACCTCGATCTCGCTCGCGACGTTGGCGGGTGGCGGCGGCGCCGGAACGCGAGGCGCCGGCGCACCTGTCCCGCGGGCGCTGCGTTCGACCTGTTGCATGCGGACCCGTGTGCGGAGCGCTCCCAGCTGGACATCGAACTCGCCATCGGCGTCCGGGGCCGAGAGCGCCTCACCGGGACCGGGAATGCCGCGCAACCAGACGAGCATGCCGGGGGCGATTGGCTCGCGCGACTCCGGGCGGCCGGGCGACGAGGGTGGCGGAGGCGGTTCGGGCTCGGGCGGCAGCGCCTCCATGGCCCGGCGCGCACGCGACAGCTCAACGTTCGCCTGCTCGAGGCGGGCCGCCTCTACCTGTCGGCGGGTGCGTTGGACCAGCCGCTCGGCCTCACGCAGCTCGGCACGGACTTTGCGCCGCGCTTCTGCCCGTAGCTCGGCGGTCTCGTTCGTCAGCGCCTCGAGGCGGGCTTCGTAATCGCGTCGCAGTGCCGCGGCCGCGTCGCGGGCCTTGGCGGCGGAGGCGGCCCGTTCCTCGGCGGCCGTGAGCTGACGCCGGAGGTCCGCCAAAACGTGCTCTACGTCCTGCTGTTCGCTCGAAAGGCCCGAACGCGCTTCGGCGATGACATCGGCGGGCATGCCGAGGCGGGAGGCGATGGCGAGCGCGTTCGACTGGCCCGGCAGGCCGAGCGTGAGGCGGTAGGTCGGCGCGAGGGTCTCGAGGTCAAACTCGACGGATGCGTTCATGACGTCGGGCGTATGGTGGGCGTACAGCTTGAGTTCGCTATGGTGCGTCGTCGCGATCAGCGTGACCCGTGCGCGGCACAGCCGCTCGACGATGGCGATGGCAAGGGCAGCGCCCTCGGTCGGGTCGGTGCCGGCCCCCAACTCGTCGAGCAGTACGAGTGACCGTTCCCCCGCACGCTCGATGATATCGATGATGTTCGTGACATGACCGGAGAAGGTCGACAGGGACTGAGCGATGGACTGCTCGTCGCCGATGTCCGCGAAGACCGCCTCATAGACGGGAAGCTGCGACCCCTCGTCGGCGGGGACTGGCAGACCGGCCATAGCCATCAGGCACAGGAGTCCGGCGGTCTTCAGGGCCACCGTCTTGCCGCCGGTGTTCGGTCCGGTGATCAGGAGCGCATGAGCCTCATCTCCCACTTCGAGGCTGATGGGGACGACGTCGCCCTGCAGGAGGGGGTGACGGGCGCTCACGAGCCGCAGCGGAGCGGGGGCGCCACGGAGCCATGGCTGCGCCGCGCCCCGGCGGTGCAGCGCCGTAGCGCGTAGCTCCCGCGCAAGGCGAGCACGTGCGAGGGCACAGTCGACGGCGGCCAGCCGTTCGACGACGTCGATGAGGTCCTCGGCGGATTCGCCAACGGCGCCGCTCAGTTCGCGAAGGACGCGCTCCACCTCGTGGCGCTCCTGGAGCTGCAGCTCGCGCCAGCGGTTCCCGAGCTCAACCACCGCGAAGGGTTCGACGTACACGGTTGCGCCAGACGCCGACGTGTCGTGGACGACCCCGGGGACGGCGCTCCGGGCCTCGGCGCGCACGGGAAAGACGTAGCGGCCCATCCGGATAGTCACGAGGGGCTCTTGCAGCGCCACCCGCACGTCCGCGGCGCGGAGCATCGCCTGCACACGCTGTTGCAGGCGGTCATGCGCGGCGTTCAACTCGCGGCGGATCGATGCGAGTTCGGCGCTTGCGGCATCGGCCACCTCGCCGCGGTCATCGATCGAGCGTTCGATGAGGCCACGAAGAGGGGTGAGGTCGGCCATTCCTCCGCCGATTGCCGACAGCAGCGGCGCGTCGTCGGCGACCCGGACCAGGGCTCGGCGCACCCGCTCGGAGCTGCGGATGGTGCCGGCGACTTCGAGGAGATCGGCAACCGGGAGCGTCTGGCCGCGGCCCGCGGCCTCGACCCGCTCGCGGACGTCATGCGCTCCGCCCAGCGACACTTCCACACCAGCCTGGTCGAGGTGGATCGCCTCCGCGAGCTCGCGTTGGCGCCCTGCCGCGGCGTCACGATCCGAGAGCGGGCGCAGCGCGAGGGCGGTCTCTCGGCCAGCCGAGAACGCTGTGAGGCGAGCCAGCCGGTCGAGGACGGCAGGGAACTCGAGGACAGTGAGTGTGCGGTCGTCGATGATGGACCTCAGTGGATGGGCGCCGGGCCCTTCGATTGTAGGCGGGCATGCCGCGCGGCGCTGGCGTGCCGCGTTTGCGAAGCGCGCGATTTCGTTGACCGTACGAACGAGCGAGCAATACGATCGCTGCCTCGGATCGAGTGCGGATCCCTCGCCAAAGGAGACACTGTGAACCTGCGTATTCCCGGCCCTACCCCCGTACCGCGGGAGGTAGCGGAGGCCGGCGCCGCCGACATGATCAACCACCGTGGCCCTGAGTTCGCCGAGATCATCGGCCGGATCACCGAGGGCGCGAAGCGGGTGTTCCAGACCTCGAACGATGTCCTCATTCTCACGACGTCGGGCAGCGGCGGCATGGAAGCCGCCGTCGTGAATCACGTGTCGCCCGGCGACAAGGTGCTGGTCGTCACGATCGGGGTGTTCGGCAAGCGGTTCCTCGAGATCGTGCAGACGTACGGCGGCAAGCCGACGGAGCTGGCCTTCGACTTCGGCACGGCGGCCGACCCGTCGCGTATCGACGCGGTGCTGGCGGCGGACCCCGAGCTGAAGACGGTCCTGGTCACGCACAACGAGACGTCCACGGGGACCACGAACCCCCTCAAGGAGATCGGCGAAGTGGTGCGCAAGCACGACCGCCTCCTGATCGTGGACGCCATCTCGTCGCTGTCCTCGATTCCGGTTGAGACGGACGCGTGGGGCCTCGACGTGGTGGTCTCGGGTTCGCAGAAGGGCTGGATGGTCGCCCCGGGCCTCGCGTTCGTGAGCGTCAGCCCGCGCGCGTGGGAAGTGCAGGCTAAGTGCACCACGCCACGCTTCTACTTCGACCTCCAGCGCGCGAGGAGCAGCGCGGAGAAGGGCCAGACGCCCTGGACGCCGGCGGTCTCGCTGTATTTCCAGATGGACCGCGCCCTCGACATGCTGTTCGCCGAGGGACTGGACAACGTGTACGCGCGGCATCATCGTCTCGCTGAGAAGACGCGGGGAGGGCTGCAGGACCTCGGACTCGAGCTGTTTGCCGCGGAGGGTCACCGCTCCGACACCGTCACCGCGGTGAAGGTCCCTGAGGGCGTCGACGGCTCGTTGATCACGAAGACCGCGCGTACTGAGTTCGGGACGGTTCTGGCCGGCGGCCAGGGCTCGCTGAGCGGCAAGATCTTCCGCTTCGGTCACCTCGGACTCGTATCGGACGAGGATGTTGACAACGGCCTGCGCGCAGTCGCGCAGACGATGGAGCGCCTCGGTTTCAAGACGCCGACCCTGGCCTGATCGAGGTCATCAGATGGCACGCATCCTGATCGCTGACACCCTGGCTCAGCAGGGCATCGACCTGCTGAGCCAGCGGCATGACGTCCAGGTCCGCGTCGGCCTGTCGGAAGATGAGCTGGTCGAGGCCGTCGCCGAGGTCCAGGCGCTCGTAGTCCGAAGCCAGACGCAAGTGACAAGACGCGTGCTCGACGCCGCGGCACGCCTTGAGGTCGTCGGGCGCGCGGGCGTGGGCGTCGACAACATCGATGTCGAAGCGGCGACGCAGCGTGGGGTCACCGTGGTGAACGCGCCGCTGGCGAACACCATGTCCGCCGCCGAGCACGCGTTTGCCCTCATGCTCGCGCTGGCACGGAACATCCCGCAAGCGCACGCGGCGCTGCAGGGTGGGCGCTGGGACCGCAACAAGTACATGGGAATCGAGCTGGCCGGCCGGACGCTCGGCATCATCGGTCTGGGGCGTATCGGGACCGAGGTCGCGCGGCGTGCGCGAGCGTTCCAGATGCACGTGCTGGCCTTCGACCCATACGTATCGAATGACCGGGCAAGTGCGCTTGGCGTCGAACTGCGGGATCTTGATGCGCTGCTGGCGGAGTCGGACTTCGTCACGCTGCACACCGCGCTGCACGAGGGTACGCGGGGGCTCATCAATGCCGAGCGCCTGGCGCAGGCGAAGCCGGGGATCCGGATCATCAACACGGCGCGTGGCGCGCTCATCGACGAGCAGGCGCTGTTCGATGCGGTCGCGACGGGGCAGGTGGCCGGGGCCGCGATCGATGTCTTCAGTAAGGAGCCGGCGGTCGGCAACGTCCTGACGACGTCCGACCGAATCGTCGTCACCCCACACCTCGCGGCCTCCACGATCGAGGCGCAGGACCGGGCGGCGATCTCGGTCGCGGAAGAGTTGATGGACGTCCTGGACGGGAAGCCGGCGCAGTTCGCGGTCAACGCGCCGCTGGTCGATCCGGAAGCGATGGCCGTCATCGGGCCGTACCTGAACGCGGCGGAGCTCGCGGGCCGCGTCGCCGCGCAGCTGACGTCCGGCCAGCTGGAGCGCGTGCGCATCGAGTACCTCGGTGAGATCGGGAACTACGAGGTGCGTCCGCTGCGGGCATCCGTGATCATCGGGATGCTGGAGCGCGTGAGCACGCAGAAGGTAACGGTCGTGAACGCCGACGCGCTCGCCGAACAGCGGGGCATCCGCATCGAGCAGGAGAGCGGGCCGGCCCGCGAGCCTTACGCGAATCTCGTCGCGGTGCAGCTGTCCGGGGCGGATGGCGCACGCACCGTTGCCGCCACGCATACGCCCTCCGGCGTGCGCGTGGTGGGCATCGACGACTACGTGGTCGATATCTCGCCAGATGCGGCACAGCACGTGTTGATGGTGGAGAACCTCGACCGCCCCGGGATGATCGGGCGCGTGGGCACCACCCTCGGCGAGTGGGGTGTCAACGTCTCGTACATGTCGGTGGGCTCTCGGCCGGGCGCCCGCGAGCAGGCCCTGATGGTGCTGGGGATCAACCGGCCGCTGTCTCCAACCGAGATCCAGACGCTATCCGGCCTCGACAACATCTCCAGTGCGAGGCAGCTCGATCTCAGCCAGTCCTGAGGCATCGCATCGCCCGCGTCGCCCGTCCAGGGGCGCGCGGGCGGGCCTGGACCGTGGTTAGTCCAGCGGGTTGAGCACCATACCCGTCGCGAGTTTCGGGTAGAAGTACGTCGACTTCTGCGGCAGCACCTCGCCGGCATCCGCCACGGCGACGATCTGCTCGACATGCACATGGTCTACCAGGAAGGCCGCACCGTACGCGCCGGAGTCCACTTCGCGCCAGGCTTCGACCTCATCCTCCGTGAAGCCGACCGCGCCGCTCGCGCGTTTCGCGGCGTCGACATGGAGTACCGGCTGAAGGATCGTCTCGTTCAGGACGAGCACGTGCAGCGAGCGAGACGCGGCAGACCAGCTTGACGGCATCGTGTGCTGGATCCCCTCTTCCGTCCGCGCGGACACGAGGTGGAAGGCCTGCGGCTCGAGGCCGATGGCACCGAAGGTCACACCCGAGGACGCCTCTCGGGCGACGCGCTCCCAGAGCATCGAAGCGCCTTCGGCGCTCCAGGGGAGATCGAGGCGCTGCACCTCGTACAGGTCGGAGAGGCGCGCCAGCACATCCGCGGGGACCGAGTCGGCGCGGACGAGACGGTGGATCGGCAGGACGACGAGGCCAGGGTCGTCCACCGGGATGAGGCCGGCCAGGATGTAGTGGTCTCCCTCGACGGCGTCGCCGCTCGTCGTGCGCTCCTGCAAGTAGTCGAGCGCAGTCTGGTATCGGTGGTGCCCGTCCGCGATCGTGACGGTCGACGACGCGAGGGCGTCGACCAGAGTCGCGATGCTGTCGGCATCTACCAGTGGCCAGAGACGGTGGAGCTCGTCCCGGCCGTCGCGAGCTTCGAACGCGGGGGCGGTCCTCGCTGTGTCATCGAGCACGGCGCGGGCCTTGCCGGCGCTGTCCTCGAACATTGCGAAGATGGGGCTCACGTTCGTGCGCGTCGCGCGCAGCAGGCGCAGGCGGTCCTCTTTTGCGGCGGTCATCGTGGCCTCGTGCGGCCGGACGATACCGTCCTCGTGCGGGTGGATCCGCATACGAGCGAAGAACGAACGCCGCACCCGCGTGTTTCCCTGGACGTCGAAGGACTGCTCGTAGACGTACAGCGACGCGCGTTCATCGCGACGAAGGGTACCGTCGCGCTGCCACGCCTCGAGGAGGCTTGCGGCATCGGCGTAGCCTTCCTCGGACGAGTCGCACGATTCGACGTGGGCGATGTTGGAGGGGGAGCGCGCCTTCAGCGCGCGCACATCATCCCCGCCCACGACGTCGTACGGTGGCGCGATGACGTCGGCGGGGGCGGTCATTGCGAGGTTGTAGCGCAGGCCCTGGAAGGGCCGGATCTCGGTCACGGACGGCGTTCCTCTGTTCGGCTTGGAGCAGCGTGGCTGTTTGACCGTGCTTTTGCGGCCTCTCTAGACTGGCCGCCAACGATCCACAGCCCTCGGAAGGTACCCGGTCAGTAGATGCAGCGCTACTGCGTGTTCTGCGAAATTGTCGCGCGCCGGGAGCCCGCCGAGATCCTCTACGAGTCGGAGGATGTGATCGTCATCCGTAACGTGCTGCGGTGGGTGCCCGTCATGCTGCTCGCGATGCCGAAGCGACACATGACGCAGTCCGAGCTGTGGCAGAACGTCGGCGAGGTGGGGACGGTGGCGGCGGAGATGGGCCGCCGGTTCTGTCCGCAAGGGTTTCGGCTCGCCTCGAACTTCGGGTGGCATGCGATGCAGTCGCAGGAGCACGCACACCTGCACGTCCTCGGCGGCACCTACCTCGGGGAGTACGTCTCCTAGGCTCGGATCGCCTTCCAGGCGTTCACGGCGTCGCGCTGCGCGGCGAAGAGCTGGCGAATGCCGACCTCCGCGAGGTCGATCAGGCCGTCCATCTGCCGGCGGGTGAACGGCTCACCCTCCGCGGTACCCTGCACCTCGACGAGCTGACCCGTGCCCAGCATCACGACGTTGAAGTCGACACCCGCCTTGGAGTCCTCGGCGTAGTCGAGGTCGAGCAACGGCTGGCCCTCGATCATGCCCACGGACGTCGCGGCGACTTGAGTGCGCAGAGGTTGCGTCGGCAGGCGCCCTTCGCGCTGCATCCAGTCGATGGCCATGGCGAGCGCGACCCAGGCGCCGGTGATCGAGGCGGTCCGCGTGCCGCCGTCGGCCTGGAGGACATCGCAGTCGAGCGTGATCGTCTGCTCGCCGAGCCGGTCAAGGTCGACGACAGCGCGCAGGGAGCGCCCGATAAGGCGCTGGATCTCCTGCGTGCGGCCTCCCTGGCGGCCTCGCGCGGCTTCTCGAGCCGAGCGCGTATGCGTCGAACGGGGGAGCATGCCATATTCGGCGGTGACCCAGCCGGAGCCAGAGCCGCGGAGGAAGCCTGGCACTCCGGGCTCGACACTGGCGGCGCAGAGGACGCGAGTGTCGCCGACCTCGATCAGTGCCGATCCTTCGGCGTGTTTGAGGGCGCCCGGCTCAATCGTCAGTGGGCGGAGGGCGTCGATCGCCCGGCCAAGCGCGCGTTCGCGCATCGTCATCTCGAAACTCCTGTGCACGCGGTGCCGTCACGGTACCACCGACCGCTGCGGTGCGTCTCGCCACTGTCAGCCGCCCGAGGAGCGGAACCAGAGCGTCGTGCCGTCGCTAGTCAGGGTGATGTCGCCGTCCTCATCGGTGCGCAGCACCGCCGCGCTCAAGTACCTCGCGAGGACGGTCGCGCTGGGATGTCCGAACGGATTCGACGCGCCTACTGAGATGATGGCGACGGCCGGATCGACCGCGGCGACGAAGTCGGGGCCGGACGAGGTCGCGGAACCGTGGTGCGGCACCACGAGGGCGTCTGCGCGCAGGTCCAGACCGCTGCGCACGAGCCACTGCTCCCCGTCCGATTCGATGTCCGCCGGGAGCAGGATGCGGCGGTCGCCGACGGTAAGCAGCAGGACGAGGGAGCGGTCGTTGTCCGAGGACAGAGCGGGCGCCGTGCGCACGGGCGGCGATATCACTTCGATGGTCGTGCGGTCGCTCACATGAATCCGATCGCCGATGTCGATGGTGCCTGCGTCCGCCTGCTGTACGGAGCCCGCGGCGCCCAGCAGTTCACGAGCGCCGACCCGCCGCCGAACGGCCTCGATGCCGCCCGAGTGGTCGATGTCCTCGTGCGTCAGGATCACCGCGTCCAGGGCGTCGTACTGCCCTGCCCGCCCCAGGGCGGCCATCACGCTGCCGTCTGGGGGACCGGTGTCGACCAGGACGGCGTTCCCCCGATCGCGAATGAGGACCGCCAGCCCCTGTCCGACATCGAGGACCGTCACGCTCGCGGGTTCGTTGGAGGGCGCGAGGACCGTGCTCCAGAGACCGGCGGCTGCGCTGGCCAGCAGCAGGGTGAGCGCGAGTCCCGTTCCACCCGAGGGCGCGAGCGTGACCGTACGCGCCCTCGCGAGGAACGCCACCACGACGGCGAGCGCTGCGTACGCGCCAACGATGAGCGGCCCGTGGAATGGCGGGACGTGCATGACTGCCGGCGACACCGCCAGGAAACGGATCGCCGCGAGGAACGCCGCGGGCGCTGGCGCCAGGAGCACGCGCGCAGGCTCCTCGAGGGGAGGGAAGCTGCCCAGCAGTGCCGCGAGTGCGGCTGCGGCCAGGGTCGCCTCGTAGAGGGGTGCGACCAGGACGTTCGCAGGGATCTGCAGGAGCGGGAGGACCCCGAAGGCGGCGGCCTGGACCGGGGCCACCGCTAGGGCGGCTCCGGTGGAGACGGCAGTGACCTCGATGATCGATGCCACGGCTCCGGATGACGTGAGCCCGCAGCGTGACAGCAGGGTGTCTCGAATCGGCGGGGCCACCAGCAGCACTCCACCGGTCGCGGCAACACTGAGCTGGAAGGACAGGCTTCGTGCGAGCGCCGGTTCGCTCGCGAGCATCACGCCGACGGCGTACACGAGAAAGATCCAGCCTGGAGTCCGCCGTCCAAGCATGTCAACGAGCGTAATGCCGATGGCCATGATCGCGGCGCGGACGACGGGTGGCTCGGCGCCGACGAGGGCGACGTATGCGGGTAGGATGCCAAGCGCGACCCCTGCGGCGTGACGGCGCGAAAGGCGAGCCGACAGGGCGGCCACCGCGATGCCGAGCACGAGCGCGACGTTCTGGCCTGAGACCACGACGAGGTGCGTCGTCCCGGTGGCGCGGAGGTCGCGGGCGAGGTCATCGGGCATCGTCTGTTGCACGCCCAGGAGCACGCCGACCGACAGCGAGGACTCCGGCTCGGGGAGGACGCGCTCGATGCTGGAGACGGCCCGCTCGCGGACCGCATGCAACGCGCGTACGACCCTGTTAGGCGGTTCGTGCCCGATGACAGCCCATCGGTCTGGAAAGGCGATGACGCCCCCGGTCGTCGCAGCGGGCGCGTCCTCGACGGGCTCGATATCGCCGACGAGCGAGAGGCGATCCCCGGCGCTGACCTCGCGAGCGGCAGGAACGAGCACCGTGACGCGCCCATCGGCGTGTCGGCCATCGACCTGCTCGACGTCGATGGAGGCACGAAGCAGAGAACCCCGAATGACAGGCGGGTGCCGGACGATGCCCGTGACTTCCCGCGTGCCATCGTACGCGGGGAGCCAGTCCGGCGAGGAGCGCGAATCGATGGCATAGGCGTGCCCGGCGCCGGCGAACGCAACGGCGGCTACCACGACGAACATTGAGATACCGGGCCGGATGCGCATGCTGGCGGCGGTGAGTGCTACCCCCACCACGGCGACACTCCAGGCGGGCGGGCCACCCAGCAGGCCGCCGAGAAGCGCGCCAGCAACGAACGAGGTGACCACCGTAGCAAGCGCCGGCATCAGCGCACCGTCACCAGGTCGCGGATTTGCTCGTACGTGCGCTCGGGAATCACCTGGCGGTCGATGAGTTCGTCGGTGGAGGCGAAGGGCCCGGACGTGGCGCGCGCCCGCACGATCGCATCAGCGTAGGCGGGGCCGACGGCCGGCAACGCCGCCAGTTCGTCTGCGGTGGCGGCGTTAAGGTCGACGAGCGGGCCGCCGTCGCCCTGGCGCGGGACGACCACGCGGTCCTCATCCCGCACGCGCCTCGAGAGGTTCACGGCGTCGAGATCGGCGTCGCCGGTGGCGCCCCCTGCGCGCGCGATTACGTCCGAGACGCGCTCGCCCGGCTCGGCCGGTACGACTCCCGGAGCGGCGACCGCGCCGGCGACTGCAACGCGGATCTCGTCGACGCCAGGCGGCGGGTGACGCCGCTCCACCTCGATTCCCCGGCCGGATGATGGAGGCCGCAGGGCAAGCACCATGACCGCCACGACGACTGCGACGGCGAGGGTCGAGTTGACGATGCGGCGCGCGGACATGGGGCGGTCTCCCGTGGCTCGCCCGAGGCGCGCACAGCCTAGCGCAACCACGCACGTGGTGCGTGCGCGAGTGTCGCGGGCAGCCACGGATTACGTATACTGACCGCTCTATCGCGACGCCCGAGGGAACTGTGCAAAGCCGTCACCTGACGTCGATCCTCGACCTCTCCCCCGAGGACCTCGAACGGGTTCTCGATCTCGCGCTGTCAATTAAGCGCGATGGCACCGGCCCCGTACTGTCGGGACAGGTGCTCGCGCTGCTTTTCGAGAAGCCGTCGCTACGCACGCGTGTGTCCTTCGAGGTCGCTATGAGCCGGCTGGGGGGACGGTCGCTGTACCTCAGCAAGGACGAGGTGCAAATCGGGACTCGGGAGCCGGTGCGAGACGTGGCGCGGGTGCTGTCACGGATGGTCGATGTGGTCGCGATCCGCACGTTCGCGCAGGCCCCGCTCGATGAGTTCGCATCATGGTCCGCGGTCCCGGTCATCAACGCGCTGAGCGATGACGAGCATCCGTGCCAGGTCCTGGCTGATCTGCTGACGCTGCGTGAACGGTTCGGCGTGCTACGGGGCTTGCGGCTCGCGTACCTCGGCGAGGGGAATAACGTCGCCCGCTCGCTGGCGTTCGGCTCCGTGCTCGCCGGGGTCGAATTCGTCTGCGCGTCGCCGGCGGGCTACGGCCTGACGGCGCAGGACCTGGCCCGAGCAGCCGAACTACCGGGCGGTGGGTCCGCGTCTCAAACCGACGATCCGCTCGCGGCAGCCGCAGGTGCGGCAGCCGTCTACACTGACGTCTGGGCCTCGATGGGGTCGGAGCACCTGCTGGAGGCGCGGCTGGAGGCGTTTCGACGCTATCAATTGAACGCCGATCTGCTGTCAGCGGCGCCCGCGGATGTCCTGGTGATGCACGACCTGCCCGCGCATCGAGGCGAGGAGATCACGGATGACGTGATCGAGTCCCCGCGTTCGATTGTGTTCGACCAGGCCGAGAATCGTTTGCACGCGCAGCAGGCGATGTTGATGCTGTTGATGGGACGCTCCCCGCAGTAATCCGGGCCGGAACCGTCCGAGCCCGCGGAAGGCGTCGCTAAATGCCCGATGTGTCCGGCGCCTTCGGGGACGCGCTCGATCGCCTGACGCTCGCGGCCGTCATCGACATCCTGATCGTCTCCGTGTCGGTGTACTGGCTGTTGCTCCTGATCCGGGGCACGACAGCAATGACGGTCCTGCGAGGGGCGGTCGTGCTGCTCGGTGGGGCCTTCCTGCTCAGCCGGGCGCTCGACCTCCTGGTGGTGAACTGGCTCCTCCGTAACTCGGTGACCGGTCTCGTCATCGCGATGGCGCTCGTATTCCAGCCTGAGATCCGGCGCGCGCTCGAGCGGCTGGGCCGGACCGGGCTGCGGTCGTCCATGCGGCGCGAGGAGCGGCTTCATACCGTTGATACGGTGGTGCGGGCGGCGAGCCGGCTCGCGCGGCAGGGCCGCGGCGCCCTTATCGTGCTCGAGCGTGAGACGGGTTTGCAGGAGGTCATCGACACGGGAGTGCCGCTCGGCGCGGACCTATCCGCTGAACTCCTGGGGACGATCTTCGTGACGAACTCGCCGCTGCATGACGGGGCGGCGGTGATCCGGGTCGACCGAGTGGTCGCGGCGGGGTGCACCTTGCCGCTCTCCGAAACGCCGTTGCCCGCCGAGTATGGCATGCGCCACCGAGCAGCCCTGGGGATCACGGAACGTACCGACGCGGTCGTGGTGGTGGTCTCCGAGGAGCGAGGGGAGATCTCGCTCGCGTCGAACGGGCGCATGCTGCCCGACCTTGATGAAGTGCGGCTCGGACGCCAGCTGTACCGATTGTTCGACCTGGCCGGGTTCGGTCCGGAGGCGCCGCGGCTGGATGAAGCAGGCGGCGTTGAGCGGCAGGCATCGTAGTGCCGGCGACCGCGCCCGCGTGGTTGCGCGACCTCCGTGTGCTCGCGACGGACGTGTGGCGCCGGACGCGCGCAAACGTCCGGCGCAGCCCGGGGCTCGCGCTGTTCTCAGTGCTGATCGGCGTGGTCCTCTGGGTCATCGTGACCGACGTCGAGAATCCGACGCGCGTCGACACCTTCTCGGCCCAGATTCCGGTGGAAGCCGTCAACGTTGATGCGGACCTGGCGGTAGCGAACGCCTCGCTGCCTTCGGTACAGGTGCGGGTGTCGGCGCCGGAAGACGCCTGGGACGAACTATCTGTGACGAACTTCCGCGCCTTCGTCGACCTCAACGGACTCGAGGCGCGCGAGCAGATCGCGCCGGTGCAGGTGGAAGTCAGCGGGGTCCGTCGCGTGCGCGTGATCGATACGATTCCCAGCCGCGTCCAGGTGAACCTCGAGCCGCTCGAGACGCGCGACGTGCCGGTGACGACGAGGGTGGTGGGTGTTGCGCCGCGGGGGTATGAGCCGGGTGCGGTGCAGCCGGACCAGACGACCGCGGAAGTTGCGGGCCCGCAGTCGCTCGTGTCGCGTGTGACGGCTGCTGTGGCGACGGTGAATGTCACCGGGCTCACGGTGGGCCTCGAACAGACGGTGAACCTCGTGCCGGTCGTCGAGGGAGGCGGAGAAGTGCGGGGTGTCACCGTGCGGCCGGAAACCGTACGTGTCTCAGTCGCGGTCGTCCAGACGCAATTGACGAGGACGCTGCCCGTGACCGCCGAGGTGACCGGACAGCCGGCAGCGGGGTATCGCATCTCCGGCGTCAAGGTATCGCCCACCACGGTCACCATCGAGGGACACATCGACGTGCTGCAGGCGCTCGACACGCTCGTCTTGCCCGGAGTCGACATCGGCGGACAGACGACCGACGTGAAAGCCACGGTGCGACCCAACCTGCCCGAGGGAGTATCGATCGTGCCGGCCGGCACGACGGTGACCGTTGAGGTGACGATCGGGGCGACGCCCGGCTCGATCTCGTTGACGCTGGCGCCGGAGGTGACGAACGTGCGCCAGGGCCTCCTCGCTCGCGTGACCCCCGGTAGCGTCTCACTGATCCTGGATGGCCCGTTGCCGCGTTTGAACGCGCTGGCGGCGGGTTCCGTGCGAGCGACGGTGGACGCCTCGAATCTCGGTCCTGGGACCCACGACCTGCGGGTGAACATCCAGGCGCCCGATGGAGTGTTCGTGCGTCAGGTGCAGCCCGTGAGCGTCTCCGTTACGCTGGCACCACCATGACCATCCCGGCCGATTCTGCCCCGCTGGTTGCCGTCGTTGGCCGTCCGAACGTCGGCAAGTCTGCGCTGTTCAACCGGCTGACACGGACACGTCGCGCGCTGGTCGAAGAGGTGGCGGGCACGACCCGGGACCGGATTTACGGGTGGTTCGACTGGCGCGGGCGACACGTCCGAGTCGTCGACACTGGCGGTGTTGAGGGCCCCGAGGCCGACCCGTTCACGGCGCTGATCCGCGAGCAGGTGCTTGAGGCGATCGAGGAGTCGGACGCAATTCTCTTCGTGGTCGACGCGGCGCAGGGCGTCACTGCCGCGGATGAAGCGATCGTGGACCTCTTGCGCCGCACAACGAAGCCAGTGCTTCTGATTGGAAACAAGGCCGACCGCCGCGAGGCGCGGCAAAACGTAGTCGACCTGCAGTCCCTCGGGCTGGGCGACCCCATCCTGATTTCGGCCTATCACGGGCAGGGCGTCGCGGACGTCATGGACCGCGTCCTCGATGTGGTGGCGGCGGCGCCGCCACCTGAGCGCGAGGAACGCCTCCGGATCGCGGTCGTTGGCCGCCCGAACGTCGGCAAGTCATCGCTCGTGAATGCGATCCTCGGCGAATCGCGGGTGATCGTGTCGGATGTCCCGGGCACGACCCGGGACGCGATTGACACCCCCTTCGAGTTCGAAGGCGCATCGCTGTTGCTCGTCGACACCGCGGGCATCCGGCGGCGGGGGAAGATCGAGCGAGGTGTTGAGCGGCACTCGGTACAGCGAGCGGAGCACGCCATTGACCGCGCGGACGTGGTCTTCCTCGTCATCGACCAGGGGGAACCCACGGTTGCGCAGGACACGCATATCGCCGGGTACGTGGCGGAGCAGGGCAAGGGTCTGATTATCGTCGTGAACAAGTGGGACCTGGCCGAGGACCGCGGAGACCGTCACGCGTTCGCTCGCAGGGTGGACCAGCGCTATCAGTTCGTCCCCTGGGCGCCTGTCCAGTTCACGTCTGCAGTGACAGGTGAGGGGATCCGCGAACTCCTCGAGCTGGCGATCCACATCGACCAGGTGCGCCGCCGGCGAGTGCAGACCTCCGAATTGAACCTCGTGGTGCATCGGGCGATGGCCGAACATGGCCCACCGTCCGTGCACGGCAAGCGGCTGAAGGTCATGTACGCAACCCAGGCGGAGACCGAGCCGCCGACGTTCGTGTTCTTCGTGAACGACCCCCGCCTGCTGCATTTCTCCTACCGTCGCTTCCTCGAGAACCGGCTTCGTGCCGCGTTCGGGTTCGAGGGCACGGCGATCCGGATGGTGTTCCGCCGGAGGTCTGAGGACCGGCACGAGGCTTCGGCATGAGCGTGCTGCTGGTCACGATCGCCGGATATCTGCTGGGGTCGACGCAAGCGGGGCTTGTCGTCGGCCGTCTCGTGCGCGGCGTCGATATCCGTGAGTACGGGTCTGGCAAGACCGGATTCACGAACACGTTGCGCACCGTGGGCCTTGGCGGGGCGCTCGTCGTGGTGGCGCTGGACATCCTGAAGGGCGCAGCGCCGGTGCTCGTCGGGCAGTTCGTCTTCGACGATCCGCTTGCGGCGGCACTCGGCGGAGTGGCGGCGGTCGCGGGTCACACGTGGCCGGTGTTCGCCGGCTTCCGAGGCGGGCGCGGCGTGGCGACCTCGTTCGGGGCGTTCCTCGCGATCGCCCCGCTCGCGGCGCTGCTCACGCTCGTCATCGGTGGCATCGTCCTGGGCGTGACGCGATATGTGTCGGTGATGTCGATGACGGCGATGCTGACGGGCTTCATGCTGCTCTCCGCGTTCGTAATCCTCGGATGGACCGACCCTGAGTACGAACTGTTTGGTGTTGCCGTCACCGCGTCGGTGGAGCTGAACCACCTGGGGAACCTCAAGCGACTGCTCCGTGGCACGGAGCCGAAGATCGGACATGGGGGCGCGCGGCGGACTCCCGGACGGGCTTGATGGGAGCGTTCGATCGAGCCGCGGTCGTCGGGACGACGGCATGGGGCACGACTCTCGCCGTCCTCCTCGCCCGCAACGGGCTGCACGTGACCCTGCTCGCGCGCACGGAAGGCGAGGCGGCCGACATCGGCTCGGCCCGTGAGCACCGACGGCGGCTTCCGGGCGTCGAGTTTCCGCCGGAACTGACGGTGACGGCAGACGCCCGCGCCCTGCTCGACGCGAATCTGGTTTGCTTCGTGGTCCCTGCCCAGACCATGGACGCGGCGGCGCGCGCGGTGGCGTCGCAGATCGCCCCCCGGTCGGTCGTGCTCAGTGCCTCGAAGGGGATCGAGATCG
Source organism: Dehalococcoidia bacterium (assembly GCA_050248355.1). Lineage (GTDB taxonomy): Bacteria > Chloroflexota > Dehalococcoidia > UBA2979 > UBA2979 > JAIBBD01. The sequence continues at coordinate 377,687 of JBFWSN010000002.1, forward strand.
ACTCCGGTCGTCGGATGTCGGAGGTGTTGCGCGACGTGCTGCCCGCGAACCCGATCGCGGTCCTGTCGGGTCCGAACCTCTCGCGAGAGGTTGCGGCCGGTCTTCCCAGCACTACGGTGATTGCGTCCGCGGACGCGCCCCTCGAGGCGCTGCGCGACGCCTTTCACCGTCCGACGTTTCGGGTGTACACGTCCACGGATGTCGTCGGCGTCGAACTCGGCGGGGCGCTGAAGAACATCGTTGCGATCGCCGCCGGGATGGTCGATGCGTTCGGCTACGGCGATAACGCCAAGGCGGCGGTGATGACCCGCGGGCTGGCGGAGATGACGCGTCTGGGCGTCGCGGCGGGGGCGGAACCTCTGACGTTCCAGGGGCTCGCCGGTGTCGGCGACCTCATCGCGACGTCGTACAGCCCGCTCTCTCGAAACCGGCGCCTCGGTGAACGACTGGCGCAGGGGGCATCGCTGGAGGACGTGCTGCGCGAGACCGGCGAGACGGCCGAAGGGGCTGGAACCGCGGCGGCAGCACTGCGCCTGGCGCGGCGCCTGGGGGTCGAGATGCCGATCGCCGAGGGGCTCCGCGCGATCCTGTATGAGGGCGTCGCGCCCGCAGACGCCGCCACCGCGCTCCTCGATCGGGACCCGAAGTCCGAGTGGCTCGACGTGCCGGGGACCCCGCGGCAGCCACTGCTACACTGAGGCCATGACAGACCACGACCGACCGGCTTCCAGCAGTCCAGGCGGGTTCGATGACACGGGGTCCCCGGGGGACCTCGAAGAGGCGGGAATACGGCGGACGCCGGCCGCGCAGCCTCGAGACGTGTTGCGCGCGATCGGTGATGGCTCGCGGGGGCTTCCCTACGAGGATCTCGCCGCGCTCTCGGCCGCCGACGACCAGACGATCAGCCAGCTCATCCCGTTGTGGGGAAAGCTGGCACCGGAGCGTCGGCGCGAGTTGCTCGCGGCGCTGCAACGGCTCTCCGAAGAGGACGCGACGCTCGACTTCAACCGCGTCCACTTGACCGCGCTGCACGATCCCGATCCCGCGACCCGCATCCTCGCGATCCGCGGCCTGTGGGAGCATGAGGGCGAGGAAGTCATGCGGCTGCTGGCTGACCTCGTGCGCGAGGATCCGGAGGGGACGGTGCGCGCGGAGGCAGCGAGCGGCCTCGGGCAGTTCGCCGTCAGCATGGAGTTCGGGCTGTTGTCGGACGACGCGGCGGAGTATCTGTCCGAGGTGTTGCGGGACGTGATCGAAGACGCGACGCAGGAGGATGAGGTCCGCGGCCGCGCCCTCGAGTCGCTCGGCGCGTCCTCAGAGGAGTGGGTGGCAGAGCTGATCGCCGACCAGTACGAGACGGGGACGCCCCGGATGCGACTGGCCTCCATCCGTGCGATGGGGCGGAACGCGTCCGACGACTGGCTGCCCGTACTCGTATACAACTTCGATGACGACGACGCGGAGACGCGAGCGGCGGCCGCAACGGCGGCCGGGGAGCTGTTACTCGAGAGCGCCGTCGAGCCGCTGACGATGCTCGTGGACGACCCTGACGGCGAAGTCCAGGTAGCGGCCATCGAGGCCCTCGGCGAAATCGCGGGCGAAGCCGCGGAGGCGGCGCTGCAGCAGCTGTTGCAGCGCGAAGATCATGTCGCACAGGCGGCGCGCCGCGCGCTCGCCGAGGCCCGAATGATGGCCGTCGATCTCGACGAGGAGGCGGAGACGGGGTGACGCCGACGCGAACGCGGAGGCGCGACCCGATCCGCGAGGCGGTGTCCGCCGGGGGAGTCGTCTACCGTCGAGCGGGCAGCCGCATCGACATCGTCCTCGTCGCCCGTCCTCAACAGGAGCTGTGGGCACTGCCGAAGGGGACGCCGGAGCCCGGCGAGAACGTCGAGGAAACCGCGATCCGCGAGGTGGCAGAGGAAACTGGCCTCGAGGTCCGCGTCGAGCGAGAGATCGGCGCCATTGAGTACTGGTACGCAATCGCATCGGAGCACGTCCGCGTGCACAAGATCGTGCGGCACTTCCTGATGACGGCCGTAGGTGGCGACGTGAGCCGCCACGACCACGAGTATGATGTGGTTGAGTGGATCGAGATCCAGGAGGCGATGGCGCGCATGTCGTATCGGAACGAATGCACCATCGTGGAACGCGCAGAAGCCCTCATCCGGGGACAGGTAGCGTGACGGCCACAGCGCCGCGGGTCATCCGGACCGGGCGCCTCGTGCGGCTCCGGGAGAAGCAACTCGACGACGCGAGACGGGACTACGAGTGGCGGCGTGATCCGGAACTGGCACGGTTCGATGCCGCACGTCCGTTGACGATGTCGTATCGCGCGTTCGTCTCCTCGATGACCGAAGACCTCCGTTTCGTCAGCGCCTACCGACGGTCATTCGCGATCGAGGAACTCGAGGGCGGTACGCACATCGGCAACGTCATGTACTACGGGTATGACGCCGGGCTGCGAGAAGCCGAACTGGGGATCACTATCGGCGAGCGTGCTTACTGGTCGCGGGGATACGGCCGCGACGCGGTGAGGCTCCTCATCCGCTACCTCTTTGAGGAGCGGGGCGTCGTACGTGTCTACCTGCATACGCTGTCGTGGAACCACCGGGCGCAGGCGGCGTTCGGGCATGCGGGCTTCCGGAGGGTGAAGTCCGTACACCGCGACGGCCATGACTTCGAGCAGATGGAGATCCGGGTCGAGGACCTCGAAGTGGAGCTTCCGCCGGCGGCGGAGTGAGTCCGGCCCGGACGGAGGGCGCGTATTCACTTCGTTCAATTGCACCCATCAGGGGCGCGTGCTACAACGAATCCGGCCCTCGTCGGGGCGCCAGCCTGTACTGCTGAGGGAGCCGGCGCGTGATTCCAGAGCAGTTCGGACGCGTTGGCGTCTTGCTCATGTTCGCGCTTCTTTTTCCCGCGATCCCTCTGATCGCGTCGTACGCCTTCTATCGCTTTCGCATCCGCCCGGAGAACCACGACCCTGTCAAAGACGCCACGTACGAGTGTGGCGTCGAGAGCGAAGGCAGCGCATGGGGGCAGTTCCACGCGCGCTACTACCTGTTCGCTCTCGGGTTTGTGATCTTCGACGTGGAGGTGGTCTTCCTGTACCCGTGGGCGGTCGTCCACGGAGGGCTCGATTTCGCGGTGCTGTTCAAGGCCGCTCTCTTCATCGGCATCCTGGCTCTCGGTCTGGCGTACGCCTGGCGTCGCCGTGCGCTGGAGTGGCGCTAGTTGCCCCGCGGACCACGTCAACTCGAGGGCCACGCCGTGGCCGGTCGTCTCCGGCAAGCGCTGCCGCAATCGGTGATCGCCGAGACGGACGAGTGGGTGGAAGTCGCGCCCGGCGCGGTAGTCGAGGTGATGCGCTGGCTCCACGACGACCCGGATCTCGACGCCGCCCAGCTGAGTAACATGTGCGCCGTGGACCGGTATGACCATTTCGAGGTGGTCTACCACCTCCAGTCGCTCGATCAGAACCACCAGGTGGTGGTCAAGGCGCGAGTGCACGAGCACGAGGCCGCTTCGATCCCGAGTGTCTATCCCGTCTACAAAGGCGCCCTGCTGCAGGAGCGCGAGGTCTACGACCTGATGGGTCTCCGCTTCGAGGGGCATCCCGATCTGCGTCGGATGTTCCTGTGGGAGGGCTACCCCGGGTTCCCGCTGCGAAAGGACTTTCTGCAGATCGAAGGCCACCACCCGGGCCTGCCGAAGTTCCCGTTCGAAGAGGCAGGGCGGCAGGCGCGATGACCACTGCGAGCGAGCCGTACGTCCTCAACATTGGGCCGCAGCACCCCTCGACGCATGGCGTGTTCCGCCTGCGCGTGGTGATGGACGGGGAGCGCATCCAGGACATCGACATGGTGGTCGGGTACCTGCATCGCTCGATGGAGAAGCTGGCCGAAGAGCGCACGTATACGCAGAACATCCCGTTCACCGACCGCACAGACTACCTCGCATCGATGTCCAACAATCTCGGCTACTGCCTGGCAGCAGAGCGGCTCGCCGGTGTCGAGGTGCCCGATCGCGCCTCGTACCTGCGGGTGATCTTCGCGGAGCTGCAGCGCATCGCGAGCCACTCGATGGCGAACGGCACCTTCATCAACGACGCGGGGGCGTGGCAGACGCCGCTGATGTACATGTTCCGGGAACGCGAGAAGATCCTCGACCTCTTCGAGATGACCAGCGGCGCACGCCTGACGACGAACTACATGCGCATCGGCGGCGTCGCGTTCGACCCGCCCGCGGAGTTCTTCCCGGCCGTGAACGCGCTGATCGACGAGTTGCCGGACCGCATCGCTGAGTACACGGAGCTGCTCGTCGACAACGAGATCCTGCTGGCGCGGTCGCGAGGCGTCGGGGTCGTATCTGCCGAGGACGCGATCAACGGGTCGCTCGTCGGGCCCGTGTTGCGCGCCTCGGGCGTGCCATGGGATCTCCGCAAGGCGGAGCCGTACTGCGCGTACGAGGACTTCGACTTCGACATCCCGGTGGGCCACGTCGGGGACTGCTACGACCGCTTCATGGTCCGTCTCGAGGAGATGCGTCAGTCGGTGCGCATCATCCGGCAGGCCCTCGACGGGCTCCCCTCGGGGCCGCACAAGACGGAGATCCCGCTCGCGCTGCGCCCCGAACCCGGCGAGGCGTACGCTCGCGTCGAAGGGCCGCGGGGGGAACTGGGCTTCTACGTCGTCTCGGACGGTGGGCCGGCGCCGTTCCGCTTCCACATACGGGCGCCATCGCTCATTAATCTGTCGTTGCTCCGTGAGATGGCGGTCGGCACGTCGCTGCCGGACGCGATCGTCACGCTGGGCTCGATCGACATTGTCGTCGGGGAGATCGACCGATGATGCGCAGCGCGTGGCTCGACCCGGTGCGGACGCCTGCACGGCGGTTGTCACCTCGCGTCCTCGCGCCGCTCGCCGTCGCCCTGCTTGCGTTCGTAGCGCTGAACGTGGCGATCGCCGTCGTCATCGTGAGCGGCCGCCTGGATGGGCACTGGTACGACTTCCGAGACCTCGGCATCGCCGTGCAGTCACTGCGCGAGTGGTTGGACGACCAGACCGCGGATCAGCCGCAGTGGATGTCGGATGCGCTGGGAGACCACTGGCTCTCATACATCGTCACGGCGCTGATCGGGGCCGTTGGCATCCTGTCATTCGTCGGGGCCGTGCTACTCGTGTTGATCTGGGTGGAACGCCGCCTCATCGGGCGGATCCAGGTGCGCCGCGGGCCGAACCGCGTCGGGCCGTTCGGACTGCTCCAGCCCTTCGCCGACGCGATCAAGCTGATCCAGAAGGAGACGCTGATCCCGCGCGGCGCTGACCGTTTCATGTTCTATTTGCCCCCGGTGCTGGTGTTCATCCCCGGGTTGCTCGTGTGGGCGCCGATCCCCTGGGCGCCGCAGATGTCGTACCTCGACATCAATGTGGGAGTCCTCTATCTGATCGCGATCAGCTCGCTGTCCACTCTGGCCATCTTCATGGCGGGATGGTCGTCGAATAACCACTACGCGCTCCTGGGCGCGATGCGTACGGTCGCCATGATGATCTCGTACGAGATCCCGCTCAGCATCGCTCTGCTCTCCGTCGTGCTGTTCACCGGCTCGATGCAGCTCTCCGAGATCGTGCAGTGGCAGGCGGACCACAACATGTGGCTCGGCGTGCTGATGCCGCTCGCGTTGTTCACGTTCTTCTTCTCCTCGACGGCAGAGCTGAACCGCACGCCGAACGACATCGCGGAGGCTGAGTCTGAGATCGTCGCCGGCTTCCACACCGAGTATTCGGGGATGAAGTTCGGGCTGTTCTACGCCGTCGAGCTGGGAAACGCGGTCGCCGTGGCGGCCTTCGTCGGCACGTTCTTCCTCGGAGGGTGGTCGCTCTTCGGACTCGAGGCGTGGGTGCCGCCGTACTTGATCTTCGCGCTCAAGATTTCGGCGGGCTACTTCGTGCTGGTGTGGCTGCGCGGCACCCTACCGAGGTTCCGGCTCGACCAGTTGATGCTGTTCGCCTGGAAGTACCTGATCCCGATCTCGCTCGTGCAGGTGCTGCTGATCGCGCTCGAGAAGTCGATTCTCGAGCGCTGGGATGTGCCCGGAGTCATTCCGCTCGCGCTCTTCACGGTCGTCAACGCGGGGTTCGCGGTCTGGATCGTGCGCTTCTGGGCGCGCTTCCTCGGATACCGGCCCGAACGAGAATCGCTGCTGGCTCCGACATTGACGACGAGCGTCGGCGGGTTGCGGGCGGCGCGACGAATGCGGGCGGCGCCGTAGTGGAGTCGAACGGCATCGTCCTCGGGTTCTACCTGCTCAGCGGCCTGACCGTGGGCAGCGCGTTGCTTGTCTTCGTGTCGCGCAACCTCCTGCACGCGGTGCTGTTCCTCGTGCTGAGTTTCCTCGGGATGGCCGGGTTGTTCGTCACCCTGTCCGCCGACTTCATCGCTGTGGCACAGGTGCTGATCTACGCGGGGGCGATTTCCGTGCTGCTCGTGTTCGCCGTCATGCTCACGCCGCTGGCGTCGAGGGATAACGCCAACTCGCTCTTCGTGCTGCCGGGCGTGCTCACGGGCTTCGCGTTCGCGGGCATCGTGGGCTTCGTGGCCATGGACGTGACGTGGCCCGAGTTGACCGGTGATGCAGCCATCAGCCGCGACTTCGCGACAACGGTGCAGGGGATCGGCTCCGCGCTGCTGGAGCCGTACATCCTTGCCTTCGAGGTAGCTTCGGTCCTGCTGCTGGCGGCGCTCGTCGGAGCAATCTTGCTCGTGCGTGAGGACGAACCCGCATGAGCGTGACCCTCGAGCACTACCTCGCGGTGTCCGGGTTGGTGTTCGGCATCGGCATCGCGATCGCGTTGTCGAAGCGGAATGCGATCGCGGTGTTGATGGGCGTCGAGCTCATGCTGAACGCGGTGAACCTCACGTTCCTGTCGTTCTCGCGGTTCAGCGCCGCGTTCGATGAGGCGTCAGCGCCGCTCGCCGGGCATGTGTTCGTCGTCTTCGTGCTCACGGTGGCGGCAGCCGAGGCGGCGGTCGCCCTCGCGATGGCGGTGCTGGTGTACCGGCGCCGCGAGACCGTCGATCTCGACCGCATCAACCTGATGCGCTGGTGATGCGGAGCGCACGTCGATGTGGGTGAAGTTCATGGAAGTCCCCGATGGCTATGCGGCCGTCATCTGGAAGGAGCTGTTCAACACCGAGGCGCTGTCCGTTCGCGTCGTGCCCCCACTGGAGCTTGGATCGATGCGTGACCCGCGAGAGATCTGGGTGCCCGATGGCAAGACGCATGTGGCTCGAGAAGTGTTGAACAAGGTCTGATGGGCGACATCTCCGAAGGCGCCGCTTGGGCGATCTACTTCGTCCCGCTCGGAGCCGCGATTGCGATCGCGGCGCTGCTTCGTGGCCGGCCCCGCGACGCCGGCCGTTTGATGATCCTCGCCATCGGCGTCTCGTGGCTCCTGGCGCTCTGGGCGCTGAACACGGTGCACGCGCACGACGGCGAGTCCGTGGGGTTCGCGCCGCATACCTGGATGGAGTTGTTCGACCTCGAGGTGGCCTTTGGCATACGGCTGGACGGCCTGACGGGGGTCATGCTCGTCGTCGTTACGAGCGTGGCGCTGCTGGTCCAGATCTACTCGACCGAGTACATGCGCGGCGACGGCGGGTACGCCCGCTACTACGCATACATGGGCCTGTTCACATCCTCGATGCTCGGGCTGGTGCTCGCGTCGAGCCTGCTGCAGTTGTTCATCTACTGGGAGCTGGTCGGGCTGTCCTCGTACCTGCTGATCGGGTTCTGGTTCGACCGACCATCGGCGGCGGCTGCGGCTAAGAAGGCGTTCATCGTCACGAGGTTCGGTGACTTCGGCTTCCTGCTGGGCCTCCTCTTGATCTGGTCGAAGACCGGCGAGTTCGATATCGCGACGATTAACGCGAACGCCGAGGAGCTGTCGGCCGCCGTCCTCGCGGGCTTCACGCTCGGGCTGTTCGCCGGGGCGGTCGGCAAGTCGGCGCAGTTCCCGTTGCACATCTGGCTGCCGGACGCCATGGAAGGTCCGACACCGGTGTCGGCCCTGATTCACGCCGCGACAATGGTCGCCGCCGGTGTGTACCTGATTGCCCGTTTCTTCCCGACGTTCGAGGCAGCGCCGAGCGAGGTCACGACGTTGATCGCGTACACGGGAGCGCTCACGGCGCTGCTCGCTGCCACGATGGGCATCGTGGCGACCGATATCAAGCGCGTACTGGCGTACTCGACGATCTCACAACTTGGGTACATGGTGATGGCGCTCGGGCTGGGCGGATACGTTGCGGCGATCTTCCACCTGTTCACGCACGCGTTCTTCAAGGCGCTCCTGTTCCTCGGATCGGGTTCCGTGAATCACGCCACCGGAACGTTCGATATGCGAAAGATGGGCGGGTTGCGCTCGTCGATGCGGGTGACGTGGCTTACCTTCCTCGTCGGTTCGCTGTCGCTCGCGGGTGTGTTCCCCCTGGCAGGGTTTTGGAGCAAGGATGAGATCCTGCTCGACGCTTGGGATCACAACCGGCTGCTCTTCGGCGTGGGGGTCCTGGTCGCATTCATGACGGCCTTTTACATGTTTCGGGCGATCTTCATGACCTTCTTCGGCGAATACCGCGGCGGCGAAGTCTCGGATCACGGCAGCGCCGACGAGCACCACGGCCCCCACGAGTCGCCGCTGCCGATGTGGGCCCCCCTGGCGATCCTCGCGGTACCCGCCGTGGTCATCGGGCTGGTGAACGTGAACGGCGATTTCGGGCATCTGATCGAGGGTGCGCTTCCGGAGGCGCTCCGCCACGGCCATCCCGATCTCGAGTCGGTGGTACTCGTCAGCTCGACGGTCGCCGCATTGCTGGGCATCGGCGCCGCCGCGGCCCTCTACTACGCACGTACGCCCGCACCGGAGACGCTGCGCGCACGCCTCGGGCCGCTGCCGGCCGTGGTCGAGAACAAGTTCTACATGGACGTCATCGCCGAGGACATCATCGTCCGCCGGGTGCTGTACGGCGGGATCGCGCGGGCGGCCGAGCTGTTCGATACGTACGTCGTGGACATGGCGGTCAACATGGCCGGCCGCGCCACGCGGCTGGCGGGAGACATCGCGCGTCGGACGACGTTTGGCCAGCAACAGGCATATAGCTCGCTGTTGCTCGCCGGGGTGGTCGCTGCGGTGGTCGTCATCTTCGTGCTGAGCGGGAATGTGCTGGAGCGATAGATGCTGACCGCCTTTCTGCTCGTTCCCGCGATCGGCGCGCTTGTGATTGCGTTGCTGCCTCGTGGGCGCGCACAGGATGCGCGCTGGGTCGCGCTCGTCGCCTCTGGGCTCGCCTTCGCGATCTCCATCCTCGTGTTCGTACAGTTCGACCGCGATCAGGCGGGCTACCAGTTCGTCGACCGCTTCGAGTGGATCCGCGCCGGCGATGCCGGCTTCTCCGTCCAGTACGCGCTCGGCGTCGATGGCCTCTCGACTCCGATGGTGCTCCTCACGGGACTGCTGTCCGTGGCGGCGGTGCTCGTGTCGTTCAACGTAACCCTGCGGCCGAAAGAGTACTTCGCGTGGCTGCTCGTGCTCGAGACGGCCGTCGCAGGCGTCTTCCTGTCGCTCGACCTCATCCAGTTCTTCATCTTCTGGGAGCTCGAGCTCATCCCGATGTACCTGCTGATCAGCATCTGGGGGTCGGGCCGCAAAGAGTACAGCGCGATGAAATTCCTGCTGTACACGATTGCCGGTTCTGCGCTGATGCTCGTCGGATTCCTCGTGCTGGGTCTGACGGCTGGCACGTTTGACATCGAGCGACTCACCGCGTCGCCGCCCACCGAGGCGATCCTCCCGCTGGCGGCCATCTTCTGGTTCATCCTGGCTGCGTTCCTCGTGAAGTTGCCCGTGTTCCCGGTGCACACGTGGTTGCCCGACGCACACACCGATGCGCCCACCGCGGTGTCGGTCATGCTTGCGGGAGTCCTGCTGAAGATGGGGGGCTACGGCATCCTTCGGATCGTGCTGCCGATCCTCCCGGAGCAGGCGCAGGACTTCCGCGTGCTGCTGGCAGCGATCGCCGGGTTCAGCGTCGTCTACGGGGCGCTGATCACGCTGCGCCAGCGGGATCTGAAACGGCTCGTGGCCTACTCGTCCGTGTCGCACATGGGCTATGTGCTGCTGGGCATCGCGGCGCTTGGTCCCGTGGGGCTGTCAGGGGCGGCGTTGCAGATGTTCACTCACGGGACTATCACCGGGCTGCTGTTCATCATGGTCGGCCTGGTGTACGACCGCGCGCACACCCGTCAGATCTCGGAGTTGAGCGGTCTGATGCACCGGATGCCGCTGATTGGTGTGGTGATGATCGTTGCGGGCCTCGCGGCGCTCGGGCTGCCCGGGCTCTCGGGATTCGTTGCGGAACTCACCGTGTTCCTCGGGTCGCTCGAGGCTCACCCAGCGGCGACGATCGCGGCGGTGTTCGGGGTCGTGCTCGCGGCCGGTTACATCCTCTGGACGGTGCAGCGCGTCTTCACCGGGCCGCCGAACGAACGGTGGGCGGACCTGCCCGACGCGAACCAGTGGTGGGAGCGGACGGCGATGGGCGCCATGCTCGTATCGATCCTCGTCGTCGGCATCTACCCGCGGGTACTCACCGACGTCATCGAAAGCGGGATCGACCCGATTGCCGCCATCGTGCAGAGGGGCGGCTAGCCGTGGGCGGCCTCGACGAGCTCCAACACATCGCGCCGGTGGTCGCGCTCCTCGCGGGCGCTGCGCTGGTACTGGTGGCCGATCTGGTCTCGAACCGCCGAACCGACGTGCAGTGGCTCGCCCTGCTTGCGGTGGTGGTCGCCACGTTCATGGCGTGCTGGCAGGTACTGAGCGGCATCACGGGCGAGTCGGCGCTCGGCGGCGCGGTCGTGGTCGACGTGTTCAGTCTGTATTTCACGTTCCTGCTGCTCGCCGTCGCGGCCGCCGTCGTGATCGTCTCGAGCGACGGACTGCAGCGGGTCGAGCAGCAGGGCGAGTTCTACGCGCTGCTCCTCACCTCGACCGCGTCGATGGTCCTGCTTGCGCAGGCGCAGGAGCTGATCACGATCTTCGTCGCGCTCGAGACGACATCCATCGTGCAGTTCGTGCTGGCCGGCATCGCACGCGACGACCGTTCGTCGGAGGCGGGATTGAAATATCTGCTGACGGGCGCGATCTCGGCAGCGGTCCTGCTGTATGGATTCGCCTTCCTGTTCGGCCTGTCGGGGACGACTTCGCTCGCGGGTATCGCCGAGTTCGTTGGCGCAGGTTCGGAAGGGACGCGGCTCGCGCTGGTGTTGGCGTTCGTCCTTGTAGCGGCGGGCATCGGGTTCAAGATGGCGATCGTGCCGTTCCACGCCTGGGCTCCGGACGTTTATCAGGGCTCACCGACCCCCGTGACGACGTTCCTGTCGGTGGCCTCGAAGGCAGCGGGCTTTGCCGTCGTGCTGCGCATCTTTTACACGGGCCTTGGCGGAGGCGACACTTTTGTCTCGGAGGACTGGGCGAAGATGTTCGGCGTGTTCGCCGCGCTCTCGATGACGTTCGGGAACATCGCCGCGATCCAACAGACCGATGTGAAGCGACTGCTCGGCTACTCCTCGATTGCGCAGGCAGGCAACATCGCGATCGGGCTGGCAGCGGTTGCGGGTGGAAGCACCCTGGGCCCATCCGCCGTGTTGTTCTTCCTCGGCACGTACGCCGCGACCAACCTCGGGGTGTTCATCGCCGTGATCGCGGTGTCGAAGTCGATCGGGTCGGACGATCTCCGTGACTATGCTGGACTGTTGAAGCGGTCTCCGGGGACGGCTCTGGTGCTGAGTTTGTGTCTGCTGTCCCTGACCGGTATCCCGCCGACCGCGGGCTTCCTCGCCAAGGTGTACGTATTCAACAGCGCCGTGCAGACGGGCGAGGAGTGGCTCGTCTGGCTGATCATCGTCGCGGTCCTCAACACGGCGATCTCTGCGTACTACTACTTGCGATGGGCACGCGTGATGATCCTCGACGAACCCCGGGAAACGGTGGCTTTCCGTCCATCGCTGGCAACGAACGGGTTGCTCATGCTTGCCGGTGGCGGCGTGCTGTTCCTCGGTGTCGTGCCGACGCCCCTCATCGAGGCGGCACGGCGGGCGGCAGAGACGCTCGTCTAGCTTGGCGGCGGACATCGCGTTCGACTTCGATGAGCGCCTCGCCGACGACGATCGCCGGGTCGCCGAAGGCGCCAAGTTGCTCGCGCTTGCGAGCGAGTTGCTGGACGGTGAGGCCCTCGACGAACCAGTCGAGGTCGCGGTGCTCCTCGGCGGGCCGGAACTGCTGCACGAGCTGAATCGCGAGCACCGCGGCATCGATGAACCGACCGATGTGCTCTCGTTCCCGGCCTCGGAAGGGGCTGAGTTTCCGGCGATCCCGGGGGAGCCGAGATACCTGGGCGACATCGCGATCTCCGTTCCGACCGTGCGGGAGAACGCCATGGCAGCCGGCATGACCGCCGAGCTAGAACTGCGTCACGTCTTGCTGCACGGGCTGCTGCATCTGCTCGGGTACGACCACGAGATGCCGGACGACGACGCGCTCATGCGAGGGCGTGAGGAGTCCATCCTCGGACCCGAGGTGCACGCGGGGCGCGGCGACGGCGGGCATACCGATCACGAGTAGCCGCATTTGGGGACGCGTGAGGCCGTCTGGCCGACCGTGTACACTGACACTGCTGACCTCGAGTCCTCCCCCGAGGCAGTATCGGGACGCACGTGAGCCAGGAAGTCCTCTACCGGAAATGGCGTCCGCAGCGCTTCGCGGACGTCGTTGGCCAGCAGCCGATCACGACAACCCTCCGCAACGCCGTTGCGAGTGGAGCGCCGGCGCATGCGTACCTGTTCACCGGGCCTCGCGGGACGGGGAAGACGAGTACGGGGCGCATCCTCGCGAAGGCCGTGAACTGCCTCGAGCCGGTCGCCGGCGAGCCCTGCAACGGCTGTGTGTCCTGTGAAGCGTTCCAGAGCGGACGGGCCCTCGACCTGATCGAATTGGATGCCGCGTCGAACCGCGGCATCGACGAGGTGCGAGCGCTGCGCGAGGCGGCCGGATACGCGCCGAACAGCGCGCGGTACAAGGTGTACCTCATCGACGAGGTGCACATGCTCACGGACGCGGCGTTCAATGCGCTGCTGAAGACGCTCGAGGAGCCGCCGCCCCACATCATCTTCATCCTCGCGACCACCGAGGCCCACCGAATCCCCCCGACAATCACGTCGCGGTGCCAGCGCTTCGACTTTCGCCGTCATACGCTCGCGAACACGGTCGAGTGGCTTCAGATCATCGCCGACGGGGAAGGGCTGGCGGTGGCGCCCGGCTGCCTGGAACTGATTGCCCGTCAAGCCACCGGGTCGATGCGTGACGCCGTAAATCTGCTCGACCAGCTCGTTGCTTACCATGGACGCACGCTGGACCTCGACGCGGTCCAACGAGGCCTCGGGCTGGTCGTGGACCACCGGACGACCGAGCTCGCGCGGGCGGCGGTGACGCGGGATCTCGGACGGGGCCTCGAAGTGCTGTCTGCGGCGCGGGACGACGGTCTCGATATCCGCGCGTTCGCGCGCGAGGTGATCGGGACGCTGCGTTCGCTGTTGCTCATCCGGGCGGGTGCGGTCGACCAGCTGGCGCTATCGGACGCACAGGCGACCGAGCTGCGCGCACTCGCCAACGAGGTGACGTCTTCGGACATCGTGGCCGCACTCCGTGCCTTCGGAGACCTCGATTTCGCGGGCGACCCATACGACTCGTTGCCGGCAGAGATCGCGTTCGCCTCGCTCGCGGTGGGGCTTGCCGCCGCGCCTGTGGCGCCGACCGCTGCCGCTGCGCCGCCAGCAGAGAACCGCAGCGCACGAGCTCCTGCTCCCGAGCGGCGAGCACCGTCGACACAGGGCCGTCCCGCGCAGCGCCCGAGGACGCCGCAACCTCCGCAGCCACGACCGCAGGTGTCCGCAGCGGCGTCGCCGCCCGCGCCAGAACGTGAGCCGGCACCACCGCCGTTCGTCCCGCCGGACGCAACGGATGCGCCGCCAGCACTGCGGGAGATACGCGGGAAGTGGGGAGGCATCCGTGACGCCGTGCGGAAGCGGTCGCACAAGGCGGGCGCCCTGCTGAACACCGCCTGCGACATCAAGAGCTTTGACGGCGAGAGCATCGAGCTCGGGTTCCGCTTCGCGACCCACGTCCAGAAGGCTCAAGAGGACGCGAAAGTCATGCAGGCGATCCGAGAGGCGGTCGCCGAGGCTGTCGGACATCCGGTGCAGGTCGTACCCGTGGTCTGGGACGCGATGCAGGAAGCCGCCGCGCCGCCTCCGGCACCACAGTCCCGTGGTGGACACCTGCTCGAGGAGGCGCTCCGCTACGGCGCTGTGCCGGTCGACGAGTAGCGGGCGCACGTTGCAGGATCCATGGCCGACATCGCAGTCGCCGATCCAACGGCTGGTCGAGGCGTTTCATCGGCTGCCCGGCATCGGTCCGAAGTCCGCGCAACGGCTCGCGTATCACATCCTGCGGGCGCCGGAAGAGGAGGCGCGGTCGCTCGCTGAGGCGTTGCTCGAGGTGAAGGAGCGGGTCGTGCTCTGCTCGCGATGTCAGGACATCACTGAGCAGGATCCGTGCCGCATCTGCCTGGATACGTCGCGCGACCGGACGGCGATCTGCGTTGTGGAGGAGCCGCTCGACCTCCGCGCGATCGAGCGGACGCGCGGCTACCACGGTCTGTTCCACGTACTGCACGGAGTGATCTCGCCCGCCGACGGCATAGGGCCCGAGGATCTGAAGATCGCCGAGTTGTTGGCGCGGCTGCGCGACGTCGATCAGGATGTCGTCGAGGTCATCGTTGCCACGAACCCGAACCTTGAGGGTGAAGCAACCGCTATGTACCTGGCCCGCCTTCTGAGCCCCTTGGGAATTCGAGTAACGAGGCTCGCTCGGGGCCTCCCCGCGGGCGCCGACCTCGAATACGCTGACGACGTGACACTCGGGCGGGCGCTCGAGTTCCGGCAGTCGGTGGAGTAGCGGATGAAGCTCTGGAGCGGGCTGCGCAAGTGGTGGTGGATTGCGTTCGTGGTGACCTGGCTTGTGGTGACGGTGACGCTCAACAACACAGGGACGAGCGACACCGCGTCGGTGCGCGTCGCGGGCATCGCGGCGGCGCTCGTCGCCGGACTCGTTTGGCTGGCCGCGAGGAAGTTCGGCGGCGGTTCACGCGAGCCGGAACGCCGCGAGTAGCGATGCCGGCGCGCGTTCCTCGCGTTACTCGGACGGAGGCGATCGTGCTCCGTCACCGTCGTCTCGGTGACGCGGACCGGATCGTCACTCTGCTGACGCCGGAGCGTGGAAAGCTGGAGGCCGTCGCCAAGGGGACCCTACGGCCGAAGAGCCGGCTGGCCGGCCACCTCGAACCCCTCGTGCAGACGGAGGTGCTGCTCGCGCACGGACGCAGCCTGGATATTGTGACGCAGGCGCAGATGATCGAGGGGTTTGGGGCGCTGCATGCCGACCTCGAACGGCTCAGTACGGGGATGTACGTCACTGAGCTGGCCGACCGCATGACGGTCGAACACGCCGACGCGCATGACGTATACGACCTCCTGCTGGCGACCCTCGTGCGGCTCAGCCGCGGAGACGGCGTACACATCGCAACCCGCACCTTCGAGATGGAACTGCTCTCGAGGACAGGCTTCCGACCGGAGTGGCGGAGCTGCATTGGCTGTGGGGAGACGGTGAGCGCTGAACGCGCCACCTGGTCAGCGCTTGGGGGCGGCGTCGTCTGCCCGCGCTGCCGCGAACGCCACGACGATGCGGTGGCGATCGACTCGACGGCGCTGAAGGTGCTGCGGGCCATCCAGGACGGCCCCTACGAGGACGCCGGGCGCATCCGGCTGAGTTCGGATCTGGCCGGACGCCTCGAACGCGTCATGCACACCGTGGTGCGGTCGGTCAGCGAGCGTGGCCTGGCGACCGCTCAGTTCGTTGCCGACGCGCGGCGGCTCGTGGCTGCCTCCTCGCCGCCTGCCCCCTATACTCGAAGGAGTCTTGCAGAGGGGGACTAACCGTGCCGCTGTATGAATACTATTGCTCCCATTGCAACGGGATCTTCGAGATGCTGCGACCGATCAGCCAGGCAACGGACCCGCAGCCGTGCGTCGTGTGCGACACCGAGTCAAAGCGGATCATGCCGACCGAGTTCGCCGCGTTCGTGATGCGCGACGGCATGCCTCGACGGATCCCCGACAAGGGGCTTTCGTGGGGCCTCGAGGGTCAGCTGAAGAACCCGCTCACCTCGAGCGAGGCTCCAAAGGAAGACATCGTCCCGGAGGAGCGGAAGCGACGTGCCAGCACCGTCCTCAGCGACGAGGAGAAGACCGCGCCGAAGCCCGAGGTCCGTGTGCGGGCGCGCAGGAAGAAGTCTGCAGAGAAGCCCAGGCCTGGAAGCTAGGGTAAGCCAACCCGGCGGCTACGAACGCCGGTTCAACACGTAGTCCACGAGGCCGTCGAGCGTCGAACGAGGGTCGCCATCGGGCAGCGCCTCGAGCGCCGTCCGGGCGTCCGCCGCGAATCGCTCCGCCGTCCGCATTGCCTCCGGGAGGATCTCCGAGTCGCGGATCTCCGTCACCGCACGGGACAGATTGGCGCGGCGGCGGATGCCCTCGAACGCGCGCTTCACGGGATTGTCGTCCGGGTACCGCTCCATATAGAGCAGCGTCGGCAGGGTGACCGTGCCAGCAAGCAGGTCGGAGCCGGCCGGTTTTCCCAGTTCCTCGGACGTTGCGGTGAAGTCAAGGATGTCGTCTACGATCTGGAAGGCCATCCCGAGATACTCGCCGAAGCTCCGCATCGGCCCCACCAGCTCCTCGGGGGCCCCGGTCACGATTGCGCCGCCCTCCGCCGCCGTGGCGAAGAGGGACGCGGTCTTGCCATAGATGCGGTCGAGGTAGCGCTGTACATCTGGGGAGTACTCGTAGGCGCTCATGTCCTGCGTCAGCTCACCGTTCGCCATCACGCGCAGTGTGTCCGCGAAGTTCCGGATGACGCGAATGTTCCCGGTGCGGGCGACGAACTCAGCCGCGTGCGCGAACATGTAGTCGCCGAGCATAACGCTCGAGGCGTTGTTGAAGAGCGCCGCGGCAGTGGGCTTGCCGCGTCGTTCCTGGGCCGCGTCGATCACATCATCGTGAATGAGCGTCGCGGTGTGGAGGAGTTCGACGCTGGCCGCGAGCGGGACGAGTTTCTCAAGGTCGTAGTCTCCGAGGCGGCCCGCCAGCAGCGCGATGGCCGGTCGCAGCCGCTTGCCGCCGCCCGTGAGCGTCGCCTCGAGCATGCTGCGAAGCCAGGGAAACTCGACGTGTCGGAGCGACGTGAGCATCTCGTCGACCAGCGGCAGGTCTGCGCCTACCGGGCCGTAGAGTGTGACAACGTCAGTTCTGGCGGTCATGCGTCCTACCTGATGCTGAACCCGAAGAGGCGCGCTGCGTTCGCCGCAGTCGCGGCCGCGACATCCTCCGCTGAACATCCCCTGAGTTGCGCGACCATGCGGATCGTCTCCACGACGTACGCGGGCTCGTTGCGCGACCCGCGGTAGGGAGCCGGTGTGAGGTAGGGTGCGTCCGTTTCGACCAGCATAGCCGCAAGCGGCACCGAGCGCGCGACGTCCTGGCCCCGGTCGTTGTTCTTGTACGTCACCGGCCCCGGGATTGAGATCAGGAATCCGAGTTCGACATAACGCAACGCAAGGTCTGCGTCGCCAGCGAAACAATGCAGCATTCCGATCTCCCGATCGCTGCCGCGGAACCGTCCGACGCGGTGCGCCCACTCGTTGAGGACGGCGTAGCCATCTTCATCAGCCTCGCGGCAGTGGATGACGACCGGAAGCTCCGCCTCGCGGGCGAGCTCGAGTTGCCAGAGGAAGGCCGCGAACTGCGCCTCACGAGGAGAGTGGTTGTAGTGGAAGTCGAACCCGATCTCGCCCACCCCGACGAAGCGGCCGGATTCGATGAGCGACCGCAGTTCGTCGCGCTGGGCATCCAGATGTCGCGCCTCGTGCGGGTGGATGCCGGCAACCGCGTGGATCCGATGATCCCCGTCCGCGAGTGCGAGCGCGTTCCGGCTGCTCTCGACGTCGCCGCCAACCTCGACGACGGCGACGAGACCGGCATCCCACGCGCGTTGAAACGTGGCGCCACGATCGTCGTCGAACTGTTGCGAGTACGTGTGCGCGTGTGCGTCGACGACCGGGGCGTTCACCGACCGAGCCGCGCTTCCTCCTCGTCGACGAGGGTGTCATCGAGCTTCTTGAACAGCGGGGACGGTTCAGGGAGCGGCGTCCCACCCGCGATCGGCGAGCGTCGCCAGCCGGCCGCCTGGATGTCGCCCCCGGTATTGCCGGCCATCGCCCAGGCCTGCGGCGAAGTGAACGGCATGAACGGCTGGAGGAGGCTCGCGAGGCCGCTGATGACGTTGATCGCTGTGTAGAGGGTCTCGGCGGCGGAGGCGCGGTCCTGCTTGATCGCGCTCCAGGGCGCTCGCTCATCCAGGTAGCGGTTGGTCTGCTGCGCGATGGTCATCGCGCCCTGGAGGGCCGGGCGCAGCCGGACGGCCTCGATGTGCTGGCCGACGCCGCCGAAGGCTGCATCCACCGCGTCGAGGATCGCGCGCGACTCCGGCGCCAGCTCGGCGGGCGGCTCCGGCACGCGTGCCTCGAAGTTGCGCCGTGTGAACGTGAGCACGCGGTTCACGAGGTTACCCCAGGTGGCAACGAGCTCGTCGTTATTGCGACGTACGTACTCCGCCCACGTGAAGTCCGAGTCCGACGTCTCGGGCATGATTGCGGACAGGACGTAGCGGAGCGGGTCCGGGTCGTGCCGGCTCACGTAATCCGGCATCCAGACGGCCCAGTTGCGACTCGACGACGCCTTGGCCCCGGACATCGTGACGTACTGGTTGGCTGGCACGTCGTAGGGCAGATTCAGACCGCCACGGCCCATCAACATCGCGGGCCAGATGGTGGTGTGGAAGGGCACGTTGTCCTTGCCCTGGAAGTAGTAGCTGCGGGCAGCCGGATCCTCCCAGAAATCGCGCCACGCCTCGGGAGTCCCAGTTTGACCAGCCCATTCAATCGAGGCGGAGAGATATCCGATCACGGCCTCGAACCAGACGTAGATACGCTTCCCCTCGTAGCCCTCGACGGGGACCGGAATGCCCCAGTCGAGGTCGCGAGTGATGCCGCGGTCGTGGAGCCCCTCGCGCAGGAGCCCGAGCGTGAAGTTGCGCACCGCCGGCCGCCAGTGGTGCTGCGCCTCGACCCACTCGCTGAGCGGCTCATTGAACGCGCTGAGCTTTAGGAAGAAGTGCATCGACGGCCGCGGCACCGGGGTCGCGTCTGAGAAGCGTGACCTCGGGTTCACTAATTCGATGGCGTCGAGGGTCGAACCGCAGTTGTCGCACTGGTCACCACGTGCGCCGTCATAGCCGCAGATGGGGCAGGTGCCCTCGACGTAGCGGTCTGGGAGGAAGCGCTCGGCCTTCGGGTCGTACAACAGCGTTTGCTCGGCGGGATAGACGTACCCTGAGTCGCGAAGGCGCGCGAACAGGTCCTGGGCAACGCGCGCGTGGTTCTCGGTGGCCGTGGAGGTGAACAGGTCGAACGAGATCCCGAAGCGCTCGAACGTCTCAAGAAACGAGGCGTGGTTGCGCTCGAAGATTGCCTGCGGACTGAGGCCCTCTTGCTCGGCACGGACGGTGATCGGCGTGCCGTGGGCGTCGGATCCCGACACCATGAGCACCCGGTTGCCCCGCATGCGGTGGTAGCGCGCGAAGATGTCGGCCGGCAGGTACGCGCCTGCCACCTGCCCCGCGTGCAGCGGCGTGTTCGCGTACGGCCAGGCGACACAGACGAGCACGGTCTCGGGCATGGGGACGCATCGTAGCACGTGGATGGGCCGTGGCCGAGAGTAAGGTTCGCCCAGGCTCGTGATACGCGTTGACCGCCGATCGGGGCAGCGCTACCTTGTGTGAACACGTTGTGCGGTGCGAGCAACCCATGAGGATCGAATTCACGAAGACCCCTCCCCTGTGAGGGGTCTCTGCGTGTCCAGCCCCCTCGCTTGAGGGGGCTGTTCGTATTCGGTGGATGGCGGGAGGCCGGTCAGATGGTGGGTAAGAAAATCTTGGAACACGCGTACGGCTTTGATGATGTGGCCATCGTCCCCGGCGCGGTGACGACGAACCCGGACATGGTTACGCCTGCGTTCCAGCTCGGCGAGCACTCTTTCTCGATTCCGATCCTGGCGTCGGCCATGGACGCGGTCGTCGACTCGAAGTTCGCGATTACCTACTCGAAGCTCGGCGGGATGGCGGTGCTCAATCTCGACGGCGTTCAGACGCGGTACGACAATCCGGACGAGGTGCTCGACCGCATCGCGGCGGCCAGCCTGACTGAGTCCACAGAGATCATTCAGCGGGTCTACCAGGAGCCGGTCCGCGAAGACCTCATTGCGCGTCGCGTCGAGGAAATCAAGCAGGGCGGCGGCGTGCCGATCGTGAGCACGACGCCACAGAACACCAAGCGGTTCGCGCCCATCGCGGTCGAGGCTGGCGCTGAGTACTTCGTCGTCCAGTCCACCGTGACGACCGCGCGCCACGTCTCGAAGTCGCTCCGCGGGTTGCGGCTCGAGGAGCTGGTACAGCAGCTCGACCCGGTACCGGTCATCGTGGGCAACACCGTGGACCACGAGGCGACCCTCGAACTGATGGAGACCGGCGTGCACGCCATCCTCGTGGGCGTCGGCCCCGGGGCCGCCTGTACGTCCCGCGAGGTGCTGGGGATCGGCATCCCGCAGATCACCGCGACCATCGACACGGCCCACGCACGCGACCTCTACTACGAGCGCACCGGCCGCTACGTACCCATCATCACCGATGGCGGTATCCGCACGGGCGGCGACGTGGCGAAAGCGATCTGCGCCGGCGCGGACGCGATCATGATCGGCTCCCCGTTCGCCGGGACCGAGGAGGCGCCGGGCCGCGGGTACCATTGGGGCATGGCGACGCCGCACGCCGAGTTGCCCCGAGGCGTGCGGGTGCACATCGGACGGAACCACAGCCTGAACCAGCTGTTGTTCGGCCCGACCTCCCTGACTGACGGCACCGAGAACCTGATGGGCGCACTGCGCACCTCGATGGCGACCTGCGGCGCACAGACCATTCAAGAGTTCCACGGTGCACGGATGGTGATCGCGCCGTCGATCAAGACCGAGGGAAAGATCTACCAAATGGCCCAGCGCGTGCGCGACTGACCGGGAGCGCCTCACCCCGACCAGAGGCACCCGGCCCCTTCGCGTCGCGCGTTCGTTTCGAGTGCCACCAGGATGTCGCGGAACGCCCCGTCGTCGCGCCATGCTCGCGCGGCTCCCTGACGGACGAGTTCGGCGTCGATGGACCGATCGTCCTCGGTGAAGACGTAGCGCAGCGCGCGACCGAATTGGTCCTCGGTACGCTCGTCGTCGATCAAGCGCACCGAGGCGCCGGCCAGGCGCGTGAGTTCATTCGTCGCCTCGGTTCCGCAGCGCTCGTCGACCTCGGGCGCCTGGATCCCGAACACCCGGATGCGCTCCGTCCCGCCACTCGATGTGGTCACGATGAGTGTGTCGCCATCGACCACGCGGACGACCGGTGACAGGGGAACGCGGTTGCCCAGGTCGGCGTACCATCCGCCGTTCTCTCTCTGCTCGATACGGAGGTCGCGCGCCGCGGGGGCCGTCGGGGTGGGGGCGTTCGTGCCGCCCGTACCCGACGGCGCGCAACTGATGATGAGCAGCAGGGCGCCGAAGACGCTCGCGCGCCGACCTGCCGTCGGCACCGAGCTCACCGAGGTGAAGCGCCCGAGACCTGGACGATGGCGTCTTCCATCTGGCCGCCGGCCTCCGTCCACCGCTGTCGCGCAGCCGCGGCCAGGCGCCGCACTTCGTGCGGCTGTGATGCGCCGAATGAGATCAGGCCCCCGGCCCGAAACCGCTCGCGTTCCTCGACCGTCACTCCGACAGCGGCGGAGCCGAGCTCCGCTGCCTCATCGAGGAACTGCCTGACCTGCCACTCGTAGATGCCTTCCTGGTCGGAGAGGGCGAATACCCAGACCGTCGCCCCCTCGTCGACCGATGGAGTCGCGGCAGTATCGATCGCGGTGCTCCACATGCCGGAGATGACCGGCGCGAGACCGCGCATCACGAAGCGCATGTGCGCAGGGGAAGCAACGAACGCATCGAGGTCCGCCGCGCTTCCGAGGAGCGTCCCCACCACGAGCTGCCGCTCGGACCAGCCGAGCACCTGGGCCTGCACTCCGGGCGCTGCCACCATCTCGCGGCCCTGCTCGATGCTCTCCGCCACCAGCTGTGGATCGATGGGGCTGCGGAGCGTCGCCGCCACGAGGTGCAGCAGGGGGGCCATCAGAACATCGTAGAGCCTGTTCACCCGAAGTGCCGCGGTGCTTCAACACCGGCAGGCGCGGCTATACTGCGGTGATGGCCTCGAATGACGCCCAGAAACCCCTGCTCGTTATCCTCGATTCGCACGGCATCATCTATCGGTCCTACTTCGCGCTGCGGGATGTCCTCACCGTGCGGCGTACCGGTGAGCCCGTCGCGGCCGTATACGGTTATGCGAACAGCCTCCTGCACGTGATCGATGAGCTGCGACCGCGATACATCATGGCGGCTTGGGATGGGCCGCAGCCCACGTTCCGTCACGAGGCCGACGAAACCTACAAGGCCACCCGGGTCTCGATGCCGGACGACTTGCGCCCGCAGATCGCCTACGTCCGACAACTCCTCGAGGCGTTCCGCATTCCGGTCGTCGAGGCGCCGGGCTTCGAGGCGGATGACGTCCTCGGCACGCTCGCGCAGCAGGGTATCGAAGCGGGCCTCGATGTCGTGATTGTCACGCTCGACAACGACATCGTGCAGCTCATCGGCCCCGGCGTGCGCGTCTATATGTTCCGGCCATACCAGCGCGACTACGTCCTCTACGACGAGGAGCAGGTCCGCGAGCGCTGGCAGTTCGAGCCGCGACAGATGGTCGATTACAAAGCGCTGGTCGGCGACACCTCGGACAATATCCCCGGGGTGCGAGGCATTGGTGAGAAAGGGGCGGTAGCCCTCATCCAGCAGTGGGGCACGGTCGAGGCGATGCTCGATCATCTGGACGAGGTGAAGCCGCCGCGCGCGCAAAAGGCGCTGACGGAAGGCCGAGAGTCGGCCCTGCACTCGAAGCGGATGGCGACCATCGTGTGCGATGTTCCCGGCATCGCTCTAGACCTCGATCGGGCGGCCGTCCGCGACTACGACCGGGAAGGCGTCCTGAAGCTGTTCCGCGAACTCGAGTTCCGCTCGCTCGTTAGTCGTCTCCCGGAGCACGTCACCGACACCCCGCTGCCCGAGCGTCGGCCGCGCCCAGATACGCCTGCGGAACAGCCGCAATATCAGGTCATCACGCGGGCAGCGGACCTGGCGGAGGTTGTGCGCTCCATTCGCGCGGCGGGCCGGTTCGCGTTCGACCTCGTCGCGAACGATTCGCACCCGATGCGAGCCGCCGACCAGTTGGTGGGCATTGGATTGAGCGCCGGACCCACGACTGGCTGGTATGTCCCGTTCGGGCATGCGCAGGCGTCACTCTTCCTCGACGGGGATCGCGAGGGGGGTGCGTTTCAGCTCTCGCAGGAGGAGGTCCTTGCCGCCCTGGCGCCGGTGTTCACCGATCCGGCTATCGAACGCGTGGCGCACAACGGCAAGAACGCGATGCTGGCGCTCGCGCAGGCGCAAGGCGGGTTCTGGGTGGGCGACATCGGATTCGACACCATGGTCGCCGCGTACCTCCTCGGTGACTCTAACGTGACCATACGAGGGCTTGCGTTCGACCGGCTCGGACACGAACTGGTCGACCCAAAGGTGCTTCTGGGCACCGGACGAAAAGCGCTGATGTTCGCGCAGACGACGCCGGAGGCCTGCGCGGCGTTCGCCGCAGGGAACGCCGACCTCACGTTGCGGCTGGCGGAGACGCTCGCGCCCGAGTTGGAGCAGACGGGCGTGCGCAAAGTCTTCAACGAGGTCGACATGCCGCATCTGCCGGTGCTCGCGCGGATGGAGCAGTTCGGCCTCGCGCTCGACACCGACGTGCTGCACGCGCTGGGGGAAGACCTCGTGGGCCGCATCGAGGCGGCCGAACGCGCCGTGTACGACGCGGTAGGGCACGAGTTCCAGATCGGGTCACCCCAGCAGCTGTCGCAGATCCTGTTCGAGGAGCTGCAGCTGCCGAAGACTCGCAAGACCGCCACCGGCTGGACCACGGATGCTGATGCCCTCGAGGCGCTGCGCGACGTCCATCCGGTGATCGAGGCCGTCTTGCAGTGGCGTGAGCTGACGAAAATCAAGTCGACCTACGTCGACACCCTGCCGTTGCAGGTAAACCCAAGGACGGGACGCGTCCATAGCGTCTTCTCCCAGGTAACCGCGGCAACGGGGCGACTCTCGTCGAACGACCCGAACCTGCAGAACATCCCTGTGCGCACCGACGTCGGAAACGCTGTGCGCCGCGCCTTCATCGCGCGCGACTGCGGCGGCGACCCGGTCCTGCTGTCGTTCGATTACTCGCAGATCGAGCTTCGCGTGATGGCTCATGTGTCGGGCGACGCCGAGCTGCGGCGGGCATTCGAGGCGGGCATCGATATCCACGCGGCGACTTCATCGCGCGTCTTCAAAGTGCCCCTTACCGAGGTCACCCCGGACATGCGCCGGCGCGCGAAGGTGTTCAACTTCGGTGTGCTCTACGGGCTGACGGCGTTCGGGCTCTCCTCCAGGGAGGGCATTCCTCGCGACGAGGCGGAGGCGTTCATCCAGGCCTACTTCGAGGCGTATCCCGACGTCGCGGAGTGGCGCGTGCAGACGGTCGCGGAGGCACGCGCCCGTGGGTATGCCGAGACGTTGACGGGGCGCCGGCGCTACATCCCTGACCTCCGTTCGCCCGACCGCAACCGCCGGATGGCAGCGGAGCGCATGGCGATGAACATGCCGATTCAGGGGACGGCCGCGGACATCATCAAGATCGCGATGAATCGCATCGATGCCGAGCTGCTGTTGCGGAGGCAACGGGGGAAGCTTGCACGGATGGTGCTCCAGGTTCACGACGAGCTGATCTTCGAGCTCCCGCGTGCAGAACTCGATGAAGTGCGCGAGATCGCGCGCCGCCTGATGCCTTCGATCGAACTTGCGGTCCCGCTCGTCCTCGACGAGAAGTCGGGTTACTCATGGGGCGATATGGAGGCCGCGCGCTAGCCGCGTCCGTATGCCCGAACTTCCAGAGGTCGAGACGATCCGGAGAGACCTCGAACCGCTGCTCGTCGGCAGGACGATCACGCGCGCGCATGTCCACCCCGGCGCAGAGCGGCTGACGATCACGCATTCCCCTCGGGCATTCGAACAGGAGCTGACGGGGCGCCGCGTGGAGAGCATCGGGCGGCACGGGAAGTATCTCCTGATCGCGCTGGACGACGGGCGGACGTGGGTCGTTCACCTGCGGATGACTGGTTCGCTGGTGCATCGGGTGGCCAGCGAGGGGCCCGGGAGGTTCGAACGCGCCCGCGTCGACCTTGACGACGGCATGTCGCTGCGGTTCAACGACATGCGGAAGTTCGGCACGTGGCACCTGGTCGACGACCCGCGCGAGGCGATGCCCAGCATCGGTCCCGACGCCCTGTCCGAGGGGTGCTCTGCTTCGTGGCTGCGCGAGCGGTTTCGCACCCGGCGGCTTGCCCCGGTGAAGGCGGTGCTGCTGGACCAGGCAGTCTGCGCCGGCATCGGCAACATCTACGCCGACGAGGCACTGTGGATCGCGCGCATTGACCCGCGTGCCCGCGCCGCCACGATCTCCGCGCGCCGGGTGTCCGCCCTGCGGGCAGCGCTGACCGAGACCCTCACCGACTCGCTTTCGGATCGAGGGTCGTCCTTCTCGGACTACCGGGATGGGCTCGGGGCCGAAGGCCTCCACCACGTGCGGGTGCATGTGTTTCGCCGCGACGGCCAGCCATGCGAGCGATGCGGGAGCACGATCGAGAAGGTGCGTGTCGCGGGTCGGGGGACGCACTACTGCCCGCGGTGCCAGCGACGGTAACCTAACGAACGCGTTGTTCATAACCGCTTGCCTCAGCTCCGCGACACTGATAGGGTCAGTCCGTCCGCGAGAGGAGGCAGCACGTGCTCGTCGCGATCGTCGTCGTCGCCGCTGTCGCCGCGCTCGCGAGCGTAGGCGCAGCGCTGTACCTGGCGGAGCTGTTCACGCGCTCGAAGCGCCGCCGTGTCGAGGGCACCCCGAGTGATCTGGGGCTGCGATACGAGGATGTCCAGTTCACGACGGCCGACGATGTCGTCCTCCACGGCTGGTACCTTGAATCCCCGGGCGCGCGCGGCACGCTTGTCCTGGTGCACGACTTCGACGGGACCCGAGCGGACAAGGCGCATGGTCTGCTCGAACTGCAGCGCGATTACATCCGCCGCGGATTCAATGTGCTCGCGTTCGACCTGCGCGGCAGGGGCGAGTCGGGCGGGGTGCGCGACTACCTCGGCGCCCAGGAGCGTAAGGACCTCCCGGCGGCCGTCGAGTACGCTCGGTCGCGGGCCCCGATGCTGCCGGTCGTCGTGCACGGCTTCGGCCTCGGCGGGGCGCTGGCGGTCGTTGGCGCCGCAGACGGGAGTTTCGAGGCGGACGCTGTGATCGCGGACTCGGCGTTCACGTCCGTCCGCGCGTACCTGCGGCGCCGATGGGCCATCGTGCCGTGGCCACTGTTCCAGCTCGCGTGTTACTTCACCCAGCGCCTGTACCAGGCGGACCCGGACGCGATCGCCCCGCTGGTGGCGATGCGGGCGACCACTGACCTCACGCCGATGCTCTTCATTCACGGTGACCGTGACCGGCTGATCTCGGTGACGCACACGATCAACATCGCCGCGTCCTCGTTGAACGCACGCACGAGCGTCTACCGCGTGCCGCGCGCGGGCCACTGCACAAGCTACCTCCGCGGGCCGGAGGCGTATGTACGGCACTGCCTCGACTTCGTTGACGGCGCGGTTCCCGCGCGCCGCATCTCCGTCGCCGCTGCGGGCTAGCCGGCCGCCCGCGTGGCTCGGCGGGACGCAATCACGGACGTCTCCGGGATTCGGGTGGGACACTGGACCGACCGTCGCGCGATCACGGGCTGCACAGCCGTCGTCTGCCTCGCGGGCGCGGTAGGCGGAGCCGACATCCGCGGCGCGGCGCCCGGGACTCGCGAGACCGATCTCCTCCGTTCCGAGAACCTGGTGGAGGAAGTGCACGCGGTGCTCCTGACGGGCGGGTCCGCGTTCGGGCTGGAAGCTGCGACGGGGGTAGTCCGGTACCTGCGTGAGCAGCGGTCGGGCCTCGCGTTTGGCGCGTTCACGATTCCGATCGTCCCCGCGGCCGTGCTCTTCGACCTCGGGGTCGGTCGCGAGGCATGGCCGGACGCCGAGGCGGGGTACGCAGCCGCCAGCCGCGCACGAGGAGGGACCGTCGCCGAGGGTTCAGTGGGCGCCGGAACTGGTGCTACTGTCGCGAAGTTCGCGGGCCCCGAGCGCAGGCTGAAGGGCGGGCTCGGCACGGCCAGCGAGCGATTCGGCGACGGTCTCGTCGTCGGCGCGATCGTCGCGGTGAATGCCGTCGGACTGGTACGCGACCCGAGCACCGCGGAAACCGTCGCGGGGCCGAGGGACGATGCCGGCGCGTTCCTCGATGCTGAGGAGTTCCTCCGGCGCCAGGGGACGGCCGAGGAGATACGGGGCGCGGAGGACACACCGGCGGCGAACACGACGCTCGCGGTCGTGGCCACGAATGCCAGGCTGACCAAAGTCCAGGCGAACCGCCTCGCCACCGTGTGTCACGACGGGTTCGCGCGGGCCATCTGGCCAGTTCATACGCGCGGCGACGGTGATGCCGTCTTCACCCTCGCCACCGGCGAGCGGGCGATCGAACCGCCGGCGCACCTTGCCCTCGAGGCGCTGGCGACACGCGCGGTCGAGCGGGCCATCGTTCGCGGTGTCGCGCAGGCGCGAGGCGTCCGGGGGGTGCCATCGGCGTCGGAGTGGAGGGGCGGCTGAGCGCGCCGCGCTCATTGACAGGCATAGGCGGACATCTATACTGGAGGCGCTCGGCCGACCGGATGGCGGCCAGGGCGAACCGTGATACGACGGAAACGAGCCCCACGAACCCGCTTGGATCGAGAGACCGAGACGGAGGGTAACCATGGTTGATGCTGTCGATGCACCTCGGCTTTGCCGGGGTGTTGCTGTATCTGAAGCGACTCAGGGTGGGCACTCATGCGCATGATGCTTCACGGCAAGATCCATCGCGCCACGGTGACGCAGGCTGACGTGGACTACATCGGCTCCATCGCCATCGATGAGACGTTGATGGACGCGGCGGGCATCATCGAGTGGGAGCAGGTGGATGTCCTCGACATCACCAATGGCGCCCGCCTCACGACGTACGCCATCCCAGCTCCAGCCGGGTCCGGCATGATCTGCCCGAACGGTGCCGCAGCACACCTCGTGCACCCGGGCGATCTCATCATCATCGTGGCGTACGAGGGCGTAGCCACGGAGGACCTCGCTGCGCACCGACCCAACATCGTCCATGTCGATGCGGACAACCGTATCGTCGATCTGGCACGCAGCGACGCCGAGCTCACGCAGACGATCGCCGCGCGCGGGGGGGCGTCTCGATGAAGCGCGTAACCGTCACCGACCTGCAGAAGATGCGCGACGAAGGCCGTCGCATCACGATGCTGACTGCATACGACTATCACACGGCTCGTCTCGCCGACGAGGCGGACATCCCGATCCTCCTCGTGGGCGACTCGCTCGGCATGGTCGTCCTCGGTTACGAGTCGACGTTGCCCGTCACGGTCGACGACATGATCCACCACGGCAAGGCTGTCGTCCGTGGTGCGCACCGTGCCCACGTGGTCGTCGACATGCCGTTCGGCTCGTACCAGGGTGGCTGGGAAGACGCGATGCGCAACGCCGTTCGCATCATGCAGGAAACGGGCGCGGGTTCTGTGAAGCTCGAAGGCGGGGTCCGTTCCGCCGAGCTGGTTCGCCGGCTCGTTGAAGCGGGCATTCCGGTAATGGGTCACGTGGGCCTGACGCCGCAGTCGGTGAACGCGTTCGGCGGCTGGAAGATTCAGGGGAAGACACCTCGGGATGGTGTGCGCGTGATGGCTGATGCCAAGGCCATCGAAGAGGCTGGCGCGTACGCGGTGGTCCTCGAGACGGTGCCTGCCATGCTGGGAGCGAAGATCACGCAGCAGCTGCGCGTGCCCACCATCGGGATCGGCGCGGGCCCATACTGCAGTGGCCAGGTGCAGGTCGTACACGACCTGCTCGGGCTCGACGAGTTGCGACCGAAGCATGCCCGGCGATTCCTCGACGGCAGCGACCTGATCCGTTCGGCGTTCAGCACGTACCGCGAGGCGGTCGAGGACGGCGCGTTTCCGACTGCCGCGGAGTCGCATCTGCTGGACGACCGTGTGGCTCGACGCATTGAGCGGATGGCGAACTACTCGTTCCCGTCCAACATGCAGCATGAGGGGATCGACCTCGAGGGCGCGCTGGCCGAGGCAGAAGCCGAGAGCTAGCGGCGGTGCAGGTCGTCCGGACAGTCGCCGAGTTCCGCGAGGCGCGGCGAGCGCTGGCCGCGCCCGTGGGCTTCTTTCCCACGCTCGGGTATATGCACGAGGGTCATCTCTCGCTTGTGGAGCGCGCGCGCCGCGAGTGCGCGAGCGTCACCGCCTCGATCTTCGTCAACCCGACGCAGTTCGGCCCGAACGAGGACTTCAGCCGGTACCCTCGTGACGAGGCGCGCGACCTCGCGATGCTGGAGCGTGCGGGCGTCGACCTTGTCATCCTCCCGTCCGTCGACGAGATGTACCCCGACGGCGGCGTCACTCGCGTGCGGGTGGCCGGGCTCAGCGACGTGCTGGAAGGGGAACGGCGCCCCGGGCACTTCGAGGGGGTCACGACCGTCGTGGCGAAGCTGTTCAACATCGTGCAGCCGGACTTCGCGTACTTCGGTCAGAAGGACGCGCAACAGCTGCTGATCATCGAACGGATGGTGCGCGACCTCCTCATGCCGGTGACGGTCGTCCGCTGCCCCACGGTCCGCGAAGCGGACGGACTCGCCTGCTCATCCCGAAACGTCTACCTCACTCCGGACGAGCGCGTCCAGGCGGTGGCGCTGTGGGAGGGCTTGCAGGCCGCCGCCGCAGCGTGCGAAGCCGGCGAACGCGATGCGGACCGATTGCGGGCCGTCTGCCGGACTGAGATCGAGGCGCGCCCGCTGGCGCGCATCGACTACCTCTCGCTTGCCGACGAGCAGACCCTCGAGGAAGTGCAGGGGGGCATGCACCATCCCGCCCTCATGTCGCTGATGGTCGCGTTCGGCAACACGCATCTCATCGATAACCTCACGCTCAGGCCCTGAGCACGCGTCTCTGGTTCGTTCCGTACGTCCACGGGCGCTGATAGGATGAAACGGCAGTCAGGAGTAGCGTCGTGTCCGGTCATTCCAAGTGGTCCTCGATTAAGCACAAGAAGGGCGCGCTCGACGCCAAGCGCGGCCAGTTGTTCACGAAGCTCGCGCGTGACATCACGATGGCGGCGCGCGGTGGGGGCAGCGGCGACCCGTCAATGAACGCGCCCCTGCGCCTCGCGATCGCCCGCGCCAAAGACAACAACATGCCCAACGACAACATCGAGCGCGCGATCCAGCGCGGCACGGGGGGCGGCGAGACCGACACCCTGCTCGAGATCACCTACGAGGGGTATGGACCCGGCGGCACTGCTGTGATCGTGGAGGCGGTGACGGATAACCGGAACCGGACGGTCGCCGAGGTGCGGGCGGCCTTCTCGCGCGGAGGGGGCAACCTCGGCGAAAGCGGCGCGGTTGCCTGGCAGTTCGATACTCGCGGTGTGATCACGGTGGAGGCGACAGGGACTGACCCCGACGAGGTCCAGCTGACCGCGATCGAGGCCGGCGCTCTCGATGTCTCCGTCGACGAGGATGAGGTCGAGGTGCTCACCGAGCCAGCGGACCTCGAAGGGGTCCGTGAGGCGCTGTCGGCAGCCGGTCTCAAGGTGGCGCAAGCCGAAATCGCGCGCGTGCCCCGCACGCTCATCAGTCTCGATGAGAAGGCCGCGATCCAGACGCTGAAGCTGCTCGAGCGGCTCGACGACCTGGATGATGTATCGCGCGTGTACAGCAACGCGGACTTCCCGGACGAAGTGCTGGCGGCGGCGGACGCCTAGGATGACGCCAGTGCGCCGGGTGCTCGGGATCGATCCCGGCCTGGCGACGACGGGGTACGGGATCCTCGACGGCGACGGTTCGGCAGCGCAGATGGTCGCCGCCGGTGCGATCCGAACGCGCACGCGCGACACGCGCGCTGCCCGTCTCGCGACATTGTTCGAGGAAGTCAGCGCACTCATCGAGCAGCACGCGCCTCAGGATCTTGCCATCGAGCAGCATTTCGTCGCGGCGAACGTGCGCTCGGCGATGGTGATCGGCGAGGCCCGGGCCGCCGCCATGATCGCCGCGTCCCGCGCCGGGCTCGAGGTGTATGAGTACCCGCCCGCGACCGTGAAGGAAAGCGTCTGCGGATTCGGCGGAGCGGCGAAGGAGCAGGTGCAGGCCATGGTCCGTGTGCACCTGGGACTGAGCGTGCCCCCGGAGCCGCTCGACGTGTCGGACGCGCTCGCGGTCGCGCTGACCAGGCTCGCGGCGTTGCGGATGGAGTCGCTACTGGCGGCGCCCCGATGATCGTCGCGCTTCGGGGGCCGCTCACCCGTTGGGATGAGGAGCGGTCGGTGCTCTGGATTGAAGCCGCCGGCGTGACCTATGAAGTCGCGATGCCGGCGTTCGCTGCTGAATGGGTGAATGGGCACGCGCTTGGCGACGAAGTGCAGGTCTTCACGTACCAGTACGCCAGTGAACGGCAGCCCGCACCGACGCTCTTCGGGTTCCCGCGACTGGCAGAGCGTGAATTCTTTCGGAAGTTCATCGAGGTACCGGACATCGGTCCGGCGAAGGCCGCGCGTGCGCTGACGCGTCCGGTCTCCGACATCGCACGTTGGGTGGAGGCGGAGGACGTGCGTGCGCTCCGCCAGCTGCCGGGGATCGGCGAGCGCCTCGCGCAGACCGTCGTCGCGCATCTCCGAGGCAAGCTCGTGCAGGAAGCACTGCTGCAGGACCACGGCGGTCAGGGCTCGCCGCCGCCGTCCGATGTGCGCGCGGACGCTGTGGACGCGCTCGTCGCGCTGCAGTACGGCCGTCGGGAGGCCGAGGGGCTCGTACAGGACGCCTTCCGGTCGCGCGAGGACCTCGACAGCCTGGAGGCTGTGCTCAGGCATGTGCTCGAGCAGCAGGCACGAGGGGGCTAGCGCCATCGACGGACGCGCGCGGGGCCGGCGCCGCTAGAATGATGTGGTAGCTCGGAAGGGACATCGCGTGCCCGTCGCCACCGACCAGCGCTTCGAACTTGTCACGCCCCTGGTACCAACTGGCGACCAGCCTGAGGCGATTGACCGTCTCGTCGCGGGACTCGAGCGCGGGGAACGGGCTCAGACGCTCCTCGGTGCGACCGGCTCGGGGAAGACGTTCACCATCGCCAACGTCGTAGCACGCTACCAGCGGCCGACGCTGGTCATCGCGCCCAACCGCACGCTGGCAGCGCAGCTCACCTCGGAGTTCCGCGACTTCTTCCAGAAGAACGCGGTCGAGTACTTCGTCTCCTACTACGACTACTACCAGCCCGAGGCGTATATCCCCCGGAGCGACACCTACATCGCGAAGGACTCGGACATCAATGACGAGATCGACAAGATGCGTCACGCGGCGACGCGCTCGCTCTTCGAACGTCGCGACGTGCTCATTGTGGCGTCCGTCTCGTGTATCTACGGCCTCGGCGAGCCGGGGGAATATGAGTCCTTCGTCGTAGACCTGTATCGAGGCCGGCACATCAACCGCGCATCGCTCGTGCGGCAGCTCGTCGACATGCAGTATCAGCGCAACGACGTGAACCTGGCGCGGGGCTCGTTCCGCGTGCGAGGGGACTCGCTGACGATCATCCCGGCCTACGAGGAGCTCGCCGTTCGCGTCGACTTTTTCGGCGACGAGGTCGAGCGCATCGTCACAGTCGACCCGCTCTCCGGTGAGCTGCTGAGTGAGGTGCAGCGCCACTCGATCTATCCGGCGAAGCACTTCGTGACTTCGAAGGATCGGATGGAGCAGGCTCTCGTGGACATCGAGGCGGAGCTGGGCGAGCGGCTCGGCGAATTGAGAGCCCATGGGAAGATCCTTGAGGCCGCGCGCCTGGAGGAGCGGACCCGGTTCGACCTCGAGATGCTGCGTGAGGCGGGGTACTGCTCAGGCATCGAGAACTATTCGCGACACCTGGCTGGCCGAGCCAAGGGTTCGACGCCATGGACACTGCTGGACTATTTCCCGGACGACTGGCTGCTCTTCATCGATGAGTCCCACATCTCGATCCCGCAGATCCGCGGCATGTTCCACGGCGACGTCGCGCGGAAGGAGACACTCGTCGAGTACGGGTTCCGGCTCCCGTCCGCGCTCGATAACCGGCCGCTGAACTTCGGGGAGTTCGAGCGGCACATCAATCAGGCGGTGTTCGTTTCGGCAACGCCAGGGGCGTACGAGATGGATGTCTCCTCGCAAGTTGTCGAGCAGGTGATTCGCCCGACCGGGATCGTCGACCCGATGATCGATGTCCGGCCGACGAAAGGGCAGATCGATGACCTGCTCGCTGAGGTACGCGAGCGTGTGGCGCGCCAGGAGCGGGTCCTGGTAACGACGCTCACGAAAAAGATGGCCGAGGACCTCACGGACTTCCTGCTTGAGATGGGCGTGAAGGCCCGGTACCTGCATTCCGAGATCGATACCTTGCAGCGCATCGAGATCCTGCGCGACCTGCGCCACGGGGTGCACGACGTCGTGGTCGGGATCAACCTGCTCCGTGAGGGTCTGGACCTCCCCGAAGTGTCGCTCGTGTGCATCCTCGACGCCGACAAGGAGGGGTACCTCAGGTCCGGCGGCTCGCTCATCCAGACGATCGGGCGGGCGGCGCGCCACGCCGAAGGCAAGGTGATCATGTACGCCGACACGGTCACGGATTCGATGCGCACGGCCCTCGACGAGACCGACCGGCGGCGCGCGAAGCAGCTTCAGTACAACGAGGAGCACGGCATTACGCCACAGGGGATCTCCAAGACCATCCGCGACATCACGGACCAGCTTCGCGTCGCGGAAGAGCAGGCGCCATATACCACGGCCTCGGAACTGCCCAAGGACGAGATCGTGCGGCTGGTGCGGGAACTCGAGGGTCAGATGCGGAACGCCGCGCGTGACCTCGAATTCGAGCGCGCGGCGCTGCTGCGTGACCAGGTGGTCGAACTGCGCCGCGAATTGGTAGCGGACACGCCGGAAGCGCTTGGGCGATTCATCGGAGACTCGACGCCTGCGTCATCGAGTCCCTCAGCGGTGCCGACCCGCAGTGGCGGCCGCGCTCGTGGAGGACGGCGGTCGCGCCGCTAGCGCCGGACATTGGATGTCAGGAGGACGAAGCATGCCGAAATTCATGTTTGCCGCGAGGTACACACCGGAGGGCCTGGACGGGACAATCAAAGAGGGCTTCGCCGCGCGCGAGCAATATATCCGTTCGCTGATCGAGGATCTCGGCGGGACGGTCGAGGTCTTCTACTGGGCGTACGGAGAGACCGACACCCTGCTCATCGTCGATGCCCCGGCACCTGTGGCGATGGCATTCGCCATGGCCGTCAGCAGTCGCGAGGACGCGCTCGAGATCATCACCACGCCGCTGCTGACTGCGGCGGAGATGGAGGAATCACGCGCGCTCCTGCCGCAGTTCCGTTCGCCGGGCGACTAAGCGGACCGGCCGTCATTCGACGGGACCGGCCCGCTCAGCAACCCGTCCGCCAGCGACCCTCCCCGGAGCGATCGGACGACGCCCTGGGGAGACGCCGGCAGCGGACTATCCGAATCCGGGTTGTCCAACGGCGGACCCCTCCGTTCCGCAGCAACCACCCGTCCTGTACTGATAGTTTGCGGAGCCGGTGCAACTCCACGGCGGCCGGATGTCGCCCAACCAGGACATCGTTCCGCATTCGCGCTCGCCCGGAATCTGCCGTGGTCAGATCCCGCTTACCGATGTGCTTGTGACCACAGTCACTCGCGACGCTCGAGCTCCAGGAGTGAGACTGGCGTGGCGGTCCCGTCCTGGACTTCTGGCATACCGCCACCCTCGTGCAGGACTTCGCGCGAGCCGCTCGGACCGTCTGGAGGCCCGACGATGCCGCGCTCCTCGAGGTCATCGATCAGTCGCGCTGCCCGAGGGTAGCCAATGCGAAGCCTCCGCTGCAGCATCGACGTCGAGATTCGCTGGTGCTCCCGGCTGAGGTCGATCGCCTTGACGAGCAGAGGATCGTCGTCGTCAGCGGACTGCTCGAGCTCGGCGAGCTCGAGTTCTGCCTCGCGAAGCAGGTCGTCGTGCTTGGCCGGTACAGCCTTGTCGAAGCGGCCCTCCGACCAGAACTTCACCACCGACTCGATCTCGTTATCGGAGACGTAGACGCCCTGGAGGCGGATCGGCTTCTGGGCGTCCGTGGGTACGTAGAGCATGTCGCCCTTCCCCAGCAACTTCTCGGCGCCGCCCTGGTCGAGCACGGTCCTGGAGTCCACCTGCGAGGACATCGCGAAGGCGATGCGCGTGGGAAAGTTTGCCTTGATCAGTCCGGTGATGACGTCGACAGAGGGCCGCTGCGTGGCGACGACCAGGTGGATGCCGGTAGCTCGCGCCAGCTGCGCGAGGCGCACGAGTTGCTGCTCGACCTGGTACGGGGCAGCCATCATCAGGTCCGCCAGCTCATCGATGATGACGACCCAATAGGGCAGCCCCTTGCCCTCGACGACTTCGTTGTAGCGTTTGATGTTGCGCACGCCGGCCTGCGCGAACCGGCGATAGCGGGATTCCATTTCGTGGATGACGGCCTGTAGCGTCCCGACGACCTTGTCCATGTCGACGACGATGTTCGAGAACGCGAGGTGCGGGATCGACTCGAAAGTCGTCAGCTCGACGCGCTTGGGGTCCACCATGATCAGTCGGAGCTGCTCCGGTGAGTGGTTCATCAGGAGGCAGGTGATGATCGCGTTCAAGCAGACTGACTTCCCGGCGCCCGTCGCACCCGCGATCAGCACGTGCGGCATCGCGGCGAGGTCGGCGACCGCCGGTTCGCCGGAGACGCCGGAGCCGAGGGCGACCGGCAGCGCCATCTTCGACAGCGAGCCCTGGAACTTCGCCGACTCCATGACGCTGCGAAGCGTGACCACCCGCGCACTCGCGTTCGGCACCTCGATGCCGACGATGGGCTTTCCGGGCACCGGAGCCTCGATGCGGAGTGCGGGGGTCGCGAGGGCGAGCGCGAGGTCGTTCTGGAGGGCCGTGATTCGGTTCACCCGGATCCGTGTGCGTGAGACCTCGACATCGCGCGTCCGTGGCTGCCCATTTTCGTCGAGGACCGGGCGCCCTTCGGGGTCACGCTCCACGACGGCACGGGTCCGGACATCCCATCCGGGCTCGACGCCGAACTGCGTGATGGTGGGACCTTCATTGATCTGCGTGACCCGGGCGTCCACCCCAAACGAGGCAAGGGTGTCGACGATCAGGCGCGAGCGCCGCTCATTGTCCGCAGTCGAATCCTCGGCTTCGACGCTGGCCACCAGCGTCTCGAGCGTGGGGAGCTGCCAGCCGTCTGCGGAGTGCCGCCAGGCCGCAGGGGGACGCTCCATGTCCATTGCGATCTGGACGGGTGGCTTCGGCGTTCGGCGTCGCGGCTTCGCCGCCTCTTCGGGAGGAGCGACGAGCGTCGGCGCGGCGGGGCCCGCGAGCTCCTCGATCGTCCGCTCGTACGTGGAGCCGCTCGGGGTGGTCCGGGCGGCGGTCACTTGAGCCGCGAGCACACGCCCGCCCGCCCGGACGCTGCGTCCGGCTGCCCGATGCAGTCCGAGCCGGCGCAGGCCCGTCCAACCGGCCCTCGTGATGGCCGCGGAAACGGGTGGCGCCTGCAGCGCCATTGCCTTCGCGGTCCGAGGCCAGATGAGCGTGAAGCCGAGCGGCAGGAGCAGGGCCCAGACGAGGAACGACACAGGATGCTCGGTCATCCTTCGTCCCGCGTCGCCCCCTGCCGTGTGGACTGCGAGCGACACGTCGCCCACCGACGTCGTCGGCTGCCAGAACCCGAGTCCCCCGGCGGAGAACACCAGCAGCAGAGCCGCGCCGACCAGATGCCGGACGTGGCGACGGAGCCAGATTGTGTAACCAAGCGCCAGCATTGACCCCAGGGCCGCGACCAGCAGGGTTACTGTGAAGACGTGGACGCCGAACGCGCGGATCAGACCATCGCGCGCGTCGCCCAGGATCCCGGCGATCGGGAAGAGAAAGGGGATCGCGGCCGCGGCGATGACGACCAGAAGCGTGCCAAGGACCTCAGGCCGGAGCAGGTGACGGCCCAGCGACAACAGGTCAGGGATTTGAGTGGTAGCGCGTGACGCAGCACGCGAGCGGCGGGCTTTCGCTCGAGCCATGGCTCTTGTCTCCTCGTCCAGCGCCGCCCGCCGCGCCGCTGGCTCGATCTTCGGGTTACACCTCCACGGTGATGGGTAGGACCAGCGGACGTCGCCTTGTCTTCTGGTGCAGATACGTCGCCACGTCGTCCTTCAGTGTCTCACGGATGCCGGTCCAGTCGACGTGCTGACTCTCACCCCCGACGACGTTCATGACCACCGCCTGCACGCCCTCGATGATCTCGGGTTCCTCGTCCGGCCCCACAAACCCGTGTGACATCACTTCAGGCGGACGCAGCAACTCGCCGAGCTGACGGTCGAGGGCGACGACGACCACGACCATGCCGTCGCTCGCGAGATGCTGCCGGTCGCGCAGCACGATGTGATCCACGTCGCCGACACCGAGGCCGTCGACGTAGACGTACTCCGCCGGGACATGGTCCACGATCTCGGCGCCGTCCTCGTCGATCTCGAGGACATCCCCGTTGGTCAGCGTGATCGCGTCCTCCTCGGACATCCCGAGGGAGATCGCGAGCTGCCGGTGCAGCACGAGGTGGCGGTACTCACCATGGATGCCGATGAAGTGCCGCGGCCGCACGATGCGATGGATGATCTTGAGTTCTTCTTGCGAGGCGTGGCCGCGTACGTGCACTGGCGCGAGGCGGTTGTAGATAACGCGGGCGCCGGCTCGATACAGGTTGTCGATGTTCCGGTAGACCAGCATCTCGTTTCCGGGCACCGGATTCGACGACAGGATCACGGTGTCGTTCGGGTGGATCGTCACGTGCTGATGCGTGCCGTTGGCCATTCGCGTCAGTGCCGAGGTGGGCTCTCCCTGCGAGCCCGTGCAGACGATGACAGTCCGCGCGGTGGGGTGATCCGTCATCTCGCGCGGAGTCATCATGATCCCGCTGGGCACGCGCAGGTAACCGAGGTCTCGAGCCATCTGGACGTTGTTGACCATGGACCGACCCGTCACGAAGACACGTCGACCGTGCTTTTCGGCGGCGTCGATGACCATCTGAATGCGGGAGATGAGCGACGCGAACGTCGTGACGATCACCCGGTCGGGTGCGTCTCCGATCGCCCGGTCAAGGGAGTCCGCCACGGTCTGCTCGGACGGCGTGTAGCCCTCGATCTCGATGTACGTGGAGTCCATCGCGAGGAGCAGAGCGCCCTCGCGGCCGATCTCGGCCAGGCGCTGCAGGTCGGTGTGCTGCCCCATGACTGGTGTGTGGTCGATCTTGAAGTCGCCGGTGTGGACGACGGGCCCGAGCGGCGTATGGATGATCAACCCGGCGGCGTCGGGGATCGAGTGTGATACGGAGAAGAACTCGACCGAGAACTCGCCGACGTTGACTGTCTGCCCGACCTCGACGACGTTCACCTGCGTCGTCTGGTGGAGCTTGTGCTCGCGCAGCTTGACCTCAACCAGGCCCCTGGTCAGCCGAGTGCAGAACACGGGTACGTTGACTTCCTTGAGCAGGAAGGGGAGCGCGCCGATATGGTCCTCGTGCCCGTGGGTGAGGAAGACCGCCTTCAGCTTCGTGGGGTCGTTCATGATGTGCGTGATCTCGGGGATCACGAGGTCGACCCCGAGCATCTCCTCCTCGGGGAACATGAGCCCGACGTCAACGGCGATCGAGTCATCGCCATACTCGTAGAGCATCATGTTGCGGCCGATCTCGCCGAGACCGCCGAGGGGGATGACGCGCAACGCGGTCATATCAGACGCCTCTGATCGACGTCGCCTGCCGCCTCGACCGCGTCAGCGCGCGGCGGCTCTGAGGCGGCGTGGATCAGCTGCGGGAGCTGCGCGAAGTCTGCCTCGATGACGGCCCGGAGGTCGCCACGGTGCAGCGCGGCCGCGGGGTGGTACATCGGCACGACGGTTCGGCCGTCGAACTCGCGAGCCCTCCCATGGATGCGGCTGATGGCCATCCCTGGAAACCAGCGGGCCATCGAGAAGCGACCGAGCGTGACGATGACGCGCGGATTCACGATGGCGATCTGACGGTCGAGGAACGGCTCGCAGGCCCCGATCTCCTCGGGCTCAGGGTCACGATTCCCCGGCGGCCGACACTTGACGACATTACAGATGTAGACATCGGCTCTCGAGAGGCCAATGCTCGCCAGTAGGTCGTCCAGAAAGCGGCCCGCCGCTCCCACGAAAGGGAGTCCCAACTCGTCCTCGCGCGCGCCCGGAGCCTCACCGATAAACATAATGTCGGCAGTCGACGGGCCCGTGCCCGGGACGGTGCGAGAGCGCGTCCGTGCCAGGGCGCAGCGAGGGCAATCAGCGATCTCGTCATACAGTTCGGCGAAGACGGGCTCGACTGCGGCAGAGGCGGGCGGAGCGGCGGGGTTCATCGCGCACATCGTAACATCTTGGAAGGAACGGCTTCAAAGGGTATGCCGATGATCAATTTCTTCGCACCAGCCAGGCCAGGAAGATGCCGACGAAGTACAGGACGACGATTGGGCCCGCGACGAGCGACTGCGTGACAGGGTCAATCGTGGGCGTCACGATGGCGGACACGATGAAGGCGCCGACGATCGCGAAGCGCCAGAGCTTCAGGAGCCGCCGCGCGCCCACCAGCCCCAGCTTGGCCAGGCCCATCACCAGCAGGGGGGTCTCGAATACGAGGCCCATGATTCCCAGCATCCGCGTCACGAAGTTGATGTAGTAGCCGATACGGATGTTCGGGTCTGCATAGTCGCCGAACGTAAACAGGAACTTCAGGGTCACGGGGAGGATGATCCAGTAGGCGAACGCCATCCCCGCGAGGAACGCCAGGGACGCACCGATCACCAGCGGGATCATCCAGCGCTTCTCAGTAGGTGTGAGCGCTGGAGCGACGAACGCCAGCACCTGATACACGACCATGGGCATGCCCACGGCGACGCCTCCGAGCAGCGCCACGCGGAAGTATGTGACGATGTTCTCCATCGGCTCGATGAACTGCGGCCGGAATCCGGGTAGCGCCTCCCGGCCCGGCTCAAGCAGGAAGTCCACGAGGCGAAAACCGATCGGCGGGATGAAGAAGAACATCATGCCCGCAGCAACGGCGATGGCGCTCCACATGACGCGCGAACGCAACTCGAGCAAGTGCTCGAGGAGGGTCATCTCGCCACCCGCCCGCGGGGGCGGGATCAAGTCCGGCGGCTGGTCGAGCTGCGTGGCCACGGCCTAGTCGTTTCGCGCGCGGATACCGGACGCGTCCTCGTTGCTGCCCGCGGGAGTCGCATCTTCCGCGGCCTCCCGGGTGCGCTCGCCGATCTCACGGATCTCACGGAACGTCTCGCCTCCCGACGAGGAGAGGTCACGCCCGATCTCCCGAATGTCGCGGAGGTCCTCGGTCTGCGTCTTAACCTCGGTCTCGAGCTCCTCCATGGCGCCGCGGACGTCCTTCATGACCTCGTTCGCGTAGCGCCGCGCCATACGGTAGTACTTGCCCCCCTCGCGGGCGATTTGCGGAAAGCGCTCAGGCCCGACGACCAGCAGGGTGACCACCAGGATCAGCCCAGCTTCCATCCAGCCGACGCCGAACAGCTCCATGTGGGAAATGATACGCCCCGGGCAGCCTTACGGATGCGCGGGGCGGCGCGGCGCTCGACCTGACGACGGGCGCCGCTACTCGTCCTCGATGCCGGCGTCGTGGATGAAGTCGACCGCGTCCTGGACCGTCTGGATCTTCTCGGCGTCCTCGTCCGAGATCTCGATGGCGGGACCGTCCTTGGAGAACTCTTCCTCAATGGACATGATCAGTTCCACGAGGTCCAGCGAATCCGCATTGAGGTCATCGACGAATGACGCGTTCGAGGTCACCTGCGCTTCGTCGACACCGAGCTGCTCTACGACCATCGCGCGCACGCGCTCGAATACGGTGGCCACTGAGTGTTCCTTTCCCCTCGCCTCGCCGGGCGACGTCAGACTTCGTCCTGAGTGTCGGTATCGTCGCCATCCGACGCTGCGAGTGCAACCGCCCCCAGGACCCCGTTTACGAAACGCCCGGACGACTCCGAGCCATACCCCTTGGCCAGCTCCACGGCCTCATTGATCGCCGTCCGCAGCGGAGCCGGCCGATTATCAAAGAGCACCTCGTAGATTGCAATACGAAGGATATTCCGGTCGACGGGCGGCATCTCGGAGAGCGGGAAGGCCGGCGCGCGCTCGCGGATGACGTCATCGATCGCGGCCTGGTGCTCCCGTACACCCTCGACGAGGTGCGCGGTGAAGTCAGCGGCTTCTTCCGTAAGTCGTGCATCCTGGATCTGCCGGCGCAGGGTCTCGGCCGGATCGCGGTCGGCGGTGTCCACCTCGAAGAGCGTCTGGAAAGCGACGATCCGTGAGCGCCGGCGCGAACCGTGAGTCGAGGTCACGAGCGTTCCTGTCAGTGCATGACCACACCACCGTCGACGTTGAACGTCTGTCCGGTGATGTAGCGTGCTGCCTCGGAGGCGAGGAACGCGACGAGCGGCGAGATCTCGTCGGGCTCGGCGTAGCGCCCGAGGGGGACGATGCCGAGGATGGCCTGCTTCTGCTCGTCCGTCAGTGAGGCGGTCATGTCGGTCAGCACGAACCCTGGCGCGACGGCGTTCACGGTGACGCCTCGCGACGCCACTTCACGCGCCGCCGCACGAGTGAAGCCGATGACGCCCGCCTTGGCCGCGGCGTAGTTCGCCTGGCC
Source organism: Dehalococcoidia bacterium (assembly GCA_050248355.1). Lineage (GTDB taxonomy): Bacteria > Chloroflexota > Dehalococcoidia > UBA2979 > UBA2979 > JAIBBD01. Next base: position 420,141 of record JBFWSN010000002.1, read on the forward strand.
AGCGTTGCCCATCTCGCCGACGATCGAGGTGATGTTGATCACTCGCCCCCAGCGCGCTCGTGTCATGTGCCGGAGGGCGAGCTTCGTCGCGAGGAATGTCCCCTTCAGGTTCGTATCCAGGACCGAGTCCCACGAGTCCTCGCTCATGCGCAGAATCAGTGTGTCGTCGGTCATCCCCGCGTTGTTCACGAGGATGTCGAGGCCGCCCAACCCCTCGCGGACGGTCTCCACCAGGCGCTCGACCGCCGCCGCGTCTCGCGCGTCGGCTGCGACCGCGCACGCCTGCACCCCGGCCGCTTCGATGTCTGACACAACTTCCTGCGCGAGGTCGGGCCGCGACCGATAGGAGATGGCAACGTTGGCGCCGAGCCCGGCGAGCTCGAGGGCGATCGCCCGACCGATCCCGCGCGATCCGCCCGTGACAAGCGCGCTACGTCCGCTGAGCGCGGTCGAGAGCACGTTATTCGCCGCTCTCGCCGCGGGCTTCCGCCGCGGTTCCGACATTGCGGACTTCGGCGGAACGCTCCGTGCGCTTCAGAGCGCCGGTGAGCACACGGCCGGGGCCAAACTCAATGAACGTCGTGCAGCCTGCTGCGAGCATCGCGCGGATGCCGTCCACCCAGAGGACGGGCGCGGTGATCTGGCGGGTGAGTTCCTCCGCCAGTTGGCCGGCGCTAGTCAGCGCGCCCGCGTCGACATTTGAGATGACCGGCGTCCTCGGGTCGGCGAACGCCGTGCCCGCGAGGACGGTGCGCATGCCGTCGGCGGCCGCCTGCATCAGCGGCGTGTGGAACGCCCCTGCCACGTTTAGCGGCACTACGCGGGTGGCGCCGGCCGCGGTGGCCGCCTCCGAGGACGCACGCACGGCGTCGATCGTCCCGCCGATGGAGATGTTTCCGGGTGCGTTCTCGTTGCACAGCGATGTGCCGTGCTCCGCGCAGATCGATGCGACCTGATCGCGATCGAGGCCGAGGATGGCGGCCATGGTGCCGGCCTGCGCGTCGCAGGCGTCCTGCATCAGGCGGCCGCGCTCCCGTACGAGCCGGATACCGTCTTCGAAGCTGACCGCTCCGGCGGCGATGAGTGCGGCGTACTCGCCCAGCGAGTGACCCGCCAGATACGCGGGGCCCTCCTGCAGCGTGCCGCACTCCACCGCCGCGACGAGCGCCGCGATCGCGTGGGCGACCAGCGCGGGCTGCGTGTTGATCGTGCGTGTGAGCTCTTCCTCGGGACCGTCGAAGCAGAGCGTCGAGAGCGCGAATCCGAGGGCCTCGTCGGCGGCGTCGAACACCGCGCGCGCGGCCGGGATCTCGTCGTACAGATCGCGGCCCATGCCGACGGCCTGCGCGCCCTGACCGGGGAACAGCCACGCGACCGAGGGTGCGCTCGGAAGGACCGGAATGGAGAGGCTGGACATCGACGACCCCCGTTACGACATGCTGAATAGCGACCGGGGGAGTGTACCGGCTCCGTTCAGTCGAGAGGAGAGCGGCGCGGCCCTAACGCTCGTCGGACGAACCGAGGACCTGGCGTCCCTTGTACACGCCGCAGACCTGGCAGATGCGGTGATTCACGCGGGGCGCGCGGCACTGGGGGCAGCGCGCGATCTGCGGCGAGGTAACCCGGTGGTGGCTGCGTCGCTGGCCCTGTTTCGCGGGCGGGGTCCTACGCTTCGGGACCGCCATCGTGTTCCTCCGTTCGCAGCCGCTCCGCCAGGGCGGCCAGTCCCGCCCAGGCCCCCTGCGGCTCGGGCTGTATGCAGTCGCAGCGTCGTTCGTTCAGGTTCTGTCCACAGACGGGACACAGCCCGGCGCAGTCCTCGCGACATACGGGCTGGATCGGCAACGCAGCCTGTTCATATTGCCGCACCGCTTCGCTGAGGTCGAGATGGTTACGCCCGTCGATGCGGAACTCGTCGGGATCGGCCTCGACCGCCTCCCCGGTGGCGGGATCGCGAAGGGGCACGAACTCCTCGTCGATGACCAACCCGACCTCCGCCTGGAACTGCGTCAGACAGCGGGCGCACTCGAGCACGGGTCGGGTCGTGAGCTCGGCGTGGACGAGCACTCCGCGCTGCGTGCGCATGAGGCGAACGCGCCCGCTGACGGCGCCGGCGTAGCCGGCCGCCGGCACCTGCACTGATTCGCCTTCGACCGTCGCGAGGCGAGTGCTGCCGACCGGCTCTTGAAGCAGGGTGGATACGTTGAACTGCACTGATTCCTCCGGGATGGTTCGATCGTACACCGCCGGGCGTACTGCGCGGGACAGGTATACTGCGCAGCGGCGGAACGGAGAGGTCGCTTGCCATGCAGGCGGTCTGTTATCTGCGGGCCATCCCTTCGCTGTCCCTCGCCGAGCAGCAGCAGCTCATCCTGGACTTCTGCGCGCGTCAATCGCTCGAGGTGGCGGAGGTCGTGCAGGAAGAGGCGGGTGCGCCTGCGGCCCCGAGGCTCCGACGTCTCCTGCGAGATTTCGGAGGCGAACAGCGGGCGTTCGTCACGATCGTGATCGCCTCGACGGCTGTGCTCGGAGCCACCGTCCGCGAGCGCATCCGCCGCTACCTGCAACTCCAGGCGCTATCGCTGCCGCTGCGCCTCGCCGACGACAGCGACCCCGAGACCGCATTGTTGTCGGCCTGGCTCGATCGGGAGCCGCAAGAGCGGCGCCGCGAGCAGGTCCGAGAGGGTATGCGGCGACGCGCTCTTCGCGGCGAGGTTCTTGGCCGCGCCCCGTATGGCTACCGCGTGGTCGACCGCCATCTCCACATCGATCCGGTCGAGAGCGAGGTGGTGCGCGAAATCTTCCGCCGCTATCTCGATGCAGGCGAAGGCATCCGCGTGATCGCACGGCGTCTCAATGAAGCCGGAATACTGACCCGCCGTGGAGGCACCTGGAGCATGGTGAGCGTCCGCGGCGTCCTTCGTAACCCCGTGTACACCGGTACGTACCGCCGCCTCGGCGTCGTCGTAGCGACAGAGCATGACGCGCTCGTCACCCGGGGCCGGTTCTACGCGGCGCAGGAGCGGCTGGCCGCTCGGAGGACGAGTACCCGCCCTCAGGAGCGGATCCAGTACCTCCTCAGCGGGCTCGCGCGCTGCGGGTACTGCGGAAATTCGCTGATCGGGGTACGGCGCAGCAGGCGTGGGCGCCGGCCCGAGGACGCGGCGACGGTCTACACCTACTACCAATGCGAATCGCGGACGAATCAGAGTCGCTGCGCATACCACACCCGCCGCACCGCCGACCTCGAGGCGATCGTGCGGGAGCGCGTCCGCGAGGGGCCGCCCGCCGGCTTCGCCCCCGAGGAACACCGCGTGATCGACGCTGAGATCGGACGGATCCGCAGTCGCCGCGAGGGAATCCGGCGCCAGCTGGACTCGTTGCTCGACCGGCACGCCAGCGGCGAGTGGACGATGGCTCGCCTGCGCATGGAGGCGTCCGCGCTGGCGCTCGAGGACCTCGCTGCGGAGGACCGTGCCGAGGCGCTTGCCGGGCGCCAGCGTGCAAGCGAGGACGACGCCAGACGGGCAACCCGCCTCACGCGGTCACGTACGAGGCTCGCGCGCGAGTGGGACGACCTGGACTTCGTGGAGCGACGAGACCTCCTCCGCGAGGTCGTACGCGAGGTCGTCGTCACGGACGAGGACGTCCGGGTGGACTTCGCCGGTTAGGCGCGTTCGGGCGCCGGCTCCAGGACACCACCGCAGAGTAATTGCGCCGCGGCGGAAGCTGGACGCTGCCGTCAGGCAGGCCGAAGCGCTCGACCAGCAGCCCGCGCAGCCGCGCGTCCGCGGGCGACCCGGGTTCGACCCAGTATCGCCAGCGTGAGTCTGCGAGCGCGTCGTCAGGCGTCATCGGCGCCGGCGCGCTCGACATCCCGAACGCGCGCACCTCGTACCTCCGCTTCATGGCGCCGAGGACGGCCACGAACTCCGGCAGCCCCGGCAGCGGGCAAAGTGGCTCGCCGTGCAACGCCTCCCACACGGCGGCGTCAGGCGTGCTCGGCGCCCGGTCCGAGGCGATGACCACACAGAGCCGGGCCGCGTGAGCCTCGAGCGTGGCGAGGAACTCTCGGAGCACCAGGCAGTCGTAGAGGACGTTCGCGACAAGCGCCACGTCGCCGTGTGGCGCTTCCGCATCGTCCTCCGGCGGCCATCGCAGGTCGACCACGTCGAGGTTGTCACGGCCGGCCGTCGCGATGCTCTCCTCCAGCATGCCGCGCATCGCCGGCGAGGGCTCTACGGCGACCATGCGGCGTACGTGCCGGCTGAGCGGGATCGCAAAGCGCCCCCCGCCGGCGCCGATGTCGAGCCAAGTGTCGTCCGGGCGCGCGAGTTCAAGAAGTCCTGGCAATTCCTCGACATCCAGGACGCCGGGACGGAAGCGCGGGGCGCGCCGCGCCCAGAAGTCGCCCTGCGGCTCGGGCACGTCGCGCAGCCGTTCGACCTGCTCACGGTTCGCGGCCACGAGGGCCGTGTACGCCTCGAACGCCTCGGCTGCAGATGGCCGAAGCCGGATCGCGGCGTCCTGATACTGCATAACTCGACCTCCCGGAACACGATGCGCGCGGTCTCGCGGATGACGGTATCGCATCCCGCTCGCGGCGGGTTGTGCAGACCCCCAAATGCGTTCATAATCGCCGTGCTGATAATCAGATGATGAGTAATATGGCATCGAATAGCCAGCGTCGAGGAATCCCCGTCCTCGCGTACTTCCGGGGGTGACCGATGTCGGCGCGTCGTGCAGTCGTGCCTCTCGTCCGAGATGAACCACTGACACCCGTCCAGTACGCCGTCCTCGGCCTCCTTCGGAGGCAAGCGGCGCACGGCTACGAACTGCAGCGGTCGTTCGGCGAAGGCGGCGACCTGGCAGGCGTCGTGCACGTCGAGCAGGCCAGCCTGTACAGCGCGCTGAAGGATCTCGCGGCACGCGGACTGATCGAGGGAACCGAGACCCGAGAAGGGCTGCGTCCTCCTCGGACGGTCTACGGCCTGTCGAGCCGTGGGGAACGGCTGCTCGAGATGTGGATGCGGCAGCCGGTCGATCGATTGCGCCAGGTGCGGCTGGACTTCCTGCTCAAGGTCTACTTCGCCCGCCAGCGGAGCGACGCAGTGGTGCGGGCACTGGTGGACGCGCAGATCGCGACCTGCCACCGCTATCTCGCCGACCTCGAGGAGCAGGCGGCGGACTTGAGCCCTGAGAGCTTCGCCTATCTCGTGACTGAGTCACGCACGAGCGCCGCTCGCAGCACGCTCGAGTGGCTCCGCGAGTATCGCCGCCGTCTCTAGCGGCTGGTGCGGTGGATCACGTGGGGGCGGTTGAGTGCCGATGGAGGACGCATGAGGGGCAATCGCTCGTGGAGAGATCCGCTCCTGCTGGCGCTGACGGCAGTGGCCTCGATGATCGTCGGCGTCGCGTGCGGCGGCTCGGACGGCACCGCATCGCGCTCGTCCGCAGCCCCGAATGGCGCGGCAACCGCAACGCTCACCGGGAAGCTCACGGTGTTCGCAGCGGCCTCGCTCACGGATTCGTTCAGGTCGATTGACGAGGCGTTCACGAAGGCGCACCCCGGAGTCACGGTCGAGTTCAACTTCGCAGCATCGAGCGCACTCGCGACTCAGATCGAGCAGGCCGGACCGGCGGATGTCTTCGCCAGCGCCGACGAGGCACAGATGCAGCGTCTGGTGGACAAGTCACTGATTGAAGGCGAGCCGTCTGTATTCGCCCGCAACGAGCCGGTGATCGTGGTGCCTGCGGACAACCACGCGGGTATCGCGGCGCCGAAGGACCTCGCCAAGGCCGGCGTCAAGCTGGTGCTGGCTGCGCCGGACGTGCCGATTGGTAACTATGCCCGCCAGATCATCGACAAACTCGCAGCCGACCCGGCGTACGGAGCGGCCTTCAAGGACGCCGTGCTGCGCAACCTCGTCTCCAACGAGGCGAACGTGCGGGCGGTGCTCGCCAAGATCGAACTCGGGGAGGGTGATGCGGGCATCGTCTACGAGACGGACGCGCTGGTGTCCGGCGAGCAGGTGAAGACGATCGGGCTGCCCGAGAGCGCAAACGTCGTCGCGACCTATCCCGTCGCTGTCGTGCAGGCCTCCGACGACAAGACGCTGGCCGCCGCGTTCATCGCCTTTCTCCGAGGAGCCGAAGGGCAGGCCATCCTCGAGGACGCCGGTTTCGATGCCGCGGTACAGTAGGCCGCGGTGCAGTAGGCCGCGGTGCAGTAGGCCGCGATGCAGTAGGCCGCCGTCGCGCCGGTACTTGACCGTCGCTCCGCTTCCCCCGAGGAATCCGTCTCCCAGCACGAGGTCGACGTGACCGCGGCCCGACGGCTCTTGCGCGTCGTTTCGTGCAAAGAGCACTCTGGGGCATGACTTCCCCGGCCGCACGACCGGTGGCCGGTGAGAGGCGCGAGAGCCTCTCGCTGGCCGCTTTGTTCGCGATGCCCGCGCTGGTGTTCGGCGCGTTCGTGGTGGTACCGCTGCTTGCGCTCGCGTATCGGGCCGCGAGGGACGAGAGCGTCGCCGAGCGTCTCACGGAGTCGAGCGTGCAGTCGGCGCTCCGGCTTTCGCTGCTGACCAGCACGTTGACCCTCACGATCGCGCTGATGCTGGGAATTCCCCTCGCGTACCTGCTCGCAAGAACGCAGTTTCCGGGGAAGCAGCTCGTAGACACGCTCGTCGACCTGCCGATGGTGCTGCCGCCAACGGTCGCGGGTGTGGCACTGCTCGTCGCGTTCGGACGCCGCGGCGTGTTTGGCCCGCTGCTCGATGGCCTCGGGATCGAGCTCGCGTTCACGACCTCGGCAGTCGTCCTGGCGCAGTTGTTCGTCTCGGCGCCGTTCCTGGTCCGCAGCCTCAAGGCTGGCTTTCAGGCCGTCGATCCCACCTACGAGCAGGTGTCCGCGACGCTCGGCGTGTCGCCCTTGCGCACGTTCTGGCGTGTGACACTGCGGCTCTCGCGGCCGGCGCTGGTGGGAGGGGCCGTGCTCTGCTGGGTCCGTGCGCTGAGCGAACTGGGAGCCACGCTCATCTTCGCCGGCAACTTCGAGGGCCGCACCCAGACGATGCCGCTCGCGATCATCAGCGCCTTCGAGTCGAGCGAGGGGCTTGCCGGTGCGATCGCGCTCGCGGTGATCCTGCTCGCCGTCGCGTTCGTCCTGCTGGCCGCGCTCCGTCTCGCGCTCCGGGGTGACCGGCTCTTCGGGGCATAGGATGCTCTCGGTCGGCATCACGAAGCGGCTCGGCGACTTCATGCTGGATGTCGCGTTCGAGGCAGGCCAGGAAACGGTGGTGCTCTTCGGGCACTCCGGGTCCGGGAAGAGCGTTTCGCTCGCCGCGGTCGCGGGACTCCTCAGGCCGGATGCGGGACGCATCGAGATCGGGGGCCGCGTCGTCTTCGACTCCGCCACCGGCGTGAACCTCCCACCGCAGCGCCGAAACGTCGGGTACGTCGTGCAGCAGCTCGCGCTGTTCCCGCATCTGACGGCGGCCGAGAACGTGGCGTACAGCCTCACTCGTGCTTCGGCGGCGGACCGGCGCGCGCGCGTGGCCGAGCTCTTCGCCTTGCTGAGCCTCGAAGGGCTCGAGAATCGCCTGCCGCGGCAACTGTCCGGAGGGCAGCAGCAGCGAGTGGCGCTGGCGCGGGCACTGGCGCGGCCTGTGGACGCGCTGCTCCTCGATGAGCCGTTCTCAGCGCTCGACGATGCCTTGCGTAGTGACCTCCGCGCAGAGCTGCTGCGGCTGCGCAGCGAGCTCGAGGTTCCCGTGGTCTTCGTCACGCACGACCTGCGCGAGGCGCACCTGCTCGCCGACCGGATCGCGGTCATCGACGACGGCCGAGTGCTGCAGTTCGCGCCTCGGGAGGAGGTTTTCCGCCATCCCCGCGTGCGGCGCGTAGCGGAGTTGACCGGCGTGCGGAATCTCTTCCGCGGCTGTGTGGACCAGGGACGGGTCATTGTCGATGGACTGGCGCTCGCGGCGGAGCTGCCACACGGCGCCCGAGCGGAGGTCGACGTCGCGATCCGCGCGGAGCGGTGCAATCTCCGCCGTTACGATCCGGAGGGCGCACTTCCGGAGAACTGCTTCGTCGCGACCGTCGTAACGGACCTCGCGTTCGGCAACACGCATACGCTGCACCTCGCGCCCGAGTCGGTCGGCCCGGTCGTAGAGGTCGAGGTCGCGTCGCGGCCGTATGAGGTGCTCGGCGTCGCTTCGCGCGGCCGCTGGGTCGTCGAGCTTCCGGCGGTCGATCTGCATATCATGCCGCGGTGACGGCGAGCGGCAGCACCAGGGCGGACGAACGGACACCGGGACGCGGTGCGTGGGCTGCCCTTCGTTTTCCGCAATATCGCATCCTCTGGCTCGCGACGATCGCCGCGATCCTGACCGCCGAGCTGCGCCTCGTTGTCACGGGCGTGTGGCTCTACGAGGAGACCGGGTCTGCCGCTCAGCTCGGTGTACTCGGGCTGATTCAGCTGTTCGTCCAGATACCCGCGTTGCTCTTCGGCGGGACGCTCGCCGACCGGTTGGACCGCCGCCTGCTAATGGCGTGGACACAGGGTGTGACGTTGCTCTTCGTCGCCGCCCTCGCACTCCTCGTAGTGGCGGATACGCTCGTCCCATGGCACGTGTATGCGGCTACGGCGGTGCTTTCCGTGAGCAGCGTGTTCGGCAACCCGGCACGTGCGGCGCTGATCAGCGCGACCGTGCCCGAGGAGGAACTCCGGGACGCGGTCACCACGAACTGGATGTCACAGCAGGTGGCCATCGTGGTCGCGCCGCTCGGCTTCGCGGCGACCGTGCAGGTCCTCGACCTGCAGGCGGCGTTCGTCCTGACCGCGCTCGTCGCGATCCCGAGCGTCGTGCTGCCCCTCATGCTGCGCGTCCGCGGAGTCGCGGCGCAGGCGGCGGAGGGAGGGTCGATGCTGCGACGGACCTGGGACGGCCTCCGCTTTGTGCGTGGGCACTCGCTGCTCCCCGCGCTGTTCCTCATGGACACGGGAGTCACGATCGTTAGCTTCTACCGCCAGATGTATCCGGTGCTGGCCGATGAGCTGTTCGACGGCGGCGCAACGACGGTCGGGCTGCTCACGGCGGCGAACTCGATCGGGGCGATCGCCGGCAGTTTCGCCGTGCTTCGCCTGCGGCGTGTCCGCCGCCTCGGGATGATGGTGCTGGTCGGGCACCTGCTGTACGCGGTGTTGCTGTTTCCGTTCGCCCTCGTGCACTGGCTCCCCGTCGGCCTGCTGTGCATCGCCGGCCTCGGCGGCACCGATGCGATCAGCGTGACGATGCGCCAGGCGACGGCGCAGCTCACGACTCCGGACGAGATGCGCGGGCGGGCCCTGAGCGTAATGACGCTGTCCGCGCAAACGGCGAACAATGTCGGGACGCTTTGGGTCGGAATGCTATCGGCGGCCATCGGCGCGACCGGGACGCTCGTCGTTGGAGGCACTGCCTCGTTGACCTTCGTCCTCGCGGTGTGGCAACGCGTGCGTGGTTTGCGGGAATACGAGGCGCCCTGAACAGCGTCCGTGGGCCAGTTACAATATCCAGTGCCAGGGGGCCGGACGGCCGCCGGCGACGGTCGCGAGGCCGTCGCGGGAGGAAAGTCCGAACTTCACCGGACGGGGTGCCGGCTAACGGCCGGGCGGTGCGAGCCGACGGAAAGTGCAACAGAAACAAACCGCCTCGGCGCGCCTTCGGGCGTTCGAGGTAAGGGTGAAACGGTGCGGTAAGAGCGCACCGGCGTCCCGGTAACGGGGCGGCCGGGCAAACCCCACCCGAAGCAAGGCCAAATAGGGGAGCGCACAGGGTGTCCGGCCCTGCTCCCGGGTAGGCTGCTCGAGACGGCGGGTAACCGCCGTCCTAGATGGATGGCCGTCGCCGCCCCTCGTGGGCGGTACAGAATTCGGCTTACAGGCCCCCTGGTCTCACTCCTGTCAGCGCTCCATGATCACCTGGCCGCGTTCGATGACGCGGTCGAGGTCGATCACGACCGCGTGGCCCTGCATTTCGTTGTCGAAGTTCCGCTCCACCTCCGGCGCGTCGTTATACACGCGCTGACGTGTCTCGGCGTCGTCGACGATGCGAGCGCTGCCCTGGAACTGCCAGCTCTGGCGCTTGTCAGGATTGCGGTACAGGAAGGCGAGCTTCGCGTTGCGACGGATGTTCTCCGCCGACGCGCTGTCCGCCTTGCGCAGCCAGATTGAGAGCTGGTCCTTGCTGTGGACGTGGATCGAGCCCACGAATCCGAGTCGAGGCTGCCCGTCCTCGCCGACACTCGCGAATACGACCGGACGTTCATCGCCAAGCGAGTTGTTGATCGCTTCCTGCATGTCTTCGGTCAGCTCGATCACGGGGCCCTCCATGCCGCATACCCAACCCGGGCTGGGTTCATCGTACATCCGCGCGATGGCAGCGGCGCGCAGCCCGCGAAGCGCTACGATGGGCCGATGAGCCCACGTGGGGACTGGCGCGAAGGACTGCCCGACGAGGCACGCGGGACGGTCGCGGACCTTGATGGAATCCGCTCGATTCGCTTCGACTCGCGCGACGTGGGGCCGGGCGATGTGTTCGTCTGCATCCTCGGGGAGCGTGCCGACGGGCACGACTACGCGCGTCGCGCGGTCGAGGTCGGCGCCGTCGCCGTCGTTGCGGACGCCCGTCGGGCCTCCGACCTCGCAGGCCTTGGCGTTCCGATCGTGGGTGTCGCCGATACGCGACGGGTCCTCTCGTCCGTCGCGGCGGCGCACGAGGGATGGCCGGCGGAACGGCTCACGGTCGTCGGTATCACGGGCACCGATGGGAAGTCGACGACGGCGTTCCTGACGGTAGCCGCCCTTGAGCGCGCCGGCGCTCGCGTCGGCTTGCTTAGCACGATCGAGTCGCGCATCGGCGGCGAGGTGGTGCCGAACCCCACGCGTCTCACGACACAGGAGGCGCCGTTCGTCCAGGCCCTGCTCGCGCAGATGGTCGACGCGGGATGTACCCATGCCGTCGTCGAGGCGACGTCGCACGGGCTGGCGCTGCACCGCCTCGATGATTGCCGGTTCGACGTGGCGGTGTTCACGAACCTGTCGAACGATCACCTGGATTTCCACGGGACGCTCGAGGAATACCGGGCGGCCAAGGTGCGGCTCTTCGCCATGCTCGATGAGCCGACCTCGAAGCGGGCGCGCCGCATGGCGGTGCTCAATGCGGACGACCCGCAGTGGCGGTTCTTCGCTCGCGCCACGCATGCGCGCAAGATCACCTACGGCCTCGACAGCGACGCGGACGTGCTCGCCTCCGACGTGATGCTCTGGCCCGATGGCGCCACGTTCATGCTCGCGACCGGCGAGGAGCGCGAGGACGAGATCGAGGCGAGCGTCCGCCTCCCTGGACGGTTCAACGTGTCGAACGCCGCGGCCGCGGTGACCGTTGCGGCCGCGCTCGGCCTCGATCCGATGGCGGCGGCAGCGGGCGTGGCCGCATGCGCCGGAGTGCCCGGCCGCATGGAGCGAATCGAGGGCGCACCGTTCGAGGTGGTCGTCGACTACGCGCACACGGCCGATGCGCTTGAGAAGGTGCTGACGATGCTCCGTCCGCTCACTGACGGACGTCTGATCGTGGTGTTCGGGTGCGCGGGTGAGCGTGCACGGGATCGGCGTTCGGGGCTCGGAGCCGTCGCCGCACAGCACGCGGATCTAGCGATACTCACGGACGAGGACCCGCGGAGCGAGCCACCCGAGGCCATCGTCGAGGACATTGCGCAGGCCATGATTGACGCAGGAGCGGTCGAGGGGGAGCGCTTCGAGCGCGTGCGCCCACGACGCGCCGCCATCGCACGTGCCTTCGAGGTGGCCGAGCCCGGCGACCTCGTGCTGATTGCAGGCAAGGGCCACGAGTCGACGATTGAATGGGCCGACGGCCCGGAGCAGTGGGACGACCGCGCAGCGGCGCGAGATGAGATCTCGCGCCGATACGGAGATCAAACGACATAAGGAGACCCCGATGCCACTCGACGAGTCCGCCATCGACGCCCTGGTCCGCGAGGACCTCGCGCACCTCCTCCACCCGCAGTATTACGCTCCCGACCACGAGGCTCCCGTCATCTTCGACCACGGGGAGGGCGTCTGGCTGACCGACGTCCGAGGCCGCCGTTACATCGATGCGCTCGCCTCGCTCTGGAACGTCGCGGTGGGGCACGGGCGCTCTGAACTCGCGGAGGCGGCCGCGGGGCAGATGCGGAAGCTCGCGTTCTCGAACAACTACGTCGGCTTCTCGAACGTCCCGGCCATCCAGCTCGCCGCCAGGGTCGCTGACCTCGTCTACGACAACCTCGAGGGGGTCTTCTTCACCAACTCTGGTTCCGAGTCCAACGAAGGCGCGTTCAAGGTCGCGCGCTTCTACTGGAACCTGCGCGGCCGTCCCTCGAAGGTGAAGCTGATCGCCCGCGAGCGGGCCTATCACGGCGGCACGCTGGCGACGACGGCGATGACCGGCCTGCCCGTCTTCTGGAAGTTCTTCGGCCCGCTGACCACCGATGTGGTGCACACGTCGAGGCCCGAGAACCTGGAATGCGACTGCGAAGCAAATACCGACGGCGAGTGCGCGCACTGGCTGGAAGCGGCGATCCTGCGCGAGGGCCCCGAGACGGTCGCCGCCTTCATTGCCGAGCCGGTGAAGGGCGCCGGGGGCGTCTGGACGCCCTCCCCGGAGTATTTCGCGAAGGTGCGTGAGATCTGCGACCGCTACGAGGTGCTCTTCATCGCGGACGAGGTCATCACCGGCTTCGGCCGCACCGGGCGCTGGTTCGCCCTCGAGCGTTGGGGCGTGCAGCCGGACATCCTCTCGATCGCGAAGGCGATTACGTCGGGGTATGTCCCCATGGGCGCGTTCATCGTCAGTGCCGAGATCCTCGACGCGCTGAAGTCGCTCCCATCGGACGCCCGCTTCATGCATGCCTACACGAATAGCGCCCATCCCACGGCGGCGGCCGTGGGGCTGCGGAACCTGCGCATCATCGAGGACGAGCGGCTGGTCGAGAACGCTCAGGCGATGGGAGACCGCCTGGGCGATGGGCTGCGGACGGCGCTCGGCGGGCACGCGCACGTCACGAATATCCGCCAGGTGGGCTTGATCGCCGGTCTGTCCCTGGTCGCGGACGCGGAGTCCGCGAGACCGTACGAGGCGGCCGAAGGGGTCGGCCGGCGGGTCGCGACGCACATGCGCGAGGAAGGTTCGGTCATCACCCGCTTCGTCGGCGATCAGATCGTGCTCGCCCCCCCGCTGATGGTGAACGCCGACGAGGTCGACGAGATCGTCGGCGCGGTGCACAGCGCCATTCGCGCCGTCACGGGAAACTGATAGGGTGTCCTAGCGGATTGACGAGCCCGCTTCTACGCACTATCGTCGACTGCGAGAAGGGAGGTGATGCTCATGTCTGACGGCAGTCATACGGTTATGGGCCTGGTCCCAAGCATCCTTTCGGAGGTGCACTCGGGCTAGGCCCGTGGCTACGTGACTCTCTAGAGGCCCCGGCAAATGCCGGGGCCTCTTCATGTCTCCCCGAGGAGGTACGGCCTCGTGAGCTTCGACCACGAACGGTACCGCTCACTCCATCGGTCCGGGTATCTCGGGCGCAGGGTCCAGTACGTGGAGGAGACGACCTCGACGATGGACGACGCGCGCGCCGGCGCAGCGCTCGAAGGCGATGCATCGCCGGGGACGGCGTACGTGGGAGGCAGGCAGACTGCCGGGCGCGGTCGCCAGGGACGGCAATGGGTCTCCGAACCCGGAGTCGGTCTGTACGTGACGTACCACCTCGTGCCGCGGTCCGCGGCGCCCACGCTGCCGCTGTTCGCGGCGGCCGGGGCGCTCGCCGTCGGCGATGCCGTGCGCGAGCTCACGGACATCGAGACCGCAATCAAATGGCCCAACGACGTGCTGCATGGAGGGCGGAAGCTCTCCGGCATCCTCGCCGAGGCACGGCACGGGATGCGTGTCGACGTCTTCCTTGGTATCGGCCTGAATCTGCGTCCGGCCGCGCTCCCGCCTGAAGTTCGAGACATCGCGACGAGCCTCGAGGCGGCGGCCGGCTTCGCTCCGTCGACCGAGGAGATGCTCGCGGCGCTTTCGGCATCCCTCGAACACTGGAGCGAGGTCCTTGAGTCCAGTCCGGCCGAGTTCGTCCAGCGGTGGAGGGCCCGCCTCGTCACCCTCGGCCGGCGAGTCCGCTTCGCGCTGCCGGACGGAAGCGTCGAGGAGGGAACCGCCCGCGACGTCACCGCGACGGGCGATCTTGTGGTCGAGAGTGACCGCGGGGTCGAGTCGCAGGTTGCCGCGGGGGACGTAACCATCATCGGCTGAACGGGCGCTGGGGAGTCCGGCAGACGAAATTCTCGCTCGGATAGCGAACGTTATTGTGCGTTCGTGTTCATGCAGTGTTGACGTGATATTGTGGCCGTCATTCAGAGGCGTCCGAAGGGTGAGTCCCTTCGGGAAATGTGGGTTCCAGAGGGAGGTTCCACGAATGTCCGAAACACCCGAGCGCTTCGGGATACGGGCGGCGCTTAACCGCCGTACCCTGCTCCGAGGCGGCACGCTGGCCCTCGGTGGCGTCGCGGCAGCGGCGCTCATCGGCTGCGGCGGCGACGACGAGGACGAGCCGGCGCCGTCCGGCGCGTCCGGGCCCGCGAGTACCGGTACGGCGGTCGCGGTCAACAAGAATCAGAACCGGCGCAGCTCACGAGCAACCCGGATCTACCGTACCCGTTCGGCATCCCGGAGCCGGACAAGGCACCGAAGGCTGGCGGCACGCTCAACGTCGGCGTCAGCTGGGACGTCTCGACGATGGACCCCACCAAGTCCGGTGCGGGAGGGACGATCACCGTCCCGAACGTCGGCTATGACCGATTGGTCGGGTTCGTGAGCGGCATCCGCTATGACCCGCTCAAGCTCGAGCTCAAGCCCGAGCTGGCGACGTCGTGGGAGCGCAGCCCGGACGGGCTCGTGTACACGTTCAAAATCCGCCCCGGCGTGAAGTGGCAGAACACTGCCCCCCTGAACGGTCGTGCTTTCGTGGCGGCCGACGCGGCCTTCGCGTACCAGCGCTACAAGACCGAGGGCGTCCACCAGTCGATCCACAGCGAGGTCGACAAGTTCGAGGCGCCGGACGCCAGCACGCTCAAGATCACGCTGAAGAAGCCGCTCGCCGACTACATCAATAACCTCGG
>JBFWSN010000003.1:0-379231 GCA_050248355.1 Dehalococcoidia bacterium
CGTCGTGCTGGGGGAGGACGGGGAGCTGTACGAGCTGCTGATCGGCCTCGACGTGGCGGAGGTGGCGACAGGCGACCCGGCGGCGATGCGGTCTGAGGAGCGGGTGCTGCTGGAGGACCTGGCGCCGGCCACGTATGTGGCGCTCGCGCATCGGGCGGTGACGGCGGCGGTGGAGTATCAGCTGGCGCACCCGGTGGAGGCGGCGGCGGACTAACGCCGCGCGGCACGCCTCGTCGGGTCTGCTTCGGGCGCGGGGTCGCGAACCGAACGCGCCGGACGGAGATCGAACCCCGTCCGGCGCGCAGTCTGTCATCGAAGGCTGTCAGCGGCTGATGAAGCCTCCGTTGCAGCCGTTGGCCACGAAGCGAACTTCGTTCAGGAGCAGACGGTACTGGTTCCGCTCGTGGGCCTCGTTACTGCCTCGCTCGGCGTGGTAGTCCTGGTCGGGGCCAGTGAGGACGATGCAGCCGCCCTCGGTCTGGCCGAAGAGGCCGACGACGTCGTCATTCGCGAGGAACGGGTTGAGCCAGCGCGCCCAGTCGTCAAAGGCGATGTGGTTGTTGTCGAACTGGCGGTCCGCGACGCCGTCTACCAGGCCGGCGACGCGGCGGGTGATGTTGATGAGTCCGCTGCCGTCGATGTCGGATTCTTCGTCGTCGTTGCGGGCGTCGATGATCGCGCTGAGGTCATCGAGGTTGTTGGGGTCTTCGTAGATGACGCCGCCACCCATCTTGAGGTAGGGGCGAAGGCGGGTGTTCCAGTCGACGTTGAGGTCGGGGTCGGAGTCCCAGGTGATGATGATGACGTCGTACATCTTGCGGAGCTGGTGTGGGGAGAGCGCGTTGAATTCGTCCTCGTCGAGGCGGGTGACGGTCGCGCCCCTGAGGTCGAGCGGGATATCGTTGGCAGCCTGGTTCCCGTCATTCGCACCGACGCCGGCGATGCGGATGGCCGGTAGTGTGGGGCCAGCCTCGGCGGGCGGTGATGAGGACGGGATCGCGAGGATGGCCACGGTCAGCGCCGCGAGCACGGCAGTTACGGCGCCGAGGCGGCGCAGGGTCAGGCGTGGGAGCAAGGGGAACCTCTCTCTCTCGATGCCACGAGCCCTCCATCGGCGCGTGGCGGCGTGACGATACCACAAGACCTAACAGGCCTGCGATCGCCGAAGGCGCGAGGGGCGTCGACCGATCCACACGGGTTCGGTCGGGGAGCTACTCGATGGTGACTTCGGTGCGGAAGAGGGCGGCGTTGTTGCTCGTGTTGTAGGCGCCGATCTGGACCTCGACGACGTCGCCGGGCTTGTGGGAGCGGAGGACGTCGCAGTAGGTGCCGACGTTTTCGATGAACTGGCCGTCGATGTAGGCGATGGTGTCGCCGGCCTCGATGGAATAGGGGTTGGCCTTGGTGGCGGGGCTGCCCGCGCTGGTGGCGAGGACGGCGAGGCCGTCGATGAAGGGCAGGTCGAGGTCGTATGCGAGGTCCTCGTCGTTGGTGGTGACGCTGAGGCCAATGTAGTCGACGTTCTTGCCGGCCTTGAGCTTGTTGGCGACGAAGAGGGCCTCGGCGGAGCTGATGGCGTAGTTCTCCGCCTGGCGGCCACGGATGGAGTAGGAGTTGAGGCCGACGACCTCGCCCATGCGGTTGAGGAGGGGGCCGCCGCTGTTGCCCGGGTTGATGGGGGCGGTGTGCTGAATGAGGTCTTTCTGGCCGCTGTCCGGGAAGCTGGTGCCGAGGCGGCTGACGATGCCCTCGGTGATAACCAGGCCGGAGCCGGTGTCCGAAGCGGCGGTGGTGGCGGGGAAGCCGATGGCGATGACCGGGCTGCCGGAGGTAAGGGTCTTGCTGTCGCCGAAGCGGGCGGGCGTGAGGCCCTCGGCACGGTCGACGCGGAGGAGGGCGACATCGTCGCAGGGGCTGAGGGCGACGACGACGGCGGGGTATTGCTTCCCCTTCGTGACGGGGTCGTTGACCTTGATGGTGGCGGCGCCGAGGACGACGTGGGAGTTGGTGAGGACCTGGGTGGGGGTCTCCCAAACGATGCCGGTGCCGCCCCCGTCGCCGTTGGGGCCGGTGGTGACGATGTCGACGATCGAGGTCTTGTACTGCTCGACGAGGTCGCTGAGCGCGGGCGGGGTGGGCTCGGGCGTCGCGGTGGGCTGTTCCTCCTGGCTCCCGCCGCCGCAGGAGGCGAGGCTGAGGATCGAGACGATGAGCAGCACGAGCGCGTAGCGTCGGGTCCGCATTGCCTGAGCGCGCATGTCGTGTCCCCAACTCCGTATGGAGCCGAATCTAGTGAATCGTCCCGTTGCTGTCGAGGGGGCGGCAGCCCCACTCGAGCGGGTCGACGGCGAGGTGGCCGACCGCGTTGCGCCACGCGCGGCGGCCGGTGACGCGGGTCAGGGCCTCGGCGGCGCGTTCGGGCCAGCCGCCGTCGCGGAGGCGGGCTTCGAGGTCGCGCCAGGCGGCGCGCACCCAAGCGGGGTCGGAGCCGGAGGGAAGCCCGCCGAGGAAGCCGTCGGGGCGCCTCGAGGCGAGTCCGGTGGCGGCGAGGGCGGCGTCGTAGGCGGCGTCGAGTTTGGCGCGGAAGGCGGTGTCCTCGGCGACGGCGGCGAGGACGGGGCAGAGCAGGGCGCGTTCCTCCTCGTCGTCGCAGTACCCGAAGAAGGCAGGCGAGAGGCTGCGGAGGAGGGTGGCGTCGAAGGCGAACTCGACGGGCGTCAGCGCCTCGGGGTCGCGCCGCCACACGAAGTACATCGAGTTCTCGCCGAAGGGGGCGTTGTAGCCGGAGATGAGGAGGCCTCCCGGCCGCAGGAGGCGGGCGGCCCACGCGCGGGTGACGTCGTAGAAGTCGCGGGGGTAATAGAAGAGCAGGTTCATGCAGCGGATGACATCGACGGACGGGAGGCCCTCGGCGCCGATGCCGACCTCGAGGAAGCGGAGGTTGGGGCGCTCGTAGCCGGCGACGGGGCGGCGGACGATGCGGCCGCGCGCGTTGCTCGCCTCGGCGAGGGCGTCGCCGGGTGGCAGCAGGGGGAGCAGCGCGTCGCGGAGGGCGGTGAAGCGGGCGCGGGTGGCGTCCATATCGCGGTAGAGGGCGGCGCGCCGCTCGGGGGTGATGGCGGCGCCGGTGACGAAGCGGACATCGCCCGTGGCGTCGAGGCAGGCGTAGTCCTCGCGGTCGTCGTAGACGAGGTATTCGCCAAAGGCGGGGTCGATCGCGGTGACCTCGACGTCGGGGAAGCGCGCGGCGGTATCGACCGAGGTCAGGGGCGGGAAGCCGCAGCCGACATCGAGGAGGCGGTCGCCCGGCCTGTGCGGCCGGTAGGGGTTGGCGGCGAGGAAGTCGTCGAGGCGGGTGTGGCGGCCGGCGGTGGTGATGGGCGGGACGGCGCCGCCCCACATGCCGGGGAGGACGTTGGGCATCTGGACGGCGAAGAAGGCGGCAAGGCCGAGGCTGAAGTCCTCGGGGCGGTAGCGGGCCTGCTCCATCCACCGGAAGGCGCGGCGGAGGCAGGCGTGGACCTCGTCGCGGGCGGCGTCGAGGGGGCGCATGAGGTCGACGACGTCGTCGGGGAGGGGGCCGCCGAGGTGGCGGGCGGCGAGCAGTTCGACTAGGGCGGGCATGCGGCCTCCCGGGCGCCGCGGAAGTGCGCGGGGCGCCCCGGGAGGGGATGGTACCGCGGGAGGAGGTGTAGGCGGAGCCGGCTCCTACTGGAAGGTGGCGATGGCGAAGACGACGTCGAAGGAGCGGCACCAGATGACGGCGCTGCGGAAGGCGGAGACGTCGGTGTCGGTCGGGACCTCGTAGTTGACGTTGCCCTTCGTGGCGCGGATGCCGCCGAGGTTGAGGGCGCCGCTGGCCTCGGGGTCGCCGGCGGGGTCAGGGGAGAGGTAGATGAAGAGGTCGGGGCCGTTGCGGACCTCGTAGTCCTCGAAGCGGAGGATGAGTTCGCCTTCGGGGCCGCGGACGAGGAGGACGTCGCCGGAGCCGAAGTGGAAGGAGTCGGTGCCCTCGAGCTGACCGCTCGCGAGGACGGCGGCGCCGGAGGAGGCGGCGGGCGTGGCAGGGGCTGGTGTGGCGGAGCCGCCGGCGGGCAGGGCCGGCGTGGGGGTCACCGCCGGAGTGGCGGTAGCACCCGGGATCTCGAAGGCAAGGGTCTCGTCAAGGGTCTTGCCCTCGTCGACGAGGGGGCGGAGGAGCCAGACGGAGACGACAGCGGCGGCGATCAGGCCGAGGCCGGCGACGGCGCTTCCCGCGGCCCACGTCCTCGGATGGCGGGCGGGGGCGAGGGCCTCGCGACGCTCGGGGGAGAGGGCGCGGAGCCAGCCGAGGAGGGCGGCGACCGCGACGAGGGCGGCCATGGGGAGGAAGAGCGGGGGCGCGAGCGCCACCGCGACGAGCACGGCGACGGCGACGAGAGCGTAGCGCCAGAGCGGGAGGCGCGCGGCGGCGAAGCCGGTCCAGGCCAGGGCGGCGACCAGCGTGCCGACGGCGACGACGGTCTGCTGGGCGCCGTCGGAGAGGGAGAGGAGGCGGACGGGGCCCTCGCCGAGGAAGTCGGTGAGTTCGCGGGAGGCGAACGCCCAGATCGAGGCAGCGAGTCCGAGGAGGGTGCTGAGGGCGAGGGCGGCGCGCTCGGCGAGGCGGAGGCGGTCGGGGTGCATGGCGCGAGTCCTTCCTCGGTGGGTCGGGCCTCGAAGGTAGGGTGGAGTTCTTACGAGAGGGTGACGGGCACAGCGAGGCGGGGAGCGGGGTCTGCCGGCGGGACGGATTGGATCGGAGGGAAGTGCAAACTACCCCCCTCTCGGTAGCCCGAGGATATGATCAGGAAACTAAACGATACCAGGGGCCTGAAAGATAATACGCGCGGCCCAGACGATCGATCGAAAATTCGATCGTACCGATCGTTGTATCTTGACGACTGATCGATTTATCGATTACACTGACGCAGTGTCCGATGAATCGAAAAGGTGGGCCGCGTAGGTGTCTGAGCAATTCACGCTAGTCTTCGACAAGGAGTTCGTCCACTCGTCCGCTATCCTAGGACTTGAAGATCTCCTCTACGTGGTTCGCGCGCTCATCCCGCCTGGATTCGAGGAGGCGTTTCGTCAGCGCGCCATCTACGCGAACGCGCACTCGACGGTTGCCATTGAGGGGAACCCGATCAGTCGGGAGGATGCACTCCGGGTTTCTGTCGAGGGAGCCGACAACTCGAACCCTGATGAAGTCGAGATCGAGAACATCGAGACCGCCTACGACCTGATCCACCAGCTCTCCGGCGACGCGACAGTAGCGATCGACCAAGGGCTCATCCGCACGCTGAACTCAATCATCCTCCGAAACATCGAAGGGGCCGAGGCAGAAGCCCGCGGGCGCTACCGCACACGCGAGAACGCGGTTGTGGCGGAGGGAAGTCACCGCGTGCTGTATCGGCCTCCCGCACCATCTCTCGTTAGTCCCTTGATGGATGCGCTGGAGGGGAACATCAAGGAATGGAGAGAGCGGTACCCGCCCGCGATCGCCGCGGCCTTGGCGCATTTTGGCCTCGTGTCGATCCACCCGTTCGAGGATGGAAATGGCCGCACCGCGCGGCTGATTGCTCACATGATGCTGGAGAAGTCCGGAGACTCCGTGGAAAGCCTCCTCCACGTCAACGAAGCGATCCTCCGACTGCGCGGGGACTACTACGAGGTGCTACGTGAAACCCAAGGACCGCGATTCAAGCCCGAGGTGGACGTGCAGCCGTTTGTTGCATTCCACACGAGAGCCTTGGCGTTGGCTGCGGCTCGCCTCCAACGCGAGGCTATTAGCTTCGCCCGCTGGCGTGACAAAGCGATCGAAGAGTCCCGGGGGGCACTGAACGAGCGCCAAGTAACCGGACTGATGTTTCTCACCGCGGTGCCCCGCCCTCTTTCGTCGTCGGCCTACGCCAAGATCGCGAAGACTTCGCAAACGACCGCGGTTGCCGACCTAAACGACCTCGTGGACAGCGGGATCTTGGATCGCCTCGGGCGAGGCCCCGGAACCCGCTATCAACTAAGCGCGCCATTCCGTGAGGCAACACTCGTGGACGAAGAAGAAGACGAAGGAGCCCAAGTTATGTAGATGATGCTGGTGGGGGCGACCACGTGGTCAGCGACACCGCCCCCACCAAAGCCGTACGTGCCCCCGCACTTTGGACAGTGGCCCGCTCCGGTAAAGCGGGAGGTGTGGGTTCGAATCCCACCGGGGGCACCACCAGCAGGCGGCACCGTCCGGGGCGGCAACCCCAAAACGGTGCCTTCCAACACAAGAGGTATGAGCTCTCGTGCAGGCAAGACACAGTATACCGCGAGGGCGGCAACGCCTCCGGTCTCCCCGCTTGCGGACGAACTGTCCGCGATCTTCGACGTGATAGACGACGAGCCGCTCCTGGCGACGCTCGCGCAGTACCGCTGGACGGGCCGCCCCGGTTGGAGCCTCCGGGCCCTGTGGCGAGCGTACCTCGCCGCCTACACGCTCGGACTGCCGACCACCAATGCGCTCGTGCGGCGGCTGCAGGAGGACATCGGGCTGCGCGACATATGCGGATTCGAGGGCGAACTACCGAGCCGGTGGACCTTCAACCGGTTCACGAGCCGACTCTCCCATCACACTGATCTCCTCGATGGCATCCTGGCCACCCTGACGACTCGCCTCCACGATTTGCTCCCTGACTTCGGTAACGGGATCGCGGTGGACGCATCGACAGTCCGCTCATGGAGCAACCCCAACCGCCAACAGGTATCGGACCCTGAGGCGACGTTCACTGCGAAGAAGAACGCCGCCGGGAAGCAGCAGTGGTACTGGGGATACAAACTTCACCTCGCAGTGGACGCCCGGTACGAGCTACCCATCGCCGCCACGTTCACAACCGGCGAGCACGAACGACCTGACCCAGTTCCAGCCCGTCCTCGACAAGGCCCGCTCCCTCTACCCGTGGCTCAAGCCCTCGTACGTGACGGCAGACCGGGGGTACGACGCCATCCACGCCCACGAGTACGTAGTGAAGCACGTGCAGGCGGTCAGCATCATCCACATGCGGAAGATGCGGAAGATGCGGAAGATGCGGAAGACCGAACCCAACGACTTCGCTGACTGATCGTGTTCTCGCCAGAAACGTACCGCTGGGCGCGCCTCGACGGGTAGAGGCCGCTGCTGGAGCCGAGCGGGTCGTTGGGAAGCCTTCACGCGTCGACGCCGGTTGCGTGTTGACTGTCCGGATCGGGGCTCCTATGCTTGATGTTCTGCCTCGACACGGGTACTATTTGTAGGCGTTGGGCGCTGCGTATCCACTGTGGGACGAGATCGTAGGTGCCACCTCGGCGAAGCGAGAGCATGCCGGGGTGGCTTTTGGTGTCTCTGTCGCGCACTCCTCGAAGCGGCGTCCGGCGTGGCCGTTCCCCGGCAGGCAGACGTAGCGAATAGTCCCGGAGGAGTCGAATTTGACCACCGACCGGCGCATTGTGCGCTCCATTCGCCGTATCCCGGAGACCGTGAAGCAGTACGGACAGGCGGGCACAGTCCTTGAGGTGCCAGACCTGATCGAGATGCCACGGCACTCCTACGACCGGTTCATCCGCGATGGGTTGCGGGAGCTCTTCGAAGAGATCTCGCCGATCGTGGACTTCACCGGGACGCGGATGGAGCTGCGGTTCGCGGAGTACCGGCTCGAGGAGCCGAAGTACATGGAACGGGAGTGCCGGCAGCGCGACGCGACGTACGCGGCGCCGCTGCGTGTGCGCTCTGAGCTGCTGATCAAGGAGACGGGGGAGATCAAGGAGCAGGACCTGTTCCTGGGCGACCTGCCCCTGATGACGGACCAGGGCACGTTCATCATCAACGGCGCGGAGCGCGTGGTGGTGTCGCAGCTGGTGCGTTCGCCGGGCGTGTACTTCACGGGGGTGACGGACCCGGCGACGGGCCGCCAGCTGACGGCGGCGAAGCTGATCCCGAACCGAGGGGCATGGCTGGAGTTCGAGACCTCGAACAAGGACATCCTGTCGGTGAAGGTCGACCGCAAGCGGAAGATCCCGGTGACGGTGCTACTGCGGGCGGTCGACATGGAGGAGGGCGTCCCGGAAGAGGAACTCGGGACGAACGAGCGGATCCTCTCGTGGTTCGCGGACATCGACACGAACGCCGACCACAAGTACATCGAGGCGACGCTGGCGAAGGACTCAACGGAGAACCGCCGGCAGGCGCTGGAGGAGTTCTACCGGCGGATCCGGCCGGGCGACCCGCCGACGGCGGAGAACGCGCGGAACCTGCTCGACTCGCTGTTCTTCAGCGACCGCCGCTACGACCTCGGACGGGTGGGGCGGTACAAGGCGAACAAGCAGCTGTCGCTGGTGGAGGCGCCGACGGTCCGCACGCTGCGCACCGAGGACATCGTGGCGATCGTGCGGAAGATGGTGCTCATCAACAACGGAAAGGGGCACCCGGACGACATCGACCACCTGGGCAACCGGCGCGTGCGCGCGGTGGGCGAGCTGATCCAGAACCAGTTCCGGGTGGGGCTGCTGCGCATGGAGCGCGTGGTCCGCGAGCGGATGACGATCACGGACCCCGAGGAGACGACGCCGTCCGCGCTGGTGAACATCCGGCCTGTGGTGGCGGCGATGAAGGAGTTCTTCGGCGGGTCCCAGCTGTCGCAGTTCATGGACCAGACGAACCCGCTGGCGGAGCTGGCGCACAAGCGGCGCCTGTCGGCCCTCGGTCCGGGCGGTCTGTCCCGGGACCGCGCGGGGTTCGACGTGCGTGACGTGCACTTCAGCCACTATGGGCGCATCTGTCCGATTGAGACGCCAGAAGGTCCGAACATCGGGCTGATCGGCAACCTCGCGACGTACGGGCGTGTGAACGACTTCGGGTTCATCGAGACGCCGTACCGGCCGGTGCTGCACGAGGTGGGAAACAAGAGCGCGGAGCTCCTGGGGCGCGTGCTCGCGGAGGACGTGCGCGACGCGAACGGGAACGTGATCGGGCGCGCGGAGCAGGTGGTGGACGAGGCGCTGGCGGGTCAGCTGGCGAACGCCGCCAGCGACCGGATCGCGGTGCAGCCGTTTGCCTCGCGGGAGACGGTCTACCTCGACGCGCACCAGGAGGAGCAGTTCCGGATCGCGCAGGCGAACACGGGGCTGGACGAGGTGGGGAACATCATCTCCACGCGCGTGGAGGCGCGGCACGGCGAGCATCCGGAGATCGTGACGCCGGCCGAGGTTGAGTACATGGACGTGTCGCCTCGACAGATCGTGTCGGTGGCGGCGGCGTTGATCCCGTTCCTCGAGCACGACGACGCGAACCGGGCGCTGATGGGCGCGAACATGCAGCGCCAGGCGGTGCCGCTGTTGAAGCCCGAGGTGCCGCTGGTGGGCACGGGGATGGAGCGGCAGACGGCGTCCGACTCCGGTCAGATCCTGATCGCGGAGGAGGACGGCGACGTGGTGTCGGCGTCCTCGACCTACATCACGATCAAGTACCAGTCCGGGCGCGAGCAGCGGTACCCGCTGCTGAAGTTCGTGCGCTCGAACCAGGGGACGTGCATCAGCCAGCGTCCGCTGGTGCGGGCGGGCGACCGCGTGCGCCGCGGGCAGCCGCTGGTGGACTCCTCGTCGACGCAGAACGGGGAGCTGGCGCTCGGGCAGTCGGTGCTCGTGGCGTTCATGTCGTGGGAGGGGCTGAACTTCGAGGACGCGATCGTGCTCTCGGAGACGGTGATCCGGGACGACAAGTTCACCTCGATCCACATCGAGAAGTACGAGGTGGAGGCGCGGGACACGAAGCTCGGCGCGGAGGAGATCACGCGGGACATCCCGAACGTGGGCGAGGAATCGCTGCGCGACCTCGACGAGGAGGGGATCATTCGCGTGGGCGCGGAGGTGCGCGAGGGCGACATCCTGGTGGGCAAGATCACGCCGAAGGGCGAGACCGAGCTGACGCCGGAGGAGAAGCTGCTGCGCGCGATCTTCGGTGAGAAGGCGCGAGAGGTGAAGGACACCTCGCTGCGGGTGCCACACGGCGAGCGCGGCAAGGTGATCGAGGTCAAGGTCTTCAAGCGCGCGCAGGACGACGAGCTGTCGGCCGACGTGAACATGATGGTGCGGGTATCGGTCGCCCAGAAGCGCAAGATCAGCGAGGGCGACAAGATGGCGGGCCGTCACGGCAACAAGGGCGTCGTGTCGCGGATCATGCCGATGGAGGACATGCCGTACCTGGACGACGGGCGGCCGATCGAGATCGTGCTGAACCCGATCGGTGTGCCTTCGCGCATGAACGTCGGGCAGGTGCTGGAGACGCACCTGGGGTGGGCGGCGTCGACGCTCGGGTTCCGGGCGATCACGCCGGTCTTCGACGGGGCGACGGACGGTGAAATCCAGGACTCGCTGGCGCGGGCGTGGATCGCGATCCAGTCCGGCGCGGTGGAGACGGAGAAGGCGCTGGCCTCGCGCGACCGGGTGATCGGCGAGCGCGTGGACGTCGAGGCGATGGAGCGGTACCTGAGCGAGGGCGGCTTCGACGCCGAGGAGGTGCTGCGCGGCAGCACGGTGGGGGCAGCGCGACGGGCGTGCCTGACGCTGTGGCTCGAGGGCCTCGGCGAGACGGGCGTGCGCGGGCTGTCGCCGGAGGCGCTGGACGAGCGTGTGGTGGCGGCGACGAAGCGCACGGGCGAGTCGGCGCCGGTGATCGGCAAGCAGCGTGTGCGGGACGGACGGACGGGGGAGTACTTCGACCGCCCGGTGACCGTGGGCTACATCTACATGCTGAAGCTGGTGCACCTGGTGGAGGACAAGATCCACGCCCGGTCGACGGGCCCGTACTCGCTGATCACGCAGCAGCCGCTGGGCGGCAAGGCGCAGTTCGGCGGTCAGCGGTTCGGCGAGATGGAGGTGTGGGCGCTGGAGGCCTACGGCGCGGCGCACATCCTCCAGGAGATGCTCACGGTGAAGTCGGACGACGTGGTCGGGCGCGTGAAGGCGTACGAGGCGATCGTCAAGGGCGAGAACACGATGGAGCCGGGCGTGCCGGAGTCGTTCAAGGTGCTCGTGAAGGAACTGCAATCGCTCGGCCTGAGCGTCGAGATTCTGAACGAGGACGAGGAGCAGGTGGCCTTCTCGGAGGATTACATCGAGGCGATCCCGTCGCTCGGCATCAACCTGTCTGGACGCGAAGCGGAGGATGTACGTGCTTGAGGTCAACGATTTCAACGCCATTCGCCTGTCGCTTGCCTCGCCGGCGCAGATCCGGTCGTGGTCGTACGGCGAGGTTACGAAGCCGGAGACGATCAATTACCGGACGCTGAAGCCGGAGAAGGACGGACTCTTCTGCGAGAAGATCTTCGGTCCGACGAAGGACTTCGAGTGCTACTGCGGGAAGTACAAGCGGGTCCGCTACAAGGGCATCGTGTGCGACAAGTGCGGCGTTGAGGTCGCGCGAAGCAAGGTGCGCCGTGAGCGGATGGGGCATGTGAGCCTCGCGGCGCCGGTGGCGCACATCTGGTTCTCGAAGGGCGTGCCGAGCCGGCTGGGCCTCTTGCTCGACATCCCGCCGCGGACGCTGGAGCGCGTGCTCTACTTCGCGCAGTACGTGATCACGGAAGTGAACGAGGAAGCGCGCTCGCACGCCCTCGACCTGCTGCAGCAGGAGATCGACGAGGAAGTGAGCCGCCGGCAGGGCGAGACGACGAGCCGCATCCTGGTGCGCGAGGAGTCGCTCGATCAGGAGATCGCGGAGATCGCGCGCCGGCGCGACGTCGCGCTTCAGGAGGCGGACCAGGAGCTGCAGCGCGACATCGACGCGGTGATGTCGGAGGCGCGGACGCTCGACGAGGACCTGCAGGGCCGCCAGGGCGAGAAGCTGCGGGCGCGGCTCACGTTCCGCGACCAGACGCTGGCACAGCGGGGCGACGAGATCGGGGGAGAGACCTCGGCGGCGTTGCACGAGCTGGCGCGGGAGCAGGTGGCGGCGGTCGAGGAGCGGATCGCGACGAAGAAGGCCGACCACCAACTGATGGCGGACGCGGCGATCCAGCAGAAGCGCGACCAGGCCTTCCAGGAGCTTGAGCCGCTGCGGCAGCAGGTGACGGACGTGCGCACACAGGTGCGCAAGGAGTACGACCCGCTGGTGAAGCAGCTGGAGAAGCTGCGCGACCCGATCGAGGCGGACCAGCTGGTGGTGCTGACGGAGCAGGAGCACCGGGACCTGGAGGACCGCTTCGGGCTGGTGTTCCGGTCGGGGATGGGCGCGGAGTCGATCCTGGCGATCCTGCAGCGGCTGGACCTGGACGCGCTGCGGCAGCGGCTGCAGGAAGAGGTGCAGTCGACCTCGGGGCAGCGGCGCAAGAAGGCGACGAAGCGGCTGCGCGTGGTGGAGTCGCTGCGGAAGTCCGGCAACAAGCCGGAGTGGATGGTGATCCAGGAGCTGCCGGTGCTGCCGCCGGACCTGCGCCCGATGGTGCAGCTGGACGGCGGCCGCTTCGCGACGTCCGACCTGAACGACCTGTACCGGCGGGTGATCAACCGCAACAACCGGTTGAAGCGTCTGCTGAACCTCGGGGCGCCCGAGATCATCATCCGCAACGAGAAGCGGATGCTGCAGGAGGCGGTGGACTCGCTGATCGACAACGGGCGTCGCGGGCGCGCGGTGAGCGGATCGGGGAACCACAAGCTGAAGTCGCTGTCCGACCTGTTGAAGGGGAAGCAGGGGCGGTTCCGCCAGAACCTGCTCGGCAAGCGCGTGGACTACTCGGGCCGTTCAGTGATCGTGGTGGGGCCGGACCTGCGGCTGCACCAGTGCGGGCTGCCGAAGAAGATGGCGCTGGAGCTGTTCAAGCCGTTCATCATGCACGCGCTCGTGCGGAACGGACTGGCGCACAACATCAAGAGCGCGAAGCGGATCGTCGAGCGGGCGCGGCCCGAGGTCTGGGACGTCCTCGAAGAGGTGATCCGGGACCGGCCGGTGCTGCTGAACCGCGCGCCGACGCTGCACCGCCTCGGCATCCAGGCGTTCGAGCCGGTGCTCGTGGAGGGTTCGGCGATCCAGCTGCACCCGCTGGTGTGTTTCGCGTACAACGCGGACTTCGACGGCGACCAGATGGCCGTGCATGTCCCGCTGTCCTACGAGGCGGTGGCGGAGGCGCGGCAGGTGATGCTGTCGACGCGGAACCTGCTGTCGCCTTCGGACGGTGAGCCGGTGGTGGCGCCGACGCTGGACATGGTGCTCGGCTGCTACTACATGACGTACGACTCGCCCCGGAACGAGGGGCAGCAGCGGCGCGCGTTCGGCTCGGTCGCCGACGTGCACATGGCGTACGAACTGGGGTACAGCCGCATTCACGACCGCATCCGCCTGCGCCTCGACGGGCAGCTGGTGGAGACGACGATCGGGCGTGTGCTGTTCAACGAGATCGTGCCGGCGGGCATCGGGTTCCAGAACGGCCTGATGAACAAGAAGGCGCTGCGCGAGCTCGTCTCGCACATCCACACGACGTTCGGGCCGGAGGCGACGGTCGAGTTCGTGGACGCGATGAAGGACATCGGGTTCCGGTACGCGACGCAGTCGGGGATCTCGATCGCGGTGGACGACATCCGGGTGCCGCCGACGAAGCCGCAGCTGATGGCGGAGGCGGACCAGCGCGTCGACGACATGGAGGAGCAGTACCAGCTCGGCCTCGTGACGGAGAACGAGAAGTACCAGGCGGCCATCGACATCTGGACGCACACGACGAACCGCATCCAGGAGGCGCTGGAGCAGACGCTCGACCCGGAGGGGCCGTTGTCGATGATGTCGACGTCGGGCGCGAAGGGGAACATCGCGCAGATCCGCCAGATGGCGGGTATGCGCGGCCTGATGACCGACCCCTCGGGGCGGATCATCGACCTGCCGATCCGTTCCTCGTTCCGCGAGGGGCTCTCGGTGCTGGAGTACTTCATCTCGACGCACGGCGCGCGCAAGGGCCTCGCGGACACCGCGTTGCGCACGGCGGACTCGGGATACCTGACGCGGCGCATGATCGACGTGGCGCAGGACCTGATCGTCCTGGTGGAGGACTGCACGACGCCGGGCGAGCCGATCCCGGGGGTGTGGCTGCGGGAGCGAGCGGAGGCGGGAATCCTGGCCTCACTCGAGGAGCGCATCACGGGCCGCTGGGCGGCTTCGGCGGTGGCGGACCCGCAGACGGGCGAGATCATCGTCGAGGCAAACCACGAGATCCGGGAGGAGGCGGCGCGCCGCATCCTCGAGTCCGAGGTGGAGCAGGTGCACGTGCGGTCGCCGCTGACGTGCCAGGCGAAGCGTGGCGTGTGCGCGATGTGCTACGGCCGTTCGCTGGCGACGGGCCAGCTGGTGGAGCGCGGCGTGGCGGTGGGCATCATCGCGGCGCAGTCGATCGGCGAGCCGGGCACGCAGCTGACGATGCGTACGTTCCACACGGGTGGTGTCGCCTCGGCGGCGGACATCACCTCGGGTCTGCCGCGCGTGGAGGAGATCTTCGAGGCGCGCGTGCCGCGCGGGCGCGCGACGATCTCGGAGATTGACGGCATCGTGCAGGTGATCCGCTCGGGCGACACGCGCATGATCGCGGTGTCGAACACGGAGTCGTTTGCGGAGGAGTACGAGCTGCCGGACGAGCTCGAGCTGCTCGTGGACGAGGGCGACATGGTGGACGCCTCGCAGGTGCTGGCGCAGGCTGCCGAGGGCGCCGACGGCTCGCTGCCGATGGTGCCGGTGACGGCCGCGCTGGCGGGCCGCGTGGAGTTCGTGCGTGGGAACCCGCGGCGGCGCCGGCCGACTGCGCTGCGGATCGTCTCGGAAGAGACGGACCAGCGGGAGTACCAGATCGAGGCGTCGGCGCGCGTGCGCGTGGAGTCCGGGGAGTACGTGCGGGCGGGTCAGCAGCTCACGGAAGGCGCGCTGGACCCGCAGGACGTGCTGTCGATCCTCGGTCCGGAGGCGGTGCAGATCTACCTGGTGGACGAGGTGCAGCGTGTGTACCGCTCTCAGGGCGTGAACATCAACGACCGCCACATCGAGGTGATCGTGCGGCAGATGCTGCGGAAGGTGCGCGTCGAGGAGGCAGGCGACACCGACCTGCTGCCCTCGGAGCTGCTGGACCGGCACGCGTACGAGGACCTGAACGCGCGTCTGGTGGCGGAGGGCGGCGAGCCGGCGACGGCGGTGCCGGTGCTCCTCGGCGTGACGCGTGCGTCGCTGAGCACGGACTCGTTCCTCGCGGCGGCCTCGTTCCAGGAGACGACCCGTGTCCTGACGGACGCGGCGATCTCGGGGGCGACGGACCACCTCCGCGGGCTGAAGGAGAACGTGATCATCGGCAAGCTGATCCCGGCGCGCGCGCCGATCACGGTCGAGCGGCCGACGCCGATCGCGGAGATCCCGATGCCGGAGTCGCTGTTGCTGCCGTTCATCTTCGACTTCGAGCGGCCGGAGCCGTTGCTGCCGGGAGACGAGGAGTCGTTGTTCGAGCTGTTGCAGCAGGGGCCGGGCGCGCTGGCCGGGGCGGGCGCGGGGTACGTGGCCGAGCCTGACTAGCGCCTCGGGAGTCTCGAGTGCAGTGCGAAGCCCCGGCGATGAGCCGGGGCTTCGTTGTTGGGTGGGGGCTTGGGGGGATGCGGGAACGGCGGAGATCCAGCGGAACGTGATCGCGACGCGGGGGCTGGGGCTGCTTCGAGGGTAGGCGGGGGAGCGAGTACGAGTGGGACGAAGCGCCCCGGACCACCCGGGGCGCTTCGTGCGGTGGCTACAGCTGGCGGGGGCGCCAGCCGGCGGCCCATGCGGCGAGGAGGGCGACCGCGAAGAGCAGCGGGCCCCATACGCCATCGAGGGGGGACATGTAGCCGGGGGCGAGCAGAAAGACGATGAGCCCGAGGTCGGCGGCGGCGATGAGTCCGAAGGCCGTCGATACGCCTCGCGGCCAGGCGACGCGCGCCAGGAAGAGCGTGAGCACGACCACGGCGGCGCCGGCGAGCAGCAGGTTCAGCCCGTGGAAGGCGAGCACCGCCTCTGTTACGGGTCCGGCGTCGGACGGGAAGTCCGTGGCGCCGGCGCGGGAGCCGAGGAGCTCGAGGCCGGCGCGTCCGCCCTCGGACTGTGCGGTGGCGATGAGCACGGCGCCGCCGCCAACGTGCATGGCGCCCCACGCGAGCAACGAGCCGAGGGCGACCCGGCGGGGCCACTTCGATGCGGCGGGGAGCGCGGATTCGCGGGATGCGCCGCCGAGGCGCTGGAGTTCGGCCTGCATGTCAGGACGCCAGCGTCATGGGCGCGCGGGCGGCGCGCAGCTGCTCGACGTGCTCGCGGGTGTGCTCGGCGTAGAAGGCGAGCAGGTCGGCGAGCGACATGCCGTGCTGCCAGGGCCGTCCGAGGTCCTCGTCGCGCACGACGTCAAAGACGGAGGAGGTCGCGGCGCGCGCGGCGTGGAGCGCGTCGACGGCAGCGCCGGCGCTGTCGAACGTGACCGTAGCCTCCTCGGGAGCGGGCCGGTCGAGCACCGACGCCACCTGGGCGGCGAAGAAGAAGTCGTTCTCGACGACGTGCCGGGCGATGACGCGTGGGCTCCATGCGTCCTCGGCGGGTGCGTGGTCCCAGCCGCGGTCGACGGCGGCGAGGGTGGCGAGAAATGCCGTCCTCGCTTCCGCGATCGCGACGAGGAGGCTCTCGGTCTGTGTGCGTGCCATGTGTGCTGATCCTTTCCGCGCTCAGGCGAGCGCCATCTCCAGCCGGTCGAAGAACTCGTTCCAGCCGGCCTCGTTCTGCTCGAGCTCGTGCATCGCGAGGCCGCGATGCTCGAGGCGAAGCTCGGTACCCGTCCCGAACGGGGCGAGATGGACGGCGACCTCGGAGTCGTCGGCCTCGCCCTCGATACCCCAGGTGAAGGCGAGGCGGCGTCCGGGGTCTAGGTCGCGATAGGCGCCGGTGAGGACGACGGAGCCGCCGCCGTCGAACGCGAGCTCGAAGCGGAAGCGTCCGCCGACGCGGGCGTCGACAGCACAGGCGGCGAGGGAGGTCCCGCGGGGGCCCATCCAGCGTACGAGGAGGCCAGGGTCGATGAACGCCTCGTAGACGCGGTCGGGCGGAGCGGCGAGACGGCGGAGGACGATGAGCTCGCGTGTGTGCTGCGTCATTGCGGGGGGTTCCCTTCCCGAAGCACCTCATCGAGGCGAGCGAGGCTCTCGTCCCAGAAGCGGCGGTAGTAGGCGACCCACTCGGCGGCGTCGCGGAGGGTGTCCGGGCGCAGCGCGAGGTGGTGGACACGGCCGTCGACGGTGCGGCTGGCGAGGCCGGCGCGCTCGAGGACCTGGATGTGCTTCGAGACGGCGGCGAGCGAGATGTCGAAGGGGCGCGCGAGCTCGGTGACGGTGGCGTCACCCTCAGAGAGACGCCGGAGAAGGGCGCGCCGTGTGCGGTCGGCGAGCGCGTGGAAGGTCGCGTCGAGCGCGTCCTCCACGGGAGCTACTGGCTGACGTTCAATCATGTGGTTGAATGTAATCGAGGTGTGCCGCCCTGTCAATGCCCCCTCGGTAGGATGCAGTGGGGCGGAACCCGGGGACGCGGAAGCGCGTTACGAACAGGTGGGGGTAGAGAGCGATGCACGTACGTTCCTCGATGCCAGCGCTGCTGCTCGTCGCGGCGTTGTTGATCGCCGGGTGCGGTGGGGACGACGACAGCGGCGGCGTCGACATCGGGACGGTGGAGGCGCCGGCGACCCGCACGGCCGGGGCGGAACGCACGCCGACGGCGGCGGCCGCGACGCCGACCGCGGGGCGGGCGACGCCGAGCGCAACGGCGACCTCGACGGCGACGCTGGCGGCATCGCCATGCCCGATTGCGCCGGACACATGCTCGTTCATGAGCCAGGTCGCGCAGCACGTGGTGGAGGGCGACAGCGCGGCGGTGGTGTCGCTCACCAGGTCGACGCCGTTCACCTGTCCGGGGCCGAACGGTGAGCCGGGCGGGCCGTTCCCGCTGTGCAACGGCGCGCCGACGGGGGAAATCCGGCTGGGGTTTCCGATCCGCCGCATTGGCGGGGAGCCGGGCGCGGTGGTCGAGGCGGACATCATCCGGCTGGTGGCGGAGTGGACGGCGCGGACTGAGCCGAGCCTGAGTGACGCGTTCGGGGACGGCGGCGCGCGGGCGTACAGCGTGGCTTGCCCGAAGGTGGGACCGGAGGAGTCCCGAAGCTGCGGGGAGCAGTTCAGTCTGGTCTTCAGCGGGCTGTCGCCGGGGGCGAGCGCGGGCGAGGTGCTGCGGACGGTGCTGGTCGTGGACGTGCGGCGTGACCAAGGTGA
Source organism: Dehalococcoidia bacterium (assembly GCA_050248355.1). GTDB lineage: Bacteria > Chloroflexota > Dehalococcoidia > UBA2979 > UBA2979 > JAIBBD01. The sequence continues at coordinate 18,322 of JBFWSN010000003.1, forward strand.
GTACCGGGCAGTGGGTTTCGCCACGGGCGTCCTCGAGAGCGGAGTGGAGCTGGCGCTGCGCGGGGGGAGCGGTGCGGTGGGCGCGGCCGTGCCGAGCGCGCTCGTGGGCGGGGCGGCGGAGGGGGAGCGAGTGACGTTCTTCCCGTGGGCACCGATTGGGCTGGGGCGGTAACACGGCGCAGTTTGGGCAGTGAGCGGTTTCCATTCGCGGCCAGACCTTCGTACACTCTCGCGACACTCGCGAGGGCTCGCGAACGAAGGAGAACTGCCTCGATGAAACCATCAGTCCTGGCTGCCGCCGCGGTGACGGCGGTGGCGATCCTCGTCGGTCTACAGGCCGGCGGCGCATCCGCCCAGACCGGCACGGCGACGGCGACTGCAACCGCAACGAGCACGGCCACGCCGACGGCCACCACGACGGCAACGAGCACTGCGACTGCGACTGCGACTGCGACTGCGACTGCCACACCGATCGCGTGCCCCTCGGGCGTCACGATTTCCGTGGCGCCGCCGGCGGTGGGGTCGACCAGCGTGACGGTCACCGTGACGCCGCCGCAGAACATCAAGCCGGGGACGGCGGGCGATCTGACCTCGTACCACCTGCACTACTTCATCGACACGCCGCCGGTGGCGGCCGGACAGTCGATCCCGCTGGGGAACGCAAAGATCATTCACAGCGGATCGCTGACGCAGGACCTCGGGAGCCTCGCGCCGGGTTCGCACACGGTATACGTGGTGCTGGGCCAACTGAGCCACGTGGCCTGTGAGCCGCGTGGTCAGGTGACGTTCAACGTGGCGGCGGCGCCGACGGCTCCGAAGACGGGGTCGGGTGGGCTTGTCGCGACGGGCGGCAGGAATGAGGCTGCAGCCACGTCCGCGTTGCTGGCGGTGGCCGCGATGCTGACGCTGAGCGGGCGGCTGGCGACGCGCCGGGAACGGTAGCGGCGGACGGCGCTTCGAAGCGGACCTACGAAGAGGCGGCGGGTCTCCCCGCCGCCTCTTACTGTCCCGTGCGCGTTTCCCCGTCGAGGCCGACGACCTCGATGGTGTCGCCGAGGCGGATGCGGCCACCCTCGAGGATGCGGACGCGGAGGCCGCCGCGCTCGCCCGCCAGGCCCTTCGTGAGGCCAGGGGTGCCGGTGAGCTGCTGGATGTAGCGGCATGGGTCGCACGGGCGGACTCCGAGGAGGAGCGCTTCGCCCAGCCGGAAGCGGACGCCGATCAATCCATACAGGCTGACGCCGCGGAGGACGATATTGCGCCTCGGCAGGTAGGGTTCGATGCCGAGCGCCTCGGCGACTTCCGCCTCGAAGAGGGTGAGTTCCTTGTCGTGCCAGCGGGGGGCGCTCCAGGTGCCGGAGCCGAGGGCGTAGCGGTCGCCGACGATGCCGACGCCGGGGACGACGACGACCGTGCCCTGCTGCTCCATCGGGGCGCCGGCATCGGGGGCGGTGTAGATGGCTTCGACGCGGCCCGCTGCGTCCTCGACGCGCGGCGGGGACGAGGGCGGGAGTGACCCCGGGTGTAACGAAGTCATATCAACATGCCTCCGTATGACGCGGCGCGGTTGATCGAGCGGGGGGCCGCCGGGAGTCTCTCAGTCGCGGCCGCTCGATATCGATGGTAGCGCGGGCGCACGCGCGTCCACCAATAGACCGCGTCGTATTCGGAGGAGGACCGGTTGTTGAGGAATCCCGCCGCGCCTGGCGCGGGCGTTTCCAGCAGAAGGACGTTGAGCCATGCGCTGTTCCCTCAGCGCTCGCTCGCGCGGCATGCGGCGCTGGTGGTCGCCGCCGCGCTCTTCATCGCGGCTGTGGCGCAGGTGAGCATCCGGCTACCGATCGGGCCGGTACCGATCACCGGGCTGACGTTCGGGGTGCTGCTGACCGGGGGGTTGCTGGGCTCGCGGCTCGGGCTGAGCGCGGCACTGCTCTACCTCGCGATGGGGGTCGTGGGACTGCCGGTGTACGCGGAAGGCGGGCACGGCTGGGCGGTCGTCAGCGGGTCGACGGGCGGGTATCTCATCGGGACGCCGTTCGTGGCGTTGCTGGTGGGGTGGCTGGCCGAACGCGGCTGGGACCGGCGGCCCGCAACGCTCGCGGCGGCGCTGCTGCTGGGAAACGTGCTCATCTACGCCTTCGGGCTGCCCTGGCTCTGGGCCTGGGGCGAGCGGAACGAGGCACTGCTGGGCATCGAGGAGATGACGGGGACACTGGCTCTGCGATGGGGCCTGGTGCCGTTCATTCCCGGTGACGTCGCGAAGCTGTTGCTGGCCGCGGGCCTTGTGCCGTCCGGGTGGCACCTGTTGCGAGCGAGCGGCCTCGGGCCGGAGCGCATGTTGGGCGAGCGGAGCGCCGCGCCGCGCGCGGCGAGACTCGGTGCGGCCTCGGCGGCAGCGGGGGTCGCGATGGCGGCAGGAGCGGCGCTGTCGGGGGCCAGCGGATCGGGCCTCGACGGTGGCGCGGCGCTAGTCGTGCTGGCGGCCGGGATCGCCGCGGTGGTTGGGGCGGCGCTGCATCTGCGGGGTGTGACGGGCGCCGGAGTGGCGCAGCTGTGGGGCTCCGCGGCGGCGGCGACGGGCGGACTGACGGCGTTCGTGCACCTCGTGACGTTCAACGGGGACGGGACGCTCGGTATGGCCGACGCGGGCACGGGGACGGCCGTCGCCGTGGTGGCCTCGGTGGTGCTGTTCGCCACGACGGCGTGGGAGACGCCCGCGGAGTAGGGGCCCAGCACCCGGCGCGGGAGCCGTTTGGGCCCCGCGCCGGGCGTCAGGGACATGACATACGGGAAGGGCTCGTTGCGAGAGAACTGCAATCCCCGGCTGCGATGCTTGTGGGGGAGCAGGCATGGCGATCGATCAGCTGACCCAGTACCTCTCGGACGGGGGCTACCTCCTCCTGTTCGTCCTCAGCGTCACGTATGCGCTGCGATGGCGATCGCAGCTGGGGGTGGACATCGCGCTGTTCTTCGGCGCGATTGCGGCGGTGGTGGTGCTTGCGATCGTCTCGCGACCGGAGGCGGATTCGCTGCCGCGGGCCGTCGTGGCGACGCAGGCGCTGGTCATCATGGCGTTGCCGTATCTCCTGCTGCGGCTCCTGCGCGACCTCGACGGTGTGGCGACGGTGCTGATGCGGGGCGTAGAGACCGGTCTGGCGCTGTCGGCCGCGGTGCTCTTCGTGTTCGCGCCGCCGTACCCCGGCGGGGTCGTGCTGCTGCTCGTCGGGTACTTCGTCGCGGTGCAGGTGTACGTCTTCGCGCGCTTCCTGCGCGCGGCGCGGGCGTCGCGCGGGATCACGAGGTCACGGCTCTACTGTGTCGCGACCGGCAGCCTGCTGGTGGCGGCGATCATCTTCCTCGCGGGGATTGCTGCGTTTGCGCCAGGCCTCGAGCGGGCGCTCGGCAGCGTGACGGCGATGCTCGGGCTGGGCTCGGCGGCGGCGTACTACGTGGGGTTCGCGACGCCTCGTCTCCTGAAGCGGGCGTGGCGGGCGATGGAGCTCCGGGAGTTCGTCGAGCTGTCCTCGGGCGCGGCGGGGATGGAGCAGATGGTGTCGTCGCACGGCCTGGTGGAGGCTCTGGAGCAACGGGTCGCGGGGATGGTGGGGGCAAACCACGCGGTGATCATCCTGTGGGATGAAGCCGCCGGCAGCCTCACGATCGCGGGGGAGCCGATCGCGGTGCCCTCCCAGCAGCCTCGGAGCTTCTTCGCGCAGCGGGTGTTCCGGGAGCAGCAGGCGCGCTTCACGGCGGATGCCGCGCGCGACGATCCCGCGAACGCGGAGGTGTACCGCACGAGGGGAGCGCGCGCGATCTTCGCGGCTCCGATCACGTTCGGCGAGCGGCGTCTCGGGGTGCTGGCGGCGTACGGCCCGCGGCCGTCACTGTTCGCGGAAGACGACCTCGCGCTGGTGCGGGTGCTCGCGGGGCAGATCGCGGGGTTCCTGGTGTTCCGGGACCTGCTGCGGCAGGCGACTGAGATGCAGGCGCAGGAGCGGGCGAACGCGCTGCGCGAGGAGTTCCTGGCGGCGGCGGCGCACGACCTGAAGACGCCGCTGACGGTGGTCGTGGGGGAGGTCCAGCTGCTGCAGCGCGCAGCCGGCCACGATCCCGCGCTCGAGCCGTGGCGCGAGCGGCTGGAGCACGTCAACGAGGAGTCGTTGCGGATGCGCCGGCTGATCAACGAACTGCTGGACGCCTCGCGCGGGGAGCACGAGGGGTTCGTGCGCGAGCGCGAGCCGGTGGACCTGGGGCGTCTGGCGCGGGAGACGGCGGCGCGTCCCAGCGCCACGCGCCATCGCGTCGCCGTCGACGCCTCGTCTGTCCTCGTCACAGGTGACGCGGAGCGGCTGCGCCAGGTGGTGTCGAACCTGCTGGAGAACGCGGGGAAGTACAGCCCGGCGGAGAGCCCGATCCTGCTGCGGGTCGAGGCGAGTGGCGCCGAGGCAATGTTGAGCGTGACCGACCAGGGCATCGGGATACCGGACGGCGAGCGGGAGGCGGTCTTCGAGCGGTTCCGCCGCGGCTCGAACCTCAATGGTGAGCGGTCGGGGGGCATGGGCATCGGCCTGTATCTCTGCCGGCGCATCGTGGAGGAGCACGGCGGGGACGTCTCGCTACAAAGCCGACTCGGCGTGGGTACGACGGTGACGGTGACGCTGCCACTGCTGGCGGCGTCACCGGAGTCGACACCATCTCCCCTCAGCATGGAAGGAGCGCCCGCGTATGCCGCGCCGAGTGCTGGTGGTGGACGATGACCGGGCGATCCGCCGGCTGGTGGTGGAGATCCTGCGCGCGGACGGACTGGAGCCGACCGACCGGGAGGACGGATCCACGGCGCTCGAGTACCTGACCGGCGGGGCGTCCGTCGACCTCGTGCTGCTCGACATGCGGATGCCGGTGATGGACGGCTGGCAGTTCGCGTCCGAGGTGCGGCGGCTGGCGATCGACGTCCCGATCCTGGTGATGACCGCGGCGAGCGACGCGCGGCGGTGGGCGCGCGAGATTGCGGCGGATGGGTTCGTGCCGAAGCCCTTCGGGGTCGACGAGCTGCTGACCGCGGTCCACGAGGTACTCGACCGGGGAGAGACGGTGAGATCGTCCTCGTAGGCGCTGAGGCAACCGGACGGAGCGGGAGCGGTAGCAGGCGGCGAGTAGGGCTGCTATAAGTGTTTGCGCCGCCGCGCGACGCGAAGCGGTGATACCAGTTCCCTCCCCCACCCCAGGACATGTGATGACGACCTCACGACCGCTCTCGATGGCCGCGCGGATCGCGGTGCTCGCGCTTGTGGCCGCCCTTGGACTGCTCATCCTCGCGGCGCCCGCCCCGGCGTCCGCGGATGGGACGGTAGACCAGGAGAACCTCGTCTCGGCAGGGGCCCAAGCGCCCTTCCCGTTCTTCCTGTACGACCAGTACTTCGGCCAGACGTTTCGGCCGGGACGCTGGGGGTACCTCGACCAGATCAAGGTGGGCGTGGTCGTGCCCTCCCAGATGACGCTGACGATGTACGTGCGAGAGCTCAAGGACGAGGGAGACGGGACGCTCAGCAAGGAGATCCTGGCGCAGACGAGCACGACGGTGGAGCCGGGCGGGTCATGCGACCAGCAGTCGCTGTCGCTGGTGACGTTCGAGTTCGCGCAGCCAGCGGTCGTGCGGCCGGACCGCGACTATGTGCTGCACGTGGACATCGGCAGCTACGACTCTCGCGCGTGCGCGGGCGGGTCTTATTCCTCGGGCTTGTTCGGGATTGTGTTCGACGATGGACCCATCGATCGGACCGATGGCACGCCTGGGCCGGGGACGGACGGCATCGTCCTCTTCGTCGTGACGGGCGGCCTGGAGGACCTCGTGTTCCAGACGTTCGTCGATACGGACGGGTACATCGATGACCAGTTCGCGCTGCTCAAGCAGCAGATCGATGCGTTGCCGCCCACGGCGCGGCTGCTGTTGAAGCGGTTTCTGCCATGGACCATTCACTCCCCGTTCGCGTGCCTGAGTCTTGGGGCGACGTCACTGACGCTGAGCAGCCTGGAGGTGTGGTATCCGACGCCGCTCGACCACGTCGCGGGCACGGTCGCGAACCTCAGCGGCGCGCTGAACTGCGGTCCGTGGCCATCCGGCCGGCGGTGATTCCTCCGCCGATGAATGACCCCGCGGACGGCTGTGGCGGACGGATCGGATAGCGGTGGACGTGCTGCGGGCCCCGCGCTCGCCTCGTCACTCGTACCGCAGGGCGTCGCCGGGGTGCACGCGGGCGGCGCGGCGCACCGGCGGGATGACGACGAGATAGGCGAGGAACAACGTGACGGGCAGCGCGAGCACCGGGTACCAGAGCGGATAGGAATAGGAGATCGACCCAAACCTGAACATCGAGGAGATCACACGAACGAGCGACCAGCCGATGAGCCATCCGGCAGGAATGGCGAGCATCCACCCGAGGAGCGCCACAGAGAGCGCCTCTGTCTGGAAGATGCGGAGGATGTCCCGGCCTCGTGCGCCGATGCAGCGGAGGATGCCGATCTCGCGGGCGCGTTCCAGCACGTTCATCGTCATCATGTTCACGAGGCCGATCAGGCCAATCGCCACGATCGGGACGCCCATCACGGCGAGGACGCTGACCAGGGTGCGGTTCGATGCGAGGTTGGCGTCCTTCTCGACGTAGCGGATCGCGGTGTCAATCGGGTAGCCAGCGGAGGCGAGTGAGTCCTCAACGGTGGCGGCGAGGCGGTCGATCGTGGGCGGTTCCTGGCCAGCGGACACGAGCCAATAGGCATTGGCGTCGGTGCGGCCGAGGATGCGCTGGAACTCGGTCAGCGGGATGAAGACGGTCGTGCCGTTGTTGATGAGGCGGCCATCGATGCCGACGACGTCCATCGAGACGACGCCTGAAGCCGTAGCGACCGCGACCGAGTCGCCCACGCGCAGGCCGGCGTTCGCGGCGAGGGCGCGGCCGACGACGATGCTCGGCGCTGCGGTGTCGGTGGCGTCGGTGGCGTCGAACCAGCGGCCGGAGACGATGTCCGGCTCATAGAGGGGCGTGTCGACGGGGAGGCCCCACGCCTCGTAGCGGGCGCCGTCGATCTCCACGTCGCCGTAGAGGACGGGGTGTCCGGACTGTACGTCGCCGGCGCCACGGATGAGTGAGACGGCGCCGGCGTCGAGGGGCACGGTCGAGCGCTGGCTCACGATGACGTCCCAGTGCAGGGCATCCCAGTTGCGGGCGGTCACGGTCCCGACGGTCTGGCCGAGGGCGAGGAAGCCGAGGGCTACGCCGACCGCCAGACCGACCTGCAGCGTGGTGCCGACCGTCCGGACCTTGCGGCGGCTGATGTTGCGGAGGCCCACCTGGGCGGCGCGAGGCAGCGGGACGCCTCGCAAGAGGCGGTCGACCGTGGTGCGCTGCGGCGCGGAGAGTGCGCCCTCGAAGCCTTCGCGGACGGAGATCCTCGTCGCGTGCAGGAGGCTGGGAACGGCGGCGAGGGTGGGTCCGAGCAGGCCGACGACGATGCTGAAGGCGACGACCGGTACCGAGTAGCCCCAGTGCGTCTGCACGCCGAGGAACTGTCGCCCGACGAAGCTCGCGAGGAGGCTGCTGAAGGGGATGCCCAGCAGCACGCCGAGCAGCGTGCCGAGGGCCGCGAGCATCCAGACGGTACGGAAGAGCGAGAGGCCGATCTGCCGCCGGCTCCCCCCGATGGCCTTCATGACGGCGATCTCGCGGCGCTGTTCGGCGACCATCGTGGTCACCGTGTTCGAGACGAGGGCCGTCGCGGACAGCAGCGCGAGGATGCCGCCCACGTAGAACAACGTAGCGAAGTTCTCGGAATCCTCTTTGCCGGGCCACGTGCCCACGGTGCGGACATCCGGCAGGTCGGTGAATTCAACATCGGGCCGATGGGTCGCGAACCAGTCCTGCACCGCCGCGAGCGTAGTCTGGGCCTGAGCCGGGTCCGCGAGGCGGAAGTCCAGCCGGTTCACGCCCGCGGCGCCGGCGACTTCGTTGACGAGTCGCTGGGGCGCGTAGAGCACCGCGCGGTCCCCGGTGGCGATCACGGTGTACTGGAGGGTATTGCCGGTGCCCGAGATCGCGACGTCCCGCAGTCCTCCCGCGTCGTCCTCGAGCTGGATGCGGGCACCCGCGCGACCCGCAAACCGGCCGCTGCGGGCGTTCTGGCTGTCGCTGAGCGCCTCGGACGCGCCGGGGAGCGTGCCAGAATCGAGATGCACGACATCGACGAACTGCGAGTCGAAGTCGGGCACCCCGACCAGGAGGGTGTCGACCCGCCGGTCGCCGTCGCGGATCCGGGTGACGTACGCGGTACGGGCCTCGAATGCGACGACGCCGGGGAGCGCCGTGAGCTGATCGAGCTCCGCCCGGGTGAGGGCCATGTCCCGGACGTACACCTGGACATCGTGCAGGCGGTCATCGACGACGCGGCGGTCCATCGCCTCGTTCAGCAGGTGCATCAGGGAGAAGAGGGACAGGCCGGCGACGGCGACGGCGATCGTGGCGATGGTGAAGAGGGAGCGCGCCCAGCGCCGGCGGACGTCCTTCCATGACTTGCGGCTCAGCGCGCTCATGAGGTCCGGTCGTCGTCGATGACGCCGTCGCGGATCACGATCGAGCGCGGCGCTCGTGAGGCGAGGTGCGCATCGTGGGTGACGTAGACGACGGTCATGCCGGCGGCGTTCAGCCCGGCAAGAAGGTCGAACATGCGCGCGGCCGTCTCGGTGTCGAGGTTGCCGGTGGGCTCGTCGCCGACGAGGAGCACGGGATCGCAGGCGAGCGCTCGAGCGATGGCGACGCGCTGCTGCTCGCCGCCGGAGAGCTCGCCGGGGAGGTGGTGGAGCTTGTCACCGAGGCCCACGAGATCGAGGTGATGGGCTGCGCGCGCCGTGCGCTCGCGGCCGTTCCCGAGCCGTGCGAAGTCCATCGGCAGTTCGGCGTTCTCGACCGCGGTGAGGGTGGGCAAGAGCTGGAAGAACTGGAAGACGATGCCGACGCGCCGACCGCGCCAGCGCGCGAGCTCTTCTTCGCCCAGGCGATCGAGGCGCTGACCGTCGACATGCACCTCGCCTGCCGTGGGGCGGTCGATGCCGGTAATCAAGTTGAGGATGGTGGACTTGCCGCTGCCGGAAGGGCCGACGATGGAGACCATCTCGCCCTGCCGAATCGTGAGGTCGACTCCACGGACGGCGGGGTACTCGAGGCGTCCGGCCCGGTAGGTCTTGTGGACGCCGATGAGCGTGATGAGCGGAGGCTGGCCCGGGCGATCGTCAGTGGCCCGGTCGAATGCGGCTGTGGGTGCGGGCTCTCCGGTCATGCTGACACCGTTCCTCAGGCCGGCGCAGCCACTGTCCAATCCAGGGGCGGGCGAGCACAGGGGCGAACGTCACCGGCGTGCCCGGCCATTCGTCGACACGCGGGAGGGACGATGCCGGGCGCCGGTCAGGGTCAGCCGAGGTGCTTCGCGAACCAGCCCTTCGAGCGCTCCCATGAGTCGGCGGCTGACTGCGGGTGGTGGGAATGGCCGCTGTTGAAGAAGCTGTGGCCCGTCGCCTCGTAGAGCTTGATATCGTGGTCGACGCCGCTGGAGGCGAGCGCGTTGCGGAGGGCGTCGACGCGCTCGGCGGGGATGCCGGCATCGTCCGCGCCGTAGGAGCCCATCACCGGGACGCGGATCGTTGCGAGGGTGGCGTTGTCCGGCATGCCGCCGCCGTAGTAGACGTGTGCGGCGTCGATGCCGGAACCGGGGCGGAGGGCGGTGGCGAGGGTGAGGCCGCCGCCCATGCAGAAGCCGACGCAGCCCACCTTCGCGACGCCCTGGGTGGCCTTGAGCCAGGCGACGGCGGCGTCGATCTCCTTCGCGGCCTCGTCGCGCTCGAGGGCCATCGCGAGCTTGCGGGCGTCGTCCGGCTCGTCGGTGACGACGCCGTGGTACATGTCGGGCGCGAGCGCGAGGTAGCCCTCGGCGGCGTAGCGGTCGGCGATGCCCTTGATGTCCTCGTTGAGGCCCCACCACTCCTGGATGACGATCATGCCGGCGCGGGGCGTCCCGTCCGGGTGCGCCAGGTAGCCGCTCACGCGAATCCCGTTGTGCTCGAACTCGATCGGCTCGCCGGCCATGTGTCCCTCCTCGCGCTGATGCCTCGCGCGGGAGCCTACCAGATCGCGATGGGCCTCGTGTACGGGCGGGCAGCGGCGCGGTGGCGAGCGAGGAACCCACGAGCTGCCTCGAACGTTCGTATCCTGAGCAGGAGGTCCGCCCATGACCCACACGAATGCCCGCCGGCGCGCCGTTGCGAGCGCCCTCGCGGGCGTGGCGCTCCTCGCCGCCCTGCTGGCGGCGACTCCTGTCCGCGCTCAGATGACCGGGACGGGCACGATCACCGCCGGCGAGGTACCGTCGAGCGGCGGCTTCGGCCTCATCGTGTTCGGCGGCGGCACGTTCGCGCAGCTCGTGACGGCGAGCGCCTGTCCGGGGAACCAGGTCGCATTCTGGACGACCTCGAATGGCCGCTTCGTGCCGTTCATCCCGGCCGCCGAGGTGCAGGCGGCGAACGCGGAGTTCGATGCGCTGTACCCGGACAGCACCATTCCGCCCAACACGCCGCTCGTCGGCCGCTGCCTGGCGCCGGAGATGCGCGTCGTCACGCTCGATGACCACGGGGCGACGATCGAGCTGCGGGTCGGCGAGGAGTTCGAGTTGCGCCTCGGCGGGAACTACGACTGGCTGGTCGATATCGCGGACCCGACGGTGGTCGACCGCTCGGTCGTCATCCTCATCTACCCGCCGCCACCTCGGGGTGAAGGCATCTATCGCGGCCTGCGCGCCGGGACGACGACGCTGACCGCGACGGGGACGCCGACATGCTACCCAGCGTGCCTGATGCCCTCGGCGCAGTTCTCGGTGACGGTGGTGGTGCGGTAGGGGGTGCGCCCGTGGTCGTGGCACGGGGGTAGCCGCTACCTCGTGCCGCAACCCCCGGCCTTCCGGTAGTGTGGTGCCCGTCGGCCGTGCGCGCGGCCGCACCGGATCGCATCCCCGAGGAGACCCCCATGGCCCCAGCGAAGCTCGTCGACTATCTGCTGTACGAGGTCGAGGACAGCGGCGTCTGCTGGATCCGGTTGAACCGGCCGGAGCGGATGAACGCGGTCATCGGCACGGCCGAGGAGAACAGCACCGTCGTCAAGGTCGGCGAGTACATGCGCGCCGCGGACGATGACCCGAACGTGCGGGTGATCGTCCTGACGGGCGTCGGCCGGGCGTTCTGCGCGGGCGTCGACGTGCGTGGAGACATCGCGCCCGAGGTGATTGGTGAGCGTCTGGTCGGGAACCGGAACGCGGAGGACACCGCGGAGGGGACGCGCCAGAACTTCATCCACGGCCTGACGAAGGTGATGCGCGACATCTCGCAGGTGCGCAAGCCCACCATCGCGATGATCAATGGAGTGGCCGCCGGCATCGGCATGGACATGGCGCTGCACTGCGACATCCGCATCGGCTGCGAGGCAACGCGCTTTATCACGTATCACCAGGTTGGGCAGATCATCGAGAACGGCGGCTCGTACTACCTGCCGAAGATGGCGGGGCTCGGGCGGGCGCTGGAGTTCGCGTACACCGGCCACCTGGACGCGGAGCGCGCCTACCAGTGGGGGATCCTCAACCACCTCGTGCCGACGGACGAGCTCGAGCGGACGACGCGCGAGCTGTGCGACCGCATCATCGCGGTGCCGCCGCTGGTGCAGTGGATCAGCAAGCGCATCATGCGCCAGGCGCTGGACAGCTCGCTGGAGACGACGATGGTGCTGACCTCGAACGCGGCGTCGATCCTCGCGGGGTCCGAGGACGGGCAAGAGGCCCGCGCCGCGCTGCGCGAGCGCCGCGCCCCGAGCTTCCGAGGCCGCTGACGCCGACGAGGGATGAGGGGCTCGACGAGCCCTCGTTGCGGCTCGCGGGCTAGCGGATGTTCGAGGCGATCAGGTTCACGTACGCCGCCGCGCCCTCGGGCCGCAGGTGCACGTTGTCGCTCCAGAACAGCTCGGGGTGCTCGGCGCTCAGGCCATGCCAGTCCAGGAGCGTGGCGTTTTCGTATTTGCCGACGCCGGCTGCGATAACCCCGTTGTTGGGATCCTGCCACGGCAGCGGCACGCGCACGTTGAGGATGAGCACCTGCGGCACGCCTGCGAGCAGTTCCATCATCTGGTCGAACTGCTCCGAGGAGATCGGGCCGTTGTTGCCGACCTGGATGACCACGACATCCGCGAGCGTCCCAGCGTCCTTTCGACTCGCGAGGATGCCGAGCATGGTGTTCATCTGGCGGCCGACGGCCGCGTCGACGTCCACGCTGCCGAGGACGCGGGCCATCTCGTAGGCGGCGCCGAGCATCACGGAGTCGCCGAGGGCCGTCGCGCGTACGCCGCCGGGGACGGGCGCCGCCGGGGACGGGGCGACGGGTACGTTGGTCGACGAGGCGGAGGACGAGGAGGATGAGACCGAGCTCTGGAACGGGGACGCGTTCGGATTCGTGTCGCCCGTGTCCGCGGCCAGCGCCGGCGGGGTTCCGGCCGGCGTCGCGGTCGCGGTGGCCACGGTGGTGGCGGTAGCACTCGCCGCCGGAGCGCCGCTAGGGCCCACGCCTCCGCTCACGGAGGCGTCCGGCCCGAAGCCCGCCGAGGCGGGGGACGGGGTGGCGGCCGCGGCGACCGCCGCGACGGGGGTCTGGGCTGGTGGGATGGTGGCGACAGCGGTGGCGGCTATCTCGGTCGGGGCGGTGAGGACGCCGCTGATCTGCGGCAGTTCGAGGTAATCGGGCGTCTCCGGCGCCCGGGCGGCGGCGATCGTCGCCGACAGGGCGACGACGCCCGCGAGGACGGCGGCGGTCGCGGTAACGGCCGTCCCCTGCTGCCAGGCGGGACGCTTCGGCAGTTGCCGGGCGCGCTGGCCCATGCGGCCGAGCATGCCGCCTCGGATGGGCTGCTCGACGAAGCGGTAGGAGACATCCGCGAGTACGAGGGTGATCGCCATCTGCAGCGCGACGAGCGTGACGCCGTCGAGCGGGACGTCCACGTGCGGGCGAGTGAGCATGAACACGGGCCAGTGCCAGAGGTAGAGGCTGTAGGCGCGCACGCCGACCCAGCGCAGCGGCTTCAGCCCGAACACCCGGGAGATGTAGGTCGCGGGATGCACCGCCGCCGCGATCAGGACGGCGCTCGTCAGCGAAGTGACAGCGAAGCCACCGGCGTAGAGCCTCGAATCGGTCTCGTCGAGGTGGAAGACGAGCACGACCAGTCCGGCCGCAGCGGCCACGCCGACCAGGTCGAGCGCGCGCAGCCGCACGGCCCACCAGAGCCCGGCGAAGTCGGTACGTTGCCAGGGGCGCCAGAAGAACGCGAGCGCCGCGCCGATGAGCAGGCCCGCCGCGCGCGTGTCGGTGCCGTAGTAGAGGCGGTCGGGGTCCACACCTCGAGCATGCAGACCGACCATGAGCAGGACGGACCACGTCGCGAGGATGACGACGCATGGGAAGACGAATGCCGGCCGCATCCACTTCAGAGCGAACGAGAGCACGATGGGCCACAGGAGGTAGAACTGCTCCTCGACGGCCAGCGACCAGAGGTGCTGCAGCAGCGGCGGGCGCCCGAGCGACTCGAAGTACGACTGGTGGTTGAAGATGAGGTACCAGTTCGTCACGTAGGCCAGCGACGCGAGCATGGCCTCGCGCACCTCGACGACTTCCTCGGGGAAGAACAGCAGCGAGATGACGACGACGGCGAGGAGCAGGGCGAAGACCGCCGGGAGCAGCCGTCGGGCGCGGCGCTGGTAGAACTTCGAGAGGCTGATGCGGCCCGTCTGGCGCCACTCGATGAGCATCTGCGCGGTGATCAGGAAGCCGCTGATGACGAAGAAGAACTCGACGCCGAGGAAGCCGCCCGGGAGCCAGGTGGCCTGGGCGTGGTAGATGAGTACCGCGGCGACGGAGAACGCACGTAGCCCATCGAGGCCGCGCAGGAGGGGCAACTTCTGCGTCTTCATGCCGGGGCCCGGCCAGGGACGCGAAGGAAGCGCGGAGTGGGGGACGCGAGCGGACGACCGTCGAGCGGGCGCGGCGATGCCGCGGGAACGATCGACATCGAGCGACGGTTCATCGGGGGCCGGCGTCTTCCATGACGAACCGGACTGGCGAGGCCCAGCCCGTCTCACTTCCCCGCCTCACACAAGATAAGAACAGTCACTGACCTATTCGTCAAATACGCTCCGCCACGAGGGGTAAACGCGGTCGGGAGCGGCCCGGTTCCGCGCACCTCGTGTCTCGTACCGGCGATCCCTCGCCTGCTCGCGTCTTCTCGTTCCACGTCCGGCAACGTCATCATGGCTTGCTCGAGCCGGCTACAGCGCTGGCCCCGGAGTCCCGCATCCGCAGGTACGAGCGCCTTACCGCGACCGCTCGCCAGCCCATGGCCGCGTACATATCTCTGGGCGTGCCGGCAGCATCCGCAACGATGACCACGGGGCCCGCTCCGAGGTCGCGGCAGTCGCGCACCGACTCGTGCAACAGGGCGGTCGCGAGACCGCGATGACGGAATTCGGGGTGCACGAAGAGCGACTCGACCTGTCCCATGCCACTGAGCCCCGGCCATGACCACACGTAGCCGCGCGCAACACCTCCAACGTACCCGAGCCAGCAACGCATGGGCGGCGCCTTCGGGCGCATGGTCGCCGCCATCTCCGCCGCGAGGCCGGGTTCGCGGGCGTCCGTGCCACCCTCCGCCCAGTCGAGCGCTTGCAACACCTCGAACGCGTCCCACTCCGCATCCCGCACCACGTGCTCGATGCGAAACGGCGGCGGGTCCCCGCGCAGCGGGCCCTCCAGGACCATCACGAGCATCTGGCTGTCGAGCCGCCAGCCATCGAGCAGAAGTCGCGCCTCGACTCCGGCGGCGTCCGCGGGTCGACGTCGAAGCGGAGGTGCTCGCAGTCCGCGTATGCGCGCTCGGCGGTGGCGAGGAGTGCCTCGATCTCGGCGGGCGTCCGAGCCGTGACGCGGTCGATATGATTCGCGTCCCAGATCGACGGGTGGCGGCGGTTGCGCACGAAACGGCCGCCAGCCGCGTCGAACACCTCGTTGCCGAGTGCGAGGTGCGCCTGGTTGACCTCGAGCGCGGCTTCCGTCAGCGGGTCGATCATTCCGGCTCCGCACTCGCTCCACGTCGACGCTGCGACACCACAGTCAGCCTACGCGCCACGGACGATCTCGGTAGAGTCGGCCGTCCCGCCGCGTTCGGGACTATCATCCGAGGAGTGAACTACTGCCCTCGCTGCGGCACCGCGCTCGTCGCGCGCGCGGACGGCGGACGTCCTCGCCCGGCCTGTCCCGCGGAGGGTTGCGGCTTCCATCACTACGGCGACTTCTCGATCGGCGTGGGGGCCGTTGTGATCCGCGACGACCGGGTGCTGCTCATCGAGCGACGCACTCCGACGCGGACGTTCTGGCAGACGCCGGGCGGCTACGTGGAGGTGGACGAGTCGATCCACGATGCCGTGGAGCGCGAGGTGCTCGAGGAGACGGGCGTGACCGCGCGCGTCCTCGATGTGGTGGGCTTCCGCCATGCCGTCGG
Organism: Dehalococcoidia bacterium; assembly: GCA_050248355.1. GTDB lineage: Bacteria > Chloroflexota > Dehalococcoidia > UBA2979 > UBA2979 > JAIBBD01. Next base: position 33,942 of record JBFWSN010000003.1, read on the forward strand.
CATGCAGCCCGAGCGGCCCGCCTCGAACATCTACGTCGTCTTTCGGCTCGAGGCGGTCGCCGGTGAGCCGCGGCCCGACGGCGTCGAGACCTTCGACGCGGGGTTCTACACCCTCGATGAGGCCGAGCGCCTGCGCGGGTTTTCCGTGGAGTCGCTCTGGTTCGTGCGTACGGCGCTGCGTGAGGGGGGCCGGCCGGGGTTCACCTACGAGGCGCCCGTAGACCTCGCTCAGCGCCCGGGACGCAGCCTGTTCGGCCTGCGACCGCTCGACGGACCGTGATGCGGAGCTTCGCAGCGTGCCGCCGGCCGCTTCGAAGTCCAGTCAGGAAACGTTAACCTCGCCGGGCCAGACTATGCGCTCAGCCGCCCCACCGGCGCCCGAAGGAGGAACCACCGCATGCAGGTCAGCAGCCACACCCAGGGCACTCCGTCCTGGTTCGAACTCTCCACGACCGATCCGGATGCCGCCATCGGCCTGTACGGCCAGCTCTTCGGCTGGACGGACGACCCGCAGCCGATGCCGGAAGGGCCCGCGTACCACATGCAGCGCATCGAGGGTGACTCGGTCGCCGCGATCAGCCCGCAGATGCCGGGCGAGGTCGAGCAGGGCATGCCGCCGCACTGGAATGTCTACCTGACGGTCGACGACGTGGACGCGACGACGGACAAGGTGGAGGGCGCCGGGGGCTCGGTGCTGATGCCGCCGATGGACGTCATGGAGTTTGGGCGCATGTCTGTGATCGCGGACCCCACCGGCGGCGTGGTGTGCCTGTGGGAGGCGAAGGCGCACATCGGCGCGCAGCGCGTCGGCGAGGCGGGCACCATTGCCTGGGCCGAGCTGGCAACGACCGACCCCGACCGCGCCGCGGCCTTCTTTACGGACCTCCTCGGCGTCGAGGCGGCGACGAATCCGATGCCGGACGGCAGCTCCTACACCGTCATGAAGGCCGCCGGTCAGGACGTGGCCGGCATCTTCAAGATGCCCCCCGAGATGGAGGGCATGCCCCCGATGTGGACCGCCTACTTCGGCGTTGAGGACGTCGACGCGTGCATCGAGCGGGCGCAGGGCCTCGGCGCTTCGGTGGCCGTCCCGCCCATGGACATCCCGGACGGCCGCTTCGCGGTGCTGATGGACCAGCAGCAGGCCGCGTTCGGCATCTTCCAGATGACGGCCGCGTAGCACGCCGGCGTTTCGCGGTGCAGCACGAGAGAGCCGCCCTACGGGGCGGCTCTCTCGCATTTCGATCTGAGGGCCGAACCTACGCGGGCGGGTGCGCCTCGTAGTAGGCGGTGACGCGCGAGAGCGCGATCGCCGCGCGGTCGAAGTTGCCGTACACGGCGTAGTTGCGCCGCCACAGCTCCTGCTTCAGGGGCAGGATCTCCGCCTCGAGGTGGCCGGGGTGCACGACGAGGATGAGCGGGCGGCCGACGCGTTCGCGGAAGCGGTCCAGTCCGTCGAGCATGTCGTTGAGCTGCTTCTGGCCGTCCTCGCCTCGCCACTGGCGGATGAAGAAGCCGGCGGAGAACTCGTAGACGAACGAGTCGAGGTTCGGATCCTCGGCCAGGATGTCGAGGATCTTGTAGAAGTTGCCCGGGTCGCCGGCCATGCCGATCGTGCCCGCCATGTCGAACGGGTTGCGGTACGAGCCGCCGATGATGTTGAAGAACTCGCCCAGGCGCTCGTACGACGCATCCGACAGCTCTGGTACATCGAGGTTCGCGCGGCCGAAGGCGTCGGAGATGGCGACGGACTGGCCGCCCGTCATCGCCATCAGCGCGACGCGGCGTCCGACGGTCGGCTTGTTGTGCACGAGGCATGCCATCACATCGAGCATCTCGTCGAGCGTGCTCACGCCGATGGCGCCGACCTGGCGCATCATGCCGTCCCACAGCGCCTGAGAGGTCGCCAGCGAGGCCGTGTGCGAGCGGGTGGCGCGCTGGCCGGCCTCGTTCTGGCCGCCCTTCCAGATCACCACGGGCTTCTTCTTCACCGTCTCGCGCAATACCTCGAAGAAGCGCCGGCCGTCCTTGACGCCCTCGAGGTACATGCCGATGAACTGCGTGTCAGGGTCGTCGCGGAGGAACTCGAGGTAGTCCGCCTCGTTCAGGACGACGGCGTTGCCGATCGAGACGGTGCGCGTGACCTTGATGCCGAGCTGCGGCGACAGCATCGAGAGGCTGGCGCCGTGGGTGCCGCTCTGGGTGATGTACGAGACGTTCCCGTCGCCGGTCTTCGGCTGGTCGGCCGTGAACTTCACACCGAGGCGCGCGTTGTGCACGCCCATGCAGTTCGGCCCGACGATGGGGAGGCCCTCGGCGCGGGCCATCTCGACGATGCGCTCCTGGAGCTGCATCCCGAGTTCCTCGCCCGTCTCAGCGAAGCCGGCGGTGAAGATCACCATGCCGCCGACGTGCTGCTTCACCGCATCGTTGACGATGTACGGCGCGACGTTGCGAGGCACCGCGCAGATCACGAGGTCGATGTCCTCAGGGACCTCTTCGAGCTTCTGGAAATTGGTGTAGCCGCGCTCCTCGATGCCGGCGATCTCGTTCGGGTCCACCTGCACCGAGTACAGCTTGCCCTCGAACTCCTTGTTGTTCTCCAGCCACTGGAAGTTGGGCCCCTTGTCGCCGACGACGACGAGGGTCTTCGGGTTGAGGGCGCGCTCGAGCCGCTTCGGGTCGACCTGCATCGCCCTACTCCGCCGCGAGCACGACGCGCGCGTCCACCGCGATCGCGCCGTCCGGGTAGGCGAACACCGGGTTCAGGTCCAGCTCGGCCACCTCAGGGTGCGCAGCCGCGAAGGCCGAGACCTGCAGGATGAGGCTCTCGAGCGCGCCGAGGTCGGCGCCCGGCTTGCCCCGGAACCCTTCGAGGACGGGGAAGCCCTTGATCTCGCGGATGATCTGCTTGGCGTCGCGCTGCTCCAGCGGCACGATGCGGAAGGCGACGTCCTTGAGGACCTCGACCATGATGCCGCCGAGGCCGAACATCATGACCGGCCCGAACTGCGCGTCCGTCGTCATGCCGACGATGACCTCGGTGCCCGGCGTCGCCATCTGCTGCACCGACACGCCGTCGATTGTGGCGTTCGGCGCAGCCTGCTTCGCGTTCGCCATGATGCGGTCGAAGGCTGCCCTCACGGCGTCCGCGTCGGCGAGACCCAGCTCCACGCCCCCGACATCCGACTTGTGCGCGATGTCGCCCGACACGACTTTGAGGACCACCGGGAAGCCGAACTCCGCGGCGATCGAGGCCGCCTCGTCCGCTGAGGTCGCGAGCCGCGCCTGCGTCACGCGGACACCGGCGCTGTGCAGCAACTCCTTCGATTCGACTTCGGTCAGCAGCGTGCGCCCCGCGGCGCGCGCAGTCGCGATCGGATCACTCATGTGGGCTTTCTCCTGTATGTAATGAAGGGCAGCCGAATCATAGGGACGGCTCCCACCCGCCGCAACCACGTCCCGGCTTGCGCCACGCCCCTCCGCCCCTCGACGATCCGGCCATGCCGCCGCCTCGTCTTCCCTTCCCGCGCCGCCACGAGGAGCCCCTCGATCCCGTCGAGGAGGAGCGCGGCCCCGTGCGGCCGGCGCTGGTCGTCGGCCTCGGCAATCCGGGCACGGAATACGCCGCGACCCGGCACAACGTGGGGGTGTGGTGCGTGCGCGAGCTGGCCCGCCGTCACGGCGCAAAGTTCGAGCGAGCCGGCCGCATGGACGGGGCCACTGTCCAGGTGGCCGGCGCGGTGCTCCATCTTGGCCGACCACGGGCCTACATGAACGAGTCCGGACCACCGATCGCAGCGGAGTTGCGCCGCCTCAAGCTGCCGCGGTCACGCCTCCTCGTGATCTACGACGAGATCGACCTGCCCGTGGGCCAGGTGCGGATCCGCCTCGAGGGCGGGCATGGCGGGAACAACGGGATGCGCTCGATCATCGCCGCCGTCGGCGGCACCGACTTCCCGCGGATCCGCGTCGGCGTCGACCGTCCGTACGACGATGGCCGCCCGGTGCGCGACCCGGAGCGCGTGGCCGACTGGGTGCTCTCCCGCCCCTCCGAGGACGACCGCCGCGTGCTCGACGCCGCGGTCCAGTCGGTGGCGGACGCCGTGGAGCTGGCCGCCGTCGAGGGCGTCGAGCTTGCGATGAACCGCTTCAACCCGCGCTGAGCGGGCGCCGCGGCGCTCCGCCGGACGACTAGCCGGCGGCGCGCAGTGAGGCCTCGATCGCGAGCTTGATCCGTTCGAGTGCGGTCTCGTTCTCCACCGCCAGCCGTTCGGCGCGCCGCTTTCCGCCCAGCAGCCACCGCAGCCGGCCGCCCGTCTCAATCGTGACGCGTCGTGCGAGGGACGTGCGGCCCTTCGAGGCGGGCAGGAGCAGGAACTCCCATGCCTCGCGGCTTCTCAACTCGCCTACCTCCCAGGCGATGCGCATCGGCGACTGCAACGCGGTGATGCGCAGCCGCCGATGGTCCTCGGTCGCCGGCCCGGCTGTCGTGAACGTGGCGCCGACGACGAAGCCGCCCGCCGGACGCTCGACGTCGACGACGCGCTCCGACCAGTCCACCTGGCTGCCGAAGTCCGCGAGGTAGCGGTACACCGCGTCCGGCGGGGCATCCACCTCGATCAGCTGTTCGTGCTGCCATGTCCGCTTCGGCATCGCACCATCATGCTCGCACCCCGCTCGCCGCCGGGGAAACCACGTGTGTACGAGCGGCCCAGCGCGGCCCGTGCCCGCGGCGTACACTGAGGATCAGGCGCACGCGCAGGCCCCTTCGTCGGAAGTGGGCCTTCTTTGGCGTGCGGCACGGAGGAACGGGCGACCTGTCGGTGAATCTGCATGCACTGCTCCCGCCCCTCGCGGCGGTCCCGCCGCTGACCGAGGTCTACGCGCGCCTCGAGGCCCGCGCGAAGGTCACGCTCGGCCTGATCGACGCCAGCAAAGCCGTCACAGCCGCCCTCCTCTGGCGCCGCCAGCGCGCCCCGGTCCTCCTCGTCGTGCCGCGCGAGGTGGACGCGGAGGCGATGCTCGACCAGATCCGCGCGTGGGCCGGCGACGCGGCAGTGCACTTCCCTGCCCGCGGGACGCTCCCGTACGCCGAGGACGGACCCAACGCCTCGGTGACCGCGCAGCGCCTGGCCGTGCTCTCCCGCCTGGCCCACGCCACCTCGGGCGGGGAGCCGCCGCTGATCGTCGCCAGCACCGCGGCAGTCATCGAGCACACGCTGCGCCCGGCCGACCTCGGCCGTGGGCCGGGCCTGGTCGAGGCCGGCGTGCGGCTGCCGCTCGACACATTGGCCGCCCGCCTCGTCGAGGCCGGCTATGTCATCGAGCCGCTGGTCCAGGAGGCGGGTGAGGCGGCACGGCGCGGCGGCATCCTCGATGTGTTCCCGCCGGATGCCGAGTCGCCGCTGCGCATCGAGTGGTTCGGCAGCGAGATCGACTCCATCCGCGCCTTCGACCCCGCCACGCAGCGCACGCGCGGCCAGCTCGAACGCGCCGTCATCGGTCCCGCGCACGAGTGGTTCGCCGATCGAGCGGACCTGGTCCAGCTCGCCGCACGCCTCGACGGCCTCGAGGGGCCTGAGCTCGAGGAGCACCTCCACGCGCTGCGCCGTGGCGAGCTGCCGCAGCCCGCCCGCTACGGTCCGCTGGCGACGGACGCCACGCTGCTCGACCACCTCCCTACTGGCGCGCTGCTCATCCTCGATGAGCGCGAAGCGATCGAGGCAGCCGCGAGCGACCTCGAGGACCTCGCGGTCGAGCGCCGCGACGAGCTGACGGCGCACCACCAGCTCACCGCCGCCGCACCGCTGCCGCAGGCCTCGCGCTCGGCATTCGAGGTTGCGCTCGACCGCCAGCTCCCGCGGGTCGACCTGTCGCGGTGGGCGACGGGCACGGAGCCCGGATCGTTCCGGCTCCCGTTCCAGCCGCGCGATGCCTACGCGGGGCGGCTGCCCGCCGCCGCCTCCGATACGATGCGCGAGCTGCGGCGCGGCGACCGCGTGGTCGCGGTCACACAGCAGGCCCAGCGCTACCGCGAAGTGCTCGCCGAGGCGGACGTGGACGCCTCGGTGGTGTCCACCGTCGAGGCGCCGCTCGGGGCGGGCGGGTTCGCGCTGGTGCAGGGGGCGCTGCCCGAGGGGTGGCAGGTCGCCACGCCGCAGGGCGTCGTCTCGCTGACCACGGACCGCGAGCTGTTCGGGTTTGTGAAGCGGCGGCGCACGCTGCGGCGGGCCGGCTCCGCCTCGCAGCGCTCGCGCTTCCTCGCCGAGGTCGCGCCCGGCGACTTCGTCGTGCACGCCGACCATGGCATCGCGCGCTTCGCCGGCATCGTCCGCCGCGCCGTCGGCGACGAGGAGCGAGACTACCTCGAACTGCGCTACGCGGGCGACGACCGTCTCTACGTACCCATCGACCAGGTTGACCGCGTCACGAGGTATGTGGGCCCTTCGGAGCACATCCCGCGGCTGACGCGCCTCGGGACGCAGGAGTGGAACCACGCCCGTGCCCGCGTGCGCGAGGCCGTCGCGCTGGTGGCCGCCGACCTGCTGCGGCTGTACGCCGCCCGCCAGCTCCTCCACGGCCACGCGTTCCGCGAGGACACGCCCTGGCAGGTCGAGATGGAGGCTGCGTTCCCCTTCGAGGAGACGGAGGACCAGCTACGCACGATCGCCGAGGTGAAGGCGGACATGGAGTCGCCGCGGCCGATGGACCGTCTGATCTGCGGCGACGTCGGCTTCGGGAAGACCGAGGTCGCGGTGCGTGCCGCGTTCAAGGCGGTCATGGACGGGATGCAGGTCGCCGTCCTCGTGCCAACGACCGTGCTGGCGCAGCAGCACGAGCGCACGTTCCGCGAGCGCCTCGCGGCGTTCCCCGTGCGGGTCGAGATGCTTTCGCGCTTCCGCTCCGACCACGAGGCGCGTGCGATCATCGCCGCCCTCAAGGCGGGCGAGGTCGACATCGTCATCGGCACGCACCGGCTGCTCCAGCCGAGCGTCGAGTTCTCGAACCTGGGCCTCGTGATCATCGACGAGGAGCAGCGCTTCGGTGTGGCGCACAAGGAGCGCCTGAAGCGCATGCGCCTCGAGGTCGACGTGCTGTCGCTGTCGGCGACGCCGATTCCTCGGACGCTGCACATGTCGCTCACGGGCATCCGCGATATGTCGAGCATCGAGTCGGCGCCCGTCGACCGGCACCCGGTGCAGACGTTCGTAGCGGAGTGGGACCCGGCGCTCGTGCGCGAGGCGATCCTGCGCGAGCTGGACCGCGGCGGGCAGGTGTACGTCGTCCACAACCGCGTGCAGTCGATCGACCTCCTCGCCGACCGCCTCCGCGAGCTGGTGCCGCAGGCGCGCGTCGTCGTCGGCCACGGGCAGATGTCCGAGGTGCTCCTCGAAAAGGTGATGGAGCGCTTCGCCGACGCCGAGTACGACATCCTCGTCTGCACCACGATCATCGAATCGGGCATCGACATCCCGAACGTGAACACGCTCATCATCGACAACGCCGACCAGCTTGGCCTCGCGCAGCTGTATCAGCTTCGAGGCCGCGTCGGACGCTCCACCCAGCAGGCGTACGCCTACCTGCTGCACTCGCGCGAGCGCATTCTCAGCGAGGTCGCCCAGCAGCGCCTCGCGACCATCTTCGAGGCGACCGAGCTGGGCTCCGGCTTTCAGGTCGCCCTCCGCGACCTCGAGATCCGGGGCGCGGGCAACCTCCTGGGCGCGGAGCAGAGCGGCCAGATCGCCTCGGTCGGCTTCGACCTCTACACGCAGATGCTCGCCGAGGCGGTCGAGGAGATGAAGGCCAAGACCTCGACGGCGATCCGGGAGGAGATCCCGGTCGCGCAGCCCGTCGTCGTAGCGCCGCGCCCCGCGCGCGCCGTGAAGATCGACCTCCCGGTCTCGGCCTTCATCCCCGAGTCCTACGTCGAGGAGATCGAGGCGCGCCTCGCGCTGTACCAGCGCATCGCCGGTCTCACTTCGCTCCCGGACACCGAGGCCCTGCGCGCGGAGACCGCGGACCGCCTCGGCCCGCTGCCTGAGGCGCTCGACCACCTCTTCGCGCTCGTGCGGGTCCGGCTGGCAGCGGCCGCTGCGGAGGTCGCCTCAGTGCGGCTGGAGGAGGGCGAGGTCGTCGTCACCGCCCGCGAGGACCGCCCGTTCGGACCTCGGCGGCTGCCGTCGTTGCCGCGCGCCGTCCGCATCGGCCGCACGCAGCTGCGTCTGCCTCGGAGCGGGCTGGGTGAGCGCTGGCTGGACGGGATCGAGGCGTTGCTGCTCCTGCTGGCGACGGGGGCGGCGCAGCCGGAGCGGGAGGCGGCGGCGGCGCGTAGCGAGGTCAGTCCTGCCGCAGCATCGACTCTATGACCTCGAGCGCGGTGTCCATGTCGGGGCGCTCCGCGCCCTCGAAGGAGATGACGCGGTCGTACTTCGCGGTCTTGGCGATGAACTGGAACCGCGTCGACGGTCCTGTTTCCTCTGGCGGCGGCTCGCCGAGGCTCCACAACTCGACGCCATTGAGGTCAGTCTCGATTTCCGGGAGGCCGATGCCCTCAGGAAGAGTGATTGACCCTGGAGAATACTGGTTCACCCAGAACCACGAGGGCTCATCAGACGCCCGGTCGTACCGGAAGTACACGCCCTGGTAGCCCGTGCTCGGAGGTCTGGCGCGTGCCGCGCTGACCTCGGTCAGCTGGTAGCCGCCGGATGGCAGTTCGGTCGGGAGGATCGGTCGCACTCCCGTCTGCTGCTCCGCGTAGTCCAGCGCCTCCGCTCGTGTCCCCGTCCGCACGAGGTCGCGCCCATCGAGGATCGCGATGTTCGCTGCAGGCTCGTCGGCCAGCCAGAGACTGATCCACAGGGCAGCCACGGCGAGCGGAGGCAACGCGTATACGAGCGCTAGCCGCCACTGAGTCCCGGGCCGCATCACGGGCCGAGCTCGATGGACAGGACGAAGGCGTCTCTCGCCTCGAACTGATCGAGGCGCGCGCGTGTCTCCGCGTCCGCTTCGACCCGCACCATGGACGGGATGACCGCGTCGATTCGGAGTTCGAGGCGTGCGAGCTCTGCCTGCCGCGGCACGCGGATGCTGATGCTGAAGTCGGCCAGGCCTTCGCCCTCCCCGTACGACCCGCCGCTGAGCAGCGCCGCCGAGCCGTCCGCGAGCACGACCTGGGTGCCGAGGAGACTCAGCGACTGGATCTCCTCACGTGTGAACCCCTCGAGGCGTCCGCTGATCACGGCGCCCTCGTCGTCGCGCACGATCGAGGTGACGGTCGCTCCGTAGCCACCCTCGGAAGTGGCTGCGGCGTCCGGATCGGTGCGCTTACTTGTCCCGGCGGTCGGCGCTAGGACGACGACCGCCGGCTCCAGCGCGACGTACGTGACATGGCGCTCCTCGTCCGGGACATCGATCGGGTCGTTGGTCAGCCCGATCCGCGTCATCTCGACGCGCGCTTGCCCCGGTGTGACGTCCGCGAGTCCCGGGAACGAGATCGTGGCCGTCCGCCCGTCGAGGGTCGCCGTCCGAATCGGATGTTCTTCCCCCTGCGCATCCGTGAGCGTTGCGAAGCCGGGATCCGCCAGCCGTGCGAACTCCGGCCGTCCCGTGACCGTCACCTCGATGGTCGTTTCCGCCGCTGTCAGCCGCACCAACCGGACCGACGCCGCCACCGGGGCCTCGTCTGACCGCGCCGCCGCTGCTGGCCGGCCTTCATCCGCGGTCATGAACCAGACGATCACGAGCGCACCAGCGACGACCCACAGCGCCACCCACGCGGCCATCATCGCGCGCCTGCGCAGCAGCGACCCAAGCGCACCGGCCATCGGGATCACCTCGGTATGACTCTACTGGAATAACGTGCGGTCATGACGCCGGGTTGCTCTGCCCTCGTGGGAAACGCGGGCGCGAGCTATCGTGAGGGGCACGATGAGTCACCCTCGCATCGAGGCCGTCCTCTTCGACTTCGACGGCACCCTCGCTACCTATCGCTCGCACCTCGGGGAGTACATCGCGGCCGCCGCCGAGTACGGCGTGACGGTGACCGCGGAGGCGCTGGCCGCGACGCTGGAGGGTGCCTGGCGCGAGTGGCAGACCCCGGACGGCGTCGACCACGCCGTTTCCTCCGCCTCCGAGGTGCAGTACAACGCCGAGGTGCGCTCGCGCCTGCACGTCGCGCGGCTCGCCGCCGCCGGCGCAACGGGCGACCTCGACGCGATCGCTGCGCGCATCTGCGAGCTGGAGTGCGCCCCGGGAGCGTTCGAGGTCTACGCCGACACGCCGCCCGCCCTCGAGCGGCTCAAGGCGGCCGGGCTCCGTACCGTCATCGTCTCCAACCATGTCTGGCGCCTCCCCGAGGTCGTCGACGCGCTCGGCCTCGGGCCGCTTGTCGACGTCGTCGTGACGAGCGCGCGCGCCGGCTACCGGAAGCCGCACCCCGCGATCTACCGCATCGCCCTCAAGGCGGCGGGCTGCACGCCGGCAGCGGCGCTGTTCGTCGGCGACAGCCCCTCGCACGATGTTGAGGGGCCCCGCGCCGCCGGGATGCAAGCCGTGCTCATCGACCGCAAGGGCCGCTACCCGCACCTCGAGGCGATCCACAGGCTCGCGGACCTCGATGTGCCCGGGCTCTTGCTTCCCGCCTCGCACGACGCATGAAGGCACGGACAGTGGACGTCACCCTGATCCCCATCCCGGACCGCGAACTCGACGAGTTCCTCGCCTGGTTCGACCAGTACCGCAGAGAGCTCGAGCCGTTCGACGCCGCCGGCCCGGACCCGCACCCGCTGTCGCGCTACTGGGACGCGCTGCGCCGCGACCCGGAGGCGCAGGAGCTGCTCTGGATCCAGGCCAGCGGCGAGCGCGTCGGCTTCCTGCTCGCCCGCGGCTTCGAGGACTGGCCCGCCACGGAGGACACGGTCGTGGACATTGCCGAGTGCTTTATCGTGCCGGAGCACCGCCGCCGGGGCATCGGCCGGGCCGCCGTGGAGGTGATGCTCGCGCGTGAGCGCGAGCGGGGCACCGTCCTTGTCGAGGCGTCGGTGCTCCCGGCGAACTCGGACGCGCTGGCGTTCTGGGCCGCGCTCGGCTTCACGACGCGCGCCGTTCGGACGGCGAGACGCCCGTAAGGTAGGATCGCCGGGGCGAACGAGTCCGCGTTTCGGGGGGAGCGACCGTGATCTGGGACGTCCACTGCCATTTCCCGCGCAACTGGGACCCGTCCGTCGAGGTCGAGGCGGTCGAACTCCTCGAACGGCGGGCCGACGCCCTGCGCGCGGCCGGCGTCACCCGCGCCTCGCTGCTCTGCGGGGGCCGCTTCGGGCTGCCGTACGAGGAGTCGATCGAGATGGCGCGGCGGCACGAGGACCTCTTCGTCCCCAGCGCGATGGTCGACCCCGACGAGATCACGGGCCGGGATGTCCGTCATCTCCACGAGATGGGGTATCGCGGCCTCAAGATCATCGGCACCCGCCGCGATTACGACGACCGCCGCTACTTCACGGTGTATGAGGCGGCGGAGATGCTCCGCATGCCGATCCTCTTCCACCTCGGCGTGATCGGCGGGGGCGTGGACTACTCGATCACCCACCCGCGGCGCGACGCGCAGGCCGCGCAGACGATGGAGCGGATGCGCGAGATGGGGCGCAACTTCTTGCGCGACGTGTCCGCCATCCGCATGCGTCCCTTCCACCTCGACACCATCGCGAACAACTTCCCGGACCTGCGCGTCATCGGCGCCCACCTGGGCGGCACCGGCAACTACGATGAGGCGGCCTCGGTGGCCCGGTGGCGGCACAACGTCCTCTTCGACATGTCGGGCGGCGTCACCATCGAGCGCCATGCGATGGACCGCGACCTCATCGGCAAAGAGATCGGTGTCGAAAAGCTGGTCTGGGGATCGGACTGCCAGGATCACGAAATCGGAGAACACGTGAAGCGCTTCGAGATCCTCTTCGACCAGCTTCGGCTGACCGAGGATCAGACCGAGCGCATGTGGTACCGCAACGCCGCCGAGCTGTTCGGCGAGGCCGAGCCCTCGACCGCCGCCGAGTGACCCGCGGCTGACGCGCGATGGTCGACCAGGAACGCGAAGCACCGCCCGGCGAGGGTGAGGACGTGCCTCCCGACGCCAGCGAGGCGAGTGCGACGAGCGATCCGGGCGCCGACGAGCAGCCTGGAGGAAGCGACCTCGAACGCGCGGGCGCGGTGGACGACACCGCGGAGGCCGTCGACGTGCAGGCCGTTGACGCGGAGGCCGTGACAGCGCCTCTCGAAGCGGACGAGGAGGCCGGGGCTGCCGCCGAGCCGGCGAGCCTCGATACGTCGCCCGAGACCGAAGCCCCCGTCACCGAGGACGACGCCCTTGCCGCCGAGCCGGTCGCCGCCGAAGGCGCGGAGGCGGTGGACGAGCCGACGGATGTCGGCTCCCTCGATGAGCCGAGCGAGCCGCCCCCCGCGGGCACATCTGCCGCTGCCGGCCCGGCGAGCCTCGAACCCCCCGCGCCGGCGGGACCCGCCCCGGGGCACCTGGGGGCGCTGCGGGCGAGCACGCCCACCGTGGGCCGCTGGCTGCGCCGCGAAGCGCGCCCCCGCCCTCCAGTGCAGAACCGTTACACCATCGAGGGGCCGGAGTGGCTGCAGCCGGAGTTCGAGCAGCAGACGGTCGAGGTTCCCAGTCCGCCGCTCGGCCGGTCGCCGGGCCGGCTGCCCGCGATCGTCCTTGCCGTCCTCATGGCGGGGGTGTTCCTGCTCTTCGTCCTGATCGAGCCCACACCGATGTGGCTGCTCCTCTTCGGGGCGATTATGTCGGCCCTGGGCACGGACGGCGTGCTGCGCTCGATCCGCCGCCGGGCCTTTGAGCGGGAGGACGGCCGTGACACGGTCCCGCACATCTTCCTGCCGGCGCTCTTCGCGCTCACGATCCCGCTCTTCATTGAGGAGAACCTGGACAGCTACTGGGTGATCCCGGCGGCCCTCGTCGCGGGGGTCGCGTTCGTCCTCGTGATCCTCGCGGAGGTGCCGGCGGAGGAGGCGGAGGAGGACGAGTTCCACGGGCGGGCGCGGTTCGTGTCGATCGCGACGACGTACTTCGTGGCGTTCGCGCTGTTCTCGCTGACGTACACGTTTGACCTCGGGCTGCGGGACGCACTGGTCGTCGTCGCGCTGGTCTCTGTGCTGCTGGCCGTGGAGCTGATCCGCGAGGGGGAGGTTGATCCACTCGAGACGCTGTTGCTCGCGGGCGTGGTGGGCGTGGTGGTCGCAGAGGCGCGATGGGTGCTGAAGTACATGCCCATCGACGCGTATCCGGCGGGGATCGCGCTCGTCCTGGTGTTCTACTTCGTGACGGGGATGGTGCACGCGTACATGACGCGCCACATCAACGTGACCGTCGCCGCGGAGTACACGATCGTCACGGTGCTCGGGCTTGCGCTCGTGGTCGCGGCCCGCGCCACCGGCATCGCCTGAGCTCGCGCGGGGGCCCCCGGCCTCATGGCCGCACTCCGAGGACTCTGCTAGCATCGGATGTCCGGTCGGGGAGTGGCGCAGCCTGGTAGCGCACTTGACTGGGGGTCAAGAGGTCGCACGTTCAAATCGTGTCTCCCCGACCAGCCCTCATTGGGCACCGGCATCTTGGCGCGTGATCGCGGTCGCGCGTCTTCGATTTTCGCCGGAGCGCCTTCGATCGTCACGGCCGCGTCAAACCGTTTTGAGGACAGAGACGGCTGGCTTCGCTATATTCCGCGAGCGAACCGCCGTATAGAGGAGGCTGTCCGATGAAGCAGCGTTTCCTGGCCGCTCTTGGGGTGGCCGTGGCCGCCTTCCTTGGTCTGGTGACCACCGCCCCCGCGGCTGTGGAGGCGGGGTTCTGCTACGCCTACAACGGGACCGTCGGCTTCACGACCGGGAACGTCACGTGCGCGGCTGACCCCGGCGGCAACTTCGCGCTCGTCGTGGGCGAGAACTCGGAGGCGACCGCGACCGGAGGCACCGGAAACACGGCCATCGTCATCGGCGACAACGGCACGGCCTTCGCCGGCCTCGGCAACAACAACTCCGCCTCGGTCTTCAATGGCGGTACGGCGTATGCGGCGACGGGGAACAACAATACTGCGTCCGTCGTGAACGGGGGGTCTGCGAGCGCGTATAGCGGAAACCACAACAGTGCTCGCGTCCTGAACGGCGGAGGCGCCACCGCCTACAACGGCAACCGCAACAGCGCGTCTGTGTTCAACGGCGGTATCGCCTTCTCGGCCGAAGGCGATGACAATCTGGCGCTCGTACTCAATGGCGGCAGGGCCGAGGCAGGCGCCGAGAGCGACACGACCGCGATCGCGCTCGACGGGTGCACCGCCAACGCAACCGGGGCGGACAACCTTTTCGACTTCTGCCATTGAGCCGGCGTAACGCTTGAGGCGGTGGACCCTCAGGCGGTACGCCCGCCCGCGTTCGCGGTCTAGCGTCCCCGGAGTCTGGACACGGATGGTCGTGTTTCGCGCTCACGTATCGTGGTGGGATGAGCGGCTCGCATGCCCTCAATGGGTGCCGGCGGGCACGAGGCCGATCGCGGCGATCACGATGAACCCCTTGACGCGCTGTCCTCGCAACGGGTAACGCTCTAGACAAGAAGCGGCCTCGGACCGGTTGCGCAGAAAAAGAGCCGTCCATGGACAGAACACGCGTCTTCGTTGAGCGCACGGGCCGCCGGATCGCGCCCTTTGACGACCCCATCGACGAGACGCCGGTCCTTAACCGGCCGCTGCGCGAGTGGCAGGCTGAGGCGTTCGCCGACGGCGGATTCGTGGTCTCGCCAGCGCTGGAACCGCCCTGCCTCGTCGTGCCCGACACGCTCTTCGCCTCCGGCAGCGCGCTCCGCGCCTTCGTCGACGCTGCGAGGGGCGAGGACGCCGTCCTGGTGCTCAAGCACTCGGCATTCGCGGAGATGACCACGCCCGTCCAGCCCGGCGTCCGCCAGGTTGATGAGGGGTACCTGTTCGAGGCCATCCGCTTCATCAGCGGCAGCGATGCCGCTCCCCGGCCCGTGGTCGTCGACCCACTCGAGCGGGTGATCGAGTTCAGACTCCCCGGTCAGTACACGGGGGTTGAGGACATGCGTATCGGACTCCCTCGCCTCCCGGTGATGACGCTCCACCACTGGGTGCACATCCTCTGGGTAAACCAGATGGCAGCCGGCTATGAGGCGATGGCGTCCCCGATGCGCGGCACCATCCTCCGCGTCCTCTGGGCTGTGCTGCGCGCGCGCTCGGTGAACAGGTGGAAGGTGCTGAAACGACTCAGTAAGCGCGGGAAGAAATGTGACATTCACCCCACCGCGCTCATCGAAGGATCAACGCTGGGTGACGGCGTGACCGTGGGTCCGAACGCGCGGGTGCTCTTCAGCCGGGTCGGCGACGGGACCACGATCATGTCCGGCGCGCAGGTGGAGTACAGCGTGCTCGGGGAGCGTTCGTGGGTGAGCCAGGACACGGTACTGCGCTTCTCGGTCCTGTACCCGGACGCGCTTGCGGGATACTTCTTGCAGCTCTCGGTCATGGGTCGTCACTCCATGACGGTGGGCGCCGCGATCCTCGATTTGAACGTCGAGCGGGCGACACGCGTCGAGCTGGACGGCGCGCTGCATTCCACCGGGCAGCAGTTCCTCGGATCGGCGTTCGGCCATCGCAGCCGGGTGGGGGCGGGCATCTTTCTCTCTACCGGCAGGGCGATCCCGAACGACTACCTGTTGCTCGGCGATACCCGCCAGGTGCTCTCGAAGGTCCCCCCCGGGCTAGCCGACGCCGGACCGCTGGTCGTCGTGGACGGCGTCGTGCGCCCGTTGCGGGAGACCGAGTCGGCAGCCGCGGACTGAAGAACCGCGTCCCGCGATCCGACGTGCGGACGGTCTCAGAGTGTGTGCATCGCGCCAATGAACGCGGGGCCCCACTTATCAGGCGTACGGGCGTACTGTCGTGCGTGCGTTGGGCAGGGTGCGAAGGGAGGAGAGCGTAGATGGACAGAACACGCGTCTTCGTCGAGCGGACGGGCCGCCGTATCGCACCGTTCAACGACCCGATCGGCGAGACTCCCATCCTCAGCCGGCCACTCCGGCGGTGGCAGGCCGAGGCCTTCGCCGGCAGCGGTCTCGTCGTGTCGGCGGTGCTGCAGCCGCCCTGCCTCGTGGTGCCGGATACGCTGTTCGCCTCGGCGGGCGCGCTTCGCGCCTTCGTCGACGGCGCACGGGGTGAGGACGCCGTGTTCGTCCTCAAGCGCTCCGAATTCGCGAGGATGTCGACGCCCGTCCAGCCGGCCGTCCGCGAGGCTGAGGACGGCTACGTCTTCGAGGCGATCCGCTTCGTCAGCGGCCGTGACCAGCCGCCTCGTCGCGTCGTCGTCGACCCCCAGGAGCAGGTCGTGGAAGTCGACCTCCCGCGAGCGACGTTCGTCGCGAGGCGGACGACGCTGGGCATTCCGCGCGAGTACGTGATGACCATGCACCACTGGGTACACATCCTGTGGGCGAACGAGATCGCGGGGCCATTCCAGGCCTGGACGAATCCCCCGCGCGAGACGGCTCTCGAGGCGCTCCGCTCGCGCTTCCGGCGTCGATCCGAGGATCTCGATAGGGCCCTCCCGGCGCGCAGCACCTTTGGCAGGGGCTGCGATGTCCACCCCACCGCCGTCGTTGAGGGTTCCCGGCTCGGGAACCACGTGACGGTCGGCCCGTATGCGAGCGTCATGTTCAGCGACCTCGATGACCACGTGAACATCTCCGTCGACTCGGATGTCCAGTTCAGCGTGTTCGGCCGGAAGGCCTTCCTCGGACCGAACGGGCTCGCCCATTTCTCGGTGGTGCATCCCGACACCGTGGCGGGCTTTATGGGGCAGCTCTCCATCACCGGGAGCGGCGCCGTGACAGCGGGGGTCCGCATCCAGAAACCGGAGGTCGACCAGCCGGTCAGCGTCGAGCTGGACGGGCGAATGTACTCGACCGGTCTCCACTTCCTGGGGGCGGCGTACGGGTACCACAGCCAGCTTGGCGGCGGCATCTTCGTCCAGGCCGGGAGCGCGATCCCGAACGGATACCAGATCATCTCAGAGGCGCCGGGGCTGCTGTCGAAGATCCCGGCGGGGCTCGCGGGGCGCGGGCCGCTCAGCGTCGTCGACGGCACGCTCCGCCCGTCGGTCGCGGTCGATTCCGGGGGCGAGGGGGCGCGGCCTGTGTGAACGGCCGACGCCAGAGTGCGCCGCGGGCCGTGTACCCGGCATGGCCTTGACGTCCGGCGCCGCGAACCGTAAGGCTCTCCCCGGGGCGTCCACCCTCACTACGATCGAGAGAGAAGGGCACCGTGGCCGACCGCACGCGCGTTTTCATTCAGGCCACCGGCCGCCGCATCGCGCCGTTCGACGACCCGATCGGTGAAACGCTGATCCTGAACCGGCCGCTACAGGAGTGGCAGGCGGAGGCGCTCGCCGCCGGCGGCTTCGAGGTCTCTCCCACCCTCGAGCCCCCGTGCCTCGTCGTCCCTGACACCTTCTTCGCATCAGCCGGCGCGCTCCGCGCTTTCGTCGATGGGGCGCGCGGCGACGATGCCGTCCTCGTGCTCAAGCACTCCGAGTTCGCGACCATGACCACGCCGGTCCATCCCGACATCCGGGAGGTTGACGGGGGTTACCTCTTCGAGGCGATTCGGTTCGTCAGCGGCCGCGACAGGGCGCCACGCCATGTCGTCGTCGACCCGCACGAGCGCGTGCTGAACATGCACCTTCCGGCCCAGTTCACCGGCGTCGAAGAGATGAAGATCGGCCTGCCCCGCGACCCGGTCATGACGCTGGACCACTGGGTGCACATCCTCTGGCTCAACCTGCTGGCGCCCGGGTACGAGATCCGGGCCGCCCCCGTCCGGCAGAGTGCGGCGCAGATCCTCGGGGCGCTCGTCCGCGCGCGGTCGGTCAACCGATGGAAGGTCGCCCGTGAGATCGGCGTCCAGGGGGCGCGCTGCAACATCCATCGGACCGCGACGGTTGAGGCATCGATCCTCGGCGACGATGTCACGATCGGCCCGTACGCCCGCGTGTTCTTCAGCCGCGTCGGCAACGGGGCGACGGTCGCCTCCGGCGCCGACGTGGAACTGGCGGTGCTCGGCGACCGCTCGCACGTGAGCGCGCACAGCCTCGTCCGCTTCTCGGTGCTGTACCCGGGCGCCGCTGTGAGCCCCTTCCTGCAGCTCGGGGTGCTGGGGCGCGACGCCGTGGTGGCCGGCGCCTCGATGCGCGATTTGAACGTGCAGCAGGCGGTGCGCGTCGAGCTCGACGGCCAGCTCTATTCCACGGGACAGCGCTTCCTCGGCTCCGCTCTCGGCCATCGCTCCGAGCTTGGCTCCGGCGTCGCGCTCGCGACGGGCCGCTCGGTGCCAAACGACTACGTGGTCGTCACCGATCCCGAGTACGTGCTCGCGGACATTCCTCCCGGACTGGAAGGGCAGGGGCCCCTGGTGATCGAGGGCGGGTCGCTGCGTCCGCTCCGGCGGCAGGCCGCCACGAGCCCGGCTGCCGCTCCCGCGCCGGCCACCGAGTAGCCGCCGCGCCGCTGCCTACCACCTCGGTGCGTGCGAGCCCAGCGGCATTGCGGGGCGCTCCGGGCGCAGCGCGACGCCTTCGATGCGCACGGGCGCGCGGAGGCGGACCGCCGGGCCCCAGCCCGTGTCCTCGGTGGTGGCGTCGACGTCGGCAGGCGTTTCGGGCGCGAGGGGCGCGGCCGACTGGAGTCGGTAGCCTGTCAGGAGGGCGGCCGTCCGTGCGAGCGACAGCCGCGCGCGGAGCGTCCGTCCGCGGCGGCGCTCCGCGAGCCCTCGCAGGGTTGCGAATGCCATCAGGTACCCCGTCGCGTGGTCGAGCGCCTGCACGGGAAGCGGGTGCGGCCGTGGACTGCCCGCCCACGCCATGCCCGTGTGCGCGATGCCCGCGCTCATCTGGACCAGGCTGTCGAACCCGCGCCGCTCCCGCCATGGGCCCGTCCACCCGTAGGCATTGAGGCAGACCTCGACCAGGCCGGGCCGCAGCGCCCGCAGCGCCTCGCTGTCGTATCCCAGGCCCGCGAGGGCTCCCGCCCGGTAGCCGTGCACAATCGCGTCGGCGCGTGCGACCAGCGCCTCGAACGTCGCCCGGTCTTCGGCCAGGCGCAGGTCGAGGCGGGTGGCGCGCTTGCCGGGCATGACCTCCGGCACGACTCCCGGCTCGTCCCATTCCGGCGGGTCGACGCGCAACACGTCGGCGCCGAGCAGCGCGACGAATCGCGTGGCGACCGGGCCCGCGAGCACACGTGTGAGGTCCAGCACGCGCACTCCGGCCAGCGGGCGCGACGGGTCTGCGGGCGGCGCGAGCGGGGGCGCCTCGCCCTTGATGTCCCAGTGGACGGGGGGCTCGGAGCGCACGGCACGTCCTGCCTCGGCTGCGTTCCATTGCGCCTCCGAGTGCATCGCGGCGGCGCATCCGCCGGCTTCCACCACCGCCGATTCGAGGGCGACCGCGGCCCACCGGGCTACCGCCACCGCGACGGCTTCGCGTTCGGGGGCCACCCCGAGGACGCGGAGGGCCGCCTCGCGGTGCGCTGGGGCGTTGGTGTGCAGGCGGATCCATCCGTCGCTCGCCTCGTAGTCGCCGGCGATGGGGTCCCAGGGCGAGGGCAGCTCCCAGCCGCGCGGCCGCAGGGTGAACCCGAACCACATCGACGCCAGCCGCCGGTCGACCTCGACGGCACGCGGACGGCCATCCGGGTCGCCCGCGAACTCCGCAGCCGCGAGGCTCGCCGCCGCGACCGAGGCTGTCGCAAGGTCGGTCACGGCGAACGCGGATGGCAGGTCGCCGTCGCCGGTGACCTGGCACGCCTCGTCGCGACTCAGCTCCCGGCCGAGGATCTCGGCCAGCATCCGGGCCTGAGCTCCGCCCTCCAAACCGTGCGCCGGTGCCACCTCGCCCTCCTTCGATCCGCGATCGAGTCTAGCTCCGCCGCCGCCGCCGCCGGGACGGGTGCGCGACTCGCCGCACTCGGGTCGACTGGGTCGCGGTCGCGTCACGGAGCGATCGGTGGGCATGCGCCCTCCGGCGCGCGTTCGAGGTCGAACCGGGCGGGGAGGGAGCAGTGTGTCGCGTCCCCGCCCGACGACCGTTGCGCGCTAGGCGTGCCCGGGGCCGTGCGACCGCCGACCGTCGCCGCGGCCCGACAGCGCGCTCGCGACGACCGCGAGCACCGCGGCGACCACCAGCAGCCGCCCGAGGCCGCCGCGATGGCGACTCGCGCGGCCAGACGCGGCGTGTGTTCCGAGCCACTGCTGTTGCATCCGTCCGAACATCGATCTCTCCTTCCGTGCTCTACTGACTGTCGGTCAGTTATGCGTGCCATGTTTACTGACCGGTGGTCAGTTGTCAAGGCGGCGGGTACGATGTCCTCGTGACCGCCCCTCGCCGCCGCACACGCCAGCCGGCCGCGGTGCGCCGCGCCGCACTCCTCGATGCCGCCATCGGGGTGCTGGAGGCGCGTGGCGTGGACGCGGCGACCGTTGAGGAGATCACCGCCGCCGCGGGGGTCAGCAAGGGCAGCTTCTACCTGCACTTCAGCTCGAAGGACGCGTTGCTGCATGCGCTCCGCGAGCGCCTTGGCGAAGCGCTCGCCGCCGAGGTGGCTGCCCTCGGGCGCCCCGCGCGCAGACGCGACTGGCCGGCGTTCACCCGCCGTTTCGTCCGCCGCGCGGTGGAGGCGCAGGTGGAGCGTGCCGACCTCCACGAGGTGCTCACGGCCGTCCCGCACGACCACCGCAGTGACGGGGGCGAGGACCCGCGCAACCCCGCTGAGCGCGCCCTTGCCGCACTGATCGAGGACGGCGTGGCCGCCGGCGCCTATCGCGCCGATGACATCGAGGCCGCGACGCGACTCATCTTCGCGCTCATCCATGCCGCCGGTGACTGGGCCTGCGACGACCCGGGGGCGGTGGACCGTGCCGCCGCGGTGGCGGGGGACCTTACGTTGCGGGCGCTCGAGGCCTGACGGGACGCCGTCGAGTCAGTCGCCGCCCGCGGTGCCGGGCAGCGCGTCGCCCAGCGCCGCCGGCCTTGGCGCGAGGGCTGCCGCCTCCTCGGCCCGCTCGCGCTCTCGCTCGACCTCGGCCCAGAGCGGCCGCCGGATCAGCGTGACCCAGATCGCCCCGCTGAACGCGAGCACGCCGCAGGCCACCCAGGCCACCGAGTAGCTTCCGGTGCGGTCGAACATGTAGCCGGCGAAGAGCGGGGTAATGATGCCGACGGGGGTGTTCAGCGTCGTCGCCAGCCCGCGGATGGAGGCGAATCGCGCCGCGCCGAAGTAGTCAGCGATCATCGTCTGCCCGAGCACGACCATCATCGCCTGCCCGATCGAGAACGTGACGAAGTAGAAGGGCAGCAGCCACAGCCGGTCCGAGCTGAGGGCGGCGAAGATCAGCAGCCCCGTCCCCTGGAGGAGGAACGAGAACGCGTACATCCGTTTGCGCCCGAACGCGTCACCGAGCCACCCGGTGGAGAAGCGCAGTCCGAGCTGGATCGCGCCGTAGAGCCCGCTCAGGGTCGCCGCCGCCTCGAGGGAGAAGCCCACGTTCTCGAGGTGGGGGATCTGGAGCAGGATCCACGCTACCTGCCAGCCACCCGCTGCGGTGGCCAGTACGAGCAGGTAGAACGCGGGCGTGTGCAGGGCCTCGCGCACGGACAGCCCGCTCGAGGCCCAACTGGCTCCGCTCCCGGACGGCGGAGCGGCGGCCCCGTCCGGATGGAGGCCTTCGTCCTCGGGGTGCTCTTTCAGGAGGAGCGTGAGCGGCAGGCATACGACCGCGATGGCCACGGTCGCGATCAGCAGGGTGGAGCGCCAGCCGACGGCCCCCACCATGAAGGCGAGGATGGGCGCCGCGAGGTATCCGGCGCCGTTGCCCGTGTTCAGGATGCCCATGGCGCGGCCGCGCTTGCGGACGAACCAGGACATCAGCACGGCGGAGAACGGGGTCATTGAGGCGAACGTCCCGCCGAGCGCCATGATCAGGCTCGACGCGTAGAACATCGGCAGGCTGTGCACCTGCGACAGGAGCACCAGGCCGGCGATCAGGAACGCGAGGCCGCCGAGCGCCATCTTGCGAGGGCCCAGCCAGTCGACGAAGAACCCGCTGACGGGGGAGAGGAATCCCTGCTCGAACGTGCGCAGCGAGGAGGCCGCCGCGATGGCGGCGACCGACCATCCCAACTCCTCGCGCATCGGCGTGATGAAGACGCCGAGGGCGAACACGCCCACGCCGATGGTGAAGAAATTGCTCACCGCGCCGGCGAGCGCGATGTACCACCCGAGAAAGACAGACCTCTGGCCTGGTAGCCGGCGCATCGCGCTCCTCGCTGGGCTCCGTCCGCATCATAGCCGTTATCGCCAGCGTCGGGAGCCGTCGGCCTGGGCTGGACGGAGTCGTCGCGCGGCCCTGCCGCCGTTACAGGGCCGCGACGAACTCCGCCGCGGTCACGACACTCGCCTGGCGCGGGTAGATCTTCTCGGTCAGCACGCGGTGCACCTCCTCGTCCGCGTCGTCGCAGGCGTCCTTCACGACGACGAGGCCGAAGCCGAGGTCCGCCGCCCAGCGCAGCGTGGACAGCACGCAGCCGCTCGTGGCGACGCCCATCAGCACGAGCTGGTCGCGCCCGGTCTCGCGCAGGAGTACGTCGAGGCCGGTGGTGGAGAACGAGCCCGCGCGGGTCTTCGTCAGTACGCGCTCGCCGTCGGAGGGCAGGACACCGGGGTGGATGGCGACGTCGGGGGACTCCGCCTCGAAGCGCCCGCCACGGTGTACGACGTGGATCACCGGTACGGACGCACCTCGCGCGGCGGCCAGCACGGACGCCGCGCGTTGCACGGTACCGTCGGGGTCGCGCGCCACGGTGCCCACGATGCCCTGCTGGAAGTCCATGATCACGATGGCCGCCCGATCCCGGTCGACCGCGAACGTTTGCTGTGTCATCGCCGCTCCTCCTTCACGTCCGGCACGCGCCGGCTACGGGCGCCGCCATCCTAGCAGCCTTCATCGAGGCGAGATGAGGCGCTCGCGTGAGCGGGCGTGATCTCGGGGGATTACAATCGGGATGCGGACTTCCTGTGGGACGTACGCGGCCGTGGCCGTTCCCGGTATCCACTGCCCAGCGGGCACGGCCCGGCCTCGTACGTCTCACGGGAGCTCGGCACTCGCCGCGGGCCGCGAGGGGTCCCGCAGCGTAGCATGGTCACATGCGTGATGCCGCGGCCCTCAACAAGCGCTGCCCTTCCTGCGGCCGCCTCCTCCGTGGCGACAGCCTCCGCTGCGGTTACTGCCTTACCGAGGTGCGCGATGTACCGGCGGACGCCGCGGCTCCCCTCGCGCAGGCGGGCGCGGAACCCGCGCCACCGCCGCGCCTCGCAGCGTCCGCGTGGCGGCGGTTCCGTGCGGTCCCAAGCTGGCTCCTCCTGCTCGCGGCGGCCGTGCTCATCGTGGGCGGCTGGTACGCGTACCAGTCCCTGAAGCCGGAGCGCACGCTGGCGCTGCCCGCCTCGGCGGCGCGCACGCTTCCCAGCGGTCCGGAAGTGTGGGCGGCTCCCGGCGGCGACGCCGGGAACACCCGCAGCACGGCTGCGCGCTTCGACCCGTCTCGCGCGTCGGTGGCCTGGCAGACAGACCTCGGCGTCACCGTTTCCGGTGAGCCCGTCGCGGATAGCGAGCACCTGTATGTCGCGACGGTGGACAACCGCGTGCTGGCGCTCCGACTCCGCGACGGCAGTCCCGCCTGGACCTTCGAGGCGGCGGTCCCGATTGGCGAATCGCCGCTCGTCGATGCCGGCCGGGTGATCGTTACCACCCGCCGCGGCGATGTGGTGAGCCTCGAAGCCGCGACGGGCGCCGTGGTGTGGGAGTCCCGCCTCGAAACGAACTTCTACAACGCCGCTTCGTTGAGCGACGGCGTCGTGTACGCCTTCGGCGCGCGCCACGAGGTGTTCGGACTGTCCGCCGAGGACGGCACGCGGCTGTGGGCCATCGGCACGGGTTCTGACTGGGCGACCGAGCCGGCGCTGATCCTCCCGCGCAGCGTGGTGGTCGCCACGGCCGACCGAGTGAAGCTGTACGACCGCGTGCATGGTTCCCTGACGCTCGAGTACCCGCACGGCCGCGTGATCGGCCTCGCACAGGCGGAGGACCACCTCATCTCGGTGTCGGCGAACTTCATCGCTGGCGTCGACCCAAGCGCGCGGCTGCCCTGGTGGTGGGGGGCGCGTGGCGTGTGGTTCGACCTGTGGGTGTGGGGCCTCGCGCCGGAGCCGCCGCGTGCCGGTCTCCGCTGGCTGCACGACCTGCGTCCCACGGCTCAGGGGCCGCAGGCCAGCATTCCGGAGGTCTTCCCGCCGGCCCTCGGCGGCGGTCTCGCCGTGGTCGCGACCGACCAGGGCGTGGTGCGGGCGTTCGATATCCGGACGGGCGAGGAACGCTGGCGCATCGAGACGGATGCGGTCACCGGCCCGCCGGTGATCACGCCGGACGGGCTGCTGGTACCGGCCCGGGACGCGGTGGCGCTGCATTCGCTCGACGACGGCGCGGAGCGCGCGCGCGTCGGGCTTACCGCCGCAACGCGGCGCTCGCTGGTGGTCACCTCGAACGGCGCGTTCCTCGTCGACCGCCAGGGGCGCATCACGGGCGTTCGCTGAGGCGCCCGCTCACGAGACGTTAACCGTCCGCCTGCTCGCTCGTTAACGCTGTGCCGAAGTCGCGTTAACGCATCGCCTCCACCGTAACGCGGTGGCCACTCCCCGCGGCCATCCACAACACGGTCGAGGTGCAGGAGGGCACGTGACGACGTCCGAGCACAGTCAGCAAGAATCCCAGCCGATCGAGCTGGTGGAGTGGCCCCGGGATCTCATCCCGAACCGTTGTATCTGGAAGTGCGGGGCGGCCTGCTTCCACGAGGCCCCGAATGAGCGCCACGGCCGCGACAGCATGGAGGATATCATTCGTCGGCGGATCAGCCGCCGCGGATTGCTGCGGGGCATGGCCGCCGCCGCCGTCCCGTTCGTTGCCGCCGCGACTCCGCTGGGCTCTGCGCTGCTGGGCCCGTCGCCGCTTGCTCCTGAGACCGCGTCCGCCGACTCGGGCACGGGTCTGGGCTTCACGCCGGTCGCGCTGCACACGGCGGACAGCGTCGTCGTCCCGTCCGGCTACACCGCGCAGGTGCTGCTGCGCTGGGGCGACCCGCTGTTCTACGGCGTCCCGCGGATGACGCCGGACAACATCTCGGCCGAGCTGCAGGCGATGACCTTCGGCTACAACTGCGACCTCAACGTCTTCTTCCCCCTCGAGAACTCCGCGGGCGGGCTGATGGTGGTGAACCACGAGTACACCGAGGGTCCTCGGATGTTCCGCGAGTACACGGCCGATACTGCCACTCGTGAACAGGTCGATGTCGAGCTGGCCGCCCACGGCCTCAGCGTCGTGGAGCTGACGCGGTCCGGCAACAAGTGGGGCGTGAACCGCCTCTCGCCGTACAACCGGCGCGTCACGGGTACCACGCACATGGAGATCACCGGGCCGCTGCGCGGGCACCCGTCGATGCAGACGCAGGCGGACCCCACCGGCACGGCCGTCGCCGGCATGCTGAACAACTGCGCGGGCGGGCGCACCCTGTGGGGTACCGTCCTCACCGCCGAGGAGAACTTCCACCAGTACTTCGGCAACAGCGACGCGCTGCCCGATGGCCCGCAGAAGACGATGAACAAGCGCTACGGCGTCCCGGGGAAGGCCTCGGAGCGGCAGTGGGAGCGCCTCTACCCCCGCTTCGACGCGGCGGCGGAGCCGAACGAGATCAACCGCTTCGGGTTCATGGTCGAGATCGACCCGTACGACCCCACGTACGTCCCGAAGAAGCGCACCGCCCTCGGCCGCTTCAAGCACGAGGCCGGGACGATGGCGCTGGCGCACAGCGGCCAGGTCGCCGTTTACTCCGGGGACGACGAGCGCTTCGACTACCTCTACAAGTTCGTCACGAAGAACCACTACTCGCCGTACTCGCGGAAGGCGAACTTCGAGCTGCTGGACGAAGGCACGCTCTACGTGGCGCGCTTCCACGACGACGGGACCGGTGAGTGGATCCCGCTGGACCCGTCGCAGCGCGACGAGCTGAGCGGGTGGACACTCGCAGATGTCTGCCTGAACACCCGCGGTGCCTCCGACGCTGTCAAGGCGACGCCGATGGACCGTCCGGAGGACGTCGAGGTCAACCCGCAGAACAACCGCGTGTACCTCGTGTGCACGAACAACTCGAACCGCACGGCCGAACAGGTGAACGCGGCGAACCCGCGGGCGAAGAACACGGCGGGCCACATCATCGAGATCGAGCCGCAGGGCGGCGACCACGGCGCGACCCGGTTCACGTGGTCGATCTTCATGCTGTGCGGCGACCCCGCCGACCCGAGCACGTACTTCGCGGGCTACGACAAGAGCCAGGTGAGCGGCATTGCCGCTCCGGACAACGTGGCCTTCGACCGCCGTGGGAATCTCTGGATCGCCACCGACGGCCAGTTCAGCGTCCTCAAGCGCAACGACGCGGTGTTTGCGGTGCCGGTCAGTGGTCCCGACCGCGGCCGCATCCGAGCGTTCCTCAGCTCGCCGAGTGGCAGCGAGGTCTGCGGTCCCGAGTTCAGCCCGGACGGCAAGGCCTTCTTCGCGAACATCCAGCACCCGGGCGAGAATGGGAAGGGCCCCAACGACCCGCAGAGCCTCTGGCCTGACGGCGTCTGGCCGGCGCTCCCGAGCCTGGTGGTGGTGACGAAGAACGATGGCGGCCTGATCGGGGCCTGAGCAGCGACGACTACTTCCGCTGGGGCCGGTCTCCCCCGTCCGCCCCTCCGCCCGCGAGCGCCGTCCCCCGGCGCTCGCGGCGCGTGATGGCGGGTCCCGCCTCGAGGGTGATGCGCGCCTCGGCGGGGCCGCCCACCCGGGCGACGATGAA
Source organism: Dehalococcoidia bacterium (assembly GCA_050248355.1). Classification (GTDB taxonomy): domain Bacteria; phylum Chloroflexota; class Dehalococcoidia; order UBA2979; family UBA2979; genus JAIBBD01. The sequence continues at coordinate 60,963 of JBFWSN010000003.1, forward strand.
GTCGACCGCCAGCGCGACCAGGACCCCCACCATGAGGTCAAAGAAATAGTGCTCTGCGAGGTGCATCAGGGAGACCGCCATCAGCGCCGAGTAGGCCAGGAACGCGGGCGCGACGGAGGGGAAGACGCGCCGCACCCACAAGTACGCCGCGAACGTCACCGCCATGTGGATCGAGGGTACCGCCGCCACGACGTTCGGCTCGCCGAGCGCGGAGTAGAGCGTGCGGTACGTCTCGGCGTCCATCGAGCCGCCCACGAATTCCATCACGCGGTAGACGGGGCCGATGTGCCCGTACTGCGAAGCAAGCCACGGCGGCGCGGTGGGCACGAGGTAGAAGCACAGCAACCCGATGTAGTTCACGGCGAGCAGCATCATGATGTAGCGCGAGAAGAGCGACCGGCGCCAGACGTAGACCACCCCGGCGAGCGCGTGGGGAACAACGAAGTAGGACCAGTGCACCTGGGTGGCGATCACATCGAAGACGCTTACCTCAGACGGGGAGAAGAACTTCGACTGCAGCCACACGACGGGCTCCTCGCCACGGAACAGCCACTGGTCGAACCGGATCACGTAGTCGACGTGCACGGGGAAGGCGAACTCGTCCGCCTCGGCTCGCAGCAGGGTGTAGACGAAGAGGCCGGCCACGTAGAAGAACCACCAGCGGCGCGGGCCGTGTCGCATGTCGGGCGCCCAGACGGCGGCGGTGACCGCGAGCAGCGCCCAGGCCATCCACTCGTGGTCGTACCAGGTGCGAGTCGCCAGGGAGAGTGCCAGCGGGACGAGCAGCGCCCACTGGGCAGCGTGGATGACCCGCGGCAACGCCATCGCGGGGGGTCGGGAGGTCAAAGAGAGCATCCCTTACACTACATCCAGACGCTCGGAGTGGACTAGCACGTGACCCTCCTGCACGACTCGGCCCCCGGTCCGCGACTGGCGCGCACGATCGTCTCGCCGCGCGCGGCGCTCCGCCTTGCGATCGGTGTCGCGATCTCCATCGGATCCGTGTGGCTGCTCCTGCTGGCGGTGGACGAGCGGGCCAGCGTCGATATCCTGCGCAGCGCCAACCGCGCCCTCGTGGGGCTGGCGGTCACGTGCCTGTTCGTCTCGGTCGCCGCCAAGATCGCCCGCTGGCGAGCGCTGCTGCCACCCCGCGGCGCCTCGTTCGGGACGCTGTACGGCATCCTCCACATCAGCATGCTCATCAACAATGTCCTGCCGCTGCGCCTGGGTGATGCGGTCCGGGCGGCCATGACCGCCCGCGGGCAAGGCATCCGGCTGACGCATGTGGTCTCGTCCATGGTCGCGGAGCGGGTGCTGGACGGGGCCACGCTGATCGTGTGCTTCCTCCTCGTCACGCCGTTCCTGCCGTACAGTCCGTTCCGGCTGGACGTGACGCGCGTCCTGCTCCCCGCGGTGGCCATCGCGGGCACGGCGGCGCTCCTCGTCGCCGGCGCCTTCGTGCTCCGCCGCCGCGCCGAGGGGCTGTGGTCGCGGTGGTCCCCGGCGCTGCTTGCCCTCGCGGATAGCTGGCGTCGGGTGCTGTCCGCGGAGGGGTGGACGATCTGGGCGTGGTCGGCCGTCGCCTGGGCGACGGCGTTCGCGATCAACTTCGTGCTGTTCCGCGCCCTCGACATCCACGTCTCGCCGGCGGTGGCGATCATCCTTGGCTGCAGCACGAACCTCGCGATGCTCGTCCCGTCATCGCCTGCGCAGATCGGCGTCTATCACGCCGCCGCGACGCTCACGCTCGTCGCCTTTGGCGTCGACCGCAGCGTCGCCGTCAGCTTCAGCGTCCTGTCGCACCTCGTGAACGTCGTGCCCGTGAGCCTCATCGGCGCCGGGTTCTTGGTGGCGGAGCTGATGGTGCGCCGCCCCCGGCGGCAACTCGCCGAGGCGTCCGACTAGGCCGTCGCGCGCCCCTCGGTCAGCCGGCGGTACGCCCGCATGTATCGCCCGAGGCGCTCCACGGCGCGGTCGTCGAGTTCCCGCAGGCGCGTGAGCGTCATGTTGTCCTCGAGGTCCGCGAGTTTCACGCGGCGCGCCAGCGCGTCGCCGTCCACGCGCTCGATGAACGCCTCGTACGTCTCGTCTTCGCGCCGCGTGAGGAAGTCCACGGCGCGCACGACCGCCTCGTCGAACCCGGCCGCGCGCAGATCGTCGAACGTCGTGGGGCTGTCCTCGACGACATCGTGCAGCACCGCCACGAGGCGTTCCTCGGGCGTCGACACCCGCGCCATCACGCGCAACGGATGGAGGATGTAGGGCTGCCCGGCCTTGTCGACCTGACCACGGTGCGCCTCGACGGCGATCGCCAGCGCCGTGTCGAGGTCGCTCATCGGTCGCTCACTGCACGGTCGAAGAGCCCGCGGGGCTAGCCGCCAATGGGCCCGCCTTGATCGATCACCGTGTGGTCGAGGCCGATCACGGCGGGGCGCTCCTCGCAGTACACGCCGTCCTCGCACTTGTCGAAGGTGAACGCGGACCGCTGCCTGTCGTAGTGGATCGTCCACGTGCCAATGGCGTGCCCCTCGCGGCCGAGCGCCACCTGCTCCTGCAGCACCTCGATCAGCGCCTGTAGTTCCTTCGTGCCCACGCGCGGCCCTCCTTCGGCTCGTCCCTGAGTATAGGCGCGATCGACGCGCCGCCGAGCGCTCCCGCGCTCCCCCCTTGGCCCCCCGCTCTCTACAATGGCACCGCGAGGAGGGCACCCGTGGGCGACAAGGCCACCATCGGCAACTACTTCGAGGACCTCACGGCCGGGCTCGAGATCGAGCACGCGGTCCCGCGCACCCTCACCGAGGGCGACGCTGCGATGTACATCGCCCTCACCGCCGACCGCTACCCGCTGCACTGTGACGCCGAGTTCGCGCGCGGCCTCGGCTTCCAGCGCGAGACCATCAATGACCTGCTGGTGTTCCACACGGTCTTCGGCAAGTCCGTCCCCGACATCTCTCTAAACGCCGTCGCCAACCTCGGCTACGCCGATGTCCGCTTCGGCGTGCCGGTCTACCCGGGCGACACGCTGCGCGCGCACACGACGGTCCTCGGTCAGCGCGAGTCCGCCTCGGGCGGCACCGGCGTGGTCTGGGTGCGGACGGTGGGCCGCAACCAGCGAGGCGAGGAAGTGCTCTCGTTCATCCGCTGGGTGCTGGTGAACCGCCGACAGCCTGAGGTCAGCACGGGCATCGACGATGCGCCGCAGACGCCCGCCTCGGTGGCCCCGGAGGACTGCACCGTCCCGCCGCAACTCGACCTCTCGCGGTTCGACCCGGTGGTGACCGGCGGCCGCGCCTGGTGGGGCGACTATGAGCCCGGCGAGCGCATCCATCACGTCGAAGGCGTCGCGATCGAAGAGGCGGAGCACCAGATGGCCGCCCGCCTGTACCAGAACACGGCGCGCGCCCACTTCAACGCACACGCACTCAAGGACACGCGCTTCGGCAAGCGCGTCATCTACGGCGGCCACATCATCTCGATGGCCCGCGCGCTGTCGTTCAACGGCCTCGAGAACGTGGTCCGTATCCTCGCGTGGAACGGCGGCACGCACAGCAACCCGACGTTCGCCGGCGACACCGTCTTCGCCTGGACCGACGTCATCGAGCGCATCGACCTCGGGCGCCCCGACGCGGGCGCGCTGCGTCTCCGCCTCGTCGCCACGAAGAACAGCGACCCGGCCACAGAGGACCAGCCGTTCAAGGTCGCGGACGATAACGGTCGCGAGCGCTATCACCCGAACGTGGTGCTCGACCTCGACTACACCGTCCTCATCCCGAAGGCGCGCTGATGCCCGCGCGCCCTCGCGCCTCGCTCGTCCACCGGCCCCGCGCCTGACGTCCGTCGAGGCGGCTGCGCGCGCACCAGGAAGGAACGCCCGATGACCACCGACCTCCAGAACGCGCGGATCCTCGTCGACAGCGCGCAGCGCGTCGTCGCGGCCGCCCTCGCCCACGCCGCCGAGGTCACCGAGGGCGGGGCGAAGATCGACGACCACCAGGTGCACACCGAGCGCGTCACCTACCTCGCGACGCAGGTGCGCGCGGCCCACGAGCTGACCGCCGCGGCGGAGCGCCTCGAGGCCGCGGGCAAGGCGGACTCGCTCATGGCCGCCGAGGCCTTTGTCTATGCCGCTGAGGCCACGCACGCGCTGAGCAGCGCCATCGACGCTGCCTGGGACGACTTCGGGGTCGGCGAGGCCGCGGGATCGATCCACGAGCAGGCCGTCCGCGACGCCATGCGGGCCGGTCTGTCCGAGGCGCGTATCCGGGAGATCGGCCGCGCCCGCATCGCCTCGGGGGGCGTGAACAACATCGAGCTGCAGGACGAAGTCGCCACGCTCACGCGCGACCTCGCGCGCGACTTCGCGAAGAACGAGGTTGCGCCTCGCGCGCAGGAGATCCACCGCCAGGACCTGCTCGTCCCCGAGGACCTGATCCAGAAGTTCGCCGCCCAGGGCTTCTTCGGCTCCTCGATCCCCGAGGAGTACGGCGGGACCGGCATGGGCGACCTGTCGATGATCATCATCACGGAGGAGCTGTCCGCCGCCTCGCTGGCGGCCGCCGGATCCCTCGCCACGCGTCCCGAGATCCTCTCGAAGGCCCTGCTCGCCGGGGGCACCGACGAGCAGAAGGCGGAGTGGCTGCCGAGGCTGGCGACGGGTCAGACGATCGTCGCCGTCTCCGTCACCGAGCCGGACATCGGGTCGGACAACGCGGGTGTGCAAACGCGCGCCGAGCCGGCCGAGTACAACGGCCAGCGCGGCTGGCGGATCAACGGCGCCAAGGCGTGGTGCACCTTCTCCGGGCGCGCGGACGTCCTCTCGATGCTCGTGCGCACCGACCCGGACACCTCGAAGGGCGCGCGAGGGCTCTCGCTGCTCATCGTGCCCAAGGCCCCCTACTACGGCCACGAGTGGCGTCATGAGCAGATCGAGGGCGGGGTCATCACCGGCACCGCGAATCCCACCCCCGGCTATCGAGGGATGCACTCGTTCACGCTTGCCATCGATGACTACTGGGTATCGCACGACAACCTCGTGGGCGGCGACGCGGGCATCGGCCAGGGCTTCTTCCTCCAGATGGGGGGCTTCGCCGCGGGCCGCCTGCAGACCGGCGGGCGCGCCACCGGCGTGTCGCAGGCCGCGCTCGAAAAGGCCTGCCAGTACGTCGCGCAGCGGCACCAGTTCGGGCTGCCGCTGGCCGAGTACCAGCTCACCCAGTACCGCATTGGCCGCATGTCCGCGCTCATCAGCGCCGGCCGCCAGCTCACGTACGCCGCCGCGCGCGGCTTCGACAGCCGCGGCGTCGAGGCGCCCATGGCCAAGCTCCTCGCCTGCGACGTCGCCGTCGAGGTGACCCAGGCCGCGCAGCAGTTGCACGGCGGCTGGGGGTACTCCGAGGAAGACCCGATCGCACGCTACGTGGTGGACGCCCTCGTACTGCCGATCTTCGAGGGCGTGAAGCCGATCCTCGAGCTGAAGGTCATCGGCCGCCAGCTCCTGGCGCAGGCCGCGAAGTAAGCCGCGGGCGGGCGTGGCGATGTCCCATGACGCCGCCGCGCCCGTCCAGCGCTGCCTGCTCATCTACTCGGATGAGGCTGGCGAGTCCCACTTCCGCGACATCGAGGCGCCGCTCGCCGCCGACGCCTTTGCGCCCCCGGCGCCGCCGTTGTTCACCTCGGACCGCTTCGAGGCGGAGCGCGTGCTCTTCTTCCATGCGCCCGTTGGCTGGTTCGGCGACTGGCACCCGACCCCCGCGCGCCAGTACTTCATCGCGCTCAGCGGCGACCTCGAGGTGCACGTGAGCGACGGCGAGGTGCGGCACGTCCGAGGGGGCGATGTGGTGCTCCTCGAGGACCTGACGGGCCGCGGCCACACCACCCGCGTGATCGGCGACGAACCGGCCTGCGCCGCGATCGTCCAGCTCGCGGCGGGCGCCTGACATCGTTCGCTAACAGCGCCTCCTACGCTTTCGCCAGCGCGAGCGTCACCTCTTGGCCGTCCACCGTGACCGTCGTGGTGGCCGCCCCCGCCGGGAGCGGCCCGTCGCCGTCTCCCGCGTCGAGGGACAGGGCGAGCACCTCCTCGGCGATCGTCGGGCCGTGATCCGCCATCACCTTGCCGACGTCGGAGTCGCCTCGCCATGTCACGCGGATGCGGTCGGTGACTTCGAGGCCTGCCTCGCGGCGCAGGTCCTGGAGCCGCCGCACGAGTTCGCGCATGAGGCCCTCGCCCGCCAGTTCCGGCGTGATGCGCGTGTCGACGAGGGCGACGTACCCAGACTCCTCTGCGGCCGACCACCCCTCCGTTGCCTCGACTGAGACGAGCACGTCCGACGACGCGAGGTCGAACCCCTCGACGCCGAGCGGCTGGCCGGTCCTCATGCGCTCTGCCACCTCGGATGCGTCCGCCTGTGCCAGCGCCTCGCGCACCTTCCCCACCTCGCGCCCGAACTTCGGTCCGAGGACGGGCAGGTTCGGCCGCAGCGAGTAGCTCAGGCGGGCGTCCGTGCCCGCGCCCACCGTGACCTGTTTCACATTCAGCTCGTCGCCCACCTGGTCGGCGAGGCGCGTGAGGGCGTCGCGCTCCGCCTCGCTGCGAGGCACGAGCACGGCCTCCGCCAGCGGCTGCCGCACCTTCGCGTTTGCCTGCTGGCGCGCCGCGCGCCCGAGCGACACCATGCGCTGCACCAGCGCGACTTCCGAGGACAGCCGCTCGTCGATCGCCGCCTCGTCCACCTCGGGCCAGGTGGCGAGGTGCACCGAGTCCGCCGCCCCGGCCGCCTTGCCGGCGACGAGGTTGCGGTACATGGCGTCCGCGAGGAACGGCGTGAATGGCGCAAGCAGCCGCGTCACCGTCGTCAGGCACTCGTACAGGGTGTGCAGGGCCGCCTGCGTGTCCGCCGAGTCGTCGGACTTCCAGAAGCGCCGCCGGCTGCGGCGCACGTACCAGTTCGAGAGTTGCTCCACGAACTCGCCGATCGGGCGCGCGGCGTCCGCGGGTTCGTACACCTCGAGGGCGTCGGTCACGCGGCGCACGGTCTGGTGCAGCTCGCTGCGCACCCAGCGGTCGAGCTCGCTGCGCTCCGCGTCAGAGGACGGTGACGACGCGGGGTCGAAGCCTGCGATGTTGGCGTACGTGACGAAGAAGGAGTACGTGTTCCACAGCGTCGAGATGAACCGCCGCGCCGTCTCGCCCACGAGGTCCGCGGAGAACCGCCGCGAGTTGCCGGGCGGCGATGCCGTGTACAGGTACCAGCGCAGCGCGTCGGCGCCGTGCTCGTCGAGCACCGTCCACGGGTCGACGACGTTGCCGCGCGACTTCGACATCTTCAGCCCCTGAGCATCGAGGATGTGCCCGAGGCAGATCACGTTCCGGTACGCGATGCTCTCCGGGACATCCTCAGTGCGGTTGAGCAGCGTCGCGAGCGCGTGCAGCGTGTAGAACCACCCTCGCGTCTGGTCGACAGCCTCGCAGATGAAGTCCGCGGGGAAGCGCTGCTCGAACGTCACGGCGCGCTCGAAGGGCACGTGCCACTGCGCGTACGGCATCGCCCCCGAGTCGAACCAGGCGTCGGCCACCTCGGGGATACGCCGCATCGTCCCGCCGCAGTCGAGGCATCCGAGGGTGACCGCGTCGATGTACGGCCGGTGCGGGTCCTCGATCTCCTGCTCGGCGCCGGAGCGCTCGCGCAACTCCGCGTACGAGCCGATGCAGTCGACTCGCTGGCAGCCCTCACACACCCAGAACGGCAGCGGCGTCCCCCAGTAGCGCTCGCGGGACACAGCCCAGTCGATGTTGCCCTCGAGCCATTCGCCGAAGCGGCCGTCGCGCACGTGTCCCGGCACCCAGTGAATGCGCTGATTGCCCTCGATGAGGCGGTCGCGCACGGCCGTCGTGCGGATGTACCAGGACGGCTTCGCGTAGTAGAGGACGGGCGTATCGCAGCGCCAGCAGAACGGGTAGGTGTGCCGGATCTGCTCGTCGCGCCAGAGCAGGTCGCGGTCGCGCAGGTCGCGGATGATCGCGCGGTCGGCCTGCTTCACGAACTCGCCCGTCCAGGGGCCGCCTACGAACTGGCCGCCGAGGTTCACGGGCTGCAACAGCAGCAGGCCCTCGGACCGTCCGAGCGCGTAGTCGTCCTCGCCGAATGCCGGCGCGATGTGCACGATGCCCGTGCCGTCGTCGGTGGCCACGAACTCCGCGGCGACGACGCGGCGGGCATACGGATCCGACGCCGCGTCGTCGCGCTGCGCGCGCCCGTCGAGGAAGACCAGCGCCTCGACGTTCTCCCACTCCCGGGACTCGTACAGTGGCTCGTAGCGCAGCCCGACCAGGTCGGTGCCCTTGAAGGCGGCGACCACCTCGGCGTCCTCGCCCACTACGGCGGCGACGCGGTCCTTCGCGAGGATCAGCTGCTCGCCCTCGTGCGCGACGACCGCGTAGTCGGCGTCCGGCGACACCGCCAGCGCGACGTTGCCCGGCAGCGTCCAGGGCGTCGTCGTCCACGCCAGCAGCGAGGTCGGCTTCGCGTCCGCCGCGGCGGTGCCGAGCACCGCCTCGACGACCGGCGCCGCCGGCGACCGCGGGTGCGTCTCCGGCACCAGCCGGAAGCGCACGGTCACGCTCGGGTCCGGTGTGTCCTCCTTGTAGCCCAGCGCGATCTCGTGCGATGACAACGAGGTGCCACAGCGCGGGCAGTGCGGGGTGACGCGGTAGTCACGGAACATCAGGTCGCTGTCCCACAGCCGCTTGAAGATCCACCAGCACGTCTCGACGTAGTCCCGCGAGTACGTGACGTACGCGTCATCGAGGTCGACCCAGAAGCCGATCCGCTCGGTCATCCGCTCCCACTGCTCTACGTAGCGGAAGACGGACTCGCGGCACTTCCGGTTGAACTCCTCGATGCCGTAGACCTCGATGTCGGGCTTCGAGCGGAGCCCGAGCTGCTTCTCCACCTCGAGCTCGACGGGCAGGCCGTGCGTGTCCCAGCCGCCCTTTCGAGGGACGCGGTAGCCCTGCATCGTCTTGTAGCGAGGGATCAGATCCTTGAACACGCGCGCGAGCACGTGGTGGATGCCGGGGTTGCCGTTGGCGGTCGGGGGGCCCTCGTAGAAGGAGAACACGCGGTCCTCGGGGCGCTCGTCGACGCTGCGGCGGAACACGTCGTGCTCTCGCCAGAAGGCGAGCACGTCCTGCTCGAGGGCGGGGAAGGACACCCGCGACGGGATCGGATCGAACAAGGCCATCACACGTACCTCCGAGTGCGCTGCCATGGCCGCGGGCCGCGGCAGCCTCTGCGCTCGGGACGGGACGTCGAGGTGCCTCGGAGGGCACGAAGAAGCCCGCCCCCTGCGGGACGGGCAGTGCGATGCGACTCGCGCGGCCCGCGGTACCACCCGCGTTGCGCCGCTGCCTCTTCGCCGTCGCCGGCCTTCGAGATGCGCACGCCGCTCACCGCGCCACGGAACCGGAGGTCGATGGCGCTGCCCCTGGTAACGGTGGGCGCTCCGGCCGCGTCTACTGGCGCGCACCTCGGGCGTCTGCGCTCGAGGCGATGGCGCGTTCGGGCGGCGGCTCGGGAGTGATCTTCGGAGCGGCGTGGCTGCGTCCGGCTTGCACCGTCCCGGACTCGCTGCGCAGTCCCCGCCTCGAGGGCGGGCGGCCGGCTCCTACTCTCTCCGTCTTCGCCTGTCCCGGAAGTGTAGGCGTCATCGCCGGAAGGTCGCAATCGTGGCTGCTCTCGCACATCCGAGGGCCGAAGGGAGGGGGCGAGGCGGGACGATCGGAGCGGCGCGCATTCGCGGGCACGTGTACCTTAGCGGTGGGCGTTCGCTGCCACCGCCGGGCGCCGCACACGCGCCCGTGAGCTGATTCGAGGTGCCTCGATGCGACCGATCCGCAAAGCCGTCATCCCCGCGGCGGGCATGGGTACGCGCTTTCTCCCGCAGACGAAAGCGATGCCCAAGGAAATGCTTCCGATCGTCGACAAGCCGGTGATCCAGTACGTCGTGGAGGAAGCGGTCGCGTCCGGCATCGAGGACATCGTCATCGTGACCGGCGCGCAGAAGCGGGCGATCGAGGACCACTTCGATTCGATCACCGCGGAGCTGCAGCGCAACCTCGAGGGGGGCGGCAAGCTGCAGATGATCAAGGAGATGGAGCGCATCGCCGAGCTGGCGAACTTCATCTACGTCCGCCAGCGTGGCCCGTACGGCAATGGCACCCCCGTCCTCTGCGCCGAGTCGGTGATCGAGGACGAACCGTTCGCGGTCCTCTGGGGCGATGAGTTCATCTACGCCGACCCGCCTCGCCTGAAGCAGATGATGCAGGTTCACCAGGAGCTCGGCGGCATCGTGATCTCGGGCGTCCGCATCGAGCGTCAGGAGGACCTCCGGCGCTACGGCATCGCGGACGTCACGCACGTGCGGGACAACGTCTATCGCATCAACTCGATCGTCGAGAAGCCGGACCCCGACATGGCGCCGTCGAACCTCGCGACGCACGGGGCGTACATCCTGCCCCCGGAGATCTTCGGAGCGCTGCACAACCTCGGACCTGGGCAGGGCGGCGAAGTCTGGCTTGTCGACGCGATCAACATCCTCCACGAGCATGGGGTCCCGCTCTACGCGGTCGAGATCGAGGGCGGCAAGTACTACGACACCGGCAACAAGCTGGAGTACATGAAGACCGTCGTCGAGCTGGCGCTGGAGCACCCCGAGATCGGCCCTGACTTCCGCGCGTTCCTGCAGGAGCTCAACTCCTAGGCGATGGCAGGGAGGCTTGCCGCCCTCACGCCCGCGCGAGTGCGCCGCATCCGCACCGCGCTCCTCGACTGGTACGACGCCAACGGCAACGACTTCCCGTGGCGTGACTCTCGCGACCCGTACGCCGCCCTGGTCGCCGCCGTCTGCTCGCAGCAGACGCAGATGTCGCGGGTGCTGCCGCTGTGGGAGCGCTGGATGGCGGCGTTCCCCACCCTCGGAGCCGCCGCCGAGGCCGACCGCGCCGATGCGTTGCGCGTGTGGGCCGGCGCTGGCTACCCGCGTCGGGCGCTCGCGCTGCGTGACGCCGCCCGCCGTTGCGTTGAGGAACACGAGGGCGAGCTGCCGCGCGACCCCGAGGCACTCCTCGCGCTGCCCGGCGTTGGTCCATTCACGGCGGCGATCGTGCGGTGCTTTGGCTGGGGCGACCCTGCTCCGGCCGTCGACACGAACGTCGTGCGCGTCCTCGGCCGGCTCGTGCATGGCGACCTCCAACCCGCGAAGGAGACGCCTTCGGGTGAGGTCGTGGCGACCGCCGAGGCGCTCCTCCCACCTGCCGAGGTGGTGCGCTGGAACCCCGCCCTCATGGACTACGGGGCGAAGGTCTGCGTCCCCCGCCCCCGCTGCGAGGCGTGCGTCGTCGCCGCCGACTGCGCCGCCCGTCCTCGTTTCGCGCGGGGCGAAGTCGCCGACCCCGTCCGCGCCCAGGCGCGCTTCGAGGACTCGGACCGGCAGTGGCGCGGGCGGATCTTGCGCGCGCTGCGCGAGCACGACGGCCCCATGCGCGTGTCCACGCTCGTTCGCGGGCTGGCGCGCAGCCCGGGCGAGGAGCCAAAGGTACGCGCGCTCCTCGACGGGCTCTGCAGCGAGGGCATGGCCTGGCGGCACGGCGCATGGTGCGGCCTCGGCGACCGTCCGGGGGGCGCCTCTCGAGACGCGACGAGGAGTCCTGTCAAGCGAACTTGACACAGGGCATATGTCAAGCTAGCTTGTCATCGATGCGCAACCGAGTGCGGGCAATGCGGAGCGAACGAGGTCTCTCGCAGGCGATGCTCGCGGAGGCCCTGGGAGTGTCGCGCCAGACGGTGAACTCGATCGAGGTCGAGCGCTACACGCCGTCGCTGCCGCTCGCCTTCGCGATCGCGCGGTTCTTCGGCCATCCGGTGGAGGAGGTGTTCGGTGAATATGAGTGACCGTTCGACGCAGGTGGCGGCCCTGGCAACCGTCGCGATCGGCGCGATGCTCACCGCAAGCCAGGCGCTCGCGGGCGATGCCGGCATTGCGGCGTTCACGGCGTTGATCGCGGGCGCGATGACCGTCTCGTTCCTCGTGCGCGGTCGCCGCGCGGACGAGCGCGTGCGTTACGCGGAGCTGCGCGCCGCCGAGGTGGCGATCACGGTCTCCGGCGCCGCCGGCGTTGGCGCGGGCACCTGGCAGGTTGCGGTCGAGGGCGACCCGACGCCCTGGCTGGTAATGACGGGGATCATCGTAGGCGTCTACACCCTGGCGTCGGTGCTGGCGATCGCTCGCACGTGACGGCCGTGCCGATAGGTCGACGGGCGGCGTCCACGGTCTGGTACGCTGCCTCCGCGGCGCTCGGATGGCCGGAGGAGGTGCGTCGATGACTCGTGTGTACGAGGACGAACACGTCGCGATCGAGATGCTGGGGCCCCTCGGCCCGTTCGCGAATAACGCGTACATCGTGAGTCCGGTGGACACCGCCGGGCCAGTGGTGGTCGTTGACGCGCCGGAGGGCGCGGAGGAGATCGTGCGGGCGCTCGGCGAGTCGCGCGTCGGGCACATCCTCGTGACGCATTCGCACGCCGACCACTGGAACGGGTTCGACATCCTGCGCGCGCACACGGACGCGCCGGTGTACGCGAGCGAGGACGAGACCGGCCTCGATGTCACCCGCAATGCGCTCGGGCTGTCGGACGGGGCCGAGGTGCGGGTGGGGCATACGACGATCCGTGTGATCCACACGCCCGGTCACACCCCCGGCTCGATCTGCCTGCTCGTGGGGAAGGCGCTGCTCACCGGCGACACCCTCTTCCCGGGCGGTCCCGGCCATTCGCGGACGCCCGAGGCGCTACAGCAGGAGATCGGGTCCATCACCTCGAAGCTGTTCGAGTTGCCGGACGACACGCTGGTGCTGCCCGGCCACGGCGGTGGCACGACCATCGGCGCGTCGAAGGCGGAGTACGAGGTGTTCGCCTCGAAGCCGCACGCGGCGGACCTGCACGGGGACGTGTTGTGGGTGGAGTCGTAGGGGGGCGGGGATGGGTGGGCAGGAAGTGGGGAATACCCCAGAGTCAAGTCGGAGATCCCTCGTCTCAGAGGCTTGAACGAACCGACCTAAGGAAGCTCCGCGCACCCTCCCGGAGAGCCGCTGTTGTCGGCGACCTCCGCGGGAATGAACCGGATCGACAAACGACATCCCAACGCGCTTGCGGCCGACGCAAGGGTATCTACGGAGGGGCTGTGCCGCCCGGATTCCATGCGGCTCACCACTGAACGCGTCGTCCGCATCGCTCTTGCCAATTCCGCTTGGGTGAGACCTGCCGCCCGACGCGCGCGCAACAGCTCTCGAATCGCGTCGAAGCGCGGTCCGAGACGCTCATACGCGTCTTTGGTCGCAGAGTCATGCTCGTGTTCTGCGTCGCGGTACTGCTCGTAGGAGTTACTGGGTTGGAGCTGATCACGCACTGACAAGCTCCTGGTCAACTGACTCCCGAGTCGCCCTCAATCCAGTCAGCATGCCGCCGGCGGGCAGTTCGTAGGTCCGTCTTCGTCGTCTTACGCGTCTCCTTCTTCCACGCGTGTAGGAGCACGAATCGGCCGAGCCGATCCTCTCCATAGGCAATTCGATGTGAACCGCACCGGAGCTCATAGAGACCGTCGGTTCCCTTCAGCTGACGGCTGACGCTTCCGAACTGCGGGAGCTGCGAGCCGAACTCGACAAGGAGGTCGATCGTTCGGTGAATCCTTGCCAATTCGTGCACTCGCCCTGACCGGCCCACTCGATCGAGATACGAGCGCACTGGCTGCTCCCCACGTTCGGTCGCGTAAAACACGACCGAGTGGCCAACCAATGTGCGTGTCCTCCCTGCGACTCCAACCAGAAACGCCCGCTGGACGTACGAGCGCGCTCCCGAGGCACATGCAGTGGGCGCATGCATTCGAAGAACGCGTTCGACTTCGGGCGCAACTTGGGCGGCTTACCGCTTGCATGGGGAGGACCCGAACACGAGCCTATGATAGCAAATTTGCGACGCGATTAGCTAGGAGGAACCAACGACGACCGCGACCGCGCTCCTCCACTACGGGAAAATCCCCCGCAGCGTCGTTGCCTCCAGGACGCGCTCCACGCCGATCCATTGTGCGGCTTCGCGCATTGAGCAGCCGCTTTCGCCCATGCAGCGGCTCCACACCGCCTGGTACGCGGAGACCATCAGGCGCCGCAGCTCATCGTTCACCTGTTCCTCGCGCCAGTGGAGGTACTGGCGGGCCTGCACCCATTCGAAGTAGGAGACGGTGACGCCGCCGGCGTTGGCGAGGACGTCCGGAATGATCACGACATTGCGACGACGGAGGATTTCGTCGGCTTCGGGGGTGAGCGGGCCGTTCGCGCCCTCGATGATCAGGGGGGCGCGGACGCGGCCGGCGTTCGCTTCGGTCACGACGTGCTCGGTGGAGGCGGGGACGAGGATGTCGACGGGGGCCTCGAGGACCTCGGCGGGGGCGATGCGCTGACCGGCGCCGTCCCAGTCGGCGAGCATGTGGCCCGCCTCGATGAATGCGAAGGCCGAGGACGCGTCGACGCCGTCGGGGTGGTAGATGCCGGTATCCCTGTCGCAGATGTACTGCACGCGCGCGCCGGCCTGGTGCAGCAGCCGACCCGCGACGCCGCCGACGTTGCCGAAGCCGTGCACGGCGACCGTCTTGCCTCGGACGCCGCCGGAGTCGCGGAGGTGCTCTTCGAGGACGTAGAGGATCCCCCGGCCTGTCGCCTCGTAGCGGCCCTCGGACCCGCCGACGGAGATGGGCTTCCCGGTCACGACGGAGGGCACGGTGTAGCCGCGGCCCATCGAGTAGGTGTCCATCATCCAGGCCATGACCTGGGCGTTGGTGCCCATGTCCGGCGCAGGGATGTCCTGATCCGGGCCGATGATCGGCGTGATCTCGGCGGTGAAGCGCCTGGTCAGGTTCTGCAGCTCGGCCGAGCTGATCGACTTCGGGTCGACGACCACGCCGCCCTTCGCGCCGCCGAAGGGGATGCCAACGACGGCGCACTTCCAGGTCATCCACATTGCGAGGGCCTTGACCTCGTCGAGGGAGACATCGGGGCTGAAACGGATGCCGCCCTTTGTGGGGCCGCGCGCGCCGTTGTGGAGGACGCGATAGCCCTGGAAGACACGGAAGCCGCCGCCGTCCATCTCGACCGGGAACTCGGTCTGGAAGACGGTCTTGAAGGCGGTCAACAGCTCACGCTGACCGTCGCCGAGCCCGATGCGGTCGGCAGCGGCGTGGAACTGCGTGAGCGCGCTATCGAGAGCCGAGGCCATGGCGTCATCCCCCTCGCGGCCGGAGCCGGCCAGCGCGTCCATCATGCCATCACCCCCTCGTCAACGCTCCCGGCCCGCCGGTACGATGCCAGCCACGATTGCCGAGGAGGCCCGAGGATGCCCTACAACGAGAAGCTCGCCGAGCGTGTGCGCGCGCTCCTCGTTGAGGAGCCGGACCTATTGGAGAAGCGGATGTTCGGCGGGCTGTCGTTTATGCTCGCGGGGAACCTTTGCGTGGGCGTGCTGGGGGAGGACCTGGTCGTGCGGGTGCCGGCGGACGAGGCGGGGGCGACCTCGGCGCGGCCGCACGTGCGTCCGATGGACTTCACGGGCCGCCCGATGAAGAACTGGTTCTACGTGTCCCCGGAAGGGACGAAGACGAAGCGAGCGCTTGCCTCGTGGGTCGAACGGGGGCGCGCGTTCGCGCGCACCTTCCCGCCGAAGTAGGCGTCACGCCGGCGCAGGTCACCGGGCTACGGGACGACCTCGACGGGAGACTGCTGGAACAGCTCGCGGCGGCCGCTCGCTCCGGGTGCGAGGCGGCCCTCGGCGAGCCACTTCCCGGCGTCTGAGCGGCGCATCTCGTCGCTCTTGACGATCCAGTAGGCAGCGAAGGCCCAGACGCCGACGGACTCCAGGACAATGACGATCTGCTGGCGGTGCGCGAAGAAGGCGATCGCGCCGGCAAGGAGGATCGCGCCGGCCATCGCGATGCTCACACCTCGATAGATGCGGTGGTAGCGCGTACGTGTGGCGGGGTCGGGCAGCAGTTCCGGGGTGAGCGTGTCTGAGGAGCGAAAGAACGCCACATAGAAGATGAAGGCGAAGAAGGTGTACGCGAAGAGGCCGTGGAAATCGGAGGCGCGGCTGCAGGCCCCGCCACACTGCCAGGCCATGGGGACGAAGGCCACGCCGATGACGGCGAAGCCCGCGACGTTGAGCGCCGCGTTCTCGTAGCGGGTGAAGCCCTTGTAGAGGATGAGGAAGACCCCGACCGCAACGAGGCCGCCGACGAACTCGTCGCGAAGCGCGCCACCGTCGGCGTGGTAGTACGCGCTGAGCGAGTCCTGGATCGCCAGGCCCCAGAGGAACCTGCCACCGAGTGCCAGGTAGATCGGGATTCCGACGGCGACCACGATCATGCCGACGCGGAGGCTGAAGTAGCTGGCGGTGAAGTGGTCGCGCAGGGTGGGGCCGGCGAGTGCCCGGCGCAGGGCGGATCCGACCTCGACGGCGCCGCCGGAGGCAGCTTCGAGCGCGCGCATAGCCCCGTCCCTCTCAAGCGCGGTCGTTATATCACGCGCGGGGGACGGCGTGGGGGACTCGGCGGCGTGCGAGTATCGTCCCGAGGATCGAGAGGAGACAGCAGTGGAACTGACCTCGGAGCAGCGGGCGTTCTTCGGGAAGCATCACGGGGCGGCGATGACGACACTGCGGCGGGACGGGACGCCGCACACGGTGCGGGTCGGGTGCGTGCTGATCGGCGATGTGCTGTGGAGCAGCGGGAACCGCGGACGGCTGCGCACGCAGCACCTGCGGCGCGACCCGCGGGCGACGTTGATGGTGTTCAACTCGGCGGGGGCGTACCTGACGGCCGAGGCGCGCGTGCGGCTCATCGAAGGGGATGAGGTGCCCGACCTGAGCATCCGGCTGTTTCGGGCGATGAACCACGAGGTCGACGCGCCCTCGGACGCGCCGGTGCACTTCGGCGGGCGGCAGTACACGCCGGAGGAGTTTCGGCGCTTCATCGTCGACGACGACCGGCTGATCTACGAGTTCGAGCCGGTGCGAGTGTACGGGTCGCTGTAGGACGGAAGGGAACGGGGCTCCTCGGCCCGCGCGGGCGGGACACGGGCCGAGGAGCGGGGGAGTCAGGGCTGCGCGCGCTGCTCCTCGATGAGGTCGAGCACGCGTTCGGGGGAGGCGGGGAGGCGCGTCGCGCGGACGCCGATGGCGTCGCGGATCGCGTTGGTAACGGCGGCGAGCGGCGGGACGATGGGGACCTCGCCGACGCCGCGGACGCCGTACGGGTGGCCGGGGTTGGGCACCTCGACCATGACGACGTCGATCATCGGCAGGTCGAGGGCGGTGGGCATGCGGTAGTCGAGCATGGTGGAGTTCTGCATGCGGCCGTCCTCGCCGAAGACGTACTCCTCGGTGAGGGCCATGCCGACGCCCTGCGCCGCGCCACCCTGGATCTGGCCCACGACGTAGTCGGGGTGGATGGCGCGGCCGACATCCTGGACGGCGGTGTAGCGGAGCACCTGCACCTTGCCGGTGTCCGGGTCGACCTCGACGTCCACGACGTGGGCGCCGAAGGCGGGGCCCGAGGTGGTGGGGGCGACGTCGGCCTGGGCCTGGATGAGGCCGCCGGTGGCCTGGAGCTGGCCGGCGAGGGCGTTGAAGGTAAGGGAGCGATCGCCGGGCCCTCGAATGACGGCGTCATCGCCGTAGGTCACTTCGGAGCGGTCGCACTCCCAGATGGCGGCGGCGCGCTCCTCGAGCTTGCGGCGGAGCTCCTGCGCGGTCTCGTAGACGGCCCAGCCGCCGGCGAAGGTGGTGCGGCTGCCGACGGTGGGCATCGTGTAGCCGATGGAGTCGGTGTTCACCGTCTGCGGCTTCACCTGCTCGTAGGGGATGCCCATGGCCTCGGCGAACTGCATCGAGAGGGAAGCCCGTGAGCCGCCGATGTCGGCGGAGCCGATGTTGAGGGCCACGGTGCCATCCGGGTGGATGGAGGCGAAGGCGCCGGACTCGCCGCCGATGTTGAACCAGAAGCCGGCGGCGATGCCCCGACCGCGGTTCTCCCCGGACAGCTCGGAGCGGTAGTGGGCGGAGTCGCGGGCCGCCTCGAGGCAGGCGACATTGCCGATGGGGCCGTGCGGGGCGCCGTCGATGCGGCGGCCGCCCTCCTGGATGGCGTTCTTCAGGCGCAGGTCGACGGGGTCCATGTCGATGGCGCGGGCGACCTCGTCGACCATGGACTCGACGGACCAGGCGGCAGCGGGGGCGGCGGGGGCGCGGTAGGCCTGGACGCGGGGCTTGTTGTTGACGACCTCCCAGGCGGCGGAGCGGAAGTTGGAGATGTCGTAGGGGCCCCAGGCGGCCATCGCCCCGGCGGTGAAGGCAGAGGCGGGGTAGGCGCCGGACTCATAGATGCCTTCCCATTCGATGGCGGTGATCGTACCGTCGCGCTTCGCGCCGATCTTCACGCGCATGTGCGCGCCGGGAGTGGGGCCGGTGGCCTCGAAGACCTCCTGGCGAGTCATCGACATCTTCACGGGGCGGTGGTCGCTCTTGCGCGACAGCAAAGCGGCGAGCGGCTCCATGTAGACGGAGGACTTGCCGCCGAAGCCGCCGCCGATCTCGGCGGGGTTCACACGGATCTGCGACACGGGGTGCTTGAGGAGGACGGCAAGCTGGTCGCGGACGCCGAAGTACGCCTGCGTGCTGGTCCAGACGTTGATGGTGCCGTCTTCGCTCCAGATGGCGGTGCCGTTCTGGGGCTCGATGTAGCCCTGGTGGTACATCGGCGTGTCGAACTCGCGCTCGAGGACGATGTCGGCGGCGGCGAAGCCCGCTTCGAGGTCGCCGCCGGTGAACTCGACCTTCTTCGAGACGTTCGAGGGCCGGCGGGCGGCCTGCTGGCTGCCGTCGCGCCCGAAGAAGCCAAAGACCTGCTCGGTGACGATGGAGTCGTGTAAGAGCGGCGCGGTGTCGAGCATCGCGCGCTGGAGGTCAATGACCGGCTCGAGGACTTCGTAGTCGACCTCGATCAGTTCGAGTGCGTCCTCCGCGATGTGGGGGTCGGTGGCGGCGACGGCGGCGACGGGATGGCCGCGGTAGAGCACCTTCTCGGAGGCGAGGACGTTGTCGAGGATCCAGCGGGCGCTGGCGGCCTCGCCCTCCCCGACCTGGAGCTCCTGGTCGGACTGGCGGGGGAAGTCGGCGTTGGTGACGACGGCCGTGACGCCCGGGAGCGCCTCGGCCTTCGAGGTGTCGATACTGTGGAGGATGGCGTGGGCGTGGGGGCTGCGGAGGACGCGGCCGTAGAGCATGCGTGGCAGGCGGACATCGGCGCCGTAGACGGCGCGTCCGTTGACCTTGTCGACGCCGTCCGGCCGGACGGGCGTCGACCCGACGACCTTGAATTCCTTCGCAGGCTCGGTAGCGACCACGCAGCGGACTCCTTCCTCAGGCGCGGCAAGCCGGCACTCGCGGGATGCGAGCGTTCCGGCGGGGCCGTCGCTCCATTACGGGCATCATAGCGAGTGAAGGGCAGTGTGCGGCGCAGTGTGCAGCGCGCGGTGGCTGCTATGTGTCCACAGTCCAGAAGTCACGGGCCGCCTCGGGGAGGCGGGAGAGGACGGCTTCGAGGTCGGCCTCGCGGATGCTGGCGCGAAGCGCGACGGCGACGTCGTGGATGCACGTGTCGGGGGCGAAGTTGTGACCGCCGCGGAGGGCCTGCGCCTCGCGGGTCATGGCGGGACGGTCCTCGAAGGGGCGGCGCGGTTCCTCGGGGTCCCAGTCCGCGACGAAGAGGGCGCGGGCGGCGGGCGGGAGGACGCCGGCGAAGCGGATGGCGTCCTTGATGCTCAGGCGGCGGCGGAAGGCGCGGAACACGCCTTCGACCATGGTGAATGACTGGTTGGTGGTGGTCAGGCCGGCGGCCTCTCGCGCCCGCACGAGGAACTCCTCGAAGTGGCGTGAGGCGTCGTAGTAGCCGGCGGGGACGGTCATGCATCGAGGGTAGCGCGCGCGGCGAGGAGGCGCGGCGGCGCTCACGATTGAGCACGCGAACGGTGCCGCCAGCGCCTGACTGCGACGAGCGCCCAGATCGCCTCGACGACTCCAAATGGCCAGGCGCCCTGCAGGAAGCCGTACGCCGATGACGCGGCGCAGGCCGCAGCGAACGCGAGCACGAACCCCGCGGCTCGATGTTCCAGTGCGTAGGAGAGGAGCATGGCCGAGACGGCAAGGGCGCCAAAGACCGTGAGCATGTGGCGATGCTATCAGCCGGTCTCCAGGGGATCAGTCCTCCGGGCGGTCGCTCAGGCCCTCGGCAGTGATGAACTGGCAGCGCGTCTTCCCGATGCGCCACCCCTCGGCGGTGCGCACAAGGTCGTCGGTGTAGATGGCGCAGCGCTGCGGTGCGCCGCCGCGCCCGATGAAGAGGAGGTTGCGTGTCGTCCGCGCGCGGCCGGGATCGAGCATGTCGATGACGGGCGGGCCGCCGAGGTGGAGGCCGCCGGGGGCTGCGTGGAGCATCCGGCGGAGGCCGTCATGGCCCTCGAAGGTGCGGCCGTACACCTCGTAGGTGGCATCGGGGGTGAAGAGGGCGACCCACGCCTCGACGTCGTCGCGGTCGAGGGTGAGGCAGTAGCGGGCGATGAGGTCGCTGATCGCGACGTAGTCTTCGGGGGTGGGGAGCATCGTCGTCCTCGGGCCGCGGGGCGTTGGGAGGGGGCGGCGGGCAGCCGTCCCCCTCCCAACGCGTGCGGTCAGGCGGCCTCGGCGGCGGCGCCCTGCTCGAGGACGTCGCGCAGGGTGTCCAGGAGTTGTTGTGCGGACTGGGGGGTGAGCTCGACGGCGACGCGGGCGCCTGGGCCCTGGGCCTCGTTCACGAAGTCGATGGTGACGGCGTGTTCGAGGGGGAGGCGGAAGGGGTGGTCGTAGCCGACGTTGACGCCGGCGATGGGGAACCAGTTGCCGCCGCCTTTGGCGACACCGGTGACGGACACCTTCTCAACGATCATCGTGCACATGGCGGTTCCTCCTCGATCGGTCGCGCTGTTTCTGGTCTGCGGGTCAGGCGAGGTGCTTCTCGAAGAAGGTGAAGACCTTGTCCCAGCCGTCGACGGCCTGCTCCTGCCGGTACATGCCCATGTGGTAGTAGAAGAAGCCGTGCCCGGCGCCCTCGTAGCTGTGGAACTCGTACTGCTTGCCGTGCTCCTGCAGCGCCGCCTCGAGCTGGGAGACCATCTCGGGCGTGGGGTTGCGGTCCTCGACGCCGAAGAGGCCGAGGAGGGGGCAGGAGAGGTCCTTTGTGTACTCGATGGGGGAGACCGGGGTGCGCTCGGTGAGGTCTTCGGGTGGCATCACCACGCGGCCGCCCCAGAGGTCGACGGCGGCATCGAAGCTCGAGGTGCGGCAGGCGGCGAGGAACGTGTGCCGTCCGCCGGAGCAGCTGCCGATGACGCCGACCTTGCCGCTCGTGTAGGGGAGGGAGCGGACGAAGGTGGCGGCCCCCTCGACATCCGCGACGACGCGGTCGTCGGGCGGGCCGCCGTCGGCGCGCACCTGGGCGGCGACATCTTCGGGTGCGCCGTCGCCGTCGCGGTCGAAGAGGTTGGGGCAGATGGCGACGTAGCCGTGGTGCGCGAACTTGCGGGTCATCTCGTAGTAGAACTCGCCCCAGCCGAGGACGTTGTGGATGAGCACGACGGAAGGGAAGGGGCCAGGCCCGAGCGGCCTCGCGAGGTAGGCGTCGATGACGTCTCCGTTGGCGCCGGCGTAGGTGACGGTTTCGGCGAGCATGCCGTGGTACTGGTCAGTGGTGAACATCGTTCCTCCTCGCAGCCTCGATGGTCGTCAAACGAGTGAGTTGTACCACCTCGGAGGGCGGTTGCGGTGCGGCGGCGCGCCGTCAGGCGGGGCCGCCGAGGTGCTTTGCGAAGAAGGCCCAGACCTTCTCCCAGCCGTCGATGGCGGCTTCCTGCCGGTACATGCCGGAGTGGTAGTAGAAGAAGCCGTGCCCGGCGCCCTCGTAGATGTGGAACTCGTAGTCCTTGCCGAGCTGTTTGAGCAGCTCCTCGTGCTGGGCGACCTGGTCGAGGGGCGGACTGCGGTCGTCCGCGCCGAAGAGGCCGAGGAGGGGGCAGGAGAGGTCCTTCGTGAGGTCGATGGGGGCGACGGGGGTGCGCTCGTTGAGGTCCTCCGGGGCCATGACGACGCGCCCGCCCCAGAGGTCGACGGCAGCGTCGAACTCGGTGGTCTGGCAGACGGCGAGGTAGGTGTGGCGTCCGCCGGAGCAGCTGCCAATGATGCCGACCTTCTCAGTGGTGCAGGGCAGGGCGCGGACGTGCCTCGCGGCGCCCGCGAGGTCGCCGACGACGCGGGCGTCGGGCGCTCCGCCCTCGGCGCGCACTTTCGCGGCGACGTCGTCGGGGGCGCCGTGGCCGTCGCGGGAGTAGAGGTCGGGGCTGATGGCGACGTAGCCGTGGTGGGCGAACTTGCGCGTCATCTCAAAGTAGAACTCGTCCCAGCCGGGCATGTGGTGGACGAGGACGACGGCGGGGAAGGGGCCGGGGCCGAGCGGCCTCGCGAGGTAGGCGTGGATGGCGTCGCCATCCGCGCCGGCGATGGTGACGGTCTCCGCGAGTATGCCGTGGTACTGGTCGGTGGTGAACATCGGGACCCCCTTCGCGTGCGTGGACGCGAGGGTTGTACCACGCCGGGCGGCCGGCGGCAGCGGGAGGCGCTAGCCCTGCCGCAGGGCGAGGTCGGAGATGGCCTGGCGGATGTGGTCGTCCTCGATGAAGGGCTGACGCTGGGCGTCGCGGATGGCGGCGGCGCGCTCGAGGACGGCGGGGCGTGACATGCCGGCGGGGGGCTCGGTGGTCCACGCGGTGAGGATGATGAGGACGCCGTTGGGGTCTTCCATGAAGACGAGGCGCTCGTAGCCGCGGCGGATCTCCTCGCTGGCCTGCGCGCCGACCGAGGACAGTTCGTAGAAGGCGCGGTCCATCCAGTCGGCGGGGACCTGCAGGCTGAGGTACTGCATTGAGCCGACGCCCAGGGAGGCCTCGGCGAGCTTGATGCCGGGGTTGGTGGGGCCGACGAGGAGGACGTAGGTGTCGCCGCCGGCGTGGAGGAGGGCCTGGGCGGACTCGGGGTCGTCGCGGTTGGGCTCGGTGTAGAGGTGCTGCATGCCGAAGGTCTTCGTGTAGAAGCCGACGGACTCGTCCATGTTCTTTACGATGATGGCCGGGTAGCCGAGGCCGTTGACCTGCATGTGGTGCGCCCCCTTCGAGGTCTGCCGGAGCCGCCCCCCTGCGAGGCATCTCGCGCGGGGCCAGCGTACGGCCTCGGCGGGCTACATGGGGCGTCGAGGCGGCGCGCTACTCGGGACGGAGCTCGCCCTCGAGCAGTCCCATGAGGATGACGTCCTGGTAGTGGCCGCCCTGATACCAGCCGTCGCGGCGCGCGCCCTCGACGACGAAGCCGAGGCGTTCGTAGACGCGGCGGGCGCGGGCGTTCTCGGCGAACGCTTCGAGCTCGATGCGGTGGAGGTTCATCTCCTCGAAGCCGAAGCGGCAGAGCGTGCGGACGGCGTCGGTGCCGTAGCCGCCGTCCCAGTAGTCGGGGTCGCCGATGACGATGCCCAGCTCGGCGCGGCGATTCTCGGGGAATGCGACTTCGAGGCTGCAGGTGCCGAGGAAGCGCCGCTCCTCGATCGTCTCGATGGCGAAGTGCGCGCCGAGGTACTTCGCGGGGAGCGAGAGGGCGTCGCGTTCTTGCTGGTGGGAGAAGGGGTAGCGGACGGCGAGATATTCGGTGACCCGGGGGTCGTTGAAGTAGCGGTAGGCGAGCTCTTCGTCGGCGGGTTCGCGGGCGCGAAGCCGGACGAGTCTGCCCTCGAGCGGTCGATGCACCATGGTCGTGTCTCCTCTCACCTCGACGGCCTCGGATGTAGCAGCAGGCCCACCGCTGCCGGTGGGCCTGCCGTTTCGAGGTGCCGTCGTGTCCGTCGCTTACGACGCCGGCGTCTCCTCGCGGCAGCCCCACCCCGCCTCGATGTGCGGGTGGGCGCTGGCGGCGATGGTGATGGCGACGGCGGTGGTCATGAGGGCGTGATGGTAGCACGAGGGTCGGGCGGGCTGTTGTGCCATCCGAACGCGCGATCGGCTGCGGGTCCTGCTATTGCTGGACGGTGGGGATGGAGGATCTCATGACCACGGCACTGAGGATCGCCGGCCGGCATGTCGTCGAGGCGCAGGCAGGCACGGAGTCACTGCAGCGGGCGCTTGACGAGCTTCGTGTGGCCTATGCAGAGCACGAGGCGCGAGATGGATTCGCGGAAACGTGCTGGTCGGTCGACGACCTGCGGAGCCGCCGTCCCGAGTGGACGGAGGAGCGGGCGCGGGAGTGGCTACTTCGGTACTCCGGTCTCATCCAAGACGCGATGGTTGAAGCGGGGTGGGAAGCGATCGACGCGCTGCTGGATGACTAGGACTGTCTTGGGAGTGGGTGCTATGGACCGTCGAGGGGGCCCGGCGGTAAGGTCCGTCGGCGATGCGCGCATGGCACCGGGGCACTCTCGAGTCAATCGGGCGAACGACCACTGACCATATCGTCGGTGAGTTGGCGACCGGGGCAGCAGAACGCCGTCTGCCGGCGACGCCCGAGTCGGCGCGCGCCTGGCGTGGCACAGTCGATCTGCTCGTTGACCTTGCGCGGTTCCTCGAGGCGGTCGATCCGAAGCTGCTCCGATGGAGCTACTTTCTCGAGTTCGAAGTGCCTCGGAGGAGCCGCAGGATCGATATCGCTCTGCTTGCTGACGACGTTGTCTTCTTAATTGAGTGCAAGGTCGGTGCCGTTCAGTTCGAGCGCTCAGCGATCTGGCAGGCGGAACAATACGCGCTCGACATGCGCGATTTCCACCAGGGGAGTCACCACCGGGCCGTCGTGCCCCTCCTGGTCGCCATCAGCGATTCTCGGCCGATGTTGCCACGAGTCCGCGAGGCTCCGGGGCCGTACGAGACTCGGTGTGTCGACGCAGCTGGGTTCGCCCAGCTCATCCACGAGAGTTGGCGGAACGCTCACAATCCCGAAGGGGCGCCTATCGATGCGGAGGCTTGGGAGGAGTCTGCCTACCGCCCCACACCTTCGATTGTGCAGGCCGCGTGTCATTTGTATGAGGAACACGACGCGCGAGAGATCAGCATGTCGGGAGCCAGCAACCTCCACGCCACGGTCGACGCTGTGCTGGAACTCGTGCGCACTTGCCGGAGGGAGCGGCGGCGAGGAGTTGCGTTCATCACAGGCGCACCAGGTTCCGGGAAGACGCTGGCCGGGCTACAGGTTGTTCACGACCCTGAACTCACGACAGCGGGAGAAGCCGCCGGAGTCTTCTTATCCGGGAACAGACCGCTGGTCGAGGTGATATCCAAGGCGCTTGAGGACTCGTCGGTTCGAACCAGTGGGAGATCGCGTCGTGAGGTCGCACGAGAGGTGCGAACGTTCATCCAGCACGCCTACGCCTTCCGCAACGAGTACGCTCAATATCCGGAGCGGATCCCGCCAGAGCACATCATTCTGTTCGACGAGGCGCAGCGAGCGTGGGACGCGAAGCAGGTGGCCAGCTGGACGCAGGGGTCTTCGACAAGTTCCGAACCGGAACTCTTCCTGGAGATCATGAATCGCGTCCCGGATTGGGCTGTCGTCATCGCCCTCGTGGGGGGTGGGCAGGAAATCAATCGCGGCGAAGCCGGCCTCGCCGAGTGGGGGCTGGCGCTGGTGCGCTCCCATCAGGATTGGATCGTCCGCGCTTCACCTTTCGTTCTTCCGGGAGCGCCGATGCCACCGGGTGGCCTGCTGTTCGCCGACAGGGCTCCCGTCGGCATCTCAGTCATGTCGGACGACCGCCTTCATCTTCAAATGAACGTCCGGAGCCCGCGAGCTGAGCGATTGAACCGATGGGTGGATGCGCTGCTCGAACTCGATCTCGATGCCGCAAGGTCGTTTCTGCCGGACGTGCGGGAGTACCCGATGGTGTTCACGCGAAGCCTCGACGCCGCTCGCGCTTGGCTTCGTGACCGGCAAGACGACGACCAGCGCGTCGGGCTGGTGGCGAGCGCGGAGGCCCGACGGCTACGGGCTTGGGGGCTCGAAACGCAAACCCTCCAACGGGAGCGCTCTTGGGCAGACTGGTTCCTGCGCGAGCCCGGCGATGTGCGTTCATCGGCTCAGTTGGAGGTTCCTGCGACCAACTTCGATTGCCAAGGACTTGAGCTTGACTGGGTTGGTGTGTGCTGGGGAAACGACCTCTCACTCGATGGAGAACGGTCAGGATGGCGGATGCGGCGTTTCAAGGGAACACGATGGACGCAGGCAAATAGCGAACACGCGCGGTTCATCTTGAACGGATACCGGGTGCTGCTCACCAGGGCTCGGCGCGGACAAATTATCTGGGTGCCTGACCCAGCGACAGCTGACCCGTCTCTACCGCCCGAAGACTTCGAGGGGATCGCGGAACTCCTGGAATCGCTGGGCGTTCCTCTGATCGAGTAACGCTCACTATCACCCCTGCTACACTCCCGCGCAGCGAGGAGGCGGTGATGGACGTACGGCAGCTGGTCGATCCCGAGGTGGCGCGGGTGATTGCGCCGCTCGTGGGGAACCTCGATGGGGTGGGGATTGCGGATATTCCGCGGGTGCGGGCGGAGCGGGCGGCGGCGATGCCGCGGCCGGTGCTGTCGGACGATGTCGAGCGGACGGATGTGACGGTGCCGGGGCCCGCGGGGGCGCCCGACGTCGTCGTGCGGTTGCACCGGCCGAAGGCGCGGGGCGGCGAGGCGCTGCCGGCGGTGTTCTGGATGCACGGCGGCGGCTACATCTTCGGGACGTACGAGGGCGACGACCTGCGCTTCGACGGGTGGGTGCGCGATCTGAACTGCGTCGGGGCCTCGGTGGAGTACCGGCTGGCGCCGGAGCATCCGCACCCGGCGGCCGTCGAGGATAGCTACGCGGCGCTGAAATGGCTGCACGAACACGCCTCCGAGCTGGGGGTGGATGCGGGGCGCATCGGCATCGGCGGGGCGAGCGCGGGGGCGGGGTTGGCGGCGGGGCTGGCGCTGTACGCGCGCGACCGCGGCGAGGTGCCGGTGGCGTTCCAGCTGCTGATCTACCCGATGCTCGACGACCGGCAGGCGACGCCCTCGAGCGGGTGGCCGGTACCGATCTGGGCGCCGTCGCACAACACCCTGGGGTGGCAGGCATACCTCGGCGAGCGGTACGGGACGGACGATGTGCCGATCTACGCGGCTCCGGCGCGGGCGACGGACCTCGAAGGGCTGCCTCCGACGCTGATCGCGGTGGGGACGCTGGACGGGTTCGTGGACGAGGACATCGAGTACGCGCGGCGGCTGAACCACGCGGGTGTGCCGGTGGAGCTGCACGTGTACCCCGGGGCGCCGCACGGGTTCGATTCGATGGCGCCGGGGACAGCGGTCGCGCGGCGGGCGCGGGCGCACATGGAGGACTGGCTCGCGCGGCAGCTACGGCCGTAGCCTCGAGAGGATGTCTTGCGCGCAGGCCGCGGGGTGGCGAGGGCCACGGCGACGGGATATTGTTGATCCTGATGCGTGATTTGCATGGCCGATTGATTTCCATGCTCGTGCTGCTCCTCGTCGGAGTCGCGGTCCTCGGCGTGGCCGGGTGCGGGGGGAGCGACAAAGTGGCTCCCACCCCTCCGGTCGTGATCGAGACGCCGGAGGTGACGCCGGCGGCCTCCGTCGAGACGCCGCCGGCCGTAGTGGCGACCGCGCCGCCAACCGTCCAGGCCACCGTGGCTCCCACCTCCGTGGCGACGCAGGCGCCTCGGCCGGCGGGGCCGCCTCAATCGGGGCAGTGGATCGACGTGGACCTCTCGACGTTCACGGTCCGGCTGATGGAGGGTACCTCGGCGCTGCGGACGATCGGGCCGGTGGGTGTGGGTGCGCAGATCAACACCGGCGTGTACGAGTCGACGCGGACGGGGCTGTTCTACGTCTACAGCATGGACGCGTCGCTCACGTACGACGCGCCGTACGACACGTACATCAGCCACTGGGTGGGGTTCGACCCCGGGCTGGACAACGGGTTCCACTCGTTCCTGAAGGATGCGGAGGGGCAGGTCGTGGACCCCTCGACGGGCCGCATTTCGAACGGCTGCATCCGCACGGGTGAGGCGGAGGCGATCTACGCGTTCGCGGAGATCGGGATGCCGGTGTGGGTGCACCTGTAGGCTGACCGACCCGACGCCTGCGGGTGCGTCGCAACCTTCGATCCGCGTTTCGGGGCGACCACCGGGTGGCGGTCAGCCGGCGGCCGGGGGTGCCTGCCAGAGCTCGACGCGATGGCCGTCCGGGTCCATCACCCAGCCGAAGCGGCCGAAGGTCGACTCCTCGATCTTGTCGTCGACGTCGCAGCCGGCGGCGCGGAGCGAGGCGAGGATGGCGTCGAGGTCGTCCACGCGGAAGTTGACCATGAAGCGGGCGGTGCTGGGGGCGAAGTAGTCCGAGTCCTCCTCGAACACCGACCAGATGGTGGCGCCCTCCGGGTCGTCGGCGGCACGGAAGGCCACGCCGCCCCAGTCGTCGAGCGGCAGTCCAAGATGTTCGCGGTACCAGGCGCGGAGGCGCTCAGGATCGGACGACTTGAAGAAGATCCCACCGATGCCGAGCACACGAGCCATGCAGCCACCTCCTCGGCGGATGATAGGGGTTCCGCATCGCGCGGGGGCGGGCCGGGCAGCCCCGGGGCGCTCACAGAGATTTAGCACTTCGATGCGGGGCGGCTGACAGGTCGGCGGGCGGCGAATGCGATCTTCGATGGCGTCACCGGCGGTCCAATGCCGCGGGGAAGGGAGTGCAGATGTTCGAGACAGGGAAGGAAAAGGTAGTCGCGATCGGCGCGGGGGCCGTGGCGGGCCTCGTGTTGCTGGGAGGCGCCGCATTCGCGCAGACGCCGGGTGCGACCTCGACGCCCTCGGCGGAGGCGACGCCGAGCGCGACCGCGACAGCGGACGGGTCAGGACGGCACCAGAAGGACGGCACGGACTGCCCGCACGACGAGGACCAGAGCGGCGGCTCGAGCTCGAGCAGCAACTCGAGTGGCACCTAAGCCGCAGGGTGGAGCAGAAGCAGGACGGCGGCCGTGAGGCCGCCGTCCTGCTTGTGTCGACGGAGGTCGCGCCGGCGGGCGGGGGTCAGACGCGGACGGCCACGAAACGCAGACGACGGTAGTCGACGTGCCAGTGGCCGTCGATGTAGAGGGCGTCGCGGGTGGCGTCCTCGACTTCAAGGCGGAGGGCGGCTTCGTCCTCGGGGGTGAGCACCGAGGTGATCGGCGAGGCGAACATCGTGAGCCAGTCGGCGAGGGCGTGTTCGCCGGGGGCGAGCTGCGTGAAGCGCTCGAAGTGCCAGAGGGCGCGCACCTCGAAGCCGTGGCGTTCGAGGAGGGTGGCGTATTCAGCGGGGGTGGGGAAGTACCAGGGGCGGGCCTGGCGCTCGGGCGGGATGCCGCGGCGGGTGAGTGCGTCGCGGAGGGCGTTGGAGACAAGTTCGGTGTTGCGGCCGCCGCCCATCTCGGCGACGAAGCGTCCGCCCGGGCGGAGGGCGGCGGCGACGCGGCGGAGCACGTCCTCGGGACGGGTCATCCAGTGGAGCGCGGCGTTCGAGAAGACGGCGTCGACGGGCGGATCGATGGTGACGTCGTAGGCGCTGATGACCTCGAAGCGGAGGGCGGGGTAGGCGACGCGTGCCGCCTCGATCATCGCGGGGTCGGCGTCGATGCCGAGGACGTCAGCGCCGCGGGCGGCAATCGCGGCGGCGAGGGTGCCGGTACCGCAGCCGAGGTCGACGATGCGCTCGCCGGGCTGCGGGTCGAGCAGGCCGACGAGGTCCTCGGCGAGCTGCGCGACGAACCCGAAGCGCCGCCCGTAGGCGGCCGCGTCCCATGCCTGGCCGGCGTCGGTGGTCATGGGAGGAGCATCGAGGGGCGCGGGGCGAGAAGCAAGCGCTACTGTAGCGCGACGCGACCCGTCGTGGCGGAGCCGGGGGCGCGGTACTCGAGGGTGGCGGCGGTCTGGCCGGTGGGGATGCGGAAGTAGACGACACCCTCGATGGAGGCGTTGAGCGCCAGCGAGACGCCGGTGCCGAGGGCGTCGGGGCAGTTCTGGCAGACGGCGTGCCAGTCGCCCTGCATGACGCCTCCGGAGTCGATGAGCTGGAACGCGTCGTCCACCAGGCGGTAGCTCTCGGTGGACGGGCCTCGCGAGTTCGTGGCACTGAAGCGGAGGCGGTGAGTGGCGTCGTTGGCGGGGCTGACGGTGCGGCCGTCGAAGGCCTCGAACGCGAGGACCGTGAGATCGATCTCGCCGATGGGGCTGGCTGAGCCAATGCGGGCGACGCCGGCCGTGGCCGCCGGAGCATCGGAGGCGACGGTGCCGGGGGACGAATCGCCGTACTCGAGGCTGATGGTGATGAAGGCGACGGCGGCGGCCATCGCGAGGAGGATGGGGAAGCCGAGCAGGAAGCGCTTCTTGAAGTACCAGGGGCGCAGATCGAGCCAGCGGCGCCGCGCCCGCTTCGCGGCGGCACGGGCCTCCTTCGCCGCGGCGCGCGCCTCGCGGTAGGCATCGGAGGGCATCGCATCGCCTTTCGGGCGCCCTGCGGCGCGACGCTCGCGGACGGGATCGTACGGCGGAGGGCTGGCGCGCGCCAATGAGCTGGAGTGGATCTCGATCGGGGGGGGAAGCCAGTCCGCGCAACCTCCGGGGGCACGGGTATAGTCCACGGAGACGCTGCAGGCAGATGAGGAGCGGCCGATGCCGGGTGACCCGCCACGCAGGAAGAAGCGCACGCATCACTTCGAGGGGCCGCTGGGCTGGCTGCGGCGTCCGGTGCCGAAGTCCTCGGCGGCGGAGGGCAAAGAGGTCGTCGAAGGGCGGGCGACCGTCATCAACGAGCACCTGATCCAGCACATCGTCACAGTGAAGCTGTTCACGCGGTCGTTCCCGACCTCGAACGTGTGGGTGCTACACGACCGGGGCGAGGCGGCCCTCATCGACGCGGGGTTCGGGGACGAGGCATCGTCGCAGGTGCGCATCGACTACCTGACGAGAGAGTTGAGCAACCTCGACTTCAAGTACATCCCGATCACGCACCACCACTTCGATCACTCCTCGGGAGGGCGGCGGCTGCGGCAGGCGCTGCGCGCCGAGGTGGCGATGCACCCGATCGACGAGGTGTTGCTGCACACGCCGACGGAGAGCAACGAGGACCTGCCGGACGACGCCGAGATCGACCGGCGCGCGCGCATCTGGCGCGCGGAGGCCCTCGAGACGCCGGTCGATATCGGGCTGGCGGACGGGGAGTCGCTGCGGGTGGGCGGGCTGACGGTGCGGGCGGTGCACACCCCGGGCCACACGGCGGGACACAACTGCTACTTCGTGGAGGAGCTGGGGATCCTGTTCACCGGGGACAACATCCTCGGCATTGGCACGTCGGCGATCGCGCCGCCACCGGCGGGGGATATGGAGCAGTACCTCCAGAGCCTGCTGCGGATGCGCGAGCTGCAGTCGAAGCTGTTCGCTCCGGGGCACGGGCCGGTGGTGACGGCGACAGCGGCGAAGGTGCAGGAGCTGATCGACCATCGTGCCTCGAGGGATGCGCAGATCCTCGCGCTGATCGACCGGGGGTACACGAACGACCGTCAGATCCGGAACGCGTTGTACCCCGAGTTGCAGAAGGGGCTGCGGCGGGCGGCGCGCGGTCAGCTGCGCGCGCACCTCGCGAGGCTGGTGGGGCAGGGCAAGGTGACGGTCCAGGAAACCGGCAAGGACTGGACGGTCGGGCTGACGCGGTAGGCGAGAAGCCCGCCGGGTACGCTGTGGGCATGCAACGGCGGGCCGACGGCGCACACGCGCACGCGGGAGATGCCCGGCGGCTGGGCCTCGCGCTGGGCCTGGTGCTCGTGACGGCGGCCGTCGAGTTGTGGGGCAGCATCGTCACCGGCTCGCTCGCGCTGCTCTCGGACATGGTGCACGTGTTCACGGACTTCGTCGCGCTGACGCTTGCGCTGGTGAGCGTGCGTGTGGCGGCGCGCCCGCACACGCTGCAGTGGACGTTCGGCTTCCACCGCATCGAGATCCTCGCGGCGGCGCTGAACGGGCTGTCGCTGCTCGTGGTGTCGGCATTCATCGCGCGAGAGGCGTTCGTTCGCATCGGCGCGCCGGGGGATGTGGCGGCCGGCGGACTGACGGCGATCGCCGCGTTCGGCCTCGTGAGCAATGCGCTCACGGCGTTCGTCCTGGGCCACTCGCACTCGATGAACATGCGGGCGGCGCGACTGCACGTGCTGTCCGACCTCGGAGGGTCGGTGGTCGCGGTGGCGGCGGGCGTGACGATCCAGATCACGGGCGCGACGCGTGTGGACCCGATCCTGTCGCTCGTGATCGTCGCGCTCATCGTCGGAGGGGCGTTGCGGCTGTTGCGCGAGGCGGTCGAGGTGCTGATGGACCGTGTGCCTCGCGGCATCGACCTGCAGGAGGTCGAGCGTTCGCTGCTCGCGGTGCCCGGGGTAGCCGGAGTCCACGACATGCACTGCTGGACGATCGCCAGCGGGTTCGTGGCCTTCGCGGCGCATCTGCAGCTGGCGGCGGGCGCCGACGCTCAGGCGAGCATCGAGCGCGCCTCGGCGATGCTGGAGCGCGAGTATGGCATCGGGCATACGACGCTGCAGCCTGAGGAGACGCCTTCGCCGCGGCTGGTCGAGTTCACGGCGTGAGGGGTCGGGAGTGCGGTAGGCACCAGCGACGCGCTCGCGCCTGACTCAGTCCTCGGAGACGTCTGGGCGCCAGTCGTCGAAGCGGTCGAGGAGGGCGGCGCGCAGGCCCTCGACGTGTGCCCCGAAGACGGGGTCGTCGAGACGGGGGGTGAGCATGACCAGCGCGTCCTCGCCGTTGTCGGAGTAGTAGCGGCGCAGGGTGCCGGCTTCGTTGAAGCCGAACCAGCGGTAGAGGCTGCGGGCGCGGTCGTTGGAGACGCGCACCTCGAGGGCGATCGTGGGGAGCTCGGCTTCGGCGGCGAGGCGGTGGCATTCCAGGAGGAGGCGCTGCGCGATGCCGCGGCCCTGCTCGGCAGGGTCGACGGCGACGGTGACGACGTGGAGCTGGTCGACGGTATACCAGACGCCGAGGAAGCCGAGCACGCGCGGCTCCGGGTCATGCGCGAAGAGGCGACGCAGGGAGTCGAACAACGTGTGATGTTCCTCGGGGTGGCTGTCTGTCGTCATCGGCGGCTGGACGGCGACGAGGTAGCCGGCGAGGCCGTTGCGCAGCTCGCGCTCGAAGGGGGTGCCCGGCAGCGAGGAGCCGTAGGCGGCGCGTTCGATGCGGCGGACCTGCTTGAGGTCGGCCTCGAGCATCGGACGGATGAGGATGCGGTCCTGGGCGACGGTCGCCATTACGTCAGTGTATCAAGGGATGTCGTGTCATCGGCCTGCGGGGCGGGTGGCGATGCGGCGTTCTGGAGGGTGGCTACCTCCTCGCGGAGGGCGCGGAGCTCAGACATGAGGTCGGCGAGCTGGACGTCCTCGTGGTCGCGGACGATGTAGGCGGCCACGGTTGCGGTGAGCGCGGAGAGGGCCGCGATGCCGAACAGCATGAGGGCGAGGGCGACGCCGCGGCCCAGCGCGGTGACCGGGTAGCGGTCGCCATAGCCGACGGTGGTCATGGTGCTCAGGGTCCACCAGAGCGAGTCGCCGAAGGTGCGGATGTTGCTGCTGGCAGCGTCTCGCTCAGCGAAGAAGGCGGTAGTGGCGCCGAGAACCGCGATGAGCATGACGGCGGCAAGGACGAAGCTCGTGCCTCGCTGGTAGGCGAGCGAACGGAGCAACTGGACGTTGAGGCCGACGGCGGCGGCGACTCGACCGAGACGGAACAGGGCGAGGAGACGCAGCGGCCGGAGGAAGGGAAGAAAGACGACGAGCGCCTGGATCCAGTTCCGGCGCGCGTACTCGAGGGGTCGCGGGGCGACCGTTAGCTTCACGCCGTAGTCGACCGCGAACGCCGCCCAGATGAACCAGTCACCCGCTGTGATCGCCTGATCGACCGCGGGCGGCAATTCCACGATCAACGGCGTGAGGAGCAGCGGGATCATCACCAGGGCGAGCATGGTGAGGGGTACTTCCGTCAGGCGTTCGATGCGGCGGAGGCGTTCCTCGCTCCTGACAGCTCGCCTGGTGGTGGTGGTCATGATTCGCCATCCTCGCTGAACGCGCCGAGCGCGTCGAGGGTAGCGAGGCCGGGCTGTGCTGTCGTCGGGGCTCCCGGGGGCCGTGCCAGACCGTGCTCCGAGGTACGCCGGGGCCCTGCTTACGGTGGCGGCACCGGCGCGGCAGGCGCCGGCGGAGGGAGCGCCTCGAATGGCTGATGAGTACGAGATCGATGACGTGGTGGACGAGGACGGCGAAGAACCGAGCGCGGAAGCGCTGGCAGAGCTGGCGGCGGTGAGCGAGGCGGAGGCGGCGTCCGCGTCCTCGATTGAGTCGGCGCTGGAGGCGACGCGGCGGGAGCTGGAGGAGCAGCGGCGGCTGGCTCTGACGGCGGTGGCACGCTACCGGGAGGCGGCGCTGGCGGCGGAGCCGGAGCTGCCGCCCGAGCTGGTCGGCGGCGAGACCGTGGAGGCTGTGGACTCCTCGTTGGCTGCGGCTCGGCGTACCGTCGCGTCGATCCGGCAGCGGCTGGCGGAGGAAGCGGAGCCGCCGACGCGAGGGTTCCCGGCGGGGGCGCCGGCGCGCCTGAGCGTGGGGAGCGAGGGGCTGACGGCGGCGGAGAAGATCGCGCGAGGACTGGAGCAGCGGGCGGGGCGCACGCGGTCGGTGTGAGGACACGCCGCGAGCGGATGAGTACCATGGCACCCGCTGGAGGCGGGCATGGCTCGTGGGCGCTCCGGGATCGGGTTTTCAGCCGGCACCCTGGTCCGGGTGATGTTCGCGCTGGCGGCCGTCCTCGCAGCGGGCGCGGCGCTGCTCGTGGTGGTCGGTGCGATCCCGGACGTGCGCGACGTGTGGGCGCCGAGTAGCAGGGGCGCGGACGCCTCGGTGCCGGCGTTGTGGGCGAGCGTGGTAGCGAACCTCGTCTTCGCGGGGATGCTCACGGCGACGGTGGCGGGACGCGGACCGCGCGGGCGGTGGTGGCCCCCGTTGATCGTGGCGCTCGGAGCGGGCGCGATCGTGCA
Source organism: Dehalococcoidia bacterium (assembly GCA_050248355.1). Classification (GTDB taxonomy): domain Bacteria; phylum Chloroflexota; class Dehalococcoidia; order UBA2979; family UBA2979; genus JAIBBD01. Next base: position 96,289 of record JBFWSN010000003.1, read on the forward strand.
GGCGCTCGTCTACCTCGATGCTGCCGCGGCGTTCCACGGCCCCCTGGAGGAGCAGATGAACGGGGCGCGGGCTGCGCTCCGGCAGGCCGCGGCGACGGACGCGGCCGCAGGGACGCTCGCAGTCATTGCGGCGGCGATCCTGGAGATCGGGCGCAGGCGCCTCGGCGACTGAGGGTGGCAAGGTGCGCGCGTCAGGGCGGTGTCGCCTCGCTGGCGGGTGCATCGGCGGCGTGTGCTCGCGCGGGCTCGACCGCGGCGACGGGCGCCAGATCGAGTCCGCCCTCGCCGTCGCCGGCGAGCGGGAGCGAGAAGCCGAACTCGGCGCCGCCTTCCTCGCGGCGGCGGGCCCAGACGCGGCCTCCGAGGACATCGACGAGGCGCTTGCTGACGGAAAGCCCGATGCCCATGCCGCGGATCTCCTCGGGGACGCGCGTCGAGCGATAGAAGGGCGTGAAGAGCGACTCGAGGTCCTCGTCGTCGAGGCCGATGCCGCTGTCGAGGACGCGCACCTCGACGGCGTGATCGCTCTGGCGGACGGTGACGTCGATGGGCAGCGCCGACGGACTGAAGCGGATCGCGTTGTGGAGGTAGTTCAGGATCACCTGGTGCAGGTAGCTCTCGGAGGCGATCGCAAACAAGTCCCAGTCGCTCGACTCGAGACGGATGACGCGTCCCGGCTGCTGGCGCTGGGCCTCGGCGATCACACGGCTGATGCTGCGCGAGATGAGGACGGGCTCGGTCTCGGGCTGCGCGGTGTCGAGCCGCGTGAGGATGAGCATGTTCTCGACGACGCGGTGCAGGCGTTCGACCTGGCCGAGCAGGTCGTTGAGTGACGCGGAGATCGTTGAGGCGTCCATCTGCTGATGGCGGGCGGCGAGGAGGGATGCATTGCCGAGGACGACGGTAATCGGCGTCCGCAGCTCGTGCGAGACGGTGCCGAGGAATTCGTCCTTCGCGTGGCTGGCGACCCTGAGCTCCTCGGCAATGCGGAGCGAGTCCTCGTACAGGAGGGAGTGCTCGATGGCGCGCTCCGCGCGACGACCGACGTCACGGAGGAGGTCGAACTCACGCTGCTGGCACTGGCGTCCGGACTCGGCGGTCCAGGCTACGAGGACGGCCGCGACGCGGTCATGCACGCGCAGGGGGATGAGCATCGTGGAGACCCGCTCGATGGCCGGAGTCGAAGGCAGGCCACCTTCGTCGACGAGCGTGGGAAGCGGCAGGTCGGCGGGGGATTCGCGGTAGAACTCGGGCAGGCCGCTGCGGAGGACCTCGGCGACGCCGCTGGTGTCGGACTGGTTGACCTGGTAGCGGGAGAAGGGGCGTGCGAGGTCATCGCGGCCGGCGCGCATGACGCCATCGAGGACGCCGTCGCGGGCGAAGTAGACTGCTGCGCCGTCGACGAAGCCGGGGACGAGTGCCGAGACGAGCGCCTGCGCGGTCTCCTCGGAGTCGAGCGTGCGGTTGAGCAGGTCAGTCAGGCGGGCCAGGAGCGCCCGCTCCGACTCCGCGTGCTTGCGTTCCGTGATGTCGATGGTCAGGGCGGAGAAGCCGGCGACGGCTCCGTCCGGGGCGATGTCGGGTACGAAGCGCGCCTCGAACCAGCGGAGCGGACCGCCCGCGGGAGCGCGGACTTCCATCTCGAACTGGACTGGTTCGCCACCCAGGGCGCGTTCGATGTGCAGCCCGGTGCGGGCGTAGGTCTCGGGCGTCTCGAGGTCCGCGATGCGCCGGCCGCGGACGGCGCTCACGGGGAGCGAGAACCACGCATCAGCGAGCTGGCGGTTCACGGTCACGAAGCGCTGTTCGCTGTCGACGTACGCGACGAAGGCGGGGACCTGGTCGATGACGAGCTGCAGCTGGGCCGACTGCTCGGTCAGCTGCCGTTCGGCGCGCGCGCGATCGGTGATATCGATGCCGATGGCGCCCAGGAACCGGGGATCGCCGGTGTCGTCGAGGATAGGGAAGCGGACGATGAGGTACTCGTGTTCGCCGTCCTCGTCGGGGAACGCCTCGAGGCGGTGGACGGGCTCGCGGCGAGCGAGCGGGAGCGCGTCCGGGTCATGGAGGCGGGCGGCGAGAGCGGCAGGAAAGATCTGCGCGTCGGTCCTGCTATAGAGGTCGTCACGGGTGCGGCGGAGGATGCGCTGGCTCTCGCTGTTCGCGTACACATAGCGGCCGTGCGTGTCTTTCATCCATGCCGAGCCGGGCAGATTGCCCATGAACGCCTCGAAGAGCTGATCGCTACGGCGGAGCGAGAGCATCGCCTGGCGGCCGCTGTGCACGAGGAACGCGGAGAGGAGGGTGAGCGGGGTGGTCACCAGGAGGGTCACGATGTACTCGGAAGCTGAGTAGTCCGCGCCAATGGGCAGACTCGCGACGGCGGGCGCGGTCAGCGCGACGACCAGGAACGCGACGAGACCGTACTGGAGTCCGACGTACCAGGTCACGATGACGGCGGCGAAGAGGGCCGGGGCGAGCAGGAGGACTCCAGTCCCCCACTGGAACAGGACAACAACGATCAGTGCCCCCGCCGCGGCGGCCGCGACAAACACGTACGCGCCGAGCCCGGTGCGGGGTGGGGTGTGGATATCCAACAGGCGAAGAAGCGCGGAGGTGCCCAGAGCCACGGACGTGCAGATCCTCTCAAGGCGGGGAGAGGCGGGCTACCGAACCCGCGACAGGACACAGAGTGGGCGCCCCCTGCCACATCCTTGTCAGGCCACGGTCACGGCAGAGGGGTTGCGATCACGCAACGATCCGATGCGGGGACTATCGAAGGTGTGTCGACGCTTGTTATGACTCGTCGCGTGGCTGAGCAGGGAGGATCAGGCCGGACGAGGTGAGGTGACCGAGATCGACCACCTTGCCCGCGTCGACATCTCGTAACACCTCGTCGATGAGTTCGTCACGGCGCTCGCGGGCTTCCCGGGTGAGTTCGAGTTCCTCCTGGACACGCTCGGCGAGCACGCGCTCGGGGGCCTCGGAGGAGCGCGGCAGGCGCGCTTCGAGGACGGCGCCCAGGGTGGAGTAGCGGTTGCCGCCGAGGAAATGGAGGGGACGCGCCTCGTCTGACTGGAGGAGCCACTGCTCGTCGAACGCGGTGGGGTCGACGTGGACCGCGACGACCAGGCCGACGTACAGGAAGTGGTCGCCCACCGGGAGCACCTGCTGCACCTCGCACTCCACCCAGGCGACGCAGTCCTTGAGCAGCGGGGCGCTGAGGTGGGCGGCGACGAACGTCTCGAGCTGGGTGGCCTCGAACTTGTCGATGTCCTTGCCGGAGAGGGAGGCGAGGTACTGCACGTGGTGGAGCAGGGCGCGGGTGGGGAAGTTGAGCGCGAACTGCTCGGAGTGGCTGATCATCGCGGCGGAGTGGCGGGACTGCTCGATGGCGATGGCGACGAGGGGCGGCCGGGATGAGACGGGCGTGTGCCACGCGACCGGAAGGACGTTGGGGACGCCGCGGTCGGCGGTAGTGACGAGGGCGACGGGGCCGCCCTGCAGCAGGCGCGCGGCCATGGTCACCGGGCGGCGTTCGACCTCGGGCGGGGGGAGTGCGAGCACGTACTGAGTATACGAGGCGAGCGGGCGACCGCCGCGAGGCGCGGCGACCCGTAGTATGGCGGGTGCTCGAGGAGTGCCCCTTGCCGCAACTCGCATCGCGCCCGTTCGAGGTGACGCGCAACGCGCGCCTGTTCTACGCGCTCGGCTTCGTGCGGGAGCTGAGTCCGCTGCTCGTGATCTGGGTGGTGTACCTCACGGACTATCGCGACCTGACGCTGGTGCAGGTCGGGCTGATGGAGGGGCTGTTCTGGCTGATCAAGCTGGCGACCGAGGTGCCGACCGGCGCGTTCGCCGACCGGTTCGGGCGGCGGCTCACGTTCATGACGGGGTTCACCCTCGAGGCGGCGGGGGTGGCGCTGTTCGCGGTGGCGGCGGACTTCGAACTGCTGGTCGTGAGTTACGGCGTGTGGGCGGCAGGCCTCGCGTTTCGCTCCGGGAACGAGGAGGCGTACCTGTACGACGCGCTGGCGGCGGGCCGGCGGCAGTCGGAGTTCAGCGACCGGATCGGGATGTACTGGGCGATCAGCATCAGCGGGCTGCTGATCGGCGGGGCGCTGGGCGGTGTGCTGGCGGAGGCGGCGGGACTGCGCCTCGCGGTGCTGGCGTCGCTCACGCCGTATGTGCTGGCGGGGCCGATTGTGTGGCGTATGCAGGAGCCACCTCGGGGCGAGTTGACGCACCAGCGGCCGGGCTACATCGATACCCTGAGAGGGGCGCTGCGGGCGGTGCGTACGGATGCGGCATTGCGCTGGATGCTGCTGCTGCAGATCGCGCTGTACGGCGCGCAGCCGGCGTTCTTCCTGCTGTCGCAGCCGTTCATGCGCGAGCACGATGTCCCGCTGGCGCTCTTCGGCGTGCTGATCGCGCCGGTGCACCTGCTCTGGGCCGGCGGCGGGCTGGTGAGCGGGCGGGCGGTACGGCGGCTGGGGCTGCGCCGCACGCTGGGGCTCGCGATCGGCCTCGGGGTGGGCGGTCTGGCGACCCTGGCCGCGGTCGACCACGTGACGGCGTTCGTGGGGCTGGCAGCGTGCATGGCGGGCGCAGGGATCGCGTTTCCGGCGATCGGGTCGTACGTGAACGACCGGACGGCTTCCGATGTGCGGGCAACGGTGCTCTCGATCGCGCCGCTGGGGAGCTCGCTTGTGCTGGGCGCGGCGGGCGTGGGGGCGGGGGCGCTGGCGGAACGCTCGTTGCAGCTCGCGTTCGGGGCGATGGGGGCGGTGGTGCTGATAGCGGCGGGGGGCTGCTTCCTCGCGTGGCTGGCGGCGGACGCGCAGGCACGACAGCGCGGCGCGACAGCGGTGGCGGACCCGGCGGCGTAACGGGTCAGGCGCGGGGCGGGTCGATGACCGGCAGCGGGGATCGCGAGCGCTCGGCGTCCGCGAAGGCGGCGAGGTGGGCGCGTCCGGCGTCGAGCAACGTGGAGACCTCGACGGTGCGGTGGCGCGGGGCGTAGGGCTCGATGCGGGGGAGGCCACGCTCGAGCAGGGCGCGGGCGCCGTGGGCGTTGCCGCGGAGGTAGTGGGTATAGCCGGCGCCGATCTGGGAGAGGCCTTTGAAGAAGTCCTCGTCCGGCTCGCCCCGTTCGAGGCGCCAGGCGGTCTCCCACGCCTCGTGCGCGCCGAAGTAGCGGCCGGCGTTGAAGTGCACCCGGGCCAGCGATTCGACCACGGGGAGGGGGAGGAGCTCGAAGGGCTCGAGGTGGAGGCGATTCTCGCTGCCGGCGGGGAGTGGGCGCCCGAACTCGTCGCGCGGCCGCTCTACCTTGACCGGCGGGACGACCTCCTCGAGGTCGGGCGCGGTTTCGTCGGTCATGGACGACAGTCTAGCAGCGCGTTGACCGGGATCGGATGCGCCGCGAAGGGCCCGATCAGCAGGGCAGGTCGAGGAGCGAGCGGCAGAGGGCGGCGAGCACGTCGCCGTCGAAGGGCTTGGTGATGAACTCGGTGGCGCCGGCGTCCATGGCCAGGTCCTTGTGGGCGGCGTCGACGTAGCCGCTCATGACGATGATCGGCGCCACGGTGAGGGCGCGCAGGCGCTCGATGAGCGTGGCGCCGTCGGCACCGGGGAGGACCAGGTCGACGATGAGGAGATCGGGACGCTCGGCGGTCGCGAGTGCGAGCGCCTGATCGGCGTCGAGCGCGGTGAGGACCTCGAAGCCCTCGAACCCGAGCTGCAGCCGGAGCAGGCGGCCGATGGCCTGCTCGTCGTCGACCACCAGGATCCTGGCCGAAGCCACATCGTCCTCCTTCGCGGCCCCGAGCGGGCCGTTCAACACGTTACGTTCGCCGCGGCGGGTCAGTCGAACAGCCGCTCTTCGGCGCGGCGCATCGCTCGGTAGCACTCGCAGCTCGCGCGTTCGAGACCATCGCGGTCGACGATGGCGATGCGGCCGCGCGCGTACTGCACGAGGCCGGCGCGCTGCAGGCGGCCCGCGGCGATGGTGACCGTCTGCCGCTGGACGCCAAGCAGGAGCGCGATGAACTCGTGGGTGATGGCAATGGAATCGGTGCCGGTGAGGTCCTCGAGGCGCAGCAGACAGCGCGCGATACGCTCCTCGACGACGTGGTTGGCGGAGCAGGCGGCGGCCTGACCGGTGAGGCGCAGCAGCATGACGGCGTAGCGGGTGGCGAGCCTGCGCAGACCGGCGGCGGCGGGGCCGTGGACTTCTGAGCGCGGGAGCAGCAGCGCCTCGCCCGGGACCTGGACGAGGGCGCGGAACGGTGTCAGGCCGTCATCGAGGAGCGCCGGGAAGCCGACCATGCCTTCGCGGCCGACCATGACGTGCTCGTGGGCGTCTCCAGAGTCGAGGACTGTGAGCAGTGAGACCGCAGCCGTGATGGGGAAGAAGAGCTGGTCGATGTGGTCGTCCTGGTCGAGGAGGGTGACGCCTGCCTCGAGATCGACGAGACGCAGGTGTGGCTGGAGCGCCTCCAGATCGGCGGCACCGAGGCTGGCGAGCAGCCGGTTCTGGCGCAGTGTGCCTGCGTCCATCGTCCTCACTCCCACACACCTCACGTTAAGCGCCGCGCCGGGCGTTCCCATTTCGTCGGACTCGTCCGTTCTGTCAGCCAGATGACAACCGGGGGGCGGCTGCCTCGCGGGGCGAGGTGTCCGGCTGTGCTGTCCATCTTGTCTCCGCGAGTGCGCCGGCGTCGGCCATCTACCTGACGTAACGGACGGCGACCGGGGCGCTACAGATGCGTATCCCGAAGGACTCGCTGGCGGCCGGATGGCTCGATGCGGGCCGTCTCGACGGCGCGGCTCGCGGCCGGTGAGGCGTCATCGGTACGGAGACGGAGGAGCGCCGGTTCGGGCTTGCCGGTCTTGGAACAGGTGTTCTAATGTTCCCCGTGCAGCAGGCAGGGGGTTGCCATGACTGGCGGCGGGTGGACATCGGTAACGGCGTTTGAGGGCGCCGCGACGGCGGGCAGCGGGACGTTGAATGCGGCGCTCTTCTTCGGGCGCGCGGTGCGGTCTCGCGGGCCGCGGCGTACGGCTTCAGGGTTGCTCACGGCGCTCTCGGCAGCGGTTGCGCTGAGCGCGATCGCCTGTGGGGTGGCCGAGCCGGGGAGCGCGCTCGCGGCGGCGCTGGAGGCGCCGCTGGTCGTGGCCAACCTCGGCGTGACCGGCGTGCTGCTGGCGGGCGGCCGGCGATGACGACGTTCTCGGGCGCGCTGGCGCGCAAGGAGTACGAACTGGCGGCGCTGCGGCTGATGCTGGGCGTCCTCGAGGCGATCGAGGAGGCTGCGCCGGCGACACGCGACGAGTTGATCGCGCTGCTGACGGTGGAACGGCGATGAGCGACCACGGCGGGACGGCGACGCGACCGGCGTTCTATGAGTCGGCGCTGTCGAGAGCGGAGCGCGATGACTTCGGCGTCGCGAGGAGCGTCGACGGGCTGCAGGAGGAGATCGCGATTCTGCGGCTGCGGCTGCGGGAGGCGTTGGGCGAGCACCCGGGCGACCTCGACATCGTCGAGCGCGGGGTGCGGCTGCTCGTGCAGTCGCTGCTGGCGGAGCACCGGCTGTCCTCGAAGGAGGCGCGCAACATCACGGAGACGCTGACCGGACTGGCCGAGCAACTCATGGTCTCGTTCACGGAGCAATTCGAATGACGGGGGACCGGCTGGGCGAGGTGATCCGGACGTGGCGGCGGGCCCGGTCGCGGCCGCCCGCGGGGGACGTGCACGAGCAGCTGCAGTACCTCGAGCGGGACGTGCAGGAGGTGCGGACGCGTGTGAACGCGCTGTTCTTCACCGTGCTCGCGGCCGCGCTCGGCGACGTGGCGGGGAGGCTGTTCGGATGAGCGCGGTCACGGTGACCTCGAAACGCTCCGAGGGGCCGCTGCCGCTGCTGCGGCCGTACCAGGGCGTCGCAGGCCGCGCCGTCCTGCGGCGAGTGTTGCGGCGCGAGGGCGGATCGATCTCGATCGAGATCGCCCGGCAGGGCGGGAAGAACGAGCTGTCCGCGCAGATCGAGCTGACCCTGCTGCTCGCGCGGGCGCAGTCGGGCGGGACGGTCGTGAAGTGCGCGCCGACGTTCGAGCCACAGGCGCGGATCTCGATGCGGCGGCTGCGCAACCGGGCTGCGGAGGCGGGGATCTCCATCCTCGTGCGGTCCGAGGGGTCCTCGGTGCGCTGCGGCAACGCATCGGCGCAGTTCCTGTCGGCGGAGCCGGCCGCGAACGTGGTCGGGCACACGGCTGACTTGTTGCTCGAGGCGGACGAGGCGCAGGACATCGACGTGGAGACGTTCGACCGGGCGTTCCGGCCGATGGCGGCCTCGACGAACGCGCCGGTGGTGTTCTACGGCACGCCGTGGGGCGCGAACTCGCTGCTGGAGCAGGCCAAAGCCGCGCACCTGACGGCCGAGCGCACGGACGGCGTACGTCGGCACTTTCGCTTCGACTGCAACGAGGTCGCGCGGTACGTGCCGACGTATGGCGCATACGTCGAGGCGGAGCGTGAGCGGCTCGGCGAGCGGCACCCGCTGTTCCGGACGCAGTACCTGCTGGAGGTGCTGCACGACGCGGGGCGGCTGTTCGACTCGGCCGCGCTGGCGCAGCTCGACGGTGAGCACGATCGACAGTCAGCGCCGGTGGCGGGCGAGCGCTACGTAGCGGGCCTCGACCTGGCGGGCGCGGCATCCGAGGAGCGGACGGAGGCACGGGACCGGGACTGGACTGTGCTGACGATCGCGCGGCTCATGCCGGGCGGCGACAGTGGGCCTCGGATCGAGGTGGTCGAGCACCAGACGTGGCAGGGCGAGCCAACGGAGTCGCTGTTGGCGACGCTCGCGGACCGGCTGCGGCATGTGTGGCGCGTGCGGCGCCTGGCGGTGGACGCGACGGGGCTCGGAGGGCCGGTGGCGGAGCTGCTGGCGTCGCGCCTCGGGCGGTCGACTGTGGAGGCGGTGACGTTCACCGCCGAGCGGAAGTCGCGCCTCGGGTTCGGGTTGCTGGCCGCCGCGCACTCGGGACGGCTGCGGCTGTACCGGATGGACGGGTCGGCGGAGTGGGCCGAGTGCCGGCGGCAGCTGGAGCTGGCGCGAGCGGCGTACCGCGAGCAGCGGTTGATGCAGTTCCACGTGGACCCCTCGGAGGGCCACGACGACTACGTGATGAGCCTGGCGCTGGCGGTGTGGGCGGCGCGCTTCGAGGGAGGCGAGCGGACGGCGCGCGGGCGCGTGCCGCAGCCAGCGGCGGCGGAAAGGATCCCGGCATGATCTCGATGGTCCAGGTGGTGACGGGGCCGCCGGCACGGCGGCAGGAGACAGACGACCGGCGGACGCGGCAGGACGCGCTGCCCGAGCATTTCGAGTACCGCGACGAGGGGTGCGACCTGTTCTCCTCGTGCCTGACGTGCCCGCTGCCGCGGTGCCGGTACGACGAGCCGGGCGGCGCGCGGACGATGATGAACCGCGTGCGCGACGAGGAGATCCGGCGCCTGCGCTTCGACGTCGGCGTGCCGGTGGACGAGATCTCCGTGCGCTTCCGAGTATCGCGGCGGACGGTGTTCCGCGTGCTGCGGGCGGGTGGGCCGACCTCGGCGCCGGGCGAGGAGCGAGGGCGGTGAGCGAGGAGTCGCTGCCACGGCTGCTGGCTCACCGGGACGGCGACCGAATGCGGCGATACCAGGAGTACCTGGACTACTACGAGGGGCGGCGGGGATCGCCACCGGCGCGTGGCCGTGAGCGGACGCTGACGTTCAACTACGCGCGAGCCATCGTGGAGAAGGGCGCGTCCTACCTCGTGACGGAGCACCGGCCGCAGGTGGTGGCCGCCGAGGACACGACGGCGGGACGGCGGCTGGCGGCCGAAGCGGAGCGAGCGCTGCTCGACGTGTGGGAGGCGAACGACCTCGGGCGCCTCGACCTCGAGACCGAGGTGGACACGGCCGTGCTCGGGGACGGGGCATTCAAGGTCGTCTGGGATGAGCGCGAACGGCGGGTGGTCGTCTCAGCGCCGGACGTGCAGGGGCTATACGCGTGGTGGGTGGGCGACGACGTGCGGCGGCTGTGGCGGGTGGCGGCGCGGTACCGCATGCCGTCGGAGCAGGTGGCGGCGCGGCTCGGGCACACACCGAGGAGTCCAGGCGGCCGCCTGCCGGAGACGGTCGACGTGGTCGAGGCGTGGACCTCGGAACGGTTCGAGCTGTGGCTGCAGGGGCAGCCGGTGGAGACGCGGCCGAACCCGTACGGCGAGATCCCGTACGTGATCTACCCGAACGTGCCGCGCCCGAAGCAGTTCTGGGGCATCTCCGACATCGAGCCGCTGCGCGAGCCGCTGGCGGAGTTGAACCGCGCGTTGACGCAGCTCAGCCGCATCCTCGAGCTGTCGGGCAACCCGATCGCGGTCCTCGAGAATGTGGAGGAGGCGCGAGACATCGCGGTGCAGCCGGGGGCGGTGTGGGAGATCCCGGAGCAGGCGCGCGCGTACCTCCTCGACCTGCTGCAAGGGGGCGGGGTGCGGTTGCACGTGGACTACGTGGAGCTGGTGTACCGGACGTTGCACGACCTGGCGGAGACGCCTCGGATCGCGTTCGGGGACGCGCGCAATGAGCGGTCGGGTGTGGCGCTGCAAACGGAACTGGACCCGCTGCTGCGCAAGGTGGGGCGCAAGCGGCTGATCCGCACCGCGGCGCTGCGGCGTCGCGACCGGCTGATCCTGCGGGTGCTGGGCCACCACACCGGGCGACGCCTCGATGAGGGCGTGCGCAGCGAGGTGGCGTGGGGGCCGGTGTTCGCCGTCGAGCCGGGGCTGGGGGCCACGGGTCAGGTCGCGTAGGTGACCTTCGTGCCCTTGAGGGGCTGCGCCGGTGCCGTACGATCGTGTGCGGGAGGTGCCACCATGGAAGAACGGCGACGGCTGACGAGAGACCATGACGACCGGATGCTCGGCGGCGTGTGCTCGGGCATCGCGAAGCACTTCGACCTCGACCCCACACTGGTGCGGATCGCTTTCGTGATCCTGGCGTTCGTGTCCGGTGTCGGCATCATCGCCTACGTCGTGATGTGGTTGCTGCTGCCCGCAGACGACCGCGCGGAGGTCGCAACGCGGCGCGTGATGCGGGACAACGTGGACGAGATGGCGGAGCGGGCGCGCCTCGCGGCGGCGTCCGCGCAGGCGGCCGCGGAGGCGGCGCGGCAGGCGGCGGACCAGCTGGCGGAGACGGCGCGCGCGGCGGGACGAGCGGCACGCGAGACGTGGCAGCAGGGATCGCAGCAGCCGGGCGCCGCTGCCGACGCGGGAACGGGAACCTCGATGGGTGGAGCGGCCGCGGAGGGCTGGGAGGCCGGTTCGGAGAGCGGCGCCCCGGCGGCCACCTCGACGATGCCGTCCGAGGATGGGTCGGAAAGCGCAGCGGAGCCGCCTGACAGGCCGGGCGAGACGACGCCCGAGGGTTCCGGCGAGACCTGGCCGCCGAGCCGCGAGCTGCCCTCGACGGACGCGACCGCCGAGCCTCCCGATGCGGAGCAGGGTGAAGGGCAGAGTTCGGGGCCTCCTCGGATGTGACGAGGCGGTCAGCCCGAGGCGGCGATGGCGTCGACCTCGATCTCGATGCGGTGGGCTGGGAGGATGAGGCGGGTCACCTCGACCATCGTCATGGCGGGCCGGACCTCGCCGAAGCGGGCGACGAGCGCATCCGCTACGGACTCCCACTCCTCGATATCCGTGACGTAGACGCGGACCCGCACGACGTCGGCCATGGTGGCGCCGGCGTCCGTGAGCGCACGTTCGATCGTCTCAAGGGCGAGTCGTGCCTGGTCCGCGGTCGACTCGGGCACGGTGCCGTCCGTCCTGGTGCCAGTGGTGCCGGAAACCCAGACGTGGCCGCCAACGCGGACAGCGCGGGAGTACCCGACGCGCGCCTCCCACGGGCCGCCGGAGGAGATGTGCTGACGTCCCGGCACGGCGCTACAACGCGTCCGCGTCGAAGAGGGGGCGCTGGGGGGAGTCGACGGCGAAGGGCTTCGGCGGCTCGATGCGCAGGTGCTGGTAGGCGAAGCGCGTCGCGATGCGGCCTCGAGGCGTGCGTTGCAGCAGGCCGACCTTGAGCAGGTGTGGCTCATACACGTCCATGATCGTGTCGGCCTCCTCGGAGACGGCGGCGGCGAGGGTCTCGAGGCCGGCGGGGCCGCCGCCGAAGCGTTCGATGAGGACGCGCAGCAGCTCGCGGTCCATGGCATCGAGGCCGAGGGCATCGATCTGCAGCTGCTCGAGCGCGGCGATGGAGAGGGGGCCGGTGATGACGCCGTCGCCCTCCACCTCGGCGTAGTCGCGGAGGCGGCGGAGCAGGCGGTTGGCGACGCGCGCGGTGCCTCGGGAGCGGCGAGCGATCTCGCCGACGCCGTCGTCGTCGATGGCGCAGCCGAGCACCTGTGAGGAGCGGCGAACGATCTGACCGAGCGCGGGCTCGTCGTAGAAGTCGAGGCGGTAGGTGGAGCCGAAGCGGTCGCGCAGGGGCTGGGAGACGAGCGCGTACCTCGTGGTGGCGCCGATGAGCGTGAAGCGATTGAGCTTGAGGCGGACGTCGCGGGCCTGCGGCCCGGTGCCGAGGATGATGTCGAGCGAGAAGTCCTCCATCGCGGGGTAGAGGGTCTCCTCGACGACGCGGGGGAGGCGATGGACCTCGTCGATGAAGAGGATGTCGCCGGTCTGGAGGGTGGTGAGCACGGAGGCGAGGTCGCCCGTGCGCTCGATGGCGGGGCCGGCGGTGATGCGGATGGAGACGCCCATCTCGGCGGCGAGGATCATGGCGAGGGTGGTCTTGCCGAGGCCGGGAGGCCCGTGGATAAGGATGTGGTCGAGGGGCTCCTCGCGGGCGCGGGCGGCGGCGATGGAGATGCGCAGGCTCTCCTTGACGGCGTCCTGGCCGAAGTACTGGTCGAGGCGGCGCGGGCGCAGGGTGAGCTCGACGCCGGCGTCCTCGGGGGCCTGGGTGCGGGCGAGGGGGCCGCGCTGGGCGTCGTCCATGGGTGCTCCTCGAAGGGCTGTTACGAGGGCAGTATAGCGAACAGGCGTTCTGGGGGCGAGGGTTCGGGCGACAGGGGTGCGGGCGGAGGTGGGGTGCAGAGATGCCGCTCGGGTCGCGGCTTCCCTCCCTCACCCCTGTCCCCTCTCCCACGCTGTGGGCGAGGGGGACGTAGGCGGAGATTTATCAGGTGCGGTCATCCTCCGTTCGAATTCGGATTTGCAGTGCGGTGATGGCCGCCTCGAGGTTGGTTTCGATGTCGGCTGAGTGGATGCGGATGAAACGGATGCCGGTTTCTTCGAGCAGCGCTTGTCGTTCGGCGTCGCGGCGGGCCTGCTCGTTTGTTGAGTGGATGCCGCCGTCGACCTCGATCGCGAGGTGCAGTTCGTCGCAGTAGAAGTCGAGGACGAACGGGCCGACGGGATGCTGGCGGCGGAACTTCAGTCCGTCGAGTCGCCGAGCGCGAAGCTGTTCCCAGAGGATGCGTTCGGTCGGGGTGAGGGGGCGCCGGAGCTGACGGGCCGCGGTGACGTTATTGCGGTGGCTGCGCTCGCGGTTCGTCATCTCGCTGCCTGAGTCCTGCGGGGTGGGGCAAGACAATTTCAAGAACGCGAGATTAGCTCCCCCTCTCCCACGCGCGGGAGAGGGGGACGAGTTCACTGGATGTCGGACGCCTAGCCCACTTCCGCCAGCGACTGACGCAGGCCTTCGAGGCGGGTGCGGGCGGTAGCGAGGCGCTCCTGCTCTTTCGCTACGACCTGCTCCGGGGCGCGCGCGGTGAATTGATCGTTGCCGAGTTTGGCCTCGAGGCGGGTGACTTCGCCTTCGGCTTCGGCGATCTGTTTCTGGAGGCGGGTGCGCTCGGCGTCGAGGTCGAAGAGGCCGGCCATCGGGACCACGACACGGCCAGCCGACAGCACGGTGACAACACCGAACGCCTCGGTCGACTCGATTCCCATCGGTCGGATCGTTATTTCAGCCCTCGTCAGGGCTTCGAGAATCGCGAGCATCGCGCGGGCGTCTTCGGCTGCTTCGTCTGTAAGCTCAAATGCGACGTTCTGCAGGCGGCGTCCCGGGTCGATCCGTTTGGTAGCGCGCGTCTCGCGGACGGCGCGCATCCCTGCGAAGGGAACTGCCACTCGCGCCTCGATGGCGTCGTCGATCCACTCGCCTTGCGCCTTCGGGTACGCGGCCACGATCAGTGCGGGAGCACCGGCAGGGTCGGGGCGCACGCTGACGAGGCGCTGCCAGATCTCCTCGGTGACGAAGGGCATGCACGGGTGCAGTAGGCGGAGGACACGGTCGAGGACGTGCAAGAGGACGGGTACTGGTGAGCGGTCGCCTTGACGAATCCGCACCTTGGCCATCTCGATGTACCAGTCGGCGAACTCGTCCCAGAAGAAGTCGCGCGCCTGGCGGACGGCCTCGCCGAGCTCGAACTTGCCGAGCAGCTCGTCGACGGAGGCGACGACTCGTTCCGTCCTCGAGAGGATCCATCGGTCCTCGAGGGGGAGGGTAGCGCCAGCGGGCGGGAGGGCGAGGTCGTCGCCGTCCTCGACCATCGTGAGGACGAAGCGCGAGGCGTTCCAGAGCTTGTTGCCGAGGTTACGGCCGGCCTCGACACGCTGGTCGGTGATGCGCTGGTCGTTGCCGGGCGAGGTGCTGGAGATCAGCGCGTAGCGCAGAGCATCGGTGCCGTAGCCGTCGATGAGCTGCAGCGGGTCGACGGTGTTGCCTTTGGACTTCGACATCTTGGAGCCGTCGGGGGCGCGCACGAGGCCGTGCAGGTACACGGTCTCGAAGGGGACGACGCCGTCCATGTTGTAGAGGGACAGCATGATCATGCGGGCGACCCAGAAAAAGATGATGTCGTAGCCGGTCTCCATCACCTGGGTGGGGTAGTAACGGCGCAGGTCCTCGGCGGCGGGGTCGGGCCAACCGAGGGTGGAGTGCGGCCAGAGGCCGGACGAGAACCAGGTGTCGAGCGTGTCCTCGTCCTGGCGGATGCGGACGGAGCCGCAGGCGCCGCAGGCCGTCGGGTCGGTCGTGGGGTCCTCGGCGGTGGGGAGGGTCATCGCGGCGCAGTCGTCGCAGTACCAGACGGGGATGCGGTGGCCCCACCAGATCTGACGGCTGATGGTCCAGTCGCGGATGTTCTCCATCCAGTGGAAGTACGTGCGGTCGAAGCGCTGGGGGACGAACTTGATGCGGCCATCGCGGACCGCCTCGATGGCGGGGCGGGCGAGGGGTTCGGTGCGGACGAACCACTGCTCGGAGAGCAGCGGCTCGACGATGGTGCCGGAGCGCTGGCAGTGGCCGATGGAGTGGGTGTAGGGCTCGATCTTCTCGATCAGGCCGCGCGCGTCGAGGTCGGCAACGACGCGGTCGCGCGCCTCGAAGCGGTCGAGGCCGGCGTACTCGCCGGCGGCGTCGGTCATGCGCGCGTCGAGGCCGATGACGGTGAGGACGGGCAGGTCGTGGCGCTGGCCGATCTCGAAGTCGACGGGGTCGTGACCGGGCGTGACCTTGAGGGCGCCCGAACCGCCCTCGATGCTCACGGCCTCGTCGGCGATGACGGGAATGGCGCGCGCTGAGGTCGGGACGACGACGCGGCGGCCGATGAGGTGGCGGTAGCGGTCGTCCTCGGGGTGGACGGCGACGGCGGTGTCGGCGGGGATGGTCTCGGGGCGGGTGGTGGCGATGACGATGTAGTCGTTGGTCGCGGCGCCGTTGTCGTCGGCGACGGGGTAGCGGACGTACCAGAACGAGCCGGGCTCATCGGCGTGCTCGACCTCGAGGTCGGAGAGCGCGGTGCCGCAATCGGGGCACCAGTTGATGAGGCGCTCGCCGCGGTAGATGAGGCCGTCGTTGTAGAGGTTGACGAAGGTCTGGCGGACGGCGCGCTGGGGGCCTTCGTCCATGGTGAAGCGCTCGCGGGTCCAGTCGGCGGAGGCGCCGAGGCGGCGGTGCTGGCGGCCGATGGCGTCGCGGGTCTTGTGGACCCAGGTCCAGACGTGGCGCAGGAACTCCTCGCGGCCGATGTCGCGGCGCTCGATGCCCTCGCGGCGCAGCTCGCGCTCGACGACGTTCTGCACGGCGATGGCGGCGTGGTCGACGCCGGGGAGCCAGAGGGTGTCGTCACCGCGCATGCGATGCCAGCGGACGAGGATGTCCTCGATGGCGGTGGTGAGGGCGTGGCCGAGGTGGAGCTCACCGGTGACGTTGGGCGGCGGCATGATGACGGTGAAGGGCTGGCGCGTGCCGTCCTCGGAGGGGCCCGAGGGCTGGAAGAAGCCGTTGGCCTCCCACCATTCGTAGAGGCGCTGCTCGACCCGGGCCGGCTCGTAGGCGGTGGCCATCTCGCGGGGGCTGCTCTCGGTGGTCATGGTGCTGTCCTTCGATGCGGGTGCGGGGCGCCTCGGCGGGCGGGCCGCAACAAGAAGCCCCGCCGGAGCGGGGCAGGTGGCGGCGTGCGGCCTCGGGAGGGCCGGCTAGCCGCCGCCGGGTACTACTACGAGGTGGGTGTGCATGTCGCCTCGATGGTAGGTGGGCGGGGCGGGGCGGGCAATGGGGCGGGGGAGGGGGGGAGTTCGTCACCGGAGTGACAACCGGCGTGGGAGTTCACTCTTCGGCCTGAACGTGTCATCTGAGCGACGCATCGGTGAAGGCGACGACGCAACAGACGTCACGGGTGCAGGGCACTCGTTCGCTTCGCGGGTCCATGTGGCCGGTGCTCGATCCGTGGGGACGTTCGTCCCGTGGACGGGCGTCGCCGCAGCCGTTATCGTCGCGGCTGCGCGTTCGGGAGGGGGTCGACCGTGCGGGTGTGGGGGGCGTTCACGTTCGCGGCAGCCGCTATCGCGGCGTTGGCCGTTGGTCTGTTTTCGCTCGACTCGCAGCTGAGGCCGCAGCGAGGCCCCGCGAGCGCACATGCGCAGGGAGCGCCCTCGTGTCCGGGGACGCTCGAGGGCCTCGTACTGATCGACTCACCGGGAAACGGCGTCGTGCAGACGGTCAACGGCGAGCAGCAGATCAGCTGCAACTACCCCGCGAACATCCGCACCGGGGCACGCGTCCACATCACGCTGCGGTGGAAGGAAGACACCGCCCCGCTCGGCTACAAATGCGCCGTCCCGGACGAGACCAGCACGCTCGGCAATGACGTCCTCGGTCCGCGTCACGAGTTGTATCGCTACAGCGCGACGAAGGCCGCGTGGTTCTTCGTCTCGGGTTCCGCCAACCTCATCGACGGGATGCTCCGAGCCGCGATGCCGATGCTCCAGGCGGCCGAGGCGCTGGCGGCGCCGTGTCCGCGGAGCGCCGCAGGTTCCTCGGCCGCGGGCTCAACACCAGCGGGGGCCTCGGCAGCGTCTCCGGCGACGGCGGCGGATCCCGTGGGCGAGACCCTGGTGAACATCTTCGCGGCGAGCGACCTGATCGACTCGAGGGAGTTCTGGGAGCACTTCACCTCGCGCACCGGCCGCGAGGCGCATCCGAAAAGCGTCGAGGACCCGCAGCTCATGAAAGAGCTGTTCGACGCTGTCCCCGACACGCCGGCGGCGGAGCGCATCATTCCGAGCCTTGCTGTAGCTGTCACCGTCGCTGCTGCCAATGACCGGAACGGACATGCCGTCTTCCCGACGTTACGCGCGGCCGTCCCCGTCGTCGCCCAGCTGGCCGCTGACGCGCTCGACGACCCAGCCTCGGAGCGTGCCCTAGGGCGGTTCGTGGCTCTCCTCGTTAACGCCGACCTGGCGGCGGCGCGATGACCACGGGGCCGCGGCGGCTACTCGCTTTCGCCCTCGCAGCGGCAATCCTCGCCGGTGTGGGGTGCGGAGGATCCGAGGACGATGCGAACCTCGGGATGACGTACGAGTTGCCCGATGGATGGAGTCAGCGCGAGGACGGTGCGTTGGTCACGGTGGCGGCGGAATCGTCCGACCTCGACGCGTCCGCGCCCGCAGGTCCGAGGCTCACGATCGAGCGCCTCGAGGACGCTGAAGCGGAGACGGATGTACTGATGGCGGCCCTGGGGCCAGACCGGCAGCGGATTGCCGGGTCGATCTCGGTCACCGGGGAGCCCGCACAGCTGGAGGTTGGCGGAGCGAGCGCCGTCGCGATTACGACGGAGGAGCGCCGCGAGCAGGGGACACTCACCTATCGTCACGTCTTTGCGGGCAGCGATGAGGTCGGCGTCACCTATCGGATGACGTTCGTTGCGCCGACCTCGGAGTGGGCGGATGCCTCGAAGACGTTCGACGCGTTCCTCGGGAGTGTGCGCTTCGAGTGAAGCGAATCGCGGGCTAGAACACGCCCACGACCATCGCGTCCACCGGCCGCGCGGGGTCGAACACGGCCACCGCCACCCGCCGGCCAGCCACCATCTCCCCGCTCGCGATCCCGCGTGACACCGGCACGTTCGCGACCGTCCCCGTCAACGAGGCCGCGAACCGCACAGTGGCGAGGTACGTCCCCGCGTTGAACGCCACCAGCACCCCGCGCTCCACCATCGCCGCCTCCTACGCCGTCACCAGCTGCAGCGTCTGCTCGTGGACCGGACGTCCGCCCCGCCCGAACCGCAGCCGCCAGCCCGCCACCCGGTACTTCGCCGCGCTCAGGCCGAGGGTCGCGTCCGTCACGTCCACCACGTCCCACACCTCGGAGCCCACGTTCGGCGGTGAGACGAGCTCGCCTCGAGGGACCGCGAGCGCCTGCCGGCGGAGCACCGTCGTGGCGCGGACGTCCGCGCGCGCCTGGGCGGCGAGCGCGTCGTCCACCACCAGGGCGGCGCCCGCGCCCGCGCGCAGCGCCGGCACGTCCACGGACTCGGCAAACACCCCCGCCCCGAACACCCGCGCCCACCCCGCCTGCTGCCGCCCCTCGTCGGCGCTCAGCGCCTCCACGGCATGCGTCGTGCCGTAGGCGTAGCCGCTGCTCTCGCTCGCCAGCGGCTCGAACAGCACCGGCGCGCTGCCGCGCATCCGCAGGACGTCCGGCACTACCTCGAGGAGGCGCCGCACGGCGGTCGCCGCGCTCTCGCCGGCGCGTACCGTGAACGCCGGCTGATGCGCCGTGCTCTCGTTGCTGCCCGGCGAGACGCTGAGCCGGAGGCCCGCGCGTCGCAGGAGCAGCGTCAGGACGTCGTGCACCGTGGCCGTGCCGGCCGCCCAGACGAGCTGGCGCGGCGCGATCCACGCCGCGAGCACGCCCCACCCGTCGACGGCCTCCACCTCAACCGTGGCCGTGCGGCGCGCACGGCGGCGCGCGACCGAGGTGATCCAGAAGCGCATGCCGTCGGAGGTCTCGACCCCGGCCGTCGTCACGAACCCCGGCGCGATCCGCAGCTCGCCGCCTGGCGCGAGCGCCGGCGCCGCCGCCACGCCGTAGCGGCCGTCCTCGTTCCGCAACACGAGCCGCAGCCGCCCGCGCTCCGCGCTCAGCTGCACGTCGGCCTCCAGCACGTCGGACGAGAGGACCGCCGGCGTCACGCTGCTCGTCGCGTGCCAGACCCCGGCCGCCGTCACCAGCCAGGCGTCGGCCCCGCCCGCCCCGATCCCAACGCCGTGGCTCGACGCCACCTCGAAGGGCGGCGGCTCTCGCCACGGGAAGTCGTCGAAGTCGCTGGCCTCGGTGCCGCTCGCGAGCTGCGCGCGGCTGTACGCCCCGCCGCCGCTGTACGACTCCACCAGGGCGGCCCTCGGCACGTCGGCGAACGCGAGCCCCGTCGCAAGGTAGGTGACGAGCGTGCCGCTGGCGGCGCCGGCCACCTCGTTCAGGGCCGACCAGTTTCCTGCAGGAAGCACCCGGCCCGCGCCGAGGATGCACGCCCACGCACCGGCGTCGCCGGCGCTCGTCGTGCCGGAGACGAGCACCTGATAGTCCGTCGCGAACAAAGCCGCCAGCCCGCTCACCGTCGCCAGGCTGTTCGACCAGGCGGTCGCGGCGCTCCACGAGCCCGTCCCCGTCCTCGTCAGCCGGTGCACGACGCCCGCGACGGCGTAGACCACGGCGGCGCTGCCGTCGCTCTGCAACGCGCAGGCGATGGCCGTGACGGCCGCGCCCGCCGTGACGAGCGTCGTGGAGCCGCCGAAGCTCGCCCCGGAGTCGGTCGACTCCCTGATCCGCACGGCGACCCCGCCGCTCGCCACGTACGCGACGAGCGCCCGCGTCCCCGCCGCCGCGAGCCCGAGCCGCGGCGCGGTCGCCACGGTCCCGAGACTCGTCCACGACGAGTAGGTGCTGCCCGAGCCGGGCGACGCGACCCGCGAGTGGTACAGCGTCGCCGCTCCGGTATCGATGCGAGCTCGCAGCAGCGACCCGTCGGCCGGCACCGCCGCCACACACGGCCCCGTCGCCTCCGCGCCGGTGTACCAGCGCTCCCACCGCAGCCGGGCCACGCCCACGTCGCGGTCGTGCAGCTCGGCTGCGAGCACCGGCACCCCGTCTGCCGCCCGCTGCGCTGCGAGGAGGGTCGCGGTCAGGGAGCGCATCGTCTCGTCCTCGATGTCCGCGGACGGGCGGTCACTCGCGGGCGCCGGCCGCGCCGACGGCGGACTGGTACATGCGGTGGGAGCGGAGGCGGCGCTCGCGGCCGAGCTTGGCGAGCGACTTCGCGAAGGCCGCCATGCGCTCCTGCGCCCATGTGTGGTAGTTGCGCCAGGTCTCGGCGCCGCCGACGTTCACGCGGTTCGTCGCGTAGGAGGCCCATTCGAGGGCGGCGTAGGCGCCGGCGCCGGTCGCCACGAGGTCGTGGAGGCGGTCGGGGAGCGTCGTGCCGCTGCCGTCGAGGGTGTGGAGTTTCGTGTAACGGACGAGGACCGACTCACCCTCGAGCGGCGCGCCGTCGATGAGCAGGGAGAGCGTGTCGGCCCACGTCGTGAACGGGACGAGGCTGCGCGGGTACTGGCCGACGGGGTATTCGGCGGCTTCGACGGAGACGCGCGAGGTGAGCGCGGCGATGCTCACCTCGCGGCTGTCGGCGGCCGTCGTCAGCGTCGTGGAGGCCTCGAGGGGGGCGGCGAGCGAGACCTCCTGCACGGCGCGGGCGATGTGGCGGTCGAGCTCGGTGTCGGTCCAGCGATAGTTCGCGGCGTCCTCGTCGCGGAGGTCGCGGCGGACGCGGGTCCGCATCGTCGACAGGTCCATGGCGGCACCTCCGGGTGCGTGTGTCCTCGAAGGGCGGGGCTACGGCCGGACGCCGACGAGGCGCGAGAGCTTGAGCTGGTTGAAGATGGCGAGCGCGACGTACCACTTGACGCGGACGCGGGTGGCGTCCTTCGTCTCGAGGGATCCGACGCGCTCGACGGTGAGGCCGCCGGGGCCGGTGAGGCCGACGACCGCACCCTCGCCGAACTGCAGCGCATAGATAGTGGAGCAGTCCGAGGACGTGCCGACGGTCTTTACGTCGGAGATGTAGTCGTTCACGCCGATGGGGACGCCGTCGTAGAACTGCACCATGCGGCCGAATTCGTCGCGGTCCTGTTCGACGACGCCGGAGCCGGAGGCGCGTGCGAGGGCGGTGAGCCCTCGGCGGGTGCGGCGGGACATGAGCAGCATGTCCGGCTTGCCGCCGCGGATGAGGTCGATCGCCTCGTCGAGTTTGGCGAGCGTCAGGGTGGCGCCGTTGGTGCCCATGGACGCGGTCTGACCGACGGTGCACTGCTTGTCGATGCCGTCGAACGCTTTCGTGTCGAGGGCGGTGTCGCCGTTGATGAACGTGTCGTCGAACTTCCTCTGCACGGCCTTCGCCTTCAAGGTGACGACCGCGGCCTCGAGGTCCTGGACGTTGTTGCGCGTCCTCGCGAGGTAGTGATCGACGTCCGCGTCGCCGCCGAGGATGGTGAGCGCCGTCGTGATCTGGGTGAAGGTCGGGGTGTTCTCGGTCCAGGTGTCGCCGACGCCGTAGAAGGCGGCGGTAGCGGCAGCGTTCTCGCGGTTGTAGGTGAGCCCGTTGCCGACGATCTCGACGAAGGGGAGCCGCTGCAGTACGGGGCTGTCGTTGATGACGGTCTCGACGACGCCCTCGAGGAGCACGTCGTTGGAGAGCTTCGCGCCCTCGGCCAGTGTCAGCGCCATTGGGTTCCTCCTAGCGGTGCAGGGAGGAGGCTATGAGAACGTTTGTCCTATTGAGAACCAGGAACTGGCAGCGATGGGGCAGGACGCACGGGGGAAAGCGAACGGCTCCCGATCCGGGAGCCGCGTCGAAGGGAACCGGGCGTGACGGGTCAGGGCGCGCTGGGAGTCGGCGAGACCTCGTCGGCCCCCGTGGTTGGAGTCGGGCTTCCCTCAGCGGTGGCCTCGGTGGTCGCGGTGCCTTCGGCCGTCGCCGTGGGAGTCGCGGTCTCGGTGGCCGTGGCGGTGGGCGACGGCGTCGCGGTGGGCGTGACCGTCGGCGTAGCCGTGGGGGTCGGTGTCGCGGTCGGGGTGACCGTCGGCGTGACAGTGGCGGTCGGCGTGACAGTGGCCGTGGCGGTCGCCGTAGCCGTCGCCGTGGGGGTGCCGGTCTCGGTGGCCGTGGCGGTGGTGACGACGTTCTCGAGGAAGCGGGCGGCGGTGACCTGTCCGTCCTCGGTGGCCACCTGTGCCGCGGCGAGGGCGCCGACGCCGCCATCCTCCGGAGCGACGACGTCGAGGACGGTGCGGGCGTTGTTCACCGTCTCAAGGTAGGTGGTGACCGACTCACGGGAGACGGCCTGCGGCCGGGTCTCGATGACCTTCGCCACGGCGGCGGTGCTCTCTGTCACCGTACGCAGCAGGCTCGCGTCGGCCGGTTTGCCCTGGGCGGCCTGCTCCTCGATGGCGGTGACGGCGCGCCGGATGCGGTCGAGCTCGGCCTCGGTGGACTGGGTGGTGAGGTTGGCGCCGAGGCTCGGTTCGATCTGCACGCCGCCATCGTCCCTCCCGGGGGAGCCCGTGAGGGTCACGATGAACAGTGCGGCCGCCGCCGCGGCGGTCGCAACCGTCGCCGATACGGTCGCCCAGCGGGTCCGAGTCCACTGGCGCGTCCGCGCGTGCAACGGCGTGATGCGCAACCCCTCTGGGGCCCCGCCGGCCCGCTCCAGAGGTTCGCGTTCGAGGGAATGGAGGATGTAAGCGCGGGAGCGCTCGCGGTAGGAATCGAAGGAGGGGGTGTCGGTCAGGTGGCCAGCGTCCGCGCGGAGGCGGGCGGCGGTGCGGAGGAGCGAGGCGAGCTCGGCGTCCTCGACGTGCAGGCGGAGGTGCTCTCCGGCCTCGGTACGGTCGAGGGCGTCGGCGAAGCGCTGCACGGCGGCCGCATCGATGGGGGCGACATCGGACAGCGTGACATCAAGGGACGGGTCGACCTGGGGGGTCTCGTCCGCGTCCTGCGCCTCGTGGTGCCAGTCGTCTCGCATCCAGTCCGCTATCTGTTTCGCCTGCCGGCGTCCGCCGCGACTTCCGCTTCGCCCGTGAGCATCCGCTTCAGTCGCTGAATCCCCTTGTGTTGCAGCACCTTGACGTTCGTCTGCTGCTTGCCCAGAGCCTCGGCGGTTTCCGCGACGGAGAGCCCGGATGCGAAGCGCAGCAGGAGGACATCCCGTTGCGCCTCTGGGAGCTCTCTGACCGCCGCGAACACCTCCTCGGCCGCGATCTTTGCTTCCGCGATCTCTGCCGGCCCGCGACGACCGTCGCGGATCGACTCCGAGAGTTCCGCCGAGGGGCCGCGCGAGGCGGCACGCCGGTGGAACGAGACCACATGGTTGTGGGCGATGCGGAAGAGCCAGGCCGCGAACGGCACTCGAGGCTCCTGGCCGACGGGCGGTCCGGAGGGCGGGTCCGCGGGTGGCGGATCGTCCTCGGTGGGCGGACCGGCGGCCGGGGCACCGGTGGCACGCCACTGGAACCCCTCGATCGCCCGGAAGACCT
This sequence comes from Dehalococcoidia bacterium, assembly GCA_050248355.1. Classification (GTDB taxonomy): domain Bacteria; phylum Chloroflexota; class Dehalococcoidia; order UBA2979; family UBA2979; genus JAIBBD01. The sequence goes on from JBFWSN010000003.1 coordinate 120,215, forward strand.
TGAGGAAGATCTCTTCCGTCAGGTCTTCCGCATCCGTCTCGTTGCCGACGCGGCTCAGGCAGTAGCGATACAGCCTGGGCAGGTACGCGTCGTACAGGAGGCCAAAGGCCTCCTGGTCCTTCCGGCGCGCGCGGTCGACAAGATCGCGCTCGACCTCGGGAGGGAGGACCTCGCGAGGCTCGCCGGAGGCGAGACGGTGAGAGGGGAAGTGGTCAACCACCAGACGCTCCACGCGCGGCGTGTCGAGTATGTCCACCGGCACGCCGGCTGCAGGATCGTACTCGACGCGTCGCCACAGGAGCATCTTCCCCTGTTCACGAGGAGAAACACGCGGGGCGTGGATAAAGTTAACGCGGACGCTCGATTCTCCCGGGAATCGGTGGAGAGGGGCGCGCAGTCGATGTCCGGGGGCCGTGGCTGGAGCGCGAAGCGGGCGGGGAATTCCCCGCCCGCTTCGTTGTCGTCCGTTGGACAGACGCGTCGTGTGACCCCGCAGGAAGCCTAGGGCACCTGCTTGCCCCACTCGGCGTACTCGCACATCAACGCGGGCCGGCCGACCACGGCCTGCACTTCGCCGAAGTTCTTCGTGTCGAGGACGACCGTCTGGGGCAGCCAGTTCGGGGTCATCTGCTCGATGCGGAAGCACTCGCGGATGTTGCCCGTGGCGTTGCCGTGCTCTTCCTCGTCGTGGTACTTCGAGGCGTCCTCACAGAGCTGGTAGCCGTTCAGGGCCCAGATGCGCTGCCAGTCGAAGTTCTTCGTCCAGATGCCGAAGATGCGCCACTTGGGAAGGGCGTTCAGCGTGAAGCACTGCCACACGGAGCTGCCGTAGTCGCCGTTGGCCTCGACATCCTCGTCGTCGAGCGAGCCGGTCGGAGTCCCGTCGTGGTACTTCTTCGCCTTGTCACACATGATCTCGGAGCCGCGGATGAAGACGTTGTCGTAGCCGAAGTTGTCGGTCCACAGCGTCTCCGTGTCGTAGACGAGGTCGCCGTACGCGATGCGGTAGCACGCGAACACCCGCTTCCTGCCGCCCTGCGCATCGGCGTCGCTCGATGCCGCGCCCGAGTCGATCTCCGGAGAGAACTTGTATCCAGACTCGCAGAGCCAGACGAGCTGGCGGACGAGGACGCGGTCATCGCCGTTGCCCTGCGTGTAGAGCTCCACCCACTCGTTGGGGTTGGCGGCCTCGCCACTGGAGCTGAGGACCCAGAAGCACTCGTAGACCGGGTAGCCACAGCCACTCGGGCCCGTGATCTCGCCGTCGTCGGCCGAGCAGGTCTCGACCTGGTTGGCGGCGGCGGCGACGATCGATGGGGGTGGCGTCTGCCGCGCCTCGGAGCTGTCGGTGCCCATCATCGCAAAGGCGATCACTGCGAGGGCCACTGGCGCGAGGGCCAGGGCGATCAGTCGTTTCGTCAAGAGGATTCCTCCTTATGTCAGGGCTGCGTTGCTCGGGATCCGGGTTGCTTCGGGCCGAGCGGTTGGCGCCCCGTCCTCCTGGGTGTGATCTGCGGGATCCCCCGCGTCATCCGTCTTCGAAAGGCGGCTCCTCCGGCCCTCATCCCCGTGTGGATGCACATCGGGATGCGAGGGCGCCCTCGTGCGTGCGAACTCTAGCACGGTCGCGATCTCTCCATAAGCATCCGTAGAACGCATGACCAGGCATTATGGTTAATCATGATCGTTGTCAGAATGCTGTTGGGTTCGAACTCGCGCGGCCTGCGGGACCGCGGCGACGGCGGATTCCGCCTACCCGGCCACGGCCATACTATGGGCGCTCGGGTGGCGACGCCCGTGGTCCGCTCCCTGAGGAGGCCTTTTGCCAGCACGTAAGACGACCGCCGAACGACGCCAGGCGCTGAGCCAGCGCAGGAATCTGACGACACTGGCGATCGGCGCCATCCCTGTCGCGATCCTTCTGATCCTCGGCGGCATCTTCCTCTACAACCGGCTGACGGGGCTGGGGCCGAACGAGCTCCCGGCGACGATCGGGGAGGGCGAGCGGGCGGAGATCCGCGCGACCATCGAGGACTTCTACGGGTTCGTGAACGAGTACAACCCGGAGTTCATCGCTTCGACGATGTTGCCGGTGCCGGAACTGGGCGAGGAAGAATTCTCGCGGCTGGTGATGGAAGTGGCGCCGCTGCAGTCGGAGGCGCTGACGTTCACGGTCCTGTCGCTGGGGAGCACCGCGAGGTCCGCGGACGAGGCGTACGTCCAGGCGCGGGTGGCCACGAACTACGGGAGCCGCGACTTCCGGCTGGCGCGCCGCGATGGGCAATGGAAGCTCGCGGCGGTGCCGGACCTGCTGGTGCCGCAGGAGGCCGGGCCGATGCGCGTCGAGTGGTCGGTGCTGCATTCGGCCGTGGTCGACCCGATGGCCATCCTGCCAACAGCGACGGCGACGGCGAGTCCGAGCGCTCCCGCGAGCAGTGCGGCCGCCACCTCGACGCCGGAGGGCAGCGCGACGCCGGTCGCGCAGGCGACGCCCACGCCGAGCAAGATGCTGCTCGTGACCGGACGGATCAAGAACCTGAGCGCCGAGCCCGGTTATGTGCTGAGCGCGAGCGCGTTCGTCACCGATGGTGCAGGCAAGACGCTGGTCACGGCGCGTCCTCCGATGCCCGGGAACCCGTACCTCAATCCAGGCGAGGAAGGGTATTTCCAGGTGCAGATGACGTTCCCGCGCACCGGCGAGCAGCTGGACCCGCAGCACTTCGTGCTGGTGCCGGACTTTCGCCAGGTGGGCCGGACGGACGAGGCCACGTACGTCAGCGACCTTGTGGTCGTGACGCCGGCGAGCTTCGCGTGGCCGCTGCCGGCGGACCCCAAGATCACGCTCACGAGCAGCGACCCGCGCCAGGTGACGGCACAGGTGTTCGGGTACTTCTTCGACGCGTCCGGGACGCCGTTGTTCATCTCGCCCGTGAGCCCCACGCTGGGCCTGCCGGCCGGGTCATCCGTCGATTTCCCGCTGGGGGTGGCGACGTTGCCGGAGGTGCTGGGGGCGGTCGCGCGGGTGGACTTCGTGGTGTACGCGAACCCGCCGCGGCCTGAAGGCCGATAACAGGCCGATCACATTTTTCCGAGCCCCGGTTAACCTCCGTTGCGCGTGAGCGTTTCTGGGAGTGCGCACGAATCAGCGCTGGCGGCGTCCCCGAGGGGAGCATGCCTGCTACTATCGTGCGCGGTCCGCGCTCCGGGCAGGGGAAGCACGCATGTGACGTCCCGCTCGAGCGATGCCACCTGGGAGGCTACCGATCAGGAGCCGGGCCGAACGCGGCGGCTCACGCGGTGAGCTGGACGGAGAAGGAGGCAACCCGAGAAACGCGTACAGCCCCAACGAGCACAACTGTTCATCCATAGGAGAACAACTTGATTCGCAAACTCTTTGTGGGGAGCGCGGTCGCCGCTGTGGCGGCGCTGGCGCTTCTCCTGGCGGTCGGCTCGCCGGCCGGGAAGCCGCAGCCGGCGGAAGCCACCGTTGCGAGCATCTCGACGACGACGACGATCACCCAGAACGACTGGTGGGCACAGCTCCACATCGTCGCTGAAGACGACGTCTACCCGAACCCCTTCAACTCGCTGTTTGACATCCGTGTCACGGCGACGGCCGGTGACTTCGGCGGCCTCGACGGCTGCGCGATTCTGTTCCCGGTGTGGATCCAGGTCGGCTGCGCGCCGCAGGCTCCCCCGATCCTGCCGTCGTGCTACTACGACGAGTTCCTGGGCTCGATGCCGTGTGTCATCCTGGCCTCGAACGGCTTCCCGACGGTTCCAGGCTTCCCGATGCTGGTCGGTCCGGCGGACCGCGACATCGTGATCTGCAACACCGGTGAGTCGATCGGCCTGGACTACTGCTCTGAGGTCTTCGGTCTGCAGGGTCCCGACCCGCTGGACCTGCTGACCAACACGACTGAGGTCGAGGTCTGGTGGCGGTCGCCGGGCGGGTTCCCGGGCGGCACCGTTACCTTCAGCGCGTGGCAGGGCAGCTCCGTCAAGACGGCGTCGATCTCCGTCCTTGGCGCTCCGGCCACCATCAAGCTCTCGGCGATGCGCGAGTGGGGCTCCAGCGAGGCCACTGAGTGCCACGGCACCCCGGTCTACGTGATCGCGGCCGAGGAGTACTCGTTCAACAACTTCACGACGTTCGACAACGACCGCGCCGTGCTCTGCGCCGAGGTCGAGGACTCGAACGGCTCGAACCTGCCCAACGTTGCGGTCAACTGGTCGACCACCGACGGTTGTCTGTACGAGGGTGCGGTCACCTTCTCGTCCAGCGGCGGCCTGGCCTACAACGAGCTGGCCTCGTGTGGCACCGGCAACAGCGGCGACGTGGCGAAGGTCACGGCGAGCGCCGGCTCGGCCTCGGCTTCGGTTGAGGTTGCGTTCGGTGGCGACCCGGCCTCCTGCTCGATCGCTGACTTCGACACCGACCTCGACATCGGCGACGCCGTCAACGTCGAGGCGACCATCGTCGACTCCAAGGGCAACGCGGTTCCGGATGGCATCATCGCCGACTTCGTCGAGGTTGACTCGGGCGACGGCGCTGACAACGTCCAGTTCGTGACCACGGTTGAGGACACCGTCAACGGTGTCGTCTCGGCCAAGATCATCGCGGCTATCGCCGGCGTGACCACGGTTGCGGTCGTCGTTGAGACGATCGGGCCTGGCCCGGGCGACGCGACCTGCTCCGAGGCGCTCGACCTGAGCGGTGACATCCACGTCACCCCGACGGCCTGTGCCGACAGCGCGGACGCGATCCTCGCGGGCAGCAAGCCTCCGGCGGCTGGCGGCTGGGGCACCTTCCTCTTCTGCGGCGGCACGAACGACCAGCTGCTCGCGGCGACGAAGTGCGCCAACCCGGCGACGGTGGTGATCTTCTACAACAAGCCCAACGGTGGTTGGGTCTCGTGGGTTGTCGGTTCGCAGGTTGCTGCGGCTAACGCCGAGTGGCTGGCGATGTTCCCGAACGAGCACGTCTCGATCCCGAACCCGACGATCTTCACGGCCACGTGCAAGGCTGTTGCGTAGGAGGCACCCGCCTACTCGCTTGATTCGGAAGTCCCCGGGCACCATCATGACGGTGGTGCCCGGGGACGCATCCACGTCTTGGCGGGAAGGCGTGCAACCAATCGCAAGGCTGCACTAAGGAGACACTGAATGATTTTGAGCAAGGCAATGACCCGGTTCGGGCTCGTTGCTGCCGCTGCTGCCCTGGTGCTGGGGCTGGGACTCGCTTCCGCGGGTTCGGCTTCGGCGCAGGTGCTCCCGGCGGTGCTGTACGGAAAGGGCCTCACGGCCGGCCAGACCGTTGCCGCCTCGATCGGTGGCAAGCAGTGTGGCACCGCCACGGTCACCGCCGCCGGTGAGTGGACCATGCAGATCGCGTCGGACAACTCGTGTGGTCCGACCGAAGGTGCGGCGATCAGCTTCACCGTCAACGGCCAGGCTGCGACGGCTTCGCCGGCCGCGACCTGGAAGTCGGGTGGTACGCCCTCCGACATCGCCAACGGCTACGCCCTGACGGTGTCGCAGGCCACCCCGACCGCAACCGCAACCGCTACCGCTACCGCGACGGCCACGTCGACGGCTACGGCGGTCGCCACGGCCACCCCGGCCCCGCCGAAGACCGGTAACGCCGGTCTCCTTGGGACTGACGGCGGCAACGGCGGCCTCTGGCTGCTGCTCGGCTTCGCCGCGGTCGCCGGTGCTGCGGTCGCCGGTCGCGAGCTCTACGGCCGCCGCGCTGGCTAGGTCGTAGTGTGACGGCGGGAGCAGCCCCGCCTGAGGACGCTGACCTCGGTCGGCGGTCCGGGCGACTGCTACCGGCGTGACATCTGGGCACCAATGAACGGGTGGCTCCTTCGGGAGCCACCCGTTTGTGTTGCGCGATGCCGATCCGCGCACGGGACTGCCTCGACGTTGCCCCGGCAGGTACTCTGTACGGCGTGGGCTCGTGCTCCCCGGGGGGGCACGCGGCAACCGGGCGCTCAGTGGCGGGATGACGCTCAACACAGCGGAGGCTTCGCGGAGCCTGGAGAGAAGGAGAGTCATGATTCGCAGGTTCATCGGTGGGTCGATCGCGGCGGCGGCGCTGGCAGCGCTGCTGGTGCTCATGCCGGCGCAGGGCGGCACCGTGCAGGCGCAGACCGGCGGCATCATCGCAGGCAACAAGCCGCCGGCGGCGGGAGGGTTTGGCTCGTTCGCGTTCGGGGGCGGCACGTTCGCGCAGCTGCTGGACGCCTCGGGGTGCCCGCAGGCGACGTCGGCGTTCTTCCACAACAAGCCGGACGGGTCGTTCGTGGCCTACATCCCCGGCACCTCGATCAGCGTCGTGAACCAGGACGTGATGGCGCTGTTCCCGAACGACACGATCCCGAACGGTACGATCTTCATCGGTCGCTGCGTCTAGGCGCATTCGTCCTGATGCTCACGGCGCCCCGGGTGTCCCTCGCAACAGCGGGGGCCCCGGGGCGCGCTCGTCCACGGTTGTGAGATCATCGCGAGGCGAGCGAGCGGTACGCGTGTACGGTGGTCGTCTGTCGCGGTATCGTAGATTGTCCGGGCCACGGCCCCGCTCCCTCGAAACTCTGCATGGAGGCGCGCATGATGCCACTGCGCCAGTGGTGGGCGTTGCAGACGCGTGCGACGCGCTGGGCGACGGGGGCCGCGGTGCTGGCCCTGGTGGTGCTGGTGGGTGCGACCGCGGTGATGGCGACGGCGGGCAGCAGCGGCGACGGAGGGCCGCTGGTGACCGTGTCGGCGCCGTCGACGTCGACACCCGTCGGGTCGGACGCGCCCGGCCCGACGCATACGGCGGAGCCCCTCCCGACCGAGGACCCGGACCTGCCGACCCTCGAGACGCTGCGCGAGTTCGTCAAAGAGCACGGCGACCCGCCGAGCGCGACCCTCGGACGGTTCAAGATCCCGCGCATCGGCGTGGACGCGCCGATCGGTGAGCGCACGGTGGGCGCGGACCTGAACCTGCAGTACCTGAACCCCTTCGGGCCGTCTGACGTGAGCTGGTACAACTTCGAGGTCGACCCGCGTTACGGGGGTGACATCGATGAGGGCAAGAACCCCACGTTCGCCGCGCACGTGGACTACGCCGCGCTGGTGCCGTACGCCCAGGTGAACTACCGCGGTGAAGGGGTGTTTCGAGACATCAACCTGCTGCGTGCAGGGGATGTCATCGAGGTGACGATGCACGGCAAGACGGTGCGTTACGAGGTGGTGTGGAAGCGGCAGGTGCCGGAGACGGAAGGCGACTGGGGCAACATCTTCAGTGCCGACGTGCCGGAGGGCGACGCGATCACTCTGATCACCTGTAGCGGCGACTTCAACACCGTGACGCGTGAGTACGACTCGCGGACGGTGATCCGGGGCCAGCGAGTCGACGCGTAGCGGCCTCGACGGCCTCGTGCGGGAGGACGCTGGCGGAGAGGGTGGGATTCGAACCCACGAGGGGCGTTAACCCCTACCCGCTTTCCAGGCGAGCCTGTTCAGCCACTCCAGCACCTCTCCGGGCCCGTCCGACGGGGTCAGGTCAGCCGAGGAGTGTGGCGGCTAACCTCGAACGCCCCGAGGGGGCGTGGCGGAGAGGGTGGGATTCGAACCCACGAGGCTTTCGCCTACCGCTTTTCGAGAGCGGCACCATCAACCACTCGGACACCTCTCCGCTGACGAGTATAAATTCGCGGCTCGGCCTCGGACAAACCCGCGAGGGTCCGCGGTCGGCGCGAGCCAGATGGACCTACTGCCAGCCCTGGGTCCGCGCGGCCTGCTCGATCCACGTGCGGAGGAGCGGCTGACGCGCCTCCTCGAGGGACTTGAGCTTGATGTAGCGGCTCCGGCCATCGTCCCCGAGCGGCGGGGGCGAGTCGAAGTCCGCGCCGCCCAGGAAGACAACGTTCACGGAGACGTCGTAGGCGACCATCTCGATGATCCATCCGCGGTCAGGCAGGCCGTAGTAGGCCTTCTTCCACTTCACGGCGTACTGGAGACCAGGGACCGCCTCGCGGATGGCCTCGTCGAGATGGGTGACGATCGGATGCAGGTCGGGCATCACGCGGCGCATCCAGTCCTCGATGTCCGCGTGGCTATCGGCGGGCGCCGGTGGCTTCCTGGAGGAACCTGACGCAGCGGTCCTGCGCATTGGAGTCATCGGGTTCGCCTCCTCCACCTTCGAACGGCCGGACTCGACTGCGCCTGCTCGATTCAGCGCCGCGGGCGCCAGCCGCGAGCGCGGGTCAGCGGCGCCAGACGCCGTCCGGGGGCGCCGAGGAGTTCGCGCGCTGGGTGCGCGCGAGGTACTCGGCGTGCAGCTCGCGTTCGGCCTCGTCACGCTCTTCGCGGCCTGCTGCGACCGCCTCGACGGCGTAGCCACGCAGGCGGTGCAGACGGGCGTGGAGAGCGTCCACGCGGTGCTGGAGCGGCTCAGGGAGGCCCTGAGGCGCCTCGGGGCTGGCGAGCAGGTGGCGGGAGGCGGTGAAGCCGGCGCCGGCCGCGGTGGCGAGGAGCAGGAGCGTCCCGAGTTTCATCGGTTGCGCTTCCGGATGCCGGCCATGACGCCCAGGCCGCGGCGGACGCCGCGGACGGCGGCCACGGTACGAATCACGGGGTGCACGGTGCGGTCGGCGACGAACTCCGAGGTGCCGCGGACGTTCTGCATCGTCTGGCGCACTTCCTCGAGCGTCGGGCGCACGGGGTCGGCCATCAGGTCCTGTGCGGCGCGGCTGAGCTTGCGCACGGCGAAGTAGATGCCGAGGGCAACGGCGATCAGGACGATGAAGAGCACGATACCGAGGACGCCGTAGACGACGATCACGAGGTCGCGCAGCGTTTCCAGGCTCATGCGATCTCCTTCGGTCTCATCCTACGCGGTGCGCCCTGCCGGGCTCAACGCGGCCTAGGCAGCGCGTCCCTCGATGGTGCCGCCGCCGACCACCTCGTCGCCGCGGTACAGGACGAGCGCCTGTCCGGGCGCGGCGGCTCGTACCGGCCGCGCGCAGTCGACGACGAAGCCGTCGCCGGTGCACTCGACGAGGTGAGCCTCGACCGGCGCGCCGTGGTAGCGGATGCGCGCGGTGAGGGGCTCGCCCAGGGCGGGTGGGCTCGAGACCCAGTGCGGAGCGGAGGCCCGAAGCCCTCGCGCCAGCAGGTCATCCTCGAGGCCGACTACGACGAGGTTCGCACGGGCGTCTACCCCGGTGACGTACCGGCGCTCACCGGCGGCGACGCCGAGCCCTCTGCGCTGTCCGACCGTGTAGCCTGCCGCCCCCTCGTGACGGCCGAGGGTCGCGCCCGCGCCATCGACGATCGAGCCAGCCTCGAAGGGGACGCCGCGCGCACGGAGCAGTTCGCGGTAGTCGCCGCCGGGGACGAAGCAGATGTCGGCGCTGTCCGGCTTGTCGGCGACGCGGAGACCGAGCGAGGCGGCGATACGGCGCACCTCGGGCTTGGTCAGCTCGCCGACGGGAAGCAGGGTGCGGCGGAGGGCATCCTGGCCGAGCGTGTAGAGGACGTAGGACTGGTCTTTCTGCTCATCGATGGCGGTGCGGAGGCAGTAGCGCTCGACACCGGGCGCTTCCTCGATGCGGTCGACGCGGGCGTAATGGCCGGTTGCGAGGAGCTCGCACCCCATCGCGACGGCGCGGTCGAGGAGGGTTGAGAACTTGACGTGCTGATTGCAGGCGAGGCAGGGGTTTGGGGTGCGTCCCTCGGCGTAGGCCTGCACAAACGGGCCGAGGACGTCGCGCTCGAACTCCTGCTCCATGTTGAGCACGTAGTGGGGGATCCCGATGCGCTGCGCGGCGGAGCGGGCGTCGGAGACGTCCTCGATGCCGCAGCAGGAGCGCTTGGAGCGGTAGGCGGTGTCGTCGGCCTCGGTGTAGAGGCGGAGGGTAACGCCGACGACCTCGTAGCCCTGCTCGTGGAGCAGGGCGGCGGCGACGGCAGAATCGACGCCGCCGGACATCGCGACGAGGACGCGTGGCTTCGCGGTCATCGTTCCATTGTAGGTGCTGCTGCCCGGACGGCGCTCAGCGGACGAGCGCGCCGAGCAGCAGCAGGATCAGGACCGAGACCAGGGCGCTGCCGACGACGGCGGCGGTCCACACTCGCTGGCTGCTGCGTCTCACTCCTCGATCGTATACGCGGCGCCGAGGGCGGCCGACGGCTGCGAGGGTTCAGACGGGGGCCCTGCTATACTGCTGACCCGGGCCCTTCGATGGGGCCAGCTTCGAGGAGGACGCGCTGCAGGGTTCGGAACTCGCTCACCACGTCGTGGACCTGCTGGTGGACCGCCAGGCGTCGGACGTGGTGCTCCTCGACCTCACGTCGCTCTCGACGTTCACCGACTACTTCGTGATCGCGACCGCCGGCAACGAGCGACAGCTCAACGCGCTCATCGAGACGCTCGACGCGGACGCGAGCGCGGACGGACGGACGCTCAAGCAGGAAGGGCAGCCGGAGGGCGGCTGGGTGCTGGTCGACCTCGGGACGGTGATCGTGCATCTGTTCTCGCTGGAGAAGCGGGCGTTCTACAACCTCGAGGGGTTGTGGCAGCGCGCGCAGGAGGTCGTGCGCGTCCAGTAGCCGAGTCCCGTCTCGAATACGGAGGCCCGCCGTATGGCGGGCCCTGTCGTCTGCGTGAGCTCGGAGGAACAGCTACTCGAAGATCCACGGGTCGACATCGCGCTTCCAGGAGGCGAGGCGCTGGCCCTCGAAGAAGATGTCGATCTCGCGCTTGGCGCTGGCGACGCTGTCGGAGCCGTGGACGAGGTTGCGGCCGACCTCGAGGCCGAAGTCGGCGCGGATGGTGCCGGGGGCGGCCTCGGTGGGGCGGGTGGAGCCCATGAGCTGGCGGGCGGCGGCCACGGCGTTGGAGCCTTCGAAGACGGCGGCGACGATGGGCGCGCTGGTGATGTAGTTGACCAGGCCGTCGAAGAAGGGCTTGCCGACGTGCTCGGCGTAGTGGCGCTTCGCCATGTTGCGGTCGACCTTGAGCAGGCGCAGGCCGACCATGCGCAGGCCTCGGCGCTCGAAGCGGGCGAGGATCTCGCCGGCGAGGCCACGCTGCATCGCGTCCGGCTTCACGAGGATCAGGGTCCGTTCCACAACTACCCCCTTCGAGGATGACCGGCCGTTAGCGGCGGTCCGCGCGTGCGCCAATCGATGGCGGCCGCAGATAGATCACGTCGACTGCCGCCGGGTCGGTGTACGCGCGGTGCAGCCGCGCCAACCGCACCAGGTCGGCGGCGCTCCGCCCATTTTCACCGCCCGCGGCGTCAGTGTCGCCTGTGCGACCGGCGTCTGCGCGAGCACGGCGCAGATCGTCCGTGATTTCACCGCACCAGACGGCGTGAGCCGGCGCGAGGCGGGCGCAGTCCTCGGGGGTGTCGAGGCTCGGGGCGGACAGCGGCTCGGGGGGGCCGGCCTCGGGGGCGTCGCACGGGACATAGGCGGCCCAGGCGAGGCCGCTCCGCCCCGCGTTGTGGACGGCGACGACGGGGGTGCCCGGGGCGAGGTGCGGGAAGGCGTCGGCCTCGAGGCGGGCGACGCCGGCGAGCGGCACGCCGAGCCCGAGCGCCAGGCCCTGTGCCGTCGCCACGCCGGAGCGCAGTCCGGTATAGGCGCCGGGGCCGATGTCCACGGCGACCGCCTCGATGGCGTCAAGGTCGATGCCGGCGTCGCGGAGCACGGCCTCGATGCCCGCGAGCAGTTCACGGGAGGCGGTGGTCTCGAGGCGCCAGCGGCGCTCGGCGAGCACCCGCTCGCCGTCAAGGATTGCCACGGCGAGGGTCTGCGAGGCGGTGTCGATGCCGAGTTCGGCCATGCGGTCGCTTTCGGGTGAGCGGCGGGCCGGGCGCGGACTACCTCGATGCGGACTGGAACAGCTCGATCGGGTTGCCTGCGGGGTCGTCAAGGACGACCTGCGCGCCGCCGGGGCCGCGGACGATGTCGCTGCGGAAGGGGACGCCGCGCTCACGGAGACGGGCGACTTCCGCCTCGAGATCATCGACGATGAGGTGGATTCTGTTCCAGCCGCCGGAGACGGGCTGGCGGCCGTCGGGGAGGGCACGGGCGCCCGAGCTCTGGGGGCCGCTGAGCAGCAGGCGGAGGCTGCCCCTTGCGACATCCGCGAAGGCAGGCGCCGCGTTCGTGAGCACCTCGAAGCCGAGGTTGCTGGTGTAGAAGTCGATGGCCGCCTGCACGTCATCGATGATGTAGCGGACGCTGGCCATGTCGCGAGTTTCGGGCATTCTGAATCCTCCTGATCTCAGGCTACGTCGTTCGCGATGAGCGCTAGCAGGAATCGGACCCGAGTCTCTATTGCCGTCGCCGCCTGCTCGAATGCCGACGCCAGCTCATCGGAGGCCGCCGGATCCGGGATGCTCCAATGAATCTCTGTTGGTCTGCCAGGGAACTCCGGACAGGTTTCTCGCACGCGGTCGCACAGTGTGACCACGTAGTCGAACTGCTGATCAGCGAACTCATCCATGTGCTTCGTGCGCCAGTGCCGCATGTCGATGCGGTGCTTCCGCACGACGCGCACGGTCTGCGGGTGTAGCGGCTTGGGCTCGCGGCCTGCGCTGTAGGCCTCGACCCACTCTGCCCCAAGGCGCCTCGTGAACGCCTCGGCGATCTGTGAGCGCGCGCTGTTGCCGGTACAGAGGAACAGCACGCGGCACTTCGTCACCCGGGGATTCGCGGTGATCGGCGCGACCGCTCGGGCTGGGTCGAGTCCAGGATGCAGCGCTGCCTCAACCTCCCTCACCGACTCGCGGCAACGAAGCAGCTCGAGGCTGTAGTACGCGTCACGGCTGTCCGCGGAACTCCGGCGCATGGAGACGAGCCCTGCCTGGCGTAGGCGCGCAAGGTGATACGAGACGAGGCTCTGTGGCTGTCCGAGTCGCAGCGTCAACTCGCGCACGCGGAGATCGCTCCGGCTCAGTTCCCGCATCAGCCGCCACCGCAGCGGGTGTCCGGCCAGACGCAGGAAGGCTGGCTCGTGCTCGTCACGATGTGCTGCCATGCGGCGAGAATACATCAAAGTCAATGGATGTAAATCCGAGGCATACCAGCGATCGTTGCGCCACGTCCAGGGGGCGCAACGCGAGGTGGAACGCCGTCGATCCGTGAGGCGGCCGGGTCAGGGAGTTTCTGCACCATGCGCGATCCGCGCTGAGCGGCGGAGAGGGCGCCGATGAACCCGCCTACACCCGGTCCGCGAGCCCTGCCGCCAGCAGGCCGTCGAGTACGCGGCGGTAGCGGTCGCCGACGGCGACCACGGTGATGCGGCGGGACGTGGGTGCGTCGGGGACGGGTTCGAGGACGACCAGCAGGTGGTGGGACGGGAGGGCGTCCAGGCCGCGCTCGGGCCATTCGACGAGGAGGACGCCGTCTGTCGCCTGTTCGTCGAGGGAGAGGTCCTCGACTTCCTCGACGGTTTCGAGGCGGTAGAGGTCCGCGTGGTAGAGGGGCAGCGTCTCGCCCTCGTGGCGGGTCATGAGGACGAAGGTGGGACTGCGGACGGGGGCGTCGACCTTGAGGCCGGCGCCGATGCCCTGCGCGAGCGTGGTCTTGCCCGCGCCGAGCGGGCCCTGGAGCAGTAGCACATCGCCAGCACGCAGCAGGCGCGCCAGGCGGCGCCCCAGCGCGCGCGTCTTCGCGCCGGTCGTCGTCGTGATCACCACGCGGTTGGCGGTATTCATCGGTGGATCCGTGAGGCCTCGATAGGTTAGGCCGAGGACCAGGGCTGCATGCGAATCTGGTCCCAACCGGGGGGCGGCTCGTAGGTGCGGCCGTCGGCGCGCAGCACGACCGCGCTGCCGGGATGGTCGGCGACGACCTTGCCGATGACCGTCAGGGGCATCCCGAGCGACTCGATGATGTCGGCGCGGCCGATGAGCGCCAGCTCGTAGTCGTCGCCGCCGCTGACGGCATAGTTGCGTGCCGCGTCGATGCCCAGCATCGCCATCGCGTGGATGTGCAGGGGCAGCCGCTCGAGCTCGACCTCGATGCCGACGTTGGAGCGCTTCGCGATGTGGCCGAGGTCCTGGACGAGGCCGTCTGAGATGTCGATACCGCACTGGAGACCTCGAAGCACCGCGGCGAGGCCGATGTCGACCCGGGCCACGGGCCGGCGGAGCGCGGCAAGGAGCGGCTCGGCGGCCGGCTCGTGGGCGCGCTGTGCGTCGATGACGGCGAGGCCAGCGCGGGCCGCGCCGGGGTTGCCGGAGACGGCGACGATCTCGCCGACCTTCGCCGTGTCCCGCCGCAGCACGAGGGCGCGGCCGGCGCGGTCGATGCGTGAGGAGCCGAGCGCGGTGACCGTGAACGAGGTGCAGTCGCCGCGGCTGATGTCGCCACCCGCGACGTGGACGTTGTGGGCCCGGCAGGCGGCGGCGATGCCGTCGACGGCGCGATCGAGGTCCTCGGGCGTGAGGGAGTCGCCGAGCACGGCGGCCACGAGCACCACCTCGGGAGTGGCGCCCATGGCGGCAATGTCCGAGACGTTGACGGCGACGGCGCGCCAGCCCACGTCCTCGAAGGACATGGTGTCGGGGCGCCAATCGATGCCCTCGGTGAGGACGTCGGTGGTGGCGATGACGCCGGCGTTCGCGGGCGCCCAGGCGGCGGCGTCGTCGCCGGGCGGGACGAGGATGTCGTTCGCCGCAGCGTCACCGAGCCGCGCGATGATGCGGTCGATGAGCGAGAACTCGTCTGCGGCCGGCTGCGAGGTCATGCGCCCGGGTTGCCCGAACCGACGCTGAGGTCAATCTGGGCGAACGAGGCGACGGCGTCCTGTGCGTCGACGTTCATGACGGCGACGCCCTGAGTGCCGCGGCCCTGCTGGCTGATCTGGTCAGCACGCGTGCGCATCACGATGCCCTCGCGGGAGACGAGGATGACCTCGTGTTCTGCGTTGACGGCGCGCGCGACGGCCAGCGGGCCGCTGCGGGTGGTCACACGGAACGTGACGACACCCTGGCCGCCGCGGCCCTGGCGCGGGTACTCCTCCATCGGAGTGCGCTTGCCGACGCCCCGCTCCGAGACGACGAGGAGGTCGGAGCCCTCGCCGGCGACGACGAGGGCGATCACGCGTGCGCCGGGGCCGATGCGCATGCCTCGGACGCCCCCGGAGGCGCGCGAAGCGACGCGCAGCGTGCCGACGCCGAAGCGGATGGCCTGGCCGTCGCTGCTGACCACGATGGCGTCGTCCTCATCACGCGCGGCGCGGGCGGCGACGAGTTCGTCGCCGTTCGGCAGGTCCATCGCAATGAGGCCGGAGCGGCGCACCGAGGCGAACTCGGTGAGACGGGTGCGCTTTACCTCGCCGTTGGCGGTGGTGAGGATCATTGAATCGCGATCGAAGTCGGAAATGGCGATGACCGTGGTGACCCGGTCCTGCGGGTCCATCTCGACGAGATTGACGACGGGGATGCCGCGCGCCTGGCGGCTGCCCTCGGGGACCTCGTAGCCGCGCAGGGAGTAGACCCGGCCGCGCTGGGTGAAGAGCAGCAAGGCCTCGTGCGTGTCGCACACGACGAGGTGGCGCACGGCGTCCTCGTCGCGAGTGACCATGCCGGTGATGCCGCGGCCGCCCCGGCCCTGCGGCCGGTACGTCTCGAGGGGAACGCGCTTCATGTAGCCGCGGTCTGAGATCGTGACCACGATGCGCTGGTGAGGGACGAGGTCCTCCTCGGAGATGTCCTCGACGGGCTGCTCGAAGACCTGGGTGCGGCGGTCGTCGCCGTACTTGTCCTTCAGGTCGTTGCAGTCGTCCTTGATGAGGCCGTCGATCTTGTGCGGGTTGGCGAGCAGGTCCTCGAGGTACGCGATCTGCTCCATGAGCGCCCGGTGCTCGTCCTGGATGCGCTGGCGCTCGAGGGCGGCAAGGCGGCGCAGCTGCATGTCGAGGACGGCCTGCGCCTGGCGCTCGGAGAGGTCAAAGGGCGCCGCCTGCAGCGCCGTCTTGGCGGCGTCGGCGGAGGCCGAGGCGCGGATGGTGGCGATCACCTGGTCGAGGAGGTCGAGCGCCTTGAGCAGGCCTTCGAGGATGTGGGCGCGTTCACGGGCCTTCTCGAGGTCGAACTCGCTGCGGCGGCGGATGACTTCGCGGCGGTGGTCGATGAACGCCTGGAGCGCCTCGCGCAGCGTGATGACCTGCGGGCGCCCGTCGACGAGCGCGAGCATGTTCACCGGGAACGTCGACCGCAATGCGGTGTGCTTGAAGAGCTGGTTGCGGACGGCGGCGTAGCTCGCGGTGCGCGACAGCTCGATGACGATGCGCATGCCCTGGCGGTCCGACTCATCGCGCAGGTCGGAGATGCCCTCGATGCGCTTGCCGCGGACGAGGTCGGCGATGCGCTCGATGAGGGTGGCCTTGTTCACCTGGTAGGGCAGCTCGGTGACGATGATTTGGACGCGGCCGGCCCGCGACTCCTCGAGTTCGAGCTTCGCCTGCATGGTCACGCGGCCGCGGCCGGTGGCGTACGCCTGGCGAATCTCCTCGCGGTTGAAGATGGAGCCGGCGGTGGGGAAGTCCGGTCCTCTGACGACCTGCATGAGCTGGTCGACGGTGATGTCCGGCTGGTCGATGACGAGGGCGACGGCATCGCACAGCTCGCGGAGATTGTGCGGCGGGACGTTGGTCGCCATGCCGACGGCGATGCCGCTCGCGCCGTTGAGGAGCAGGTTCGGGATGCGCGCGGGCAGGACGGCCGGCTGCTGCATCGAGTCGTCGAAGTTCGGGTAGAAGTCGACCGTGTTGCGGTCGAGGTCGGCGAGCATTTCGGCGGCGATGGGGGCGAGGCGCGCCTCGGTGTAGCGCATCTGCGCGGGCGGGTCGCCGTCGATGGAGCCGAAGTTGCCCTGGCCGGTGATCAGCGGGTAGCGCAGCGAGAAGTCCTGCGCCATGCGGACGAGGGTGTCGTAGATCGCGCTGTCGCCGTGCGGGTGGAACTTGCCCATCACCTCGCCGACGATGCGCGCCGTCTTCTTGAAGGCGGAGTTCGGGCCGACGCCGAGCTCCTGCATCCCGAAGAGGATGCGGCGCTGCACGGGCTTCAGGCCGTCGCGGACGTCCGGGAGCGCGCGCGAGACGATGACCGACATCGCGTAGTCGAGGTACGAGCGTTCCATCTCGTCCTCGATGCGACGCGGGCTGATGCGCTCGGTGTTCTCCTGGACCACGGCGTCCCTCTCGGATGCGAATCAGGGTCGGGAGCGCGCGGGGAGGGCGCTCGGCGGGGCTGTGCGTGCACTGCCATGGTACCAGTGCGAGACGTTGGCCTCACGAGAAAAGCGGCAGGAGCGAAGTGCAAAACTACCGCCACTGACGCCGGATGCGCCCAAGCTCCACTGCGTACGGAATGAGTGAATGGAGATTCGGAAGCTCGTCGAGCGGGATCTTCTCGATCGTCTCTTTTCCGGTCAGAGGGTGAAAGGTGTGTCGATGCAGGCAATCTAGCCCGTCGGGGGTATGAGGCCCTTCGAAGTGCGGCGAGCAGTCGTAACCGATGAGGTCGACCTCACTTAACCCGTCTTTCTGCCACGCCCAGTATCGGTAGGACTTACCTTGCACTCGCTGCGGGCCACGGCCTCGACTTACGGCCAGGAGCTTATCGACGTTTATCTCCACACCCTCGACGCATTCGAAGCGCCCATGGATGTGAACCTCAACAAGACGGCCATGGGACGTCACTCCGTCCCACGAGAGTCGCTCGGCGACGATGTACCCGCTGAGCGTGGAGACACGCTGCGCGTGGACGTTCTTGTACTCCTCGTACGTGGTCCAACTGTCGTGCTGCCACTCAGCGACTGGAGGTTTCGCAAGATCGAGAATCGGGTCAGCCATGCTGACACTTCCCGAGTCTCGCTGACTTCCCCCGCGCGCAGGCGCTCGAGCATCTCCTCGGAGGTGTACCCATAGTGCTGCTCGAAACGCCTGACGTACGCGGATAGGACGCGAACCTTCTGCTCGACGGTTCGCTCCCGGGTTCTGATGCCATGCTGACCGTCCATACGCCCTCCTAGCGGCATTCCCGCTGGAGGGGTCGTTGCGCGCAACACCCACCCGCGGGTACACTACTGTGCATCCGCTTACGTAGGTGAGCGAACCCCGCGATGTCACGCCGTCCGGGAGCTGGCAGGCTTCCAGATGGCAGCGGGCGATGCCAACGAGTTCCACGGCACGCCCGCGTTGTGAAACGAGTATACGCTTACGCGACTTGGCGTGTGACCGCTCGTAATCGTTCACTCTCACCCGACAGAATCCTCGCAAGTGCAGCCGCCTGCACGGATACCAATCCAAGAAGCGCGTGCAACGCGACCTTCCTTAGCCCACGCCTGCAGTGGTCGTTGAGCGCCCGGTGCTGCTTTAGGCGCGAGAAGCAACGCTCGACTGACTGACGCGTTGAGTAGAGCGCCGTCCACTGGGGTGAGTTGCGAGGGACGAGCGAGAACCGACGGAGGTCGTCGAGCGGGTCAACGACCAGCGCCGTGTCGCAGTAGAGCACGCCCTGGCGGTCCCTGAGCTGGCAACCTCCAGTCGGGCAGCGATACTTGAGCTTGAGGTCAGGCGTGTAGCCGAGGAAGGTCATCGCCTGGCCGCCAAGGCAGAGCGGTGTACCGTCCCAGTCCGCGAAGTCGTTGGGCTCCGTCTTCCTCATCTTCCGCATGTGGATGATGCTGACGGCCTGCATGTCCTTCACGACGTATTCGTGCGCGTGAATGGCGTCGTACCCCGGTCGGCAGTCACGTACGAGGGTCGGAGCCACGGGTATGACGCGCGGGCTTTGTCGAGGACGGGCTGAAACTGGGTCAGGTCGTGCGTGCTCGCCGTCGTGAACGTCGCCGCGATAGGGAGTTCGTAACGCGCGTCCACGGCGAGGTGCAGCTTGTAGCCCCAGTACCACTGCTGCTTCCCCGCCGCGTCCTTCTTCGCAGTGAAGGTTGCCTCGGGGTCAGAGACCTGTTGCCTGTTGGGGTTGCTCCAGGAGCGGACTGTGGATGCGTCCACGGCTATCCCGCTACCAAAGTCGGGGAGTAGCTCGTGGAGACGGGTGGTCAAGCTGGCCAGGATGCCATCAAGGAGGTCAGTATGGCGGGACAGTCGGCTCGTGAACCGGTTGAAGGTCCAGCGACTCGGTAGCTCGCCCTCGAATCCGCATACGTCGCGCAGCCCGATGTCCTCCTGCAGCCGTCGGACGAGGGCGTTCGTAGTCGGCAGCCCGAGAGTGTAGGCGGCGAGGTACGCTCGCCACAGGGCGCGGAGGCTCCAACCGGGGCGACCCGTCCAGCGGTACTGCGTGAGCGTCGCCAGGAGCGGATGTCGCTGGCGATTGGGTCAAGGTGGTATCGGACACATTCGAGCTGGATGGTCGGGTTAGTGGCGACCTGATCGAGGGGGCCATTTCGCTCGGGGACGAGACTTGGTTCTCGTTCACGCTCGAGCGGTAGCGCCGAGCGCGAAGTCCCGGCGACATCTTCGTAAGCACAGTGTCTCAGGATTAGCGTTCACTGGACTAGTGAGTCACACCCTCTCACGGATGCAGCGAACGCTTGAACCGGCGCTTGCGGGGCTGGTGGCCGCGGCGGTGGCGCTGGGGGCGGGGGAGCTGATCGCGGCGGCCCTCGGGGCGCGGCCGCCGGTGGTCGTGGTGGCTGACTGGGTCGTGGACCTGCTGCCGGGCGGCCTGCTGCGCTTCGGCGAGACCACGTTCGGCACGAACGACAAGCCGGCCCTCGTGGTCACGATCGTCCTCGTGTCGCTCACGCTGGGGGCGCTGCTGGGACCGCTCGCGGCGCGGCTGCCGGGGGCGGGCGGGGCGATCCTGACGGCGTTCGGGTTCGTGGCGTGGCTGGCCGAGCAGCGCGACGTGACGGTGTCGACACTCGATGGCTTCCTCGTCGGCGCCGGGGGCGCGCTCGCGGGGTACGTCGCGCTGAAGTGGTTGCTGCGTACGGCGACCGAAGCGGGGGCGGCGCCTGCGGTTGCCGCGATGCCCGGGCGCGGCACCGCCGACCGGCGGCGATTCCTCGCGTTTGCGGGGACGGCGGCGGCAGGCGCGGCGCTGGCGACGGTGCTCGGGCGCAGCCTGGAGTCCGGCGTGGACATCGAGGCGCAGCGCGAGCAGGTGTCGTTGCCGGAGCCGGGCGTCGACGCCACGGGGGCCGGCCTCGACGTCGCGGAAATTACGCCGCTCGTGGTGCCGAACGACGAATTCTACCGCATCGACACGGCGTTCGCCGTGCCGCGCGTCGACAGCTCGACGTGGCGGCTGCGGGTGACCGGGATGGTCGACCGGCCCTTCGAGGTCACGTTCGACGAGCTGCTGGCCGCGCCGTCGGTCGAGGAGTCGGTGACGCTGTGCTGCGTATCGAACGAGGTCGGCGGCGACCTCGTGGGGAACGCCGTGTGGCGCGGGGTGCCGCTCGCCGATCTGCTCGAGCGTGCAGGCGTGCTGGCCGGAGCGACGCAGATCGTGGGGCGCTCGGTCGACGGCTTCACCGTCGGCTTCCCGACGGAGGCGGCCCTCGATGGGCGCACGGCGCTCGTGGCGTACGGGATGAACGGCGAGGCACTCCCCGCGCAGCACGGGTTCCCCGCGCGGCTCGTCGTGGCCGGGCTGTACGGCTACGTCTCCGCGACGAAGTGGCTGAGCGAGATCGAGCTGACGACGCTCGAGGCGTTCGATGCCTACTGGATCCCTCGCGGGTGGGCGAAGCAGGCGCCGATCAAGACGCAGTCACGCATCGACACGCCGCGGCGCAGCGCGACAGCGGGCACGGTGCCGGTCGCGGGGGTGGCGTGGGGCGGGATTCGCGGCATCAGCCGCGTCGATGTGCGAATCACTCGCTCGGGGGAATCGAGCGGGACGTGGCACCGGGCGCGCCTGGGCGAGGCGCTGTCCTCGAGCAGCTGGCGGCAGTGGGTCGTCGAGGACTGGCGCCCCGAGGAGGGCGAGTACCGCCTCGAGGTGCAGGCGACCGACGGCGAGGGTACGCCGCAGACGGAGGCGCGTCACGAGCCGGCGCCTGACGGGGCGACGGGGCTGCATACGGTGACTGTACGCGTACGGGCGATGTGACGTCGGGGGTTACTCCCAGCGGAGCCGATCCACGCTTAGGGTGAATGAAGCGCGGTCAGCCTCCGACGCGATATTCCTGGTCTATCGTCCCGTTGGCATGTCTCCGGCCCGAGTCCACCAAGCAGCTACATGCTCGTCGATTCGGTAGTTCGCCTGCCCGTGAATCCAGTCGACGTAGATCGGCCAGTTACTGCGACCGAACTGCGACTTGATCAGCGCCGTGAGGCTGGCGAGATCGCCCCGCACCTGCCCAATCGACCGCCCGCTGCGCTCGACGAGTACCGTGAACGAGATGGAGGCAGTCGGATCAGCGGCGAGAAGGTCGACAAGGAGGCGAACTGATGGATTGGTCACGGCCGATCTGAGGCGCGCGATGTCCTCCTCTGTCCAAGGGATGCTCACGAGCCGCGCGACTTCCGCCGTCCGCTCTCTACGGCGGAGACGGTAGATTTCCTCTTCTGCCACTGGGATGATGCGATTGGCATCAATCAGCCGCTGCCCTGCGACCTCATAGGGCTTCAGTTCCACGCACACGATGTCCAATCCGACATCGTTAAGCCAGAGCGCTGCCGTCGTGAGCTCCCGCTCCTGAGAAAAATCACCGGACACCAGTATGATCCGCGGCTTCTCGGTCTTGACCGATGCGACCTCCTGCCCTGCCGGGAGAAAGGTCGCCAGTGACTCCTCGGCGTTCCCGTCCAGTCCGCGCAGTCGGAGGTAGTTGTCGTAGGTCTCGACTACGCGTTCGAAGGTCATGTTGGCTACCATCGCGGCGTAACGGATGGCCTGGAGGTCTGCGAATCCGGGAGCATCGCGTTTCAACTCAATCACGACCAGTTGGCCGCGCGCGTCGAGCGCGAGCAGGTCGATTCTCCTGCTACTGTCTCCCAGTCGCCGAATTCCTCAGAGATGATGAGAAGATCCTCACCCAGTATTTCCGGGCAGTCTCGGATCGTCGCCTGCAGATCGCTGCGTTCCCTAATTCCCATTGCCTGAAAGGTCGTCACGGGCAATTGGTGCAGGCGACCGGAACTCAATTGGTATAGCGACATCGTTCGCATCTCCCAAAGCTGCCCGCCGCGCCGCCCGTCGGGTCGGCCCTTACGTCTGCCGGCACGCCTCCACGAAGGCCTCGAACAGCGCTCTGGACGGTTCGCCGTCCATCTCGGAGCGCTCCGGGTGCCACTGGACGGAGACAGCCCAGCGCTTCGACGGGTCCTCGAGGGCTTCGACGATGCCATCACCGGCTGTCACCGCGGCGACGGTGAGGCCGGGCGCGACCCGTTCGTCCGTGACGGCCTGGTGGTGACGGGAGTTCACGCGCAAGTGCGTGTCGCCGAGGATGCCAGCGAGGATGGTGCCGGGCGTCACCTCGACGTCATGCCAGCCGGAGGCGATGCCACCGTCGTCGCCGCGGCGGGCGCGGTGCGGGTCGCGTTCCTCGATGTGCTGGAGCAGCGACCCGCCGTGGACGACGTTGAAGAGCTGGTGGCCGCGGCAGATGGCGAGCAGCGGGCGGTCATGCTCGAGCGCGTGCTGGATGAGGGCGGCCTCGAAGGCGTCCCGGTCAGGGTCGATGGGGCCCAGCCGCTCGCTCGGCGGTTCATTGTAGCGGGCCGGGTCGACGTCGACGCCTCCCGTGACGATCACGCCGTCGTAGTCCTGCGGCTCAGCGCCGGCGGTCCAGCCATCGAGGTCAGCGGCGACGGGCTCGCCACCGGCCGCGGTGACGCGGTCGGCGTAGTCGTCCCAGCGCTCGCCGGTCACGTCCTCGGCACGGGTGATGAGGATGCGGGGTCGTGCGTTCATGGACGCATGCTACCGCGTCGCCGCCCGGCGGGGATGCCCCCGCGACGCGGTAGCGTCACGGGGAGCTAGTCTTCGTCCTCGTCAGCGACGATCGGCTCGTCGTCGTCCTCCGCCACCACGACATCGTCATCGTCGTCCTCGAGCGGGTCGGCGTCCTCGTCCTCGTCCTCCGAGTCGGCGGTGGAATCGGAAAAGCCGGCGTCGTCGAAGTCGTCTTCTTCGCTACGCCTGGGGCGAGGCGTCCAGCCGCCATCGCCCTCGTCGTCGTCCATGTCGTCGCCGTCGAGGTCGTCGGCGCCGTAGCGGACGATCGAGGACTTGGTGTACGCGCGTGGCATGAGCCTGCGCTTTGCGGAGGCGGCGGCTGGCGGCAGGAACGACGGCTGGTCGACGAGCGCCGGGTCGCGGTGCGTCTCCCGCACGTAGATGGTGCCCTCGGTGTCACTGACGCGGCGGATGACGGCGGCGTAACGGTTGCCGCCCTCGATGAGCCGCTTGAGGCGCAGCCCGGCCCGGGTCTCGATGCGGCCCAGGACCACCCCGGTGGGCGTCTGCACGGAGATGCCGCGGGCGGTCGGGACGAGCTCGGCCGGTTCGCCTGCGGACACGCGGCGCAGTCCCTGCGCGTTCGGTTCAATGAGGTCGAACTCGGCCGACTTACCCGACTCCTCGATGAGCGAGTGGGGCCGTACGGCGGGGGCGGGCGCCGAGGAGGAGCCACGCCTCGCGGGCCGGCGCTTGCCGGCCGCGCCGCGCATCTCCTCGATGCGGGCGAGATTGCGCCGCGCGATCACGTTCGTCGAGTCGAGCTCGAGCGAGCGCTGGTAGGCGGCGGCGGCGCCGTCGAGGTCGCCGAGCTCGGTGAGTGCCTTGCCGAGGCGGTTGGCCGCCTCGAGGTCGTCGGGGAATTCCTCCAGCAGCGAACGGTTCTCGTCCGCCGCGAGTTCCCATCGTCGATCGAGGGCATACGCAATCGCAGCGTCGATGCGCTGCTTCCGGGAGCGCTTCATCGCCTGAACCATGTGACCTGTACCCGCCTTCTGGGACTGCCTGCATCGACCGTGGAAGTCATGATCGCAGCCCGGATGTAGCTAGAACGCAGGGTTCCGAGAAAAGGTTTCTCGCGTCCGGTTGCAAACGAGTTGCAACGCACGGACGCGCCGCTTGAGCGAGGATGGTGGTCATTCGACCGCGTGGGGGCCCGATCGCGGCTCATGCCAGTGTACGTCCGCAGACAGCTCTCTTCGGGGAGGAGCCTGAGTGAAAGTGGTCGGGGTGCGCAGATTCGAACTGCGGGCCTCGTCGTCCCGAACGACGCGCTCTACCAAGCTGAGCTACACCCCGGGTGCGGCGCGCCGTCCGCGTCGAGCGAGGATGGTACAGCGCCTGCGAGCGCTATGTCGAGGACATTGTGTCCACATCGGCGGTTGCACCGCGGGCGGCCGCGATTGAGGCGGCGGGTGGACAGGGCGGCAGCCCTCGCTATGATCGTACCGGCGGGGTGAGAAGGGCCGTTGCTGGTGCGACCCGGAGGGCGAGGGCTGCCTCGCCGCGTCACGCTCGTCCCGCTGATCCTCGTCGTCGCCGCTTGCTCGGCGTTCGCCTACGCGCGGCCGGCCCTCGATGCACAGTCGCTGAGCCTGGGCGAAGAGAACTCCTGGATCCGTGTCCAGAACCTCGGTGGTGAAGCCGCCTCGGTGGATGTGACCTTCTACGACCGTGACGGCAACGTGGTCGCTGAGGACGGGTGTCCGGACGGGGGCTGCGGCCCGATCGAGCCGGGTTTCGGCTGGTCATTCTTCCAGCAGGGGTTCGGCGGCGTTGCGGAGGGCTATCGCGGATCGGCCTTCGTCACCGCCGACCAGCCATTTGTCGCCCTCCTCGCGCGCGATGTCTTCAAGGGCGGGCAATTCCAGATCGCCGGCGACACGCTACGCCTTGGGCAGGGCACGTCGACGCTGTACCTCCCAGTGGTGCAGAACCACACGGGGTACGTCTCGCGCATTTCGGTGCAGAACTCGAGCGAGACCGCCGACGCGTGTGTGCGGATCGAGTACTGGGCCGAGGGGGCCTCGAGCGCGACGGCCGTCGACCCGCCGGGTCCGACCTCGGGGTGCCCGGACGGCGGTGCCCGGATTCCCGCGCGGGGCACGCTCGTGCGGGATGAGACGAACCTGCCGGTGACGAACTTCGAGGGGGCGGCGATCGTGCGGGCGGTGACCACGGGGAGCGGCGTGGGCGCCTCGGCGCAACGGCTGGCGGCCACCGTGGACACGCGCGACCGCGACGGCGCGGGCCTGGCGACCTACCGCGGCATCGGGCCGGACGAGGTCAGCGGCACCGTCGCGTTGCCGCAGGTCGACCGGAACGCCTCGGACCTCGAGGCGACGTGGTCGACGCGGTTCCGCATTCTCAACGCGTCGCCCGGGGGCGCGAACCAGGTGAAGCTGCGCTACGAGGGCACGAACGGGGATGGCGAACGCGTCGAGATTGAGCACGAGATTGTCGTCACCTCGGCGCTGACGTGTGACCAGGCCGCCTCGGGCGTCGCGGGGTGCCTCCCGGACGAGTACGACTTGCCGCAGAGCTTCCGCGGCACCGTGCGCATCATCGCGACGAGCCCGATCGCGGTGGTTGCGCAGCGGCGGGACAGTGACGGTTCGCTCGACAACTACCGCGGGCTCACAACCGAGGCCGCCTCGCGGCAGGTGATGCTGCCCGTGGTCAACAAGAACTACGGCCCGTTCGGCGAGCAGGCGGGCTGGAATTCGTCGCTGCGGGTGCTGACCTTCGACGGGTCCACGGCCCATGTGCGGGTGATCTACTTCTCGAAGGAGTTCCCGACCGGGCGCGTCTACGGCCCCGTGAGCATCGATGGGGAATCGACGTTGCGGCAGTGGGAGGACGGGGGGTTGCCGGACGGCTGGGTGGGCAGCGCGATCGTCGTCTCCGACCAGCCGGTGGTGGTCGTCGCAAACATCGAGACCGAGGTCTTCAGCGGCGACCGTGTCCTGATGTACGGCGGCGTGAGCATCGAGTAGCCCGGACGCGCCGTACCATCACGCGATGACCGATCAACGTTTCACCTGTGAGCGCTGCGGCGATGCCTTCGAGCTGCCGGCGGCCACCCTGACGCGGTACCCGGGCTGGACTCCGAAGCTGTGCCGTCGCTGCCGCCCGGCGGCACCATCGAGGGGGCGCGGCTCCGGGAGAGCAGCCGGGGCAGGCGCCGGAGCGCGGCCGGCGGGCGGCGGGCGGGGGAGCTCGGCGACGCGGTCGCTGGTCCTGACGACGGCGCAGGTCCTCGAGCGGTACGCGGCGGGGCCGGACACCGGGGTCTTCACGGACGGGTCGTGCAGCGGCAATCCCGGTCCGGGCGGCTGGGGCGCCGTGCGCGTCGAGGGCGGACGCGTCATTGCCGAGGAGCACGGCGCCGAGGCCGCGACAACGAACAACCGCATGGAGCTCCTGGCGATGATCGCCGGTCTGCACATGATCGGCGCGGACGAGACGGTCGACGTGTACTCGGACAGCCGGCTGGTGGTCCAGACGCTGACGCAGTGGGCCGCGGGCTGGGAGCGGCGCGGCTGGAAGCGCACTACGGGCGAGGTGAAGAACCTGGACCTGGTGCAGGAGGCGTATGCGCTCGCGAAGGCGCGGCCGGGGGCCCGCATCCAGTGGATCCGCGCGCACGACGGGTCACGGTGGAACGAGTACGCCGACGCGCTGTCCACGGCCTACCAGCGCGCGGTCGTGTGACCCGCCGCCGTCAGGTGGCCGTCGGCGTCTCCGGCGAACGTCGGGTGATATCGCTCAGGCTCAGGTCGAGCCACCACATCGCGGCGATGCCAGTGAGGCCGATCCAGGCGAGCAGCAGGAGGTGCGAGCCGATCGCGTAGCCGGACGCGGCGTCGCGCGGCGCGCCCATCGCCACGAGGGCCTCGGTCACGATCACCTCGTACGGGCCGACGTTCCACGGCGTGACGGGGACGGCGACGGCGAGATTCGCCGCGATGGTGACGAGCAGCGCCTCGGCGGCGGTCATATCGAGGCCGAACGCGTGGCCGATGAGCCAGTACACGGCGACCTCGGTGCTCCAGGCGCAGATCGAGATCCCGATGGCGACGGTGGTGGCCGCCGTCGTCCGGAGCGAGGCAAGGCCCGCGACGCTTTCGGCGAAGCGCCGGCCGATGAAAGGGCGGGCGCGTTCGGGCAGGGGCCGCAGCAGGCGGCTCCGAGCCGGGTCCCATGCGGTGCCGTAGCGGGCCGCCAGCATGGTGACGGCGAACACCGACAGGACGAGGACCGACAGCGTGAGCAGCGTGGACTGCAGCACCTCGGGCAGGTCGAGGAAGGCGATGCCGGCCGTCAGCAAGATGACGAACGTGACGCCGTCGAGGAGCGACTCTACGACGATGACGGTGCTCGCCATCTCGGCGCGCGCGACGCCGAAGCGGCGGTTGGGAATCTCGATGCGGAGGAGGTCGCCGGCGCGGAGAGGAATGACCGCGTTCGCAAGGTTGGAGACGAGAAAGAGCGCGAAGAGGTGGCGCGTCGGAATCTCGTGGCGGTGGCGGAGGAAGTAGCGCCAGCGGTAGGCATGGATCCCCTTCGAGGCGGTGAAGAGCAGCAGCCCGGGCAGCAGCCATGGGTATTCGACGTGGGGGAGCTGACGGGCGGCGCCGAGGAGGTCGACGCGCCAGAAGAGCAGCGCGAACGTCCCGAGGGTGAGGAGGACCTGGAGCGCGAGGAGCGCACGGGCGGATCGAAGACGCACGGGCCTCCTCGCAGCCTGCTGATCGGCGCGGCCGGGGTTTGCCTCACGATACCGCGACGCGGCGTTCAGCCGCGACGGATGGCGGCGGTGACGCGTCCGACGGCGACGAGCGTGCCGTCCGCGTCGCGGACATCGACCTGGGCCCACGCGATCGTGCGGCCTGAGCGGAGGACGCGGCCCTCGGCGGTCAGGTCGGAGGCCGCGGCGTCGAGGTAGCTGACGTTGAGGTCGGTGGTCGACATGCCTCGCCAGGCAGGCTCATCGCTGGTGCGGAGAGTGCGGACGGCGGTGCCAGCCGCGGCGTCGATGAGGGTCGCGATGGCGCCGCCGTGGACGACGTCCGGGCGGTTCACGGTGCCGAACTCGGGGCGGTGTGGCATCGAGACGACAGCGCGGCCTGACTCGGCCTCGACGAAGCGGATGCCGAGGTGACGCCAGAAGGGCGTCTCCTCGGGCGCGACCCAGGCGAGCAGCGCGGGGTCGATTGGCGTGCCCACTCGGCGCTTTGCCTAGCGGCCGAAGAGCTTGCCGATGGAGCCGGTGATATCGCCGACGTCAACGGGCGAGTTCTCGCCGAGGAGCCCCGCGAGTTGCTCGGCGTTGCCGCCCAGGAGTTCGAGGAGCTGCTGGGGGTTCTCTTTGACGAAGCCGAGGATGGTGTCGATGGCCTCGCCGGCCTGCTCGGCATTGAGACCGGCGCGCTCGGCAAGCAGGTTGATGAGCTGGTCTCGCATGGCGTCCTCCTGTCGCGCGTGGGCAGGGTAGCACCTTGCGAGGGGTGACGAGGATGCGCTCGCGACCGCAATCGAGGGGCGTCGTAGCATCGAGGGCGTGGAGCGCGAAGTCGTGGTCGTCGGAGCCGGGCCGGCCGGGAGCACCGCCGCGCGTGAGATCGCGCGACGCGGGCATGAGGTGCTGCTCGTCGACAAGGCGCGGTTCCCGCGCGACAAGCCCTGCGGCGGCGGCGTCACCGTGCGCTGCGCCGGGCTGCTCCCCTTCGACATCGAGCCGGTGGTCGAGCACGTCGTCAGCGGGGCGATCTTGCAGGGGCCGAACGGCAGGCAGACGGTGCGCGAGGCGGACGGGCCGCTGACCTTCATGACGCAGCGCCGCCGCCTCGACGCGTTCCTGGCGGAGCGGGCGCAGGAGGCGGGCGCGGAGTTCCGCGACGGCCTGGCGGTGCGGGAGCTGACCGGCACGTCTGAGGGCTTCGAGTTGCGACTCGCAGACGGCAGCGAGGTGTGCACGCGCGTGGTGATCGGTGCGGACGGCGCGAACGGCGTTGTCGGCACGCGGCTCGGCTTCGACCATCCTCTCGAGAGCGCGGTGGCCCTCGAGGGAAACCTGCCGTGCCCGGACGGCCCGCCGCCGTGGCTGACCGGCAAGGTGGCGCTCTCCCTCGGCTGGCTGCCGGGCGGATACGGGTGGCTGTTCCCAAAAGGCGACCACATCAACGTGGGGGTGGGCGGCTGGAAGGCCGTCGTGGGGTCGCAGCTGCGCGACTCGCTGGACGCATACACGCGCTCCTTCGGGTGGGAGCCTTCGATGCTGACGAACGTGCGGGGGCACCACCTGCCGATGCAGCGGCCGGGAATGCCAGTGGCGAGCGTGGCGGCGGCGGTCGTGGGCGACGCGGCGGGCCTCGTCGACCCGCTGTCGGGCGAGGGCATCTACGCCGCAATCGCCTCGGGGGTCGCGGTCGCGCCGGCGGCGGTCGACTACCTCGAGGGCCGAACGAGCAGCCTGGCGGGGTACCAGCTGACCGTGGAGCGCGAGCTGCTTCCGGACGTGGTGACGTCGCGGGCGCTGATGGAGATCTTCCACGCGGCGCCGGGGCCATTCTCGTGGCTCGCGCGGCACTCCGACCGGGTGTGGCGGGCGATGGGCGGTCTGGTGCGCGGGGAGAAGACGTACGACGGCATCGTGCACCGCACGGGGCCGTTCGTGGCGACGCTGCAGCCGCTGGCGCGGGGCGCGCGCGTGCTCACCGACCGCCGCTACGGACGGCGGATGTAGCGGCAAGGCCTCCTGGAAGGCAGTGAGTTAGATCTGGTAGTGATCGCGGCGCGAGAGGAGGAGCGCTCTCGTCTCGGGGTCCGTCGGGGGGCGGCTGAGGACGGCAATTCGGCGGCGGAACCACCGATACCGGTAGATGCCGACGGCAACGGCGAGCAGGCCGGCCACAATGAGCAGGATGCCCCCGACATGGGGGAGCACGCCCTCGAGGAAGTGGATCATCGAGGCGCCGCCGATCACAAATGCGAGGGCGGTGCGCGTGTAGGACAGGAGCGTGCGTTCGTTCGCGAGCATGGTGCGGTCAGCGGCGAGGAAGTCCCTGAGGATCATTTCCTCGCGCTCGAACTCCGCGTATGGGAAGTCCTCGACGACCTGCGATTTCAACGCCATCATGCCCCTCCGCGGGAGATGATAGCCGACGAAGACGCTGGTCAGCGCGCGAGGGCCGCGAGGCTGTGGCCGCATGCTCCCTATCCAGGACGAGGGGGTCGTGCCGCCGTCCACGAGGTCCTCCCGTTCCCTCCTTCGTCGTGATATGATTCGGGGCAGACAAACGCCTCATCCGTGAGACGTGGGCCGCGCGGCCCACGTTTTTTTTCGCAGTCGGCGGGGCGGGAGGCAGGTGGGACGGGCCTGATGCGTCGGGCGGTCCGGGACAGGGGCTTATGAAGAACGACTTCATCATCGCGATCGCGCAGCTGTCGGCGGAGAAGAACCTCGATAGCCGGACGGTGTTCGAGGCCGTAGAGGCGGCGATGGCGTCCGCGTTCAAGAAGGACGAGCTGCAGTACGCCGACATCGAGGTCAAGATCGACCCGCAGGACGGGGACATCGAGGCCTGGCGCCGCTACCTCGTGATGCCGGACGACGAGATCGAGGACGACGAGATCCAGGTGTCGCCGGAGCGGGCGCGCGAGATGGGGTTCCCGAACGCGCAGGTGGGCGAGACCATCCGCGAACCGCTCGAGCAGACCGCGCAGACGGGCCGCATCGCCGCACAGACGGCGAAGCAGGTGGTGCTGCAGCGGCTGCGCGAGGCCGAGCGCGAGGTCGTCTACGATGAGTTCACGAGCAAGGAAGGCGAGCTGGTCTCGGGCACGGTGCTGCGCGTGGAGCCGGGCCGGCGGCAGGTCATCATCGACCTCGGGCGGTCGGAGGCAGTGCTGCCGGGGGCCGAGCAGGTGCGCGCGGAGCACTACCGCGTGGGCCAGCGGCTGCGGGTGTACGTGAAAGAGGTGTATCGCGCCTCGAAGGGCCCGCAGGTGGTGGTGTCGCGGTCGCACCCGGACCTGCTGCGGCGGCTGTTCGAGCTCGAAGTGCCGGAAGTGGCGCGCGGGCTGGTCGAGATCATGGGGGTGGCGAGGGAGCCGGGGTACCGCTCGAAGGTCGCGGTGATCTCGCGGCAGCACGGCATCGACCCGATCGGGGCGTGCGTGGGCGTGCGTGGGTCGCGCATCCAGAACATCGTGAACGAGCTGGGCGGGGAGCGGATCGACCTCATCCGCTGGGACCCGAACCCAACGGCCTTCGTCGTGAACGCGCTGTCGCCGGCCGAGGTGGTCTCGATCCGCGTCGACGAGGAGACGAACACCGCGTTCATCGCGGTCCCCGACAAGCAGCTGAGCCTGGCGATCGGCAAGGAGGGGCAGAACGCGCGCCTCGCGGCGCGGCTCTCCAAGCGCCGCATCGACATCCAGGCGGAGAGCGTGCTGATCAACGCGGGGCAGGACCTGTACCCGCCGCCGCGGCCGAACATGGAGGCGATCCCGCTCGCGGAGCGCCCCGGACTGCCGACGCTGCCGCCCGTGCCTCGCGAGGTGGCGCCATCGCAGGCGCCGTACGCGCGGCCGGGCCTGCCGGGCGAGCGCCCGCCCGCGCCGCCGGTCGAAGTGGCCGTCGCGGCCGAGCCGGAAGAGGCAGCGCCGCTGCCGCCCGAGGTGGAGGCGATCGCCGCGTTCCAGGAGCCGCCCGCCGCGGCCGTCGTCGCGACGCCGGAGGCTCCGGCGGCGCCAGCCGCACCCGCCGCGCCTCGACGCACGGAGGCGGGACCGGGCGGCCTGCGCTTCGGCGAAGAAGTCGGCGAGCGGCGAGAGCTGGACGAGGAAGGGCCTCGACGGGGCGGGCCACCCGCGCGGCGTGGCCGTCGCGGGGGCACGACGCCGGAGCGTGTGCGGCCGGCCGCCGCGGGGCGGCGCAGCCGCCGCTTCGAGGTGGACGAAGAAGAGATCGAAGAGGGACTCCAGGAGCTGCACGGCGAGGAGTTCGACTTCGGCTTCGAAGACCCGGACGAGGAATGAGGTACGCGCTTGGCTACACCTCTCAGCCCTCGTTCCGGGAGCGCTCGCGCGGGTAGGGTCCGCCGGCAGCCACAGCGGACGTGCGTCGCCTGTCGCGACACGAGCGACAAGCGCGCGTTGACGCGGCTGGTGCGCGGGCCGGACGGCCGCGTACAGCTCGACCGTACGGGACGCGCGAACGGGCGTGGCGCGTATCTCTGCGACCGGCCTCAGTGCTGGGAGCGCGCCCTCGGACGTGCGGACGTCCTCGGGCGGGCGCTCAAGGCAACGCTGTCGCCGGAGGACCGCGCCGCGATCCGCGAGGGGGCGCCGGCTCTCGAGGCGGCCGATGGCGAGGCCGACCGGCAGGACGACACAAACGAACACATCGAGACGAATGCAATCGAGAGAGCAGGTGAGGACGCATGACACAGGCCGAGCAGCGAGTACGCATCCCCCAGGCGGTCATCGTCAAAGACCTCGCCGACCTCCTCGACGTGACGCCGATCGACGTCATCAAGGAGCTGATGAAGAACGGGGTGATGGCGACGATCAACCAGGTCGTCGACTTCGACACGGCCGCGGTGGTGGCAGCCGACCTCGGCTTCTCGCCGGAGGAAGAGGGCGCGGCGCCCGCCCCCGGCGGCGAGGCAGCGCCGGAGTCGACCCCGGAGAGCACGTCGCGGCGCATCATGGACGAGAGCGCGGACGCGGTGACGCGAGCGCCCGTGGTGACCGTGCTCGGGCACGTCGACCACGGCAAGACGACGCTGCTCGACTCGATCCGGCGCGCGAACGTCGCGGGCGGCGAGGCAGGCGGCATCACGCAGCACATTGGTGCGTATCAGGCGGCGGCGCCTGATGGGCGGACGGTGACGTTCATCGACACGCCCGGCCACGCCGCCTTCAGTGAGATGCGGGCGCGCGGCGCGCAGGTGACGGACGTGGCGATTGTCGTGATCGCGGCGGACGACGGCCTGATGCCGCAGAGCCGCGAGGCGATCGACCACGTGCGCGCCGCCAGCGTGCCGCTCGTGATCGCGCTCAACAAGATCGACGCAAACAACGCGAACCCGGACCGCGTGAAGCAGCAGCTGATGGAAGTCGGCCTGGTACCGGAGGAATACGGAGGCGACACGGTCGTGGTGCCCGTCTCGGCGCTGCGCGGCGAGGGCATCAACGACCTGCTCGAGAACGTCCTGCTGGTTGCGGACCTGCAGGAGCTGCGAGCCAACCCGAAGCGCGACGCGGTGGGCGTGGTCCTCGAGGCGTCGACGGACCGTCATCGGGGTGTGGTCGCGACGGTGCTCGTGCAGACGGGGACGCTGCACGTGGGCGACACGGTCATCGCCGGCCTGGCCTACGGCAAGGTGAAGGCGATGACCGACGAGAACGGTCAGCGGGTGAAGACCGCGGGGCCGTCGACGCCGGTGACCGTCCTCGGGCTCAGCGAGGTGCCGCCGGCGGGCGAGCGCGTGACGGTGCTCAAGGACGAGAAGGAGGCGCGCGCCGAGGCCGAAACGCGGCGGCGGCGGCTGGAGGAGACGGGGGTGCAGACGGACGGCGTGACCCTCGAGAGCCTGTTCGGCGAGATCCACCGCGGAGCGGTGCGCGACTTCAACATCGTGCTGAAGACGGATGTGCAGGGTTCGATCGAGCCGCTCGTGCGGGCCCTCGAGGGCGCGAGCGTCGAGGGGGTGAACGTGAAGGTCATCCACGCCTCGGCGGGCACCGTCAACGAGTCGGACGTGAACCTCGCGGTCGCCTCGAAGGGGGTGATCATCGGGTTCAACACGTCCCCCGAACCCGGAGCGCGCAAGCTCGCGGAGCAGGAGCGGGTCGAGGTCCGAGAGTACCGGGTCATCTACGACATCATCGATGACGTCGAGAAGGCCGTGCGCGGCCTGCTGCAGCCGGTGTACGAGGAGGCGGAGGACGGCCGTGCCGAGGTGCGGCAGGTGTTCCGCCTCGGACGGCGGAACGCGATCGCGGGTTGCTACGTGCGCGAAGGCAACATCCGGCGGAACTCGCTGGCGCGTGTGTTCCGCGGCGGCGAGATGGTCCATGAATCGCGCATCGACAGCCTGAAGCGCTTCCAGGAGGACGCGCGCGAGGTCGCCTCGGGGTTCGAGTGCGGCATTCAAGTCGATGGCTTCAATGACTTCCAGGAGGGCGACGAGGTGGTGGCGTATCACATGGAGCAGACGCGCTAGCGTCTGCTCCCGGCCGCCCCGTCTCGACCACCCGAGGACACCTCGATGACGCGTCGCATGGAAAAAGTCGCCGACCTGCTGCAGTCGGAGATCGCGGAGTTGTTGCTGCGCGAGGTGAAGCACCCCGCGCTGTCGGATGTCATGCTCTCGATCACACACGTCGAGGTGTCGCCGGACCTCAAGTGGGCGCGGGTGCACGTCAGCCTGCTCGGCGACCAGGACCAGATGCCAGAGGTGCTGGCGGCGCTCGCGCGGACCGAGCCGTTCCTCCACCGGCACCTTGTGAAGCGGCTGCACATGCGGACGGTGCCCCGCCTCTGGTTCCACCCCGACCACTCGATCCAGGAGGGGGATCGTCTGACGAGCCTGATGCGCGAGGTCGCCGAGTCGGAGGGCCGCGAGCTGTAACGGCTCCGGCGGTCGAGTCCGATGCGCGGGTTCCTCAACATCGACAAACCCGAGGGCGCGACGTCGTTCGACGTGGTGCGTGCGGTGCGGCGTGCGACTCACGTGAAGCGAGTCGGTCACGCCGGCACGCTCGACCCGCTGGCGACAGGGGTGCTGCCGGTGGCGGTGGGCGAGGCCACGCGGCTCATCGACGCGCTCATGGACGCCTCGAAGGCGTACGTCGTCGAGATCGCGTTCGGGGCTGAGACCACGACGGATGACGCGGCGGGAGACGTGATTGCGCGGGCCGACGCAGCCTCGCTGACAGAGCGCGAGGTGCGCGATGCGCTCGCGCAGTTCGTGGGCCGCGGGCTCCAGACGCCGCCCGCCTTCAGCGCGTTGAAGCTCGACGGGGTGCCCGCCTACCGCGCGGCGCGCCAGGGTGCGCCTCGCGAGATGCAGCCGCGCGAGGTCGTCGCGCACGCGCTGATGCTACGGACGTTCGAGGCGGCGCGCGCGACGGTGGAGGTCGAGTGCGGCAAGGGCTACTACGTGCGGGCGCTCGCGCGTGACCTCGGGCGGGCGCTTGGGGTGTACGGCCACGTGGCGGCGCTGCGGCGGACACGCGTGGGGCCCTTTCGCATCGAGCGGGCCGCGCCGCTCGGGGATGCCGCGCGGCGGCTCGAGGCGGGCGACATCGAGGGCCTGTTCCACGCACCGGACGCCGTCCTGGTCGACTGGCCGGCGGTGATCCTCGACGCCCGTGAGGTGAGCGACGCGCGGCTCGGGCGCGAGGTCGCCCCCGAGCCGCTGTCCGGGCGCATACCTGCGGTGTCGACGAAGGCTCGTGCGTACACGCCGCAGGGGCTGTTCGTCGCGCAGGTGGAGG
Source organism: Dehalococcoidia bacterium (assembly GCA_050248355.1). GTDB lineage: Bacteria > Chloroflexota > Dehalococcoidia > UBA2979 > UBA2979 > JAIBBD01. The sequence continues at coordinate 155,686 of JBFWSN010000003.1, forward strand.
CCGTCGAAGGCGGGCGGTGGCACCCGTACCGGGTGTTTGCTGCTGATACGTAGTCCCGATCATCGGCCGGTCGTGGTTTGACACGCCCTCTCGCGCTGAAGTACCCAAGGTAGTGACCCGGGCGCTCGCGCCTCGAAGAAGCGCCGGGTTCTGGTGGTCAAGCGACGCAAAACGCAGCGCATCATCGCAAGGGAGGAACGATGGAAGCCTACTGCCTGAAATGCCGCGTGAAGCGCGAGATGGTCGACCCGACGGCGGTCACGATGAAGAACGGAAAGCCGGCGACGTCGGGGACGTGCCCCGTGTGCAGCACCAAGATGTTCAAGATCGGGAAGGCGGCGGTCTAGCGCAGCGCGGACGCGGACACTCGCGACGGCCGGCTCAACGAGCCGGCCGTCTTCGTTCGATCACGACGCGGGCGCCGGGGGCTCACGGGTGAGCGCGAGGAACGCCTCGGCGCGCGGGTTCTCGGCATGGCGGCGCACGCCCACGATCACGCGTTCCGCGACGAGCGACCCCTGGCGCAGGCGCGGGCCCGGATGCTGGTCGTGGGCGGCCACCGGAAGTGGGAGGACGGTCCAGCCGAGGCCGAGCGCGGCCATCTGGCGCAGCACCTCAGGGTTGTGGCTCTCGAGCGCCACGCGCGGCCGAATCCCGAGCGCGGCAAAGCCGGCATCGATGACGGCGCGGGTCCGCGAGCCGGCCGGATAGAGTACCCACTCCGCGTTCGGGGGCGCGGTACGTGAACGAGCGGCGGGCGGTCCGAACATAAACAGCGGCTCGCGAAGCACCTCGTCGGCGCGGAGGCGTTCGTCGTGAGGGCCTTGCACGACGAAGGCGAGCTCCAGCTCGAAGGAGCGCAAGCGCGCGACGAGCACCGTCGAAGTGTCGACGAGGAGGCTCAGTCCGACTTCGGGATGCAGGGCGCGATAGCGGCCGATCACCGCTGGCAGCACGTAGAGACTGGCGGCGTCGATCATGCCGACCCGCAGCACGCCCGCCTCGCCCAGGCGGCGGGCGGTCAGGCGTTCGCGCAGGCCGGCGAGGTCGGCGAGGGTGCGTTCGGCGAACGCCAGCACCTCGCGGCCCTCGTCGGTGAGGCGGCGCAGCCGTCCGTCCCGTTCGAACAACGGCACGCCCAGGCGGCGTTCGAGGTCGGCGAGCGACTGGGAGAGCGCGGGCTGACTGACTCCGAGCGCGTCCGCGGCGCGCGTGAATCCCTCGAGGCGCGTGACCTCGCGGAGGTACGCGAGTTGCCGGAGATGGAACAGCGTGGCATCGATGGCGTCGGGATCGGCCGTGGCAATCGTCATGGGGGAAGTATAGGCATGTTGGATGATTGTCGTGGATATCATCTATTTGTCCAATGCTTCATGTCTCGGTATGGTATGTCGCGGACCGAGACAGAGGAGGAACTGGCATGGGTGAGCCCATCAACGTCGCAATCATCGGGGTCGGCAACTGCGCCTCATCGCTGGTGCAGGGGGTCGAGTTCTACCGCAACGCCGAGGCGGGGCAGGTCATCCCGGGCCTGATGCACCCTGTGCTCGGCGGCTACCACATCAACGACATCCGCTTCACGGCGGCGTTCGACATCGACATCAACAAGGTCGGCAAGGACCTGTCCGAGGCGATCTACTCGGAGCCGAACAACACCATCAAGTTCGCGGACGTCCCGAACGCCGGAGTCCGTGTCGACCGCGGGATGACGCACGACGGTCTCGGCAAGTACCTGTCGCAGATCATCACCAAGGCGCCGGGGCCGACGGCGGACATCGTGGGCATCCTGAAGAGCACGAACACCCACGTGGTGATCAACTACCTGCCGGTGGGCTCGGAGCAGGCGACGAAGTGGTACGTGGAGCAGGTGCTCGCGGCCGGCTGCGCGTTTATCAACTGCATCCCCGTCTTCATCGCGCGCGAGGAGTACTGGGGCAACCGGTTCCGTGAGGCAGGGCTGCCGGTCGTGGGCGACGACATCAAGTCGCAGGTCGGCGCGACGATCCTGCACCGCGTGCTGGCGCGGCTCTTCCAGGACCGTGGCGTGCGCATCGACCGCACCTATCAGCTCAACTTCGGGGGCAACACCGACTTCCTGAACATGCTGGAGCGCGAGCGGCTGGAGTCGAAGAAGATCTCGAAGACCAACGCGGTCACCTCGCAGATCGACTACGAGATGCCGGGCGCCGACGTGCACGTGGGGCCGTCGGACCATGTGCCGTGGCTGCTCGACCGCAAGTGGTGCCACATCCGCATGGAGGGGACGACGTTCGGCGAGGTGCCGCTGAACCTCGAGACGAAGCTCGAGGTGTGGGACAGCCCCAACTCCGCCGGCGTGGTCATCGACGCGATCCGCTGCGCCAAGCTTGCGCTCGACCGCGGAATGTCGGGCCCGATCATCGAGCCGTCGGCGTACTTCATGAAGTCGCCGCCGCAGCAGTTGCACGATGACGTCGCGCGCGACCGCCTCGAGGCGTACATCGCGGGCTGACCGCCCGAGACGGGGCGCAGTGGTCTATCAGGCGTTTCGATTTGGGGCGTGGCTGGCGCGGGCGGTGCCCGTCCGTGCCAGCTACCCGATCGCGGCATCGCTCGGGGTGCTCATCTACTTCGTGTGGTGGGGCGGCCGGCGCCGTTGCGTGCGGAACATGACACATGTCACGGGCGGCGACCGTGGGAGGGCAGCTACGCTCGCGAGGCGTTCGTTCGCGAACTATGCGGTCTACCTCGTCGATTTCCTGCGCTTCACCACGGTCACGCCGGACGAAGTGCGGCGGCGCGTGGTGTTCGACGAATGGGAGCGCCTCGAGGCTCAGCGTTCAGGGAAGGGCATCGTCTTCGTCACGATGCACTTCGGGAACTGGGACCTCGGTGCCGCGGCGCTGGCGGAGCACGGCATCCCGATCTCGGTGGTCGCGGACACGTTCGGCGATGCGCGGCTGAATGACCTGGTCCTCGGGGCGCGGCGCCACCTCGGGATGGAGATCCTGCCGGCGGAACGCATGGGGCCGAGCATCCTGCGCGCGCTCCACCGCAACAACGTAGTCGCGATGCTTATCGATGTGCCCCAGGCGGGCGCGGGCGTGGAGGTACGGTTCTTCGACGGCCCCGTGGCGGTGGCGGACGGCCCGGCGCGAATCGCGTTGCGCACGGGTGCTTCGGTCGTGGCGGTCCTCCTGCCGAGGATCGGGCGCAGTGAGCGCGTCCTCGGCCGCATCGAGCCCGTGGCGTTCACGCCGAGCGGCGACCAGGAGCAGGACGTGTACGAACTCACGCAGTCGACGATGACCGCGCTCGAGCGAATGCTGCGCGACGATCCGGATCAGTGGTACATCTTCCGCAACCTGTGGGTGGCAGACCGGAAGGGCGGGCGTTAGTCCGTGCTTCGTTTCGCATGGCTATGGTTTCTGGTCCGGGTCATGGGGCGCGCACCCGACTGGTTCCTCTTCGCGGCGTCGAGCCTCGGCGGGATTGTGCTCTGGTACGCATCGCCGAAGGTACGGGCGGTCACGACGGACCACATGCGGCACGTCCTGGGGACGGCGAGCAGCGAGCAATCTCGCATACGGGCGGCGAAGGGATGCGTCCGGACGACCGGACGGTACTACGCCGACTTCTGTCGCGTGCCGCACCGATCCTCGGGGAGAGCGTTCGACGAACTGGACAGCGTCGAGGGGTTGGAGCACTGGTTCGAGGCGTACGACCGGGGCTGCGGTCTGATCGTCTGCTCGGCGCACCTGGGGAACCCTGAGTTCTTCGTGCGGGCGGTGGCTCAGCTGGGCATCGACCTGCTCGTGCTGACGGAGCCGCTGTCGCCGCCCCGGGTGCACCGGCTGGTCCACGAGGCGCGATCGGCGCCAGGGGCGCGCATCATGCCCGTCGGCCTGAGCGCGGTGCGCGAGTCGATCACGCACCTGAAGAAGGGCGGCGTCCTGGCCGTCCTCGGCGATCGGGACGTCCTGCACAATGGCCGGCCGACCGTGTTCTTCGGCGAGCGGGCGCGCCTGCCGAGCGGCGCCGTGGAGCTTTCGCTTCGTACCCGCGCGCCGATCCTGCCCGTGTTCGTGACGCGGGTGCGAAACCGCTACCGCGTGCACATCGATCCGGCGTTCCAGGTACTTGCGACCGGAGATCACGAGGCCGACATCGAGGCGGGCATGCGGCAGGTGGCCGCGGCGCTGGAGGCGGGCATCCGCCGGGCGCCCGACCAGTGGTTCCCGCTGCAACCCGTGTGGTCGGGTCTTGCGCTGTAGCGCCCGCGGTGCGGTCCGGAGCGCCCGGCGCGAGCGCGCAGACCGTACAATGAGGCCGATGAATCGCGCGCCCGAAGACCCGCCCGCGGACCCGCGCGGTCCGCACCGGTTCGGGACGGCCGACCTGCAGATCCACACCTCCTACGGCGACGGCATGGCAGACGCATACGAGCTGATGCACCGCATCGAGGAGCGGACCGACCTCGATGTCATCGCGGTGACCGACCACGATGATATTGGCGGCGCGCTCCTCGCACGCGAGGTGCATGCGCGCGGTAACTACTCGTTCGAGTTCGTGCCCGGCGTCGAGCTGACGACGCGGGCGGGGCATCTGCTGGCACTGTGGGTGGATGAGCCGCTACGACCGCTGCGGCCGCTCGGCGAGACCGTGGCGACGATTCATCGCATGGGCGGCGTGGCGGTGATCCCCCATCCCTTCTCGTATCTCACGCGGTCGGTGGGGCAGCGAGCCCTCGAGCGGCTGATCCGGGAAGGGGATCCGGAAGCGATTCCGGACGGCATCGAGGTGGCGAACCTGACACTCGCCGGGCGGGTGACGGGCGCGAAGGCGCTGCGCCTGAATCGCGAGCGCTACCGCCTTGCGGAGACGGGCGGCAGCGACGCGCACTTCCCGGAGGAGGTGGGCACGGCCCGCACGATGTTCGCCGGTGAGACCGCTGAGGAGTTGCGCGCCGCCATCCTCGGCCGTGAGACGAGCGGGATCCGTGTGCACCAGGTCGGCCTGCGGACCATCGGCGTGCGCCGCCTTGCGGCGCAGCAGGTGCGAGGGCTGTCCGTCACCCCGAAGAAGGTGCTCGGTCCCCACGTGCGCCGCCTGGCGGGGACGTTGCGCCGATGAAGGTCGCGCTCGTCTCGCCGTACGACTGGTTGACGCCGGGGGGCGTGAACCAGCACGTCGACCAGCTGGCGAGAGAACTGGCGGCGCGAGGGCACGATGTGCGCATCCTGGCCCCCGCGACGGGCGCCGTCGATGACCCGCGGGTCACGGTTGCGGGGACGCCGGTGTCGATCCCGGCCTCGGGTTCGCGCGCACGGATCACGTTCGACCCGCGGCTGGGGCGCTTCGTCCGCCGCTTCCTGGAGGCCGAGCAGTTCGACGTCGTGCACCTCCACGAGCCGTTGATGCCGACCCTCCCGCTGCAGGTGCTGCGGCACTCGCGTGCGGTCAACCCGGACGTGGTGAATGTCGGCACGTTCCACGCCCACAGCGCGGGCGGCAATCGCATGTACTCGTACTGGCGGATCATCCTCAAGCGCTGGTTTCGCGAGCTGGACGGGAAGATCGCGGTGTCGCCGCCCGCCGCCGAGTACCACCACCGGTATTACCCGGGCTACTACAACGTCATCCCCAACGGCATCGACGTGGAGCACTTCTCACAGCGGGACATCGAGCCGCTGCCGGACCTCGAGGACGGCGCGATCAACATCCTCTATGTCGGGCGCGCCGAGAAGCGCAAAGGCCTCCCGTATCTGATCCGCGCCTTCGGGACGGTGAACGCGCGTGACCCGAACACGCGTCTTGTCGTGGTGAGCCGCGATTCGAGGCGGCTGCGGCGATATCGCGCCTCGGTGGAGCGGCAGGGGCGGCGCGGCATCGTGTTTGCAGACGACGTCTCCAACGCGGACCTGCCGCGCTACCACCGCAGCGCCCAGATCTTGTGCTCGCCTGCCACCGGAAACGAGTCGTTCGGCTACGTTGTCGTCGAGGGGATGGCCGGGGGGCTGCCCGTCGTCGCGTCCAACATCGAAGGGTACGCGTACGTGATGACCCACGGCGTCCACGGACTGCTCGTGCCGCCGCGCGACACCTTCGCGCTCGCGGACGCGCTGACGTCGCTCGTGCGGGACTTCGAGGCGCGGCGGACGATGGGGGCCGCCGGGTACGAGCGGGCGAGCGAGTTCTCGTGGCCGCGGGTGACGCAGCAGGTGCTCTCGTATTACGAGCGGCTGCGCTATGCGCGGGGAGTGCCGCACCGTGAGACGGGCGAGCGCGTGCTCTGGCACGCCTGACCTCGATGCGGCTCCTCCCCTCGAGAGCTCCGGCGAGCGTGCTCGCGCCGATCGTGGCGGCGCTGGCCGGCGCGGGCGTGACGCCCAACATGTTGTCCGTGGCGGGGTTGCTCGGGAACGGCGCTGCCGGCGTGCTGGTCGCGCGCGGCGACCTCGTGGCGGCCGGTGTCGTGATGCTATTCTCCAGCGGCCTCGACATGCTCGACGGCGCGCTCGCGCGGGCGACCGGGAAGGCGGGCCCGGTCGGCGCTCTGATCGACTCCACGTTCGACCGGGTCTCCGAGGCGGCCGTGCTCTTCGGCGTGCTGTGGTACGCGCTCGACCGCGGACATGACGACCAGGCGGCCCTTGCGTTCGTGGCGGTCGTCGGCTCGATGCTCGTCTCGTACGTGCGCGCGCGGGTCGAAGGACTCGGCGAGCGGCTGACCGACGGACTGTTCACGCGCGCGGAGCGGGTAGTGCTGCTCGCGCTGGCGTTGCTGTTCGGCTTCCTGCGCGGGGCACTGTGGGTACTGGCCGTGCTGACGGTGGTCACCGCCGCGCAGCGTCTCTACCTCGGCGCGCGGGTGCTCGGGGGTTCGACCAGTGGGGAGGGACCCCGATGAGCCCGGCGGGCCTCAGCCGCGAAGAGCAGGCGAAGGTCATGTCCTACCTCGAGCAGAACGTCTCGGGGCCGGTGTCGCTCGAGGTGTGGACGCGCCGGGAGTCGCCTTTGATCCGCACCGACCGCGAGGCGTGCGTGCACTGCGAGTATGTCGTTACCGTGGCGCGGCAGGTGGCGGCGCTGCACCCGGGCCTTTCGGTGACGCTGTACGACCTCGACCGGCATGAGCGGCGCGCGCAGGAGGCGGGCATCGAGCGTCCGCCGACGACGGTGATCCGCGGCCGGCGCGGGCGCGAGTTCCGCATCTCGGGGCTCTGGTCGGGCCTGCTCTTCCCGCCCACCCTCGATGTGATCGCCATCCTGGGCGCCGGGGCGACGCCGCTGTCCGAGGACACACGGGCGCTGCTCGCCTCGATCGAGGAGGACGTCACGGTCGAAGTGCTGGGGGCGGCGTACGACGCGTACTCGGCGCACATGCTGCGGCTCGTGGCGGCGTTCGCCGTGGAGTCGAAACGGGTGCATGCGTCGTTCGTGAACGTCGCGAACTTCCCCCTGCTCGCCTCGGCGCGCTCCGTCGATGAGATCCCGGTCGTGTTCATCGGCAACAAGCGCTACGTTGGCGTCTGGGACGGGCCGGAGCTGGCGGAGCAGATCCACCGGGTCGCCGGCGGCGACGACACGCCCGTGACCCGCGGTAACCCGCAGTCGGGGCCGTTCTACACCGACGAGGAGATCGCCGCCATCGCGGCGGAGCGGACCGAGGAGCCGCCGCGTACGGCCGGCGGCCTCTACCTGCCGGGCCGCTGACGGCTCGCCGGCTCCCGCTCCGTCCTCGACGTTACGCCTTTCGCCTGCGCATCAGCGCGAAGCCGCCGCCGCCGAGCGCCACCGCGAGGGCGACCGTGACGCCGAGCACCAGGACCGCCGTCGTGGCGTTGGAGCCGCCGTCTGAGTCGTCACCGGCGCCGGCGACCGTCTCGTCGCCAGTCGTCGCGGGGGTTGACGCCGGGTCGCTGCTCGATGACCCGCCGCTGCTGGTCGGGACGCCGAGGGGGGCTCGGGTGCCCTCGGCGATCGCGGGGCCACCGGTGGTGGGGGCGCTTGTCGCCACGGGCTGCAGGCCGTTCTTCGTGCGCCAGGCGTTATACAGGCCTTCCTGGTTGAAGCCGTACGTCGTCTGCAGCGCGTCATCGATGCGCGAGCCGGCCTTGATGGTGCGGTAGAGCTCAGCGAACTTCGCCCGCCCGTACTCGTCGATCATGAACTTCGCGGTCGACCACGACTGCCCGTAGAAGAGGTTCACGTCCTCAGGGCGGGTGGGGGCGGTCTGCATCGAGCGGAGCGACAGGGTGCGGTTGCCCTGGATGGCGGCGCGCACCGCCGGCTCGTAGCCGCCGGGGCTCCGCTGCATGTAGACGGCGGTCCCCTCGTCGAGCCAGGAGGGCACAGAAGCGAACGGCCCATCGCCGGCGACGTGGGTGACGATGTGTGCCGCCTCGTGGCGCACGACGTCCGGGACGTTGTCGAAGACGAAGAGGATGTCCGGGGCGACCCGCTGGCCGCCCGTCTGGATCTGCGCGTCGAACGTGGCGCTCTGCTGGCGCATCGCGAGCTTGCCTTCGTCCTCACTGCGCCAGACAAGGACCCGCGTTTCGTACGGGACGTTGGACTCGAGGAGATCGCCGGTGTCCTGCAGGGAGGATCGAGCCGCCTGCAGGGCGGCCGTCGCGCTGACGTCGTTGGAGCCGTACCAGTAGACCGTGACGGGGCCATCGTTCTGAGAGCGCCAGTCGTAGCGGCCATCGAGGAACAGGTACTCCTCGTCGGGCGTCTGGACCGTTGTGCCGTCGTTCGCGACGAGGCTCCAGTGGTACGTGAAGCGGGAGCCCACCGGGATGTAGCGCTGCGCGTCGCGGGTCGTGAGGGTGAAGCTCAGGTCCTGCTCGTTGCCCGCGCCGGGCTCGACGTTGCCGCCGCCGCCCACGCTGCCGTCCGGGTTGCGGACGGAGTATTCGAGGCGCGCGCTGCGCAGCCCGCCGGGCGCTGTGACGCGGATCGCGAACGTGATCGCCGTCGGGTCCTTCGAGGTGACTGTGGCATTCGAGGTCTGGACGGCCTGCGCGCGCGCCGGGGCCGCATCGACGGCCGCGAGCGCCAGCACCATGAGCGCGGCGCACACGGCCAGCGTGACCAGCGAGCGCGGCCGTCTCGCGCGGCCTCCGAGTTGCATCGCGTATCTCGTCATCCCGCCGCTCCCTCGTCCTGGCCGACCTGCGCACGCAGATAGGCCGTGATGAACGCGTCGATATCCCCGTCGAGCACTCCGCCCGTGTCGCTCGTTTCGACGTCGGTGCGGAGGTCCTTCACCATTCTGTACGGTTGGAGCACATAGGATCGGATCTGATTTCCCCAGCCCGCCTCGACATGTTCGCCCTTGATCGCGGCCCGCTCGGCCTCGCGGCGCTCGATCTCGAGCTGGAGCAGGCGCCCGATGAGCACCTGCATCGCCATGTCTCGGTTGCGCCCCTGGGAGCGCTCGTTCTGGCAGGTGACCACGATGCCCGTCGGCAGGTGGGTGATGCGCACGGCGGTGTCGTTCTTCTGCACGTTCTGGCCGCCGTGGCCGCTGGCGCGATAGGTATCGATGCGGAGGTCGTCCGGCTTCACCTCGACCGTGGGGTCGCCCGCCTCGACCTCCGGGACGACTTCGACGAGGGCGAAGCTCGTGTGGCGGGAGTGCGAGGCGTCGAAAGGGGAGATGCGCACGAGGCGGTGCACACCGCGCTCGGAGCGGAGGAGGCCGTAGGCGTTCTCGCCCTGGAGGCGCACGCTGGCGGACTTCACGCCCGCCTCCTCGCCGCCGCTGACGGAGAGAATCTCGGTCTTGAGGCCTCGGCGCTCCGCCCAGCGCAGGTACATGCGCAGCAGCATCTCGGCCCAGTCCTGGGCCTCGGTGCCGCCGGCGCCGGCATGGATGTCGACGACGGCGTTGTGGTCGTCATAGGGGCCGCCGAGGGTGAGCGCGACCTCGAGGCCGGCGAACTGCCGCTCGAGCGCCTCGACCTCCCCACCGAGGTCGGCGAGCAGCGCCTCGCGCTCCGCGTCGTCGCTCTCCTCGGCGAGCGCGAGCAACTCCTCGAGGTCGGTGAGCCCGCGCTCGAGGTCGGCCCAGGTGCCGGTGACGGACTCCAGCTTCGAGACGCGTTTCATCAGCGTCTGGGCCTGTTGCGGGTCGTCCCAGAGGTCTGGTGAGGCGGTCTGTTCGCGGAGGGTGGCTAGTTCGTGCTGTAGACCGGGCAGGTCAAAGTCGCACCTGCACATCTCGCACGCGTTCCAGGAGCTCGGCGACGCGCTGTCTGAGTTCGTCCATACGCCCATGTTCGCACGAGGTGGCGCGGAGTCCAACCGGCGCAGGACTGCGGATCGCTCCAGACGCGGGGGGCACCGGGGCGTTTGGGCCGGATCCGGGTGGTTCGCAGAGGACTGTCTTAGAAAAACTTGACATACGGACACCGTCTGGATGTTACATGTGAAGTAACTATCGGGAGGAACACATGGGACAACAAGCCTCGGTTACTACACACGTTGGTATCGCGGGCAAGCGCAGGGTAGCGTCTGCGTTAGCCATCGCAGTCGTCGCACTGCTGGCGGCCGTGACGGTAAGTAGAGCAGACACGTCCAACTCGACGTATTTCGTTGGGAAGACTGGATTCAACGGATACTGGGATCGTTTCAGTGCTACTCATCCTTCCTACCATCACCGAACGGAATGCGAACCCGCAACCAGTGGCTTGTTTACGACTCCGGGCAGTTGTCCATCGACCATTCCTGGCGTCTCCGGTCCCGGCGATTGGGCGGTCGATTACTACAACGTCCCCGGAACGCCTGTGAAATTCAACGCGACGGCTTTTGGGGTCACATCGTCGGCCGCCTGGGTTTGGGCAATCGAGCCCACGTGTGGCCCGAACGCGGCGCTGGGAGGCTGGACGGTATATGTGGATCTGTATGTAAACGGCACGTGGGAGGGATGGATTTCGTACGGCCACTTGGACAACGTTCAGGTGTCCCCCCTCACCGCGATCGGCAACGGACAAACGCTGGGCTATCTGAAGAATTGGGGATTCTCAACCGGTTGTTACGAGGTGAACAACGACAGCGGAGTGCACACACACACCGAGGAGTGGAACAAGGTCGGCTACGCCTGTTATGTGAATCAAGCTAGCGGTTCATTCCTGCTGTACGGTGCCAACATGGGTCGAGTTGGGAGAACTAGCTACAGCGCTCCGCAGCAAGCCTGTTAATCCGAGGAGCGAGCTTGTCGCTCGCCGCGTGAGAGGAACGCACTGAGATGATTCCCGGGTATGGTAAGACTCAGCTCGTGCAGAGCGTCTTCGCTGCTGTCGTTTCGTTAGCGGTTGCAGGAGGTGTGGCTTGCTCGGACGGCCCGTCGAACATCCCCACAGCCACGGAGACAGAAGAGGTACCCGTCGCCGCACAGCAGGGCGGAGGAGTGGCTGCAGACTCGGAAATGGCCGGCGTGATGGCCGTTTTGCCCGCCTATCCAGGGCGCATCGTTAGTGAGATTGGTGCAGCGCAGGGCCCCGATCGAGTCGGCGCCGCCTTTTATACGAAGGACACACCCGAGCAGGTCATCCTCTTCTTTGAAGAGGAGTTGAGGGCGGCAGGTTGGGTGTCGACCGGCCCGGCGAAGACCACGACATCCCAGCCGAAGCTTGACGGGACATCGGCCTCGGGCGTGTCGGAGGAGTTCGCCAAACCGGGCTTCCGCCTGTTCGTCACGGCAGGGGTGACCTATAAGGACCCGAGTCAGTTCCAGACTCTGTATGGGCTCGTCCTCGACCGTGTGAAGTAGTTCACCCCGCGCTGTCCAGCACGATCGTCACCGGGCCGTCGTTCTCGCTTGTGACCTGCATGTGGGCGCCAAAGCGGCCGGTGGCGACCTCGATGGCGCGCGCGTGGAGGGCGGTGGCGAGGGCGTCGAGGAGGGGGAGGGCGGTCTCGGGCGGGGCGGCGTCGAAGAAGGAGGGGCGGCGGCCCTTCCTCGTGTCGGCGAGGAGGGTGAACTGCGAGACGAGGAGCACCGCGCCGCCGATGTCGAGGACGGAGCGCTCCATGCTGCGGGCGCCCTCGGCTCGGTCGGCGGTGTCGCCGGGGAAGAGGCGGATGTCGGCGAGCTTCTTCGCGAGCCAGGCGGCTTCCGCCTCGGTGTCGGTGCGGGCGACGCCGACGTACACGAGGAGGCCACGGCCGATGGCGCCGACGACCTCGTCGGCCACGACGACGCGCGCCGAGGTCACGCGCTGGACGACGGCGCGCATCGGACGGTGGTTTCGAGGCGCCGGCGGGGCTAGTCGTCCGAGCTGGCGGCGGCCTTCTTCTTCGCGCTCGACTTCGCGGGCTTCTTCGCCGCGGGCGCGTCGGTCGAGCCGTTCGAGGCGGGGGCGGCCTCGGCCGCGGTGTCGCCGCCGCCGTCTGCGGGGAGGTCGGTGCTGGAGGCGGGGGAATCGGCGCCCGCGCGAAGCGTGCGCTTGCTGTCGGTGACGTACCAGCCCGAGCCCTTGAAGAGGATCGGCGGGGCGTTCAGCAGGCGGCGGGCGGGCTTGCCGCACTGGTCACACGGTTGCTGGGCGGGGGAGCCGAACGACTCGCGCTTCTCGTAGCGGTGCCCGGCTTCGCACTGGTAGTCGTAGAGCGGCACGGCAGCATCCTCCACGTCGCCTGCGCGCGCGTCGCGCGGCGGATCGGTCGACTCCGATCGGTCGGGGAGTCCAGTGTATGCAGGCATGCCGCCTTTCACAACAATCGAGGAGGCAGGGCCTGTCCGCTTCCGGGAGCGGCGGACTATACTCGAATGTCTCGGACGTGCGTGTCCTCCGCCGGTCCCGCCGGCGCGAATCCGCAACCAGGCAGCATCAACCCAGGCGGCCATCGATGAGATGGCGCAGAACCGCGCCCGAGTGGGCCGGGCATCGCCCCGCAGGGGCTCGAGGAGGATTTTCGTGGCAGCTGGCGTATCGATGAGGCAGATGCTGGAGGCGGGGGTCCACTTCGGACACCAGACCCGCCGCTGGAACCCGCACATGCGGCCGTACATCTTCACGGAGCGGCACGGGATCCACATCCTGGACCTCGCGAAGACGGTGCCGCTGTTGGACCAGGCGCTGCAGCAGGTGCGCGCCGTATCGTCCTCGGGGCAGCAGGTGCTGTTCGTCGGCACGAAGAAGCAGGCTCGCGAGACGATCCGCCAGGAGGCGGAGCGCGCGGGCATGCCATACATCAACACGCGGTGGCTGGGCGGGACGCTCTCGAACTGGGCGACCATCACCCGGCGCATCGGCTACTTCAAGGAGCTGGAGCAGCGCTTCGCCACCGAGGAGGACTCGCACCTCACCAAGAAGGAGCGGCTCCTGCTGCAGAAGGAGTACGAACGCCTCTACCGGTCGTTCGGCGGGCTGCGCAACATGGACCGGCTCCCCGGGATGCTCTTCATCATCGACCCGACGATGGAGGAGATCGCGGTGATGGAGGCGCGGCGGATGAACATCCCGATTGTGGCGATGTGCGACACCGACGCGAACCCGGACAAGGTCGACTTCCCGATCCCGGCGAACGACGACGCGATCCGCTCCATCCAGCTGATCACGGCGCGCATCGCGGATGCGGTCCTCGAGGGCCTCGCGTACGGCGAGGTCGAGCGCGAGGCCGCCGCCGTCTCCGCCGCGCCGGCGGCCGCAGCCGCGGCGCCGGCGACCGGCGACAGCCCGGTTCCCGAGGGGGCCGCAGGCTAGCCACGCAGGACAGCCGGTCCGCGCCGAATGGGGCGCGGACCGTGGGACGAACCCCCGCCGCCGCGGTGCGATGGCGGCACAGTTGAGGAGCGAACTCGATGGTCACTGTCGACGATGTGAAGCGTCTGCGCGAGGAGACCGGCGCGGGCGTGATGGACGCCAAGCGCGCGCTCGACGAGGCGGGCGGCGACTTCAACCAGGCCAAGGAGCTGCTGCGCGAGCGCGGCATCGCCGCGGCCGCCAAGCGAGCGGAGCGCTCGACCGGCCAGGGCGTCGTCGAGGCCTACATTCACGGTGGTGGTCGCATCGGCGCGCTCGTCGAGGTGAACTGCGAGACGGACTTCGTGGCGCGCACGGACGCGTTCCGCGGGCTGGCGCGTGACATCGCAATGCAGGTGGCGGCGATGAACCCCGCGGCCCTGACGCCGGAGGACGTCCCGGGCGACCTGCCGGGCGAGGCGAAGGATCACGCGCTTCTGACGCAGGCGTTCATCAAGGACGGGAGCCGCTCGATCCAGGACCTGGTGCAGGACGCGATCGCGCAGACAGGCGAGAATATCCGCGTCGCGCGCTTCTCGCGGTTCGAGCTCGGAGGCGCGTAGCGCCGCTGTCGCCCGGTCGGGGCGGCGCTCGATGTGAGGGCGCCGCTACGCTATCGTGGCAGGTGCGATGGCACCCGCGTAGTCCCCCGCTTCCTGGCGGGCATACGCTGTGAAGCAGTCCGGCACGCGTGCGCTCGAACGACGGGCGCCGCGTGTCAGCCGGTGACGGGGGATAGCGGTGACCGATGACATCCTCCTCGATGCCGACGACCGGATGGACAAGGCGGTGCTGGCGTTCCAGCACAACCTGGACACGATCCGCACCGGCCGCGCGAACACCGCGCTGGTGGAGCACCTGCAGGTCACGCACTACGGGCAGACGTTGCCGCTGAATCAGCTGGCGACGCTCGCGGCGCCGGAGTCGACGCTGATCACCGTGCAGCCGTGGGACCGCAGCGCGATGGACTCGATCATGAAGGCGATCCAGACGAGCGACCTCGGCATCAACCCCTCGAACGATGGGCGGCTCATCCGGCTGCCCATCCCGCCCCTCACCGAGCAGCGCCGGCGCGAGCTCGTGAAGCAGGTGCACACACGCGCCGAGGACGCGCGGGTTGCGATCCGCAATATCCGCCGTCACGCCATCGACGAGGTGAAGAAGGCGGTGAAGGCCGGCGAGGTGCCGGAGGACGACGGTCGCCACGCCGAGGACGAGGTCGAGAAGCTGACCCACGCGCAGAACGAGCGGATCGAGCAGATCAGCAAGAGCAAGGAGCGCGAGCTCCTTGAGGTCTGAGCCCCGCAACGCGCTCGAGGCCGCCCGATGGTAGTGCAGGCGCAACGCGCCGACCTGCCGCTGCCGCACGTCCACACGCTTCCGCGGCACGTCGCCATCATCATGGACGGGAACGGCCGCTGGGCGCGCGCTCGGGGCCTGTCGCGCAACGACGGCCATCGAGCGGGCGCTGACGCGCTGCGCAGCGTCATCGAGCGCTTCGCCGAGCACGGTGTTGAGGCGGTGACGCTGTTCGCGTTCTCGACGGAGAACTGGGGCCGTCCGCGCTCGGAAGTCGACGGGATCATGCGCCTCGCGGCGCGGGTCATCGACCGCGAGTTGAACACGTTCCACGAGTCTGGGATCCGGCTGCGGCACCTGGGTGAGCTGGCCGACTTGCCGAAGTCGCTGCAGTCCCGGGTAGTGAAGGCGATCCGGCGGACGCGCGACAACACGGGGATGACCGTGAACCTGGCCTTCAACTACGGCGGGCGCGCCGACATCGTCGAGGCGGTGCGCCGGCTGGTCGCGGAAGGCGTGCGCCCCGAGGACGTGACCGAAGAGGCGATTTCTCTGCGCCTGACGACGGCCGAGCTGCCCGACCCGGACCTTCTCATCCGTACCGGGGGCGAGCGCCGCATCTCGAACTTCCTGGTGTGGCAGGCCGCCTACAGCGAGTACTACTTCACGCCGGTGCAGTGGCCGGACTTCGGCGCGGCCGAGGTGGACGAGGCGCTGCTCGAGTTCAGCCGCCGCCGGCGGCGGTTCGGTCTCGTCCCGGAGGACGTCGGGACGGACGCCTGAGCGGTGTTGAAGCAGCGGCTCGCGGTCGCCGCCGTCGGACTCCCGCTGCTCGCCCTCCTCGTTGCGTCGCCCGAGCGCGTCTTCGGCCTCGGCGTGGCGCTCATCCTTGGAGCGGCCACGTACGAGGTCGTCCACGCGGCCATTCCGTCCACGACACGGACATCGGCGCTCTCCGCGGGCGTGCTGGCTGCGCTGCTGGCGACCTCGTTCCGGACGCTCGAGGACATCCCGGTGTGGTCGTTGCCCGCCATGGTGGTGGTGACCGCGCTCTTGCTCGCGCTGCTGTTGTGGCCGGGGCCCGGCCAGGCGCCCGCCGGAGCGTGGTGGCTGGGAGCGGTGCTCTACCTCGGCGTGCTCGGCGCGCACTGGCTGGTGCTGCGGAACGAGGATTACGGGCAGCGCTGGGTGGTGGTGGCGTTCGCGGCGACGTTCGCGACGGATACCGGTGCCTACGCGGTGGGGCGGCTGGTCGGGCGGCACCTGTTCTGGCCGGCCGTCTCCCCGAAGAAGACGTGGGAGGGCGCGGGCGGGGCGCTCGTATTCGGAGGCGCGACGGCGGCGTCGCTCCCGTATCTGCTGGACATCGAGCCGCAGTGGTACTGGGTCGCGGCGATCGCGGTCGGGTTCCCGCTCGCAGGGATTGCCGGTGACCTGCTGGAGTCGGCGCTGAAGCGGCGGCTCGATGTGAAGGACATGTCGCACCTGCTGCCGGGGCACGGCGGCCTGCTCGACCGGCTGGACTCGCTGTTGCTCACCGGGCCGTTGCTATACTGGTTATTGCAGGGGGCGCAGTGATGATCGGCCTGGCCATCCTCGGCTCGACGGGGTCGATCGGCGAGCAAGCGCTCGATGTCGTCCGCTCCCTCCCCGGCCACTTCCGGGTCGTGGCGCTCGCCGCCGGTGGCAACACCGGCCGGCTCCGCACGCAGGTCGAGGAGTTCCGGCCTGCCGCCGTGTGGGCGCGTCCCGGCCGCGAGGCCAACTTGCTGGCCGCACACGTCGGACGCGATGCATGGCAGCCAATGGAGGACATGGCGCGGCGTCCCGATGTGGACGTGGTGCTGGTGGCGACCTCCGGACGCGCGGGCCTCGGGCCCACCCTGGCGGCGCTCGAGGCGAAGAAGGCGGTGGCCCTGGCGAACAAGGAAGCGCTGGTCGTCGGCGGTCGCGCGGTGCGCGAAGCGCTCAGCCGCGGCGGCGAGCTGCGGCCGGTGGACTCGGAGCACTCCGCGATCTGGCAGTGCCTGTGGGGCGAATCGCCGCGGTCGATCGCGCGGCTCACCCTGACGGCCTCCGGCGGCGCGTTCCGCGACTACGACCTGGAGGCGCTCGACCGCGTGACCCCCGAGGAAGCGCTGCGCCATCCGACGTGGCGGATGGGCCCGAAGGTGACGATCGATAGCGCGACGCTGTTCAATAAAGGGATGGAAGCGATCGAGGCGCGCTGGCTGTTCGACGTACCGCTGGAGCGTGTCGACGTGCTGCAGCACCGGGAGAGCGTGGTGCACTCGCTGGTGACGTTCACCGATGGCTCCGTGAAGGCGCAGCTGGGGGAGCCCGACATGCGCCTCCCGATCCAGTGCGCGCTCACCTACCCTGACCGAGGGGAGACACCGGCGCTGCCGCCCCTCGATCTCGCGGCGAGGGGCGCCCTGCACTTCGGGACGGTGGACGACCGACGCTTTCCCGCGCTGCGACTCGCGCTCGAGGCGGGGCGGCGCGATGACACCTCGGCCGCGGCGCTGTCAGGTGCGGATGAGGCGGCCGTGGAGCACTTCCTGGCCGGCCGCTGCCGCTTCACCGATATCGCACGGCTGCTCGAGCGGACGCTCGAGGCGCACCGGCCGGTCGCCGGCCCGGGCCTCGATGACCTGCTCGCGGCCGAGCGCTGGGGCACCGACTACGTGAATCAGGCCGTGACGGCGGGGACCGCATGAACGAACGACCGCAGGAGTCTCAGCAGGAAGTCAGGGTGTCGAAGGCGCGAGCGGTCGGGACGCTGCTCGCGGTGGTGGCCGCCCTGGCTCTCGCGCTCGCGCTGGCGCGCGACGCCACGTCCTCGGCGTTGCTGTTCGTGCTCATCCTCGTGGGGCTGGTGGTGGCGCACGAGTTTGCGCACTTCATCACGGCAAAGATGTTCGGCATCTACGTCATGGAGTTCGGGATCGGCTTCCCGCCACGGATCTGGGGCAAGCGCTTCGGCGAGACTGAGTACACGATCAACTGGCTCCCCATCGGCGGGTTCGTGCGTCTGATGGGCGAGGAGGACCCGACGCACCCGCGCTCGCTGGCCTCACGTCCGAGGTGGCAGCGCTTCATCGTGCTCGCCTCGGGCTCAGTGATGAACCTCATCCTGCCGATCTTCCTCTTCGCGATCGCCTTCACCATCCCCCACGAGGAGTCGGTGGGGCGGGCGATCATCTCGGAGGTCGCGCCCGGCTCGCCGGCCGCGGAGGCGGGCCTCCTGCCTCGCGACGTCATCTACGAGATCGATGGACGCGACGCGAAGAACTCGATCGACGCGGGCCGGCTCATCCGCATCAACATGGGCCAGGAGACAGACATTCAGGTGAAGCGCGGCAACGAGTTCGTGACCGTGCAGGTCACGCCTCGATGGACGCCGCCGGCGGGGCAGGGCCCCACGGGCATCCGCATCGCGCCGCAGTACGGGTTCACGGAGACGGTGTCGCAGCCACCGTGGGAGTCGATCCCGAACGGGCTGCGCACGACCATCGACACGATGATCCTCGCGCGCAACGAGTTCATCTCGTGGTTCCGCGGCGGCAATAGCCCTGAGGTCGCCGGGCCAGTCGCGATCGCGCAGACAACCGGTGAGGTAGCCCGGGAGGGCGGGGTCTCCCCGCTGCTCGAGCTGGCGGCGCTGCTCTCGATCAACCTCGGCATCATCAACCTGCTGCCGCTGCCGATGCTGGACGGCGGCCGCGTGTTCTTCCTCCTCATCGAGGTGGTCCGCGGCGGCCGCCGTATCGCGCCCGAGAAGGAGGCGATGGTGCACCTCGTGGGGTTCGTGGTGTTCATGGCGCTCGCGATCGTGGTGACGTTCGCGGATGTCTCGCGCATCGTGAACGGGGAGTCGCTGTTCCGATAGCGCCGGCTGTCGCGGAGGCCCGAGGCATGACCCTGTCCGAGATCGAAGTCCGCACGCTGGCGCCGCAGTTCACGGCCTGTGTCCGTCACCGCATCCGCATGGACGAGGTGGGGCGGATCCCGGAGTGGATCGGCCAGACGATGCAGGCTCTGGAGGCCGCCGGCCTCGAGCCGGCCGGGATGCCATACACCCGGACGTTCGCGATGGACGCGGACGGGATGGACGTCGAGGTTGGCTGGCCGATAGCGACGGAGTTCGCGGGCAGCGGCGAGGTCGTGGGCGGCCAGTTGCCGGGCGGGCGGGCCGCGGTCGGCGCGTACTTCGGTCCCTACGATGGGATCGGCCCAGCGTACGAGGCGTTGTCGGCCTGGTGCACGGAGCACGGGCACGACATCACGGGCGCGCCCTGGGAGTCCTACTTCACGGACCCGCACGAGGAGCCCGACCCCTCGAAGTGGCGGACGGACATCGCGTTCCCGATCGCGGGGGAGCAGCCGGGCATCATCCGTGAGGTGGACGCTGGCAGGGGCGCCGGGCGACCATACTCCGGCGCATGGCAGTTCTTCGGCTCGCCGAGCTCTCTTCCCTAAGGTTACCCGGCCGGGCCGCGCGGTTTCTCGCTGTCCTGGCCGGCCTGATCGGTCTTGTCGTCGTGGCGACGGTTTCGATGCTGTGGCCAAACGCCGAAGACCGTTCGAATCTCGAGATACCGTTCGAGCCGACGGGGCCGGTGGCGCAACCGTTCACTCGCTTCGGCCTCGGCGGGTGGTTGGTGAGACAGGCTGACGGCGAGGTGCGGGCCTTCTCCACCGCGGAGCCGCGGACCGGCTGCCGCATCGACTTCATCGGGACAGGCCACCCCTTCTTCGCGGGAAGCGAGGAGGAGTACTACGGGGAGCCGGGCTTCTTCCTCGATCGCTGCTGGGGTTCGAAGTGGGCGCTCGATGGGACACGCACCTTCGGGCCGAGCTGGCGAGGGATGGACGAGTTCGGCGTGCGCCAGGTCGCGGCCGGTCGCGTGAGCCTCGACTTGACCCGTGTCCGGCTAGGCACGTGTGTGCCGAGCGTGCGCTACGACTGTTCGAGCCCGGATGCCCCTCGGTACGTACGACCACGAGTCGCGCTGTCGGATATGTTCTGGTGAGCGGAGCAACCCCGCGCCACCCCATAGCCAAGTCCGGCCCCGACATGCGAGGATCGAGGGAATGGCAGACATCCATCTGATCGACACGAAGCCTCGCAACCAGACCCGCGCCGTGCGCGTCGGCAACGTCACGATCGGGGGAGGGGCGCCGATCGCCGTGCAGTCGATGGCCGCGACGAAGACGCAGAACATCGAGGCGACGGTGCGCCAGGTGCAGTTGCTCGAGGCGGCCGGGGCGGACCTCGTGCGCATCGCCGTCGACTCGCGCAAGGACGTGGAGGCGCTGGCGGAGATCCGCGGGCGCACCTCGGCGGTGCTCTCGGTCGACCTGCAGGAGAACTACCGCCTCGCCGAGATCGTCGCACCGCACGTGAACAAGATCCGCTACAACCCGGGCCACCTGTACCACCACGAGCGTGAGAAGCCGGTGCGCGACAAGGTCGCGTTCATCGCCGAGATCGCCGACCGGAACGACTGCGCGCTGCGCGTGGGCGTGAACTGCGGCTCCGTGGACCCTGTGATGACCGCGAAGTTCGCCGACGACGACGTCGGGGCGATGGTCGCGAGCGCCCTCGAGCACTGCGCGATCCTCGATGACCTCGGGTACACCCGCTACGTCGTCTCGATGAAGGACTCGGACTGGAAGAAGGTCGTCGAGGGCAACCGGCGTTTCGCGGCCGAGCGCCCGGACGTCCCGCTGCACCTCGGCGTGACCGAGGCGGGCATGCCGCCCGAGGGCATCATCAAGACGCGCGTCGCATTCGAGCAGCTGATCCCGCAGGGCATTGGGGACACGATCCGCGTCTCGCTGACGCTGCCCTTCGAGCGCAAGGGCGAGGAGATCGCGGCGGGCCGGGAGATCCTCGCGGACATCGCGGCGGGGCGGTTCCGCTCGGTGCCGCCGCGTTTCGACGAGGGCCTGAACATCATCTCGTGCCCGTCCTGCTCGCGCGTGGAGAACGAGGCGTTCATCGAGCTGGCGCAGCACGTCAAGGAGATGACGTCGTACGCGCGTGACTACGACATCACCATCGCCGTGATGGGCTGCCGGGTGAACGGCCCGGGTGAGACCGACGACGCCGACCTCGGGCTGTGGTGCGGGCCGGCAGCGGTGAACCTCAAGCGCGGCGAGGAGTCGCTGGGGGCGTACCCATACGACGAAGTGCTCAACCGGCTGCGGGTGGAGCTCGACGCCATCATCGAGGCGCGCTCCGCGAAGTGACGACTTCCGAGGTGATCCCGCTCCCTGCCCTCAGCACGATGTGGGCCGTGCAGCCACGCTTCCAGCACGACCTGCACGCCTTCCTCGAGCGGGCGGCCGAGCTTGGCTATGCGGGCGTCGAAATCAACCACTCGATGGACGCGCAGATGGCGGGGGCGATCCTCGCGAGCGGAGTGCTGCCGGTCACCAGCGTGCACGCGCCCGCGCCGCTCGAGCGGCACGCCACCGCGGGATGGAACCGCGAGCTGAACCTGGCCTCGACGGACGAGGCGGAGCGGACGCTTGCGGTGCAGTATACGACGCGCTCGGTCGACCTCGCGGTCGAGGCGGGAGCGCGGTCCGTCGTCGTGCACCTCGGCGGGATCGCCGCGCGCATCCTGCCGGGCGAGCGCCGGCTGCGCGAGCTGTGGCCGCGTCGCGACCTGGCGCGCGAGGAGTGGGACGCCCGCCTCGACGAGGCCGTGCGCGAGCGTGCGGGACTCGTCGGGCCGTACCTCGAGCCGGCGCGGCGGTCGTTCGACGCGCTGGTGGAGTACGCGGCGCCGCGAGGGGTGGCGCTCGGCCTCGAATGCCGGCTGCACTACCACGAGATCCCGTCGCCGCTGGAGACGGCGGATCTGCTGGCGGGATATCCCGCCTCGGTCGCCGGGTACTGGCACGATGTCGGGCACGCCGAGGTGCAACACCGCCTCGGGCTCGTCGACCGATCGGCGTGGTTCGACCTGCTCGGCGAGCGTCTCCTTGGGACGCACCTGCATGACGTCCGAGGGCTTGTCGACCACCGTGCGCCGGGCACGGGCGACGTCGACTTCGACTGGCTGGCGGCGCGGGTTGCGCCCTCGGCGGCGCGCACGCTCGAGATCGACCAGCGCGAGCCCGATGAGAGCGTCGCGCGCGCCCTCGAGGTGCTACGGGGCGCAAAGCTGCTGTAGCGGGCGGCCGACTCGATGGACGTGAGGGTGTAGCCCCCGCCGCGCTATTGCTCAATCACCGCTGTTATGTATCATGTGCGGGCTCTGAGGAGGACAGCGCCCATGCGATTCTTTGCGATTGCGTCAGCTCTTGTGGCACTGGTGGTCGTATTCGCCAGCTATGCGATCTCGACGACTACGAGGCCAGCCAACGCCCAGGTACCGCCTCCCGAACTGACAGTCGTGAAGGCGTGCGTCCCGGATCCGGACGACGGTTCCACCTTCAACATCACCATCGAAGGTGATCAACAGGAGCCGAACGTCTCTGAGATCCAGTGCGGCGGTGAGCTGACGTTCCAGCTCGAATGGGGAGTCGTCTACACGCTCTCGGAGTCGGTCATCCCTGACGGCTGGTTCGACAACGAGGTCATCGGCGGGTTCTGCAGCAGCACGGGCACCTTCACGTTCGTGCAGGGCCAGACGAATCCCGAACAGACATGCACCATCACCAACACGCCCGACGTGCCCACGGTGCAACTGGAGAAGTTGTGCGAACCGGACGATCTGGTGGGCGAGTTCGCGCTCTCGTTGTACGAGGGGAACAGCTTCATCGCTGCCTACGACCTCGAATGTGGCGAGACGAGTCCGCCGATCATCATCGAGCTCGGGGTGGAGTACACGGTCGTCGAGAACCTGACCAACCTGCCGGCGCCGACGTTCGGCGGGCTGTGCACCTCGGACGGCGCGGGTAACGGTGCGTTCACGATCCCCGAGGAGTCCGAGGTGATCATGGGCATCTGCACGGTCACGAACCGCCTGCCGGTCGTGACGATCCGCAAGCTCTGCGATCCGGTGACGGACGACATCTTCACGATCCAGGTCACGGCGCAGGGGTCGAACACGCCGACTCACACCGTGGACATCGGCTGCAACGGCACCACGGGCGAACTCCCGGTGCTGCCGGACGAGACCTACGTTGTGACGGAGACGCCGGAAACGGGTTGGACGCTCGACGCGTTCGAGTTGGACTGCGCTCCCGACGGCGCGTTCATCCTCGCGGACGGCGAGTTCTCGGACTCCTGCATCATCCACAACCGACGCACGCCGACGCCGACACCCACCCCGACCCAGACGGCGACGCCTACCCCAACGCCGACCGCGACGGCAACCCCGACGCCGACACCCACGTCGACGCCGACGTCCACGTCCACGCCGCCGACGACCGCGACCTCGACGCCAACGACCGTGACCACGACGACGCCCACGTCGACGTCGACGTCGACGTCGGTGTCGTCCACGCCGCGCGTGACGCCGTTGCCGCCGAAGACCGGCGCGGGCGGCATCGATGAGAGCCCGAGCGTGCCGTGGATGCTGCTGATCGCGATTGCGCTCGGCGTCCCGGCGGTGCTGGTGCTGCGCCGCCGTGCGTAGACGGTGAGCTGAACCGCGGCACTGCACAACAACTGGGGCGGACTCGAGTCCGCCCCAGTTTCGTCCCGCCGCGTCCGAGCGTCGCCTACGAGGTCTGCACGATCGACGCGGAGTAGATGTGCCAGTGGCGCTGATCGATCGTGCTGCCGGGGATGTTCGCGGTGCGGTGCAGCGTGAATGTGCCCTCGAACGTCTGCTGGGTGCCGTCGTCGAGGGTTGAGTGGATGACGACCGGCACGTCGACGTAGCGCTGGCCCGCTCCCGCGTCGACGGGGCCCGGCTCACCGATCTCCACCGAGACCGAGACGGTGTGCGCATAGCCGGCCGTGAACTGCTCGAACGTGAGCGGGTTCTGGCCCGGCTCCCACGCCGCGTACGCCTCGTCGTAGCGACCGGCATCGAGGTCCGCGATGTACTCGCGGACGACCGCGACGGCGTCGGCGGGCGTCGGCTCCGCCTCGCAAAGCACGACGAACGGCGCGCCGCCGGCGAGCGAGCCCGGGAACGAGGCGTTGACGACGGCCGGCGCGCCCGGGATGTAGATCAGCCACTCCCCGGCGCCGGTGACCGCCATCAGTCTGAGGGTACAGCCGTCGTTGACGATGGCGCTCGCCAGGTCCGTCGCCGCCACAGACGTCGAGGTCACCAGCAGCGCCGCGCCTCCGGGCGGGGGCAGCGTGCCGGTGTAGGGGCCGCTCTGCGCCTCGGTGCGGCCGGCGCCGGCGGCTGAGAGCGCGGCTGCCACGAGGATGGCTGCGGCGAGGCCGCGCGCGATGTGTTGCCAGGGATGCATATCAAGACTCCTCTCCTGCCCATCGAGGCGTTCGAGGCGTCAGCCGGTGTACGTGCGGTGCGGGAACTCCTCGTCGTGGCGTATCTCGCAGCGGCTACATACGTGGTGCGCGCAGGCGGTGCACGCCATGGCGGTGACGACGTTGCAGTGGATGCAGCGGCCCGACGCCGGGGCTTCTCGATAGGGCATGCCTCCAGCGTAGCGCAGGCGGCGAGGCGTCAGCCCGCTGGCAGAGTTCCAGCACTGGCGCTGCGCGTTGCCCGCCCCAGAGCGCCCCCCTAGACTCCTCGGCATGAGAATGACGAGGTGGTTCGGACGGACGTTGCGTGAGGCCCCTGCCGAGGCGGAGACGGCCAGCCATCAGCTGCTGCTGCGCTCGGGGGCGATCGATCAGCTGATGGCGGGCGTGTACACGTACCTGCCGCTCGGCTGGCGGGTGAAGCGCCGGGTCGAGGCGATCGTGCGCGAGGAGATGGACGCCGCGGGCGCCCTCGAGATCCACATGCCCGCCATCCAGCCGCTCGACATCTGGGAGCGCTCGGGGCGCGCCGACGCCATGGGGCCGGTGCTGTTCCGCCTGACGGACCAGCGCGAGCGGCCGCTCGCCCTCGGGCCGACGCACGAGGAGGTCGTGACGCAGCTCTTCGCCTCGCAGGCGCAGTCGTACCGCGATGTGCCCGTGACGCTGTACCAGATCCAGACGAAGTTCCGCGACGAGGCGCGCCCGCGCGGCGGCCTGGTGCGCGTGCGCGAGTTCACGATGAAGGACGCGTACTCCTTCGACGCGGACGAGGCGGGCCTCGATGCGTCCTACGGCGCGATGTTCGAGGCGTACCGGCGCATCTTCGCGCGCTGCGGCGTGCCCACCGTGCCCGTCGAGGCGGACTCGGGGGCGATCGGCGGGAAGGAGTCGCGCGAGTTCGTCTACCTCAACGACACCGGCGAGGACACCATCGTCATCTGTGAGCGCTGCGGTTACGCGGCGAACACGGAGAAGGCCGAGTTCGTGCGCCCGCCCGCCGCGCCCGAGGAACCCCTGGACGTGGAGCCGGTGGAGACGCCGGGCGCCTCGACCATCGAGGCGCTGGCGGCGTTCCTCGGCGTGCCCGCCTCGAAGACGGCGAAGGC
This sequence comes from Dehalococcoidia bacterium, assembly GCA_050248355.1. Lineage (GTDB taxonomy): Bacteria > Chloroflexota > Dehalococcoidia > UBA2979 > UBA2979 > JAIBBD01. Next base: position 181,242 of record JBFWSN010000003.1, read on the forward strand.
CGTGTTCTACATGGCGACCGACCCGCATGACGCCTCGGCGGCGGCGGAGCCGGTGTTCGTCGTGGTGCGCGGCGACCTGCAGGTGAACGAGGTCAAGCTGCGCAACCTCCTCGGCGGGAAGGACCTGCGGCCGATGACCGAGGCCGAGGCGGCGTCGTACGGCATCGTGCCGGGGTACGCCTCGCCCGTCGGCATCGACGAACGGGTACGCGTGGTGGCGGACACCTCGGTCGCGACGTCGCCCAACCTCGTCGCGGGCGCGAACGTGCTCGGGCGGCACCTGCGCAATGTGAACCTGAGCCGCGAGTACCAGGCGCACGACGTCATCGACGTGGCGCTCGCCGAGGCGGGCCACACGTGCGGGCGCTGCGGCGAGGGCGTGCTGGGCACCGCGCGCGGCATCGAGATGGGGCACGTGTTCCGCCTCGGCTACATCTACTCGGAGGCGTTCGAGGCGCGGGTGCTGGACGAGACCGGGGAGCAGCGCACGCCGATCATGGGCTGCTACGGCCTCGGCGTGGACCGGGTGGTCGCGGGCGCCGTGCAGGAGCACCACGACGAGCGCGGCATCATGTGGCCCGCCTCGATCGCGCCGTTCGATGTGCACCTCGTGGGGCTGGGCCTGGGGCGCGACCCCGATCTGGCCGCCGACGCCGATGCGCTGTACGCCGAGCTGACCGCCGCGGGCCTCGAGGTGCTGTACGACGACCGTGACGAGTCGCCCGGCGTGAAGTTCAACGACGCGGACCTCATCGGCGTGCCGCTCCGGGTGACGGCGTCGAGCCGGAACCACAAGGCGGGCGTCGTGGAGGTGCTGCGCCGCGCGGGCGGCGACCCGGACCTGGTCCCCCGCGCCGAGGTGGCTTTGCGCCTCCTCGCCGCACGGGCGGAGTTGCTGTCGGCGCTGGGGTAGGTGGTGGCCGTCGAGGCGAATCTCGAGATCCTGCGGGCGGCGATCGCGCACTTCAACGACCCGGCGACCCGCGAGTCCTACTTCGACCTCTACGCTCCGGAGGCGACGCTGCACCGGGCGCCGGCGCTGGAGCCGGGCCTCGACCAGATCAAGGCCTTCTATCGCACGTACTGGGCGGCGTTCCCCGACATCCGGCTGACGATCCGCGCTCTGTTCGGCGACGGCGACTTCGTGGCGTGCGTGTTCGAAGCGCGGGCGACACACCTCGGCGACTTCCTCGGGCGTCCCGCGACAGGCCGCCCCGTGGTGTACGACGGCGTCACGGTCCTGCGCTTCGAGGGCGGGCGCTGCATCGAACGCTGGAGCCAGACGGACATGCTGTCACTCCTGCGTCAGATCGAAGGGGACTAGACGCGTCCCGGCGGGGGCCAGGTCTCGGGCGCGGCACGAACTCAGTCGCTCTGTAATACTCCACCCGTGACCTCGAACCGTCCGACTCTCAGCCCGCCCGAGTTCGTGGCGAAGTGGCTCCCGAACGTCGGGAACGAGCGCGCCTCGGCGCAGGAGCACTTCATCGACGTCTGCCGGCTGGTGGGCGCGGCAACGCCGAACGAGGCGGACCCGAACCGCGAGTTCTACACCTTCGAGCGAGGGGCGGAGAAGGTCGGCGGTGGCGACGGGTTCGCCGATGTCTGGAAGCGCGGCTTCTTCGGCTGGGAAGACAAAGGGAAGCACAAGGACCTCGACGCGGCGTACCGGCAGCTGCTGCAGTACCGCGAGGCGCTCGGGAACCCGCCGCTGCTGATCGTCAGCGACTTCAACCAGATCGTCATCCATACGAACTTCACCAACACCGAGAAGCGGACGTACGTGGTCACCCTCGGCGGGCTACTCGAGGACCCCGCCGAGTCGCTGCGCATCCTGCGCGCGGTTTTCTTCGACCCCGAGGCGCTGCGGCCGGAGCGCACCCCGGCGCAGATCACCGAGGTCGCCGCGAGCCGGTTCGCGCGCATCGCGCGGTCGCTGCAGGACCGCGGGCACGACCCCGAGCGCGTGGCGCACTTCCTCAACCGCATCCTGTTTTGCCTCTTCGCCGAGGACGCGAACTTGCTGCCGAGCCGGATCATGTCCGACCTGATCGCCTCGCGCGGGCGCGACCCCGCCTCGTTCGCAGAGGGGCTGAGCGAACTGTTCGGGAAGATGCGCGACGGCGGCCACTTCGGTACCCAGCGCATCCCGTGGTTCAACGGCGGGCTGTTCGACACCGACGAGGTCATCGAGTTCACCCTTGCCGAGATGGTGGTGGTCGCGGAGGCGGCGAACCTGGACTGGTCGCAGGTGGAGCCCGCGGTCCTCGGGACGCTATTCGAGCGCGGGCTCGACCCGGACAAGCGCGGGCAGCTGGGCGCGCACTACACCGACCGCGAGAAGATCATGATGGTCGTCGAGCCGGTGGTGATGACGCCGCTGCGGCGGGAGTTCGCCGCGCTCAAGGTGCGTGTCACCGAGCTGCTCGCGGGCCGCATGCCCGTGCCGCTCACGCGCGACCTCCAGCCGCGGGTGAACCGTCCGAGGTGGGAGCGCGATGCCGAGGCCGCGTTCTTCGCGTTCCTCGACCGCCTGCGAGGTGTGCGCGTCCTCGACCCGGCGTGCGGCTCGGGGAACTTCCTCTACGTGACGCTCAAGTTGCTGAAGGACCTCGAGAAGGAGGTCTCGCAGTGGGGCTCCGAGGTGCTGCGGGTGACGATACCGCAGCCGGAGGTAGGGCCGCAGTGCGTCCTCGGCATCGAGATCAACCCGTACGCCGCCGAGCTGGCGCGCGTGAGCATCTGGATCGGCCACATCCAGTGGCACAACGACAACGGCTTCGGGTACGACCAGAACCCGGTCCTCAAGCGCCTCGACCACATCGAGTGCCGCGACGCCATCCTCACCCACGACGCCGCGGGCCGCCCGCAGCCGGCGGAGTGGCCGCCCGCGGAGTTCATCGTAGGCAACCCGCCGTTCTTGGGGCGCGCGAAGCTGCGCGGGTCTTTAGGTGATCCGTATGTACGGGATCTTTACGAGGCATGGTCTGGACGAGTAGCGCGTGAGGCTGATCTTGTCTGCTACTGGCACGAGCAAGCACGCGCGCTGATCGAGGCGGGTCGAGTCCAGCGAGCGGGCCTGCTCGCAACGAATCGAATTCGGGAAGGCTCGAATCGAAGGGTCCTTGATCGCATTAAGGAGACCGGCGATATCTGCTTCGCGTGGAGCGATCAACCTTGGATCCTTGAAGGTGCCTCTGTTCGTGTATCGATAGTCGGCCAGGACGATGGCACATCAGCGAGTCGCACTCTCAACGGCGAACCTGCGGTGAGTATTAATGCCAATCTCACCGCAGGGGGTGACTTAACGACGGCCAGACCTTTGGTGAGTAATCGCGGCGTCGCGTTCCAGGGTCCCGTCAAGGTCGGCCCGTTCGAGATCGCGGGGGATGTCGCTCGCCGCATGCTCGCCTCGCCGAACCCTCATGGAAAGCGCAATGCGGATGTCATCCGGCCTTGGCTGAACGGGCTCGACGTCACCCGTCGGTCCAGGGATTACTGGATCATCGAATTCGACGAGGCGACGTCGGAGGCAGACGCATCATTCTATGAGGCGCCTTTTGAGTACGTCCGGGAGCACGTGAGACCGGCGCGGCTTGAGAACCGTGATCAGCAGCGACGAGAGAACTGGTGGCGGCTGGGCAGGAGTGGTGCGGATCTGAAGCGAGCTACAGCACAGCTCCCCCGCTTCATCGTCACCGCCAGGGTTGCAAAGTACAGGCTCTTTATCTGGGTGGACGGTAGGACCCTACCCGACGCGCGGCTTACTGCGATTGCTCGGGACGATGATTACGCGTTCGGTGTCCTGCACTCGCGCCCGCACGAGTTGTGGTCGTTGCGGACGGGCGGATGGCATGGGGTGGGCAATGATCCCCAGTACACCCCTTCAAGTTCGTTCGAGACGTTTCCGTTTCCGTGGCCGCTGAACACGCCGGACGAGGCGCTCACCTCGGAGCAGGCGGGGCACCGCGACGCGATTGGGGCGGCGGCGAAGGCGCTCGACGAGGCGCGGCAGCGCTGGCTCAACCCGCCGGAGCTCGCGCGCCTCGAGGCGGACGTCATCCCCTCGTTGCCGCTGCGCTTCGTGCCGGTGTCGGAGGAGGCGGCGAAGCAGCTCGCGAAGCGCACGCTGACGAATCTGTACAACCAGCGCCCGGCGTGGCTCGACCACCTGCACCGCGACCTCGACCGCGCGGTGTTCGCGGCCTACGGCTGGCCGGAGGACATCGAGGAGGAGGAGATGCTGCGGCGCCTGCTCGCGCTCAACCTCGAACGGGCCGAGGCGCAAGCGTAACGCTGGGGCCGCGGACGGTGGGAGCATACACGAAGGGGCGGCCCACCGGGCCGCCCCTTCATGTTACCGCCTCGCGAAGGTCGCGAGGGCTACTTGCACTTGGCGGTGAAGATCGTGGGCTCCTCGATGTCGGGGTCGCCGTTGAAGATGCCGACGAACTCGGCGTTCACGGCGGCGACGCCGGTGCCCGGGATGTAGACGGCGAAGGAGCCGTTGGGCTTGTTGTAGAAGAACGCCGAGGTGGCCTGCGGGCAACCCGAGGCGGTCACGAGGTCGGCCAGGTCGCCGCAGTTGAGGGCGAAGGTGCCGAACCCGCCACCCGCCGGCGGCGTGGAGCCGAACAGGATCGTGCCGCACTCCTCGACGGGCGGTTCCTCGACCGGCTCGTAGTAGGTCTGGAAGAGGAAGTCGTACGCCTTCGGGAAGAGCAGACCGCCGGCGACCGTGGCGCCGGTGCCGCCCGCGTACGCGGCGGAGTTGCTGTAGCCCCAGGCGAGGTCGAACGAATCGTCGTTGACGGTCGCCTCGATGGCGTACTGGACGCCGACTTCGACCGCGACGGTCGGGAAGTCGAACGTGACCCAGCCGGCCTCGGTGCCGGAGGGCACGAGGACGAGATCGCTGGCGATGACCGTGCCCGAGCCGACGCGCTTCACCTCGACGGTGACGAAGACGTCACCGGTGGTGGCGGCGACACCGTCCGGCACGAGGTAGAGCGCGACCTTGGAGAGCGATTCCTGCTCCGGCGTGAAGGTCTGGCGGAGGATGTCGATGGCGTTGATGCCCTCGACGCCGTCCCAGTTGGTGCGGCCTTCGGGCGGGGTGACGTCGACGTGCTGGTCGAGCTCGTCGGCGGCGCCTGCCGGCAGCAGCAGCAGTGCGAGTGCGACGCCGGCGACGGCCGCCGACACCATAGCGCGTTTCATGAATCCCACGGGCGAGTCCTTTCTCCCATGCAGGCTCCGAGGCGCGGGCGCGCCCGCCGAGCCGGGCTCTCTGCTGGCGGCCCCCGCCCCGCAGTAATCCGCCGGCAAGTGATTATGCCCTGTGCACCGTGCCGATTGGCAACCCTCGTGATACCCCGGCGGGCGAGGGTGTGAACAGGGGCGGCCCGGAGGCCGCCCCTGTTCGTCGCGTCCGCTGACGCCTCGTCAGTGCCGAGGCGGGGTCAGACGCACTTCACGCTGAAGATGGTGTTCACCGGGATCTGCGGGTTGCCGTTGAAGATGGTGACGAACTCAGCGTTCACCGCGGCCACCTGCGAGCCCGGGATGTAGACGGCGTACCCGCCGCCCGGCTTGTTGTAGTAGATGGTCATCGTCGCCTGGTTGCAGCCGGTGACCGCGATCAGCTGGGCGATGGAGCCGCAGCTGAAGGCGAACGTCCCGACGCCACCACCGGGCGGCGGCGTGGTGCCGAAGAGGATATTGCCGCAGTCCTCGGCGGTGCTGATGACGGTGTACTGGACGTCCACGGTGGTCGTGTTGCCCGCGTTGTCGGTCGCCGTGCACTGGATGGTGAAGGTGCCGAGCGTGGTCGTCACGAGGGCGCCACAGCTCTGGCTGGCCACGCCGGACATCGCGTCGGCGGCGTTCGGCGTGGCGGACGCGACCGCGTTCTGCTCGATGGCGGCGGGCACCGTCGGCGCGAGGGTCGGCGGCGTCTTGTCGAGCTTGACGACGAGCGGCGTGGCGTCGGTGGTCAGGCCGGCGTCGTTGGTGCACGAGCCGTTGAACTCCTGGCCCGCCGTGTCCACCGTCTGCTGCTGGTCCGCCGTGCAGACGACCGGGTCGCTGACCGTCTCGGCGTCCGAGGTGGTCGCGACGGTGACGTCCGTGGTGTACCAGCCGTTGTTGCCGAGGGTGCCTGCGGTGACGGCCAGCTCGACGTTGGTGGGCGCGGTCTTGTCGATCATGACGTTCAACGGGTCAGCCGGCGTGGAGAGCCCCGCCTCGTTCGTGCACTCGCCGTTGAACTCCTCGCCCGGCTCATCCGCCTCGGAGCTGAACGACTGCGGCGCGGTGCAGACCACCGGCCCGCTGATGTTGTCCGTGCCGGTCGTGCTCACCTCGATGTCCGAGGTGTACCAGCCGTTCGCGCCGAGCGTGCCGTCCGTGACGGTCAGCTCGACGTCCGTCGGGCCGGTCTTGTCGAGCTTGATCGTCTGCGACGCGCTCGAGGACAGGCCGGCGTCATTGGTGCAGGTCACCTCGACGAGCTGGCCCGCCGTCTCGGTCGTGATCTGGAAGTTTGGTGTGCAAACCACCGGGGGCGGTTCGCTGATGCTGTCGGAGCCAGAGACGATGATCGAGACGTTCGACGTGAACCACCCGTTCGCGCCGTCCGGTACTGCTGGCAACGTCGTCAGCGTGGTAATCGGGGCCGTCTTGTCGATCTTCACGTGGACCATGACGTGGGTCATGCGACCGGCCTGATTCACGCAGTCCGCCTCGAGGTCGTGGCCCATCGTCTCGAGGCCGTAGGACTGGATCTGCGGGGTGCAGACCACGGGCCCGCTGACGTTGTCGGAACCGAACGCCTCGGCGATCACCGTTGAGATGTACCAGCCGTTGGTGCCCTCGATGCCGTCGACGACGAGGATGTCGGCGTCGGGGTCGGTGGTGTCGAGCTTGATCGTAGTCGAGGCGCTCGAGGTGTTGCCCGCGAGGTCGGTGCACGTGCCGCTGAACAGCTGGCCGGCCGTGTCGGTCGTCTGCTGGTCGTCGGCCGTGCAGGTGTCGATGCCGCTGAGGGCGTCGACGCCATTGGTGTGCACGGTGACCGGCGAGTTGATGAACCAGCCGTTGAGGCCGTCGGGCGCCCCGGGCGTCGTCGAAAGCGTGGTCACCGGCGCGGTCTTGTCGATCTTGAGGTTGAGCGGCGTGGCGTTCGTCGCGTTGCCGGCGATGTCCTCGCAGGAACCGTTCACGACGAAGCCGGCCGACTCGGTGCTGAACGTCTGGTCGGGCGTGCAGCCGAGGAGGCCGCTGAGCCCGTCGAAGCCCGTCGTGCGGACCACGACGTCGCTCCTGTACCAGCCGTTGTTGCCCAGCGTGCCGGTGAGCACCGCCAGCGAGGCCGTCGGTGCGGTCTTGTCGAGCTTGATCGTGATCTGCGACGCGTTGGTGACGAGGCCCGCGCCGTTGGTGCAGGAGCCGTTGAAGTTCGTGCCGGCCGTGTCGGCGTTCTGGAACTGGTCGGGGCTGCACGTGACCCCGCTGATCGCGTCGGTGCCGTTGGTGTGCACGGTCACGTCGCTGAGGTACCAGCCGGCGTTGCCGAGGATGCCCGCAGTCACCGACAGGAAGACCGGCGCCGGGGCCGTCATGTCGATCTTGACGTTGAGCGGAGCGGCGTCGGTGGTCAGGCCCGCGGCGTTGGTGCACGAGCCGTTCACGGCGATGCCGGTGGTCTCGAAGTTGAACGTCTGGTTCGCGGTGCACGTCGGCGCGCCCGAGGTGGCGTCGGTACCCGTCGTCTGGACGACGACGCTCGAGGTGTACCAGCCGTTGTCGCCGAGGGTGCCGCTGAAGACGCTCAGCGTCGCTGTCGGAGCTGTCTCGTCGAGCTTGATGTTGAGCGTGGAGGCGGGGGTCTGGAGGCCGGCCTCGTTCTCGCAGTAGCCGTTGAAGTCGATGCCCGCGGGCGTGGTGTCGGTCGTCTGGAACTGGTCTGCCGTGCAGAACACGATCGGGCTTACGTTGTCGGTGCCGTTCGTGTGCACCGTGACGTCCGAGGTGTACCAGCCGTTGCTGCCGAGCGTGCCCGCGGTCACCGAGAGGAACACGCTCGTCGGCGCGGTCATGTCGATCTTGATGTTGAGCGGCGCGGCGTCGGTGGTCAGGCCCGCGGCGTTGGTGCACGAGCCGTTCACGGTGATGCCGGTCGACTCGAAGTTGAACGTCTGGTTCGCGGTGCAGGTCGGCGCGCCCGAGGTGGCGTCGGTACCCGTCGTCTGTACGACGACGCTCGAGGTGTACCAGCCGTTGTCCCCGAGGGTGCCGCTGAAGACGCTCAGCGTGGCCGTCGGAGCTGTCTCGTCGAGCTTGATGTTGAGCACGGGCGCGTTCGTGACGAGGCCCGCCTCGTTGGTGCAGGAGCCGTTGAAGTCCTGACCTGCCGGCGTGGTGTCCGTCGTCTGGAACTGGTCCGCCGTGCAGGTGGTGATCGGGCTGACGTTGTCGGTGCCGTTGGTGTGCACCGTCACGTCGCTCGTGTACCAGCCGTTGGCGCCGGAAGTGCCGGCCGTCACCGAGAGGAAGACGCCGGTCGGTCCGGTCTTGTCGATCTTGAGGTTGAACGGCGCGGCGTTCGTCACGTGACCGGCCGCGTCGGTGCATGACCCGTTGACGGTGACGCCGGTCGTCTCGTTGGTGAAGGACTGGTTCGAGGTGCAGCTCGCGATGCCGCTGTGGGCGTCGGTGCCGGTGGTCTCCATGACGACGTTGCTCGTGTACCAGCCGTTCAACCCGAGCGTCCCGCTGAAGACGCCCAGCGTCGCGGTCGGCGCCGTCTTGTCGAGCTTCACATTCAGCGTGGACGCGTTGGTGACGAGGCCTGCCGCGTTGGTGCAGGAGCCGTTGAAGTCCTGGCCTGCCGGCGTCGTCTCGGTGGTCTGGAACTGGTCGGCCGTGCAGGTCACCGGGCTCACTGAGTCCGTGCCGTTCGTGTGGACGGTGACATCGGTGATGTACCAGCCGTTGCTGCCGGGGGTGCCGGCGGTGACGGACAGGGACACCGAGGTCGGGGCAGTCTTGTCGATGTTGATGCCGTTCACCGTGATGTGGTCGGCCACGTTGCCTGCGTTGTCGACGCAGGTGCCGGTGCTGGAGAGCGACTGGTTCGCGCCCTCGGTGGTCAGGGTCACGTTCGGGAGGTTGGTGGCGCCGCCGTCGACGCCCGAGCCGCCGCTGTCCGTGCACGTGAACGAGGCCGTGACATCGGTGTTGTTCCAGCCGTTGCCGTTGGGCGCCGTGATGGTGTTGAGCGTGATCACGGGCTCCGTCAGGTCGACGCCGAACGAGACGCCGGAGTGGACGGTGGTGCCGCCGCTGCTCGTCGCCGTGCAGTCGTAGGTCGTCATCGGGGATTCGTCGACCACCGTCTGGTCGACGCATCCGATCAGCGTGAAGTCGGAGTCAGGGTCGGTGATGCTCCAGGTGAGCATCACCGGCACCACCTTGTACCAGCCCCCGTCACCCGGCGAGGCGGGGTTCAGGGTGTAGTCGACGACCGGGGCCGTCGGGTCGTCGTAGTAGGTGCGGAAGAGGAAGTCGAGGTCGGGGTCGACCGGGCTGCCGCCGATCGTGCCGGCGCCACGCCCGTAGCTGCTCGTGTCCTGGTAGGCCCAGCCGAGGTCTTCCTCGACGGGCAGCACCGCGTCGAGGTAGACGTCGAGCATGTATGTGTCGTCCGGCACGACGTTGAGCGATGGCGCGAAGTTGAACAGGAGCCAGCCGCCGGTGAAGTTCGCCGGCAGGGGCAGGGTCGCGCTCCCGACGAGGGCGCCGAAGCCATCGGTCCAGATCTCGACGATGACGTCGGTCCCGTCGAAGGTGCCCTCGAAGTCCTCGGCCTGGAGGTACACCTCGACGGCGCGGATGGTCTCCTGCGCCGGCTGGAAGGACTGGTCGGGGTCGTCGACGAAGAGAGTGAAGCCGCTCGCGGGCTCCGGGACCTCCTGGTCGATCTCATCGGCGCCCGAGGCGGGCATCAGCACGAGCAAGAGCCCGAGCAGGCTTGCCACAGCGGCGGCCGCCGACGCGGCAGCGATTCGCTTCCAGAAGCGCATGGACGTTGTCCCTCCTCGACACACGGTCCGAGGCAGGGAGGACCACAACACAGGGGAGCCAGCACCTTGCTGCCCGGGCGCCTCAGACCGCGCGCGTCGCGCGCACGGCCCTTCAAGCCGGACAGACAGATGCAGTCGTGGAACCCCGCCGCCGCACGCATTATCCACGCTCCGGGGGCATTAGCAAACGATCGCGGCTCGTAACTCCGCTTATGTCTCGGACGCTCCTCGAAGCTCTCGATGCGGAAGCGGGCCGGGAGAAGCGGCAGCGGGGCCGGCGGAAGGCGGTTGCCGAGGATCACAGAATCTTTACACTTGAATTGCGTCGGGCCAATGTTCGGGCCCCAACATGGACAGCGAAGAGGCCGGTCCGGCCCGCTGTCGTGAGAAACAGTGGTGGGAGCGGTTGCGAACGGTAGCGGTCCGGCCGGCCTCTGATTCACCCCCTCAACCCCTCCTGCCGACAGAGCTGGTGGCCACGAGATGACGGCCAAGATCCTCGTCGCCGACGACGAACAGAACATCGTCAAGCTGCTCCGGATGTACCTGCGCAACGAGGGGTACGACGTGGTGGCGGCCGCCGATGGGCGGCAGGCGCTCGACCGCTTTAACCAGGAATCGCCAGACCTCGTGCTGCTCGACCTGATGATGCCGCAACTCAACGGCTTCGATGTCTGCACCGAGATCCGCAAGCGCTCGGACGTCCCGGTGATCATGCTCACGGCGCGTTCGGACGACATCGATAAGATCGTCGGCCTCGAGATGGGCGCCGATGACTACGTCACGAAGCCGTTCAACCCTCGCGAGGTCGTCGCACGGGTGAAGGCCGCGCTGCGGCGTCGCGAGTGGGACCGCTCGGACGACGGCCAGCGTGGCGCCGTCACCGTCGGCAGTGTCACGCTCGACCCGTCGAGCCGGGACGTCACCGTCGGCGACACGCGCGTGCGGCTGCGCCAGCGGGAATTCGACCTCCTTGAGGCGTTCCTGCGGCACCCGAACGTGGTCCTGGACCGGGAGCGCCTGCTGTCGATGGTATGGGGCCAGGAATACGAGGGCGACACGCGCACCATCGATGTCCACGTGGCGTGGCTCCGTGAGAAGCTGCGCGAGGCAGACGTGAAGATCGAAACGGTGTGGGGCGTGGGATACAAACTCGTGCTCGTCAGTGATGCGGCCTAGGCGCCCGCGACTGCACTTCCGTCCAAGCCTGCGACTGCGCGTGCTGGCCAGTTTCGCGCTGGTCATCGCGCTGAGCCTGTTCCTCGCGGGCGTCGTGTCGGTGTGGCTGATCCGGGACCAGCAGGCCGAATCCGCGGAAAAGGGCATCGGCCGGCTGGTTGACCCGCTGTCGAACCAGATGCAGGCGATGCAGCTGAGCGGCTACCCCTCCGAGCGCGTCGCGCAGGAGCTCGCGAACCTCGCGCGATACTTCGAGGTGCGCATCCTGCTGCTCGACGCGGAGCAGCGGGTCGTCCTCGATACGAACCTGCGGAACCCCGCGCTCGGCGAGACGATTCCCGAGGCGGCGGATACGCAACTCGACACGGGGCCGGGGGAGTCGTACCAGTCCCAGCGCATCCGTCTGCTGGGGGAGGACGTGTTCCTGTTCACGGCCTCGCCGCGGGGCGGCGCGCCGGTGCAACTGGAGCGGACCACCGGCGAGGTGAGCCTCGTCGTGACCGTCCCCGCGACGGACGTCACGTCCGCCTGGGCGAGGCTGCTGCCCCGCCTGCTGATCGCGGGCGGCCTCGCGGCCGCGTTCGCCGCGGTCGTCGGGACGTTGCTGGCGAACCGCATGACCCGGCCCATCCACGAGATGACCCGTGCCTCCGAGGCGATGGCGCTCGGCGACTACAGCCAGCGCATCGAGGTGGGTGACGAAGACGACGAGGTCGCGCAGCTGGGGCGGGCGTTCAACCAGATGGCGCAGCAGGTGGACCGCAGCACACGGACCATGCGGCAGCTCCTGGCCGACGTCTCCCACGAGCTGAAGACGCCACTCACCTCGATCCAGGGCTACTCGCAGGCCATGGTCGACGGTGTGCTCGAACCGGAGGAGCTGCCGGGAGCCGCCGAAGTCGTGCACCAGGAATCGCAGCGCATGCGGGCGCTGGTCGACGATCTGCTGTACCTGTCGCAGCTCGAGACCGGCCAGTCGAACCTTGCACTCGAACGGATCGACCTCGATGCCGCCGCGGCGGCCACCGCGAACCGCTTCCGGTACCAGGCGGAGGCGGCGGGCGTCAGCATCCGCCTCGACCTCGCCGGCGGCCCGATCGAGGGGGACGAGCGCCGCATCGAGCAGGTGCTGGCGAACCTCTTCGACAACGCCATCCGCTTCGCGCCTGCCGGGTCGGCCGTCGACCTGCGGACCTGGCGCGATGCGGGTTCGATCCACGTGAGCGTGCACAATGCCGGCGAGCCCATCCCGCCGGAGGACCTGCCGCACATCTTCGACCGTTTCTACCAGGTCGACCCCGCGCGCACGCGCAACGGGCACAGCGGCCTCGGCCTTGCGATCGTGCGCGAGCTTGTGCAGGCGCACGGCGGGGACGTGCGGGCGGAATCCTCGGCGGCTGCCGGCACGACGTTCGCGGTGCGACTGCCGGCGGCGATGGCCGATGCGGTCCCCGCCTCGGCCCGCCGCGACGAAGACGCGCCCCCCGAGGCGATGCCGGCGCGTGTCTGAGGCCCGTCTCGCTCCTGGTAACATCCCTTCTCTCACCAGAAGTGAGAGAAGGGGAGCGGTGCTCGATACGCGATTACGCGCCGTCGTCCGCGTGGACGCCCAGAGCCGGCTCCTCGTCCCGAAAGAGCTGCGCGAAGCCGTCGACATGCGGCCGAACGAGAACGTCACCCTCCTCGTCGAGGCGGCGAGTTGCGCGTGCTGACCGTAACGGGCGGCCACCCGCCGTATCCGGGAGATCGCGGCCCGGTACTCGACGCCCGGCCGGTCGCCGGTTGATGACCTGATCGCTGAGCGGCGGTTTGAAGCCGAGCGTGAGTGATCTGGTCCTCGACGCCTCGGCGCGCCGGTGCTCACCGCCGACCGCTCGTGGGCCGACCTCGATGTCGGTGTCGAGGTGATCGTCGTCCGCTGACGGCCCTACACCAGGTACTGGCGGAACCAAGCCAGCGTGCGCGGCCATGCGTCCGAGGCGGCGGCGGCGTTGTAGTTCGCACTGGTGTCGTTGAAGAAGGCGTGCCCGGCGCCCGGATAGATCTTCACCTCGACTGTCGCGCCGGCGTCGCCGAGGATGCGCTCGACCTCTGCGGCCTGCGAGGTAATCCGCGTGTCTGATTCGCCGTAGATGGCGAGGACGGCGGCCTGGATCGCGCCGATGCGGTCGAGCGGCGCCGTCCCGTAGTAGGGGACCGCGGCCTTCACCTCGGGACTGGAGATCGCGGTCTCCCAGGTGTACCCGCCGCCGAAGCAGAAGCCTGTCACCCCGAGCGCGCCGGCGCGCACGAACGGCTGCGCGTTGAGATAGGCCAGTCCTGCCCTCAGGTCCGCGGTGAGGTCGGCGGGGGCGGAGCGACCGAGGAAGCCCGTGTTCTGGTTCGTCTCCGCCTTCGAGCCGCCGTCGCGTGATACGAGGTCGATCGCGAGCGCGACGAAGCCCTCCTTCGCGTATCGCCTCGAGAGGTCCTTAAAGTGCTCGGTCAGGCCGCGGTTCTCATGGATCACGAGGACGGCCGGATGCGTCCCCGCGGCGCTGGGTCGGGCGAGATACCCGAGCAGATCGGACGCGGGGCCGGGGAAGCGCACGTCCGCGCCGGCGACGGACGGATCGCTCGCCGGCACCTGAGGGCTGTCCCCAGAGACGGGCGTGGCGCTGGCGACGCCCGCCCCGGCCGGCGCGGTCGGCGTTTCGCTTGTCGCGGGCGCGGTCGGCGAGGCGGCCGGAACCGCCAGCTCGTCATCCGACCCGCACCCAAGGGCGAGCAGCGCCGTGGCGGTGGTCGGGATGCTTCCCGTGACCAGCAGCACCCGCTTCAGCAGTTCGCGCCGCTCGAGTCGTTGCTCCTGGTATTCCTCGGCGAATTCCTCGATGAGGTATCGCTGGTGGATGTTGAGCTCCATGACGCATCCTTCCACCGCCGTAACCGGCTCCTGTCAGGAAGTACGCATGGTCGCGGGCGCGAGATGCACACGCCCCGAGGCGTTATGCGGGCCTGCCCCAGTGGCGGATCCAGTACTCGTACGCGTCCTGGAGCGCGAGCCACGACGCCTCGATGACGTCGGTCGAGGCCCCGACGGTGCGCCAGATGTGCAGACCGTCACTCGACTCGATGAGGACCCGCACCGCAGCATCAGCGCCGCCGCCCGAGTTGATGATCCGGACTTTGTAGTCCGTCAGGTGCACCTTCTCGAGGTCGGGGAAGGTCTCGCCGAGCGCGCGCCGCACAGCGGCGTCAAGCGCCGAGACGGGGCCGTTGCCATCGGCGGCCGTCTGCGTCAGCCGCTCGCCGACGCGCACCTTCACCATCGCCTCCGCCTGCATCTCGCTGTCGCCACCATTGCCGGCCAGCCGGGGTGAAGCGGCCACAGTGGCGTCGACGGGCCGGCGGCGCTCCACGATCAGGAAGTCCTCCAGCGCGAAGGGCGCCGCATAGTCCTCGAGCGAACGGCGCACCAGTAGCTCGAACGAGGCCTCGGCGGACTCGAACTGGTAGCCCCGCGCCTCATGCGACTTCACATGCTCGAGCACTTCGCGCGCCTGGGCGTCGGTCAGCTCGATGCCGGCGCCCTGCTCGCGCAGCTTCTCGAGGACGTTGCGGCGTCCGGCCAGCTCAGATACGAGCACGCGCTCGGTGTTGCCGACGGCGAGCGGGTCGACGTGGGTGTAGGAGCCGGCACTCTTCGTGATCGCCGCCACGTGCAGCCCCGCCTTGTGCGCGAACGCCGAAGAGCCGACGTAGGGCTGCTGGGGGTTCGGTGCGAGGTTCGCGAGTTCCGAGGCGAAGTTCGAAATTTCGGTGAGCTTCGACAGCTGCTCGTCGCTGACCACGTCGAGGCCAAACTTCAACTTCAGGTTGGCGATCACCGTGAGGATGTTCGCGTTTCCGCAGCGCTCGCCCCAGCCGTTCAGGCAGGCCTGCACCTGCGTGGCGCCCGCTTCGACGGCGAGGAGCGTGTTCGCGACCGCGAGCTCGGCATCGTTGTGGCAGTGGATGCCGACAGCGCATGACACCGCGCCGAGGGCCGCTGTGACGCCTCGGATGACGGCGTCTGGCATCGCGCCGCCGTTGGTGTCGCAGAGCGTCACGGTGCTCGCGCCGGCGTTGGCGGCGGCGCGCAGCGTCGCGATCGCGTACTCAGGGTCGGCAGCGAACCCGTCGAAGAAGTGCTCCGCGTCGAAGACGACCTCGCGGCCGCGCTCGCGCAGGAAGCGTACGGAGTCGCCGATCATCGCGATGTTCTCTTCCTCGGTCGTCTCAAGGACATCGCGTACCTGGGCGGCGGAGGACTTGCCGACGAGCGTCGCAACGGGCGTCTCGGCATTGAGGACCGCGAGCAGCGCGGCGTCGGACGCGGTGTCGCCGCCGGCGCGCCTCGTCGAGCCGAAGGCGACGAGGCGGGCGTGGCGCAGGCGCAGCTCGCGGGCGCGCTGGAAGAACTCGGCGTCCTTCGGGTTCGATCCGGGGTAGCCGCCTTCGATGTAGTGCACGCCGAGGTCGTCCAGCTTCTGGACGATGAGCAGCTTCTCCTCGAGGGAGAGCGACAGCCCCTCCATGCCGAGGCCGTCGCGAAGGGTGGTGTCGTACAGCAGGACGCTGGCAGGTGTCATCGATGGCTCGCGCTTCTACTCCTGGTCATCGCCGACATCGACGAGGCGCCTCGAAACTGGCTCCTCGCGGGCCTGCTGCCTGACCTGGCGGGGTGGGTGGAGTGCGGTGCTAGCGCGCGATGATCGAAGCCGCCGGCCCTGAGGGCCGGTCGACCGTCACCACCTGTCCTGAGCGCTGGGCGGATGTCATACCCCTCGATTGTAGAGAGCGCGGTCATGCATCGGCAATCCCGAGTAAATGATCACTAGCCTGCGCGTACACATCGTCTGATAGAAGTGCTCGGCGGGAGGCCAGCCAGTGCTGGGTTGCCACATCGAGGCCCAAGCGGTCGCGTGCGGCGTCTGCCGGTACGCGCTCGAGCACGCGTAGCTGAGTTCGATGCCCGCTACCTGATGTCGGTGGACGACGAGGCCACGGTCGCGGTAGACGACTCATCGACTATTCGAACAATCGCCTGAGTTGGTCGATTGTTCGTATAATCGATGAATCATGGCGTTCGAGCCTGGCGTCCGTATCGACACACTGCACCCAACTCTCGCCGACCTCGATGAGCGGCGTCAGCGCATCGAGGCGCTGGACGTGCCGCCGCTGCTCGCTCGCTGGCTGCGCCGCATCACCGAAGCGCGCGGCGCGCACATGTCGACCCGCATCGAGGGCAACCCGATGACCGAGCAGGAGGTGCGCGAGGTGTTCGCGCGCCCCGAGCGCCGCACCGAGGTCGCGGAGATCGAGAACCTCAACTACCGCGACGCGGTGCAATTCGCCTCGCAGGTCGCGGGGGACGCCTCGATGCCACTCGGTCTCGACGCAGGACTCGTGCGCGCGCTCCACTTCCTCATCCTGCGCGACGTCGACCGCTACGGGACGGCTGGCCAGTACCGCACGAAGCAGAACGCGGTCCGGCACGCGGGCGAGACGATCTACCTCCCGCCTCCTCCGTCCGAGGTCGCGCCGCTCATGGAGGCGCTCGTCGCGTGGATCGCCGAGGCGGGCCGCGGCGGGTCGCATCCGCTCGTGGTCGCCGCGGTCGCCCACGCCGAGTTCATCAACATCCACCCGTTCGATGACGGTAACGGCCGCACCGGGCGCGCGCTCACCTCGCTGCTGATGTTCCGGGGCGGTTGGTGGCTCCGCGGCTTCGTGAGCGCGGAACAGGTGTTTGGCAGCGACGTGCGCGCGTACTACGGGGCGCTGCGCGCGTTCGGTGCGAAGTACCCGGGCGCCGGAGTCGACTACACCGAGTGGGTGCGCTGGTTCCTCGACGGCCTGCTGCGCCAGGCTGAAGCCCGTCTCGATGAGGCTGCGCGACAGGTGGGGCGCGAGGCGTTCGCCGGCATCGGCGACAGCGGCCAGCGCGAGCGGCTCGCCACGGCGCTTACCTACGCATCGCTCTTCGGCACGGTGACGAGCCGCGAGTACGCCGCCGAGGCCGGAGTCTCCGCCGCGACGGCAGTCTCCGACCTCAACTGGCTGGTGGCCGCGGGCCACCTCGAACGGCTGGGCAGCGGTCGCGCGACTCGCTACGTCCCGAGGGGGACGCCCGTCGAGGTGTGAGCGGGGCGCGTATTGAGCGCGGGTTGGCCGCGCCACAACGCCACCGCCATCGAGAGTGACCACAGCAACAGCAGCGGGATCAGCCACGGGCCGATCACGACGGCGCCCAGGAGCGCCGCTGCCACGCCGAGCCCGAGCCACCCGACCCAGCGTCCGAGCAACCGGGTGCGGAGCACCAGCCATGAGACGGCGGCGACGCACGTGGCGGCCAGCGGCAGTCCCAGCGATCCGAGCAGCACCCACGACGCTGCCGGGACAAGCCGCAGCGTGTCGACCCCGGGCAGCGGCTCGTCGCCGAGCAGCACCGATGAAGCTACGGCGCCTCGGAGCACCCCGGCGAGCAGCAGTAGCACGACGTAGACGATGCCCGACGCGTAGACGAACGCGGCCACGCGTCCTTCGCCGCCTTCAGCTGCCCGCAACCGCGGCGCCACCACGCTCAGGAACGCCAGCAGGCTCAGCGCGGCGCCGAACGCGAAGAACATCGAGAAGACCTCGGCGGTCTGGTTGGACTCCTCGCTCCACCAGGCGATGACCTCCTCGTCGGTCGCGGCTCGCGGAGCGTCCACGACGGCGACGGTCATGAACAGCAGCGTGGCAAACGCGAGCGCCGCCACCGCTCCGAATCTGGTGCCCCGCGCACTTGTGGCGTGCATTGTGTCCTCCTTCGATTCCCGTGGGTTCGGAGGTGAGCATCAAGGCGAAGGCCCGAGGGGCGCATCGCGGGACTCCCCGGTCTTTGGTTCAGTGCTAGCCCCGTACGTACGACGCCCGGTCGGTGGCACAATCCCCGCGTGAATGCCAGGTCCGGACGAACAGGCCTCGTGGTGCTGCTTGGCGGGCTTTGGGGCCTCCTGGTGCTCATGGCGGCCGCGATGGTGTTCGTGGACCGCAAGATCGAGGCCGCCGGCCGCCCCGACCTGCAGGTGCTTCGACCCGCTGAGGGCATCCTCTTCGGACTCGCGCTGCTGAGTGCCGCGGTGGTCGGTTCGGCGCTCGCGGTGCGTCATCCGCGACACCCGGTGGGTTGGCTGTTCGTCGCGTTCGGCGTCTCGATCGCCATCGGCGGCGTGGCGGAGGAGTATGCCCGCTACGCCGCGCTGGCTCGCCCCGGGGTATGGCCGGGGGCCGGATACGCGGCCGTCGTCGCCGACGGGATCTTCGCGCCGTGGCTGGTCTTCATCGCTCTGATCCTGCTGCTCACGCCGACGGGGGTACCCCCCTCACCTCGATGGCGTCCGGTCGCCTGGGCGGCCGGGTGCGGGGGCATCCTGCTGGTGCTCGGTATGGTGTTCTCGACGTCACCGCTCGACCCGCCGTTCGAGCAGGTCCCGAACCCCATGGCCTGGCCCGCGGGACGACTGCCCGTCGGCGTCGTGCGGTACGTTGGTCTGGCCGGGGCGATGGGGGCCGTGCCGCTCGCGGCCGTGTCGATGTTCGTGCGGTTCCGCTCGGCACGGGGCGTCGAGCGTCGCCGGCTGCGCTGGATCGCGCTCGCGGCCATTCCGCTGCCGCTCCTGCTGGTCGGCACCTTCGTCGCAGCACTCACAGACAGCACGCTGCTGCTGAGCGCGACTGCCGGCGTGATGGTCGCCATCCTCCCGCTCGCGGCGGGGTTGGCGATCGCGCAGTACCACCTGTACGAAGTCGACCGGCTGCTCAGCCGCACCTTGAGCTACGTGCTGCTGACGGGAGCCGCACTCCTCAGCTACCTCGTAGTCGTGCTCGTCGCCGGCTCCGTGCTCGGAGACCTTGGCGGCGGCTCGCAGCTGTCCGCGGTGCTCGGGACGCTGGGTGCGGTCAGCGTCGCGTGGCCCGCTCGCGGCCGCGTCCAGGACGTGCTCGACCGCCGGTTCAACCGGCGCGAATTCGAGGCCGTCGAGCTGGTGAGGCACTACGTGCGGGACCCTTCGCCGTCGGCGACCGTAGAGGAGGTGTTGAGGCAGGCGCTGCGGGACGCAGCGGTGGACGTGTCGTACTGGGTCGACGAGCGGTCGCGCTGGGTGACCCAGGACGGGCGGGCGAGCGGCCCCTCCCGGACCGGCGTCGAGGTGCGGCGGCATGGGCTGCCCGTCGCGTTCGTGGGGTATGAACCGGCGCACCTCGATCAACATCTCGTGCAGGCGGTGGCCATCGAGGCACGGCCGGAGCTGGAGAACGCGCGGCTACGCGCCGCGATCGCCTTGCAGCTGGTCGAGGTGCGCGAATCGCGTGCGCGCATCGTCGAGGCGCAGCTCGCCGAGCGACGCAAGATCGAGCGCAACCTGCACGATGGGGCGCAGCAGCGCCTCCTGGGGCTGGCGTTCCAGCTGCGCGCGGCCGCCGTGCGCGACCAGGCGGGGGCGGGCGCACTGCTCGACAGCGCAGTCGAGGAGATCCAGCGCGCGGTGCGCGAGCTGCGGGAGCTGGCAAACGGGCTCCACCCGACGATCCTGAGTGACGGAGGGCTCGCGGCCGCGCTCGACGAGCTGGCGGCCCGCACACCCGTACCCGTTCGCCTGCGCGTCGCTGACGAGCGCTTTCCGCCGCGCGTCGAGGCGGCGGCGTGGTTCATCGCCTGCGAGGCCGTGGCGAACGCAGTGAAGCATGCTCGCGCCTCGCGGATTGAGGTTGACGCGCGCCGGCTCGATGGCCGCCTGCGCCTCACCGTCGCCGACGACGGGGTCGGCGGCGCCGACCCAGAAGGGCAGGGCCTCCGAGGCCTGGCCGACCGCGCGGAGGCGGCAGGCGGGAGTCTGAGCGTTGGCGCGTCCAGCTGGGGAGGGGCGTTGATCTCGGCGGAGTTGCCATGCGTGTCGTGATCGCGGATGACTCATTCCTGCTGCGAGAGGGCCTCGCGCGGCTGCTTGCCGAAGCCGGCATCGAAGTCGCGGAGAGCGTCGCCGACGGCAACGCCCTCGAGGCGGCCGTGCGCGCGGAACAGCCCGACGTCGCGCTTGTGGACATCCGCATGCCGCCGACCTTCACGCACGAGGGCGCACAGGCCGCTCAGCGCCTCCGCGCCGAGCATCCCGGGCTCGGGATCCTGCTGCTCTCGCAGGTCATTGAGGTTCGCTACGCCGTCGACCTCGCGCGGGCGCACCCGGCACGCTTCGGCTACCTGCTGAAGGACCGGGTCCTGGACATCGGGACGCTGGTCGACGCGCTCGAGCGGGTCGCGAGCGGGGGCACGGTGCTCGACCCAGACATTGTCGGGCACTTCCTCGGACGTCAGACCGTGCGTGACCGCCTCGCCGCGCTCACCAGGCGGGAGCGCGACGTGCTCGCGCTGATGGCCGAGGGGCGCTCCAACCTCGCGATTGCCCGGCATCTGGTCCTCAGTGACAAGACCGTGGAGACGCACATCGCGAGTATCTTCGGGAAGCTCGATCTGATCCCCGAAGCCGCCGACCACCGTCGCGTGCTCGCGGTCCTCGCCTGGCTCCAGGGGTAGTCGTCGACGACTACCCCAGTTTCGCAAGGACCGCGTCCGCCATCTCGCGCGTCGTGACCGTCGTGTCGCCCGAACGGGCGATGTCCGCGGTGCGCAGGCCGGACTCAATGATCGCGTTGACGGCGGCCTCGACGGCGGCGGCTTCCTCGGTCAGGCCGAGCGAGTGGCGCAGCAGCATGCCGACGCAGCGCAGCATCCCGATCGGGTTCGCGACGCCCTTGCCGGCGATGTCCGGCGCCGAGCCGTGGATCGGTTCGTAGAGGCCGAGGCCCGTGCCGTCCTCGCGCATCGCCCCGAGCGAGGCCGAGGGCAGCATGCCGAGGGAGCCCGCGAGCATCGAGGCCTCGTCGGTGAGGATGTCGCCGAAGAGGTTCTCCGTGATGACGACGTCGAACGCCGAGGGGCGGCGGATGAGGTGCATCGCCATCGCGTCGACGAGGACGTTCTCGAACTCGACGTCCATGTACTGCTGGCGCACCTCGCCGACGACCTCGCGCCAGAGGCGGGAGGAGTCGAGGACGTTCGCCTTGTCGACGCTCGTGACCTTGTTCTTGCGTGCCCGCGCGAGCTGGAAGCCGAGGTGCGCCACACGCGCCACCTCGTCCTCGTTGTAGTACATCGTGTCGACGGCCTCGCGGCGGCCGTCCACCACGCGCCGTTCCTGCGGCTTGCCGAAGTAGACGCCGCTCGTCAGCTCGCGGATGACGAGGATGTCCACGCCCCGGAGCACGTCCGGCTTGATGGTCGAGGAGTCGGCAAGCGCGTCGTCGACGACCGCCGGGCGCAGGTTGGCCCACAGCCCGAGGGCGGAGCGGATGCCGAGGATGCCCTGCTCCGGGCGCACGGCCGCGCGCGGGTCATCCCACTTCGGGCCACCGACGGCGCCCCAGAGGACCGCATCCGAGGCCTTCGCGGCGTCGATCGTCTCCTGGCGCAGCGCGGTGCCGTGCGCGTCGATCGAGGCGCCCCCGACGAGGTCCTCGGTCATCGCGAAGGTATGGCCGAACTTCCGCCCAACCGCCTCGAGGGCGCGCACGCCCTCGGCGGTGACTTCCGGGCCGATGCCGTCTCCGGGCAGCACGAGGATGTTGTAGTGACCCACGTCGGTTCCTCTCTGGACGCGAGCGGATCCTACGGCCCTCGCGGCGCTGGCTCCACTGCGGGGCGATGCGGCCTAGTCGCCTTCCTCGCCGCCGACGGCCTCCATCATCTGCGAGAACCAGCTCTTTTTCTTCTGCTGCGGCGAGCGGCGGTAGTACTCGTCGTCGGAGCGGCGGCGGTCGTCATCGGAGCGGCGTCGCTCGCGGTCGTCCGAGGAGCGCCGCCGGTCGTCGTCATCGTCGTCATCTCGACGGCGCTCGGTGACGACGCGGCGCTCGAACTCGAACTCCTCCTCGTCCGCCACCGTCATCAGCTTCTCGAGCTCGCCACGGTCGAGCCAGACGCCCTTGCACTCGGGGCAAACGTCAACCTCGACGCCGCGGCGGTTCACTTCTCGCATCGTCACGTCGCACAGGGGACAGCGCACCGATGGCGTTCCTTTCGGGAATCAGGGAGCGTATGAGATCGATCTTACCTGACTGCTCTGAGCGCGCCGAGCGAGCTTCGCGAGGCCACGACCCCGCAGGCCGCGGTCGCCGGTCGCCGCGCCCTCGCGCACCTCGAACAGCGGGCCCACCGTGATGTAGAACGTCGTGCGCCGGCGGAGGTCGGGGTCCACCTCGAGCGGGTAGTGCGCAAGCACACGCTCGAGGAACGCCCATGACCAGTCGTTGAGGATGCACGCGAAGTCGAGCGCGGGATCTGCCAGCATCGCGTCGCTGTAGTCGATCACGCCGGCGAGCGCGCCCGCGCCATCGAGGAGCACGTTTCGACCGTCGACGTCCCCGTGCACGAGCACGCGCGGGGCGCCCGCGGAGCCGCCCGCGTCGAGGAAGGCAGCACACAGCGTGTCGAGCCACGTCGCCGTCCGGGGGCCGAGGTGCGCGCGGGCCGCCTCGATGAGCGGGACGTACTGGTCGGGCCACAGGTCGAGCTCGGGCACGCCGAGGCGCCGTGCCTCGGCGGCCGGAAACGTGTGCAGCGCGCCGAGGAACCGCCCGAGGTCGCACGCCAGCGCCTCGCGGGCCCTGCCTCGGGGCAGCGGCCGGATGTCGCGCGCGGGCGTCCCGTCGACGTACTCGTGCGCGGTGGCGAGCAGCCGTCCGTCCGCGCCGAGGACGGCGCGCATGCCGCGCGGGACGAAGGGCACGCCCGCTGCCTCGAGCGCGGGGACGAGCCGCGGCTCCAGCGTGAGCGGGCCGCCGCACGCCTCGGACTTCGGCACGCGCACGGTCAGCGGGCCGGCGCGGTAGGCCGTCGTGCACCAGCCCTCGCCTAGTCGTTCCGGGGCGGTGAGGTCGCGGGGGCGCAACAACGGAAACTCCGCTCGCAGGCGCGAGCGGAGTTCCGAGGTCAGCGACTTTTTCGAGGCCGGCACGACCGAACTCGATGCGGGCGTTAGGCGGCGGTCGTCGTCGGCAGCAGCTCCGAGCGCGTCGACTCGAACTTCGCGATATCGTCGTCGTGCTGCAGCGTCAGCCCGATGTCGTCGAGACCCTCGATCAGGCAGTGCTTCACGAACGGGTCGACGTCGAAGTGGCGCACCCAGTCGGAGCCCTCGATGGAGACGGTCTGCGCCGCGAGGCTGACCTTGATGCGCTGGGCGGGGAGCTCCTCGGCGCGGGCGATCAGGTAGTCGACGTCCTCCTGTGGCAGCACCACGGTGAGGAGGCCGATCTTCGCGCAGTTGTTGCGGAAGATGTCCGCGAACGACGGGGCGATGACCGCCTTGATCCCCATGTCCTCGAGGCCCCAGGGGGCGTGCTCGCGGGAAGATCCGCAGCCGAAGTTCGGGCCGGCCACGAGGACGGGAGCGCCCTCGTACGCGGCGTTGTTGAGGACGAAGTTCGGGTCCTTGCGCCAGTCGAAGAAGGTGAAGGGCCCGAACCCGCTGCGCTCGATGCGCTTCAGGAACTGCTTCGGCATGATCTGGTCGGTGTCCACGTCCGCGCGGTTGAGCGGGATCGCGTTGCCCGTGATGTCCTTGACCGGCTGCATTACAGCACCTCCCGGATGTCGACGAAGTGGCCGGCGACGGCGGCGGCAGCCGCCATCTCCGGGCTGACGAGATGGGTACGGCCGCCCGCGCCCTGCCGCCCCTCGAAATTGCGGTTGGAGGTGGACGCGCAGCGCTCGCCCGGCATCAGGATGTCCGGGTTCATGCCGAGGCACATCGAGCAGCCCGCGTCACGCCACTCGAAGCCGGCGTCCTTGAAGATCTGGTCGAGGCCCTCGCGCTCCGCCTGTGCCTTCACCAGACCGGAGCCCGGCACCACCATCGCGCGCACGGTGCTCGCGACTTTCTTGCCGGAGACGACCTTCGCGGCCGCCCGCAGGTCCTCGATGCGCCCGTTGGTGCACGAGCCGAGGAACACGCGGTCGATGGCGATGTCCTGGATGCGCGTACCGGCCTTCAGGTCCATGTAGGCGAGCGAGCGCTCCGCGGTCTCACGCGCCGAGGGGGTCGCGGCCTCCTCCGGGCTCGGCACGCGTCCGCTGACGGGCACGCTCTGTGCGGGGGTCGTGCCCCAGGTGACGTGCGGCTCGATGGCGGCGCCGTCGAGGGTGACGTACGTGTCGAACGTCGCGCCCTCGTCGGTGGGGAGCTTGCGCCACGCCTCGACGGCGCGGTCCCAGTCCTCGCCCTTCGGCACGTACGGGCGGCCCTGCATGTAGGCGAAGGTCGTCTCGTCGGGAGCCACGAGGCCCGCGCGGGCGCCGCCCTCGATCGACATGTTGCAGATCGTCATCCGCCCCTCCATCGAGAGGTTGCGGATCACATCGCCGCGGTATTCGATGACGTGGCCGACGCCGCCGTCGACGCCGATCTTGCGGATGATGGCGAGGATCACGTCCTTGGCTGTCACGCCGAAGCCGAGCTCCCCGTTTACCTCGATCGACATCGTCTTCGGGCGCGCCTGCAGCAGCGTCTGCGTCGCGAGCACGTGCTCGACCTCGGACGTGCCGATGCCGAACGCGAGCGCGCCGAACGCGCCGTGCGTCGAGGTGTGCGAGTCGCCGCAGACGATCGTCATGCCCGGCTGAGTGAGCCCCTGCTCCGGGCCGATGATGTGCACGATGCCCTG
Organism: Dehalococcoidia bacterium; assembly: GCA_050248355.1. Classification (GTDB taxonomy): domain Bacteria; phylum Chloroflexota; class Dehalococcoidia; order UBA2979; family UBA2979; genus JAIBBD01. The sequence goes on from JBFWSN010000003.1 coordinate 206,294, forward strand.
GCGCAGGTCGAACATGTCGAAGAGCTGGATGCCGAACTCTTTGCAGTTCGTGCGCAGCGTCTCGATCTGCTGCTGCGACAGTGGGTCGGGGTTCGGCAGGTCACGGCCGATCGTCGGGATGTTGTGGTCGACGGTCGACATCGTGAGGTCGGGACGGCGCACCTTGCGGCCGCTCATGCGGAGCGACTCGAACGCCTGTGGCGACGTCACCTCGTGCACGAGGTGGAGGTCGACGTAGAGCAGGTCAGGCTGCCCTTCCTCCTGTCGGACGAGGTGCTGTTCCCAGATCTTCTCGGACAGCGTCTTTGGAGCGGTCATCGGTCCTCCCCCTGTCGCGGTGTCAGCGCCCGCGGAAGTTCGGCTGGCGCTTCTCGATGAACGCCGCCACGCCCTCTTTATGGTCCTCGCTCGTGAAGCTCTCTTTTTCGAGGGCGAGCGAAGTGTCGAGCACGATGTTCACGCTGTCGCGCAGCAGCTTGTTCACGGAGTGCTTGGTCGCGCGGATGGCGCGCGTCGGGCCGTTCGCGAGGCGCTCCGCGAAGGCCATCGCGTCGGGCAGGAGCTGCTCGGACGGCCGCACGAAGTTGACAAGGCCAATGCGCTCGGCCTCGGCGGCCTCGATCAGGTCGCCGGTCATCAGGTACTGCTTGGTTCGCGCCATGCCAATGAGCCACGGCCAGATGATGGCGCTGCCATCCCCGGCCACGAGGCCCATCGTCACGTGCGGGTCGCCGATGCGCGCGCGTTCATCCATGAAGATGACATCGCACATGAGCGCGATCGTAGCGCCGAGGCCGATTGTGGCGCCGTTCAGCACCGAGATGATCGGCTGAGGCACCTCGAGCATGTCGACGATGAGCTTGCGTGCTTCGGTGAAGAGGGTGTCGAGCTCCTCGGGCGTCATGCGCGTGAACCACTGGATGTCGCCGCCCGCGGAGAACGCACGGCCTGCGCCGGTGAGGATGACGGCCTTCGTCTCCTCGTCCTGCGCGATGTCCGCGAAGACGAAGGAGAGGTCGGTGTGCAGCTGGGCGTTGATCGCGTTCAGCGACTCCGGCCGGTTCATCCGCACCGTGAGCACCGCACCGTTCCGCTCGACCTCGAGTGTTGGGTACCGGCTGTAGTCCATTACTCCCCCTCGTCCTCGCGTGTCCTCGTGCGTCGAAGACTAGCGCGTGGCGGTCAGCTCCGCCTTCCGGCGCGCGGCCACGTTCAGGTAGCGGTTCAGCGCGTGCATGTAGGCACGCGCGCTGGCCACGAGGATGTCCGTATCCGCGGCGCGGCCGCTGTAGGTCTCGCCCTCGGCCTCGATGCGGATGCTCACCTCGCCTTGCGCGTCGATGCCCTCGGTGACCGACTTCACGCTGAACTCGGTCAGCTCGTTGGTCACCTTCATGACGCGGTTGATCGCCTGGTACACGGCGTCCACCGGCCCGGTGCCGATGGCCGCGTCCTGGTGGGCCGCGCCGTCTGGCCCGATCAGCCGGACGGTCGCGGTGGGCGCAGCGTGGTCGCCGGCAGACACCTGCACCAGGTCGAGCGTCCACTGCTCCGCGATCTGCACCGAGGTCTGTTCGGCCAGGATGGCCTCCAGGTCGCGGTCGTCGATCTCGTCGCGACGGTCGGCGAGGTCCTTGAACGCCTCATAGACCCGCTCGAACTCCTCGGCCTCGAGCTGGACGCCCAGCGCGGCGATGCGGGCGCGCAGGCCGTGACGCCCGGAGACCTTGGTCAGCACGATGGAGTCGCCGGCGGGAACGCCGATGTCGGCCGGGTCCATGATCTCGAACGTCTCGCGCAGCTTGAGGACGCCGTCCTGGTGGATGCCCGAGGAGTGGCGGAACGCGTTCTTGCCGACGATCGCCTTGTGCGACTGCAGCGTCATGCCGGAGATGCGTTCGACGATCCGGCTGGTCTGGTAGATCTCTCGCGTGTTGACGTCCGTGTACATGTTCAGGAAGTCGCCGCGCGTCTTGATCGCCATGATCACCTCCTCGATGGAGGTATTGCCGGCCCGCTCACCGATGCCGTTGATGGCGCCCTCGACCTGTCGCGCCCCGCCGAGGACGCCCGCCAGCGAGTTCGCCACGGCCATGCCGAGGTCGTTGTGGCAGTGCACCGAGATGCGCACGTGGTCCGGCGTGCGTTCCCGGACCGAGCGCACGAGGCGCTCGAACTCCTGCGGGATCGCGTAGCCGACGGTGTCGGGGATGTTGATCGTCGTGGCGCCCTCTTCGATCGCCGCGGCCAGGATGTCGAAGACGAACCCGGGGTCGGAGCGCGTGGCGTCCATCGGTGAGAACTCGACGTCCGAGGTGTACCCGGCCGCGCGGTGCACGGCGGCGCGCGCCATCTCGACCACGTCCTCGCGGTTCTTGCGCAGCGCGTGCGCCATGTGGATCTCGCTCGCCGAGATGAAGACGTGGATGCGCGGCGTCTCGGCGCGCTGCACGGCCTGCCAGCAGGCATCGACGTCATCAGAGTTCGCGCGCGCCAGCCCGGCGATGATCGGCCCCTTCACCTCGCGTGCGATCAGCGAGACCGCCTCGAGGTCGCCGGGGGAGGAGAACGGGAAGCCCGCCTCGATGATATCGACGTTCATCTTCGCCAGCTGGCGGGCGATCTCGACCTTGTCCTCGATCGTGAAGCCCACGCCGGCCGACTGCTCGCCGTCGCGCAGGGTGGTGTCAAAGATGTAGACCTTCTCGGCCATGTCAGGTTCCTCGTTTCGTCATGGTCATCGTCGGTGGTGGACGGTGTGCCCTCCCGTCCGCCATCGATGTGGCGGCGGAGGGCCGAGGAAGCGCGAGGCCGAGCAGTGTGGAACGCAGCAGGGCGGAGCGTCGGCGCGCGCAACGACGAAGCGGACGCCCTTCGGCGTCCGCTCGGGATGTGCTGCCGCCCATCGAGGGGCATACCGATGCCGCGCGTACGCGCTCGGCGCGACGCGACGAGGTCATCGATCCGTCGAAGGCCGCGGCGTGCTCGTGGTCCACGGCGTCGTCTCTCGCTGCTCGCGTGCTAGTCGCTGACGTAGGGCAGGTCGCCCTCGGGGCGGCGGCCCGATTCGGTGTGGAAGCGGAGCACGGAGTCCGGCTCCAGCTCATGCACCACGTTCGTCTGGGGCCCCCGCATCATCGCGATCCGGCCGGTACGCACCAGTTCGAGGATGCCATACGGGCGCAGGTTCTCGATGAACGCGGTCATGCGGTCCTCGGCGGCCACGATCTCGGCGGTCAGGTGCGACGGCGACACGTCCACGACGTGGCCGCGGAAGATGTCGATGAGGTCGAGGACCTCACGGCGCTGGGCCGTGGTGCACCGCACCTTGACCAGCGCGAGCTCGCGCATGACCGCCTCGGCGCTGGTCAGGTTCGCGACGTCGATGACGTCGATAAGCTTGTAGAGCTGCTTCTCGACCTGCTCGACGATGCCGGGGGCGCCCTCGTCCTCGACGACGATGGTCATGCGCGAGATCCCCGGTTCCTCGGTCGTCCCGACGGCGAGCGAGTCGATGTTGAAGCCGCGCCGCCGGAACAGCGAGGCGCAGCGGTTCAGGACGCCGGGCCGGTCTTCGACGAGTGCGATCACGGTGTGTTTCATGCCGTCCTCATTCCTCGCTTCGAGGTGTGGCGCCCGCGTTAGCGGGCGACCTCCTGCGGCCGCTCGGGGGCCTCGACGGTCTCCTTGAGCGCGGCGCCCGCCGGCACCATGGGCCAGACGTTGCCCTCGGCCTCGACGCGGAAGTCGAGGATGACCGGCCCCAGGTGCGCGTTCGCGGTCCGGATGGCGTCGTCCACCTGCTCCTTCGCCTCGACACGGAGGCCGAGGATGCCGTACGCCTCGGCCAGCTTCACGAAGTCCGGCTGGGACATCGCGACGGCGACGTAGTTGTCGGCGTAGAACAGCTCCTGCCACTGACGGACCATGCCCAGGTAGCCGTTGTTCATGATCGCCATCTTCACGGGCAGGTTCTCGTCCACCATCGTTGCGAGCTCCTGCAGCGTCATCTGGAACCCACCGTCGCCGCAGATCGACCACACGGTCGCGTCCGGCCGAGCGACCTGCGCGCCGAGGGCCGCTGGCACCTCGAAGCCCATCGTGCCGAGGCCGCCCGAGGTGATGAGCTGGTGCGGGTGGGTGAACTTCAGGTGCTGCGCCGCCCACATCTGGTGCTGTCCCACGCCGGTGACGATGACGACCGAGTCGTCGTTCATCTCGGAGATGCGCTTCAGCACGTGCTGGACAGACAGCTCGGGGCCTGAGGGGACGGCCATCGAGTACGAGTGCTCGGCGCGCAGGTCATCGATCCAGCGCAGCCACTCCACGTGCGTGTTCTGGCGCACCATCGACGTCAGCGCGGCCAGTGCCTGCTTCGCGTCGCCGACGACCGCGGCGTGCGTCTCGATGTTCTTGCCGTGCTCGGCGGGGTCGATGTCGATGTGCACGATCTTGGCGGTCGGGTTGAAGTCCGCGAACCGGCCGAGGGCGCGGTCGTCCATGCGGTTGCCGACGCCGATGATCACATCCGCGTTCGAGGCGGCGTGGTTCGCCTCGTACGAGCCGTGCATGCCGAGCATGCCGTAGGCCAGCGCGTGGTCCGTCGAGATGCTGCCGAGGCCAAGCAGCGTGTTGAGCACGGGAATGCCCGTCTTCTCGGCGAAGGTCTTCAGTTCATCCCATGCGCGCGAGAGGATCACGCCGTGCCCGGCGATGATGATCGGACGCTCGGCGTCATCGATGTAACCGGCAGCCTTGCGCAGCACCGCCTCATCGAGGGGCGGGAAGGCGTCGTAGCCGCGGATCGAGATTTCGTCCGGCCAGATGAACTCCGCCTCTTCGGTGAAGACGTCCTTGGGGATGTCGATGTGCACCGGCCCCGGCCGGTTCGTCGTGGCGATGTAGGCGGCCTCGGCGAACGTATAGGCGATGTCCTCGGCGCGCATGACCAGGTAGTTGTGCTTCACCACGGGCATCGTGATCCCGGTGATGTCGGCCTCCTGGAAGCCGTCCTTGCCCAGCAGGTTCCTCGCGACGTTGCCGGTGATGAACAGCGTCGGGACGGAGTCCATCATGGCGTTGGTGATCGCGGTGACGAGGTTCGTCGCGCCGGGTCCGGAGGTGGCCAGTGCGCAGCCCAGCGCGCCCTTGGCGCGGGCATAGCCGTCGGCGGCATGGCCGCCGCCCTGCTCGTGGCGGACGAGGATGTGGCGGACTTCGGGGTGCGCCGGAAAGCGGTCGTAGAGCGGCAGTACGACGCCGCCCGGGTAGCCGAAGATCGTGTCGATCCCCAGCCGCTTCAGGCTCTCGAGGACGATGTCTGCGCCGCTCATTCTCATGGTGCCGGGGTCCTGTTCACTACTCGAGGCTGGGTGGCATGGGTCAGGCCCGCGTGTGCGGGTCTGGTGGACGGCGACGGCTGCGACGATGCGCAGGCGCCGCCTAGGTAAGTACGAGTACGAGTGCGAGGCCGCCGTCGATGGACGGCAGCGAGCCGCGGACGGCCAGCGAGGATGCGGTGCGGTCTCCGAGGCTGTGCATAACGCGTATCAGTATCATCGCCACCAAGGGTGCGCGTCAACCGTCCGGCTCGTCCCGGACTCCGCCGCACCTTCGGTGAGACGCAACGAGGGCTCCGGAGGAGCCCTCGTGCATGCGGTTCGTGCCTCGGGCGCTAGTCCGCGCCGGTCGGGAGACCCTCGAACGAGTACTCCTCGTGAGATGTGTCTTCCACGAGCAGATTGAGCTGGGAACGAAGCGCGAGGTCATGGTCGGTGGTGGCCGCGTGCTCGGCGTCCTCGTGACGCTCCCACACGCCGAGCCGGCCCACCCGCCCGCTCCCGTCGATGTTGCGCAAGCGGTAGCCGGTCACATAGCCGGGCTGCTGCTGGTAGTACTCGGTCAGGCGGTCGATGAGAGAGTTGACCTCGTCCTCGTGCCCGTGCTTCGGGCGCATGAGGGAGATGCGGACGTATGGCATGGACACCCACCTTTCACTAGTGAAGCAGCGGCATCCCCGGGCGGACGGCGCGATGCGGTCCGCCGTGGGTCAGCGCAGTGTAGCGAGTGCCGACGACCGCGTGTGCGCGACCGTGCGAGAAGCGACGGGCGAAGGCGCCGGGATTACAGGCGGAGCTTGCCGTGCGAAGGCTGCCGGCGCCGCTGCTTGCCGGCGGCGAGCCGCTCCTCCTCGAGGATCTCATTGGGGTCGGCGACCTGGGTCTCGTGCACGTAGCCGCAGGCGATGCAGGTACCGAACTTCCCGTACCAGTCGTCCTCGACGATCATGAGGCCGCGGCAACGCGGGCACTGCTTGGGCGGGGTAGTAACGATCATGGCGTGCCCCCTCGATGGGTGGGGATCGCCCGGGAGCCCTCCGGATAGGGCCTAGTTCCTGCTGCCGCCGGGGTTAGCTGACGGGTTCGGGCCGACCAGGTGGGCCCGCTCAGGCTCGAGGCGTAAGGCCTGAGTTCACCCCAGTAAGTTGGTTCCCCCGGTCCTCGCTCATCGCGAAGATTTGGCAGGGCGCCGCGCCCGGCGCCAGCAATTCCGCTTGATTCATCACGAACACGATGACTTCGTGATTGTGACAACAAGAGCATACTCAACGGGATTGCCTTGTCAACCCAATGTTCACGGGAATTTTACGTGTCGCTTCCTTGCTCGCCTTGCCCCAGCGACGGTTACGCCGGCTTGCGCCTCGACTTGCGTCTCACTATGCTCCTCGCGTCTCGCGCAGAGACCGGGGAAGTCCGGTGCAAGTCCGGCGCTGTCCCGCAACTGTGAGCCGCCTCGGGGTCGTAGCCCCGGTCGTGGTGAGCCAGAGTACCGGCCTGCGCATGTGTCCAACCCGCGAGGACGGGGTGACGGCACGTGGCTCGCGCGCTCCAACGGCGTACCACGTACCCGAAGCCCGCCCCCTCACGTCGAGGGGGCGTTGTGTGTTCGGGAGCCCGAGACCTCCTCTCGCACGAGTGTGCGGAGGTTCCTGTTGTACCGATTCTTCACGTCCGTTCGCCGCCGGCCCCTTCTGGCCGCGGCGCTCGCGCTCGTGTGCGCGAGCTTGCTCCTCGTCGCATGCGGCGATGACGATGCACCCGGCGAGGCCACGGCTACCGCCACCAGCACTGGCGGCGCGGAGTTCCCGCGTACGATCACCGACTCGTCCGGGGCGGCGGTCACGCTTGCAAGCCAGCCGAGGCGCATCGTCTCGCTCTCTCCGGCGGCGACCGAGATCCTGTTCGCCATCGGCGCCGGTGACCGCATCGTCGGGAGCGACACCTTCTCGAACTACCCGGACGCCGCCGAGGATACGGACAAGCTCGATTACTCAAAGCCCGACCCCGAGGCCGCGCTCGCGCTCGACCCCGACCTCGTAATCATGGTGACGCGCCAGCAGGAGCAGGTGCCGCAGTTTCGCGACCTCGGGATGACCGTCCTCTACTTCGAAGAGGCCGAGACGGTCGAGGGCGTGTATGACAGCATCGAGCTGCTCGGTGAGCTGACGGGAGGTGACGCCGAGGCGGAGCGGCTGGTCGCCGGTATGCGTCAGCGTGTCGACGCTCTCACCTCCAAGCTCGCGGGTGTCGCGGCTGGACCGCGCGTGTTCTACGAGATCACCACCGACCTGTACACGGTGTCCGACGACACGTTCATCGGATCGATGCTTGCACTCCTGAAGGCGAAGAACGTCGCGGCCGGGGCGTCTTCGAAGTTCCCGCAGCTGACGGCTGAGGCCGTCATCGCTTCGGACCCTGAGGTCGTGCTGCTCGCCGATGCGAAGTTCACGAACGAGAACCTCGAGACGGTGTCGGCGCGACCGGGCTGGGCGAATGTCTCCGCCGTCCGCAACCGCCGCGTCGTCGCCATCGACGACGACATCGCGAGCCGGCCCGGCCCGAGGATCGTCGACGCGATGGAGGCCATCGCGAAGGCGCTGTACCCGGACCGCTTCCCGTGATCGCCGCCCGGCACGGAGGCGGAGCGTGAGCATCGAGGCGGCGCCCAGGCCACGCTTGGCGGTCGCAGTGGGTCGCCGGCGCCATCTGGCCACGGCCGGACCCTTCGCGTTGTGCACCGGACTGTTGGTCGCGGTCGCGGCGCTGTCGCTCACGCAGGGCGCGGCATCGATCCCGCCCGGCACCGCCATCGCCTTCGTCCTCGACCGGCTGCCTCTCATCCACATCGCCGTGGATGCACCGGCGAGCTGGGAGACCATCGTCATCGACGTGCGCCTGCCGAGGCTGCTCGTGGCGGGGGTCGTGGGCGCCGCGCTCGCGTACTCGGGCGCTGCGTACCAGGGCGTCTTCCGTAACCCGCTCGCGGACCCATATCTGCTCGGCGTCGCGTCGGGCGCGGCGCTCGGGGCATCGATCGCGATCGTCTCGCCGCTCGAGTCGAGCTCCTACGAGTTCGGCTGGGTGCCGCTGCTGGCGTTCGCGGGGGCGGCGCTGGCGGTCTTGCTCGCATATGGCTTCGCGCAGAGCGGCAGAACGGTCTCGAATACGGCGCTGATCCTCGCCGGGGTCGCCATCTCCTCGGTCGCGAGCGCGATCACTTCGTTCATCCTGCTGACGGGGGGCGACCGGGCGCAGCCGATCCTGTCGTTCCTCTTCGGCTCCTTCAACACAGCGACGTGGACACGGCTGGTCGTCGGCACGCCGTACCTCGTCGCGGGGGCGGCGGTCATCGCGCTCCAGGCCCGTCTGCTGAACGTCCTCCAGCTCGACGAGGAGCAGGCGGCGCAGCTGGGCGTCGACGTCACGCGCTCGAAGGTCATCCTGCTGGGGGCCGCCTCGCTCGTGGCGGCGACGGCGGTCGCGATGGCGGGCGTGATCGGGTTCGTCGGCCTCGTCGTCCCGCATGTGACGCGTATGGTCTTCGGAGGCGACTACCGCCGCCTGTTGCCGCTGGCCGCACTCCTCGGCGCCTCATTCCTGATCGGCACGGACGTGCTCGCGAGGACGCTCATCCGTCCGCAGGAGGTACCGGTGGGCATCGTGACGGCGATGGTGGGCGGACCGTTCTTCCTCTACCTCCTCCGCGTGAGACGCATCGGCGGCTTCCGATGAGCGCGGCCAGCGCGCCAGCGGCTGTTCCCCTCCTCGCGGCGCAGGGCGTCACGGTGAGCCTGGGTGGTACGCAGGTGCTGCGAGGCGTCGACCTGGAGGTGCGCGGCCGCGAGGTCGTCGGCCTGCTCGGCCCGAACGGCGCGGGCAAGAGCACCTTCCTCCGCGCCGCGACCGGGCTGGTCCCGCTGACGGGAGGCTCGATTGCGGTCGAAGGCGTGTCCGTCGACCGCATCGCGCGGCGCAATCTCGCCCGCGCCGTTGCGGTCGTGCAGCAGCTTCCCGAGGCGCCGGGCTCGATGCTCGTCGAGGAACTCGTGCTTTTGGGCCGCAACCCGCACCTGGGGCTGCTGTCTCGCGAATCGGCGCGCGACTACGCCGCGGCGGCGGACGCGATGCGCCGGACCGGGTGCGAGGAGTTCGCCCACCGCCCGCTACGGACGCTCTCCGGCGGTCAGCGCCGCCGTGCCTTCATCGCGCGGGCTCTGGCGCAGGAGCCGCGGCTCCTGCTGCTCGACGAGCCGAACGCGAACCTCGACGTACAGGCGCAGGCCGAGGCCTTCGAGCTCCTGCGCGCACTGGCACGCGACGGCGTCGGCGTGCTCGTCGCGGTCCACGACCTCACGCTCGCTGCCGCATACTGCGATCGCGTGGCGATGCTCGTCGACGGCCGCGTCATCGCCTCGGGGGCGCCAGCGGCCGTCGTGACGTCCGAGGTGGTCTCGCGCGTGTATGGCGACCGCGTCATGGTGATCCCCCACCCGCAGAGCGGCGCTCCCATCGTGGTGCCCGCCGTCATGGAGCGCGCCGATGCCTGACCAGCAGCAGTCCGATGCCGAGCGCGATGAGTCGCTGCTCGACGAAGAGACGCCTGAGGAGCGGGCGCGCGCCTCGGAACGCTTCTCGCAGAGCCTCGACGCAAGGACGCTGGCCGTCGCACAACCCCCGGCGCAGTGGCAGGGCCTGTTCCGCAAGCGACATCCGCTCGTAGTCGTCTATACGGGCAACGGCAAGGGGAAGACGACCTCCGCCCTCGGCGTCACGATGCGCGCGTGGGGCCGTGGCTGGAAGATCTGCTGGCTCCAGTTCATCAAGTCGAAGACATCGCACTATGGCGAGACCCGCGCCGCCGAAGCGATGGGCATCGAGATGATCCCCCTCGGCGACGGCTTCACCTGGCTGTCGAAGGATATCGAGAAGGACATCGCCCTCGCCCACGAGTGCTGGGCGCTGGCGAAGGAGAAAATCTACTCTCAGCAGTTCGACCTGGTGGTGCTCGACGAGATCACGTATCCCATTACCTACGGCTGGCTGGATGTCGACGAAGTGATCGAGGTCTTGCGCGACCGTCCTGCGAACATCCACATCGTGATGACCGGCCGCGACGCGCATCCGCAGCTCGTGGAGTTCGCGGACCTCGTCACGGAGATGACCGAGATCAAGCATCCGTTCCAGAGCGGCCTCAAGGCGCAGCCCGGAATCGACTTCTGATGCGCGAGACCGATGCCGGCCGCATCCGAGCGGCTGTCGAGGCGATCCGGCCGCTCGACGCCGCCGCGATGGCCCGGGCGCGCGCGCGCCAGGGGCAGCTGACGAAGCCCCCGGGTTCCCTCGGGCGTCTCGAGGCGCTGGCGGAGCGCATCGTGGGCATCACCGGGGCCGACCGGCCGCGCCTCGAGCGGCGGCTCGTCGTCGTCGCCGCGGGCGACCACGGCGTCACCGCGCGGGGAGTCTCCGCCTTCCCGTCCGAAGTGACCGCACAGATGGTCGCGAACTTCCTCGGCGGGGGGGCCGCCATCAACGTGCTCGCCGCGCATGCCGGGGCGCGAGTGCGCGTCGTCGACGCGGGCGTGGCTGCCGAGACGCCGGACCACCCGGCGCTCACCCGCCTGCGGCTGGGAGCGGGGACGGGCGACATCACCGCCGGCCCCGCGATGACCCGTGAACAGGCTGAGCACGCCATCGCCGAGGGCATCGCGCTCCTCGAAGCCGAGCGCGGTGACGAGGGCGTCGACATCGTCGCGTGCGGCGAGATGGGCATCGGCAACACGACGGCCGCCGCCGCCGTCACCGCGGCGATCACCGGCCGGCCCGCGCATGCCGTCACGGGCCGAGGCACCGGCATCGACGACGAGCGATTCGAGATCAAGGTGCGCGCCGTCCAGCGGGCGCTCGACGTGAACCGGCCCGATCCAGCGGACGGCCTCGACGTACTGGCCTCGGTCGGCGGCTTCGAGATCGGCGTCCTGGCCGGGCTCCACCTCGGCGCGGCCGCGGCGCGCATCCCGGCGGTCATCGACGGCTTCATCTCGGGGGCGGCGGCGCTCATCGCCGCCGCGATTGCCCCGCAGGTGCGCGACCACCTCGTCGCCTCGCACCGTTCGGTCGAGGCGGGGCACACCGCCACGCTCGACCACCTGGGCCTCGAGCCACTGTTCGACCTCGGCATGCGTCTCGGCGAGGGGACCGGCGCCGCCCTCGGCATCACGTTCTGCGTCGCCGCCTGCCGCCTGCTCGACGAGATGGCGACCTTCGAGGAAGCAGGCGTCTCCTCCAGCCCCGAAGTGGTACGGCCCGAGGCATAGCCGGATACTGGCCGGCGGAGGTGCCCGGGCCCGAAGGGCCCCGAAAGGAACCGCACGTGCCCTGGTCGGCCCCACTCATCGCCGTCGAGTTCCTGACGCCGCTGCGCCTGCGGCGCGTCGAGCGCTGGGACGACCGTACGTTCGGGGCTTCGCTGGGCTGGTTCCCCGCCGTCGGCTTCGGGATCGGCGTGCTGCTGTTGCTGCTCGACCGAGGGCTTCAGGAGCTGCTGCCCGCGGGCCCCGCCGACGCGTTGCTGCTCGTGGCGCTGGCGCTGCTGACGGGCGGCCTGCACCTCGACGGTGTCGCCGACACAGCGGACGGCCTGGCGGTGCAGGGTGACCGCGCCACGAGGCTGGGCGTGATGAGCGAGGGCAACATCGGGCCGGCCGGCGTCATGTCGCTCGCCCTCGTGCTGCTGGTGCAGTGGACGGCGCTGGTGGCGCTCGCGGACCCGGTGCGCTCGGCCGCCATCGTCCTCGCCCCGGGCCTGGCGAGGTGGTCCGTGACGCCGGTGGCGGCGCTATTCCCGCCCGCGCGCCCTCGAGGCATCGGACATGCGCTGCAGCAGGGCATCTGGCCGACGGCGGTGCCCGTCTCGGCGACGTTCGCCTTCGGCGGTTCGCTCGTGCTGTTCGGGCCCGAGGGCCTGGTGCTGCCGCTCGTCGCGGCGGCGGCCGGCATCATCGTGGGCGCCGCGGTCTCGCGGATGCTCGAGGGCGTGACGGGCGACACGTTCGGCGCGTGCATCGAGATTTCGCAGGCAGCGGTGCTGCTTGCGTTCGTCGCCGCCGGCCAGCACGGCTGGCTCGACCCCACCTTCCTCAGGTGAGCACAGCGGCGTTCGTCCTCGGCGCGGGGCTCGACGCCGTCGGCGGCGACCCACCGACTAGGCTCCACCCGGTCAGCCTGGTCGGACTGTCCGCGCGCCTCCTGCGGGAGCGCGCCCCGAGCGGCCACCGTGCGCGCCGCTGGTACGGGTGGGCGGTCGCGCTCGGGCTGCCGGCGACCGCCGCACTCTCCGCTGCGTGGCTTCGAGGGCTCGCGGCACGGCGGCATCGCATGCTCGGCCTGGTCGTCGAGGCATCGTTGCTCTCGCTGATGTCGTCGAGCCGCACGCTGCTCGGCCGCGCCTCCGAGGTCGAAGCCGCGCTCGCCGCGGGCGACCTCGACGACGCGCGTCGCCTGCTCGCGTGGCACCTCGTCAGCCGCGAGACTGCCGCGCTCGACGCCTCCGAGGTGGCCGCGGCCGCGATTGAGTCCGTAGCCGAGAACCTGTCGGACGGCGTCCTCGCGCCATGGTGCGTATACGCGGCCGGCGGGCTGCCGCTGGCCGTGGCCTACCGCACCGCCAACACGCTCGATGCGCTCTGGGGGTACCGCACGCCGGAGTTCGCGGTCCTCGGCGAGGGCGCCGCACGCGTGGATGACGCGCTCAACCTCGTGCCGGCCCGTGCCACGGCGCTGGCCATCACCGCCGCGGCTGCCTTCGAGGGCTCGGCCCGCCGCTCGTGGCAGACCTGGCGGCGCGACTGCCGGCAGACCTCGAGCCCGAACGCCGGTCATCCCATGGCGGCCATGGCGGGCGCCCTCGGTGTGCGCCTCGAGAAGCGCGGGGCGTACACGCTCGGCGCCGATTTCCCGCCGCCTTCGGCCGCGGACCTCGGCCGCGCGCTGCGGCTCGCGCGGCATGCCATGCTGGGAGCGGCGGTCGCGCTCGCGGCCCTCCAGTTCTGCTTCCGCGCCGGAAAGGTTCGCGCATGACTCCCGTGACGCACGGCGGCCTGCAGCCCGAGGAGCTGCGCGACGCCGGCATCGACCCGATCGATGTGCTCGACCTGTCCGCGAACCTGAACCCCTTCGGCGCGCACCCGGACGTGCTGATTGCGGCGCGCGACGCCGATGTCCGCCGCTACCCGCCTGCCGATGCGGCTCCGCTGCGCGATGCGCTCGCACGGGCATCCGACCTCGATTCCGCCCAGGTCCTCGTGACCGCGGGTGCGACGGCCGGCCTACACCTCGCGGTGCGCGCCCTGCTGGGCCCCGGCGAGGAGTGCGCGCTCTGGCTGCCGACGTTCGGGGAGTACGAGGCGGCGGTCGCCGCCGCCGGCGGTCGCGCGGTCGAGTACCGGGCGCAGCCTCCGGGCTTCACACCTGACCTCGAGGTCGCTCCCGCGCCGCTCGGCGTGTTGTGCAATCCGAACAACCCCACCGGCGTCTACCTGAGCCGCGAGGATGTCGAGGGCGTGGTCGCGCGCCTCGGCGGGACGCTGGTCCTCGACGTCGCCTATGACGCGTTTGTCGAGGACCGATGGAGCGCCGACGATCTCGTGCGCGCCGGTCTGCCGGTGGTGGTAGTGCATTCGATGACGAAGCTGCACGCCGCGCCCGGGCTGCGCGTCGGCTACATCGTCGCGTCCGCGGAGACGGTCGAACGCCTCGCGAGCGCGCAGCCGTCGTGGCCGCTCGGCGCCGCGGCGCTCGCCGGCGGCCTGGCGATGGTCGGCGTCGACTCGTGGCAGCGCCGCGCGCTCCCCGAGGTGACGCGCGTCCGCGCGTTCCTCGCTCAGTCCCTTACCGCAGCGGGCGTCGAGGTGGCCCCGTCGAGCGCGAACTTCCTGCTCGTCCGCGTGGGTGACGCCGCTCCGTTCCGTGACCGTCTGCTTCGCCGCGGATTTGCCGTGCGCGACTGCACCTCGTTCGGCCTCCCGGAGTGGGTGCGCGTGGCGGTCCCCGTCGAGGCCGCGGCGCGCCGCCTCCTCACGGCGTTCCTCGCCAGCCTGGCGGGGCCGCCGGCCTCATGACCGCGCCCGTGCTCATGGTGCTCGGCACCGCCTCCTCGGTCGGCAAGTCCGTCCTCGTGACGGCGCTCTGCCGCATCGCGCGCCAGGACGGCATCCGCGTCGTCCCCTTCAAGGCGCAGAACATGTCGAACAATGCCGACGTGACCGAGGACGGTCGCGAGATCGGCCGCGCCCAGTCGGAGCAGGCCGCCGCCGCCGGACTCGCGCCGAGGTGGGAAATGAACCCCGTGCTCCTAAAGCCGCAGGGCGACCGCACGTCGCAGGTCGTCGTCGAGGGCCGTCCCGCGGGCCTGCTGCGGGCGGCCGACTTCGTCACGCGCAAGCGCGACCTGTGGCCGCACGTGGAGCGCGGGCTCGATGCGCTGCGTGCGGAGTATGGCCTCGTAGTCGCCGAGGGCGCGGGCAGTCCCGCCGAGACGAACTTGCGCGCGGGCGACATCGTGAACATGCGCGTCGCGCGCCACGCGCAGGCGCCGGTGCTCATCGTCGGCGACATCGACCGTGGAGGCGTCTTCGCGCACCTGTTCGGCACGCTCGCGCTCCTCGAGCCGGACGACCGCGCGCTCGTCCGCGGCTTCGTGATCAACCGCTTTCGCGGCGATCCAGCGCTGCTCACCCCCGCGATCGAAGACCTCGAGGAGCGGACCGGCGTTCCCGTCCTGGGCGTCGTCCCCTGGCTCGACGGGCTCGACGTCGCGCAGGAGGACGCCGTTGTCCTCGAACGCCCCGAGGACCGCGGCGACGCCGGTGCGACAGGAGTCGTGGACATCGTCGTGGTGCGCCTCCCGCGCATCGCGAACTTCGACGACTTCGACCCGCTCGCGGCCGAACCGGGAGTCCGCCTCCGCTATGTCTCGCGCCCCGATGACCTTGGCAGTCCGCACCTGATCATCCTGCCCGGTACGAAGGCCACGGTCGCCGACCTCGAGGCGATCCGGGGGAGCGGCATGGCCGGCGCCGTGCTGGCGCGCCATGCCGAGGGCGTGCCCGTCGTCGGCATCTGCGGCGGCTTTCAGATGCTAGGCGAGCGCATCGTCGACCCGCACGGCGTCGAGGCGCCGGCCGGGACCGAGGTGCGCGGCCTCGGCCTGCTGCCGGCGACGACGACCTTCGCCGCCGAGAAGACGACCCGTCGCATCGACGGTCGTGTCTCCGGCGCTCGCGGCCCGTGGGCCGGCATCGAGGGCGCGCCCGCAGCTGGCTACGAGATCCACATGGGGACGACCCTTGTGGAGGCGCCGGGCGTTCACCCGCTGCTGGACCTCGGCGGTCGCGCCGACGGCGCGATCAGCGAGGACGGGTCGGTCGCCGGCTGCTACCTCCATGGCCTCTTTCACAACAACACGCTGCGGCACGCGCTGCTGACCGCCCTCGGACGCCCCGAGGCCCCCCCGCTGACCTTCGGCCGCGAGCGGGGCTACGACCGCCTCGCGCAGCACGTCCGCTCACACCTCGACATGGACCGCGTGTACGGGATGCTCTGGCCGGACGGCATTCCGCCGGAGGCGGCACATCGTGGGTGACGTGTGGTTCGTCACCGGCGGGGCGCGCAGCGGCAAGAGCCGCTTCGCCGAGCGTCTCGCCGCCAGCACGGGTCGCGAGGTCGTATACGTCGCGACACTCGAGCCCCTCGACGCGGAGATGGAGCACCGCGTCACCCGCCACCGGGAGTCGCGGCCGGCTGCGTGGCGCACCATCGAGGCGCCGCGCGACCCCCTGACCGCGCTCGACGCCGCACCGGCGGAGGCCTGTGTGCTCCTCGACTGCCTGTCGCTGTGGGTGACAAATCTCTTGCTCGACGCCGCGCCGGAGCCCGACCCCGCGGCGGTAGGTGCGCTCGCGGCCGACGTCGAGCGCCGCGTCGGCGCGCTGCTCGAAGCTGTGTCCCGGCGTCCGGGGCCGCTCATCGTCGTCAGCAACGAGGTGGGTGCCGGCATCGTGCCGGAGCACGCGCTCGGGCGCGCGTTTCGCGACCTCCTTGGCTGGGCGAACCAGCAGGTCGCCGCGAGCGCCTCGCGCGCGTGGCTCCTCGTGGCCGGGCGGGCGCTCGAGCTGCCACCGCCCGAGGCCGACGTACTGACATAGAACAGGCCCCGCCGGCGGGGGCCTGTTCTGTCGTGGACGGGCTATTAGGAGGGTTAGCCCGTCCACTCCTGAAGGGTCGCGCTCAGCTCGATCTCCGAGCCGTCGCGGATCACAGTCAGCTTCACCTCGTCGCCAACGCGGTACTGGTCCACCAGGCGGGCGAGCTGCTCGATGGTCGCTACGTCCTTGCCGTCGAACTTGGTGATCACATCGCCGCCGGGCGGCAATGCGCTGTCGGTCGCGGAGCCCGAGGCCGCTCGCAGGCCCGCGCGGTCGGCGGCGCTGCCGCTGGTGACGGAGGTGATGTACACGCCCTCCGTGACATCGATCCCCAGCTGGTCGGCGTTGACCCTGTTGAGGGTGGCGCCCGACACGCCGAGCTGTGGGTGGGTGATCGGGTTGCCCTCGATCATGTCCGGCAGGAACCGCATGGCGGTGTTGGCGGAGACCGCGAATCCCACGCCGACGAAGACGCGCTGCCCAGTCGGGTTCTCGATCGAGGTATTGATGCCGATCACCTCGCCGGCGGCGTTGAAGAGCGGGCCGCCGGAGTTGCCGGGGTTCACCGCCGCGTCCGTCTGCAGCATCCCGCGGACGGGGCGGCCGATGCCGGTGTTACCGGTCGAGTCGCGGTCGGTCGCGCTGATGATGCCGGACGTTACGCTGAACTTCTCAGAGAACGGGTTCCCGATGGCGAAGACGGACTCGCCGGGTCGCGCGCGGTCGGAGTCACCGAACGTCGCCGGCTGCAGCTGGTCGCCCGGCACGTTCACGCGCACCACCGCGAGGTCGTTTCCGGGATCGGACCCGATCACCGCGCCCGGCACGACCGAGCCGTCGGTGAACTCGACGTTTACCTGTCTCGCCCCCTCGACCACGTGGTAGTTGGTGAGGATGTGCCCGTCCTTGTCCACGACGACCCCGGTCCCGAGGCCGGTGGCCTGCCGCGTCGTCGACCCGCTGACGGTGATGATCGCCACCACCGAGGGCGACACGCGCTCGACGAGCGTCGGCAGGTCGTCGATCGCGGTGAGATTGACCGGCGCGTCCGCGCTGCCGCTCGCGCTTCCGCCGTCGTCCGCGCGCGTGGAGCTGGTCGCGGCAGTCCCGGCCGGCGTCGAGGCGCCGTCGTCCTCGCCGGCGATCGCCACGGCGAGCAACCCGCCCACGACCATCGCCACGACGACGACGCCCCCGAGTACCATCGCCTGTACCGCAGCCTTCATGTCGCCCTCCCCACGGCCCCCGCGAACTCGTCACCTTCGATGTTCGGCGGGATGAGTCAAGGACGCATGGCACAAATGTAAAGAGGCTGCAATTGCGTGGCCGCCGGCCCTGATGCGCCGTGCGGCCGGCCGTTAGCCCAGCCGGGGACCGCGGTACATAGCCGCGGCGCCCCGGTAGAGGTGCGCCTCCACCTCGGCGCTCACTGCCTCGGTGAGGGCCACCGAGGCCCGTCCGAGCACCAGGTCGCGGAGCCCGCGCTTCGGCCGCACGATGCGCGTGCGCCGCGGCGCTCCGCTCTTGCTGGCCGCCCAGTCGATGGCGTCCTCGATGTCGCCCGTGCGGTCGATCAGGCCGGCGGCAAGCGCGTCGGGCGCGGCGTACACCTCGCCGGTGGCGAGCTCGCGGACCCGCTCTTCGGGCAGCCCGCGGCCCCGCGCGACGCCCTCGACGAACAGGTCGTACATGGCGTCGATGATGCGCTGCTCTTTCGCCTGCTCTTCGTCGGTCGCCTCGCGGAACGGCGACAGCATGTCCTTGAGGCGGCCGGACTTCGAGACGCGCATCTGCACGCCGATCTTGTCGAGCGCCTCGAACACGAGCGGCCGGTACGCGATCACGCCGATGGCACCCACCAGGGCGGCGGGAAGTGCGATGACATAATGCGCGGCCGCGGCCAGCATGTAGCCTCCGGAGGCGCCGAGGCCGCCGACGTAGGCTACGACCGGCTTCTTCTCGCGCAGCCGAAAGACCGCGCGCGTCATCAGGTCCGAGCCTGTTGCGCTGCCGCCGGGCGAGTCGATATTGAGCACGACCGCCCGCACTGAGTCGTCATCGCGCAGCTTGGCGAAGAGCCGCGCGTATTCGAGTGGCCGGACCGCGGGGCCGATGGCTCCCTGGATGTCGACGACGGCGATTGTCTGCGGACGCAACGACCGCAGGGCGGGTGGCGCAATCAGGCTCAGCATCCTCTGCCTTTCCCGGTTGAATGGTGTGCATCACGAGTGTACGCGCATCCCTCGCGACCGCGCTGGCATCCGTTTCCGTCCCGCGCTACCCTGCCCCCCCATGCGGCGGTTCCTGCTCCTCCTCGTCGTCGCGGTGGTGTTCAGCGCCACCGCGTGCAGTCGTACGGCCGATCTCATCCCGGGCGAGGGCGGTCCGGACGCGCCGAAGACGGCGACGCCGCCCCCGGTTTCCGCTCCGCCGCTGCTGGTGCCGAGCACGCTTCGCCTCGCTGGCGCCGCCGGAGCCGACCCGAGCCGGCCCGCGATCGCCGACGTCGAGCTGGCTCGCTCCGTCGTGCAGGTGCAAGCCGTCGACGGGACAGGCCTCGACGCCAGCGTGGTCCGCGGCGGATCCGGCGTCGTCATCGATAAGGCGCAGGGCCTCATCCTCACGAGCTACAGCATCGTCGACCCGTTTCACGCGGACGGGACGCGCGCCTACGCGATGATCGCGGTCGGAGCCGCAAACGGGGACGGTCCGCCCGAGTTCGAGGCGGACCTCGCCGCGGCCAGCCCCCAGTTCGACATCGCGGTCCTCCGCATTCGCGAGCCTCGAGACGGCATCACTGACCCGGAGTTCGACCCCATCGAGGCAGTGCTCGCGGATACCTCCGCGCTGAAGCGCGGCGACCGGCTGCGCCTGTTCGCACAGGCGTCGACGGATCGCGCACAGGCCATCCAGACGACCTCGGCGTCCATCGCGGGGTTTCGTGGCGACGGCGCCGGCGACGCGCGCGCGTGGCTCAAGCTCGACGGCCGGGTGCCGGGCACGGTCGTCGGCGGGCCCGCGTTCGACCAGTCCGGGCTGCTAATCGGCTTCGCGTCCCAGCTCGCCTACAACCCAGACGCGCCCGTCGCGCAGCTCCGCCCGCTGGCGCACGCCATCGACGCGATCAACGCCGCCCGTCAGGGCGGCGCCGAGGCCCGGTTCGAGCCGCCACTCATGCACCTGGCGCACCTCTCCGGCGCCGGCACGGCCGAGGCGAGCGCGGACGGTGTCGCGATCTCACGGCCCGCCTTCGCCGCAAACGTCCTCGAGGGCCAGGGGTACCGCGACCTCTTCGACTACACGAACACGTTCGGCGGAGATACGGGCGAACTGCAGTACGAGTTCGCGACCCAGGGGATTCGGGAGGGCGCATCCGTCCAAGAGCGCTGGTACCTGAATGGTGTCCAGCAGGACAGCCTCTCGTCCTCGTACACGTGGAACTCCGGCAGCTTCGCCATCGTTTCGGACCGCCTCGCGACGCCGAACGCGCGCAACATCCCGAACGGGGCATGGACGCTCGAGGTCTGGGTAGACGGCGTCCGGCGCGCGAGTTCGACGGCGTTCGTAGGGGTGAACCCTCAGGACGTGACCAGGAAGCCGGCGGTCGATGCCATGCGCTTCGCGTCCTCAGCCTCAGCTGAGCAACTGCCGGGCGCCGCGCTGACGGCGAATGCGACGCAGGTGCTCGCGTTCTTCGACTACCGCCAGGCCGCGACCGTACAGCGTATCCGCTGGGTGGTGCTCCGCAACGGGCAGACGTATTACCAGTCTGGCGCGGTGCCGTGGTCCGGCGGTGACGCCGGAAACTGGTGGGTCGGCGTTCCCGTCGACGATGCCCGAGGCTCGTGGGAGATCCAGATCTACTTCGATGACCTGATCGTGGGGACGGGCAACTTCCAGCTCTCGTAGGGAAGGGCCAGCTCTGGCCTAAGGGAACAGGTCCCGCTCGAACGGGCGCACAATCTCCCGCGCCGAGCCGTCCCCCGCCTCATACGGGAATCCGCGCACGATGGCCGCCGGCACCGCCGCCAGCTTCTCCATCACCAGGCCCGCCGCCGCCGCGATCTCATCCGCGGGGCACGGCATCGTCACGCGCAGTTCGCGCCCGTCGAGGTCGCGCTCGCCGTCGTACGAGCGGAGCGGTCGCATCCCAGCGACGCCGATCGCGATGTTCGTCTGGCCCTCGCGCCACGGGCGCCCGAACGTGTCGGTCATTACCACCGCCACTTCGACGCCCGACCGTTCGCGGATGGTCGCCCGCAGGCCACGGCACGAGGCGTCCGGGTCCTCGGGGAGCAGCGATACGAGGTCGTCGCCGCCTACGTTGGAGGCGTCCACACCGGCGTTCGCGCAGATGAACCCGTGTTTCGTCTCCGTGATCAGCACGCCCCGCGCCTGCCGCACGATGCGCACCGATTCCTGCAGCACCGCCTCGATCTGGCGCGGGTCCTTGTCGTTTCGAGCCGCCCATGCGCGTGCGAATGGGGTCGGCTCGAAGGAGTCCAATGGCACGACGCGCCCTTCCGCCTTCGACACCACGCGCTGCGTGACGACGATCACGTCGCCCGCCTCGACCGGCGTCCCCTGGGCGGCCGCGGCGTCGCCGATGAACGCGGCGAGGTCGTCGCCCCGCTGCACCATCGGGATGCGGGTCACCCCGATGACGCGTACCTCGGGCGGCGTCACGAGTCGCTTCCGGCAGACAGGCCGGTCACGCGCAGCGCCGTATGCGCCTTGTACCGGCCGTTGATGCCGATCAGCAGCACGGTCAGCCCCTCGACGAAACGGGAGAAGCGCAGCGGACCGGCGTCGACCGCGCGCACGCCCTCGATTTGCTCGGCGAGCGCCATGACGAGCGCCTTCGCATCCGCGTCTGCGCCCGTGACGAGGACATCTGCATCGATCGGCTCGTCGAGCGTCAGCAGTGCTTCAGCCCCCAGGTTGTGGAAGGCGCCGATGACGGTCGAGTCACCGAGGATCGCCGCGGCCTGCTCGGTCGCCGACCCCTCGGCGACCTCGATCGGCCGCGCCCCCCGCTCGAACCGTACGGGGACGACGGCGTCGACGACGACCTTGCCCGTGAGCGCGCTCGCGAGCCCCTCCAGCGTGGGCCGCTGCGCTTCATACGGCACGACGATGACCACTACCCCGGCATCCGCCACTGCCGCGTCGTTGGCGGCCCCGCGCACGCGCACGTCGCGCCCCGCGTCCGAAAGCAGGGCGTTCAACTCATCTGCGACGGCCTCGGCGCGGGCGGCGTCGCGACTCCCGAGGATCACGTCGTGACCGGCGAGGGCGAAGCGCGCCCCGAGGCCGCGGCCCTCCGGGCCCGTGCCTCCGACCAGTGCGATGCGGTGCGACACGCTGCGCCTCCTCGGTGCCCTCGCGCTCCGTACAATGTGCGAGCGTACGCACGCGCCGCGACGGGCAGCAAGCAGACCCGGGAATCCACAGATGGCCGTCTCGACAGCCGCCGCGCAGGCACTCCTGCTGCGCGACGTTTCCCACTGGTACCCCCATCGAGGCGTCGCGCTCCACGCGCTCGACCACGTCGGCGTCACCGTTGCGGAAGGCGAATTCGTCTCCCTCGTCGGACCGAGCGGCTGCGGTAAATCGACCCTGCTCCGGATCGCCGCGGGCCTGCTCGTGCCGTCGTCCGGGGCCTCGACGGTCTTCGCCCGCCCGCCGCGCGAGGCATCGGCGGCGCGGGAGCTTGGCCTCGTCACTCAGGACCCGGGCCTGCTGCCCTGGCGCACGGTCGCGGCCAATGTCGCGCTCTCGCTCGAGGTCGCGGGTCTCGAGGGAGCCGGTCGAGCCGCCATCGTCGACGACCTCCTCGGACGGGTCGCCCTGCGCGATTTCGCGGGGTACTACCCGGGACAGTTGTCCGGGGGCATGCGGCAGCGGGTGGCGCTCGCGCGCGCGCTCGCACACCGGCCTCGCATGCTGCTGATGGACGAGCCGTTCGGCGCGCTCGATGAGCTGTCGAGGGAGGACCTGCGTGTCGAGCTGTTGCGTATCCACGAGCGCGACCGCATGACCGTCCTCTTCGTGACGCACTCCGTGCGCGAGGCCGTGCTGCTCTCTGACCGCGTTCTGGTACTGAGCCCGGCGCCGGGCCGCGTCCTCGCCGACGTTGGGGTCGACCTGCCCCGCCCGCGGGATGCGAGCCTCGAGGCGCGTGCGCCATTCCTCGAATGCGTCGCGCGGGTGCGCGCCGCACTCGATGCCGGGCGTCGCGACCGATGACGGCGCGCCCGCTCGCGGAGCGCGCGCGCGGCGAGGCCGGACCCCAGCGGGCGGCGGCCTGGCGCCGTCCCTTGCGGCGCTACGGGAGGTTCAGGTCGCTCGTCGCGGCGACGCTGCCCCCGGCCATCGCGGTCGGGTTGACGCTTGTTATGTGGTCCGCGTGGGTGCGCCTGCGCGACGTGCCGGAGTACCTCGTGCCGACGCCGGAGGCGGTCGCGCGCGCCTTCCTCGACGATCCGTCGCGCTTCCTCGATGCCGGGCGCACCTCGCTCGTCGAGGCGCTCGGCGGGCTGGCGCTCGGCTCGGGCGGCGCGCTCCTGCTCGCCGTCGCCATGGCGCACTCGCGGCCGCTGGAGCGCGCGCTCTACCCGCTCGCGCTGTTCGTGAAGGTCACGCCGGTGGTGGCGGTCGCGCCGCTGTTCATCATCTGGTTCGGCTTCGGCGTCTGGCCCAAGCTCCTCGTCGCCGCCCTGATCACGTTCTTCCCGATGCTGGTCAACGCGGTCACCGGACTGCGCGACGTGGACCCCGCCGCGCACGACTTCCTGCGTTCGCTGCACGCGTCGAGGTGGCAGGTCTTCTGGGCGCTCCGCTGGCCGGCGTCCCTACCGTATCTTTTCGCGGCGCTGCGGATCTCCGTGCCGCTGGCGCTCATCGGCGCGGTGGTCGCCGAGTGGATGTCGGGCGACGGCGGCCTCGGCCAGGTCATCCTGATCGCCAACGCCGACTTCGACACCCCGGCGCTCTTCGCCGCCGTGCTCGTCCTCGCAGGCCTCGCCGTCCTGCTGAGCGGCGCGCTCGCGCTCCTCGAACGTAAGGTGCTCTTCTGGCATGAGTCTTCCGAGGCGTGATGCCTCGGAAGGTCCGCTCGATGCCGTTCCGCACGCTGCCGTCCCGTCGCTCGCTGCTGTTGCCCGCCGTTCTGCTCGCGGTGCTCGTCTGCGCCGCCTGCGGAGACGATGACGCACGGCCGGCCGGCGACGATGGCGCCACGCCACGCCACCTCACGTTCATGGCCGGCTTTCGCGCGCAGGCGAACCTACCGTTCGTCGCCGTGTACGTCGCCGAGGCGAACGGGTACTTCGCCGACGAGGGCCTCGACATCGACATCCGCCACTCGAGCGGGCAGGACGAGCATCTGAAGCTCCTCCTCTCTCGGGAAGTGGCTTTCACCACGGGTACCGCCGCGCAACTCCTCGCACGCCGCGCCGACGGGCTGCCCGTCCGGGCGGTGGCGCTCTTCGGTCAGCGAGGCGACCAGGGATTCGTCGTCCGCGCGGACTCGGGCATCGAGCGCCCCGCCGACTTCGCCGGCAAGACGGTTGGTTTCAAGGCGGGCGTGGTGCCCGCCGAGTTGAAGGCGCTGCTCGCCACCGCCGGGCTTTCGCCGGACGACGTTCGCCTCCAGGGCGTGGGGTTCGACCCGCGTGTCTTCATCGAGGGCGGCCTCGATGTCTACCCCGTGTTCCTGAGCAACGAGCCGTATGCCATTCGCAGGGCCGGTGTGGACATCCGCGTCTTCGACCCCGCGGACTTCGGCGTGGCCACGCTCGGGCTGACCTTCCTCGCCCACGAGGACATCGTCCGCGACGATCCCGAACTCGTGCGGCGCTTCCTGCGCGCCGCCTTGCGGGGCATCGAGTACGCGGCGGCGCACCTCGACGAGGCAGTCGAGATCACGCTGCGGTACGCCGAGGGCGCGGACCCCGGGCAGCAGCGGTACCTGCTCGAGACGGACCTCGCGAACGCCCGCCGGGCGGACGGCATCGGCCGCTCGAGTCCCGAGCAGTGGGAGGCGCTGCAGGCGACGCTGCTCGAGTTCGGCGCCCTGGACCGGGCGACCGACGCGGCGGCGGCCATCGACACGAGCTTCGTCGACGCCCTCTACGACCGAGACGGACGGCTCCAGCCCCGGTAACACGGACTCTCGCGGCGTTCGCGGGCGTCCCTGCCGTGGGCTACGATGACCGGGCAGGACCCGAGGGGGACGATGGCGGCGGACGAGTCGCGGACCGCGCTGGACACTGAGGAGGAGGACGCCGCGGAGGGCGCGCTGCGGCCGGCCATGCTCGACGACGGTCAGCCCGCGTTCCCGTGGTGGCTCCCGCTTCCCGGCGTGGTCCTCGCCGTCGCCTGGGCCGCCTACCGCGCGGCCGGCGCAGAGGAGGACGGTGGCGCCATACTCCTCGAGACACTGCTCTGGCCGGGCGCGGCGATCTTCGTCCTCACGTCCCTGACCGCCTACTTCGGCTGGCGTCTGGACCTCGACTGATGCTGCACCTGTACACCGGCTCCCTCGTCCCGCGCGAGGATTCAGACGCCTTCCGCCTCCACGAGGCGTACGGCGCGCTCCGTCGCGAGCTGGACACCGACGGCATGCTCGGCACGAACACCACGGTGCTCTCCGCGCGCGGCCTGACGCCGGACACCGTCATCCAGCACCTCTCGACGATCCCCTTCCTCGCCCAGGCGCGGCTCGTGACCGTCGAGGGCCTCCTCGGCGCGCTCGGCGGCCGCCGCGGGGTGCTCGAGCAGTGGCAGCCGCTGGTCGACTTCCTGCCGCTGATGCCCGAGACGAGCCACCTCGTGTTGCTCGACCTGGCCCCGGAGCGCGAGGATCGGCTGACGCTCGAGCGCTCGCCGCTGCTGCGCGCCCTCCGAGCGGTGCCGGGTGCCGACGTGCGTGAGTTCCGGGCGCTGCGCCTGTTCGGGCGCGATTCGGGCAACGAGGTCGCGCGCTGGATTGAGGGTCGGGCGCGCGAGCGCGGCGTGGCGTTCCAGCGCGATGCCGCCGAAGCGCTGTCGGACCTCGTCGGCGCGGACCTCTGGGTGGCGGCCGGCGAGATCGAGAAGCTCGGGCACTATGCCGCCGGGCGGCCCGTCACGGTCGCCGACGTCCGTCTCCTCACCCCCGCCTCGAGGGATGCCGACGTGTTCGCGCTCGTCGACGCGGTAGCCGAAGGCCGCGCCCCCGCCGCCCTGCGCCTGCTGCGCCAGCTCGTCGAGCAGGGCGAACATCCGACGCGGCTGCAGGCGATGATCGCGCGCCAGCTGCGCGCGCTCGTCCGCGCCGCCGAACTGGTCGCGCAGGGCGCCCCCGAGCGCGCCATCGGCGAAGCCACGGGCATCACGCATTCGTTCCCGCTGGGGAAACTGATCCGGCAGGTGGGCGCCATGGGGGCCGCCCGCGCCGAACAGGCGTTGCGTGAGGTCGAGGCGGCGGACTACGCGGTGAAGACCGGGCACCTCGAGGAAGGGCTCAGCCTCGAGTTGCTCGTGTGCCGCCTCGCGGAACTCGCGCCGCGCGGCGCCGCCACCGCGACGCGCCGCTGAGCGGCGTCACGTCGAGACAGGAGCACGGGATGGATCTCCTCGAAGCGCTGCGTACCCGCCGCACCGTGGGCACGTTCGCTCCCACACCGCCGCCGCCGAATGCCGTCGACAGCGCCATCGAGGCGGCGACGTGGGCTCCAAACCATCACCTCACGGAGCCCTGGCGCTTCCACGTCCTCACCGGGGCTGCTCGTGGCGAGATCGCCGCAGCGGCGGCCGCGACCCTGCCCCCCGAACGCGACACCGAGGAGGAGCGCCGCGCCTTGCGCGCGAAGCTGGAGCGCGCCCCTGTCCTCGTCGTCGTGACGCAGGCGGGCGGCGACCCCGACCCGGTGCGTGACCTGGAGGACTACGCCGCGTGCGCCGCCGCGGTGCAGAACCTGCTCCTCGCCGCGCACGCGCAGGGGCTGGCGGCGAAGTGGAGTACGGGCAAGCTCGCCCGCTCCGAGGGCGTCCGCCGCTTCCTTGGGCTCACGGAGCGCGACCGCATCGTCGCGTTCGTCTACCTGGGGTTCGCGGCATCCGCCGTCGCTTCGGAGCCGCGGCGCGCCGCGCCGCCGGTCACCCGCTACGGAGACTGAGCACCCGCACCCCGGCTACCACTCCGAGCGGATCGAGGAGAGCACGCGGCCCTGCACTTCCACGTTGTCCGGGGCGGTGTAGATCGGCTGCATGGAGGCGTTCATCGGCTGCAGGCGGATGCGGCTACCCTCGTGGAAGAACTTCTTGAGCGTGGTCTCGTTTTCGGCCTTGAGCCACACCGCGACCATGTCGCCGTCGTCGCAGCTGCGCGTGGCCTCGAGGATCACGATGTCACCGTCGTTGATCAGGGCGTCGATCATCGAGGTGCCTTCGACACGCAGGGCGTACGCGTTCGGCCGGCCGCGCGTTTGTTCCTCGGTGACCTCGATCGAGTCATAGTCCGCGGGCAGGGTGTCAGGCGGCGTCGGGATGGGCTGGCCGGCCGCGATCTTCCCCAGCAGCGGCACCTCCTGCACGCGGCGCCGCGTCCCGGCGCCCGGCAACTGGATCGCGCGTGAGATCTCACGGTCCCGACGCAGCAACCCCTTCTCCTCGAGCCGCTTGAGGTTGTAGTCCACCACCGAGGTGGACGAGATGTCGCACCCCTGCTGGATGTCCCGGATCGAAGGTGGGTAGTCGTGCTCCGCGACGAACTGCTCGACGAACTGCAGGATGCGCGCCTGCTTGTCCGACAATCCCGCTGAGGATCCTGTTGGCATAGCCCCTGCTCCGTCTGCCCGCCGCCACGGTGTCATTCGCGCCGCCGCGCCAGTCCGGATCGACGGACGGTAGCGGCACAAATGTTCGCAACAACAGTACCGTTCCACATAACGTACCGTCAACGCCGCCGTCACTATTCCGCTCCGTCGCGACTGCGCCTCGTCGCGTGTCCGGCCGGCGGGGCGATACGATGAGCGCGGAGATCCATCGGAGCGATCGGGGGACGGATGGCGGCGGGACTCGAGGACCTGTGGGGGAACCAGTCGCCGGGCGAGCCCGACGCCGAGCGCGGCGAGTTGCGTCGCGCGCTCGTTGTCGCGGCGCACCCCGACGACGCGGACTTCGGGGCAGGCGGCGCCGTGGCGCTCCTGACGCGCGCCGGCTGGGAGGTGCGCTACATCGTGGTCACGGATGGCTCCAAAGGCTCCGATGACCCGTCGTACACGCCGGAGCGTCTCGTGGCGACGCGCGCCGAGGAGCAGCGGGTCGCCGCGGCGCATCTCGGCGTCGGCGGCGTCGGCTTCCTCGGGTTCACGGATGGCGAGCTGGTCGCGTCGCGCGCGCTCCTCGGCGCGATCACGCGCGAGATACGCGCGTTCCGCCCGTACGCCGTCTATACGCACGACCCCGAGCCCGTCGTGCATGCCGAGGGCTTCATCAACCACGCCGACCATCGCGCGACGGGGCTCGCCACAGTGGACGCGGTCTACCCGGCGGCGCGGGACCGTCTGAACTTCCCGGAGCAGGTCGCCGAGGGCCTCGCGCCGCACGTCGTGCGCGAGCTGTACCTCTGGGGCTCGAACCAGCCGAACTGCGACGTCGATGTCTCGAGCGTCGTCGAGTTGAAGATCGAGGCCCTGCTGCTGCACGGCAGCCAGTTTACGAACGACGACGGCTTCATCGACTTCATGCGCGACCGTTGGCGCGAGGCTGACGGGCGGTCCCTGGAACGGTTCCGACGCGTGGTGATGTTCGGGTGACCGCCGCAGGGCCGTCCGTCTCGGGCCACGCGTACTGCCCCGTCTGCGGCGCGGCGCTCACCGCCGAGGCCGGCCCGGGCGCGCGCCCGGCCTGCGACGTGTGTGGCTTCGTGCGCTACGACAACCCGAAGGTCGCCACGGGCGTGGTCGCGGAGCGCGATGGCCAGATCCTGCTCGTGCGCCGCAACCACGAGCCGATGCTCGGCCACTGGTCGTTCCCCTCGGGCTTCGTGGACTCGGGCGAGGTCGTCCCCGAGGCGGCCGTGCGCGAGGTCTTCGAGGAGACCGGTGTCGACGTGCGCATCGACCGCTTGCTCGGCGTCTATAGCCGCCGCGGCGACGCCGTCGTGTTCATCGCCTACGCGGGCACCGTCGGCCTCGGGACCCCGGTCGCTGGCCCGGAGGCGTTCGAGGTCGGCTTCTTCCCGCCGGATGCCCTCCCCGACCTCGCGTTCCCTCACGACGACGAGATCATCGCCGCGTGGCGAGCCGGCCGTGGATGAGCCGCCGGCCGCCGGGCCGCGGGTTCCAGGAAGTCAGCCGCGGATGACGGCGTCCCCGGGCTCCTCGGCCGGCCGCCCGCTCGGCCTGTCGTTGCTGCAGCGGCGCGGCATCGAGGCCGAGGTGCTGATCCCGCTCATCCGCCGTCTCGAGGTCGAGCTCGGGCCTGAGCGCGCGCACCAGATCGCCCGCGAGACGATCGATGACATCGCCCGCGAGCAGGGCCGCGCGGTCGCCGAGGGCCTCGGCCGCAGCGACCTCGTGGGGTTCCACGAAGTGCGCGACACCTGGAGCGGGGCCGGGGGCGACCTCACCATCGAGACGCTGCGCGAGGATGGGGAGCGGCTGGAGTTCAACGTCACCCGCTGCCGCTTCGCGGAGCTCTACGAGCGCCTCGGCGCGCGCGACCTCGGCTTTCTGCTGTCCTGTGGCCGCGATTTCACGTTGTCCGAAGGCTACTCGCCCGACCTCGAGCTGGAGCGCACGCAGACGATCATGCAGGGCGCCCCGTTCTGCGACTTCCGCTATCGCTACCGGACGGCTTCCGACCAACTGGCCCTCCCCGGCGACGCCGATGACAGCGATAATGCCGCGGGGACGGTGACCGCCGGTCCGCAGGGCAATCAGCCGCGCTGACCGGCCCGACCCGGCGCCGGCAGCGACCGCAGCAAGACGCAGAAAGAAGGAACGATGCGCATTCAGATCTTCGGTGATGACCGCGAGCCCATCCTCGAGCGCACGCGCGAGATGGTGGAGGAGGCCATCGCCCAGGCGGGCGTCACCGACGCCGAGATCGAGGTCATCGCCATCCACAATGACGACGAGGCGAAAGCCCAGCGCAGCCTCGGCGCCCCCACGGTGCGCATCGACGGTTTCGACGCTGAGTACGCGGAGCGCGAGCCACCGGAGACGACTGCCGGCGCGCGCTACTACAGCACCCCCGAGGGGTGGCAGCGCTTGCCCGAGCGAGGCATGATCGTCTTTGCGATCAAAGAAGCGCAGGCCCGCGCCGCGCGACGGCAGGCGGCCAGCTGACGGCAGGGTCCCGTCGACGGACCCGAAGGGGGCGGACATGAACGACGATGAGCGCCCCGGGGAGCAGCCGGACACCAGCGAGGCTGGAGAGGCCTCTGCGGCGGCCGGGAGTGAGAGGCCGCCCGAGCCCGGTCTGTCGCCGCGCCGCGCGCCGTTGCGCGGGAGCGGGTCCGGCTTCGGCATGGCGGGCGAGGGTGGGGGCGCCGCCGCACTCCTGCGTCGCGTGCAGGAAGCGGCTGAGCTTGCCCGCCGGACGGCGGAGCAGCACCGCCCGGCGGCCGAGCGAGCCGCCCGCGAGGCCGCGGAGCGCGCAAGGCACGCCGTCGAAGCTGCCAGGCCGGAGGCGGAGCGCCTCGCGAGGCAGGCCCGCGCCGCGGCAGAGGCGGCCAGCCCGCACGTCGAACGCGCCGCCGCCGATGCCGCGAACTATGCCCGTGAGCACGAGGATGAGATCCGTAGTGCCGCGGCCCGTGCCGCTCGGACCGTTGCTCCTCGCCCGCTGCGGCCCGCGATCGATGCTATGAGCGACGAATTGCAGAAGCGCCCTGAGCCTGAATCGGGTGCGGATCCGCCGGCGCCCCCTTCCGCCTAGCGGCCGTCCCGGGCCGGCGGGACGGCCTCCGGCGCCGCGGTCGCGGCCTTGAGCGGCAGTGCCTCCACGACCGCGATCCGCAGGTCGTCCATCTCCGCGACGCTCAAGCGGTATCCCGGCACTTCGATCGCGTCCCCAACCTGCGGGATACGCCCGATGCGGTCCAGGATGTAGCCGGCGACGGTGTTGTACGGCCCCGGCTCCACCTCGAACCCAAGGAGGCCCGGGAGCACGTCCACGTTGTCCAGGCCCTCGATGCGTAGCCGCCCGCCGGGTCCGCGCTGAGGCGGGCGCTCCGGTTCCTCGAACTCGTCCTGCAACTCCCCAACGATGGACTCGAGCACATCCTCGAGCGTGACGATGCCGTCCGTCCCGCCGAACTCGTCCACGGCGATCGCGAAGTGATTGCGCCGCGAACGCATCTCCCCGAGCAGGCGGTCGACGCCCACCCCGCTCGGCACGACGAGCGCCTCCCGCAGCAGTGGCTGCAGCGTCTGCGACGGCTCGGCGAGCAGCAGGTCTCGCACATGGAGCACGCCGAGGATGTCGTCGAGGTCCTTCCGGTACACCGGGTATCGAGAATGGTGATGCTCGGCGACGATCGCCGTCGCCTGCTCGGTCGACATGTCGATGTGCAGCGCGACCAGCTCGGTACGCGGGATCATCACCGAGGCCACCGTCAGGTCGCCGAACCGGAGGACGCGGTCGAGGAGGAATTGCTCCTCCGTCTCGATGGCGCCGGCCTGCGCGCTGGCCTGGACGACGAGCCTCAACTCCTCGGCGCTGATGTGTGCGCCGTGCTCCTGCGCATCGCGGCTCACCCCGAGCAACCGCTGCGTGACCCAGCCGCCTTCGTTCAGCAGCCAGATCACGGGCCGAAACACGGTTCTGAACGCGCGCAGAGGGGCCGCGACGACCAGCGCCGTTTGCTCCGGATACTGGAGCGCGATCCCCTTGGGCGTCAGCT
Source organism: Dehalococcoidia bacterium (assembly GCA_050248355.1). Lineage (GTDB taxonomy): Bacteria > Chloroflexota > Dehalococcoidia > UBA2979 > UBA2979 > JAIBBD01. The sequence goes on from JBFWSN010000003.1 coordinate 237,733, forward strand.
CACCCACCATCACGAGGATCGCCGTGATCAGGACGAAGGTCATCACGACCGCGAACGCATGGCCGCCGACCTCGCCAAACACCGGCTGCACGAGCCCCGCGAGCGCAGGCTCGCCGACCCAGCCCAGCGCCAGGCTGGCCATGGTGACGCCCAGCTGACACGCGGCGATGTAACTGTCGAGGTGGGTCGTCGCGTCCTCGACGTTGCGCGCGCCAGGCCGGCCCTCCGCCAGCATCTGCTCCACGCGCGTGCGCCGGATCGTCACCAGCGCGAACTCCGCCGCGACGAAGAACCCGTTCACGAACACCAGCACGAGGACGGCCAGCAGCCCTCCTCCGGTCTCAGTCAAACAACCCTCCACCAGTTCCGATGCCGCAAGCGTACACGATGCCGGAACCGGCCGTCCGAGGCCCCGTTTGGGACTACCCTTCCCGGCCGAGCCGCAGCCCGAGGACGTCCGCCAGCTCGACCAGCGTGGGGACGGCGGTCTCGCCGTGCAACCGGCCGGCCTCGATGTCCGCCGCGATCGAGAGCAGGACTTCGACCGCCGCCGGCGTGTCGAAGTCGCGATCCATCGCGTCCATGAACGCCAGTCGCTGTGGCTGCACGCGCAACCGGTCCGGCGGCCCGCCGGGGCTCTGGACGGCCCGCCGCAACGCCTCCGCCATCGCCTCGCTGCGCTGTAGCTCGGCGACGTCCCAGTCGTGGTCCGCGCGGTAGTGGGTGCGCAGCAGGTTGAGCCGGATGGCGTCCGGCGAGTGCCCGTCCGCGAGCAGGTCGCTGACCTTCACGAGGTTGCCCAGCGACTTCGACATCTTCACGCCGTCGAGCTTCATTGTGCCGACGTGCATCCAGGTGCGGACGTACGGCGCCTCGCCGGTCGCGCACTCGGACTGCACGATCTCCGAGTCGTGATGCGGGTACTGGAGGTCGCGCCCGCCGCCATGGATATCGATCTGGTCCCCGAGCGCCGCGCGCGCCATCGCCGAGCACTCGATGTGCCAGCCGGGGCGTCCCTCGCCCCATGGCGACGGGAAGCGCGCGTCCGGCGCGTCTGAGGGCTGCCAGAGCAGGAAGTCGAGCCGGTCGCGCTTCAGATGGTCCGGCTCGTCGGGCGTGCTGTCGCTGATCGGGCCCCGCCGCAACTCGTCGCGCGTGCGGCCGCTGAGCCGCCCGAAGTCCGCGCACGTTGCGCTGTCGAAGAACACGTACCCGTCGACCACATACGCATGGCCGCGCGCGATCAGCAGGTGCACCAGTTCGATGATTTCGGGCAACGACTGCGAGACGCGAGGGTAGGCGAGGGGGCGCAGTACGTTGAGGGCGTCCATCTCGCGGAGGTAGACGGCGTGGTTGCGGTCCGTCAACTCGGGGATCGAGATGCCCAGTTCGCGCGACTTCCGCACCATGTCGTCGTCGATGTCGGTGATGTTCTGGATGTGCCGCACCTCGTACGAGTTGAACTCGAGGTACCGGCGCACGACGTCGAACGTCACGAAGACGAGCGCGTGCCCGAGGTGGCCCACGTCGTACGGCGTGATGCCGCAGACGTACATCCTCGCGACCTCGGGCTCGACGGTCTCGAACGGCTCTATCCGCCGCGTCAGCGAGTTGTAGATCTCGAGCAGGACCGCGGCCCTCCGTGCGCGCCGCCCTCACGGCGCACGCAGCATCGTAGCACGGCGCGGCCCAGCTTCCGGGGTCGCGTCCGCTGGCGCCTGGCCATCGAAGAGCTACAGTGGGCGCGGACGGGCGAGGAGACGGCAATGCGCATCGGACGGGTCAGGGTAGGCGGCAGGACCAGCACGGCGGTCCTCAAGGGGCGGACCGTGCACCTGGTGCGCGGCGGGCCACTCGGCCGCCTTGATCCGACCGGCGAGACCGCGCCGCTCTCGAAGGTCGCGCTGCTGCCGCCCGTCGTGCCCGGCAAGGTCGTGGCCATCGGGCTGAATTACCGCAGTCACGTCGAGGCGCGCGCGGTCCCGCACGACGCGCCCACACATCCCGAACCCTTCCTGAAAGCCCCCAGTTCGGTGGTCGGCCCCGGCGACGCGATCGTGCTCCCGGTGGACGCCGGTCGCGTCGATGAGGAAGGTGAGGTCGTCGTGGTCATCGGCCGGCGGGCCCGCAATCTGCGTGAGTCCGAGGTCGACGCGCATGTCCTCGGCTACACCGCCGGCAACGACGTCTCTGCGCGTGACTGGCAGCGCGACGACCTGCAATGGTGGCGCGCGAAGTCGGCCGACACGTTCACAACCGTCGGGCCGTGGATCGCCACGGGCCTCAATCCGGAGGCGATCGCGCTCACCGTGCGGCTGAACGGGCAGGTCGTGCAGCAGGCCGACACCTCGCAGTTGATCCACTCAATCCGCCGCTGCGTGGCCTTCGTCACGAGTGCGATGACGCTCGAGCCTGGAGACCTCGTCTTCACCGGGACGCCGGGGACGACCGCCGAGATCCACCCGGGCGATACCGTCGAGGTCGAGGTGGATGGCGTCGGCGTGCTCACCAATCCGGTGGTCGCCGCGTCCTGAGCCGGGGCAACGCCCTGCGCCGGCCCTACTTGCTCCAGAGCTTGCGGCGCTCCTTGCAGTGCAGGCATGCCAGCGCGAAGTCTTTCTTGGGCGGCTGTACGTCGTTGTAGACCACCGTTACCTGCGCGACGTGCTCCGCGCAGAACAGCAGGCGGCAGCGCGAGCACTGGTGATGGACGCGTTCCTCGCACTCCTCGTGCGCGCACATGCTGATGTCGTTCGAGTGCCGCACCCGTTCTCGCCACTCCTGGTGTGCGATCACGTCCTGCAGCTTCGCCGCGCATCGCTTCCGTGCGCAGGCGTCCGTGAAGTCGGGGCCGCGCTCGCCGTGGGCTCCGCAGAATGGATGCCCGCAATAGACGCACTCCGAGACCGCCTCCCGCCCACAGGTATGGCGCAGCAGGCCACCACCGAAGTCACACGTCTGTCCGACGCGCAATCAGGCATCCCTCACATGCGAAGCCGAGCGAGACTGAACTCGCATTGTCGCACGAGCGGCGCGCCGCTCGTGGGCCGCGACGCTGACGGTACGCGAGGCGCGGGCCACCGGATGTGCCGGCCCGGTCGGGCCGGCGCATCACCGAGTCGGCGGATCTGTCAGGGCGTCGAAGTCGCGGTCGGCGTCGCGGCTGCGCTCGGCGTGGCCGTGGCGGCCGGAGCGGTCGCCGTGGCAGCCGGCGTCGGCGTGGCCCGTGGTCGCGTCGCGTTCGAGAACCCCGGCTGCGCCTGCACCTGGATCGAGGTCTGTGTGTAGCGGTCATCCAGCGCGAACGAGTCGACCTCGATCGTGCCGATCAGGGAGTTGTCCGGCGTGCTGAACTCGATGATCGTCGCCGTCCCCTGCGCGATGTCCGCGGTCACCGCAAGGCCTTCGCTCTCCAGCACGTCGCGGTAGCTGTCCGCGATGTCGGTCAGGGTGTCCGTGCTCAGCAGCAGGAACTGATACAGCGAGCCCTGCGGCTCGACGGTCCACTCGACGGCGATCGGCACCGCGCCATCGATGACGAGGTAGGGCGCCACGTTCGCGAAGCTGCGCGGGACGGGCCTTGGATTCGGCAGGACGTACGGCGAGACGATGGGGTTTGTTGGCGAGATCTGCACGACGTACGTGACACTCGTGACCGGGTCGCTGCCCTCGCCGAGCTGGCGCAGCGCATCCGACACGTCGCCGAGCCCGGCCACGTCTCGGTCGCCTACGCGCACGACGCGGTCGCCCTCCTGCAGGCCCGCGTCCGGGCCGGAGCCCGCGCCGACCGCGGCCACGATCACGCCGCCCTCGCGCTCCTCGAGTTCCGCACCGAGCACCGGCGTGAACGCGTGCCGCTGCACCGTGAGCTTCTCTTCGTTGCCCTGCCGCGACACCACGACCTCGAAGGTGTCCGTGCTCGGAAGCGGCTGCACCACGACCGTTCCCACAAGGTCGCCCGAGCGCGTGCTCTGGAACCGGTACGCTGTAACCCCTTCGCTCGACTGACCGCCGACGATCTGCCAGGGGGTCTCGTCGAAGAGCCCTCGGGCCGCTTCTGAGACCGCCGCCTCGTCCTGCTTCACCTCGTACATCACGAAGTAGGTGTGCAGTCCGTCCACACGGGTCACGCGCGCTGACCCCACGAGGGTGGAGTCCGGCAGGGGCGGCAGTTCGACGGGATCGCTGTCTGTGTCGTCGCCTGGATTGAGCAGATCCTCGAGGTTGTCCGGCACCTTGCCGGGGAAGATTTCGACCTCGGTGCTCACTCCCTCACCGAGGCGGAGGATGCTCTCCGTGATCCCCTCGGCTTCACTCCCGCCCTGTTCGTCTCCACCACAGCCGGCCAGCAGCGCGACGAGCGCGACGGCCGCGAACAACGAGGACCAACGGTTCATGGCGACCCCCTGGGGGCTCGTGGGAGCGAGTTGGTGTCGCGGCGTCGCGGGAATGGTTGCGCACGGCGATCGAGGGAGGATGTGGGGTGGGTGAAGGGATTTGAACCCTCGCTCTCCAGGGCCACAACCTGGCGCCTTAGACCGCTAGGCGACACCCACCACGACAAGCGTGCGGCCCGGACGGCCGCACCTGCCGAGTGTAGCACCCCGGCGCCCGGACGCACTACGGCACCGCGGGCGGCAGGACGTTACAGCAGCCCGCCGAGGTGATGGTAGCCACCTGCGTAGAACAGCAGCGGCCGGGCCTCCGGGCGTTCGAGCGAGAGTTCCAGCACCCGCCCGACAAAGATGGTGTGGTCACCGCCATCGAGCCGGTCGTGCACCCCGCAGTCCAGCCAGGCCAGCACGCCCTCGATGATCGGGCTGCCTGTGACCGCCGTCCGATAGTCGACGCCGCCCATGTCCTCGACTCCGGGTCGGGCAAACAGCTTCGACAGGTCGACCTGGTCCTCCGCGAGGATATTTAGCGCGAACGAGTCCGTCTGCTGCAGCCGGTTGTGCGCCGATGTCCGTTTCTCGACACAGGCGATGAGCAACGTCGGGTCGAGCGACAGCGAGGCGACGGCATTCGCTGTCATGCCCCGCGTGACCTCCGGCGTGCTGAACGTGAGGACGGTGACGCCCGTCGCGAACCGGCCGATCACGTCTCGATACAGGCGCGGATCGATGGCTGTGCTCGTCAGAGGACCGGCTCCTTCGATGCGGTGTGGTTGTGCCGTCCTGAACTCATCCTACACCGGAATCACAGCCGGAGTTCCGGCCCCGCCCATCAGTGAACGAGAGCGTGTGACAATTCGGGCGTGCAGGAACTCGAACGGCCGCCCGGCGAGGCGGTAGAGACCTTTGAAGCGCTCCTCGAGGACGGCCGTGCCGAAGAGGCGGTCGCGTTCGCCCGTGAGGTCCACCCCGCCGAGCGCGCGATGCTCCTCGCGACGGACGACGGCGACGCGCGCCAGCTGCTCCTCGATCGTCTCGCACCCTCCGATGTCGGCGGCGCGCTTCCCTACATGGAGCCGATCTATCGCGACGACTTGCTCCATGAGCTGAGCCCCATCGAGGTCGCCGACATCCTGAGCACAGTCCCCGACGACGTCGCGACGGACGTGATCCAGGAGCTGCCGGAGGAGCTCGCGGAGGCGGCGCTGACCGCCCTGCCGCTGTCGTTGCGCCGTCAGATCGGGCTTCTCCTCGACTACGGCACAGAGACCGCGGGCGGCCGCATGACTGGTCAGCGGATCGCCGTAGGCCCCGACCGCACCGTCCGCGAGGTGATCGAGTTCCTTCGCTCGCTGCGCCCGAACACCGATCAGCCGTTTTACGTGTACATCACCGACCCGGCGAACCACCTCATGGGCGTCCTCAATCTCCGGTGGCTGATTACCGCCGCGCCGGATACCCGCGTCGGCGGGGTGATGACGAGCGAGGTGCTGTCCGTGCGGGCGGACGCCGACCAGGAGGAAGCCGCGCGTCTACTCAAGCGCTACAACCTGCTAGCGCTTCCCGTCGTCGACGCCGTCGGCCGGCTCCTCGGTACCGTCACCGCCGACGATCTCCTCGACGTACTCGAGGAGGAGGCGACCGAGGACATGTACGCGATCGTCGGCGTGGCCCCCGAGGAGGACCTGCGCGGCGTGCGCAGGTCCGTCCGCAACCGCCTCCCGTGGCTGACCGTGAACCTGTTCACCGCGAGCATGGCCGCGCTGCTCGTGTCGCTGTTCGAGGACACCATCACGCGCCTGGCTCTCATCGCTGCCTTCATGCCGATGGTGGCGGGAATGGGCGGCAACGCCGGCATCCAGACGGTGACGGTCGTGGTGCGATCGCTGGCGCTGGGACGTATCACACCACGCGACGCACTGCCCGTGCTCCGCCACGAGCTGGCCGTGGGGCTGCTCATCGGCGCTGCGATTGGCATCCCGGTGGGGGTCGTCGGCTGGCTCCTGAACGGCAGCCCGACGCTCGGCGTCATCGTTGGCGTGGCAATGTGCGCGAACATCGCGAACGGGATGGTGACCGGCGTCTTCATTCCGCTGCTGCTGCATCGCTTCGGGCAGGACCCAGCCATTTCCGCCGGCATCTGGATGACCACCTTCACCGACGTCATCGGCTTTCTACTCCTGCTCGGCCTCGCGACGCTGTTCATCTCACAGCTGACCTGAGCGGGCCTCAGTGGTTGCTCTCCCCACGGGCCCGCTCGAACATGTCCGCATGCCTGCACTCCACGGTCCCGCACTCGTTACCGGCTCATCTGGCTTCCTCGGAGGCCATCTCGTCGCCCGACTCGTCTCCGAGGGCTGCGCCGTCAGCGGCCTCGACTGGGTGCCGCCGCGCACGCCGCGTCCGACGGAGATGCGTGACTTCCGAGTCGACATCCGGGACGCCGAGGCGGTCCGCGGCGCCGTCCTCGAAGCGCGGCCCGACGTGGTGTACCACCTCGCCGCGCAGGCCTCCGTCTCGGTCTCCATGCGTGAGCCCGAGGTGGACATCGAGACGAACGTGCTCGGCAGTGTGCACCTCATGCGCGCCGCCATCGAGGCCGGGGCGAAGCGCTTTGTGTTCGTCTCCACGGGTGGCGCCCTGTTCGGCGAGCCGGATGTCGTTCCCGTGACGGAGGAGATGCCCGCGGCGCCCGAGTCGGTATACGGCGCCTCGAAGTTCGCCGCGGAGCAGTACCTGCGGCTCCTCGCGGCCCCCGCCGGCATCGAGCTGTCGGTCGTGCGGCCGGGCAACATCTACGGACCGGCGCAGGACCCGCACGGCGAGGCCGGCGTGGTCGCCATCTTCGCCATGCGCATGCTCGCCAACGAGGAAGCCACGATCTTCGGCGACGGCAGCCAGCGCCGCGACTACGTCTACGTCGAGGACGTGGTCGAGGCGGCGGTCCGCGCCGCTACCGACCGTCCGGCGACGTGTCTCATCGGCACCGGCATCGGTACCACCACGCAGGAGATCTTCGACCACCTCGCGCGCCTGAGCGGCTACGAACGGTCGGCGGTGCACGGCCCGGAGCGTCCGGGGGACATCCAGCGCATCATGCTCGATGCGTCGCGGGCGCGTGACGTCTGGGGCTGGGCGCCACAGACCGACCTCGAGACCGGTCTCGAGGCCACGGTCCGCTGGTTCCGCGAAACGAACGGCTGACCCGCTCACCGACAACCAACGAGCCGCCGGGGGAAACCGACGGCTCGTTCAGTGGGTCGAGCGTGGTGGATCGAGCGCGGCGCGTGGGCTATGCGGTGACGGCCGCTCCCGCGTACACCGGCGTCAGCCACGAGGAGTACTGGGGCAGGCGACCGGTGATCGCCTCGAAGAAGTGGCGCTGGATCGCGGTGGTGATCGGGCCGGGACGGCCCTCGTTCAGCGGCACGCGGTCGACCGAGAGCACGGGCGTGACGTGCGCGGCGGTGCCGGTCATGAAGACCTCGTCCGCGATGTACAACTCGGTGCGGTCGATGGTGCGCTGCTCGGTCTCGTAGCCCAGCGTCCGCGCGATCTCGAACGCGGTGTCGAGGGTGATGCCCTCGAGGATGTTGTCCGCCGGTGGCGGGCTGATCAGCTTCCCGCCGCGCACGATGATGATGTTCTCGCCCGACCCCTCCGAGACGTGCCCGTCGTGGTTGAGCAGGATCGCCTCGTCGAACCCGTTCTGCTGCGCCTCGGTCTTCGCCAGCGAGTTGTTCACGTACAGCCCCGCCACCTTGGCGCGCGCCGGGATCATGTTGTCGTCCACACGCCGCCAGGAGGACACCATGCAGGTGATCCCCGCGTCCGAATCGAGGTACGCGCCCAGCGGGATGAGGTAGAACAGCACGTCGTCCTCAACGTTGTGCAGCCGCGGCCCGATGACGCTCTGCGACTTGTACGCGATCGGCCGGATGTACACGTCCTCGCGGTAATCATTGCGCAACGCGAGGTCAGTCACGATGCGCATCAGCTCATCGTCGGTGTAGCGGATGCCAATGCGGAGGATCTTGGCGTTCTGACGAAGCCGCTCGATGTGCTCGCGCAGCCGGAACAGGTACAGCTCGTTGTGCTCGCCGTTCCAGTTGCCGCGGATGCCCTCGAATACCGCAGTCCCGTAGTTGAAGGCGTGGGTCGTGACCGGGACCTGCGCCTGCTCGAGGGGCACGAAGTCGCCCTGGAAGAACGCGGTGGGTGTGGGCATGTACGAGCCTCCGTTGTTCGACGGCCTGGCCGTGGCTGTGGGCGAATGCAGGCCGGATGCAGGTGACAGCGATGATAGGGCTGGCCGTGATACGCGGGCAAGACCAGCACGCGAGCCTACATCCTCGTGGGACGCAGGGTCGCCGCCAGCGCGTCGTGCTCGAACTCGTACGCGAGGTCCGCGGCCGTCTTCCCCGCGTCCGTCTCGATGTCGATCCGGGCGCCGTGCGCCAGCAGCAACTGCACCAGCCCGACGTCGCCCCGTCGCGCCGCGGTGTGTAGCGGCGCGACGCCGCCCTGCTCCTGCGCGTCCACCGGCGCCCCATGCTCCAGGAGCACTTGGACCACCTCGTCGTGGCCGCCCACCACTGCGAGGTGGAGCGGCGTCTGCTCGCTGTCGTTGTGCGCGAGCGCTCCCGGGCGGGCGCCACGCGCGATCAGGTCGCGCGCCGCCTCCGCGTGCCCGAAGAACGCCGCCAGGTGCAGCGCCGTGAGGCCGTCCTCCGAGTACGCCTGCGCGACATCGGGCTGCGCGAGGAGATGGCTGCGCAGCGTGTCGGTCGCGCCCGTCGCGGCGGCCTCGAACGGATCGAGGGGTGGGTCCCGTCGCAAGAGCGCTACCAGGACATCGCGCCGGTGGCGGTAGGCGGCGAGCAGGATTGGCGAACGACCGTCGTGCCGGGAGGCGCGCCGCGGGTCGGCGGCGAGCATCGCCTCGACCGCGTCGATGTCGTCCGACATGATCGCGCCGAAGATGTCCGGGTACTCGACGACCGAACCGTGCTCCGCGTGCCCCACGGTGCCCTCCACCTCCCGATGCTAGTGGAGCCGCTTCCGAGGAGCGAACGCGGGCGTCGCTGGTTCCGTGAGGCCGCCGGGCGTAGCCTCGATGCATGGACGATTACCTGCGCGCGGTCGCGCTCGGCCTCGTGCAGGCGCTGACCGAGTTCCTGCCCATCTCCTCCTCAGGTCACCTCGTGCTGGCCGGGCAGCTCTTCGGTGACCGCGCCAGCTCGCTCACCTTCGATGTCGGCCTGCATGTCGGCACGCTGGTCGCGGTGCTCGCCTACTTCTGGCGGGAGTGGGTCGCGATCGTGGTGGGCGGGCTGCGCGACATCGCGCGGCATCAGGCACGGATCGGCCGCTGGGGTTCGCACTCACGCCTCGGGCTCTGGATCGTCCTCGGTACGCTGCCCGCCGTGGTCGTCGGCCTCCTGTTCGACGCCGCTATCGAGGACCACCTGCGTGAGACCTGGCTGGTGGGGACGTTGCTCATCGCTTTCGCGCTCGTCATCGAACTCGCCGACCGCGTGCCGATGCGCCGAGGGAACCTCGATGACGTCGGCCCGAGGAGCGCGCTCGTCATCGGAGTTGCCCAGGCGGTCGCGCTCGTGCCTGGCGTGTCCCGCTCTGGCGCCACCATCAGCGCTGCCCGCGGGCTGGGCTTCGACCGCGCGGTGGCCGCTCGCTTCTCCTTTCTGCTATCGGCCCCGGCCGTCCTCGGCGCCGCTACCCTGAAGCTCTCCGAGGCCGCCACGGGCACCGAGGACGTGCACTGGGGGCCGATGCTGCTCGGCGCGCTCGTCTCTGCCGGCGCGGGCGCGGCCGTGATTCACTGGCTCCTCGGCTACCTGCAGGTGCACGGCATGCGGCCGTTCGTCTGGTATCGCCTGCTGGTCGGGGCCGTCGTGCTCGCCATCGCGGCGGCTGGGGCACGGTGACCGTGTCCGCGTCCGAGGACCGCACGCTCCCTCTGCTCGGCCTGCGGGGCCTCATCATCGGCGTCGAGACCGCTGCGGGTGGTGCGATCGCCGCCGCCCTCGGCGAGGCCGGCGCGGATCTCGGGCTTGCGACGATGCGCGCCGACGAAGGCGTGCTCGCCGCTCGCCGCCTGCAACGCCGGCTGCGCGAAGCAGGCCGCGAGGCCAGCGTCTATGCCTTCGATGTCACGCTGGGCCAGAACGTGAAGGTTTCCACCCGCCAGGTGACGAAGGAGCTCGGCGGCCTCGATTTCGTGGTGAGCGCGCCCGACGAGCCGCTGAGCACCCCGCTCGAGCGGCTGACGGACTCCGACCTCGCGCGCGTGACGACTGTGAACTTCTACGCGCACCTCTTCGCCGTCCGCGCCGCCGTCGACGAGTTTCGTCGCCCGGGCCGGGGCCACGTGCTGCTCGTCGTGTCCGAGGGCGACTCCGCGGAGGCGGCCGCCTATCGCGCCGCCCAGGCGGCCACGCTGAGCCTTGTCACGTCGCTATCCGAGGAGCTGCGGACGCGATCGGTCGCCGTCGATGCGCTCGTCGTGCCCGCCACCGCTGGCAGCGCGGGTCTCGACCGTGCGGGGCCGCTGGCCATCGAAATCCTGAGGGCGCATCCGGCAGACGGCGCCGGACGCGTCTATCATCTTGGCACGTCCGATCGGGCGTGAACGGCGAGGGGCGAGCATGTCCGGCACTTCTCCCGCGCGACCAGTCGACGGGCTTCACGCCCTCGTGGCAGGCGCCGGCGGGCCCTATGCGCGCGCCGCCGCCGTCGCACTTGCCGAGGCGGGCGCCACCGTCTCGCTCTTCACGCAGGCCGACGACCGCGCTCAGGAAGTCGAGGCGCAGTCAATCCTCAACGAATGCTGGTCGCTCGGCCGCGACGGTGAGGCGGTGCGGCTCGACGCCACCGACGCCGGGCACCTCGCGGCCGCGCTTGACGCGATCGAGGCGAAGCACGGCCCGGTCGCCGTCCTCGTGACGGTCCCGCCGGCTCCGCAGCCGCAAGCCGCCGAGGCCTCCGATGCGGCGGCGTGGGACGCGGAATTCCGCCGCTCCTCGACCGCCACCGTCATGCCGGTGCTCAGCGCGGGGCGGCGCATGCTCGTCCACGGCACCGGGCGCCTCGTGAACGTCGTGTCGATGTTGCACGAGGGTGCGTCGCCGGAGCTCGCGGCCTACGCAGCCGCCCAGTCCGCCGTGCTCGCCTTCTCCCGCTCGCTCGCCGCCGACTGGGACGGCCGAGGCGTGACGGTGCGTACGCTGGTGTGCGCCGATGCCGAGCCGGGGGGCAGCCCGAACGCCAATGCGGGATTCCGCGCACAACTGCGGGCGATCCTCGAGGATGTGGCGTGAACGAGAGCTCCCCAGCCCTCCCCTCCCCGGGCTCGGTCGGTCGCCCGGGCATCGACTGGTCGGGCGACGGCGCCCTCGGCGGGCCGGCCGAGGAGCGTCCCGCTGCGTCGGCGGCGCCCAACCCCGTATCGGCGCCGCTGCGTTTGCGGGCTGCCGGCTTCGCCATCGACTTCGCGATCCTCCTCGTGATCGCGCTCGTCGTGCTGCCGGTCGTGACGGTCATCGCGGGCGTCGACACCACGGCCCCGACCGCCGAGGTCGAGCGTGAGATCGAGGAGCTCTACCCTCTGCTCTATGCGATCCTGGCGGTTGTCCAGTTCGGTTACAGCCTGCTCTGGAACAGCATCGGCTGGTCACCCGGCAAGCGCGCCGTCGGGCTGCGCACGGTCAACCGTCAGGGGCAGCGGCCCGGTCTGCTCCTCGGGATGCGGCGTTCCGCGGGCTTGATGATCAACGTCTTCGGCCTCGGTTACCTGTGGGCATTCGTCGACCGCGAGAAGCGCACCTGGCACGATCACATCGGGCGCACGTGGGTCGTGCGGGTGGACTCGGAGGGCCGCTCCGGCCGCCAGTAGCCGGGCTACGTCTCCCAGGGCAGCGAGCGAGGTTGCAGCACCTGCCGCACCGACCCGTCGGCCACGAGCGCAATCAGGTCAATCGCCCCGTATGAGGCCGGGTTCATCCCGCGGAGCGCCGCGGTGACCCGTTCGTCTTCGATGTGCGCCAGTGACGCCACGAGCAGGAGCACGCTCAGGTCGTTGCCGTGTCCCGTGCGCTGCTCCATCGCCTTCGCGATGTGGCGGCGGAGGAGCCGCCGCATCGACCCCGTATCGGCCGGGTCGCCCTGCTCAGGACCGCCGATGGCGGTGAGTCCTGCCGGCTCGGGTGCGGGCACCCGGGACACCAGCCAGTAGTCGTGCACATCGACGCGCGTGATCTCCTCGGGCTCGAGCAGCGCCGCGCGGTCGCGCACCCGCGCCGTGAGGATCTCCGCCTCCGCCTCCTCTTCGGGGAGACGGAACAGGTCGCGCGAATCGAGGTGAAACGAGCCGCTCATCCCCTCGGACAGATGGGTCCATCGCGGCGCGAGGCCGCCGCTGACCGACATGTAGGCGCCCGCGGCGTCGATCTTCGCGAGGCGGAGCGTCACCGGACGGCGCACCTCGCGCCGCTCGCCGGGATGCAGCCCGCTCAGTCCACGCGTCACCAGCACCCGCAGGTCCGACAGCCCTGGCTCCTCCTGCGGCACGGAGGCTCCGGGCGGCACCCAGAGCGCGTAGGCGTTCACATCGCCTCCGGCCTCGAGGTCGGCCGAGACGAGGGACTCCAGTCCCGCCGCACCGGAGGGACCGTCTCCCTCCCACAGCGTGCCCACCGTGACGCCCACGCGGCGCTCCCGCTGCGTGAGCATCGCGTCGAAGGTCCCGGGCTCCTCGGAGAGGCGGAAGGTGCGGAAGTACCGCTCGCCCATCCAGTGGGCGAGCATCGCGAGCGCGACGCGCTCCGGCCGCGTCAGGTTCGGACGCGTGGTCTCAGGGCCGGCGGCCGTCACTCGTCGGTTGCGCCGATGTTAGGACTCGGTTTCGGCCGTGGCCCGCCGGGCGTCACGGCGGTCGAGCACCGGCAACAGCCCATTCTGCAGCACCTGCAGCCCGAGTATGAGGTTCAGCAGCAGGAACACCGCGATGCCCAGCCACTTCAGCGTCGTCGCGAACGCGGTGCCATCGTTGCCCGACTGCTGTGCCCAGAGGACGCCGCCGACGATGGCGCCGAGGACCGCGAGCAGGATCAGCGGGAAGTCCCAGTTGCGGATGAAGCGCGAGAAGATGGCCAGCGTCGCCACGGCGCCCGCGATATTCGTCGCCATGAACCCCAGCAGCGGCGTCCCCTGGTGGTGCCACACCTCGAACGAGCGCAGGAACAGCAGGAACAGCAGCGGCGGCGCCCCCAGCGCGATGATGAATCCCGGCAGGTCCGAGCGCTTGAACCGCATCGTCGTGTCTCCCTCCGCCCGTCGCCGGACGGTCTCCTGTTAGATGTTCGAGCGCGACTGCCCGCCGTCGACGTTCCACGACGCGCCGACGACCCACGAGGCGCGTGGCGAGGCCAGGAAGGTGACCACCGCCGCGACTTCCTCGGGACGGCCGAAGCGGCCCGCCGGGATCTCACGCGCGACGAACTCGCGCATCCCCTCGGGATCCTGCTCCACCCGCCGGCCCCACGATCCGCCCTCGAAGGCGATCGATCCGGGCGCGACGGTGTTCACACGGATCCCATCGCGCGCCCACTGTAACGCGTACGCCTTGGAAAGCGCGATCTGCGCCGACTTCGTGGCGTTGTATTCGACGCCCCCGCCGCTCTCCCGCCCGTAGATCGATGCCACGTTCACGATCGCCCCGCCACCGGCGGCCTGCGCAAGGTGCGGCCGCGCGAGGTTCGACAGCCGCGCCACCGAGCGGACGTTGGCCTCGAACGCGACCTGCCACCGCTCGTCGGGGTCGTCGCCGCGCGGGCTGCCACCCGCGTTGTTCACGAGTACGTCGATCCCGCCGTACCGCTCCGCTGCCGTCGCGATCAGCCGCTCGGCATCCGCTGCGGCCGTTACGTCCGCGACGACGGCTTGCACCTCGGCCCCTGATGCTGTGATCGCCGCCCGCGTGGCCTCGAGGACGTCCGCGCCGCGCGCGCAGATCGTGAGCCGTGCGCCCTCGGCAGCGAACGCTTCGGCGATCGCCCGCCCGATGCCGCGGCTCGCGCCGGTCACCACCACGGAGCGCCCGTTCAGTCCGAGATCCATCGCTGCCACCTCCGCGCCTCGGACCGCCCCCGGACGCCGCGCCGATGGTGACAGGGGCCCGCCCGGGTGTCCAGCGGGCACCAGGCGTCAGAGCGCGCGGACGCGCGGGGCCGCTCTCGCCGTCAGCAGCGCGAGCACGACCAGGACGCTCGCCATCGCGCCGAGTGCCCACTGCACGCCGATCACGGTGGTTGCGAGGCCGGCGATCAGGGTCCCGAGCGGTACCATCCCCCGGCTGAGGAACAGGGTGCTCATCACCCGTCCGCGGTACTCGTCCTCCGCGTGCAGCTGGAGCAGCGTGTTGTTGGAGGCGAGGTAGATCTGCTGGCATACGCCCACCGACGCCATCGCGACGAGCGAGAGCGCGAACCACGAGGACGCCGCGAACACGATGATGCTCAGCCCGAAGCAATTCAGGCCGACCAGCATCAACCGCCCCTTTCGCGCGCTCGGTGGAAGCGAAGCGATGGTCAGCGCGCCGCAGACCGCGCCCACGCCGGTCGCCGCCGTCAGCAGCCCGAAGCCCTCGCCACCAGTCCCGAGCACGTCCCGCGCGATCACGGCCGACATCGCCTGGTACGGCATTCCGAACACCATCGGCACCGTCGCGAGGATCACCAGCGCCCGCAGAACCTGAGAACGATTGATATACGAGAAGCCACCCAGAAGCTCACTGAACATGCTCTTTCGCGTCCGGACCGGTTGCCTCGGAATGTCCATGATCGCGAGTCCGATCAGGACGGCGACGAACGTTGCGCCGTTGAAATAGAACGCGCCCGCTATGCCGAACGGGGTAAGGAAGAAGATCGCCGCGATGAGCGGCCCGGCCACACGTGTCAGGTTCAGGGTCGCCGAGTTCAGCGCGACGGCGTTCGTCAGTGCCTCGCGCGGTACCAGCTCGGAGATCAACGACTGCCGCGCGGGCATGTTGAATGACAGCATCACGCCGCGCCCGAGGGCGATCGCCAGCACCATCCAGAACTCGACCAGTCCTGTCGCCACCAGCGTCGCAAGTACGAACGCCATGACCATCGCCGCGGCCTGGGTCGCGAACATCAGCCGGCGTCGCTCAAGGCGGTCCGCCAGCACCCCCCCGATCGGCGTGAAGACCAGGATCGGCACCAGCCGGCTCGCGTTCAGGATCGCGACGGGCAGCGCGGCGTCGCGGCCGTCATAGAGCTGGCTCACTACGAGCCAGTTCAGAGCCACCTGGTCCATCCAGTCCCCGGAGCTCGACACGAGCTGCCCGAACCAGAGCAGCCGGTAGTTGCGGTATCGCAGCGAATCGAAGGCGCTCAACCTGCCGGCGCGGGTCGCTGGAACGCTCGCTTCGAGGGGCTTGGTGGACATCGGTCTCCGCCATTTAGCTGCTGAAGACATACTAAACTATCGGACGGAACGCTAGAAATCGCGGCTTCCGGGCTGGTACCATGCGCGCGATGGTAGAGGGCGAGCAGGCCACCCTGATCCGCGAGACGGCCGTCTTCTTCGGCCGGGCGACGCGTCTCGTCGACCCCATGCGCCTGCGCATGTGGGAAGAGCAGGGCATCACCTTCCCCCAGCTCCGCATCCTCTTTCGCGTGCGCATGCACCCGGAGATCGACTTACGGACGCTCGCGGACGGACTGGCGATCAGTCCCTCCGCCGCCAGTCAGCAGGTCGACAAGCTCGTCGAGCGCGGCCTGCTCCTCCGGACCGAAGATCCTCAGGACCGCCGCCGCCTGCAGCTCCACCTCACGCCGCAGGCCGAGGAGTCCGTCGGCGAGTACTCCCGCACGGTCACTGAGTACATCTCGTCGTTCCTCGCGCGGCTCAGCCAGAAGGACCTCAAGGAGCTGCACCGTCTGCTCGGTGTGCTGGAGGAACTGAACTCGCCGCCGCCCCCGCTCCCTTCGAGCGTCTCGGGCCGCGCCGTCGCGACATAGCCCCTTAGAGGAACACTGGCTCTCGGCTGGTGAAGCGGTAGAGCGCCGCCGGGCGATGGGCTCCCGAACGCTCCAGCTCCCCGGTCGACGCAATCAGTCCCGACGACAGCATCCGCTTGCGGAAGTTCCGACGGTCGAGCCGCGCGCCGAGGATTGCCTCGTACGTGGCCTGCAGCTCGCGCAGTGTGAAGCGCTCCGGCAGCAGTCCGTAGGCGAGGTTCGTGTACTCGAGCTTGGCTCGCACGCGCGCGACCGCCTGCGCGATCACCTCGTTGTTGCGGAACGCGAGCGCCGGCAGCGCGTCCACCCGGTGCCATGCGGGAGGCCACTCCTCCGAGGAACGCAGACGCACCCGCCGTTGGTCGACGAGCGCGAAGTACGCGACCGCGACGCTCGGCTGCGTGGAGTCGAGGTGCGAGGCCGTGAACAGCTGCTCGAGGTACAGGTCGCGGGCGCCTGTCTCCTCGACGAGCTTCCGCACCGCCGCTTCCTCCAGCGACAGGCTGCCATCCCAGCGCCCGCCCGGCAGCGCCCACCGGTCCCGCTCGGGGTCCGCGCTCCGGTGCACGAGCAGCACCTGCAACGAGCCCTCGATCATCGCGAAGATGACGACGATGGTGGCGACGACCGGCTGCGGCATCGGCGGGGCGCGGTCGGCCGCGCTAGACGACCGCGAGTGTGAGGTCGCCCGCGAGCCGGCCGTGCAGCGACCAAGCGGTCACCTCGTCGACCGCGACGTCGACCAGTTCGCCGACCATTCCGCTCCCCGCGAAGTGGACGAGCTGGCCGCCGCGCGTCCGGCCGGTCGAGCGGCCATCCTGCTCCCGCTCTACCAGCACCTCGACGTTCCGCCCGAGTGCTCGGCGGTTGATCGCACTCGACGACCGCGCGTGCAGCTCCTCGATGACCTGTAGCCGCTCGCGCTTCACCTCGCGAGGCACATCGTCCACCTGCTGCCGGTACGCGAAGGTCCCCGGCCGCGGCGAATACGCCGCGACGTGGATGACATCGAACTGCGTCCGCTCGAGGAGTGCGACGGTGTTCGCGAACTCCTCGTCGGTCTCCCCGGGGCAACCGACGATGATGTCGGTCGCCAGCGAGGCGTGCGGCATCCGGTTCCGGATGTACGCCACGCGCTCCTCGTACTCGGCGACGGTGTAGCCACGCCGCATCCGCCCCAGCATTGCGTCGTCGCCGGACTGCACGGGGATGTTGAAGTGCTCGCACACCTTCGGCAGGTCCGCCACAGCGTCGATGATGCGGTCGGTCATGTCCTTCGGGTACGACGTGAGAAACCGCGTACGCGCGACCCCGTCGATCGCCTCGATGCCCTCGAACAGGGTGGCGAGGTCGGCGGCCTCGTCGAGGTCATGCCCGTAGGCCTCGACGGTCTGCCCGAGCAACGTCACCTCTCGCACCCCCTGGGCCGCGAGGTAGCGCACTTCGTCGAGCACCTCGGCTGAGGGCCGCGAACGCTCGCGCCCGCGGCGCAGCGGGACGATGCAGTAGGTGCAGAACTTGTCGCAGCCGTGGACCACGGGCACGTAGGCCGTCGGTCCGGTCGGGCGCCCGTACGTATCGGTCCAGAACTCGCCCTCGGACGCGTCGCGGGCCGCGCCCGCGGACGTGAGGATGGGGTCGTACTCCTGGGGCCGCGCCCACACGTCGACCCACGGGAAGCGGCGCTGGAGGTCGTCCGTCTTCGGGCCGACCATGCAACCCATGACGGCGATCTGGAACTGCTCACCCCGCTGACGCTGCTGCCGGAGCTGGTGGAGGCGGCCGTACGCCCGGTCCTCCGCGTGCTGTCGCACCGAGCAGGTGTTGATCACGAACAGATCGGCCGAGCCCTCGTCGTCGCTCTCGCGCCACCCCAGCCGGTCGAGGCCGGCCGCCAGCTTGAGCGAGTCGGCGACGTTCATCTGGCAGCCGAGCGTCCAGATGCGATAGGTGGACATTGCGAGGACTCCTCGAACGGTGGCGGAGGGGGTGGGATTCGAACCCACGACCCGGGAAACCCCGAGTAAGCGCTTAGCAGGCGCCCGCACTAGGCCACTATGCGACCCCTCCAGCGGACATCGATCCTATGTTGCCTCGCCCCGCCGGGCAAGGCGACTGCCCCGATGCCGCACAGTCATGGCCTCCCGCGCTGAGCGCGCTTCGCGGTGGCAGGACTCGCCCGACCGACGCATCGGAGTCTCGAGGTGCGCCGGTCCTCCCGTTTACCGGCCGTTCCGTCCCTCGGCGCCACCGATACCTTGGAGCGGTAGCGAAAGGGGACCGCGATGTTGGCTGTGACCGACGCGGCGAGGGATGTCCTGGGCGAGATCGTGACGGGCGGCAGCGTACCCGAGGCCCGCACGCTCCGCCTGACGCGAAGCGAGAGCGAGGCGTTCGGCCTGTCAATCGATGAGGAGCGCCCCGGCGATCAGGTGGTGAGCAAGGGGGATCAGCGACTGCTGCTGATCGAGTCGGGACTCGCCGATCAGCTCACCGGCGTGGTCCTCGACATCGCCGAGACGGCCGAGGGCATCGGCCTTCGCCTCGTGCAGTCGGATGTCGCTCCCGGTCGAGACGGAGCGTCGCCCGACTAGCTCGGTCGTCGGCTTCCGATCAGTTCGTGCTGCCGGGCGCCGCCCACCGCGCCGCGGCCGCCGCCGCGGCCTCTCGATGCACGGCCTTGAGCCGCTCCTGCAGCATCGGCACCGCCAGTTCGAGCCGGCGTCGCACGTCGAGTGCCTCGAGGAGCCCCTGTAGCTCGGCCGGCGACGCCGCGCCGAGCCCCCCGATGGCGTCCGCGAGCGCGCCCGGACGCTCCGGCGTCTGCGGCTCGCGCTCGTACTCGCCGGCGGCGGTCGCGCGCAGCCGGCTAATGGCCTGCAGGCCCTGGCGCGCCTGGCGAATGAGGTCGTCCGGCGCGCCCCCGCCCTCGTCGAGCGGGTATTCGACGTCCGCCCACAGGTACGGCCGGTCGGTATGCAGTTCCAGGATGCGGAAGCGCCGTCGCCCGCGCGTCATGAGCTGCAGCCGACCCTCAGCGTCCGGCGTCACCGACTCGATGCGCGCCGTCGTCCCGACCGTGTGTGGCGCGGCGGGCCCGCCCACCTCGACGCCCTCGCGGATCAACGCAACCCCGAACGGCTCCGCGTACTCCATGCACTCGGATACCAGCTGGCGATAGCGAGGTTCGAACACCTGCAGCGGCAGCTTCATGCCGGGGAACAGCACCGTCCGCAGCGGGAACAGCCGCAGCTCCATCAGCTCCCTAGCTCTCGCGCAGCAGCGCGATGACGAACACGATCAACGCCATCGCGACCGCGCCGAGCAGCGCCGCCCGCCGGTCCGGCAGCCCTCGTCGATGTCCCGCGCCGACCTGCCGCCCGTCCCACCCGTGGTCGATCAACACTGAGGCGGCGCGCTCCCGCTCCGAGGCGGGGACATAGAGGGCCGTGGCGAAGATCGGCCCCGTCGGGAACACCGATGAGCCGCTGTTCAGCGCCCGTCCGTCCTCGATGCGCAGCTCCGCCTCGATGCCTTCGCGTTCCAGCGCGGCCGCCCACCGTTCCGCCGCGTCGTTGTCGAGCGTGATCGCGAACGGGACGAGTTCTGAGGACGCGGGCGGCATCGATGCCATGCGTCTCATGCTAGCACCGGTGACCTCGCCGCTCGCTATAGTGGGCGCCATGACGATGCCATCCCCGCCGCCGCCACAGGACGAGGTATGGGACGTGGTCCGCCGCATCAACCAGGCCTGGGCGCTCCGCCGCACCGAGGACCTCGAAGCGCTGCTGCACGCCGAGATCGTCGTCGCGCCCCCGTCGCCCGCCGAGCCCGTGCGCGGCCGTGAGGCGTGCATCGAAAGCTACCGCGAGTTCGCCCTCGCGGCGCGCGTCCTCCACTTCGAGGAGCTCCACCCGGCCGTCGAGGTCTTCGGCGACACCGCCGTCGCCGCCTACGACTTCGCCATCACGTACGAGGCGGACGGCACCTACACCACCGAGCGGGGCCGCGAAATCTTCGTCCTCACCCGCGAGGACGGTCGCTGGCGGGCGGTCTGGCGCACCCAGCTGCCGCCGTCGATGTCGAGCGCGTCAGACTGAGAGGGCGGGCAATTTGCCTGCCGCGCCGCCCCAATCTCGCGTGGAGTGCGCTGCGTGGTGCGACCGCCGCGGTGCATGGTGCCGCCGATCGCCAGGCGGCGTCGTCGGCGGCGCCGAAACGGACCGCAACAGATCTCTGCGGCAGGGACTCGCCTCTTCCCGCCTCCGCGGCGAGTTCTGGATGGTCGGCTACCTGCCGTGGAAGGGGCATCCGCCCGAGCGGCCGTCGAGCCCCTCCCAAGTCGAGGGTCTGACTGGCTACGCCAGCTGCAGCGCCCGCACCGCCACGGTCACCGCGGCGGGCGCCGTCCCCTCGAGCGGGAAGAGCGCCATTACTGCGCCGCCGTCGTAGTAGTGCGGCACATAGACCGTCCCCGGCGCGACGCCGTCATCGAGGCGAACCGCGATGCGCACCTCGTGCGTGCCGTCCGTCAGCACGACCGCGTCGCCCGAGCGCACACCCGCCGCCTCCGCGTCGCGAGGGTTGAGCGTCGCCACTTCCTCGCGGTGCATCTTGTCGGCTTCCTCGGAGCGCATCGAGGCGCCCTCCCACGTCGTGTACAGCGAGCGCGCGACGACGAGCCGCAGCCCCTCGCCCTCGGCCGCGGCGGGAGCGCCGATCGCCTGCAGCCTCGGCTGCGCGGTCGCCTCGCTCCCGAGGGCGCGCGTGCGGCCCGAGCGGATCTGGTCGTACGCGAAGTAGCCCGTGACCTTCGAGGCCGCATCAGCCATGACCGATACCGCGTCCGTGTAGGCGAAGTTCCCGCCCAGCTCGTTCGCGAGCGCGGTCAGCAGCGCGACCCCGTCGCGCTCCTCGCGGCGGGGCACGCCCGCGGGGCGCTGGCGGTTGATGCGCCGGTCCGCTGTCGTCATCGTGCCGTCCTTTGCGAAGAAGGGCAGCTCCGCGAGCACGACGTGCGCCAGCTCGGCCGCTGTCGAGCGGATCGAGTCGATGACGACGACCCGCGCCGCCTCGAGGGCCGCGCGGATGTCCTCGCTCCCTGCGCCATTGAGCAGCGGGTTGTCGTCGTGGATGAGTAGCGCCTTGATGCGGCCGTCACGCGCCGCCTCGATGATCTGCGGGAACGCCATGCCGCTCGCCGCCGGCGCGACGCCCATGTCGGAGATGCCGAGGACGTTCGCGTCCGTCGGCAGGTAATGTAGCGACGCCGCCGCGGCCTCGCCGCGCGCCGCGATCGCGAGGTTCGCGCACGCGCATGCCTCCTCGCCGGCCGCCGTGGCGTCGACGGGGTTCGGCGCGTACACCACCGCGAAACCCTGCTCGCTCGCGGCGGCGGCGCGCACCACCTCGGCCGCGCTCTCGAGGGACGACGCCGTCACGCCGCGCGGCACGACCGGCTCACCGAGCTGCGAGGCGTCCGAGGCGATTGCGCGCACCAGCGCCTGCACGGCCGCAGCCTCGAAGCCCGGCGTCGGCTGCAGCCACGCCGTCGCGAACGGCACCAGCTCGCCCCAGCGCGGGCTGACGACGACGAGGCGCGCGCCCCGCTTCACGACCGCGTCCTTGATGCGGAGCGCTGCCACGTTGTGCGACTCCTCGAGGTCGCTCGCGAGCAGGACGATCGTCTCCGCGGTCTCCACGCTCGTGAGGTCGGACGGCAGCCGCTCGAGCCCGAGCGCGTCGCGGATCGCGTCCTGGACGGCCCGGTGGATCGGTCCGTGGGAGAAGTCGATGTGCGGCGTCTTGATCACGTCACGCGCGATGCGCCCGAGGAGGTACGCCTCCTCGTTCGTCGCCAGCGGCGAGCCGAGGACGGCGATCGCGTCCCCGCCGTGCTCCCGCCGCACCTCATCGAGGAGCCGCGCGGCCTCGGTGAGCGCCTCGTCGGCGGGCACCGGCAGCAGCCGTTCGCCGCGCCGCGCGAGCGACCGGCTGAGGCGCTGGTTCTCGGCGATGGCGTCGTAGTGGAAGCGGCCGCGCACGCAGATCTGGTCGCGGCTGAACTGGTTCAGCCGGTCGGGCCGCACGATGACGGGGCGGTCGTTCGCGACGCCATAGGAGATCGTGCAGCCCACCGAGCACGAGTTGCAGGTCGAGTTCGTCCAGTCCTCGGCGAGCGCGACCCACTTGTTCGGCTTCTCCATCAGGGTCGCCGTCGGGCAAACGTCGATGCACGCGCCGCAGAAATCGCAGTTCGACTCATGCACCGGCCCGCCGGTCCCGAACGCGATCGCCGTCGCCGAGCCCTTGCCCGAGAGCGTGATCGCGCCCGTGTGGCGGATATCCGCGCAGGCGCGGACGCAGCGCGTGCAGATGATGCACATCTGCGGGTCGAATTCGAGGTAGGGGTTCGCGCGGTCCGGCTCGGGCGGCGGCGTCTCGTAGTACGAGCGCACCTCGCCGACCCAGGGCTCCTCGTACTCGCCCATGTCGATCATCTCGGTCGACGTCTGTAGTTCGCAGCGGTAGTTCTTCGAGCAGGTGAGGCAGCGGTGGGTGACGACGTCGTCGCGCAGGCAGATCTCGCCCGGCTGGCAGTGCACGCGGCGGTGGCAGGTGAGGCAGCGGTCGGGGTGGTTCGCCATGATCAGCGACATCACCCCCTGGCGCGCCCGCTTCACCTCGGGCGTGTCGGTCTTTACGACCATGCCCTCGGCGACCTGCGCCGTGCAGGAGAGCTGAATGCTCGTGGGGCGGCCGCCCTCGATGTCCACGAGGCAGGTGCGGCAGCCGGCGTACGGCTCGAGGCCGTCGATGTAGCAGAGGTTCGTGATCCGAATCCCCTGCTCCTTGATCACCTCGACCAGCCGGCGTCCGGCCTCCGCCTCGACTTCCGTGCCGTTGATGGTGATCCTGGCCACGCGATCCCGCTCTTTCTCTTCGCCCTCGTCCCGAGGCTCGCGTCAGCTGCCGATGCGGTCCGGCTTGCCCGGCAGGTGCTGCGGGCCGTACGGCCCATCGCTGCCGGCGGTCTCCACGCGGCTGCGCGCCGTCGGCATCGCCGTCCGAGGGGGCGCCAGCTCCTGCAGTTGCCCGTTCGGGTAGCGCCCGCCCGTCTGCGCCATGTACGCCTTCGCCTCGCGTGTCAGCGCGTCGCGGTTCCGGTACATGTTCTCGAACACATAGACGGCGTCGTCGTAGCGCCCGCCCGCCTGGATCGCCTGGTAGGGGCACGCTTCGGTGCACAGTCCGCAG
Source organism: Dehalococcoidia bacterium (assembly GCA_050248355.1). Lineage (GTDB taxonomy): Bacteria > Chloroflexota > Dehalococcoidia > UBA2979 > UBA2979 > JAIBBD01. The sequence continues at coordinate 261,446 of JBFWSN010000003.1, forward strand.
TACATACAGATGCGGAAATCGATCTCGTAGCGGTCGATGTTCAGCGTGCCGTCCTCGCGCGGAGACGTCTGCACGAGGATGCAGCCGTCCGGGCACGCCTGCGCGCATGTGGAGCAGCCCGTGCAGCGCTCCTCGAACCACAGCAGGTTCGTGCGCGCGCGCACCGGCACCTGTCGCGTCTCCTCCGGGTAGTTGACGGTGACAGGGGGCTTGAAGATGTGCTTGAAGGTGACCATCAGGCCTCGGGCGATGCCCGCACCGTACGCCACGGCAGCCTCGTCTCCCTCGAACGTGTGCGATTGCGGAGCATAGCGGACGAGGAGATAAGAGACACCCCCGTCGCGCCGTGTGAATCGTAGCACAATGGTCGGCACGGTCACGGATTCACGAAGCGGCGGATGCGAAAATCCCCTAGACCGCGTACACCTCGAAGTCTTCGGCCAACCGCAGCCCCGGCACACCGCGCGCTGCCTCTGAGCCCTCATCCGGGTAGTGCGTCACGAGGATCTCCGTCCTGGCCGGCAGCCGCGACCGCAGCGCAAGCACGTCTGGCCAGTCGAAGTGGTACGTCCCCACGCCGCACTCGAGGATGAGCAGGTCGGCGCCGTCGGCGAGCCGCTCCACCACCGCGCACGGCCGCGTGTCGCCGCTGTACGCCACGACACTGCCGCCCGCGTGCACGCGAAATCCAAGCGACGTGAGCGCGGGGTCGTGATCCACCTCGACGCACTCCACGGACGCGCCGGCCCATTCAAACGCGCCGCCGTCGGAGTACTCGAACCAGGTGATGCGAGGGTCGTCCCGAGGCGGCAGGCGGTCCGAGTCGCCGATCACCGCTCGCAGGCGGTCGTAGACCCCGGGCGGCCCGCCGATGGCGAGCGGCCGTGTCCGCCGCGCCCATGTGCGGTACACCGCATCGAGGAGAAAGAGGTCGACCCCGCCGATGTGGTCGCTGTGCTCGTGCGACAGCAGGACGAGGTCGATCTCCTCGGTCGCCACGCCGAGCTTGAACAGGTGCGCCAGCGTCTGCGGCGGGCAGTCGAGGAGGATGTGCCGGTCGAGGAGGAAGCCGCTCCAGTAGCGCCCGAACGAGAACGCGTTCCCGGAGCCCAGGCAGTCGAGCCTCAAGTTCAGCCGTTCGTGGCCGCGCCCGCGACCCCGAGCAGGCGCCGCCCCTCGTCGAGCGTGTCGGGCGTGTCGAGGTCGATGCGCACTACCGGCTCGTCGTCCATCGGCACGAGGCGCACCGGGTGCCGCTCGGTCACCGCGCGCAGCCCCTGCGTCGCCTCGGTGACGCCGATCAACTCGTCGATGAGCGAGCCGCGGAGGACGACCGGATGCCCGGCCTTGCCGAGGTACGAGGGCTGCACGACCTCGGCATCGCCACTGCGCAGCTCCTGCACGAGGCGGTCGATGATGTCGGCGCGCGTCGGCTGGTCCACGTTCTGGATCACGACCGCCTCGGGCGCGGCGCGTCCACCTGCAACGAGGGCCTCCGCGCCCTTCGCCAGCGAGGTCGCGCGGCCCTGAGGCCAGCGCTGGTTGAACACGCAGTAGCGCGCCCCGTCGCCGAGCGAGCGGCGTACGTCCTCGGCGTGATGTCCCAGCACCACGACGATGTCGTCCACCGACGAACGCATCAGCTCATCGACTTCCCAGGCGAGCAGCGAGCGGTCGCCCCACGGCAGCAGCCCCTTCGGGCTGCCCATGCGCCTCGATGCGCCGGCGGCGAGGATGATCGCGGCGACCGTCATGCTGCGAGCCTAAACCGCCGCCTGCTGCTTGCGCCACTCGCCGATCGCCTGCCGCACCGCAGAGGCCGCCAGCACCGAGCAGTGCACCTTCGACTTCGGCAGCCCGCCGACTGCCTCCGCGTAGTCGTCGCGCGTCAGCGCCTCCGCCTCCTCGAGCGTGCGTCCCGCGAGCATCTCAGTCGCCGCCGAGGACGTGGCGATGGAGGCGGGACAGCCTGAGGTCAGGAACGAGGCCCGCGCGACGTGGTCGTCCTCGATCTTCAGGAACAGCCGCAGCGAGTCGCCGCACACGGGATTGACCACATAGGCCTCGGCGTCCGCATCCTCCATCGCCCCCGCGTTGCGCGGATGCTCGAAATGGTCGATCAGCGTGGGGCTGTAGTACTCGGAAGCCATGGCTCCATGGTACGCCGGGAGCGCCCGTCTCGCCTCGTCAGCGCGTGGCTTCGGCCTTGGCCTTCAACCCACGTGCGAATTGCTCGAAGGACGGCGCGAGGTCCGGCATCGAGCGCCAGATCAGGGGCAGCATCGGCCCGGTGTACTCCTCGCGCATACGAAAGTGCGTCGCGCTCGCCTCGGGCGTCAGCGTGTACGTCCGTACGCCCTTGAACAGTCCGAGGGGCATGCCGCCCTTCCATACCATGCGCCGCTCAGGCGTGAGCTCGGCAACGCGGACCGCGAAGGCACGGTTCGGGTTCGCCGAGGACACGACCTTGATCGTCGATCCCAGTCGAGCCTCGCCCTCGACGCGCACCACGCCGGAGTCCCAGTCCCGGTAGTGCGCCGTATCCACGAGGATCGCCCAGATCGTCGCGGGACTTGCCTCGATGAGGGCAGTCGACTCGTAGTATTTCACGCGTACCTCCTCGGTGGCCCAATGATGGTAGCAACAGTGTTACCGTTTGCAAGATGTTACCCTGACGATGTGCCCGCTCGTCCTCTTCGTCACGATCCCTTCGACGCCCTCGGCGACCCTCACCGGCGGGCGATCGTCGAGTTGCTCGGCGTCCAGGCGCGCTCCGTCCGCGAGATCGCCGATACGCTCCCGATCAGCCGCCCCGCGGTCTCCCGCCATCTGCGCCTCCTGAAGGAGGCGGGCCTGGTCGACGACCGTGCCGAGGGCACACGGCGCATCTACGAGCTGCGCACCGAGGGCGTCGAGGCGGTGCAGGCCTACCTCGAACAGGTGTGGGGCGATGTCGCCGCGCGCTTCCGCCTCGCCGCCGAGAACACGACGCCGCGCGCCTCCGGAAGCCGCGCACGATGATTGAGCCGTTGCGGTTCACGCTCGATCTGGACTGTCCGCCCGCACACGCATTCGAGGTCTGGACCGCCCGTACCTCGCTCTGGTGGCCCACGGCGCACACAATGTCCCGGGAGAACGGCCTCGACGTCGTGTTCGAGCCGCGCGCCGGCGGTCGTATCTTCGAGCGCACGCCCGGGGGACTCGAGCACGAATGGGGCGAGGTCACTGCGTGGGAGCCCCCGCATCGCCTGGCCTACCTCTGGCACATCGCCACGGACCGCGCGCATGGGACGGATGTCGAGATCCGCTTTGCTCCGCTCGAGGAGGGCCGCACCCGCGTGGACATCGAGCATGCGGGCTGGGAGCGCCTCGGCGACCTTGGTCCCGCCTGGCGCACCGAGAACGTCGGTGGATGGGAGGGCGTGCTCCCGTACTACGTCGAGGCGACGCGCTAGCCGGCAGCCGCCCGCAGGCACCGGAGCCCCGCCAGCGGCGCGTCCGCTGCCATCGCCAGCACGCGGATGCGGCCCAGCCCCGCAGGATCGAGCAGCGTCTCTGCCGCTCGCCGGGCCGCCGCGAACGCCCCGAAGTCCTCGGCGGCCCGCGCCCGCGCCCCCTCCAGCGCCTCCCCGATGCCGAGGGCCATCAACGCCTCCGCTTGCGATACGAGCGGCGCCGCTTCGAACCCCGCGTCCGCCCCGGCGGCGGCCAGCGAGGTGAAGTCGACGTGCGCCGTGAGATCGGTGAGCCCCGGCAGCGCGAGGGGGTCCGGCTGCGGGCTGTGGCCGCGGAACGCCATCAGCGTCCCCATGCGCCGCCAGGAGGCGAACAGCGATGGCGCCTCATATCCGTAGTCGACCGTGAGCAGATATCCGCGCCGGAGGCGTCCGGCCAGGCTTCGCATCAGCGAGGGCGCGACAAGCGAGACCTCGGCGCGGCAGTGGTCGCCGGGCCATACCCCGAGCCGCTCAAAGTACTCCTCGGTCGCCCGCGTGCTCGCCGGCCCGAGCTCGAACGTGAACGAGCCTCCGTCGCGGGCCGTTACGTACCACTCGTGCAGCACGCCGCCGCGCCGCTCGACGAGGTGCACCGGTAGCGCGTCGAACAGCTCGTTGCTGATGATCACGCCGGTCGCGTCGTCGTCGCGGCCCAGCCACTCCCCGAGCAGCGCGTGCTCCGTCTCCAACCCGTGGGCGGCGAGCCGCTCCCGTTGCTGCTCGATTCGTCGCGGGTGGCCGTCAAGCAGCATCGGGCGTGCCGCCGAGGCGCACTCGGGCGCTCGCTCGCGCAGCCACGTAAGCATCGCGACGGCGAGCGCACCTGAGCCCGCCCCCGCCTCCACCAGGTCGAAGCTCGCGGGCCGGCCCATTTGCTCCCAGCACTCCGCGATCTGGCGCGCCCACAGGTAGCCGAACACCGGGTGCACCTCGGGCGACGTCTCGAAGTCGCCCGCCGCCCCCCACGCGAAGTCGCGCCGGCTGTAGTAGCCATGCTCCGGATGCCCCAGCGCCAGCGCCATGAAGCGCTCGAAGGTGATGCGCCCGTGCTCGTCGATCTCGCGGGCGATGACCGGCGCCAGTGGCGTCGCCCGCGCGGCGAGGGCGAAGTCATCGCTTGGGCTTCCGGCCCGCGGCGGGTCGAGAGGCGCATCCATCGGGGGGCGTAACCCGCCAGTCAGCCGAGCGCCGCGAGCACGCTCAGCTCGTTGCTCGTGACGCTGTCGACACCCCAGGCCACGAGCTGAGTCGCTCGCCCCAGGTCGTCGACGGTCCACACACCGACGCCGTCCGCCCACCGCCGCAGAGACTCCACCTCGGCCGCCGAACGCAGCAGCGTGTGCCGCACCATGACCGCCGTGGGCGGCAGTCGGCCCCCCATCCGCCCCTGGACGTAGCGCCTGAGCTGCCCTTCGGATCGCACCGAGTACGCCACTCGCACATCGGGAAGCCAGACCCGCATACGGTCCGCGATGGCCCAGGACTCGCAACTGACAAGGAGGTGCGACCGGTCTCGCAGTGGGTGCAGGATCCGCATCATGTCGGGCGCCGGGTCACCGAACCACGACCTCAGGTCCAGCACCAATTGGGCGCAGCCATCGACGGCGGCAAGCAGCTCCGCCACGTTCACCCGGTCGGCGTCGTGTCGCCGCAGTCCATCGGTGCCGAGTGTGTACGGGATGGGCCCGAGCGGTCGTGCGTGGTTCACGAAGATGTCACCGGCGTGCAGCCAGACATCGGCCTCGATCGCGTCGACCTCGGCGAGCTGTGCGAGCGGCAGCGATTCACGGTAGTTGCCCGCGGCGTGGAGGATGCGAGTGACGCCCATGCGTAACCGGGGTCTAGCTCTGCCGGCCGAGGCCCATCGCCTGCACGGTCACCGAGCGCCGCCGTGCATGGTCCAGCTCCACGAGGAAGATGCTCTGCCACGGGCCGAGCTTCATCTCGAAGTTCTCCACGATCACCGTCTCGCTCGCGCCCAGGAAGAGGTGCTGACAGTGCGCGTGGCCGTTCGCGCACTCCTCGGCCGTCATGTTCACGGTCCGGATCGAGAAGTCGTTGTGCTCGTAATAGTCGCCCGCCGGCGCGAGCCGCGACAGCACGCGCGCCATGTCGTTGAGCAGCAGCGGCTCGTGCTCGTTCACGATCACCGCCGCGGTCGTGTGCGCCGAGACGACGCTCACTTGCCCCATTGCCAGCCCCGAGCGCTCGATGACCGCGCGCACGTCGGCGGTGATGTCGATGAACTGGAGCGCATGCTCGGTTTCGTAGTCGAGCGTCTCCGACGTCACGACGAACGACAGGTCGGGTGCCTCCGCCGGCTGCACGGGGCGCAGGCGGGCACGGGCAGCGCTCGCGTCGAGGGGATCTCTCATCGGTATGTCGGTTCGATTGCCTTCTGTACGGGTGAAAAGCGGCTCAGGAAGAGGGTAGCAGCGCCCCTGATCTGGCGCCAGCCACGCGGCCGCCGCTACCGCTCCGGCGCGCCCGTCTGCCGGCGCAGCGAACGGACGGCCTCGTTCACCGTCCGGATGTCACGTGCGCCCGCTCGGTAGCGCACATACTCCTCCAGGTCCGCCAGCGCGGCGGGCAGGTCGCCGACACGCTCGCGCAGCATCCCGCGGTCCCGCAGTTCGTCGAGGTCCCATGGGAACATCGCGAGCAGGAACTCGATGACGCGGCCGGCCCGCTCCTCGTCGCCCCGCTGGAGGTAGCCCGCCTTCAGGTTGTGCAGGAGCCGCTGGATCAACTGGCGCGCCGTCACCGGCTCGAGGAAGTGCTCCCGGAACGGGGTCCGGCGCCCGAACACTCCTCGTACCAGCTGCCGGCACTGCTCGGCGGTCAGCTCGTTTCCCCCGTTGAACGGGTCGACGAGGACAGACTCTTCCGGGCTGTCCACCCGCACGATGACGTGCCCGGGCAGGCCGACCGCCCTCGCGTCGAGCCCTGCCGTCCGGCACACCTCGACGTAGACGATCGCGAGGGTGACCGGGATACCCGTCCGCCGTTCGATGACCTCGTTCAGGTAGAGGTTCGTCGGGTCGCCGTACTCATCCTCGTTGCCGTGGAAGCCATGCTCCTCGAACAGCAGCCGGTGGGCTTCGGCCAGCTGCGTCCGCACGTCCGCCGAGGGATGGATGCGCGCCTCGAGATGCGTGCCGAGGTCGTGCAGCCGCTCCTCGTACGCTTCCACGTCCAGCCGCGGGTACTCACTCTGCGCGATGAGCAACGCGGGCCGCGCCAGCGGCACGAGGCTCGCCGGACCGGCCACTGAGGCGCGGAACCGGTCGAGTGAGTCCTCGAAGGGCGTCATCGCCCGGGCCGAGCGGGCGACAGCCCCTCGAAACGGAATATCTTCACCACGGTGAACGTGAGCAGCAGCACCGCCCCGATCAGCTTCATCTCGGGCGCCTCGAACGTATACGCAAGCGTCGGCACCATCAGCAGCCCGATGATGCCCGCCAGCCGCCGCGACATCCCGAGCGTGTAGAGCGCGATGGCGGTCGGTACCGCGAACAGCGCCTCGAATGGCAGCAGCGCGATCAGCGCGCCCACCGCCGCCGCCATCCCGTTCCCGCCGTCGAGGCGCAGGAAGATTGACCAGTCGTGGCCCGCGACCGCGCACATGCCCGCGAGCACCGCGTCCCGGTCGTCCAGTCCCGCCAGGTACGCGATGCCGACGGCCGCCATGCCCTTACAGATGTCGCCCAGTCCGACGACAATCCCGGCCCGCATCCCGACCGTGTCGACGACGTTCATCGTGCCCGGGTTGCCCGTCCCCATCGTCCGGATGTCCCGCCCCGTCAGGCGGTATACGACGATGTACGAGGTCGGAATTGATCCCAGTAGATATGCCACGATCAGGACGACGGCGAGCGTCACTCCAGCCTCCCGCGCTCCTGTCGAGCATACGGTTCACGCCGAGAGCCCGACAAGCGCCGAGGAGTCGTCCGGCCCTTACTCGACCTGGATCACGCCGTCCATCCCTGGATGGAAGGTGCACACATACTCAAACCGTCCGGCGGTGGTGAATTCGTGGCTGAACGTGTCACCCTCGTCCATCGTCCCGGACTTGAACGACCCGTCCTTCGCGATGACATTGTGCGCGATCCGGTCCTCGTTCACCCAGGTGACGCTCGATCCGACCGCCACGCGCATCGGCGTCTCGAACTTGTTCTGTTTGATGATCGTCGTCCGAGGGCCGCTGGTCACGGTGGCCGCGGCCAGTGCCGCTTCTTGATCGACGCTGTCTCCGCATGCGACGAGCAGCGCGCCGGCGAGCATCGATCCCATCGCCGCCATCCAGAACGACCTCAGTGCGAACCCCCTGCGCATCACGGCCTCCCGGCGCCCACCGCGTTGTGGGCGCCAATGAGATCGTAGGACCCGGACGCGCTACAGGCCGCGCGCGGTCATGACACGCGAAATGCTGGGCCAGAGTTGCCCAGCATCGCGCCCGCTGCAGCCCGGAAGCAGAGGGGTGCAGCCGGCGCGGAGGCGAGCGAGGAACTCGCCCGGTCTATCGAGACGATGCGTCCGCGGCGTCAGCGGGCACGACGCGTGCCTCGGTCCACCGGGCGGCCGGGCGGCGCGAGCCCCATCCGTCTTCCTCACCACGCAGCGAGGAAGCGAGCGGGCCGAACTCACGGCCCGCGGCCGCCAGCCCGAAGTTCACCGCGAACGCCGCAACCCAGGCAGGGATGTGCAGATACGACCACGGCCTGTCGTGCACTCGCAGGGCCGCGATCAGGCCGGGAATGACGTCACGAGGGCGCAGCATGGCTTCCGCCTCGGAGGACGTATCGTCCCCCGCATATGAGGCAGCCGACTCACGCCGCATCCGAGCGACATACCGCCCGGCGAGGGCCCCCGCGACGCCGGCCGCGATGGCGAACAGGATCTTGAACAGGCGTCCCACGATCTGGCCTCCTCGCATCCACGGTAGGCGGGCTGTCAACTCAGGATGGGACGGCGTGTGGACAGAGGAAAATTGTGCAGGTGCGTTGACTTGTAAGCCGATCTTTGCTTGAATGCTCCTTACCGAGCAGCAGTCACTGCAGCCTGGGAGTGCGGCGATGGGTGCAGGGTTCGAGCGCAAGCTGGTTGCTGAGTTCGTCGGGACCTTCGCCCTCATCTTCATGGGCGCGGGCTCCATCATCGTGTTCGGCGGCGGTGCCGCGGACATCGTCGCGATCGCGCTGGCGCACGGTCTTGCCATTGCGCTCATGGTTTCCGCGCTCGGCCACGTCTCGGGTGGCGTCTTCAACCCGGCCCTCACAGTCGGCCTGTGGGCAACGAGGCGGCTCGACACCGTAACGGCCGGCACCTACATCGTGGCGCAGCTCGCGGGCGCCGCTGCCGCCGCTTTCGCCCTCAAGGCGCTGTTCCCGGAAGCGCTCGGCGAGGCTGCCAGCTGGGGCACCCCGCTCCTGAGCAGCGAGACCGACTTCACCCAGGGCGTGCTCATCGAGGCGATTCTGACGTTCTTCCTGATGACCGCCGTCTTCGGGACGGCCCTCGACCCGCGCGGCCCGAAGCTGGGTGGCTTCGGTATCGGCCTGGTCATCACCATGGACATCCTTGCCGGCGGCCCGCTGACGGGCGCCGCGATGAACCCCGCGCGCACCTTCGGCCCGGCCGTCGTCAACGGCATCTGGGACGAGCATCTCGTCTACTGGATTGGCCCCATCATCGGTGCCGTCGTCGCGGCGCTCCTCTACCATTATGTCTTCCTTGACCGTGAGGCCGAGGCGGCACCGGCGAAGGCGAACTGAGCGGAGATGTACACCACCATCGCCGTCGCTACCGGAGGCGCGCTCGGGTCGGTCGCGCGCTATGGCGTGACGCACTGGCTCGCCAGCGCGATCGGGCAGAACCTCTGGGGCACGTTTTTCGTGAACGTGACCGGTGCATTCGCTCTCGGCCTGCTGGTCGGGCTGACTGAGATGCGTATCTCGCTCGATCCGGTGCTGCGGACGGGACTCGCAGTCGGCGTCCTGGGCGGATACACCACCTTCTCGACGTTGATGTATGAGTCGGCCCGCGAGATCGAGAATCGAGCGCTCTTGCAGTCGACTCTGAATCTCGGCGGCAGCATGGCTGTCGGGCTCGTCGCGGTGGCGCTCGGTCTGTCCCTTGGACGGTCGGCCGGCGCATGAAGGGGGAGGGTAGCTAGCTCGGCGCCGGCGCCGCGAGGCGCGCGTCGACCACAGACGTCAGCATCTGCCGATAACCCCCGCCGCACGGCAGATGTTGACTAGAGGGCGGGCCCCATGGGCCCGCCCTCGCCGTTCCACCGGAGTTCCGACGTCAGCTGCGACCGGTCGATCCATGCCCGCTATTGCCGCGTGAAGTCCGGTCGAGGTCGTTGACGACCGTCCACGTGACGTCGGCCAGTCGGCCGACGACCAGCTGCGCGATGCGCTCACCATCCTCGATCACGTAGCGGCCGACGGGCGGCAGACAGTACATCGTCACGAACAGCTCGCCGCGATAGTCGGCGTCGATGGTCCCGAAAGTGCTGATGACACCCCTCGAGGACAGTCCCGACCGGGGCCGGATCTGCACGTCTGCGCCCACGGGGGCTGCGATGGCGACGCCAGTGGGCACCAGCACTGGCGTCGTCCCGACCTCGATGGTGCCCCCATCGAGGCAGGCGTGGAGGTCGAAGCCGCTGGCCAGTGCGCTCTGCCTGGCGGGCATCTGCGCACCCGGACGGACGAGCTTCACCTGCAATTCGAGCGAACTGTCCATTCCACTACGCCTTCCGAGGTGTGCCGGCGACCGTACCGCGAACGGAGAGCGCCGTCGATGCGCTCCGAAGGACTCAAGCGTCGTGAAGCCCCGGCGTCGAGTCCAACCCATGTCGCACTACCGACGCCGCTTGGGGGACCAGCCATGCGCTTCCCGCTCGATCCGCGCATGCCGTGGGCAGCAGAAAGCCCGCGTGCGCGGGCTCTCTGACTCGTTCCGTGACGGCGACCTCAGGCCTCGGTGGCCTGCCGCTCGCGCGCGCGCTGCAGCCCCCGCCCCTTCTTCGGCGTCAGGATCTCGACGGGGAAGATCTTCCGCTTCAGCATCTCTCGTGGCGGGTCGATGTAGATCGCGGACCACCCACAGGCGTTCTCGCAGAGGCGGCAGCCCGTGCACTTCCGCGGGTCGACCGTCGCCATGCCGTAGAAGTCCTTGTTGTGCGGCGAGTCCTGCAGCGACAGGGCGTCGAACGGGCAGATGTTGATGCACAGCTCGCAGCCCGAACCGATGCAGTTTTCTTCGATGGTCTTCGCGACGGGCGCCTGCGCCCGCGGGAACGTCCGGCAGATGTCGCCCATATCATCGAGGATCGCCTCGGGAGGACATACGACGCCGCACGCTCCGCAGTCGATGCACAGATCCGGGTCGATCATGTGCAACTGGTCGCGCGCGCCGGTGATGGCGCTCGTCGGGCAACGCTTCACGCATGCCGTGCAGCCGATGCAGGTCTCGATGATCTTGTACGCCAACTGCTCACCCCTGTCAGGCATCGGGCGGCCTGTCGCGCTCGACTCTAACACCGCCCCAGATCGGCATCAACAGACGCGGCCGAAGCTATTCGGGAACAGTCTACTGCGGAAACGTCTGGCTGACGACCCGCACCTCGAGGTGGCCGGACGACGGGCAGGTACGTCGTCGGGAGGTGAGGCCGTCGAGCCGTCGGATCCCCGAAGGCCGGCGAGGGCGCACACGAGAAACCTGCTTGCGGGCGTGCCGGAGAACGCAAAAGCAGGGAGCCCGCCTGAGGCGGGCTCCCTGTCGCACTGACGTGCGGTAGTGACTAGCTGCGGCGGGTGCTGAGCACGCGGCCACCGGCGACGACGCCGACGGCGAGCACGACGAGCACAGCGGCCACGGCCAGGCTGCCCGACTGGTCGATCAGGCCGGCGTTACCGGTCTTCGGCGCGCTCGGGCTGGCGGCGGCAGTAGCGGTGCGGGTCGCCGTCGCGGTCGCCTGCGCAACCACGCCGGTCGACGGGCCAGCGGTGCTGGCGTCGTACGCCAGCAGAGCCGCCGGCGCGAGCGCCGCAACGAGGCCCACGATCACGGCGGCAACACGCAGCCGCATGGGCGTCCTCTTCATCAAACGATCCTCCTCCTGAACTTTCGACTCAGTGCTATTCGGGGTCTCTTCCCCGAGTACGGCCGATATTACAGGGTCGATCGACTTACCAACAGTCCGGTGAGCGAAGAATTTCACATACGGCTGTGAAGCCCGTATCTCATTCGTCGCCGGCCGCCCATCAGGACCGTCGACGCGCCCCCGTCATTGCCCGGCCTCCGAGGGTCATCGTGACCGCGATGCCAAGCAAGGCGGCCATGCCGGCGACGCTTGCTCCCGTGCCGGTGTCGCCACCGCTACCGGTGCGCGGCGGCACCGGGCTTGCGGTACGCGTGGCCGTGGCGGTGGGTGTGGCTGTCCGCGTGACGGTCGCCGTCACCGTCGGCGTTGCGGTGCGGGTGGCGGTTGCTGTCGCGGTTGCCGTCCGTGTCGCCGTTGCCGTGGCCGTCGCGGTCTGCGTGGCTGTGGCGGTCGCCGTCGCGGTGGTGGTGACGGTGGGCGTTGCCGTCGCCGTCGGGGTGGTGGTCGTCGTCGGGGTGACCGTGGCGGTGGGCGTCGATGTGGCCGTTGGGGTCGGCGTCGGTGTCTGTGCCAGCAACGCCGCCGGCGCTAGGGCCGCGATCAATGCGCCGACGGTCACCGCCGTCCGAACGCCAAGCGATTTCCGTATCCTCAATGTCATCCTCCTGGTTCGCAGGGATAGCGCCCGCGGGCGGGCGCCCCGGGCCGAACCACCATGCTGGCCGCCCCTTCGCAACGAGGACGTAACGCTGCTCGACGAAGTGATTACGAATCCACTAACGGACCGCGCGGGTTCCGTTTGCCCGCTGACCGGTGTGATATCTCCGTGGAGGGACACGATGGACGATTCGCTCGTGAACGAGCGGTACTGCTACCTCACCACCACCGGACGCGTCTCCGGCCGTCCCCACACGATCGAGATCTGGTTCGCGCTCAACGGCACGACGCTCTACGTGATGGCGGGCGACCGTGACCGCACGGACTGGGTGCGTAACCTCGTGCGGACGCCCGAGGTGGGCGTCCGTATCGCCGACCGCCACTTCCGAGGCCCCGCCGCCGTCCTCGATGCCTCCTCCGAGGAGGATGCGCAGGCCCGCCGTCTCCTCGTCGACAAGTATCGGCCCGGCTACTCGGGCGACCTCTTGGGTTGGGAGCGCGACGGGCTGCCGGTGGCCGTGCGGATCGAGGAGATCCGCCCGCCCCGCGACGGGTCTGCCTAACCGCCGTAGTTGAGGTTCAGTTCTTTCAACGTCAGCATCTGCGGCTCGTCGACCTGCTGCCCGACATCCGTCACCTCGACGACCACAACCGCGTGGTCGCCCGTCTCCACAGTGTCCACGAGGCGCAGCTCTGCCCACCCGTGCGCCTGGTCGAGGACGATCGCGCCCCCGGCGGTCCGCGAGAACGGGATCCGCGACCCTTTCACCACGAACGCGTCCCCCTCGATTGGTGCATCTCCGAAGAAGGCGAACGCCAGGTCCCCCTGGCCGCTGCCGAGGAAGGACAGGCCGAGCTTCCCGCCCGCCTTGACCTGCGCGAACGTCTTGCTGTCCTTCTTCACCCCGAGGGCGAGCAGCGGCGGTTCAAACGACATCTGCGAGACCCAGTTGATCGTCCCCGCGCCCACGTCGGATCCCCCGTCCGCCGTCAGCACGAACAGCCCGTACGGGATCATCCGCAGCACCGTCTTGCGCGCGTCCGCGTCCATTCGTCCCCTCCTCGTCGCCTCGGCGCGCAGTATACGACCGCCTCACGGCCCTCGACGCCTGTACCATGCCCGCGAGGTCGCAGCCGACCCAGGAAAGGCGCCGCCATGTCATCCCGCGTCTACGAGATCGCCAGCGAGTACGTCGACCGCGCGGCCGCCCTGCATCCCCTCGGCGCGACGCATATGGGCGTCGCAGGGCACGATCACGAGATGACCGACTACTCGCCGCAGGGCGAGGACGAGCGTGCCGCCTTCGAGCGCGAGATGCTCGCCGCCCTCGAGGCCGCGCCACTCGAAGGCGAGCGTGACCGCATCGCCCGCGAGGCGATGGCCGAGCGGCTGCGCCTGCACCTCGAGATGCACGAGGCCGGCGAACAGTATCAGTCCCTGAACATCCTCTTCAGTCCCTTCCAGGACGTCCGCCAGTGCTTCGACCTCATGCCGCGCGACACCGAGGAGCACTGGCACAACATCGCCGCGCGTCTGCGTCTCGTGCCCTTCGGCCTGCAGAGCTACCGTCGCACGCTCGAGGAAGGCGCCCGCGTCGGGATGCCGTCCACGCGTCGCCAGACCGAAGGCTGCGTCGAGCAGGCGGCCGTCTGGAGCGGGAGCCACCAGGGCGTGCCTCCCTTCTTCGACTCACTGCTCGAGGCCTACGACGCCTCACCCGTCACGGATGAGGCCCTTCGCCGCGACATCGCGGAGGGGGCGCGCCTCGCCGCCGGCGCGTACGCTGAGATGGGCCGCTTCCTGGCCGAGGAGTACCTTCCCCTGGCGGAGCAACGTGACGCGGTCGGCCCCGAGCGCTACTCACGTTCCGCGCGCAGCTACAACGGGGTCGAACTCGACCTCGACGAGACGTACCGCTGGGGCTGGGATGAGCTGCATCGCATCGAGGCGGAGGTCCTCGCGACCTGCGAGCGCATCCTCCCCGGCGGCTCCGTGGAGGACGTACAGCGTCTCCTCGAAGAGGACCCGGCGCGTGCCATCGAGGGCGTCGAGGCCTTCCAGCGCTGGATGCAGGACCTCCACGAACGCACCATCGCCGAACTCGACGGCGTGCACTTCGACATCGTCGAGCCCGTGAAGCGCCTCGAAGCGATGATTGCCCCCGCCGGCGGCGCGCTGGCGATGTACTACACCGGCCCGTCCGAGGACTTCAGCCGCCCCGGCCGCACCTGGTATCCGACGGGCGGCAAGACCCGCTTCCCCCTCTGGGGCGAAGTCTCGATCGCCTACCACGAGGGCGTCCCCGGTCATCACCTGCAGATCGGCCACGTCACCTATCTCTCAGACCGCCTCTCGAGGTGGCAACGCCTCCTCGGCACGACCTCAGGCTACGCCGAAGGCTGGGCCCTGTACGCCGAGCGCCTGATGGCGGAGCTCGGCTACCTCGAGAACCCCGACTACTACCTCGGCATGCTGCGCGGCCAGGCCCTTCGCGCCGCCCGCGTCGTCGTCGACATCGGCCTGCACCTCGATCAGTCCATCCCGCAGGAGGAGCGCTACCACCCGGGCGAGCGGTGGACTCCCGATCTCGCACACGAGTTCCTGCTTCAGCGCACCTACTTCCCCGAGAACTTCCTCGCCTCCGAGGTCACCCGGTACCTCGGCATGCCCGGCCAGGCGATCAGCTACAAGGTCGGCGAACGCGCCTGGTTCCAGGCCCGGGAGGCCGCCCGCCGGCGCGACGGCGCGGCGTTCGAGCTCAAGGCATTCCACATGCGGGCCTTCGACCTCGGCCCGATGGGCCTCGACCAGATGCGCCGCGAACTGGGGGCGTGAGTCGCGCGAACGTGTCCGTCGGAGGGCTACCCGAGCGCGTCTTCTGATCCGGCCGGGCCGGCATCCTCAAGCAGTTGCGCCTGCGCGTGGAGCTGTTTCTCGAACAGCGCGCGCGCCGCGTCGAGCAGGAAATAGAGCTCCGGGTCTCGGACTTCGTAGCGAACACTGGTCCCCTCGCGGCGCGCCACGACAAGCGCGTGGCTGCGCAGTACTGAGAGGTGTTGCGAGGTGGTGGCCGCACCAATCTCGAGCGCCTGCTGAAGATCGCCTACCGTCATCGTGGTCTGCTCCCGCAGCAGCTCGAGGATGCGGATTCGCGTCGGGTGCCCGAGCGCCCGGAACAGGTCAGCCTTGAAGTCCTGCAGTGTCGCCACCACGGGATCGTATCCCCTATTATACATTCGAACATTCTAATATTAGAATTAAACGGTGGTGACAGGCTTCCGGCTCCGTGACGTGCGTCGCAACGTCGAAGCAGGGCTCGTCGTCGGCGTCGTCGCGCTGCCACTGTCGATCGCGCTGGCGGTTGCGGTAGGCGTCCCGCCGGTCATGGGACTCTATACCGCCACGTTCGCCGGATTCACCGCCGCCGCATTTGGCGGCTCGCGCTACAACATCACTGGTCCGACGGCGGCCCTCGTGCCGATCCTGAGTCACTCCGTTCTGACCCACGGCGTGCAGGCGCTCCCGACGCTCGCCGCGCTGGCCGGCGTACTTCTGCTTGGCCTCAGCGTCCTGCGAGCCGGCCGCCTGATGCGGTTCATGCCCGGGTTGGTGGTGACCGGGTTCACGCTCGGCATTGCGCTCTCCATCGGGTTTGGGCAGGTCAACTCGTTCCTGGCGGTAGCGGGCACGGATGCGACCCTCGAGCACTTCCACGAGCGGCTACTCGACACGTTCGCGCACATTGGTACGGTGTCAGTCGCCACACCGGCGGTCGGACTCGGCTCGCTCGGGTTGCTGCTGCTCTGGCCGCGCGTGCCACGGCTCCGGCGGATTCCGGCGCCGCTGGTTGCCGTCGTGGGGGCGACCGCGCTCGTGTGGTTGACCGGCCTCGATGCTCCAACGATCGCGAGCCGCTACGGCGAGGTCCCTGCCGGAATGCCGCTGCCGTCCCTCGGAGTCTTCGAGCCCGACCTGATCGTGCCGTTGCTGCCCGCAGCGCTGTCCGTCGCCGTCCTCGGTGCCGTCGAGTCGCTGCTCAGTGCCGTCGTCGCGGACGGCATGGCAGCGCCGGTCCGGCCGTATGATCCTGACCGGGAGCTACTCGGGCAGGGGCTCGCGAACCTGGTCTCGCCGCTCATGGGCGGCATGCCGGCCACAGCGGCGATCGCCCGCACCGCCACGGGCATCCGAAATGGGGCTACGTCGCGCCTGACCGGGGTCGTCCACGCGGGCACGGTGTTCGCTGCGACTGTGGCGCTCGGCCCGCTGGCCGGGCACATCCCACTCACCGCGCTCGCCGCCGTGCTGCTGGTGGTCGCCTGGAACATCGCGGAGGTCCCGGCGGTCCTGGGCCTGATGCGGAGGGCGCCGCGCGAGGATCTCGTCGTGCTCCTCGCCACGGCCGCCATCACCCTGTTCTTCGACCTGACCTATGCCATTGGCTTCGGCGTCGCAATCTCCATGTTCCTGTTAATGCGCCGCCTCGCCCAGGTGCCCGCGGCCCAGGAGTTGCTTCCGGATGCGAGCGGTCGCGTCCCACAGGTGTCCGACAGCCTCGGCGAATTGATCCGGTCACGACCGGACGTCACCGTCTTCACGGTGGAAGGACTGCTGTCGTTTCACAGCGCGGCGGCTCTCGAGTACGAGCTTGGCGGCGCGGACGACGAGACACTGATCCTCCGGATGAAAGGGGTGCGGCACATCGATACGACCGGATTGCTCACTCTGGAGGGTGTCATCGAACATCGGAACCGACGGGGCCGGCGCACGATACTCACGGCGCTCGATCCCTCGCTCTCGCGCGTCCTCGATCGGTTCGGGATCATCGAGCTGGTCGGCGCGGCAAACGTGTTTGCCTCCACGCGGGATGCGATCGTCTCAGTGCGGCCGCCCGGGGTTCCGTCGTCCAGGGTCGTATCGGCGGTGTGAGGACCCTCGTTTCAACGACCGCGTCGGCCGCGCTCCGACGATCCTACTGAGCGTCCAGTGCCTTGAGGAGCGCCCGCGGCCCGCTGACGGCCCCACCCGCACCCCGCACCCGCGCCGCCAGCTCGCGGTCCGAGGTCACCACTTCGATCGTCTCGGGCGCCAACTCTCGCTCTACCAGCGCCACGATCGCGTCGTCGGCATTGCGGAACCCCTCGTCCCGGGCGAAGACCACCTCTACAAATCCCCCGAGGTGCCGGTCGGACGTCGCCGCCCCGTCCAGCACGAGGAGCACGTCGAGCCCGTGCCGCCGCGCGTGCGCGTCGAGGCGCGCGTGCAGTCGTCGTGCCGCCCCGTCGCGGTCGCGCCACCACCCATCCGGGCGGCTGCCGATCACGTTCATCCCATCGACGACGAGTCGCCTCGCGTCCGGTCCCATGCCCCGTCCTCTCGCCCGACAGCGGCAGCGTACCCGTTGCCCTCTCGCCTTGAGTCCACCTGTCACCGTGCTACTATCGCGCGGGCCTCGGATCGGCCCCAGCGCTCGCGCGTCCCGCGGGCGGCACCCACCGCGATGGGCATCGAAGTGAACCTCAGGGGGACCTGATGAAACTGCACGAATACCAGGCGAAGGAACTCCTCGCGCGCTACGGCGTCCCCGTGCCGAACGGCAAGGTCGCACACACCCCCGACGAGGCCGAGGCCGCCGCCAACGAACTCGGTGGCAAGGTCGTCGTGAAGGCGCAGGTGCACGCCGGCGGGCGTGGCAAGGCCGGCGGCATCAAGCTCGCCAGCTCGGCCGCCGAGGCTCGGGCCGCCGCCGAGGCGCTCCTCGGCACGCGCCTGGTCACGCACCAGTCCGGCCCCGAGGGCCAGCCGATCAACGCCGTCCTCGTCGAAGAGCAGTTCGAGATCGAACGCGAGCTGTACATGGGCGTCATCATCGACAACTCGGCCGGCATGCCGATTGTGATCGCCTCCGCCTCGGGCGGCATGGACATCGAGGAAGTCGCCGAGCAGACCCCCGAGAAGATCTTCCGCCAGGCGATCGACCCCACCATCGGGTTCCAGGGCTTCCAGGCGCGGTCGCTCGCCTTCGCCACCGGCCTCGATGGCGACCTGAACCGCCCTGCGGTCTCGCTCATCACCGCGCTCGCGAAGGCGTTCCTCGAGAACGACGGCTCGCTCGCCGAGATCAACCCGCTCGCCGTGACGAAGGACGGTCGCGTCCTCGCCGTTGACGCCAAGTTCTCCGTCGACGACAACGCCGACTTCCGCCACAAGGGCCTGTTCGAGCTGGCCGACCGCACCCAGGAGGACGACCTCGAGGTCGAGGCGAAGGACGCCGGCATCGAGAACTACGTGAAGCTCGACGGCAACATCGGCTGTCTCGTGAACGGCGCCGGCCTCGCCATGGCGACCATGGACGCCATCCAGTTCGAGGGCGGTATGCCCGCCAACTTCCTCGACATCGGGACCCAGAACGACCCGGCCGCCGTCTCCGCCGCGCTGAAGATCATCGGCGCGGACCCGGACGTGAAGGCCGTGCTCATCAACATCTTCGGCGGTCTCGCGCGCACCGACGTGATCGCGCAGGGCCTCGTCGATGCCATCAAGGAGGGCCTGCTGCCGCAACCGACGGTCGTCCGCCTGGCCGGCACGAACGTCGAGGAGGGCATGCGCATTCTGGACGAGTCCGGCCTCGACCTCATCCGCGCCGACGGCTTCGCCGAGGCGGCCCGCAAGGCCGTCGCCGCCGCAGGCTGACAGCGCGGCCCCAGCACACGACGTTTCGAGCGTTCGAGGTAAGACGACGGTTCGAGGTAGGACAGTAGGGAGCAGACGGTGGGCGTACTTCTCGACGAGAACACCCGGGTGGTCATCCAGGGCTTCGGCGGCGCAGGCCAGCGCGAGGCCCGCAACTGCATCAACTACGGCACGGCGATCGTCGCCGGTGTCACGCCGGGCCGGGGCGGCCAGGAGATCGAGGGCGTCCCGATCCGCAACACGGTGCGCCAGGCCGTCGAGGAGTTCGCCGCCAACGTCTCGCTCATCTTCGTCCCCGCCGCCTTCGCCGCGGACGCCATCCTCGAGGCTGCCGACGCCGGCGTCCCCGTCGCCATCTGTATCACCGAGGGCATCCCGACGCGCGACATGGTCGCTGTGAAGCGCTACCTGCAGACCTCGGAGACCACGCTCATCGGGCCGAACTGCCCGGGCGTCATCACGCCGATGGCTCGCGCCCGCGCCGGCATCATGCCGCCGGACGTGTACCTCCCCGGCAGCGTCGGCGTCATCTCCCGCTCCGGCACGCTTGTGTACGAGACGGTCGACCAGCTCACGAGGCTCGGCATCGGCCAGTCCTCGAGCGTCGGTGTCGGCGGGGACCCCATCATCGGGACCAGCCAGCGCGAGGCCCTGGAGCTGTTCGAGAACGACCCCGACACGGCGGCCGTCGTCATGATCGGCGAGATCGGCGGCACCGCCGAGCAGGAAGCCGCCGAGTACATCAAGACCATGTCGAAGCCGGTCGTCGCCTTCATCGCCGGCGCCACGGCCCCTCCCGGCCGCCGTATGGGCCACGCCGGCGCGATCATCGCCGGCAAGGCCGGCACCGCGCAGGCCAAGCAGACTGCGCTGATGGACGCCGGCGCGACCGTCAGCCAGTCCCCCTCGCAGATCGGCGAGACGATGCAGCGCGTCCTCAAGGAGCGCGGCCTGGCGTAGCGCCCTCGTTCACTCGACGAAATGAGCCCCGCCCGTGGCGGGGCTCTTCGTTTGTCGCCGTTCGTCCACATAGCACGAAGCCGTCACGGCCCGGCCGGGCTATGAACACGTACGTGTTGACAACATTCGGGTCGAAGCGTATGACGGCTGTAGCGCGCCTCCCGCCCGCATACACATTGGGGAGTTCGGAGGATGTACGTCCAACGATCGAGTTGGTTTCCAAAGCCAGATGCGGTAGACGCGCTCAGGACGGCGCTGGTGACGCGACAGCAGTTCTTGCATGGGAACGGCATCCGTTCCACCCTCAGTCAGGATCTAGGGTTCGGAGCGGACGCTCCAGTCTTTCACGCACTGCTCACGTTCAAGGACGTCGCGGACTGGATGTACTACCGCACCGCCTGGCCAGAGGCGAATGCGAAGCTCAGAAACGACACGGCGGCGCTCATCCGGCAGCCAGTCCAGAACGCGTGGGCCGAAATCCTGACCACGGCGATCACTCAGCCGGGGGCGCCGCCAGCCAACTTCGTCCTGCGGATGGTGTGGACTCCGCTCCCTGGGAGAGGCGGGG
This sequence comes from Dehalococcoidia bacterium, assembly GCA_050248355.1. Lineage (GTDB taxonomy): Bacteria > Chloroflexota > Dehalococcoidia > UBA2979 > UBA2979 > JAIBBD01. Next base: position 281,938 of record JBFWSN010000003.1, read on the forward strand.
AACTCGGCGCAATGATGGTCGAATGGGCCCAGAAGCGGGCTGCGCTTGGATTCCGCTTCAGCGTGGCGAACCAGATCCTCGGCCTCGATGCGGGCTCGCTGATCTCCAACGTCGGCTTTGAGCGGATCGAAGAGTGGGAGGACCTCCGCTCACATGGGAGCGACGATGAGACACGGCAGTACCTCGCTGCCGTCAGTCCTCTGCTCAGCGAGCTACCGCGGTCCGAACTACTCCAGACCCTCGTTCCGATGCCGTCGGCGTGACGATGACCGTGCTCTGCAGGTGATCGATATTTCGCCACCTGCACGCCGAGGTCACAGAGAACCCCGCCGACCGGCGGGGCTTCTCGTTAGGCGCACCGTCCGAGGCGGATCGCTACTCCGTCTCGACCTCGTAGCCGTGCCTGATCCAGTCCACCATCCCGCCCTCGACGTTGTAGAGGTCGGTCAGACCCACCGCCGAGGCGAACTCCGCCGCCACCGCGGAGCGCGCACCCGTCTTGCAGATGAAGAGGATCGGCTTGTCACGCGCCAGTTCCGCGTTCCGGGGCAGCGTCGCCATGTGCGAGATGTTCAGCGCCCCCGGTACGTGGGCTTCCGCCCACTCCCAGCCCTCGCGACTGTCGATCACCTGCACGTCGCCGTCCTCGATCATCTCCTTCGCCTCGGTGACCGAGATGCGCGTGAAGGGCTCCAATTCGTTCTTCGTGGCCAACGTCTATCCTTTCGCCAGTTCCGTGTCGCATCGCAGGCGCCCCGGTCCGAGCGTGCGTTTCGAGGTTGAGATGAGTGTAACAAAGCGCCCCGTTGACCTCCGTGCGGCCGCACCCGTGCTCGGGGTCGACCTCCGCAGCGGACTGCGCTACCCCACCGGCCTCGCCGTCCTCGGCCGCGACCGCCGCTTGCGCGCCCTCGCCGTGGTCCGCACCGACGAGGAGATCGAGGCCGCCGTCGCACGCTGGCGCCCGGCGCTCATCGCCATCGACGCCCCGCTCGCGCTGCCCGAAGGCCGCTGCTGTGCGGATCCCGCCTGCGAGTGCGCCCGCTTCGGCATCTACCGCGAGATCGACCGCCTCTGCGCCCGCCTCGGCTACCGCCCCTTCCCTACGCTCCTCCCCTCGATGGTGAAGCTCACCCTCCGAGGCAGCGCGCTCTCCGCGCGCCTGCTCGCCGCCGGCGAGCGCGTTGCCGAGGTCTACCCAGGGATGGTGCAGGACATCCTCGGCATCCCGAGGAAGCAAGCCGGCCTCGACGGCCTCACGCGCGGCCTCCGCCGCGCCGGCGTGCGCGGCATCCCCCGCTCCCGCCGCGTCACGCACGACGAACTCGACGCCGTCACCTGCGCCCTCGCGGCGCTGCTCCACATCGAGGGCAGCACCGAGATCCTGGGCTCCGGCGTGCCCGTGCCGTTTATCGCGCCGCTTCCGGGGCTCCCCACGTCGATGTCCCCCGCGCCCGTCCCCTGATCCAGCGAGTACAATCGGCCCATGGCCACACCCGCCGAGATCAGCGACCTCCTCGCGAAGATGCACGAGGAACGCACCGCGTTTCTCGCGGGCGTCGACGGCCTGACCGAGGAGGCAGCTGAACACCGCCGCCCCGACCAGGACGGCGAGGCAGGCTGGTCGCCCAAGGAGCAGTTCTCACACCTCGCCGAGACCGAGCTGAGCTACCTCGTCACCGCCCAGCGTGCCGTCACCGGCCAGGACATCGAGCAGCAGCGCCCGCGCTACCCGCTTCGTCAGGCGCACACCGCCACCGTCGCCCAGCACCTTGAGGAGCTGATCCGTCTCCGCGAGCAGACGGTCAATTACATCCACTTCCTCACCCCGGAGGAGTTCGACGCCCGGGTCGTCAGCGGCGCCTTCCCTGAGATGTCCGTCCTCCAATGGCTCCGCTCCTACTACCGCCACGACCGCATGCACCTCGCCCAGATCGAGGGCCGGCAGTCCGATTACCAGCCGCGCTTCGTCGGCGGCGAGCCCGACCAGCGGCGCCGTGGCTGACCGGCCCCGCGTCTTCGTGACACGCACACTGCCCGGCGAGGCTCCGCTCGCGCGCCTCCGCGACCTCGCCGTCGCCGACGTGTGGGAGCACGAACGCCCTCCGGCGCCCGACGAGGTCGCCGCCCGCGCCGAGGGCTGCGCCGCCATCCTGCCCATGCTCACGGAGCGCGTCGACGGCACACTCCTCGACGCCTGCTCCACCGTCCACACCGTCGCGAACATGGCCGTGGGCTACGACAACATCGATGTCCCCGCCGCCACCAAGCGCGGCGTCCTCGTCACGAACACGCCCGACGTGCTCACCGACACCACCGCCGATATCGCCTTCGCGCTGCTGCTCGCCGCCGCCCGCCGCGTCACCGAGGGCGAGCGCAAGGTCCGAGCGGGCGACTGGGGCACCTGGCACCCGACCTGGATGCTGGGCCGCGACGTCTACGGCGCCACGCTCGGCATCGTCGGTCCCGGCCGCATCGGCCGCGCCGTCGCGAAACGCGCCGCCGGCTTCGACATGCGTGTCCTCTACGCCGGCCGTCGCGAGGTGCCCGACTTCCCCGGCGAGTGCGTCCCCTTCGAGGCGCTCCTCGACCGCTCCGATTTCGTCTCGGTGCACGTCCCGCTGACGCCCGAGACTACGCGGCTCTTCAACGCCGATGCCTTCCAGCGCATGAAGCCCACCGCCATCCTCGTGAACACCGCTCGCGGCGGTGTCGTCGACCAGGACGCGCTGCGCGCCGCGCTCGTCCGAGGCGAGATCGCCGCCGCCGCCCTCGACGTAACGATCCCCGAGCCACTGCCGCCCGACGACCCGCTGCTCGACGCCCCGAACCTCGTCGTCACACCGCACCTTGGCAGCGCCACCGCGCAGACCCGCGAGGCAATGGCCGCGCTCGCTGTGGACGCGCTCTGCTCCGTCTTTGCCGGCGAGCGCCCGCGGCACCTGGTGAACCCGGACGCCTGGACGCATTGGAGGGGCGCGTGACCGGCGGGCCTGAGTCCGACGCCACCGGCCGCTTCTGGCTCGCCGACGTGCTCTGGCGCCTCGGTGGCGTGCAGTTCGGCGACTTCAGCCTCGGACGCACCGTCCGCCACTCGCCGGTCTACGTGAACCCGAAGCTCATCATCGCGCGGCCCGCCGCGCTGTCGCGGGTCGCCAACCTCATCGAGGAAGAGCTGCGCATGGCGATGGCCCGGCGCAAGCAGCCCGTCGCCCCGTTTGACCTCATCGCCGGCGTTCCCATCGGCGGCCTGCACATCGCGACGGCGCTCGCGCTCCAGATGCGCACGCCGCTCCTCTACGCGCGCCCGGACGGCAATGTCGAGGCAGAACGCCCGCACATCGAGGGCATCTACCGCCCGGGCCAGATCGCACTTGTGGTCGACGACCTGGCCACCGGCGGGGGGTCGCTCGTGGAGACGGTGACGAGGCTCCGACGCGCGGGCCTGCGCGTCCACGACGCCCTCGTGCTCATCGACCGCGAGCAGGGCGCTGAGCGACGCCTGGAGTCGATCGGCGTCCGCCTCTACTCGATCCTCTCGATCGAGGTGCTGCTGACCTACCTGCACTCGGCGAGCCGCCTCCCGGAGGAGGACTACCGCCGCGCGATGCACTACCTCGTCCGCGAAGGGTCGACCCGCTCCGAGTTCGACTAGCGAACCCCGGATCGAACCTAACGAACGCGTACCGCAACTAAAGCAGGCGGCGGATCGGCTTCCGTCCCGGCCGTGGGTCGTAGTTCGACTTAAACATCTCGAGCTTGTCGCGCTCGATGAGGTACTTGCCCGCGAAGAGCACCGCCGGCACCCGCCGCTGCTTGATCAGCCGCCGCAGGCTCTGGGGGTGAATATTGAGCTCTCGGGCCGCTTCGACGAGGTCGAGGTAGTCCTGGAATGGGGAGTCAGGCACAGGTCTCTTCCATCTTTCGCCGTCAGACAAGTGTTCATCTGCATACGCAAGACTACTGACGCGCGTACTCAGTGTAAAGCGCCTATGCAATTCTCAGGAAGGCGACGATCTGCGAATCCGAACTACAGCGCCGGCACCGCCGCAGCTCGCACCTGCTCGACGACCGCCGGTAGCCTGTCAACGACATAATCGATGTCGGCCTCGTCCAGCGTCGGCCACAGGCTCATCCGCAGTGACCCGATCGCCAGCTCGATGGGCACGGCCATCGCCAGCAACACGTGCGAGGGCTCCCATGTCGCAGAGGTGCACGCCGCCCCTGCGGACGCCTCGATCCCGAGGGCGTCCAGCGCCTCGACGACCGCCTCACCCTCGACCCCGTCGAAACACAGATGGACGTTCTGCGGCAGCCGCTGCGTCGGGTGCCCGTTCGACCGCAGCTCCGGGCACGCCCGCCCCAACCCCGCCAGCAGCCGCTCTCGCAGCATCGAGGTGCGCGCCGCGAACGCCTGCCGTTCGTCCTGCGCCAGCGTCAGGGCCGTCGCCAGCCCGACCATCCCCGGTACGTTCTCCGTGCCGGACCGTCGCTGTCGCTCCTGCCCGCCTCCGGACAGCTGCTCTAGGAACGGGATGCCGCGCCGCAGGTAGAGGACCCCCGTCCCCTTCGGCCCGCCAAACTTGTGCCCGGACAGCGACAGCAGGTCGACATCCAACTGGTCCACGCCGAGAGGGTGCGAGTTCGCAGCCTGCACCGCATCCGTGTGCACGGGGATCCACCGCCCCAGGGCGCGGCCACGCTCCCGCACCGCCCGCGCCACCTCGGCGACGGGCTGCACCGTGCCGACCTCGTTGTTCGCGTACATGACCGACACCAGGACGGTGTCGTCCCGCACGGCCTCGGCCACGTCCGCCGGGTCGACGCACCCATGCTCGTCGACCGGCACCAGTTCGACCTCGAAGCCGAACCGCTCGAGGTACTGGACGGAGTGGAGCACCGCATGGTGCTCCACCTGCGTCGTGACGATGTGCGCCCCCGCGCCCGCCTCGCGCTGCGCGAACGCGACGCCCTTGATCGCGGCGTTGATGCTCTCCGTGCCTCCCGAGGTGAACACGACCTCCTCGGGTAGCGCGCCGAGCACCTCGGCGACTCGCTCCCGCGCCGTCGCCAGCGCGTCGGTCGCCCGCCGAGCGCTCGCGTAGTGGCCCGAGGGATTCGCGTACTCCCCGTCGAAGAACGGCCGCATGGCCGCGAGCGCCTCCGGCCGCACAGCCGTCGACGCCCCCGAGTCCAGATAGATCCGCCGAGGGGGGAGGGAGAGGGTCACCTCGCTAGGATGCCCCCGCGGGGTATGCCCGGTCAACGAGGCTCCACGATCTGAGTGACGCGCGCTGCCCGGCAACGAGAGAGGGGCGCCAGACGGCGCCCCTCTCCCCGGTCCGCTCGCGCGGCTCAGCTACTTGTCGAGCCAGGCGTGCTCCGCCTGGCTGCCCCAGTTGTAGTACGAGCTGTTCGCGTTCGGCGAGGACTGGCCGAAGCGCACCCCGCGCAGCGAGGCCGCGAGGATCTCGTACGTGAAGCCGTTCGGCAACGACGGCCGGTACATCATGTCGAGGTCGCGGTCCCAGATCTTCTTGAAGATCTCCTTGCGCGCCGCCGGGTCGAGCGTCGTCTGCTGCTGCTCTGCCCACGCGTCGAGCTGCGGGTCGTTGATCCGCCAGCGGTTGCCCGCCGACTTCGAGAAGATCTGGCCGTAGAACCAGTTGTCCGCGTCGAAGCCGGACGTGCCCCAGCCGGACAGGCTCGCGTCCGCCAGCTTGCTTCCGACCCACTGCGAGTTGAACTCCGTGTAGTCCACCTTGCCGCCGGACACGTTGATGCCCACGGCCTGCAGCATCGGCACGGCCACCTCGACGGTCTTGTCGTTGGCGCCGCTGTATGCGTAGTAGCTCTGCTTCATCTGCAGCTTGTCCGCGCCCGCGGCGGAGAGCAGCGCCTTGGCCTCGTCCGGCGCGTACTTCATCCACTTCCCGAACGCGCCCGACTCGATCGTCGGCTCCTTATCGAAGACGTACGTCCACGGGATGATGTTGACGGCCTTGCCGAGCCCCTCGGCCACGAGCTGCACGAGCTGGTCCCGGTTCAGCGCCATCGAGATCGCGCGCCGCACACGCTCGTCCTGGTACTTCGGGTCCGTGAGGTTCAACGCCAGCGTGAACGTGTTGTACGTCAACGGCAGCATGTTGATCTGGACATCCGGCACGGACTTCCGGAGGTTCTCGACCTCGCTCGGTGCGGCCACCGGCGAGTATGCGTACTCCACCTGACCCGTGCGGAACGCCGCAAGGCGCGCCGCCAGGTCCGGCATGATCTTGAACTCGAACCCGTCGAGCAGCACCTTGCGCTGGAAGTAGTCCGGGTTCTTGTCGAACGTCACACGCTGCCCGACCGATGCCTCGGTGAGGATCATCGGACCCGTCCCGATGACCTTCTTGGTGATCTCCCCGTTGTCCACCAGCTCCTTCGGGAAGATCGTCTGCTTGTCGCTCCCCAGGGGGTTGAGGAAGTCCGCCACCGGCCGCTTCATCTGCACCTTGAGCGTCGCCGCGTCGACCGCCTGGATCGAGTCGACGTTCACGTAGTACGCGCGGTGCACGCCCTCGGTCATGTAGCGGTTGAGCGCGAACGCCGCGTCCGCGGCCACGAACGCCCGGCCGTTCAGCGGCGGCAGGTTCTGCCACTTGATGTCGTTGCGCATCTTGAACGTGTACGTCAGGCCGTCCGGGCTGCGCTCCCAGGACTGCGCCAGCTCCGGCTGCAGCTCCATCTTGAACGGGTCCGCAGTCGGACCGCGCTTGATGCCGATCAGTCGGTTGTACACCATGTTCGGCACCGTGACGGTGCCGCCCGCGGCTGACACGGTCGGGTCCATCGGCCCGACGTCCCATGTCGCCGCGACGTGCAGGATACCGCCGGCCTTCGGCTCCTTCTTCGGTTCCGGGTAGCTGTACGGGTACGGCAGCGCCTCGTCCTTGACGTAGAACCCGCGCTGCGCGTCGCCCTGGTCGATGGCGTTCGCCTCGGACGTTGCCGTCGCGCCACCGTCACCGCTTCCGCCGTCGTCCGCGTCCTCGTCGTCACCGCCGCACCCGATCAGCGCGGCCGCGGCGAGGCCGCCGAGCGCCACGGTGCCGCCACGCAACGCCGCGCGTCGCCCCAGCTTCAGCCCCCCGAGGCGGCTCTGAATCGTCTCTTCGTCCATGCATCCCTCCAGTCGTGGTTCCCACTACTCCCGTGGTATGACGGGCATACTAACCCGGGTGGGTGTTTCGGGGACGAATAGACGCGCGCCGAATTGAGCGCTCAATTGCGTTCGTGTTTCTGCGGAAATTGCGCCGTGCCCGCGCTGCACGGTGAGTGGATTGTCCACACCCAGCAGCCGCGGTGTGGGTGAACGTCGCATCACCCGGCGGCAATGCCGCTCGGCCAGCGCCCGTGGGCCGATACTCTGTCTGGGCGCGCCCGTGCCGAGGATGACGCAACCCTGGAAAGGTCGCGGATGCAGGCAGTGACGAACGTGTCCAAGGCGGGTTCACCCGCAAGGCGCCGCGGCGTCTTCTCAGCGCAGATGCTCCGCGAGGCGATCCGTGACGGCATCATCCGCAGCGTCCGCGAGATCGACGCGGGCCAGGTCCAGCCCGCGAGCCTCGACCTGCGCCTCGGAAGCCGCGCCTACCGCCTGCGCAGCAGCTTCCTGCCCGGAGACGCGCGGGTGCAGGACCGGCTTGCCGACCTGCAGGTGGGACCCGAGATCGACCTCGATGATCCGACCGGTGCGGTCCTCGATCCCGGCCACCCCTACCTCATCCCGCTGGCTGAGACGCTCCGTCTGCCGCCGGACACGCGCGCCCGCGCGAATCCCCGCAGCTCCACCGGTCGCCTCGACATCTTCACCCGCGTGATCGCCGACCGCGGCAGCCAGTTCGACGAGGTCGAGGCCGGCTACGAGGGCCCACTGTGGCTCGAGGTCTACTCCAGCACGTTCACCATCGCGGTCCGCGCCGGGCTCGCACTCGCGCAGCTCCGGCTCTCGAATGCCCTCGATGCCCTCGCCGCCGATGAGATACGCGCCCTCCATCAAACGGAGGGACTGCTGTTCGCGCCCGGCGCCGATCCGCGCGAGCGCGTCTCGCAGCCCGCGATCGGCAGCCGCGGGCTCCTCGTCAGCGTGGGCCTGCCGTCCGGCGATCAGCACATCGGCTGGCGTGCGCGCCACCACACGCGCCTCCTCGACCTCTCGAAGACCAACGAGTACGACGCGCTCGACTTCTGGGAACCGGTGCGTGCCGAGGCGGGGGGCCGCCTCGTCCTCGGCCCGAACGACTTCTACCTGCTCATCTCGAAGGAGTTCGTCCGCATCCCGCCCGGCGTGGCGGCGGAGATGGTCGCGTACGACCCCACGAACGGGGAGCTGCGCACCCACTACGCCGGCTTCTTCGACCCCGGTTTCGGCTATGGCCCCAGCCTGCACGGCACGCGCGCCGTCCTCGAGGTGCGCGCCCACGATGTCCCGTTCATGCTCGAGGACGGCCAGCCCATCGCCCGCCTCGCCTACGAGTACATGGCAGAGGAGCCCGACCGGCTCTACGGAGACCCCGAGAGCGGCTCCCATTTCCAGCGCCAGGGCATCAGCCTGAGCCGGCAGTTCCGCCCCGTCGCCGGCACGATTACGTTCCAGTTCCTGACGGACTGAGTCGGCGCATCCGAGGTGGCATGAAGAAACGGGGGCCCTCGGTGGGCTCCCGTCGTGCGGTCTCACCGGGCGGGCGCTACGCCTTGCGCGCGAGCACCCGCTTTGTCGCCTCGACGATGCCTTCGGGCGTCAGCCCCATGATCTCGAGGAGTTCGTTGCTCGTCCCCGACTCGCCATACCGGTTCGGTACGCCGACAAACTCCATGGGTACCGGCCGCCGCGTCGCGAGGTGCTGCGCGCACATCGCGCCGAGGCCGGAGTGCACCAGGTGCTCCTCCGTCACGACGATCGCGCCCGTGTCACGCGCGGCCGCCTCCAGCGCCTCCGTGTCGAGCGGGCGCACGCTCGCCATGTTCAGGACGCGCGCCTCGATGCCCTCGGCGGCCAGCGTTGTCGCTGCCTCCAGGGCGCGCTCGACCATCAGCCCGATCGCGATGATCGTGACGTCCGAACCCCCGCGCAGCTGGTGCGCCTTACCAACCTCGAAATGTGAGCCGTCCGGGTAGATCGCGCTCACCTTCGACCGGCCGGTGCGGATCATGAACGGTCCCGGCGTCCGCGCGGCCGTCTCGAGGCAGGCGACCGTCTCCGCGAGGTCCGCCGGCACCAGCACCCGGAAGTTCAGCAGCGAGCTGAACAGCGCGATGTCCTCGACGGACTGCGCCGAGGCCCCGTCCTCCCCCACCGACACGCCGCCGTGCGAGACGACGACCTTGACGTTCAGGTTCGGCTGCGCGATCGACATCCGCAGCTGGTCGAAGGCATGCTCCGCGAACACGGCGAACGTGCTCGCGAATACCGTGAAGCCCATCGTGGAGAGCCCAGCCGCCACCGACATCATGTTTTGCTCGGCCGCGCCGAGCTCGAAGAAGCGCTCCGGGTACTCGGCGCGGAACTTCTGTGCCGTGGTCGACTTACCGAGGTCCGCGTCCACGACGGCGATATCCACGCCCTCTTGCACGAGGCGGATCAACGTCGGTCCCAGTGCCTCACGCGTGGCCGCGCTGGCGGGGGCGGTCATCGTCATCCCTGTCCCTCCGCGCCCAGTTCGCGCATCGCCTGGGCGTACTGCTCGGCGTTGGGTGCCGCGCCATGGAAGCCGGGGTTGTTCTCGAACGCCGCGACGCCCTTCCCCTTCACGGTCTCGAAGACCACGCAGGCCGGGCCGCCGCGGTGGTCGCGCGCCCAGGTCAGCGCCTCCTCGACGGCTCCGAGGTCGTGGCCGTCGATGCCCGAGCGTACCGTCCACCCGAAGGCGCGGTACTTCTCGTCGATCGGGTCGATCGCCATCTGGTTCGCCGTGAAGTCGTCGTTCTGGATGTGGTTGCGGTCGATGATCGCGACGATGCGTTCGAGGTTGTAGTTCGCGACCGCCATCGCGGCTTCCCACACCTGGCCCTCGTTCTGCTCGCCGTCGCCCATCAGGACGTAAACGTGGAAGTCCTGGCCTCGAAAGTCTCGCCCGAGGGCGATGCCAAGCCCGAACGACAGCCCCATGCCCAGCGCGCCCGCCGAGTTTTCGACCCCGGGCGGCTTGCCGAGGACGGAGTGCCCCTGCAGCCGCGTCCCCTTCTTGCGAAACGTGCTCAGCTCGTCGACCGGGATGTACCCCATCTCGGCGAGCGTCGCGTATTGAACGGGCGTGCAGTGGCCCTTGCTGAGGATGAACCGGTCGCGGTCCGGCCAGTCCGGGCGTTGCGGGTCAACCCGCAGGATCCGCGTATAGAGGACGGACATGATGTCCGTCGCCGACAGCGACCCGCCGATGTGCCCCGACTGCGCCTCATAGACCATGCGCACGACATGCTGTCGGATCCGCTTCGACATGGTCAGCGGATCGGGCTGAGTGTGTGTGACCACCTGGAGACCCCCGCGTCTGGATTGAGCCCTCAGTATACGGACGCCCGGGGGCGGCGGCCATAAACGGCCGGAGGGCGAACGTGCTCGGTCGATGGTGAGCGGCGAGGCGGCACCAGCCCGGTCAGACTTCGACGGCGACGAGTTCCGGAGGTGCGAGCTCCGAGGGAACGGGCTCGCCGCTCGCGATCAATGAGTCGACGTGCAGCGAGATTGCTTCACGAGCGTTGGCGAGCGCCCCCTCGAGGGTGTGGCCTTCAGTGATGCACCCGGGAAGCGCGGGAACGAGGACGGCGTAGCCGCCGTCATCCGCGTCGGGCAGGAGGAGGACAGCATATCGGCGCATCGATTTCAATCTAGAGCAGGCGCTCGATGTCGGCGTCGGTAAGTCCCGCGCGCTGGAGGGTGGCTGCCACGCTGGTCGAACCGTATCCAGCCCGCACGCTCCAGTACCCGCACGAGCTCGGAAGAGGTGAGCCGTCGGGCGCGAGGTGGCACTCGTCGGCTCCTCGACGCCACTACAGCGGGCGAGTCTGCCCCTCCCCGAAGATGATCCACTTGTACGAGGTCAGCTCCCGCAGCGCCATCGGACCGCGCGCGTGCATCTTCTGCGTAGAGATGCCGATCTCCGCCCCCAGCCCGAACTGCGCCCCGTCCGTGAACTGCGTCGAGGCGTTCACGTACACCGCGGCCGCGTCCGCCTCCGCCAGGAATCGTCGCGATGCCGCGTACGAGTTCGTCACGATCGCCTCGGAGTGCCCGCTGCCGTGGTCCTCGATGTGCTTGAGCGCGTCTTCGAGGGAGTCGACGACCCGCACGGAGCAATCGAGGGACAGCCACTCGCGGTCGTAGTCCTCGGGCTCGACGGGCAGCGTGTGCGCGCCCGAGCACAGCGGGCGCGCCCGCTCGTCGGTGTGCAGGATCACGTTGCGCTCACCCAGCTCGCGCGACAGCTCCGGCAACAGCTGCTCCGCGACCGCCGAGTGCACCAGCACCGTGTCCAGTGCGTTGCAGATCGAGGGCCGCCGCGTCTTCGCGTTGACCACGATGCGTCGCGCCATCTCGAGGTCGGCCTCCGCGTCGACGTACGTGTGGCACACGCCGATGCCGCCCGCGACTACCGGCATCGTCGCCTCGTCGCGCACACGCCGGATCAGGTCGGCCCCGCCGCGCGGGATCATCAGGTCGATGTACTCGTGCGCCTTGAGCATCGCCCCGACCTCCTCGCGGTCGGTCGAGTCGATGAACTGCACGATGCCCGCCGGTAGCCCTGCCTGCTCGACGCTGCGCGTGACGATCGCGGCCAGCGCCGATGAGGTGGCATGCGCGTCCGATCCCGACCGCAGCACGGTCGCGTTGCCGGACTTCAGGCACAGCGCCGCGATGTCCACCGTCACGTTCGGCCGCGACTCGTACACGGCACCGATGACGCCGAGGGGCACCCGCATCTGCCCGATCTGCAGCCCGTTCGGGCGCGTCCGCATCTCCTCGATGTGCCCGATCGGGTCTTCGAGGGTGGCCACCTGTCGGGTGTCGGCCGCGATGCCCGCGATCCGCTCCGGGCTCAGCGCGAGGCGGTCGACGAACGACTCGTTCAGGCCTCGCTCTTGCCCCCGTTGGACGTCCCCGGCGTTGACTTCCAGGAGGTGCGCCTGCTCCGCCACCAGTGCGTCGGCGATGCGATGCAGCGCCTCGTTCTTCTGGTCGGTGCTCGCGTAGGCCAGGCGGCGCCCGGCCGCCTTCGCGGCGGCGGCTTTGGAGATGGCTTCGGAAGCGGCAATGGTCGTCATAGTCGGGACATTGTAGGGCACTCGGCGGGCGTCGCGGGCGGTGGAGGACGCGATGGCCTTCGTCCCTGTCCCCTCCCGCGCCCGCTCGCGAGGACTCCGCAACGGTCACTCCTCCTTCTGTTCCGCGCTTGCGAAGTGCGCGCTTGTTGAATGTGGTGCAGAAGGCAGGAGGTGCGCCGTGGAGACGGTCATCGCTGTGGTTGCTGTGCTGCTGTTCCTCGTCGTCGCGGCGCTTGCCGTCCTCTGGATCATGGGCCGCCGCCGGTCGGGCGCGCTGCGCGAGCGGTTCGGACCCGAATACGACCGCGCCATTGACTCGGCGGGCAACCGCCGGGGCGCCGAGGCCGAGTTGCGCGATCGTCAGCGCCGCGTCGAGTCTCTGGACATCGTCGACCTCTCGCCAGATGAGGCCGATGCCTTCGGGAGCGAGTGGCGGCAGGTACAGGCGAACTTCGTTGACCGCCCCTCGGAGGCCGTGGGCGAGGCCGACCGTCTCGTGACGCGCGTCATGGAACGCCGCGGGTACCCCATCGCGGACTTCGATCAGCGTGCCGCCGACGTTTCCGTCGCCTACCCCGAGGTCGTCTCCGACTACCGTGAGGCGCGCGCCATCGCCGTGAAAAACGCGGACGGAGGCGCCAGCACCGAGGAGCTTCGGCAGGCCATGCTCCACTACCGGGCGCTCTTCAGCGAACTCCTCGGTACGGCCGCCACTGCATAGCACGAGCCCGCTGGAGGACCGCCCATGCGCAGGACCATCGAGTCTCGACAGCGCTACTACGCGATGGGCCAGCGCAGCGTCTACGGGCTGCTGACTTTCGCTCGACGCGTGGTAACCCTGGTGAGCTGGTTGTCAGTGGTGATGCTCGCGGGTGCGGTCTTCGCGTATGTCCGTCTAATACCTGACCTGACGTCCTTTGGCGTCGCGTTCGTCGGCCTCCTGCTGTTCGTACCCCCTCTCGCCCTCCTGCATTTCGCTCTCGTTCTGCGTCTGTTGCGCCTGCGCTTCGACCCGTTCGGGTCCGGCGCCTGGCTCCGGCTTCTCACCTTCAGTCGCCTCGTCGGCTCGGGGCTCCTCCTGAGTCCCTCGTACTGGGCCTCGGTCGTCGTGCTGGGCTTCGCGAGCATCATCGTTGTGCCGTTCGCCGTCGTGCTCTCGCTCGTGTAGGTCTGCCCCGGGCCGGACGCCCCACCGATGCGTGACGAACGGCCCTTATCACGAATGTGTCCGTGTCGGCACGGTTGTCCTGCAGGCTGCGGGGCCTGCAGGAAGGCGTATTGGAATGGTCCACGTCAATTCGAATCCATTTGCGGATCGAGAGGTCCGCCCCGCGCTGCTGACCGCGGTCGTCCTCCTGGCACAGGCGGTGGTGGCGAAGAACGTCCTCGATGTCGAGCTGGACATCCTCAGCCAGTTCGCGCCGCTCTACGTCTTCATCGCCTACCAGGTGAGCCAGCTCCGCACACGCTCCGCCGAGCTCGCGTTCAGCGCCACGATCGTCCTCGTGTCCGTCGCGGTGCTGGCGCTCTATGGCGCGACGTAGGGCTACGCGCCTGCCGCCGGCTGGGCCGCCTCGAGGTCGCGCAGTCGCCGCCGGAGTTCGCGGTCCTGCTCGAAACGCTCGGTGATGTCCCGCGCCGTGGCCAGCGCCCCGATCGCCTCGCCGTCTGCTCCGAGCACGATCGCGAAGCTCAACTCGACTGTGATCTGCGTCGCGTCTGCCCGCAGCGCCCGCGTTGGCAACGACTGACCGACGTACTTCGTGGCCCGCGCTGCAAGGGCGCGGTCGTAGCCGGTCCAGTGCTGCTCGCGAAAGCGCTCCGGGACGATCAGGTCGAGCGTCTGACCGATCGCGGCTGCGGCGCTATGGCCAAAGATGCGCTCCGCGGCGCGGTTCCACGTCCGGATGATCCCTTCGCGGTCCGCGAAGATGATCGCGTCCGGAGACTGCTCGACGAGATCGCGGGCCTCGATGTCCATGCTTCTTTGTATACCCCCGCGCAAGCCCGCTACAGCAGCACCAGGTTGTCGCGGTGGATCACCTCTTCGCCGTACTCGTACCCCAGCAGGTCGGCGATGCGGTCGGATCGTTGCCCCTTGATGCGCTCGATGTCCCCCGCCGAGTAGTTCACGCTCCCCGTCGCGAGGTGTCCCCCGTCCTGGGTGTACACGCGCACGACGTCGCCGCGCTCGAACGGTCCGTCCGCTTCCGTCACTCCCGCCGGGAGCAACGACTTGCCGTCGTAGCGCAGGGCGCGCGCCGCGCCTTCATCGACGACGATGCGCCCCCGCGCCCGCAGCGCCGAGAGCAGGTGCCGCCGCCGGCTCACGACACGGTCCGCCGTCGGCAGGAAGTGCGTCCCCAGCGGTTCGCCGGCGACCACCAGCCCGACGGCATCCTCGCGGCGTCCGTCTGCGATCACGACATGCACGCCGGCCTGCGTCGCCACGCGCGCGGCCTGCACCTTGGTCGCCATCCCGCCGGTGCCGCGCTCGCCCGGCGCACCGGCCGCCGCTGCCAGCAACGCCTCGTCCACACGCTCGACCGTCTCGATGAGACGCGCGGAGCGGTCGTGCCGCGGGTCCGACGTGTACAGGCCTTCGATGTCCGTGAGGATCAGCAGCAGGTCCGCATCGACGAGGTTCGCCACCTCCGCGGAGAGGTTGTCGTTGTCCCCGATCACCGTGTCCTTGATCTCCTCGATCGAGACCACGTCGTTCTCGTTCACGATCGGCACCACGCCCCGCTCGATCAGCCCAAGGAGCGTGTTCCGAGTGTTCAGATAGCCGAGCCGGTCGCTCAGGTCACGCCTCGTCAGCAGCGCCTGCGCGACGACGATGTCCTCGAGCTCGAACAGCTCATCCCACACGGACATCAGGCGGCTCTGGCCGATCGCCGCCAGCGTCTGGCGCGTGGGCGTGTTCCGCCTCGCGAGGGGTGCGGTGTCGCCGAGGCGGTGACGCCCCGCCGCGATGGCCCCCGAACTCACGAGGACGGTCTCCGCCCCCTGCCGCCGCACGTCCGCAATCTGCCGCACCAGGCCGGACATTGCGTGCGCGTCGAGGCGTGCGCCGCCGCCCGTCAGCAGATTGCTGCCAACCTTGACCACGATGCGGCGATAACGGGCGTTGCGCGGGACGGGGTGCTGGTCGGTCATGCTCTTCGTCTGGGTGGGGCTCTCGTTCGCGACCTGCTTTAGCATGGGGGAGCAGGGGGCCATCGTCGAGCGATCGTCGAAGGGACAGGACGCCGCATGGCCGTGCCGAGGGCGCCCTCTTCAGTCGGCCCCGAACGCGTCACCGTGGACTGGCGCCTCGTCGTCGGCCTGTTCCGCCGCGCCACCGTGAACTTCGTCGAGGACCGCTGCACCGTCCTCGCTGCGGCGATCTCGTACTTCGCGCTCTTCTCCCTCTTTCCGCTCGTCCTGCTCGCGGCCGCCATCTTCGGTATCGTCCTGCGCGACCCGGGCGTCCGCGACCGTGTGCTGAACGCGATCGTGGACGCCATCCCCGTCGAAGCGCCCAGCGTCGCGAACTCGCTGCGAGCCCTCGCCGACCTGGGCCCCACGCTCTCCGTCGTTGCGACCATCGGCACGCTCTGGACCGCGAGCGCCCTCGCCTCCGCGATCCGCAACGCCCTCGATATCGTGTTCGACGTGCGCCAGCCGAGGGCACTGCTCCAGGCGAAGGTCCTCGACTACCTCGTGCTCTTCGGCGTCGGCGTGCTCTTCCTGGCGTCGCTGGCGCTGACCACGGCCTGGCGCGTTGTCGAGGCGCAGGCCGATGTCCGCTGGGGGCTGTTCGACGGCAACCTCCGCTGGGTGTGGGATCTCGGCGCGATCGCCATCCCCGCGGTGATGACGTTCCTCATGTTCCTGCTGCTCTACCGCGTCCTTCCGCACCGCCGCACCCGCTTGCGACACATCTGGCCCGGCGCCCTGCTCGCCGCCGTGGGCTTCGAGGTGTCCAAGGCGCTGTTTGCAACGTACGTCGCGAACTTCGCGAGCTACGACGTCGTGTATGGCTCGCTCGGAGGTGTGATCGCGCTGCTGTTCTGGGTCTACGTCAGCGCCAACATCCTGCTCTTCGGCGCCGAGATGTCCGCGGAGGTGTCGTACATGATGCGCGGCGAGTCGCGCCGCGGCCACGCGCCCACCGACGAGGGAGACTGGCGCTCCTCGCTGCTCACGCTGCTGCGTGGCCTCGTGCTGGCGCCGGGAGAAAGCGAAGAACGACGAGGGCGGCGCTGGTAGTCGGCCGCCCCCGCTACGAGCCCCAGTCGAACGCCAGCCGCAGGATCGCCGAGATGAGGATCGCGGCGACGTACGCGTAGGCAACGGTGCGTACACGCCGGCCGAACGTCGAGAACCGTGACCGCTTGTTCCCCGGCTGGTACAGGAACGCAAACCCGAGGGCGACCACGGCCAGGATCAGCAGGAGCGCCAGCAGCTTGCCCATGCCGCCATCGTAGCCGGTCGTGCCGGTAGCCGGTTGACGTGAACATGCGTTCTGATTAGCATCGGCGTGCTATCAGAACGCATGTTCTCCGACCCCCGGAGGCCGCCATGAATGCCACCGCCGCTCGCTCCACCGAACTGTTCGCGAACCGCCGTCTGCGCCGCATCGCGATGACCGGCCCGCGCTGCCCCGACTGTGCCGGTCCGCTGATCTATGGTGAAGGCTGCCACCTCTGCCCCGTGTGCGGGTTCTCGGGGTGCTCACCCGTTCGTCGCTGATCGACGGGCGGTCGCCGTCACGCGCGTTCCACTCCAGGCGCGCCAGCGCTCGCGCTCGTGTAGCCTGATGGCAGCAACAGCAGCCGTCATCCTCGAGAGGATCGCCACCGTGACCGACTACCGCTTCGAGCGCGAAGCCCGCACGCCTTACTCCGAGGTCTACACCATCGACGATGGCGAGCACTCCCTGGGCCGCGTCGACATTCACTACACCGCTTCCGCGACCTACGCCACGCTTTCCGTCCACCAGACCCTCGATGAGGACGGCGTCCAGGCCCTCATCGCCGCCATCGATGAGCGCATCGTGTCCACCGCCGACCCCTACCGCGAGGACTTCGTCGTCACGGTCTGGCGCGGCGAGGAGTTCGGCGTCTTCGCCGACGAGTCGGACTTCGACGACGACGACCTTGAGGACGACGCCGAGGACGACGATCGCTAGCGCCCGCCGCTTCCGCGCCGTCTGCTTCGACCTCGACGAGACGCTGGTCGACTCCGCCGTCGCCTGGCGCCAGGGCTTCCTCGATGCGTTCGCCGTCGAGGTAGCCCCGCGCTACGCCGAACTGGGTACGACCCCCGAGCCGCTGCTCGCCCTCCAGCCGTTCCTCGTCGCAGAGGTCGAGGCGCGCCACGGCCGCTGGGGCGAGACCGTCATCCGCGACGCCGTCCGCAAGTTCTTCCGCTCACACGGCATCGAGGACGGTCGCGCGGCCGACCGCACCACCGAGGCGTACGAGGCCGCCTGGCCCCGGCACATCACGCTCTTCCCGGACGCGCTCGGGGCCCTCGACGCCGCCCGCGCGTGCGGCCGGGTGGCCGTGATCACCAACGGCCCCTCCGAGGCGCAGCGCCTGAAGCTCGAACGCACCGGCCTCCTCGACCACTTCGATGTCGTCGCCATCTCCGGCGAAGTCGGCGCCGAGAAGCCCGACCTCGAGATCTTCAGCCACGCATTGGACCGCCTCGGCGTCCCGGCGACGGAAGCCGTCCACATCGGCGACAACCTCACGATGGACATCCGGGGCGCGCGTGATGCCGGCATGACCGCCGTCTGGCTCAACCGCCACGGCGGCGGCCACCCGCCTGAGGCCGACGAACCCCACCACGAAGTCCCGGACCTCGATGCGTTCGTCGCGCTATTGGGCTAAAGACTGTCGTGACCGCGTGGCCCGCCTGCTGGGTGCGCCTACCGAGGCAACCCCAACCCGCGCTGCGCGATGATGTTGCGCTGTACCTCGGACGTCCCCGCCGCGATGGTGCTCCCCACCGACTCGAGGTAAGAGCGGGCCATGCCGCCGCCGAACGGCGCCAGCGGCGAACCCGGCACCAGCAGCCCCGCATAGCCGAGCATCTGCATCCCCGTGCCCGCGATCCGCTGCGTCAGCTCCGATCCGTACAGCTTCGACACCGACGCTTCGTAGTTCGGCGAGATGCCTTCCGTCTGCATCCACGGAATGCGGTACGCGATGTTGAATCCGACTTCCATCTCGATCCAGCGGTCCGCCAGCGCGTACCGCATGGAGGGGTGCTGCTGGATCAGCCCGTCGTCTTCCTTTGCCAGGTTCACCAGCCGCTCAATGTTGCGCTTGCCGCCCGCGTAGGCCGCCACGCTCGAACGCTCGAAGTCGAGGCTCCGCGCCAGCTGGTACCAGCCGCGATTCTCGATCCCCACCAGGTTCTCGGCGGGTACCCGAACGCGGTCGAGGTGCACCTCGGTGAGGTACGAGTCGCCGGCCATGCTCGCAATCGGGCGCATCGAGATGCCTGCGGAGTCCATCGGCAGGATGAACGTCGAGATGCCTCGATGCTTCGGCGCGTTCGGGTCCGTCCTCGCCGCCAGGTAGCCGAGGTTCGCGTCCTGCGCGCCCGCCACCCACAGCTTCGTGCCGGAAACGATGTACTCGTCGCCGTCGCGCACCGCGCGCGTCTGGATCGACGCAAGATCGGACCCCGCCCCCGGCTCCGAGTAGAGCGCGCACCACACATCGTCGGCGTTCGCGATCCGGGGCAGGTACAGGCGCTTCTGCGCCTCGTTGCCGTTCATCATGATCGCGGGCCCGACCGAGGAGACGCCGACGCCGCCGTTGCCCGGCGCGTCGAGATACGCGACCTCTTCGTTGAAGATCATCTGCTCGAGGTACGACGCGTCGAGGCCGCCGTACTCCTTCGGCCACGCCATCGCGAGCCACTTCCGGTCCGCCAGCTGCTTCGAGATCGTCCGCGCCAGTGCCCGGCGCTCCTCGGCGTCGGGCGCCTGCGCCAGGCTGCGCGTGGACCAGTCGGACGGGAGCTGCGCGTGGAGCAGTTGCCGCAGCTCGGCGCGAAACCGCTCTTCCGTAGGGGAGAATTCGAAGTCCATGACGTCCCGTTACCTCGAACAGCTGAACCGGTGGGATGGCGTGTGTCGCTTATTGTAGCCGGGCGCACCCGGCCGCGCAGAGGCGGCTCACCTCAGGTGGGACATCCCGCGCAGGTCGATTGCCGGCTGGCCTGCCGGGAGCGCACCTACCTCCGACGGGAAATACTCCACCGTCGGACCCCGCCGGTCGGGGCCCAGCTTCCCCTGCTCGCGCAGCAGCAGCTTGAACGAACCGACGAGGGCGAACGGCCGTGCCGTCGTCGGGACGCCGTACTCGTCGTTGTAGAAGCGCCTCGTGATCCCCTGGTACCAGCTCGTCTGCACGAACGACACGCGTTCTGCGTCCGCCGGGATCGCCCGCACCTGCGCGCGGTACATCCGCAGCTCGGTCATCTGGGGCGCGGCCATGAGGTTCGAGACGTTCGAGGCCGCGAACAGGCAGCTGAGCGCGACCACTGCGATGCTCGCTCCCCACACCGCTGTCCGGGCCAGGCGCCATTCGCCCCAGTTCAGCGCCCTTCGCAGGCTGTCCCCCGCCACGGACCACGCGCCGATGACGCTGAGCCCGAGGTACAGCGCTGTGAGCGATGAGAGCGCCGCCTGCGTGCGGTACGGATGCTGCTCTTCCTCGACGACGATGTTCGTGAGGTGGGACACGGGTAGCAGCGCCACCGCGATCGCGAGGTACAGCCACGGCCGCGAGGTGCGCATGAAGACCCACAGCATCACGCCGCAGGCGGCTCCAGCGACCACCAGCGCTGCCAGCCACGGCCACGGCCACGGCCCGAGGTGAAAGAGGTTCAGCGACTCCATGAGCGGCTGCTCGATGAACCAGCGCAGGCGCCCGACGACGTCGGTCGAGATCTGCGCCCGTTCCTGCGACGCCTCGACGACGGCGTCGCCGTAGTACGCGATCGTGAGCCGCAGCTCTAGGTACGCCATGAGGAGCGCCGCCGCCGCAACCGCGCCGTGCTGCCACGCCAGCGTCCACGCCCGTCGCGGGTCATCCCGCGCCCCCACGACGGCGATCGCGAGGAACACCCAGAAGCACATCGCAGCTGGCTGGTAGATCAACAGCCCGCCCAGCAACAAGAGCGCCCCGATGGCCATGGCGCTGACGCGATCGCTGCCCTCCTCGCCCACCGTGCGCGTCAGCACCAGCGACGCGACGCCACCGAGGACCGCCGCGTGCGGCGCGGCGAAGAGCACCGTCCACGACCCGTACACCTGGAACGCGGGCATCGTGCACATCAGCAGCGCGATGAGCGCCGCGGGCCAGGGACGAATGCGGGCGCGCGTAAGCGCCCACTGCGTCAGCAGCCCGAACGCGATCACGCCGAGGACGCCGGCGATCCGCACGAGCCGCAACTGCTCGATCGAGCTGGCCGCGCCGAACGTGAGCTGCATCAGCAGGCCGGTCAGCGGCCGGCCGTTGACGGCGTGCGCCTCGAAGACGCTCCCGCCGAATTGCGGGTTCGCCTCCCCGCTGACCGCCATCCACAGGTACGAATAGTCGTCAGCGAAGGCATACGGCACGAGGATCGACGGCGCCAGGACGGCGGCGAGCGTCACCGCCATGACGAGCGGCGGTCCCGCGAACACGGCTGCGTACTCCCGCCACCCCTGAGCGGCGTCGGGGACGACCGCCTCGCCCGCCGCGTCGAACGAGGCGTCAGCGCGGGCCGTGTCGGGGTCGGTCACTGCTGCCACGACGTGCTCCCGCCCGTGAAGGCGTCAGGGGTCGGAGTTGACGTTCATGATGTCGGACGCGGCCCGCGAGCGACAGCGATGCGGGGCCCCAGGTGTGGTGCACGTGCCTGGCAACCCGTCCGAGTCATTTAGGTATTGACCTAAGTATGGCGGCAGGCCTACCCTGTCTCCAGGAGGATTGCCGCGATGCCTACCCGAACGCCGGCCCGGCCCGCCGATGCCCGAGAGGGCGTGTTTCGTGCGCTCGCCGATGCGACGCGCCGGGAGGTGGTCGAGCGGCTGGGGCGCGGCCCGGCGTCCGTCAGCGAACTCGCGGGCGGCTTCGATATGGCGCTGCCTTCCTTCGTCGAGCACCTCCGTGTGCTCGAGGCCTCGGGCGTCGTCCGCTCGGAGAAGCGCGGTCGCGTCCGCACGTATGCGCTCGCTCCGGGGGGCCTGCGCCCGCTCGAGGACTGGCTGTCCGCGCAGCGCCGGCTCTGGGAGCGCCGCCTCGACCAGTTCGATGAGTACGTGCGACAGCTCCATGTCGCCGAGCAAGAGGGGACGACGCCGATGCAGCCCACGAAAGGGCGGACAGGAGGCTCGAGGTGAGGAAGTTGATTGTGGCGGAGTTCATGTCTCTCGACGGCGTCATGCAGGCGCCCGGTGGCCCCGAGGAGGACACGGACGGTGGTTTCGCGCACGGCGGCTGGACGCTGCCCTACTGGCACGACGACATCGGTGCCCGCTTCTTCGAAGCGATGGCCGAATGCGACGCGTTCCTGCTCGGCCGCCGCACCTGGGAAGGCCACTCCGCGTTCGAGACCTTCGAGGAGGGCGACCCCTTCGGCGACCTGATGAAGGCCATGCCCAAGTACGTCGTCTCGACGACCCTCGAATCGGCCGACGCCTGGCGCAACTCAACCATCATCCGCAACAACGTCATCGAGGAGGTCCGCCGCCTCAAGGCGCAGGAGGGCAAGTCGATCTACCTCGACGGCAGCAGCGTCCTCGTCCATACGCTCTCGGAGCACGGCCTGATCGATGAGTACAGCCTGCTCGTCTACCCTCTCGTCCTCGGCCCCGGCAAGCGCGTGTTCGCCGAGGGCGCGCGCGTGGACCTGACCCTCGAAGAGACCCGGACCTTCCCGACCGGCGTGGTGCTGATGCGCTACGCCGTGAACCACGACGCGTAAGCGGACGGCCGACCCTCCCTCCTGGCGGGCCAGCAGTGTAAGGAGCGACCGATGACCTCGTACGGTGGATTCGAGATTGACCCCAGACGGGACCTCGTGCTGGAGCGCACCGTCGATGTGCCGCCGGCCCTCGTCTGGCGGGCATGGACCGAGCCCGAGCACCTGAAGGTGTGGTTCTGCCCTCGGCCGTGGTCCGTGGCAGAGTGCGAGGTGGATCTGCGACCGGGCGGCAAGTTCCTGACGGTGATGCGGTCACCCGAGGGTGAGGACATGCCCGCCGAGGCCGGATGTTACCTCGAGGTGGTGCCCGACCAGCGCCTCGTGTGGACCGCGGCGCTCGGCCCCGGCTTTCGCCCGCTGCCCGAGTCCGACCTGCCCTTCACGGCGGCCATCCTCCTCGATCCCACAGCGGACGGTGGTACGCGGTACACCGCCATTGCCATGCATCGCGACGAGCCGGGCCGCGAGCAGCACGAGGCGATGGGTTTCTACGAGGGCTGGGGCACCGTCCTCGACCAGCTCGTGGAGTACGTGAAGACCTGGTGAGGTCCGAGGAGCCGCGCGGCCGGAACGACCCGTGCGGCGCTACACTCGGGCAGTCGGAACGAGCTTGGCTGGGAGATCACTCCGCGATGTGGCGCCGTCTGCCGGACCCCGCCCTGTCAGTGCTCAGCGCGGTGCTGATCGCGGCCGCGAACCCGAAGTACACGCGACGGCTGTCGTTCGTGGCCGTGGTCGTGCTTCCCGCGTCGGTGATCACCTTCTTGCTGGGCGTCGTCGCGCTGTGGCGGCCCCATCCGGAGCACGCCTTCAGTCTCTGGGCCTGGTCGGCCGTCCTGCTGCTGATCGGCATCGCAACCGTAGCAGGGGCGGTCCGCTCGACCACTCGCGGCATCGAGTAGCGCGAGCAGCTCGGGACGTTCGCCGCGCTATCGGAGCGGCCCGCGCGACACCACCAGCGTCACCGTGTCCCCCCCGGCGAGCGCTGTCGCCGGCTGCGGCGTCTGCGCGACGACGGTCCCGGCCGGCGCGTCGCTCGGCACCTCGACCGCGACCGGCGTCGCGCCGATCGCGCGGATCACCTCTTCCGCGACGCTGCGCTGCACGCCGACGAAGTTCGGCGTCTCGCCCTGGTTGAACGCGGGCACCGTCGTCTGCGCGCTCGAGGCGCTCTGGTCGCCGCCTCCATCGTCACCCGTGAACGCCGGCACTACCCATAGCAGCCCCACGAGGAGCACGAGCACCGCCGCCACGAACAGCCATGCCCGCGTGATCCCGGGCAGCGCAGGGAGCTGCGGCAGCGGGATCGCCGGCGCCTCCGCGCCCGCGCGCCGCAAGCCTGGCATCGGGTCGAGGCCGGGCGGACGTGGCAGGTCGACCGGCATGCGCGCGACGGCCTCCTCCGGGTCGAGCCCCAGCATCCGCGCGTACGACCGCGTGAAGCCGCGCGCATAGACCGGCGCCGGTATGACGTCGTAGTGCTCCGCCTCGAGCGCTTCCAGGTAATGACGGTTGATGCGCGTCGTGCGCTCGACTTCGGCGAAAGTGAGCCCCTTGCGCAGCCGCGTCTCGCGCAGCCAGTCGCCGAGCGGCAGCCTCGTCGCGCCCTCCGAGGCGGCGCGGTCCTCCGAGGCATCGTCGCGCCGGCCGCCTTCCGAGCGCGGCGTCCAGCCGCCCGGACGCTCCCGGCGCGACTGCATCACGCCGAGTCGACGCCCGCGAACTGCACCAGCGACTTCAGACCGCTCATCGCCAGCCGCGAGCTGTACGCCTCCGGCGCATGCTCGATGTCGTACCGGTTCGTCACGACCTCATCGATGTGCGGCACCTGCCCGAGGAGCGCGATCGTCTTGCGGTACTGCTCGGTCGTCGCGTTCTGCGACCCGCTGAGGATGATCTCGCCGTAGTGAATGATGTTCGGGTCGAACGGCACCGTCTGGTTCGGCGGGAACCCCGCGAACAGGTTGATCACGCCCTGCTTCCGCACGTAGTCGATGGCGGGCGTGACGAGCGCGTGCAGACCCACCGTCACCACCACCGCGTCCGCGCCGTAGCCGCCCGTGGCCGCCTTCACCTCGGCGAGCACGTCCTGCGCTTCCGGGTCGAGCACGAGGTCCGCGCCCCACCGCTCCGCGATCGCCCGCCGCTCCGCGACCGGCTCGCTCACGATGATCGGGTTCGCCCCGACCGCGCGGCCCATGATCAGGTGCAGCAGGCCCATCGGGCCTGCCCCCATGATCAGCAGCGAGGTGCCGGCGCCCACCTCGCACAGTTCGAGCGAGTTGAGCGTGCACGCGGCCGGCTCCGTCAGCGCCGCGATGTCCAGCGGCAGGTCCTTCGGCACCGGCAGCACGTGGCCGACGCGCAGCAGCTCGGCGGGCACGAGCAGCTGCTCCGCGAAACCGCCATCGAGGTCGTACCCGAGCGTACGCCGGTCGATGCAGCGGTTCTGCCGTCCGACGATGCAGAAACGGCACCGTCCGCACGCAACGACGGGACAGACGACGACGCGGTCGCCTTCCGCGAATCCTGCGCCCTCGCCGACCGCCTCCACGACGCCCGCGATCTCGTGCCCCGGCACCACGCCCGGCTTCGCGTATTTCTCGCCTCGATACACGCGCACGTCCGAGGCGCACAGCGACGCCGCCGCCATGCGTAGCCGCAGCTCGCCTGGTCCCGGCTCCGGCGTCGCGCGGTCGACGACCGATACCTGTCCCGGGGCTTCGAAGATGGTCGCGCGCATGGTCACCCCGCCGTCATTCCGCTGCTGCTCGCCGTCAGATCACGGTCAGTATCGCAGCGACCCATGCCGCCGCGCCAGCCAAGGATGACGCGCCTCTGTGATCCCCGCATAAACGCAACCGCCCGGGCGGGGGCCGGGCGGTGCGGGGAATCGGCTGGTGTGAACGACGTTACGAGGCGGCCTGCGCCTTGTTCAGCGCCGCGGCCAGACGCGACTTCCGCCGCGCCGCCGTGTTGGGGTGCATGACACCGCTCTTCGCCGCCCGGTCGAGCGCCGACTGCGCGGCGCGCAGCGCCTCCGCGGCGTTCTCGTCGCCAGCGGTGATGGCGTCCCGCGCATCGCGGACGCGCCGCGAGGTGAATGTGCGGATCGGTCGGTTGTGGGCGGCCTGGCGCTCGTTCTGGCGGATGCGCTTGCGGGCCTGCTTGGAGTGAGCCATCGAGTATCGTCCCTCCTCGGACGGACTTCTCATGTTAGAGGCCCCGCGCCGATGCGTCTATTGCTATGCCTGACAGCTGGCCGCTTGCCCACGGGACGCATGCCCACGGGCGCATGTATGAGCAGACGCGCCCGTGGCTGCGTCCGTGTGAGCTGCACATTCGAAATCGAGGTGACAGAAGCCCTCCGCGAAGGCCTACGAATGGCCCCTCTCGCGTTGACCTCGTCTGCTATCGTGGATGCGCCAGCCGAATCCCGGCGCTCGCCGGGAACGGGGGAACCAATCGTGGGGTGTATTGCGCCGCCGGTCGGCGCATAGGCGACTTCCGACGCCGAACCCGTCAGCTAACCCCGTAGGCGCTCGGAGGTAGGTTGCGCTCCTACCTCGACGGCGGATGGGACCGACGGGCCACCACGCGGCTCGGATGTCCGCTGCCGTGGGCAGAGTGAGAGCGCACTGGCCGGGAGAGGGACGTGACGGACGCCGCGCCTCGCCTGACGCTCCGCATGGGCGGCTTCGCATGAGCCGCGTATTGATCGTTTCCAACCGCCTTCCCGTGACGCTTCGAGTCGACGGCGACGACGCCTTCCTCGAGCCGAGTCCCGGCGGGCTTGCCACAGGCCTCGCCTCGCTGACCGAGTCGCCGAGCACGCTCTGGATCGGCTGGCCCGGCGACCTCGCCGACCTCTCCGAGCGCCAGCGGGCCGACATTCGCGCCGACCTCGACCGCCGCCGTCTCGTTCCCATCGAGCTCACCCGCGAGCAGATCCAGAGCTACTACGAGGACTACTCGAACGGCGTCGTCTGGCCCCTCTTCCACCACCTCCCCGATCGCCTCCCCTACGAGGTTGACGGCTGGGACGTGTACGAGGAGGTCAACAACCTCTTCGCCGACACCGTCGCCCGACTCTACCGGCCCGGCGACCAGATCTGGGTGCACGACTACCAGTTGATGCGCCTCCCCGCCCTCCTGCGCGACCGCCTTCCCGACGCCGCTATCGGCTTCTTCCTCCACATCCCCTTCCCCTCGTCCGAGGTGTTCCGCATGCTCCCGCAGCGCCGCCTCATCCTCGAGGGACTGCTCGGCGCCGACCTGATCGGCTTCCACACCGCGACCTTCATGGATGACTTCCAGACCACGGTCGTCCGCACGCTCGGCGTCACCTCCGAGGGCAAACTCCTCAACTGGCGCGGCCGCGATGTCCAGACCGACGTCTTCCCCATGGGCATCGACGCCGCCTCCTTCGCCGAGGTCGCCACCCGCCGTGACGTGGTGAAGCAAGTGCGCGCTTACCGTCAGGGCGCGCCGCTGGTGCGCATCATGCTCGGCATCGACCGCCTCGATTACACGAAGGGCATCCCGCGCCGTCTGCTGGCCTTCGGACGCATGCTCGAGACCCACCCCGAGCTCCGCGGATCCGTGCGCCTCGTCCAGGTCGCCGTGCCCTCGCGCGAACGCGTCGAGGCGTATGTGGACTTCCGCCGCCAGTCGGACGAGATCATCGGCCGCATCAACGGCACCTACGGCACGCCCGACTGGACTCCCGTCAGCTGGATCAACCGCTCCATGAACAAAGACGAGGTGGTCGCGCTCTATCGTGCCGCCGATGTCATGGTCGTCACTCCCGTCCGCGACGGCATGAACCTGGTTGCCAAGGAGTTCGTCGCGTCGCGCTTCGACGAGGACGGCGTCCTCGTCCTCAGCGAATTCGCCGGCGCCGCCGCCGAGCTCGCCGAGGCCGTGCAGGTCAACCCCTACGACGTCGACGGCATGGCCGAAGCCTATGCGCGCGCCCTTGCCATGCCCGCCGACGAGCGCCACTCGCGCATGCGAGGGATGCGCCGCCGCGTCTTCATCAACGACACGGAGCGCTGGAGCCGCCGCTTCCTGATGACTCTCACGGCTGCCGCCGAGCGCGGACGTGAGAGCGCACGCCTCCTCCAGTCCGACCTCGCCCGTCTGGTGGCGGTCGCCCGCTCGACTCCGGAGCTCGTGCTGATCCTCGACTACGACGGCACGCTGGTGCCCTTCGCCAGCACGCCTGAACTCGGACGCCCGGACGATGACCTCCTGGACCTGCTGGGGGATCTGGCGCAGCGCCCGCGCACGACGGTACATGTCGTGGGCGGGCGCGGTCGCGAGACCCTCGAGCGGTGGCTCGGGATGGCCGGCATCGGGCTCCACGCCGAACACGGCGTCTGGTCCCGCTCCCCGGACGGGGGCGCCTGGTCGACCTCCGTCACCGACTCAGGTGAGTGGCGCGAGGCTGTCAGCCAGCTCTTCGCGGAATACGCCGCCAGCACTCCCGGCTCACTCGTCGAGGAGAAGACCGTCGGCCTCGCCTGGTACTACCGCGGCACGGAGCGTGCCTTCGGCATCCGCCAGGCCGACGCCCTCTGGCAGCAGCTCGTCGACGTCCTCGACGGCACGCAGGCAGAGGTGATCGAGGTCACCGGTGGCTTCGAGGTGCGTCCTCGTGGCATCAACAAGCGCCTCGTCGTGGCGGACGCCCTCCGCCACGTCTCGTCGGACGCATACGTCGTCGCCATCGGCGACGACGCCACCGATGAGGACATGTTCGCGGCCCTCCCCGAGCGGAGCATGGCCATCCACGTCGGTCCCGGCCGCACGGACGCGGCCTATCGCCTCGCGGACGTCGCCGAAGTGCGCGCCTTCCTCGCCGAGCTGCGAGAGGACGTGCCGATGGCAGCGGCGGCTGCGGCAGCCGTCTGAGGGCCGACCGCAGGTCCGACATCGCCCCCGCTGCTGGATGACGGACGTGCTAGACTGCCGACGCGACTCAGGGCACTTGAACTCAGGGAAGGGAGTCAAGATGGCCGTACAGGACTTCGAGTTGGTGAGCTACGAGAAGCGAAACCGCGTCGCGTGGCTGACCATTAACAACGCCGAGCGCATGAACGCGCTCAGCACGGGCGTACAGAACGGCTTGTTCTACGCGTTCGAGGAAGCCGACAACGACGACGACGTGCTCGTGGTCGTCCTCACCGGTGGCGGCGGACGCGCCTTCTGCGCCGGCGCCGACCTCCGCGAGATGACCGAGCGCGACCAGACCATCGGTCAGGGCGCTGCCCAGAACGCCAAGAGCGGCCTCAGCCGCGCCGGCGAGACCCTCAAGCCGGTCATCGCGGCCGTCGATGGCTACGCCCTCGCCGGCGGTATGCAGCTCTCGGCTCGCTGCGACTTCCGCATCGCCACCGAGAAGTCCGTCTTCGGCATGCCGGAGCCGCTGCGCAGCCTCACGCCGATCAACCTCATGGACACCCTCGAGCTCGGGTTCGTGCCCCTCGGCTGGGCGTTGTGGATCATCCTCTCGGGCGACCACATCTCCGCGCAGACCGCGCATGACATCGGGTTCGTGCAGTGGCTGGTCCCGGACCGCGACGCCATGATGGAAGAGGCCGAGAAGCGCGCCGAGATCCTCAAGAAGTGCGCGCCGCTCGCCGTGCAGGCGCTGAAGAACGGCGTCCACCTGCACATGAACCCGCCCACCCCGCCCACCGGCACCCTCCTGCTCGACCACCTCAAGAGCGTCAACGCGCCGCTCCTGGACAAGGTCGCCAACAGCGAGGACCGCATGGAAGGCCCCAAGGCCTTCGCTGAGAAGCGCGCCCCCAACTGGAAGGGCCGCTAACCCACCTCGTCACCAACGACGGTCAACAACGAGGCCGCTCCGAGAGGAGCGGCCTCGTTGTTGGTCGGCCGGCGCCTACAGCACCGGCAGTCGGAGGTGCCACGCCGTCGCCTGCTGGTATGCATGCCCGATCCGCAGCACCGCTGCGTCCGCCCACCTCGCGCCCGCGATCATCAGCCCGGTCGGCAGCCCGTCCGCATCGAACCCGTTCGGCAAAGACAGGGCCGGCTGCCGGCTCGCGTTGAACACCGAGGTGTTCCGGAACCGCAGCGGGACGTCCGGTTCGCGCTCGGGGTCGGGCGCGATCACCTCCGGCTGCACGGGCGACGTTGGTACGACGAACGCATCGAAGCGGCCCTCGAGCAGCGCGGCCTCGCAAAGCCGTTCGATGTCGGCGCGGCCCTCGAGGGCGCGGCGGTAGTCCTCCACGGGAATGTCGAGCGCAGCTTCGATGCGCGTGCGCAGAGGACGCGACATGAGGTGCCCACGCTCCGCCGCGAGCCGGCCGAAGTGGGCGGCGGCCTCCACCGAGATGATCGTGACCACGAGGGCGCGGACATTCTCCCCCGTGCGTCCCGCCAGCGCATCGACGCGCTCGACGGCCGCGCCGAGCCCGCGCATCACCTCGATGGTTCGCTCGAACGCCTCGAGGACCGCGGGCTCGCACCCGGCGAGCAGCGCCGGAATGACCCCCAGCCGCACGCCGTCAAGACGCGGCCCCGCATCGAGCAGGCCCGCGGCGTACGAGCCGTGCTCCACTGCCTCGGAATCTGCATCCCCTGGGTCGTCCCCCGCGAGGATGTCGAGCAGCAGCGCGGAGTCGAGCACGCTTCGCGCCAGTGGCCCGGCGTGGTCGAGCGTCGACGCGAGCGGCACGATGCCGTTCCGCCCTACGAGGCCGAAGCTCGGCTTGAATCCCGTGACCCCGCAGTTCGCCGCCGGGATGCGGATCGACCCGCCCGTGTCGGTCCCGAGCGCGCCGAGCGCGAGCCCGGCCGCCACTGCCGCCCCCGAGCCGCCCGACGACCCTCCCGGGACGCGGTCGAGGAGCCACGGGTTGTGCGTGGCCCCGAAGTGCTTGTTGTTGGTCGTCCCGCCCCAGGCCAGCTCGTGCGTGTTGGTCTTCCCCACAAGGACCGCGCCCGCCTCGCGCAGCCGCCGCACGACCTCCGCATCGGCATGCGGGACGCGGTCGTGGTAGGCGCCCGTGCCCGCCGCTGTCGCCACCCCCGCCGTGTCGATGAGGTCCTTCACCGCGATCGGGATGCCATCGAGGGCTGACAGCCGCCGCCCCGCCCGCGCCCGTTCCTCGGCCGCCCGTGCCTCCTCGAACGCAGCCTCGCGCATCAGCCGCACGTACGCGTTCAGCCGCGGCTCGACCACCTCGATGCGCGCGAACACCGCCGCGAGGAGCGCAACCGGCGACAGCGCGCCCCGCTCGATCGCGGGCCCCGCCTCCGCGATCGACAGGTAGGCGAGGTCCGCATCGCCGCTCACCTCGCGAGGCTACCCGAACGTGCCGGCCGCGCGCAGCACGCCCACGCGGTCCGAGGACAGCCCGAGCTCCTCCAGCACTTCGTCGGTGTGCCGCCCGAGCGGCGGCGCGGGCCGCGGCGATCCGGTGGGGTGCGCCCGCATGTGCACGATCGGCCCTACGAGGCGCTCCGGTCCCGTCAGCTCGTGGTCGAAGTCCTGCAGGAACCCCATCGCCTCCACCTGCGGGTCGTACGCCATCGTCTCCGGGAAGTTCACCTTCGAGATCGGCGCGCCCTCGTTCGTGAACGCCTCGACCCACTGGTCCATCGTCCGCGTGAGCATCAGTTCGCGCAGGCGCGCTGCGAAGACCTCGACCTGCTGCTCATGCTCCGGGTCGAGCGCGTTGAAGTCCGGCGACGCGCTCGGGTCGGCGCCCACCACACCGAGTGCGCGCCGCATCTGGTCGCGGTTCTCGGGTGTCAACGCTCCGAGGATGACCGACCCGTCCTTCACCTGGTACCCGTTGTAGTACAGCCGGATCGCCTTGCTTACGCTGCGGTTCCGGTCCTGTCGTAGCCGCACGAGCTCGGCGTATGTCGCGCCCTTCGCTCGCGCGTCATCCATCGCCTCGAGCATCGGACGCTCCGTCAGCTCGTCCGAGACAGGTACCCGCGACACCGCGGCCGACTGAATCGACAGCGCGCTCTGCAGCAGCGAGGTCTGCAGGAAGTCCCCCTCGCCCGTCAGCGCCCGCCGGTAGAGTGCGCCGCAAATACCCATTGCTGCCGCCAGTCCAGTGACATAATCGGCGACCGCCGTGCACGAAATCGACTGGGGCGCGCCGAAGTCGTCGACCTTGCCCTCGGCCGCCATCAGCCCCGAGTACGCCTGCGCCACGATGTCGGATCCCGAGGCGTATGCGTTCGGCCCGTCCGCGCCGTAGCCCGTGCTCTCGAGGTAGATCAGGTCGGGCCGGAACTGCCGCAGCGTGTCGTAGTCGAGGTGCAGTCGTTGCGCCACGCCGGCGCGGGCGTTCATGAAGAACACGTCGAACTGCGGGATCACCTCGTGGACGAGCTGCTGCGCCTCCGGCCGCCGCAGGTCGAGGACGATGCTGCGCTTCCCCCGGTTGAGCGTGTGGAAGTACTTGCTCTCGCCTGGGAAGAACTGCCCTGTCTTGCGTACCCCGTCACCGTCGGGCGACTCGATCTTCACGACATCCGCCCCGAGATCGGCGAGGTTCATCCCGCAGTACGGCCCCGCCACGATCTGCGTGATCTCCAGCACGCGCACCCCGTCGAGCGGTCCCGGCATCGTCGGCCTCCTCCGTGTCGCACCATCGCCCGATGTATCGGACGTGATAACACATGGAGGTGAGGTGTGTGCGTCGCGGCCGGGATGGCTTCGAGCCAGGGCTACGTGCCCGAGCCCTCGCCTCGTTCTCGGAGGGCCTGCCGGGTGCGCTCCGCCAGCGGGTGCCAGGCCTTTCCCTCGCGCTGCAGCCGCTCATGCAGCAGGTCGAGGTACAGCAGCGCCGCGCCCTCGAGCGAGTGCTCCATCGCCTCAGCCACCGCGTCGAGGGCCGGCCAGCGCTCGATCTTCGCCGGCTCCACCTTGTCGGCCACGAACATCGCCCACGCGATGGGGCCGTAGTCCGGGTGCCCCGTCGTGTGCCAGGTGATCGCGTCGAGAAGTTCCCGGTCGTCCATCCACCCCCGCGCTTCGAGCTCGATCGCCCCCAGCGGTCCGTGCAGGATCACCGGCTCCGCCCGCTCGAACTCGCCCACCTCGATGCCTCGGACGGCCGCGGCCTCCAGCAGTGCTTCGGGTGACAGCCCGCGCAGCAGGTCGTGGCCCTGCGCCGCGAGGAGCACCCGCCGCTCATCGAGCCCGTGAATGCGCGCCAGCTCCCCGGCGACCGACACCACCCGGTCGATGTGCTCCACGAGCGCCGAGGGCAGGTCGGGTGCCATGAGCACGCGCAGCGCGGCGTGGTCTTCTGCGGCGGGCATATGCACTCCTCGTCCGTTCGATCCGAAGTGTACGCGGGTCTGCACGCCCGCCGCGCAAGAAGAAGGCCCCTCGGAGAGGGGCCTGCGTTCAGTCGGCGCTTCGAGCTGAGACCGACATCGAGCGCAGCCGCTCGATGCGCTTCTCCAGTGGCGGGTGCGTGCTGAACAGCCCTGCGACGCCGCCCCCGCGCAGGGGGTTCACGATGAAGAGGTGCGCCGTCGAGGCGGGCACGTCCATCGGCACGCGCTGCGCGCCCAGCTGTAGCTTCGCCAGCGCCGATGCCAGTGCCTCGGGGTCGCCCACCGTACGCGCACCGTCGCGGTCCGCCTGATACTCGCGTGTCCTGCTGATGCCGAGCTGGATCAACGTCGCCGCAATCGGCGCAACCAGCATCACGACGAGCCCCGCCCACGGGTTCCGGTTGTCACGCCCGCCGAACCACATCGCCATCCACGAAATCATCGAGATCGCCGAGGCGATGGTCGCGACGATGGAGGACGTCAGGATGTCCCGGTTCTTCACGTGCGAGATCTCGTGCCCCAGCACGCCGAACAGCTCACGGTCCGTCAACAGCTGGCGGATCCCCGTCGTCACCGCGACCGCGGCGTGCTTCGGGCTGCGTCCCGTCGCAAACGCGTTCGGCTGCGGCGAGTCCATGATGTACACGCGCGGCATCGGCATCTCCGCACGCCGCGCGACGTCCGCGATCATGTCGAAGAGCTGGGGGTCTTGCTCCCGCTGAATCTCCTTCGCCCCCGATGTCCGCAGCACGATGTCGGCCGAGAACCAGTACGAGGCGAAGTTCATCGCGCCAGCGATGACCGCGAACGTGATCGCGCCGCCGAACCCGCCGATGGCGCCGCCGACCGCGATCAGCAAGCCACTGATGGCGGCCATCAGGACCACGGTCTTGAGATTGTTCATCTGTCTCAAACACTCCCTCTGTTGGGTGCGGTTGTCATCCCCCATTGTATCGCGACGCGAGGCGGGTCGAACGCGCAGACCGCTGCGACTGCCGCGATGACAGGCGGATCGCCCGCGAGCGAGGCCTGGGACGCGCGAGAGCGCAGCGCCGTACTCCGCCACCCCGCCGGCGCTCCTCGTACACTCCACGCATCCACGGAATACGCGCTCCGGGAGTCACGAGGTGAACAGGACCGTGCGTCGGACCGTCCACGTGTTCGCCGCGCTCGTCGTCGCATTCGGCATCTGGGCCGCCGGAAGCGCGCTTGTGGCTGGCCAGACGGCAGCAGCCGTGGGAGCGGCCGCGAGTGCGGTCGTCGCGCTGGGCGTCTGGTGGTCGACCGGACCGCCGCCTCGCTGAGCTGTCGCGGCGGGGCGCCCTTCCGCCGCCGCCGGGCGAGACGATCTTCCCTAGCCGAGCACGTCCGTCTCCGTGTCGCCGCGCATCACGGTGAGATGCGACATCGGCGACCCGCTATCGCCGGCCCCGTGCCAGTGCGGCTCCCCGGCCGGGATCAACGCCACGTCCCCGGTCGCGATGACCTGCTCCCCGTCGCTCGTCCCCACCTTGCCGATGCCCGCGACCACGTACAGCAACTGGTCGCTTGTGTGCGTGTGCATCCGCGTGCGCGCTCCGACCGCGAACTGCACCACCGAGGCGGTCAGGTGCCCCTCGCCCTCGGCGAGCGCGCGCGCCCATACTTGCCCCTCGAAGATCGGCTGCCCCGTCCGCTCATCCGAGCTCCCCTCCGACGCCTTGATGACGCGCATTACATCTCCTTCGCTGATCGTCCCGACTCGGGCGCAGAACTCAGGCCGCGGGTGCCGCGAGGCAACCGAGGGCCTCGCGAATCTCCTCCGCGTGTGGGACACCGCTCAAGTTGCTCCCGCCCGACACCTCGATGAACTCGACTCTGGCGACGCCTTCGTCATCCTCATGCACGAAGCGGAGGTCGTCGAGGATGCGCGCCTGAAGGTGAGCGACCGGATCACGGAACCAGACCATCAGTGCGTCAGCTTCGGTGTCGTACCGGATGTCCATAGGCCTCATGGTAGCCACTCGCCCGTCAGCTCGAATACCGTGATTACCCGCACAGGGAAGGTCCCGCGCTTAATCACGACGGCGATACCGCGGCTTCCCCGATAGCTTCGTAGCGCACAGCGCCCGGCTGCTCGAGGACCGCGACGCACCGGCAATTGCCGCCGCAACGTCCTCGTCGTCGATCGCCGTGGCCCCGCTCGCATCGAGGCGCGCTACTGCGCCTTCCACTCCGGCGCCCGCTTCTCCGCGAACGCCCTCGGCCCCTCTTTCGCGTCCTCCGAGACCGCGACCCGCATCCGGTAGCTCTCCGACAGCAGCTCCGCCTCATAGACGGGGAGCGACAGGCTCTTCCGGATCGCGAGGCGCGTGCCCCGCACCGCGAGCGGCGCGTTGCTGTTCACGATCGCCGCGATCTCCTTCGCCCGCTCGAGCAGCCGCTCTCCCGGCACTAGCTCGCTCACGAGGCCCAGCTCGTACGCCCGCTGCGCGCTCATCCGCTCATGCCGCCCCATCAACGCGAGGCGCATCGTGATGTTCAGCGGCAGCACTCGCGCCAGCCGCACCATCTCCCGCCCTGACACGATGCCGATCGTGACGTGCGGGTCGAAGAACGTCGCGTCCTCCGAGGCGATCACGATGTCCGAGGTCGTCACCATGTCCAGCCCCGCCCCGCAGCAGATCCCGTTCACCGCGCAGATGAACGGCTTCGTCATCTGCAGGTACGGCGGCGTGATCTCCTGCGGCGCGTCCCAGTTCGAGGCCTTCCCCAGGTACTGCTCATCCGAGGCGGTCAGCATCTGGTCCTGCACGTCGGCGCCAGTGCAGAACGCCCGCCCGGTCGCCGTCACGAGGATCGTCCACACATCGTCGTCGTCCTCGGCGGCGCGGTATGCCTCGTTGATCTCACGCATCATCTGCCGGCTGATCGAGTTCAGCCGCTCCGGCCGGTTCAGCGTGATGACCGCCGTCCGGTCCTCCACCTCGTACATGATGTGCTCGTAGACCATCCCGGTGCTCCCTTCGCCTCGCGGCCCCCTCCGACGTCGCGCACGCTATCACAGCGGCGATACGTCCGAGGCACGGGAGCACACCGAGCACCCGCTGCTACACGTCCGCCGACTGCCGTGCCAGTTCCAACCCCAGCTGGTCCAGCAGCTCGCGCGTCCCGTGCTCGCGCGCCCCGGCGTCGTCGTACCCGTCAAGGAACGCGCCCTGCTCGGTGAACACGATCCGCGTGCCGCCGTTCTCGACCCGCAGCTCGATCGTCGTCAGCGAGCACGAGATCCGCGCGTCGTCGAGATGCATGTCGTACGCGAAGATGATCCGCTCGTCCGGCACGATGTCGAGGTACCGGCTATCGAACGACGTGATGGGCCCGTCCGGGATTCGGGCGCGGTCCACCTCGCGCCCCCCGACGCGGAAGTCCATCGAGGACTCCAGCGTCTCCCACTCAGGCGGCCCTCCGAACCAACGCGCCTTGATCGCCGGGTCGGCGAACGCCTGAAACACCCGCTGAGGCGTCGCCTCGTACGTACGCTCGATGACGAACGTCGCATGCGTCACTGATCGCTCGTTCACGTTGCATCCCCTTCCGCACTGCCTGCCGTACTCGAAGCACCCGCGGCGTCCGCCGCGTCCTGCGCTGAGTTCGCGTCCTCGGCGAGCACGTCCCCGAGGCGTTCGAGCCGCCGCTCCCACCACAGCCGCCGCTCCGCGATCCACTGCTCGGCGCCCCGCAGCACCGAGGGCTCCACGGTGCACGTCCGCACCCGCCCCACCTTCTGCGTTCGCAGCAGCCCGCTGGCCTCCAGCACCGCCACGTGCTGCATCACCCCCGGCAAGGACATCGCGAGTGGGCGCGCCAGCTCCGTCACCGACGCCGGCCCGCGCGTCAATCGCTCGACGATCCCGCGTCGGGTCGGGTCGGCTAGCGCCTGGAACACGAGGTCGAGCGACTCGTCATACTTAAGCATATTATTAACTATCTGCTGACGCGCTCGGCCCGTCAACCCCTTCGCCGTATGCTGACGCCGCTGCTATACCTGATGCATGACCCTCATCGGACTGCCCGCGCAGGACGGCTGGCCCGTTCCCCAACTCTTCGACCGCCGCCGCCTGGAGCTCGCGCAGTCGAACGCGCCATTCCAGGAAGCCGCGCTCGGCTTCTCTACCGAGTTCGGTGAACTCACCGCGCTGCTGGCGCCGGTCCGCTCACTCGATGCCACCGCCCCCATCGAGGTCCGCGACGCCGCGATCCTCCGCGCGCTCACCGTCCGCGTCGTGAAGCTCACCCGCGCCTTCATCGCGTCGACGATGGCCGGGCAGGGCGAACTCCAGGCGCTCTACGACCGCCTGCTCTTCGAGACGATCGTCGACATGGGCTATCTCCTCCGAGGCGGCCCCGATCGCTACGACGCCTTCACCCGCTACGAGCTGCGCCACGACCGCGAGCTGCTCGACCACCTCGGACGCAACCGCACGCTGCGCAACGGCAGCGAGCTCCCGATGGAGGAGCGTACCCGCGAGCGCATCGAGGCGAAGCTCCGCATGGCCGGCCTCACCGCGGACGATGTGCCCCTTCCTGGAGAACCGTCCGGCTGGCCTCCGTTCGAGGAGCGCCTCGACGCGATCGGCGAGGTTGATGCCCGCGCGATGCACCAGCTCGGCGCCGGCTCCACCCACGGCCTCTGGCACGAGATCGCCACCTATCACCTCGAAGGCGACGGCCTCGATGCGCGGCTCGCGTGGAGCCGCCCGCTGACCCAGCCGCTCTTCGCCCTCCCCATCCAGGGCGGCCGCATCATGGCCACCTACGCCACCCACCTCGGTCTGGAGGCGAAGGCAGCCTTCCGTGACCGCTACCTCGACCTCGTCCGCCGCGCCAACGGCGCCGACCTCCTCCACGAGGACTTCATGGCCCGTTCTGACCTCGGTCCGCCTCCCGAGGCCTGACCGCACGAGGTACGACCTGCGGTCGTAGTCCCGGTCCGGCCGAGCCGCCCGTTAACGCCGGCATTACACAGCTTGCGTACGCTCGCGCGCGGCCTCCCCCATCCACGTCGCGCCTCCCCCGAGGAAAGGACTTCTGTGCGCATCACCGCCCGCTGGGTCGCTGTTTCGGCCGTTCTGATCGCGCTGCTGGCGTCGGTCGGCGTCTCGTTCGTTACGGCACAGGCCCCCACAGTCACCGTCTCCAGTGTCGCCGTGCTCGACCCCGTGCGGCTCGGTGCCTTCGAGAACGCCGCCCGCCCCGGCACCGTCGCCGATGACCACGGCATCAACATTGGCGGTCTCGGCTCCGGCCTCTGGCACGACCCGACCGATCCCCCCACTGTCTTCTGGACGATCACCGACCGCGGCCCGAACGGACAGATTCCGGTCGGCTCCGAGAACCGCCGCACCTTCCCCGTCCCGGACTTCAGCCCGGCCATCGTGAAGGTCGAGGTACAGGGCCAGAAGCTCGTCCCCGTCAAGACGCTCGTCCTGACCGGGACGTCCGGCAAGCCCATCACCGGCCTCTCCAACCGCGACGGCGTGGACGAGGTGCCGTACGACTACGCCGCCAACCAGAAGCTCAACTACAACCAGAGCGGCCTCGATACAGAGGACCTGGTGCACACTACCGCCGGCGAATTCTGGACCGTCGACGAGTACAGCCCCTCGCTCGTCCGCATCGACGCCACCGGCAAGGTGCTCAAGCGCTACGTCCCCGTCGGTGTGCAGCTCCCGAGCGCTGACTACACCGTCGTCGAGGCGCTCCCCGCCATCCTCGCGAAGCGCACCGCGAACCGGGGTTTCGAGGGCCTGACCATCAGCCCCGATGGCAAGACGCTCTACATGGCCGTGCAGAGCCCCCTCCGCCATCCGAACCGCGAGATCGGCGACGCCTCGCGCAACACGCGCATCCTCGCCTTCGACATCGCCTCGGAGAAGGTCACGGCCGAGTACGTCTACCAGTTCCAGCCGTACACGGAGTTCAACGCCCCGCGGGCAAGCGAGATGAAGATCTCTGCCCTCGCGGCTATCGACGCCACGTCCCTCCTGGTCGACGAACGCACCGACCCCGTCGCGAAGCTCTACCGCATCGACCTCACGAAGGCGACCAACGTCCTCGGCACGAAGTGGGACGACCCCGCCACGTCGCCGGCGCTCGAAGCCCTCAACGAGGCGAACCCGGGCGGCATCACGCCGCTTCCGAAGTACTTCGTCGCCGACCTCAGCAAGTTCTCCGAGGTCGAGGCGAAGGTCGAGGGCCTCGCCATCCTCGACCCATCCACCATCGCCGTGCTGAACGACAACGACTTCTCGTTCAGCGCGACCCCGGATGCGCAGGGGAAGTTCTCCGACCTTGGCGTCCGCCAGGCGCTCGTCACGCTGAAGGTCAACGGCGGCTTCTCCGGCGTCGCCGCGCCCTTCGCGCAGCAGCCGACGCCGGCGGCCACGGCAACGTCCGCGGCCACCAAGGCGCCCGCCGCGACGCCGGCTCCGCCGAAGACCGGCAGCGCCGGAATCCTCGATCAGACCACCGGCCGCGTCAGCCTCGCGATGGGGCTGGTCGGACTCGCCGTTCTGTTCGGCGTGGTCCTGGTCGGCCGTAGCCGCCGCTCCTGACACAAACGGAGGCGCAGACCCGATTGCGGGTCTGCGCCTCCGCTCTTGCACTCCTCCGCCCATCGCTGCGCTATCGTTCCAACGACCGACATTTCGCTGGAGAAAGGTGCGGCCGATGCGTCAGCAGAACCCGGAGCCGGGCGAGCAGGAGTCCTGGCCCTTCCTGCGGTCGTTCAGGTTCTGGGCCATCCTCGCGTCGGTGCTGCTCATCGTCATCTTCACGCTGCAGAACACCAGCTCCGTCGAGATGCACATCCTGATCTGGTCGTTCACGGCCTCGGGTGCCTTCCTCGTCCTGGTCGCCGTCCTCCTCGGCTTCGTCGCCGGCTGGGTCCTGCGCAGCGCACGAGGACACGGCTTCGACCTCTTCGGGTAAAGTGCGCCCGTAGTTCGATTCACGAGGGAGGTCTTCGATGGCGGATCGCGTCTACTTGCTCGTCGGCACCCACAAGGGGGGCTTCATCCTCGAAAGCACGCCAGACCGCAAAGACTGGAAGGTCAGCGGCACCTGCTTCGAGGGCACAGACGTCCACCACCTGACCATGGACACCCGCGAGGGCCGCAACCGCCTGTACGCCGCTGTCAACAACCCCTGGTGGGGTGCCGGCGTCCGCATGAGCGATGACATGGGCCAGAACTGGTCCGAGCCCGCCGCCCCCCCGAAGTTCGAGGAGTCACTCGGGCTGAGCCTTGAGCGAGTCTGGCAGATCACGCCCTCGCGCGACCACTCTCCCGGCACCGTTTTCGCCGGCGTCGACCCCGGTGCGCTCTTCCGCAGCGACGACCACGGCGACACCTGGACCGACGTCCGAGGTCTCACCACAGACCCCACCCGCGACCAGTGGGCCCCTGGCGCCGGCGGCATGATGGTGCACAGCATACTCATCCACCCCTACGACCCGCGCCGCATGCAGGTCGCGATTTCCGCCGCCGGCTGCTTCGAGACGATCGACGGTGGCGAGACCTGGAAGCCGCGCAATAAGGGCGTGCTCGCGGACTTCCTCCCCGAGCCGTACCCCGAGGTCGGGCAGTGCGTCCACCACCTGCAGAACCACCCGAGCCGGCCGGACCTGCTCTACCAGTCCAACCACTGCGGTGTGTACCGCTCGAACGTGGGTGGCGAGCAGTGGACCGACCTCAGCGAGGGCCTTCCCTCCCGCTTTGGCTTCGCCTGCCTCGTCCACCCCCTCGAGAACGACACCGTCTTCGTCGTCCCCATGGTTGGCCCCGAGCTCCGCGCCCCGGTCGACGCCCAGCTCGCCGTCTACCGCAATCGGGAGCGCGAGGGCTGGGAGCGCCTCAGCGCCGGCCTCCCGCAGGAGCACGCCTACTGCACCGTCTACCGCCAGGCCCTGATCGCCGACCAGCTCGACCCCACCGGCCTCTACCTCGGCACAAGCAACGGTCAGGTCTACTCCAGCACCGACTCTGGCGACACATGGGAGACCGTCATGACCGACCTCCCGTCCGTCTACTCCATCGAGGCCTTCGCGATGTGAGGCAGGTGACGTGGGGGGCCGCGCCGCGGCTCCCCCACGCAGGCGCAGCCTGCCGTGTCAAGGGGGGTCAAGGAGGCGGAGCCCCCTTGGGGTGGGTGGGCGGGCCATCCGCAAAGGGCAGGCGCCGCGGAGCGACCGCCCTCACCTGCCGATGCTCCCGAAGTGCCCCACGCCCCGCCTACGGCACATGCTCCTTGAACCATGACCACGGCTGCGCCTCCGCCACGTGCAGCAGCCACTCTTGCGCCATCTTTGGCACCAGCAGGATCAGCAAGGGCACCAGCGTCGACCGCCACGAAGTCGGCAGCCATCGAGGCCGCACCCGCGCCACGATCACGCAGTACAGCCACCAGTTCTCGAACAGGTTCGGAAAGATGAACAGCAGTGCCCGCACCTGCGTCGCCTCGAACAGCGCCGCACCCACGAGGCGGTAGGCGAACAACCCCAGCGCCGTCCACCGCGCCCACCGGTTCGCCCACGTCCACGCCACCACCGCCTCGAGCGCCAGGTAGTAGCTGTCGAGCCCCTTGTCGAGCTGCGAGTAGTGGCCGCCCATCCCCCCGGGCCCGAAGAACTCAACGATCACCACATCGAGGGCGTCCACGAGCATGGCCAGGATGCCCCCGGTCACCGACCAGCGCAGGATCAGCAGTGGCACCAGCACACGCAGCGCGATGACGAACAGCTGCCCCTCGGTCGCCGCGTCCAGCGCCTCCGGCAGTGCGCCCGGCCGCGCGTCCACCGCCACGAGGAAGCTCAGCGCCAGCACCGCCACGCCGGCGAGGCCCAGCGCCACCGCCGCCCAACGCACGGCCGCGTACTGGTACGCCCGCCGCTCGCCCTCCAGTGCCGCGACCTCCGAGGTGTCCGCCGTCAGTGTGGCTGCCATAACACTCGCCCCTCACCTCGTGAGCGTCACAGCAGCGACAGGAGCGCCTCTGCCTCCGTGAGGTCGCGCAGCGCGAGGTGCGCCCCGGCAGCTTCGAGGTCCGCGATGCTCGTCCGTCCCGTCGCCACGCCCACGGCGACCGCCTCGTTCGCGAGCGCTGCCGTCACGTCATACAGCGAGTCGCCGACCACCACCACCCGGTGGCCCTCGACCGCCCCGCCGAGGCGCGCGATCGCCGTCGCCACCAGCGCGTCACGCTCCTCGGCATCGTCCGCGAACCCTCCGTCGACAAAGTACCGGTCGAGGTCGAACGCCTTCAGCTTGAACCACGCCGCCTCGCGCAGGTTCCCCGTCTGCACCCCCAGCCGCACGTCCCCCCTCGCCACGAGCGCATCGAGGAGCGGGACGGCCCCCGCGAGCACCTCCCCGCCCAGCGCCGGCAGCTGGGCCTCCAGCGCCTGCAGGTATGGCGTCCCAAACTCCAGCAGGAATCGCTCGAAGTCCTCGGGCACGTGCTTCCCCTCGAGGGCCTGCTTGAGGATCCAGCGGTCCGTCCGCCCCGCGAAGTCAATTCCGGCGAGCCCGTCCTCGATCCCTACGAGCTCCAGCAGCGCCGCCGTCATCGCACGCCGCCCCACCGCATTCAGCCGCACCAACGTCATATCGATGTCGAACAGCACGAGGTGTGACATGCAGTCTCCGATCGTACGGCCGGGCGAGAGGCCCATGGGCGAGGATACCGACTCCGCCCGAAGAGGGATCCGAAGGGGCGAAGGCCCGTTCCAGGGTGGGAGGGTGAATTCCTCCAGAAGACGACAGCCGGCTGCGCAGCGGCCGACCGCGCCGGCCCGCTCCGGCTACTCCGGCGTCCACGGCCGCAACGTTTCGACGACGGCCAGAAGATCCTCAGCCGACATCCCCTGCCCCCGCACGAGGTACGGCACCCGCGGAACCGTCGACTCAGCGCCCTCCGCCCGCCACACCCCCGGCTCCTCCCAGTACACCCACGAGCTGACATTCGGGTCGCGGTCATCCCCCACGGCGAGGATGCCCGGCTGCCCGCGCACCGTGATTTGGTCCTGGTGCCCCGGCTCGAACCCCGGCGGAGGATTCGGGGGCCCCGCCGTGATCACCAGCAGTTTGCCCGGCCCGCCGTACTCGACATCGAAGAAGCCGGGGGTCGGCTTGTCCGGGAGCCGCTTATCGAGGACCGTCTCGATCCCGCCAGGCAGCGACGGAGGCCGCAGCAACGGACGCAGGCTCCCCTCCGTATCCGCCGCGATGCGCCTCCACACCTCGTCGTCCACGGCAATCGGCTGCGGCGTCGGCAGCGCAACCGGCGTCCCCGTAACCCGAGGCCTCGGCGTAGCCGCCGCTGCCGTCCCCGACACCAGGACGAACGGCGCTGCCGAGGCCGTCGCCCTCGCGCTGCTCGCGTCATCCCCGCACCCGGTGCCTGCCACAGCCACAAACGCTGCGATCCCCGCGGCGACTCGTATGGCCGAGGCGAAGCGCAGCGTACCGGCTCGAGAAGCACAGTCAGCGCTCATCAGGCGACACCATCCGAGTGGCGCGACAGGTCCGCCTTCAGCGGCCGGGCGGGCGACCGATCGCCGGCTCAGTTCTGATCCGGCGGCGCAACGGCGCGGCGCCCGCGCGTTTCTCTACCGCTCCGACTGTCGCGGCCTCGGCCGCCGTTCACGAGGCGGGTGGGATATTCACGTTCATCCGGAAGACGTTCTCCGGGTCGTACTGCGCCTTGATTCGCTGCAGCCGCGCGAACTTGCTCGATCCGTACGCGGACTCCACACGGTCTTGTTCGTTCTCGACCATGAAGTTGACGTAGCTGCCGGAACCCCGGGCGTGCGGCTTCAGCGCGTCCCAATAGTCGCGCACCCATGCTCGCTCGGGTTCAAAGAGCTCCGCGACCGGTGCCAGTCCCGCGATGTTGAACGCGAATCCCGGG
This sequence comes from Dehalococcoidia bacterium, assembly GCA_050248355.1. Classification (GTDB taxonomy): domain Bacteria; phylum Chloroflexota; class Dehalococcoidia; order UBA2979; family UBA2979; genus JAIBBD01. The sequence goes on from JBFWSN010000003.1 coordinate 325,513, forward strand.
GCGCGCGTTCCGCCGAATGCCGTCTCATCGTCGCCGACTCGTGCGAAGGCGTGCGACAGGTCAAAGATTGGTGTGATGGTGAGCGGCGAATGCTTTCGAGGTGTGAAATCGACCATGAGGTCGATGACCGCGTCGCTTAGCTCGTCGAGGTAAAGCGCCTTCTCGTAGCCGTAGAACCCTGGGGGCGCCGCGTCGTCGAGCATTCGCTGGACCTCGAAGTACGGAATCGGCGTTACGAGGTCAAAGAGTCGTGGTGGCGCTGCGGTGACGCCGGCCATCGCGGCCGCATGTTCCTCGGCGCTTCCGAGGCCGAGGATGCCCATCGCGAATCCCGGTTTGAAGTGGTGTTCCTCCGGGACGAACGGAGCCGGAGGAGCGCTGAGTCCCGCGATCATTGTGCCGTATTCGGCAGGCACGCTTCGGATGAAGTCACGCGCGAATCGCAGCGCCGCCGCGCCGTCCTCGACGGCCCAGAAGAACAGTCCGAGGTGTACGAGCGGACCCACGTCATGCAGCTGGTACTCGAACTCGGTCACAACCCCGAAGTTCCCGCCGCCGCCCCGCAGCGCCCAGAAGAGGTCGGGGTGCTCGTTCGCGGACGCACGCAGGATCTGACCGTCCGCCGTCACGACCTGCGCTCCGACCAAGTTGTCGATGGTGAGGCCTGCCTTGCGCGTCAGCCACCCCATCCCGCCGCCCAGGGTGAGGCCGCCGACGCCGGTGTGGGATATGTAGCCACCTACGGTGGCCAGCCCATGCTGCTGCGTCGCTCCATCGAGGTCCGCCCAGGTGGCTCCCCCCTGCACCCGGGCGCGTTTCGCTTCCGGGTCGACCGTCACGTCTCGCATCAGGCTCAGGTCCAGCATCAACCCGCCTTCAACGACGGCGTTGCCGGAGTAATTGTGGCCTCCGCCCCTGACCGCGATCATGAGTTCGTGCGCCCGAGCGAAGGCGATCGCTGCCGCGACGTCGTCGGGCTCGGTGCACCGTGCGATCACCGCCGGATGTCGGTCGATCTGACCGTTCCAGACCCTGCGGACTGCATCGTATTCGGGATCCGCCGGAGCAAGCACGAGACCGCGCATCGACGTCCGGAGTGCTGCAATACCTTCGTTGGTGACTGTCATCCTCGCCTCCATCTGGCTCGTAACGACTTGTGCCGACGACGGCGCATTCTAGGCCATCCTTCATCTCGATGACATTCGTGGGTCACCCGCCAGCTGCAATCTGCCGTTCCACGCATCGGCGGCTTCGCGCGCAGTCACGCGATTCACCGTGACTGGGGATTCAAAAGGGCGAAGCCGCGTTCATGTGTGGGAGGATGGGACCCTCCGAAGATGACAGTCGGCCGCGAAGCGGCCGACTAACACCGCCCACGCAGCGGGCCGTCGTCCCCCGTGCCCGCGGCACGAGGGGGACCGAGAGGTGAGCGCTCACTCACCCGATCACTCGTACAGCTTCACCACCTGCACCCGGCCCCCCGACGCCTCGATGCACAGGTCACACAGCGTGCACTCATCGAGGTTCGCCTCGACCGTCGTCACCCGCTCCCCGTCGGGCGCGAAGATGTCGACCGGGCACACCTCCACCAGTTGCTTCCGCAGCGGCTCCTCCGCTTGCACTTCCTCCGGAATATCGACGCGGATGAACATCGCCATCGTCTGCTGACTCCTACCCGATCCGCTGCTTCAGGATCGCCGGGATGTCCTCGATCCGCTCTGCTACTGAGATGCCGGCCGCCTCCATGCGCGCGATCTTCTCCGCCGTCGTGTCCGCGCGGCCCTCGACGATCGTCCCCGCGTGCCCGAAGCGCATGCCGGGCATCGCGTCCATGAAGCGGCCCGCCATGAACGCCACCACCGGCAATCGCGACTGCGAGGCGGTCATGTACTCCGCCAGCATCGCCTCGCTCGGCCCGCCCGGCTCGCTGTAGATCGCGATGCCCTTCGTCTCCGGGTCCGCCTCGAACAGCGGCATCAGTTCCGCGTAGTTCGAGCCGATGATGGCATCCCCACCGATCGAGGCAGCCGTCGAGATGCCGAGGCCCGCCTCCGACAGCGCGTTCGAGATTTCCACCGTCATCCCGCCGGAGCGCGACATCACGCCGATGCTGCCAGCCTTGAACGCTCGCTGCGTCGCGTCCGCCGCCCCGCCGATGCCGCCCATCTTCGACTTGCCCGGCGAGATCAGGCCGAGGCAGTTCGGACCGATGATCCGCGCCCCCTCCTGGTCCGCGTACTCGATGAACTCCGCGACCTGCTTCCGAGGAATGCGCTCCGTCACGATCACGATCAGCTTGATGCCGCCCTCGATCGCCTCCATGACCGCGTCCGCGGCAAACGCCGGCGGCACCGCCACGATGGCGCCCGTGACCTCCATCCGCTCCGTGAACGCGCGCACCGTGTCCTCGACCGGCACGCCGTGTACGTCGCGGCCCTTGCGGCCCGGCGTCACCCCGCCCACGACCTTCGAGCCGTAATTGAGCAGCTCGCGGGTCATCGTCACTGCCTCGCGGCCGGTGATGCCCTGGATGATGAACGTGCTGTTCTCGTCGATGAGGATCGACAACTCAGGCCCCCATCTTCGCGACGGCGCGCGCCGCCGCCTCGTGCATCGACACCGACCGGTCGACGAAGTCCACGCCGTACTTGCGCAGGATCTTGAACCCCTCGTCCTCCCAGGACCCGGGGATGCGGAAGATCGCGATGGTTTCGCCCGGGTCGCGACCCGCCTCGATGCAGCCCTTGATGATGCCTCGCGCCATGATGTCCGCCCGCGTGTTCGACACGACGTTCATCATCACTGCGATCTTCTCGACGCCCGGCTTCGACAGCACGAGCTTCGTCAGCGCCGCCGCCTTGGCCACTGAGGGGTTGCCGCCGATCTCGCAGTAGTTCGCCGGCTTCCCGCCGGCTGCCCGCACCGCGTCGAACAGCGTGAGCGACCCGCCTCCGGCCCCGATCACGAGGCCCATGTTGCCGTCGAACTCGACGACGCGGCCGGCCACGCCGCGCGTGTCCGCGGCGTCCACCTGCGCGCCCGCGATCTCGAACTCCGTCGGCGGCCGCGCGAGGCGCGTGTCCTCGTCGGGAATCGCGAGCTCCCGCAGCAGCGCCCGCTGCGCGTTGCGCGCCTCCTCCTCCATGTCCATGTGCGAGTCGAGGGCGATGAACGTCCCGTCCTCGAGGCGCGCGAGCGGGTTGATCTCCGCGAGCGTCAGGTCGTACTGCACGAACACCCGCGCCAGCGCCGTCACGATCCGCGTCAGCGGCCCGAGGTGGTTCCCCGTCACCCCCGTCTTCGACACCGCCACTTTCGCGATGTAGTCCGAGAACGGCCGCAGGTTCGAGAAGTTCGTCCTCGAGAGGTGCTCCGGGTGCTGCTCCGCCACCTCTTCGATGTCGATGCCGCCCATGTCGCTGAAGATGATCACGGGCTTCTTCGCCCGCGCGTCCCATGTGACGGCCGCGTAGTACTCCTGCGCGATCGCCCGCCGCTCCTCGACGAGCACGCCCATCGGCTTCTGCCCGCTGATCTCAATCTCGAGGATCGCTGCTGCGGCGTCCTTCGCTTCCGCGGGCGTATCGGCGAACTTCACCCCGCCCGCCTTCATCCGGCCGCCCGACAGCACCTGCGACTTCAACACCACCGGCCCGCCGATCTCGGCTGCCGCCGTCCCCGCCTCCTCCGGCGTCCGCGCGACGCTCCGCTTCGGCAGCGGTACCCCGTGCTTCGCCAGCACCTGCTTCGCTTCATGCTCGTAAAACCGCATGCCTACCCTCGATCTCTAACTCGCGCGAACCGCGAACACACCAGATCGCCGTATTCGTCCCCCTCGCCCACGAAGCCGGAAAGGAGCCAGGGGTGAGGGGAGGACCGCTCGCGCACGACGGACGCCGCGACACCGGATCGGACCTTCCGAGGTGAGCGTGGATGCACGGGGCGCGGCCCCCTTTGAAGGTGGGCGGGCCCCCACAGCACGTGTTCCCACGCTGAAGCACCGACCGAGGCGAGGACCGCGGCACCCCACACTCCCGAGGCGCCCCGCGCCTCAGAAGCCATACGCCGCCTTCATCTCCGGGTCGCGCGCCGCGATCAGCTGCGCCACCTCCACCATCACCTTCGCCTGCTTGTACGTCGCGTCGTCCTGCATCTTGCCGTCGAGCATCACCACGCCCGACCCCTCGCCGAGCGCCTCGATGATGCGCCGCGCCATCGCCACCTCGTCCGGTGGCGGGCTGAACACCTGCTTCGCGATCGCGATCTGGCTCGGGTGCAGCGACCACGCCCCCACGCAGCCAAGCAGGAACGCCGCCCGGAACTGGTCCTCGCACCCCAGCGAGTCCGAGATGTCGCCGAATGGCCCGTAGTACGGCAGGATCCCCACCGCTGTGCACGCGTCCACCATCCGCGCGATCGTGTAGTGCCACGGGTCCTGCTGCGCTGTGATCCGAGGCGCCTCCGGGTCGTCAGCGACCGGGTCACCGCGCACCACGTACGCCGGGTGTCCGCCGCCCACTCGCGTCGTCTTCATCCGCCGCGACGCTGCCAGGTCCGCCGGCCCGAACGAAATTCCCTGCATCCGAGGGCTCGCCGCGGCGATTTCCTCGACGTTCGACACGCCCAGCGCGGTTTCCAGGATCGCGTGCAGCATGATCGGCCGCTGCAGCCCGTGCTTCGCCTCCAGCAGCGCCAGCAACTGGTCGACGAAGGTGATGTCCCAGGGGCCCTGCACCTTCGGCAGCATGATCACTTCGATGCGGTTCCCCGCCTCGGCGACGATCTCGGTGATGTCGTCGAGGAACCACGGGCTGTCGAGGCTGTTGATCCGCGTCCACAGCGGCGTCTCCCCCGCGTCGCCGCTCTTCGCGATCTCGATCAAGCCCTCTCGCGCCGCCACCTTCTCGTTCGCCGGGATCGCGTCCTCGAGGTTCAGCAGCAGCACGTCCACCTGCGCCGCCACCTCGGCCACACGTGCGCGCATGCGCTCGTTCTGCGGCGGCATGAACTGGATCATCCGGCTCGGCTTCACGGGGATCTCGCGCAGCGGATCGGGCGCCCCCAGCGCCAGCGGCTTCAGGAAATCACGAGGGTTGCGGTGCATCTCGAACTCCATCAGGCTTGCCCGGCGACCCCCGGTGGGCGGCCGGCGACGGGCTGCGCGGTGCTCCCGGCACGCTATCGAGCGGCCTCGCCTGCGTCAACGCCGCGAGGCGTGTCAGCGGCCCTGCTCCCACCACTCGCGCCGGTCCGCCCGTTGCAGCGCCCAGTCCACCGCGAGGACCGGCACGATCAGCGCCAGTCCGGCCGCCAGCAGCGCCAGCGCGTTGCGCATCGGGAGGTCGAGGAGCGAGCGGATGATGTCCGCAAACTGAGCGGTCACCCCCGCCCCGCTGTCGTACTGCCCGATGAGCGCCCAGGACGCCATCACCCCGATCATCGTCGGCGCGGCGATCAGCACGAGCACGATGCCCACCCCCGCGAACCGGCGCACGCCTCGTCCCAGCGCGATCACGCCGGCCAGCAGCAGCAGGCTGATCCCCCCGAGGATCCACGCCGCGCGTGTGCTGCGTTCGTGCATCGCCTCGCCGATGCTGTCGAGCGTCAGCCGTGCCGCGCCCGTCGTCGAGAGGATGGAACCTCCTTCCGCCTCCGCCGACTCCTCGAGGAACGCGTCCGCGCCCTGTGTGTAGACCTCCTCCGCGCTGCGCTCGAGCAGGAGCGTCCGCAGCGCGTCGCGGTCCAGCCGGCCGTCCACGCAGTGGATGTCGCTGACCGCCACCTCCACCCCGCGCACGGGAAATCGAGATACCTGCAGCGCGGAGTCCGTCTCCGCCAGCTCGCACAGGTCCTGCTCGTGGATCGCGAGTAGCTCATCGACTTCGGTCAGCGCCGCCACGCCGCGCTCGATCGCCGGGATTGCCACCTCGCGGCTGCTCAACTGCGACAGCGAAAGGGCGCCCAGCCATGCGGCCCCCGCGAGCACCAGCAGCGCGCCCACCCACCACACCGGCCCCGCGCCGCTGCGCATCTCGGGCGGCCGGTACACATCGCGCCGGTCCCATCCCGGCTCCGTCACGCGCCGGGATGGTCGCCCCCGATGCCCTTCGCGCCCCAACACCTCGCCGTCTGGTTCTCTCATCGCCTCCCGCCGAACGAGGCGCGCGCGAACCACTCGTGGAGGGGCGCCGCCGAGGGCCGCGCCAGTAGCAGGACGGCCGAACCGGCCATGAGCACGGCCCCCGTCAGGAACATCGCGAGCGGAGCCATCGCCGCGAGCTCGAGCAGCCCCACCCCGCTCACCATCAGCGCGGCCGTCAGCCACAGCCAGGACGGCAGCGCCGTCGGGTGGAGCGCGACGACCAGCCACAGCCGCGTCCCAGCGCCCCCACGCCCACGGGCGCCATCCCGCAGCGCAAGCCACCGCCATGCCGACCATGCGGGCCCCGCCGCCGCGAACACCGACAACGCCAGCACCGCGTCCCCCGTCCCCAGGTCGTACCGGCCGCGGTCCGTCCGCGCCAGCATCCAGCCCACCGCCACGAGGGCGCTGACGGTCGTGAACCCGATCAGTGAGGACAGGTCGCGGCCCCACGCCGCGAGCCGCGCCGCCCGCGTCTGAGACGCGACGTCGTTCTGGCCCGCCTCCAGCGTCAGCCCCGCCCCCACCCGATCAATATACCGCCGCCCGATGTGCGGGCTACGGTAGATGCATGCAAACCTCCACCCGCGCGCGTGCGCTGGCCGTCAGTGCGGTCTTCCTCGGCGCCACGCTCCTCTCGATCGCCGCCTTCGCCGCCCGCGGCGCCCGCGCCGGCGACGGCTTCGACTTCCTCCGCTGGGAGGTCGCTGCGTTCCCCAACAAGTGGATCGACCGCCTCGGCGCCCCCCTGCGCGACGACCCCGACCCCGACGATGCCTTGCGCCGCTACTTCGCGCTCGACGACCGCAACAGCGAGGAAGGCCGCGCGCTCGAGAACGAAGTCGAGTCCGTCATCGAGGGCCGCGTCGACGCCGTCCTGCGCGATCTCGGCCTCGGGTGGCCGTTCCTGCCCCTCGGCGTCTGGCCGCCGGTCGACGGCGAGCTCGCCGGCTCGCCCCGCATACTCGTGGTCTCCCCGCGCGACCGCATCGCCCGCCTCGACACCGATACGCTGCGCCCGGACCTGACCCGCGAGGAGGCGGAGGCCCTCGAACAAGCCGTCGAGGAGCGCCACGAGGACCGCTCCGCCCTCGTCGTCGGCACCGGCGGGCTTTCCCTCTTCCCGGCCGTTATCAGCAACCGCGACGGCTACGAGGGGACCGTGGATACCGTCGCCCACGAGTGGACCCACCACTACCTCTCGGTCTTCCCGCTCGGTCGTGAGTACTTCCGCTCCGACGATACCCGCACGATCAACGAGACGGTCGCCGACCTCGTCGGTTCCGAGGTCGCTCGTATCGTCCTCGAACGCTGGCCGCTGGAACCGACCGCTCCGGCCACACCAACGCGGGCGCCCACCGCGACGGCGTCGCCGCCGGCCGCCCCGGCGCTCGACTTCGATGCCACGATGCGCGACCTGCGCGCTGAGGTGGACGCCCTCCTCGCCGCGGGCCGCATCGAGGAAGCCGAGCGCAGGATGGAGGAGGTTCGCGTGCAGCTGAACGACGGCGGTTACGCGGTCCGTCGCATCAATCAGGCCTACTTCGCGTGGTACGGCACGTATGCCGCCCGCGGAGACTCCATCGACCCCCTCGGCGGCCAGCTCCGAGACCTCCGCGACCGCTCGGGCTCGCTCGGCCGCTTCCTCGAGACGGTGCGGGACGCGACGTCCCGCGACGAGGTCGCCGCGTTGCTCGCGTCCCTCTCCGAGTAGCCCGGGCCCTCCTGCCGCCCCCGGGCTACCGCACCGTGTAGACCGCGATCGTCTGCACGTTCCCCAGGCTGCGGTCGCGCACCGTCACTCGTACCGAGTAGGTCCCCGCGTCGAGGTTGGTCGTGTTCCACGTCGCGAGCGTCCCGCTCGATACCGGCGTCGTCAGACGCGCGATCGTCGTCCAACTGCTCGGGGTTGCGCTCTCGCCGTACTCGATGACCGCGTCGATGAACGCCGGCGACGCCGCCGTCCCGCGAATCTGCACCGTGCCGAAGGTGAGCGGCGTCCCGTCCACCGGCGATGTGATCGCTGCCGTCGGCGTCACCGCACCGCCGCCGCCGGCCGCCGCCGTGCTGGTCGCGGAGGGCGTCCGCGTTGGCGTCGCGCTGCTCGCCGCCACCGTCACCGTCACCACGAAGCGCAGCTCGCCGAGCTTGGCGTCGCTGACCCGCAGCCGCAGCGTGTACTTGCCCGGCGTGAGCGACTGGGTGCTCCACTGCCCCAGCACGCCGCTCGTGACGCGGCCGCTGCTGCTCTGCAGCTCCTTCCAGGTGCTCGGGTTGTCGCCGCTCCCGTACTCCAGCGTGTACGACTGGAAGTCGGCCGAGTCCGCCCGACCCGCCACCGCGACCGTGCCCGAGACCGTCTGCCCCTGCCCCGGCGCCGTGATCGCGAGCGCGTTCGAGATCGCCGCGCTCTCCTCGGCCGTCGGCGCGAGCTGCGCCCCCTGCGAGACCACCCAGCTGCGTAGGTCAGGCCACGCGGCCAGCTCCTCCGGCGGCAGCACGAGCCGCGACTCCTCTTTCACGAACGCCGATGGCGTGCTGGAGGTCGCGAGCAGCCCCGTCCGCGTGTCGATCTTGACCAGCTGCCACCAGCTGTCCGTCACCTGCGCCAGCTTGTTCCGGTCGGTCGGGATCGAGTCGGACGCGAACAGTGCCTTGGACAGCCGCTCACGAGGACAGGCGCTCGTCGCCAGCTTCCCGGACGGCCAGCAGATGTCCCGCTCCTCGACCCCCGCCGGCCGCGGGAACGCGCTCGGGGCGATCTCCAGCAGCTGGTTCGCCTGCGTCATGAATTCGTGCCATGCCCGCCACGAGATCGAGGTCGACAGGATGTTGTTCATCGGCGAGTTGTCGGAGTTCCCCGCCCATACCCCCGTCACCAGCTCAGGCGTGTATCCGAACGTCCACGTCTCGCCGATCGCACGCGAGTTCTCGTACGGCTCGCTCGTTCCCGTCTTCACCGCCGACGGCCGGTCGGTCAGCCCGAGGCCCGCGCCCGCGCAGTTGTACGTCAGGCAGAAGTTCTTCGGGTCCGATAGGATCGAGGTCGCCATGTACGCGTAGTTCGCGCCCATGACCCGCCGCTCCTCGGGCTCCGCGTTGTCGAGCAGCACCTTGCCCTCGGACGTCACCACCTTCTTCAGGATGATCGGGTCCAGTGGCCGCTCGCCCGAGGCGTGCTCCTTCACCGGCTCCTGCCCGCGCATCATCCCGCCACCCGCCAGCACGCTGTATGCGTACGTCAGGTCGTCCATTCGGATGTCCACGCCGCCCAGAGTCAACGCCGGACCGTACCCTCGCTCATCGTTCAGCGTCGTCAGCCCTGACTTCTTCAGCGTGTTCACCACGTTCCCCACGCCCGCGAAGATGATCGCCTTGAACGCCGTCACGTTGAGTGAGCTCGCCAGCGCCGTCGACACCGGCACCAGCCCGTTGTAGCCCCCACTGGGATTCCGCGGCGAGAACTCCTCGCCCGTCGAGGGGTCGCGCACCGAGGCCGGCGTGTCGAAGATCATCGTCCCCGTGCTCCAGCCCTGCTGGAACGTCGTGATGTACGTGAACGGCTTCAGCGTCGACCCCGGCGAGTTCAACGCCGTGATGTTGTCGTTGCGACCCTGGATGTCGTCCCGGAAATAGTCCCGGCTCGCCACGTACGCCAGTACCTCGCCCGTCTTCGGGTTCATGGCCATCAGTGCGCCGTTATGGCCGTCCGAGGTGGGCGAGTCGGCCTCGTACGCGGCCACCTTGTCCTCGATCACCTGCTGCCCGAGATGCTGCAGGTTCAGGTCGAGCGTCGTCGTCACCTCGAGGCCACCCTGGTACAGCGTCTCTTCCCCGAACCGCGCCTCGAGCTCACGCGCCACCGGCCCCAGCACGAAGTGCGGCGCCTCGATGTCGAACTTCTTGTTGTGGAACACGAGCTCCTGGGCGTACGCGGCGTCCGCTTCGTCCTGCGTGATCGCCCCGTGGCGCACCATCAGCGACAGCACTTCCTGCTGTCGCCCCTTCGCCGCCTCGAAGTTCTCGATCGGTTCGTAGGCCGCCGGTGACTGCGGGATCCCCGCCAGGAGCGACGCCTCGGCAAGCGTCAGATCCTTCGCGGACTTCCCGAAGTACCCCTCAGCCGCTGCCTGCACGCCGACGTAGATGCCCCCGTACGAGATGGAGTTCAGGTACCACTCCATGATCTGCTCTTTGGAGTACTTCTTCGTCAGTTCGAGCGCGATGACCGTCTCCTTGAGCTTCCGGTCCACGCTCCGCTCGACCCGCTCCTCTTTCGGGATGTACACGTTCTTGGCGAGCTGCTGCGTGATCGAGGAGCCACCACTCCCCTGGAACATGCTCTCTCCACCGAACGGGCTGAAGTTCTCCATTCCCGCCCGCACGAGCCCCTTCAGGTTCAGGCCGTTGTTTTCGTAGAAGCTCGCGTCCTCCGTCGAGACCGTCGCCGCCGCCATCACCGGCGCGATCTCGCTCAGCGGCACCGGACGCCGGAGTCCCCCGAACTCGTCGACGAACTCGTAGAGCAGCGTCCCGTTCCGGTCGTAAATCCTCGCTCCACCCCGGGGCAACTGCGCGATGAGCTCCTCCGGCGGCACCACGTCCTCCGCGTACGCGTTGTACCGGCTCATCGCATAGAGCCCGCCTGCACCCGCGATGCCGAGCCCGAGGACGAACATCGCGACCAGGGCGCCTCCGAGGATCGTCAGCGCACGGCGTCGCCCTCCGCCGCCGTTCGGCGCCTCACCATTCGCGATGCGCCGCAGCAGGCGTCGTCGTCGTACTCGCTGTCCAGCCGTCATACGGCCGCCTCCTCCCGATGCAGCACGAGCAGGTGGGACAGCCCGAACCGCCGCAGAGCCGAATCCTCGGCCCGATAGCACGACCACCGCAGCAGCCGCGCCAGCATCGGTACCCGGGCCGCCACGTTGTCGAACCCGGGATAGACGTAACTATGGTGCACCAGGCGCAAGCCCTGCTGCCTCGACACCCGCTCGATCCCTCGCGCCGTGTACGCCCGCGCGTGCGGCACCAGCCGGTTGCGCAACGGGTTCGGCAGCCAGTTCACCAGGGGGATGTTCCCGAATACGTACCGCTTGCCGAGATACACGCCGTGCGTCTCGAACGGGTACAGCCGGTTCGGCGCGTAGATCACCGCGACCCCGCCCGGCGCCAGCACGCGCGACACTTCGCGCATCGTCGCGCCGTCGTCTTGCACGTGCTCGATCACCTCGTTCAGCACCACCACGTCCAGCGATCCGTCTCGAAACGGCAGCGCCTCGCCTGCCGCAACCAGCACGTCCCCCGTCCCGCGCGCCCGTGCCTGTGCCAGCCGCGCCTGCTCGATGTCGCAGCCGTACGCCTCGGCACCCTGCCGTTCGAATGCGCGCACGTACTCGCCGAGCCCGCACCCGAGGTCCAGCACCCGCCGGCCGCTCAGTGACACGTACCGCTCGATGATCGCCAGCCGCCGCTCCTGCCCGGAGCGCCACACGAAGCTCGGGTTTCCCAGCCGGGCAGCGTCCGGAACTCGCTCGCCGATGATGCTGCTCCTCATCGTGCCGTGATGGTGGGAACGCTATGGTACGCAACGCCTTGGCCCCCGGCACCCGGGCGCCCGAGGCTCCGCCGTCCGAGACCCCCACACCGTTCTGGTGCGCTCGGAGGGCTGCCCATATAGTTACTCATACGAGACCCGGAGGAACCACATGTCCTTGACTCATGACGAGGTGCGGCACATCGCCCGCCTCGCCCGTCTCGGCCTTGCTCCCGAGGAGGTCGAGCGCTTCCGTGACCAGCTCTCGACGATCCTCGATCACTTTCAGGGTCTAAACGCCTTCGACACCGAAGGCGTTCCCCCGACCGCCCAGTCCTTCGACCTCACCAACGTCGAGCGCGACGACGCCGCCCGGCCCTCCGCCGACCGTGCCGAGGTCCTTGCCAACGCGCCGCGCACCGAGGGCGCCTATGTCCGCGTCCGCGCGGTGCTCGACTAGGTACGCCGATGGCTCATCCCGCTTCGGAGGCGTCCGCGACCCTGGATCTGCCCGCACACGAGCAGGCAGCGCGTCTGCGTTCGGGTGAAGTGACCGCGCGCCGCTTGACAGAGGCCGCGCTCGAGCGCGTGCACGTGCAGGAGCCCGCTCTCGGCGCCTACATCACCATCATGGACAACCAGGCGCTCGCTCAGGCCGACGCCGCCGATGCCCGCCTCCGCACGGGCGACGCCGCGCCGCTCACGGGCATCCCCGTCGGCGTGAAGGACCTCCTCTCCACGAAGGGCGTCCGCACGACCGCCGCTTCGAGGATGCTCGAGGACTTCCGTCCCATCATCGACTGCACCGTCGTCGCGAAGCTCCGCGAGGCCGGCGCCGTCTTCGTGGGGAAGACCAACCTCGATGAGTTCGCCATGGGCTCCTCCACCGAGCACTCCGCCTTCGGAGCGGCCCACAACCCGTGGGACCTCGAGCGGGTGCCGGGCGGCTCGTCAGGCGGTTCCGCCGCTACCGTCGCCGCTGGGGGCGTCCCGCTCTCGCTCGGCACCGACACCGGCGGCTCGATCCGGCAGCCCGCGGCCCTCTGCGGCATCCTGGGCCTCAAGCCGACCTACGGCCGCGTGAGCCGCTTCGGCGTCATCGCGTTCGCCTCCAGCCTCGAGCAGGTTGGTCCCTTCGGACGCGATGCCGAGGACGTGGCGCTGCTTCTTCAGGCCATCGCCGGTCTCGACCCCAACGACGCCACCACGGCGCCCGTTCCCGTCCCCGACTACACCGCGGGCTTTGCCCGCGGCCTCGAGGGCCTGCGAGTCGGCGTCCCGCGAGACTTCTTTGTCGAAGGCATGGAAGACGGCGTCCGCGAGGCCGTCGAGGAGGCAATCGCCGTCTTCGAGCGCAACGGCGCCGTCGTCGACCGCGACGTCACGCTGCCGACTGTCTCCGCCGCCCTGCCGGTCTACTACATCATCGCTCCGTCGGAGGCCTCAGCGAATCTCGCCCGTTATGACGGCGTCAAGTACGGTTTCTCCTACCACGACGCCTCCAGCATGTGGGAAGAGATGGAGCAGACCCGTGGCCGCGGCTTCGGCGACGAGGTGAAGCGACGCATTATGATCGGTACGTACGCCCTCTCCGCTGGCTACTACGATGCGTACTACCTGAAGGCCCAGAAGGTGCGCACGCTCATCCGTCGCGATTTCGACGCCGCGCTCGCGGACCACGACCTCCTCCTCACGCCGACCTCCCCGACGGTCGCCTTCCGTCTCGGCGCGAAGACGGACGACCCGCTCGCGATGTACCTGAACGACCTCTGCACGCTGCCCGTCAACATCGCCGGCAACCCCGGCATGTCGGTCCCCTGCGGCCTCTCCGAGGGCCTCCCCGTCGGCCTCCAGCTCATCGGCCGCCCGTTCGAGGAGGCCACGCTGCTGAGCGCCGCCCACGCCTACGGCGCGCTCACCAACTGGCATCTCCGCCGCCCTCCGGTTCGCTCCGAGACCCCGCGATGACCGGCGGCGACCATCCGGGGCACGTCGCGCGCCGCGGCCGCATCGCTGAGACGGTTTCCACCCTGCCTCCGTCGGGTATCCGCGAATTCTTCGAGCTCCTCGATCACACCGAAGGGGTCATCTCGCTCGCGATTGGGCAGCCGGACTTCCCCACGCCCGCCCAGATCACCCAGGCCGCCGCTGACTCGATGCTCGCCGGCAACACCGGCTACACCAGCAACTACGGGCTCATCGAGCTCCGCGAGGCGCTGAGCATCCAGCTCGAACGCCTCTACGGCGTCGCCTATTCGCCACAGAAAGAGCTGCTCCTCACGACCGGCGTTTCCGAGGCGCTCGACATCGCAGTGCGCGCGCTCGTCGATCGAGGCGATGAAGTCCTCGTCCCGGAACCCGGCTATGTGGCGTACCAGCCGGTCGTCCTGCTCGCGGGCGCGAAGTACGTCCCCGTCCCGACCAGCGCTCAGGATCGCTTCATGGTCACCACGGACGCCCTTCGCGAGCACCTCACGCCAGCGACGAAGGCCATCCTCATCGGCTACCCTTCCAACCCCACGGGCGCGGTCATGGACCGCGACACCCTACAGGCCATCGCCACCTTCGCCGAGGAGCACGACCTCATCGTCATCTCCGACGAGCTCTACGACCGCCTCGTCTACGACGTCCCGCACGTCTGCTTCGCTTCGCTCCCCGGCATGCGCGAGCGCACCATCCTCCTCGGTGGCTTCTCGAAGTCGTACGCGATGACCGGCTGGCGCCTTGGCTACGTCGCCGCCCCGCCTCCCATGCTCGAGGCGATGATGAAGATCCACCAGTACGTGATGATGTCCGCCCCCACCGCCGCCCAGTACGCGGCCGTCGAGGCCCTCCGCACCGGCGAGGAGGATGTCCGCGGCATGGTTGCCGAATACGACCGTCGCCGCCTCCTCGCCTACCGCCGCTTCACGGAGATGGGCCTTCCTACCGTCGAGCCGCACGGCGCCTTCTACATCTTCCCGGACATCACCCCTGCGGGACTTGATGACCTCACCTTCTCCGAGCGGCTCCTGCGCGAGGAGCGCGTCGCGGTCGTCCCCGGCTCAACGTTTGGCGCTTCCGGACGCGGCCACGTCCGCGTCTGCTACGCCACCGCCTACGAGGATCTCGAGGAAGCCCTCAACCGCATCGAGCGCTTCGTCAATCGTTATCGTGCCGAGGCCGCGACGAAATAGCGACACCTCCGCCGCCGGGCCGCGCCCCATCCCGATTAACGAAGTGACCGCTCTTCCTTCCCGGATGTTCGCCGGGCGGTCGCGCGGGCGAGCCTCCGACCGGCTATAATCCCGCCGGTTCGAACCGTCTATAATGCTGGCGATCGTTCCCGCGTTCGTCAGTGCCGGGCCCGCCGCCTGCGGTGTCCGCTCATTAGTGGGGGTTAAGCCCGGACGCTCTTCGGTCCGATCTCAAGTGCAGGCTCGCGGGGCGGCAGGCTGCCGGGTGCCGTGGGCGGGTATGGGGAGGTCTCATGACGCTGGAAACGCCGATGCTCATCCCGGGACTCGAAGGCGTCCCGGCCGCGGAATCGTCTATCTCTCTTGTCGACGGCGAGGCAGGCAAGCTCTACTACCGCGGATACTCCATCGAAGACCTGACCGAAGGCACGACCTTCGAGGAGGTCATCGCTCTCCTCTACGACGGCGAACTGCCGGACCAGGCTCGCGTCGCCGAGATCACCCGCCAGCTCGAGGCCGCTCGCGTCCTCACCGATGACCAGGTGTCGCTCGCGCGCCAGGTCGCCACCATGGCCCACCCGATGTTTGCGCTCCAGAGCGCCGTGGCCGCCCTCGGCCCGAAGAGCAACGACTTCCCGCAGGACGACTTCGCCGGCGCGACGAACCGCGGCATCGACCTGATCGCGAAGGTCGGCCACCTGGTCGGCATCATCGCGCAGGCGGCCGCCGGCCGCCCCTACGAGGGCCCCCGCCCCGGTGAGTCCCACGCCACGATGATGCTCCGCATGATCACCGGCGCCGAACCCTCCGAACTCCACGTCCGCACGATGGACGCGCTCCTCAACCTCCAGGCAGACCACAGCGCCGGTAACGCCTCCACCTTCACCACCCGCGTCGTGACCTCCACCAAGGCGGAGCCCGAGGCGGTCGTCTCCGCCGCCATCGGCGCTCTCTCTGGCCCCGCTCACGGCGGCGCCAACGAGCAGTCCCTCCGCCTCTTCGACCAGATCGGCACCGCCGACAACGCCGAGTCCGAGGTGCCTCGCATGCTCGACGCGAAGGTGAAGATCCCCGGCGTCGGACATCGCGTCTACCACGTGAAGGACCCGCGCTCCATCGTCATTCAGCGCCTCGCCTCCGAGGTGCTCGAACGCCCCCGCGAGCGTCAGCTCTACGAGGTCGCCCTCACCGTCGAGCGCATCGTCAAGGAGCGCATCGGCTCCCGCGGCCTCTGGCCGAACGTCGACCTCTTCTCGGGCTGCGTCTTCGCCGCTCTCGATATCCCGATCGACTTCTTCACGCCGTGTTTCGCGGCGTCGCGAACCGCTGGCTGGACCGCCCACATTGTGGAGCAGCTCCGCTCCGGCAACCGCATCTTCCGCCCGGACCAGATCTGGACCGGTGCCGACCCGCGACCGTTCGTGCCGCTCGCCGCGCGCTAGCACGGAGGCGCATCAAGCAGGCAGGCCGCCCCACGTGGGCGGCCTGCCTGCGTTGTTCACGATCCGAGGTGAGCGGCGGCGCTGCCCGCGGGCTCCTACCCCAGCGCCGAGGTTCCCACGATCCCCACGACCCCCGTCAGCACGGTCGCGAACGCGATCAGCGCGGCGTACATGCCGGAGCCAGGCTCGACTCGCAGCGTCCGGATCAGCGCCACCAGCGCGATCAGACCCGCGATCAACAGCAACAGCCCGATCGAGGCGGCGGCGATCAGCCCCCAGAAGAGGAAGCCCGCCGTCGCCGCGCTCCGCAGCGCCACGCTTCGCCGCCCCGTCGCCGTCGCCGAGGCCAGCGCCGCCACCGAGAGCACCGCGAAGTACAGCGTTACGAAGGCCGCGAAGGGGTAGTCGCTGCGTTCCGTGTCCTGGTTGATGATGATCGCGACGTACGCCACCACCGTGGCGAACCCGATCGCCGCCGCCAGCAGCGACGTCCAGTCGCGTGCCGCCGGCTGCTTCACCGCCACGGCCGCGCCCCGTACCGCTCGAAGAACTCCGCGGCCACCGCGGGCGACCCCGCCACGATCCCCTGTGAATCGAGGCGCGCCGGCCCCCCGTCGCGGTCGAACAGCACTCCGCCGCCCTCCGGCAGCATCGCCATCCCCGCCGCGATGTCCCAGGGGAACACGAGCGAGTGCAGGTTGAGGTCGCTCACGCCGGAGGCCGCCCACGCCAGCCCCAGCGCCGCCGATCCGATGATCCGCACCGCCTGGATGTGCGGGATCATCTCCTGCACCGTCTCCAGCATCATCGTCGCGCGCTCGTCGTAGTACCCCAGGTCCGCGGTCATTACCGACGACGCCAAGTCGGTCGCCTTCGAGGCTCCCACCGGATGCCCGTTCGCATGGACGCCCAGCCCGGGTCCCCCGCTCACGCACACCTCCCGATGCGGGTCGTACGTCACGCCCAGCACCGGCTCCCCGTCGCACACCAGCCCGATGTTCACGCAGTACAGCGGGATGCCGGAGACGAAGTTCCTCGTCCCATCCAGCGGGTCGATGACCCAGACCCAGCCCCGCTCCCAGTTCGTGTCCGGTCGCGACTCCTCGGCCAGGACCGCGTGCGACGGAAACGCCGACGCGAGCCCCTCCAGGATCGAGGCTTCCGATGCCCGGTCCGTCTGTGTGACGAGGTTCGTCCGGCCCTTGTGCTCGACCGGCCGGTCGAGGAGTCCCGCCCGCCGGATCAACGACCCTGCATCGCGGGCCAGCTGCTCCGCGACCGCGAGCGCATCCCGTCCTCGCACCGAGATCGGCAGCGAGCCAGCGTCACCCACCACGTCTGCCCCCTGCCGCCCGTGGATCGTGGGCCGAGCGTCTGCGCAGGGCACGATCATATGCTTCCCCGCCGCCCCGGTCACGGGCTCAGGGCCTCCAGCCCCCTGAGTCTTCGGCGCAGCAGCGGCGGCTGCGGCGGAGGGACATCCTTGTGAACTGTTTAGCAGCCGTTTAGCACTCGCCCGCTACCGTGTCCTCATTCGACGGCAGGTTTCGAGGATGCCATGGCTCATCGGCTCGCGGCCCATACCCTCCCTCGCCGGCTCTCACGCTTCGGACTCGTGGGTGCCGTCTGTGCGCTGACGCAGCTCCTGCTGCTGGTGGCGTTCACGCGCGCGGGACTGTCCCCATTTGCCTCGAATGCCGTCGCGTTCGCCCTCGCCGCGCATCTCAACTTCGTGCTCGGCGCCACGTTCACCTGGTCGGACCGTCGAGGCGGCTCACTGCTGCTCCGCTGGCTCGCGTTTATCGGCGCCATCTCCGGTACGGCGCTGCTCAACCTCGCCACCTTCGAGGTGGCCCGCTCCGTGCTGCCGGCCGTCGCGGCGGCTGCCGCCGGGATCGGCGTGGCCGCCGCGTGCAACTTCCTCCTCGCCGACCGCGCCGTGTTCCGGCCTGCACGTTCCCCCGCGTTCGTCCCGCCGGCGCCGTCTGCGCGCCTCCCCAAATCCTCGTTCGCAGCGCCACTGGAGAAGACTCGATGACGAGTGAAGTCCCCGCGGTCCCCTACCCGTCCCGCCCCGGTGGGCTGGCCGGACCGTCAAGCCGTGAGCGCGCCCTCCTGGTTGCGCACCGCGGGCTCCCCTATCTCCCGCTCTTCTCCGTCACCCTCGTCGCCCTGCTGCTGAACGCATGGGGCCTGTCCCGAGCCGGCTACGGCAACACCTACTACGCCGCGGCCGCACGCTCGATGACGATGTCGTGGAAGAACTTCCTCTTCGGAGCGTTCGACCCCGGCGGGTTCATCACCGTCGACAAGCCGCCCGCGTTCCTCTGGGTCGATGCCCTCTCCGCGCGCATCTTCGGCTACTCCACGTGGTCGATCCTCCTCCCGAGCGCCGTCGCCGGCGCTGCCTCCGTCGCGCTGCTCTGGTTCCTGGTCCGCCGCTACTTCGGACCCGCTGCCGCGACCATCGCGGGACTCGTCCTCGCGCTCACACCCATCACCGTCGCCGTCAATCGCCTCAACCTCCCCGAGCCATTCCTGATCCTGGCCCTCGTCGGGGCCGCCGCGGCCGTCCTCAGCTCGCTCGACAGCCCGCGTTGGTGGGCCTGGGTCGCTACGGCGGGCGCCCTCGTCGGGTTGGCATTCAACACGAAGATGCTCGTCGGCTGGATGCCCGGCCCCGCGTTCGTCGTCGCGATCGTCCTCGGCGTCGCCGGCTCCTGGCGGCTCAGCTGGCGCGCGTGGCTGCCGAGGGTGGTCCTGCTCGGGGTCGCCACGCTCCTCGTGTCCGCCTCGTGGCTCGTGGTCGTCGACCTCTGGCCGGCCTCGCAGCGCCCCTACATCGGCGGCAGCACCGACAACACGGTTCAGGACCTTGTCCTCGGCTACAACGGCATCGACCGCGTCGAAGGGACGGATCAGAGCTTCGGCAACCGTCCCGCCAACGCGGGCGCGGCGGATGGCAACCAGTTCCCGGGCCCCGCGGCGGGAACCGGAACCGGCGCCGCTCCCGGCGGCGCGAACGGGCCCGGCGGCATCATCGCCGGCCAGCCCGGCCCGTTCCGCATGTTCGATGCATCCAACGGCGGCCAGATCGCCTGGTTCCTCCCCTTCGCCGGCCTCGGGGCGCTGCTCGCGCTCTGGACCTGGCGTCGAGACCGCCTCCGCCGCGCTCAGGTCGTCCTCTGGCTCGGGTGGGTGCTCACCTTTGGCGTCATCTTTTCCTACGCAGAGGGCATCTATCACAGTTACTACACGTCTGCGATGGCGCCGGGCGTGGCGGCGCTCACGGGCATCGGCGCGGTCGCCGCGACCAGCCTCCTCCGACGCGACCGCTGGTGGCTCATCGCGGTCCCGGCCGCGCTCGTCGTGGCGACGCTCGCGGTCGAACTGAAGGTCGCCGGCCGCGTCCCCGATTTCTACGGTTGGGTGAGGCCCTACGCCGTGCTGCTCGCCGCCGCCGGCCTCGTCGCCCTCGCCGCCTGCGTGTGGCGCCGCCGTCCCCCCATGCTCGGGCTCGCCGTCTCGCTCGCGGGGCTGCTCCTGCTTCCCGCAGCCTGGTCGCTCTCCGAGACCGCCAATGCCTCACTCAACGCTTCGCTCCCGCAGGCCGGCCCTCGAGGCGGCGTGGCGGGCCGGACGTTCGGCTCCGCCGCCTTCGACGACGGTGCCGCTCAGCTCGCGCAGTGGCTCGATGTCAACGCGGATCCCGCCGCGCGCTGGCAGCTCGTCACCACGAGCTCACAGAACGGTTCCACACTCATCGCCGAGTACCAGGTCTCCGTCATGGCCATCGGCGGCTTCTCCGGCCGCGACGATGCGATCGACATCGATGCCTTCGCGGACCTCGTCGCCACGGGCGATGTCCGCTACGTCCTCGCGACGCAGCAGGGCGCGGGTGGATTCAATGGCGCCGGGACGCGGGGCGGCGGTGGCATTGCACCGGGCGGTACGACGCCTGGCGGCACCTCCCCTGGAACGGGCGGCGGCCAGTTCAACGGTGGCCGGTTCCAGGGCGTGACACCCGATGGCGGTGCCGCGGGCGACGGCCTCCAGGGCCTCGCGCCGGGCGCCGCGCCCAACCAGCCCGCAACGCCCGGGCAGACGTTCGGAGGCGGCGGCCCCGGCGGCAATAACGCCGTGATGGCCGCGGTCCGGCAGGCCTGCACGCCGGTCACGGACGCGACCCTCCCCGCCCAGTACCAGGGCGCGATCTACGACTGCCAGGGCCGAGCCGACGCCCTGCACGCCCTGGCGTCGGCCACCGCGAGTCCCTGACGAGCTCCGTTAGGGCTTGACTGTCCCGGTCGCCGTCGCGGTCCGAGTAGGTACCGCAGTGGGCGTCGGCGTGGAGCTGGGCGCAGCCGTCGGCTGTGGTGTGGGCGTCGAGGTGGCGACCGCGGTGGCGGTCTCAACCACCGGCGGCGGTGGAGGTGGTGGCGGTGGCGCCGGGGCAGGAGTCGCCCCGCCCCCTTCGCGCACGATCACCCGCATGCCCGCCCCCCCGAAGAGCCAGAGGAATTGCGCGTCCGGCAACGGGATGCCCACGCAACCGTGGCTCGTGGGGTAGCTCCCGTAGACGCCCATCGGCTGCCAGTAGTTCAGGTGCAGCGCGAACCCGCCCTCCGCGAAGTACTGCGTGAACAGCACCCGGTGCACGTCGTACTGCTCCGCCTCCCCGGTGATCCCCGCCCGCTCCGAGGTCATTCGTTCGTTCGGCACCCGTGCGATCACCTGAAAGTCACCCAGCGGGGTCTCAAACCCCGACTTGCCGCTGGTGATCGGGACCTCGCGCACCACGCGTTCGCCGTCCATCGCCCACGCAGTCTGTGCGTTCACGTCCACGATCACGTACCGGTCGTCGCCGCCCGTGAACGGCGACTCGCCGTCCGGGAAGTACACGAACGCCCGGTAGATGTAGCTCCCATCATCGAGGAGGTACCACGTGCGCTCCCAGTCCTGCTCCACCGGCACCCAGTCCTGGTCGCCGATGATCCAGTTCTGCCCCGCCGCCATCCCCACCAGCGTCACCTTGCTGCCCGGGTACACCTGCCGCACCGGCGTCGTCGCCGCCGAGGGCCCTGCATACGTCGTCGCCGTCATGACGACATAAGCATCCGTGGGCTCGAAAGGAGGCGGTGGTGGCGGAGGCTCCGGAGTTGGCTCAGGCGTCGGTTCAGGGGTCGCGGCTGCGGTCGGCGTCGCGGTCGGCGGTGCCGCCGTCGGCGTCGCGCGAGGCGTCGGCGTTGCCGTCGCCGTCGTGGCCGTCGAGGCGGCTTGCTGGCTCTCGGGCGTCTCGGTCGCGGCAACCTCGCTTGGCTCGCCGCTGCCGCCCGCCGTCGCGATGGCCCCCACAGCGAACAGCGTGATCGCCAGTCCCACCACGCCCATCACGGCATAACGCAGGTAGGGCGGCAGCGGCTTCAGTCGCTCGTCCACGAGGCGCGGCTCCGCTTCGATGGGGAGGAGGCTTTCATGCTACCCCACCCCTCCCCCGGCGGCACCCGGCCTCTCTCGCGCGTTCGGCCGCCCTCACCCGTCCTCGGGCACTGGCAGGTGGCTCAACCGGCCGAGGCCATCCGCATCAACCGGCCACCGTCGAGGCCCCGCGCACCGTCGCATTCGACTCCACCACTGCGCGCAGCAACGTCAGGGCCTCGCCGCGCTCCTCCCCGAACCGGACCAGCGCATCGAGGTCCTTCGGCAGGCACTTCCCCCCGAACCCGCGGTCCTCCGGATGCACCCATGTATGGCTCCGCCCCATGCGCGGGTCGAGCAGCCACAGCTCGCGCAGCTCGTCGTAGTCCACCCCGATGCGCTCCGCCAGTCCATAGAACTCGTTGCAAAACGCCACCTTCATCGCCAGGAACGCGTTCTCCATATACTTCGCCAGCTCCGCCGTCCGCGCGTCGGTCTGCCGCAACACGAGCTCCGAGTTGAATGCGCGCTTGTACAGGTCACGCACCGGCCGCGTCCACGCGCGCCGCCCCCCGAGGATCACCCAGCGCACAGCGCGCGGGTCGGCGTACGGATGGTCCGGCGTCTCGCCCGGCCCGTACTCCGGCTGGAACACCACCCGCTTGCCTGTCTGTTCCGCCAGCCGCTCCGTCGTCCCCGGCGGCACCGTTGAGCGCAGCACGATTGTCGGGCACTCGATCCATTCCACGACATCCTCGACGATCGAGGTGTCACACTGCCCGTCCGGCAGGCGCGGCGTCGGCACGCACACGAACGCGATCGCGCACCCGTTTACCTCGTCCCGCGTCCCGAGGCCCAGCGGTTCGTCGTATGCCACGGCGTCGGGGAACAGCGCCTGCATCCCCCGCCCCACCGCGCCAAACCCGACCACCGCCACCGAGGGCACGCCCGTCGTCGCCGTCATCGCACCGCCTCCGTCCCCTCGCCCCGCCCGAGGCGCCTGCTCGCTTTCGGCCCCCGAGAGGCCAGCCCTCGCGCTCGTTCGATCCCGGCGCGCATCGCATCCCGTTGCAGCCACACCGCGAGGGCGCCCCCCGCCGCCAACCACGCCGCCGTCCGGGCGACCGTGCCGTCCGTCCACGTCCGGTAGTCCGGGAAGAGCGCCGCCGTTGCCCGAAACGCCGTCGAGGACATCTCGAACGGGTCCACCGCCAGCGTGACTTCGCCGCCCCGTGCCGCCTGCGTCAGACCCGCGACGAACACCAACGAGACGATCCCGAGCCCGCCGAGGACGATCCGTCCGGCCCTCGGCAGCCGCAGCGCCAGCTCCGCCAGCACGAACGCGAACAGCGGGAACACCGCCATCAGCGTGCGTCCCGGGAACCACCACCCCATCATCGTGATCGCCACGAACGTCGCGATCGCCATCTGTGTCGCGATCAGCCCGAGCGCGAGCGCGCCGAGGCTTCCCCGCCGTAGAAGCAGCGGCAACGCCGGCAGCACCGGCAGCAGCACCGGCGCCCAGCGCCCGACGCCGAACCGCTCGTCGATGAACAGCCCCCACAGCCGGTACACCCGCGTCCCGAACCCGAGGTGCGCGCGCACCACCTCGGTCGTTGCCGCACCCTCGAACACCGTGTTGCCGTTGTATGCCGTGAGCGCGCCGTAGATGGCGAGGTGCAGCCACACGTACGCCGCCCCCGACAGCACCGAGGCCCCGAGGAGCGTCGCCCGCCCCCGCCCCTCCGCTCGCCACAGGAAGTACACCCCCACGAGGCACCCGAGCGGCACGTACTTCATCCCGAACCACGCCAGCGCCGTCAGCACCCCCGCCATCGCGATGCCGTGCCACGCCCCGAGGCGCGGCCGTCGCGCCAGCAGCAGCGACAGCACCAGCAGCAGCGCCGCCGGCGCCTCTGGGTAGATCTCCGTCGCGTACACGAACGCGGTCGCGGTCAGCCCCACCGCCGCCGTCGCCAGCCAGCTCACGAGGGCAGCCCGCGTCTCCGAGGCCACCAGCACGAACCCCAGCGCGAACGTCGCCGCCGTCAGCAACAGCATCTGCACCTGCGCCCCGGCGAGGCCCCCGATCCCGAAGCCCGGCACGAGGAAGATCGAGAGCCCCGGCTCGTGCGGGCTGAGCAGCCGCCCGTCGTCGCCGGGGACGGACTGCTTCCACAGCCCATCCGGGTGGTCGAAGAACGATCGCCACGATTCCCGCGCGTACTGGCCCGTCAGGTCGAGGTTGCCGTCCTCGATCAGGCTCTGAGTCGTGAGCAGGTAGAACGGCTCGTCCGCCGTGATCGAGGCGCCCCGCGTCGCCCGCAGCCCGACCGACCATCCGTACGCGCACGCCAGCAGCGCGAACAGCGCGATCGCACCGATCAACCGCCGGTCGTGCGCCAGCACGGCTCCCGCCTCACCGGCTCGGGAAGGCGCGCGCCTCGCCCGCCACCTCGACCGTGACGCGCTCGCCTGCGCTCGCCTGCACTCCGGCCGGCAGTCGTACCTTGAGCAGCCGTCCGCTCGCCGAGCGCACCGTCGCCATCTGGTCGTGGCCGTAGTACTCCACTGCCACCACCTCCGAGGTCGCGCCCCCGTCTCGAGCCAGCGCGAGGTCCTCCGCGCGGATCATCAACTCCGCCGCGCCCTCGAAGCCCGCCTGCACCCGCACGTCGCCCAGCTCGCACGTCGCGATGCAGCCCCGGACCTCCCCGGGGAGGAAGTTGGCGTCGCCGATGAACTCCGCCACCGGCCGGTTCGCGGGCTGCAGGTAGATCGAGGCGGGAGCACCGCTCTGCACGATCCGCCCGTCCATCATCACCGCGACCCGCTCCGCCAGGCTCAGCGCCTCCTCCTGGTCGTGCGTCACGAAGATCGCCGTGATCCCCACCGCCTGGATCAGCTGCTTCACCTCGGCCCGCACCCGCTGACGCACCGCCGGGTCGAGGTTCGAGAACGGCTCGTCCAGCAGCATCAGCCGCGGCTCCGCTGCCAGCGCCCGCGCCAGCGCCACCCGTTGCTGCTGACCACCCGACAGTTCGTGCGGCATCCGCCGCTCGAGCTCCGGCAGCCCCACCAGCTCCAACAGCTCCGCCACCCGTCGCTTCCGGTCCGCTCCCTTCGGGAGGCCGAACGCGACGTTCTTCCCCACGTTCATGTGCGGGAACAGCGCGAAGTCCTGGAACACGATCGCAATCCGCCGTTTCTCCGGCGGCACGAACTGCGACCCCGAGGCCAGCACCCGCCCATCGAGCTCCACCGTCCCCGTGTCCGGCGTCTCGAACCCACCGATGAGCCGTAAGAGGGTCGTCTTCCCGCAGCCGCTCGGCCCGAGAAGCGCGAAAATCTCGCCCTGCGCCACATCGAGGTCCACCTGGTCGACCGCGACCGTCTGGCCGAAGCGCTTGCTCACCTCGCGGCAGCGCAGGAACCCCTCGTTCACGACAGTCGCTCCCGTCGCAGCAACAGCAGCACGGCGAGCCCCGACAGCGCCAGCAGGATGAGCGAGGGCAGCGCGGCGCGCGTGAAGAACGCCTCGCTCGTTGACGACCAGATGTCCGTCGCCAGCGTTTCGAAGCCGATCGGGCTCAGCAGCAGCGTGATCGGAAGCTCCTTCACCGCCGACAGGAACACGAGCAGCATCCCCGCCGACACACCGGGCGCCATCTGTGGCGCCGTGACCCGCAGGAACGTCCGCGCTGGCCCCGCTCCCAGACTGCGTGCCGCCTCTTCCCCGTTCGGGTTTACCTGCAGCAGCGCCGCCCGCGTCGCCCCCAGCGCTTCGGGAAGGAAGCGCACCGCGTACGCGACCACGAGGACGCCCAGCGTCTGGTAGAAGCGCGTCGCGTAGTTCGCCGTGAAGAACACCAGCGCCAGCGCGATCGTGATCGCCGGCAGCGCCTGCCCAGTGTATGACAGTTTCTCGAGCAGGCCGCTGAACCACCCCCGATGCCGTACGGAGAGCAGTGCGATCGGCAGCGCGCCCAGCGCCGCCACCACCGCGGCCAATCCGGCCGCCCGCGCGCTGTTCAACAGCGCCTCGACGACGAACCCGCTGTCCGC
Source organism: Dehalococcoidia bacterium (assembly GCA_050248355.1). Classification (GTDB taxonomy): domain Bacteria; phylum Chloroflexota; class Dehalococcoidia; order UBA2979; family UBA2979; genus JAIBBD01. The sequence continues at coordinate 351,292 of JBFWSN010000003.1, forward strand.
CCCCGACTGCAGCCCGCGCACGAGCCAGTAGAGGATCACCGCCACCGGCACACCGGCTCCCAGCAGCGCCACCACCGCGCACATTCCGAACGCTGGCCACCGCCACCGCCCGAGTGCCACCCGCCGCTGCCGCCCCGCGCCGCTTCGCGTGTGGTACCGCGCCGCGCCCCGCGTCAGCCCGTCCACCGTCACCAGCACCGCCGCGAGCGCGATCAACGGGAGACCGAGCACAGCGGCCGTCGTCCGGTCGAATCCAGTGGTGTACTCGATGTAGATCAGGGGCGTCAGCGTGTCGTAGCGCAGCATCGAGACCGCCCCGAACTCGCTGAGCACGTAAAGCGCCGTGAGCAGCGCGCCCGCCGCCACCGCGGGCCGCAGCTGCGGCAGATGCACATGCACGAACGTGGTCCATCCGCCCTTGCCGAGGCTTCGCGAGGCCTCTTCGATCGTCCCGTCCATCCGCCCCAGTGCCGCGGAGGCCTGCAGGTAGATATAGGGATAGCTCAGCAGGGACAGGACGAGCCACGCGCCGCTGAACCCGTAGATCGACGGCAGCCGCTCCACCCCCAGCGGCTCGAGCAGGTCCTGCGCCATGCCGCCCGGCCCGAACGCGCTGATCATCACGAACCCGCCCACGAACGAGGGGATCGCGAGTGGCAGCATCAGCAGGACGGTCCACGCCCGCGCCAGCGGCACGTCCGTACGTGCCGTGATCCACGCCAGCGGCACCGCGAGCGCGACGCAGGTGCCCGTCACGCTCGCCGTCAGCAACAGCGTGCGGCCGAGCGCCCGCACCGCCGAGCTGTCCGTCAGTGCTTCCTCGATGCCGCTTCCCGCGCTCACGGCGCGCCCGACCAGGTACACGGGCGGCAGCAGTACCAGCGCCGTCACCGCCGTGGCCAGCGCGGCCGTCGCCCACGGCAGCCGCCGAGCGCGCCCTCGAGCTCGCACCATCACGGCCATCAGGCGGCCTCCCTCCCGGTCGTCGAAACCGAGGCTGTCAGGGCAGGATTCCCGTCTCTCGCATCAGGTCCAGCGATCCCTGGAGGTCGTTGAGGTCGCTTAGGTCCAGCTCCGGCGGCTCCATCTCCGAAATCGGCGGCAGCTCCGCGTCCGTCGTCACGCCCGCGACCAGCGGGTACTCGAACGTCTGCTCCGCGAAGTACTCCTGCGCGCTCGGCGTTAGCAGGTAGTCGATGAAGCGTTCGGCGGCGGTCCGGTTCTGCGCCGTGTCCAACACCGCTGCACCAGACACCACGAACAGTCCGCCCAGGTCACCACCGCTGAAGTAGTAGTTCCGCGCCTTAAACCCGTCGCCCTGCTCCTCCAGGAAGCGGTACAGGTAGTAGTGGTTCAGGAACGCGACCTGCACCTCACCGTTCGCCACCGCCTGGATCGCCGCCAGGTTGTTCGGATACGTCTTGGGGTCGTTCGCCTTGAGCGCTTGCAGCCAGGAGCGCGCGAACTCCTCACCCCGCGTCAGCCGCAGCGCGGTGACGAACTCCGGAAACCCATCGCTCCGCGGCACGATGCCCACCTGCCCTCGCCACTCGCTGTCCGTGTAGTCGAGGATCGATGACGGCAACGATGCCGGGTCCACGTCGTCCGTGTTGTACACCACCACCCGCGCGCGACCAGAAATGCCGACCCACAAGGCGTCCGGCGACCGGAACGCCGGCGACACCTTGTTCAGCGTCGCGGCCGGCAGCTCCTGCAGCCGGCCGGCAGCCTTCAGCGCCCCCAGCGCGCCGACGTCCTGCGTGTAGTACACGTCCGCCGGACTATTATCCCCCTCCTCGAGGATCCCCAGCGCCAGGTCGGTGCCGTCGCCGTACTTCACCCGGATACGTATGCCCGTGTCCTCCGAGAACTGCTCGAGCAGCGGTTGCACCAGGTTCTGCGAGCGCCCCGCGTAAATCGTCAGGACCTCTTCGTCATCGCCTCCGCAGCCGCTGAGCAGCAACCCGGCTGCCAGGAGCAGCGCGGCCATCGCCGCGCCCGCGAGGCGACGGCCCCCGGCCCGATGTCGCATGGCTGCCCCCTTCCGCACGCGCTCCGCGGCCGCCCTCACTGGAACGACGTCACGAGGTCGCTCTGCTGCAGTCGCAGCGCGCTCGCTGTGCGGTTGATCGCCGCGAGCGCCGCGTCGCGCAGCTCCGCCGTCAGAGACGCCGCCGGCGCCTTGTAGTACGCGACGATCGCCCGGTCGGCCTCCGCGTCGGCCTTGGCCACCTCGGGCTGGATCGACAGGTAGAACGAATACCCCTCGACCTGCGCCACCCCGGCGGCGTCCGCGTTCCCGGCCTGCGTGCTCTTCAACGCCTCGTTCAAGTACCGCACCGATCCGAGGTAGAACATCGCGTTGAAACGCGAGTACGCGTCTGCTGCAGCCGCGTCATACGCTGTCTTGTCCTTTGCCGCCGCGGCCTGCTGCGCTCGGCTCAATGCTTCGCGCAGCGGCGTGTCGATGCTGCCCGGCCGGTTGAAGTTGCCTTCCCGGCTCTGAGCGGTGGCCGCCAGTGAGTTCGGGTACTTGCCGTCCCGCTCCTCCCCGACGTAGATCGCCCACGCCTCGTCCACGAGGCCCGGGTTCAGGTCCACGCTCGCTCGCTGCAGGTAATGCCGCGTCCAGTGGTACAGGATGCGCTGAATCCCCTTTTGGATCGCCTGCCGTCGCTGTGCGTCGCTGTACTGCTCCGCCGTCCGCGCCTTCGCGATCGCGTCGACGATCTCAGTGTCGAGGAACGTCGCGCTCTTGTAGAAGGCCACCGAGTCCGGGAAGTCCGTCGTACGTGCCGCCTCCCGCGCCCACATCCGCAGCGACCGGCTCGCCGTGCCGATGCGCGTGTGCTTCCCCGCCTCGTACATCAGCAGGATCTCCGCCGCCGGCAACGGCCTCCCGTCGTTCACGAGGTTCGTGAGTGCGACGATCTCCTGGTAGTCGCTCGAGATCTTCTGGTAGATCTCCCGGTTCGTCGTCGGCGTATAGACCCCGTCCGACTTCGTTGGCCCGGAGGTCTGCGCGGTCAGTCCCACCGGCACCGAGACACTCCCACCGCTCGCCGCCGTCGTCGTCGCGCTGCCGCTCGGCACCCCGCTCGCCGACACGCTGCCGGATACGCTCGAGCTGGCCGCCGTGCTGCCGTCGTCGATGACATCCACTCGCGGACGGTCTTCGCCGTCACCGCTACACCCTGCGAGGAGCAGCGCGACCGCCGCGACCCCGCCCGCCATCCAACCGCCGCGCAGGCCGCGGGAGTGCTCGTTCATGACCCGTCCTTCCTGGGACCCGAATGACTGCATTACTCGACCCGGAACGCGACCCGCATCCCGAGTTCGTAGTGGCTCTCGAGTTCCCCGTCCTCCTCCTCGGCGATGTTGCAGAGCAGCACGTAGTTCCCCGCAGTCAGGGTCACCGTCTTGCTCGCCTGCGACTTCGCCGAGAACGGCTCGATCTCGTCCACGAGGTCCACCTCGTCCTCGGGCACTCGCCCCTCCTCCACCGGCAGCTTGTCCGGCGCCAGGTCGGTCTTCACGATCACGAGTTCGTGCGCGTCCTCCGGCCCCTGGTTGTCCGCGAGGAAGTACACCTGCCCCGCCTTCACCGTGGCGACCTTCGGCTCCACCGCCCACTCGCGCAGCACCACGTCCACCTGCTGCGCTCCTGACGGCTTCGCCTCCACCACCCCGGGCCCCGGAGCCGAGGCGCTCCCCGTCCCGCTCGAGCTCACGCTCCCGCTCGCCGAGGACGTCCCGCCGTCTTCGATCACGTCCACCTCCGGCCGGTCCTCCCCGCCGCACGCCGCCACGAGCAGCGCAATCGCCGCCATCGAGGTAGCCGCCCACGTCGTCGCTCGTATTCGCATTGCCGGTCCCTCCTTCTCGGCTCAGCCGCCGAGCAGCTCCCGCGCGATCCCCACTGGAACGCGCCACAGGTACTCCAGCCGGATGAACGAGGCCCCACTTGCGCGCCGTCGATAGCGCACCGGGACCTCCTCCATCCGCATCCCTTTCTTCAACAGGTCGAGCGTCAGCACCTGGGCGTAGTTGTAGTCGTGCACGATCTCCGCCACGTCCAGCGCCCGCCGCGAGAACGCCCGATACCCCGTCTGCCCGTCCGTCACCCACCGTCCGCACAGCGCCGACAGCAGCAGGCTGAACCCCCGGTTTGCCGCCCGCCGGCTCCGTGTCATCCCCTCGATGTCGCCCCGGAACCGCGACCCGAGGACGTAGTCCGCCAGTCCCGCCCGGATCGGCGCCAGCAGCCGCTCCGCCTCCGCCGGGTCGTACTCGCCGTCCGCATCGAGGTAGACCGCGCTCGTCACATCGAGGTCGCGCGCTGCCGCCAGCCCCGTCCGCAGTGCCGCCCCGAGCCCGCGCCGCTCCTCGTGCCGCACCACCTGCGCCCCGTACGCGACCGCCACCGTCCCCGTGCCGTCGCGCGAACCGTCGTCGACGACGATCACGTCGTGCGCCAGTTCGAGGCCCGCCAGCCCAGCCAGCACCCACGGCAGACGCTCCGCTTCGTTGTGCGCCGGGATCACGAACGCCACGCGCTCCTCGACGCGCGGCGCCGCGTACGGCACGAGCGCGCGCCCCACCGATGCCTCCGGCGCCCGGACGCCCAGTAGTCCGCAGACGGTCGCCGCCACGTCGGTCAGAAACCGCCGCTCCTCGACCACCACCCCGCGAGGCGTCCCCGCCCCCCACAGCAGGCACGGGACATTGATCTCCGGCGCGCTCATGTGCCCGTGACCGCCGATCCCGATCCCCTGCCCGTGGTCCGACGTCACGATCACGGTCGCCCCGTCGAGGTAGCCCGCCTCCCGGCACCACCCCAGGAACTCTTCGATCGTCCGGTCGGTCGCCTCGATCCGTTCGAGGTACTCCGGCCGGTAGCTGCCTCGCGCGTGCCCCGTCTGGTCCACGCTCAGCAGCTGCAGCACGAGGAGTTCCGGATCCTCCTCCACCAGCGTCCGCTTTGCCCGCTCCACCAGCGCGCTGTCGATCGCCTCGTTGTCCATCACCGCGGTCACGGCCCGCACATCCCGCTCGCCGAACGCGTCTACGAGGTGCGCGATGCCCACCACCGCCCCCCGCATCCCCGCCCCTCGGAGCACGTCGAACACCGACTCGCACTTCACCCCAAGGCTCGGCACGAAGTTGCTGCGCATCCCGTGCACGCTCGGCGGCGCACCCGTGAGCATCGAGGCGAACGCGGTGACGGTCCGCGCCGGGTACACCGTGCACACGTCCGTGAACTCGGTCCCCGCCGCACGCAGCGTGTCGAGGAACGGCGTCCGCGCCTCGCGCATCCGGTCGGCCCGGCAGCCGTCGATCGCGATCACGATCACCCGCCGGCTCGTCTGGTCCGCCGGCGTCGCGGGCGCGCGCAGCCCGCGCTGCGGCAACGCCGGCACCCACGTGAACCACCACTGGTGTGTGAGCACCGCTCCGAGGGCCACCGCGGCCGTGAACGCCTCGACGCCCGCGAACGCGTTCCATGACCCCGCCCGCGCCCCCACGAGATGCTCGAACGCGATCACGAGCAGCAGCACCTTCGGTGTCTGCTCCAGGAAGTTCCCGCTCGTCGGGTCGGGGTTTTCGATCACCAGCCGGGTGAACCGCGTGAAGTTCGTCCACCGCGTCCCGATCCGCAGGTGGTAGTACACCGTCCCCCATAGCACCACGGTGAACCCGAAGTACAGCCCGATCACCACGCCCACCGCGACGAGGTCGAACGCGCGAAACGCGACCACGAACGCAGCCAGCGCCACCCACAGCCCCGCCCGCAGCTGCAGCGGGAAGTCGTACCGCCACCACACCAGCGCGAGCGGCACGAGCGCGGCGAGTGCCAGGCCCGCTCGTCCGATGTACCCCGTGTCTCCGAGGTGCGGCGCGCTCAGCACCCCGATCACCGCCAGCGCGAACACCGGCGTGAACGGCTTCCCCTCGTTCACCACGTTCCACAGCCGCGCCGCCACGATCTCGAACCGGGAGGCTCGAGGCTGCGCGCGCCGCTCGCCTCGGAACACCCCCCACCCTTCGAACGCCGCGAACCCCATCCCCACGCTCAGCGAGTACACGAACTTCAGCCCGTGCGTCAGCACCGCCAGCGCGAGCGCCTCCTCCGCGCCCACGCCCACGAACACCAGGACGCTGGTCATGCTCGCCTCGTACACGCCCAGGCCCCCCGGCGTGAGGTGCACGATCTGGAACAGCACCGCGAACGCCGTCGCCCCCACGGCCGCCCCGAGGCCGATCTCGACCCCGATCAGCCGCGCCGCCCCCAGCAGCACCGCGCTCTCCAGCGCCCAGCTCCCGAGGATCAGCGGCGTCGTTGCCGCCAGACGCTGCATCGAGATCGCTCGCAGCGCTGCCTGCGCCTCGAGGGCTCGCGCGCGCAGCCGCGCCGGCAGCGACACGCTCGCCCCCAGCCACATCGCCGTGAGCCCCGCCATCGCCACCAGCACCAGGGCCGCCGCCGCGAGGAACGCGACCTGTAGCTCACCCGCCCGCATCACCGCCGGGATCGCGACCGCGGTCAGCACGGCCAGCGCCGCGAAGTCCAGTACCCGCGCCACCACTGTGGTCGCGGCGGCCTCCGGCAGCGGCACCCCGTGCCGCGCCGCCAGCGCCGGACGCGCGATCTCCCCCGCGCGCAGTGGCAGCACATGATTGAGGAACAGGCTCACCTGCAGGATCGAGAACAGTCGCGCCGTCGGCAGGCGGTGGCGCAGCAGCACTCGCCACGCCACCGCCCGCACCCAGAACGCTGCGGTGTATGCCAGCGCCACGAACACGAGCACTGCCGGCTCACGGACGGCTTCGTCGAACGCGCCCCGCATCGAGGCTCCGTCCACCGCCCGCAGGATGACGCCCAGCGTGACGACCGTGCCGGCGAGGCCGAGCAGCAGCCGCCACCGCGGGATTGCCCGCGGTATGACAGCCGCCGGAACCGTGGCACGACTGCTCATCTGCCGGCTCGCCGATCGCCCATGCGCCCCCCGCAATGCATCCTGCGAACGTGAATTAGGTATGCCTAATGCGCCGCGCCCGAACATGCAAACACAGTGCACCAGTGAGAGCAATGGAGATTTGCCCGTCCAGACTGTGTGTAAACGTTCGTGCTAGGGTGTGCGCGTGGCCGGCTACTCAGGCACTCCGCTCCCCCGCAAGCTCGGCATCAAGCCGGGCGCCCGCCTGGCGCTCATCCGGGCCCCCGAGGACTTCGCCACCGTCCTCGGCCCGCTCCCCGAGGGTGTGACCGTCCGCCGCACCGCTCGCGGCCCTCTCGACGTCGCCGTCTACTTCACCACCCGCCGCCTCGACCTCGATCGACGCTTCGAGGCACTCGCGAAGTCCCTCGATCAGGCTGGCGGCCTCTGGATCGCCTGGCCCAAGCGCGCCTCTGGCGTGCCCACCGACCTCACCGAGAACGTCATCCGCGACATCGGCCTCGCCGCCGACCTCGTCGACAACAAGGTCTGCGCCATTGACGACACCTGGTCAGGGCTCCGCTTCGTGGTCCGCCTCAAGGACCGTCAGCGTGGCTGACGCTTTCGCATCCTTTTGCGCGTAGTCATCGCCACGCGGGGCACTTCCAGACGACTCATCGCCGCACCCCGTGATCAGCGTCAGGGCGATGACCAGGCCCAATCTACCGGGACGGAGAAGAAGGGCCTCGTCTCTATGACCGTCCCAGCCATCGAATCTCTGCGCGTCGCCTGCCTACGACCTGGCATGCTCCTCCATGAACGACCACACCGCGTCCGGGAACATCGAGGAGAAGTCGATGTCGTGGCTGCCCCCGTGCACGGTCCACAGCTCGACCGCCCCTCCCTCGGCGCACTCCTCGTATCGCGTCACCGACGTTTCCTCGCCCGGCAACGTTGCCGCGAGGTCGAGCACGGTCTCCCGCACCTCGGGCTCCTGCGCGCACCCGTTCCGCTCGCTCCACCCCTCGATCGACGTCGCGACGGACGGGTATGGCACCGTCCCGGCGCCGAACCGGCCCCCGAGGTAATGGACCACCGGGTCCGCGTCACCATGCACCTGCAGCACCGCCACCGGCTCGCCGCTCCCGCACGCCTCCCCATCGGCCGCGTTCACCCCCGCCGCGGTCACGATCGCCGCGATCCGGTTCGGCATTTCGCACGCGAGCCGGTGTGCCATGAACCCTCCGTTCGAGAATCCGGCCACGTAGACGCGTCGCGGATCGACCGCGTGTCGTGCCGACACGTCATCGATCACCACGCGCAGGTACTCGATGTCGTCCACGGCCTGCTCGAAGAAATTGCAGCACGCGGGGGAGGCGTTCCAGAACCGGCGCCCGACCGCATCGCGCGAGCCCTCCGGATGCACCACGAGCGCCCCCTCGCGCTCAGCCAGCACGTCCAGCCCAAGCGTGTCGTAGTCCGCGCCTTGTCCATATCCATGTAGCACCAGGATCAGAGGTGCCGGCTTGGCATCGCCGTCTGAGGATGGCGCGACCAGCCGGTACGGTCGGCGCGTCAGGAGGTCGCCGGTAGCCACGATGGGTGTCGCCGTCGTCACGGCCGGCGTCGCGGTCGCTGTCGGCCGCCCCTGCCCCGCGGTCGACGCAGGTGTCGGCGCGCTGCCGCCGGCATCGGTGCATCCCGCGGCGAGCCAGGTCAGTGCGACGAGCACCCCGGATACCACCCACGAAGCGCGCGAGACGCTTGTCCGGACGGCCCGTCCACCCACTCGCCCACGCATGGATCCATCGTAGCCCGTGACCGGCGCGCCGTTCCGGCCGCTCAGATGCTAGTCGCCGCTCCCCGCTCACGCCTCCTCGCGCTACCCTCGACGTGCGGCCTCGCACGCGAGGGAGGCCGTCGTGGCACGCACCGATTCCGACGCCCAGCCGCCCGGCCGCCGGGACCTACCGGGACGAATCGACCCGCGCTCGCCGCAACCGCAGCGAGTTCGTCATCACCGACACCGAGGAGATGGCCATCGCGAACGCCGCCACGATCGGGTTGAGGAACCCCTGCTCACCGAACACCGGGCGAAGCAGCAGCGGCACGTCCGCCCCGCCCAGCAGCCCCTGGAACACCAGGTACCCCAGCCCCGCCGCGACCGGGATCAGCACCACGTTGTACCCGAACGCCCACCCGAGGTTCTGGTGCATCGTCCGCATCGTCGCGCGGCTCACCGCGATCGCCGTCGCCACCCCGCCGAGGTCCGGCCGCATCAATGTGATCGGCGCCGCCTCCATCGCGATGTCCGTCCCCGTCCCGATCGCAATCCCCACGTCCGCCGCCGCGAGGGCCGGCGCATCGTTGATCCCGTCCCCCACCATCGCCACGTGTCGGCCCTGCCCCTGCAGCTCTCGGACCACCTCCGACTTGCCCTCCGGGCGCACCCCCGCGAACACCCGCCCCACCCCGACCTGCGCCGCGACGGCCTCGGCTGTCGTCTGTTGGTCTCCCGTGAGCATCACCACCTCGATGCCCATCTTCTGCAGCCGCGCGATCGCCGGCGCCGAACTCGCCCGGATCGCGTCGGCCACGGCGATCAGCCCCGCCGCCTGCCCGTCCACTGCCACCAGCAGCGAGGTCTCCCCTCGCCCGGCACGGAGCGCCGCCTCGTTGGCCGGCCCCTCGAGGCCGGTCACGCCCCGCTCCTCCAGCAACTCCCGGTTCCCCACGAGCACCGTACGCGCGCCAAACTCCGCCTCAATGCCCCGTCCGACGAGCGCCACGAACGCGTCCGGCCACGTCAGTTCGAGTCCGCGCCGTTCCGCTTCCCCGATCACCGCTGAGGCCAGCGGATGCTCCGATCCCCGCTCCGCGGACGCGACCAGCCGCACGAGTTCGTCGTCGGACATGCGGCCATTCGAGGCGACCGCGACCCCGACCACACTTGGCCGACCCTCGGTCACCGTCCCCGTCTTGTCGAGCACGATCGTGTCTACCCGCTTCGCCACTTCCAATGCCTCGGCGTTGCGGATCAACACTCCGTGCCGCGCCCCGAGGCCACTCCCCACCATGATCGCCGTCGGTGTCGCCAGCCCCAACGCGCACGGGCACGCAATGATCAGCACCGTCACCGCGTTCAGGACCGCGAGGGTGAACGCCGGCTCCGGCCCGAACGCCCACCATGCCGCGAACGTTCCGAGGGCGATCGCGATCACCACGGGCACGAACACCGCGGCGATGTTGTCTGCTACACGCTGGATCGGCGCCTTAGAGCCCTGCGCTTCCTCGACGAGCCGGATGATCCGCGCCAGAGCCGAGTCCGCCCCCACGGCCGTCGCTCGCACCTGGAGCATCCCCGTCGCGTTCATCGTCGCGCCGAATACGGTATCTCCGGCGGCTTTGCTCACCGGCAGGGACTCCCCCGTGAGCATCGACTCGTCGACCGTGCTCGCCCCCGACACCACCTCCCCGTCGACGGGCACTTGCTCGCTCGGCCGCACCACCACGAGGTCCCCGCGCTGCACGGCGCTGAGCGGGATCTCGTACTCCTGCCCATCCTCGATCACCCGCGCGAGCCGGGGACGCAGCGCGATCAGCGCGCGCACCGCCTTCGAGGTCTGCCCTTTCGCCCTCGCCTCGAGCAGCCGGCCCACGAGTACCAACCCGATGATCGCCGCGGACGTATCGAAGTATGTGACGACCTCGAATTGGATCGTCCCTGTCGCCCCGAGGTGCTGGTGACCCCCGACGGCCTCGAATGCCCCGGGGAAGAACGTCGCCGCCACCGAATACGCATATGCGACGCTCGTCCCGAGCGCGATCAACGTGTTCATGTCGGCGGACCCATGGCGCCCGATTCGCCATGCCCCTGCGTAGAACCGCCAGCCCGCCCAGAACTGGACCGGTGTAGCGAGGAGGAAGAAGAGCGGGTGCATCACCCGCGCCGGGACCTCGTCAAGCCACGGCACGCGATGCCACTGCATGGCCACCATCAGGAAGACCGCAACGGTCAGGGAGAACCAGGCGCGCAAGCGGAGCGACTGCACCTCCGTCATCCGCTCGCGTTCGAGGCGGTCTACCGCGTCGTCATCGTCAGGCGCAGCGCTCCTCAGGCTGTAGCCGGCCCGCTCGACGGCCGCCTCGAGCGCCGCGGCCGGTGGCGTCGAACCCACCTGGAACGACACCGTTGCCTCTTCCGTCGCGAGGTTCACGGACGCTTGCTCAACGCCGGGCACCGCCGACAGCGCGCGCTCAACCCGCCGCACGCACGAGGCGCACGTCATTCCGCGGACGGCGAGCCGCACCGGGCTCTCCGCCGCCAGACTGGATCCGTCTGGCTGTCGACTGCCTTGTGTGCCGGTGGTCGTCACCACCACCTACCGGTTCGCGAGGGCGTACAACTCAGCAAGCTCATCGAGAACTTGAGCGTCCCCTCGCTCGACACCCTCGATGACGCAGTGGTGCAGATGGCCTTCGAGCATCTTCTGTTCGAGCTTCACGATGGCGCGTCGTACCGCGAACGTCTGCTTCAAGACGTCGACGCAATACGTATCCTGCTCGATCATCCGGCGGATGCCGGCGAGGTGGCCCTCCGCGTACGCGAGGCGCCGCAGGACATCGTGTCGCGTCTCCTGGTCCATTCTGACTCCTCGGTCTCCGCGTCCAGCGAACCCCGCTGGCGCTGGTCGAGACCCCCCACCCGCCCGCCTTCGAGACAGTCCTGTGGGCGCCGCTGGCAGGACGTGTGCTCGCGCGCCACGTGCTACTCACGTAGCGTACCACACCCACCCGGAGGGGGTGCACGACTGCCGGTCCACCCGGCGTAACAGCGCGGGCCGCCTACTTCTTGGTTGTGGGTTTTCTCGCGGTCGACCCGGCTGCGGCCCGTGTGGTGGTACCCCGAGCCGTAGACTTCGCCACCGCCGGCCGGGCCCTCTCCGCACGGGTTCCTGCGGTGCTAGTGGCCGTCGTGTTCGCCTTTGCGGTTGCAGTCCGCGTTCTAGCCGTCGACGTTCCGGCGCCCGCGGTGGTCCCTGGTGCCGCCTTCGCTGCGGCTGGCTTCGTGGTAGCCCTGGTCGGAGCGACCGTACGGTTCGGGGCTGCGGGCTTCGCGCTCGATCGCTTGGTGTCGGTCGGGCTGGGAGCGGCCGCCTTGGCGGTGGTCGGCTTGGTAGCGGCTGGTCTGGTGGTGGCGGCCTTGATGGCAGCCGGTTTAGTGGCAGCCGGTTTAGTGGCAGCCGGATCAGAGTTCACGGACTGCGCCACCAGCTTCTTGGCCGCCGGCTCCTTCGAGGCCCCTGCGGCGCTGCCTCTCTTGGCGGTGCGCGTTGACGGTGTCTTCGCTGCGGGCTGCTCGTTTGTGGCCACGACCAATGCTCCTCCTCGCGCTCGCGAAGCCGCGAGCACTCCGGTATTTCGCACGAGTATAGGCAACACGGGAGATATGATCAGCTTTGGCGACCTGGGCGCGGATCCGGCCGCTCTTCGAAGGCACCGAGCCATCCGCAGGTCCTGGGCCGCGAGCTGCGTCCGAAGTATCTCCACAGGGACGCATCCGCGGAATTGACACACCTCGTACTATCATTGCCACGGTCGTACCCGACGCCCGGCACCGCCGGGCGAAGAGGCGTTCTGTCAGAGGGGGCTCGGGCTTATGGGACAGTACATTCTTCGTCGGCTGTTGTTAGCCATTCCGACGCTCATGGTGGTCTCAATCCTCGTGTTCTCCCTCGTCCGGCTCGTGCCGGGCGATGTCGTCATGGCCCGCCTCTCGGAAAGCGGCTATGTGACCGAGGAGCAGCTCGCGGAGATGCGAGCCGAGCTGGGCATCGACCGGAACCCGGTCGTGCAGTACCTCGACTGGGCCTCGGGCGTCGTTCGAGGCGACTTCGGCAAGTCGCTATGGGATGACAATGAAGTGCTGCCCACGATCGTCGGGCGCATGGGCATCTCGATGGAGATCGCGGCCTTCGCCATCCTGACGGCCGTGTGCATCGCGATTCCGCTTGGGGTCATCTCCGCCGTTCGGCAGAACAGCTGGGTGGACTACGTCGCGAGGTTATTCGCCGTTACGGGCCTGTCGTTGCCGGACTTCTGGATCGCGACGATGCTCTTGCTCTTCCTCTCGGTCCAGGTGCATTGGCTACCCGAGTTCGGCTGGTATCGACCATGGGAAGACCCATGGAAGAACTTCCTGGCCATCATCTTCCCGGCACTCATCGTTGGTTACCGGTTCTCCGCCGTGAGCGCCCGCATGACGCGCTCGGCGATGCTCGAGGTGATGCGCGAGGACTACGTGCGGACCGCGCGGGCGAAGGGCCTCCGTGACCGCACCGTCGTCATCAAGCACGCGCTGCGAAACGGTCTGATCCCGGTGATCACGATCATGGGGTCTCAGGTGAGCTTCCTGCTCGGCGGTCTCGTCGTCCTTGAGCAGATCTTCTCGCTCCCGGGCATGGGTCGGTACACGTACGACGCGGTCATCCACCGCGACTACACGGTGGTGCAGGGGACCGTCATGGTGATGGCGTCCGTTTACATCCTCGTGAACCTCGCCATCGACCTGACGTACGCGCTTATCGACCCGCGTATCCGGTACTCGTAGACGAGCTGAACCGAGCGATCTCGGGGAAATAGGGGGGGACTCATGGCAGCGACACCGACGACAGGCGAAGCCGCCCTTGCGGCGCAATTCCGACGTAAGCAGCGCCATCCGGCGTTGGACGTAACGATCCGAGTCGCGAAGAACCCGGTCGGCGCGGTCTTCGGCGGTGTGATCCTGATTCTGGTCGTCATGGCAGTGCTCGCGTACTGGATCACTCCGTACGACCCCCTGCAGACCTCGATCGAGACGTTCCAGTCGCCGAACCTGACGCATCCGTTCGGCACCGACGACATCGGTCGCGATCAGTACACTCGCGTCATCTACGGCTCGCGGCCGGCGTTGACCGTCGGTATCCTGTCTGTCTTCCTCGGTGTCGGGACCGGGTCACTGATCGGCCTGATCTCCGGCTTCTTCGGCGGCAAACTCGACCTCATCCTGCAGCGCTTCGTTGACGGTGTCGTCTCCCTCCCGGCGCTCGTCCTCATTCTCGCGCTGGTGTCGGTGCTCGGCCCGAGCCTCCGGAACGCGGTCATCGCCATCGCGGTTGTCTCGGCGGCGAACGTCTCGCGCGTCATCCGCGGCGCCGTCATCTCGTTGAAACAGAACGTCTACATCGAGGCGGCGAAGACGCTCGGCGCGACGAACATGCGCATCATGCTCAGGCACGTCCTGCCGAACGTCGTCGCGCCGATCCTCATCTTGATCTCGTCCTCGATGGGTAGCGCCGTGCTTCTCGACGCGTCGCTAAGCTTCCTTGGTCTGGGCACGCAGCCCCCGGCGCCGTCGTGGGGCCTCATGCTCGCTACCTCCGGCCGCCGCTACATGGAGACAGCCCCGTACCTCGCGATCATCCCCGGCGTCTTCATCAGCCTGACGGTGCTCGCGTTCAACATGGTTGGTGACACCGTCCGCGACATCCTCGACCCGCGGCTCCGGGGCTCCCGCTAGGGTAGGCTCCTGTCGGCGATACCAACGGGCCGCTCGCAAGAGCGGCCCGTTTCGTGCTCCCGGTCTCCGGCTGCGTTAGCGGATGGCAGCGACCATCGCATCGCCCGAGAGGGCGCTTGCGACCCTGCCGAGGGACGTCGTGATGACAGGGAACAAGGGCGCGATCGAGTTCATCGTGCCCGCCCGCAGCGTTTCTCGCGCGAAATGGCGACCTATCTCGCCTGAATGCACCGTAGCCCGGACCGTCGAGAACCCCGCGGTCCTGAGCGCACCAACCAGGTTGCTGGTGCTCCAGCGGCGCATCTCGACGAGGAAGCACCTCTCGTAGTGCGGGATCAGCGATTGGAGGAGCGGGACGCCAAGTTCCGGGGACAGCAGGGTCTCCCCGTATGCGCGCTTCCCCGACGCCATCGCGACGAGGGCGGCGGTGAACAGGTCCTTCGCCTCGCTGCCCGCTCGGATCACTACTGTGTAGCGACGCTCGATCGGCGGGTCCTGTATGCGACGGACGTACGTGTAGAGGAGCGAAGCGCCGGCCGACCACAGCATGACGGACTCCCAGCCCGGGACGCCGAGCCGCCAGTCCTGGTACGACGCACGCAGCGCGCCCCCAGGCCGAAGCACGCGGGCCGCCTCGTGGAGGACGCCCTCAGCGTCATCCGCCTCCTCCAGCGACGAGGCCGCTGTCACCAGGTCGAACGAGCCGTCATCGAATGGCAGTCGCGCGGCGTCCGCCACCACGAATGTTGCGTTGTGGATGCCGAGCCGCTCGGCATTCGCGGTGCAGACGCCCGCCCGAAGAGGAGAGGCGTCGGCGCCGACGATGCTGAGGTTGGGATAGAGCGCCGCGAGTGGCAAGGAGGGCCAGCCATCACCGGGACCGATGTCGAGCACCCGTGTCCCCCCGGCCGGCAGATGGGCGGCGTAGTCAGCGACCCTCGCGGCGTCGGCCCAGTGGGACTCGTTGTATGGGTCGTAGTCGACGTCGACGAACGGGAGCTGGCCGTTGCGCTGCCGGGGCATGAGTTCGTACAGGCCGCGCGCCGACTCGACGCGGTCCGGCTTGAGGTGCTCGCGTAGCCATGTCTCGACTGCGGTGAGGGGCGGAGTCCCGGATTCTGATCGCGGCACGGTGACTTAGAAGAGGCTGCCGGTTCGGATC
Source organism: Dehalococcoidia bacterium (assembly GCA_050248355.1). Taxonomy (GTDB): domain Bacteria; phylum Chloroflexota; class Dehalococcoidia; order UBA2979; family UBA2979; genus JAIBBD01. The sequence continues at coordinate 366,950 of JBFWSN010000003.1, forward strand.
AGACGTTCCAGCCCGTACAACGCCAGCAGACCGAGAACGACCGCAAGCCATTTCCAGTAGAACGGTCCGGGATCTTCGAGGAGGTTCATACTTCCCAGACTACCGGGACTCGCTCACTAGCGCAGCATGGAGGCGACCTCGCGGGCCAGCGGCAACGCAGCCGTCAGGCCAGGTGACTCGATGCCCCCGAGGTGGACATAGCCTCGGTCGTGCCAGAGGAGGAAGTCGGCGTCCCCACCCGCGGAGGCCGCGAGTTTCGGGCGATAACCGACCTGTCCTGGGGCGATGTCGTCAGTCCCCAGGGCGGGGAGCAACCGTCGCGCGGCTGTAAGGAAGTCTGCGCGACGCACGTCATCGTTTCGGTATGTGAGCGGCTCGTCGGCGGCCATCCACTCGGCGTCCGGACCCAGATGGAGGCCGCCGTCCAGGTCGAGTGTGACGTGGACGCCCAGTCCCGCGCCCCCGTGCTGTGGCACCGGGTACACGAGATGCCTCACGGTGCGGGCGATCCGCGGATCCGTCACATCGTAGTACCTGCCCCGATTGACGGACTGCCGGAACGCAGGCACGTTCGCGGCTCCGTCGAGCGGGTAGCCGAAGGCACCTGCCACGATGGGAGCTCCGTGGCCCGCGGCGTTCACGAGCACTCGCGCGTCGATCGAGCTGCCGGCGCCGTCCGCGTCGAGAAGTTTCACGTGAAACATCGTGGAGTCGCGTTCGCCGCCTTCGACATGGTGCAGGTAGGCGAACTGGGCGCCGCGGTCGCGGGCCTGCGCCTCGATCGACTTTGCCAGCGCCATCTGGTCGACAATTCCGGTCGTGGACGACAGCAGGGCAGCGATCGCGGGCACCGCCGGCTCGAGCGCTCGGGAACCCCGCGCTGTCAGGCGGCTAAGCCCCGGTACGTCATTCGCGCGGGCGCGAGCCTCGATTTCGTCCAGATGCTCGGCTTCGCCGGACGCCACCGCGACGATCAGCTTCCCAACACGCCCGTGCGGTACACCGTAGCGCTCACACCAGGCATACAGGTCCCTGTTCCCCGCCACGCAGAGGCGATGTTTGAGCGAGCCGGTCGGGTAGTAGATCCCCGCGTGAATCACCCCACTGTTGTGGGAGCTCGTCTCTCGTGCGTAGGAGGCGTGCTGCTCGACGACGAGGACGGAGCGAGTGCGGGCGAGCTCGGCGGCGACCGCCAGCCCCACAATCCCAGCGCCGATGACCACGACCTCGACGTCCACGAACCTGCTGCCCGCCATTGTGCCCGTCTATCCGCTCCCCGCAGAATACCGTTGTGGCAGAGCAGACGACGACGCCGGAACCCCCCCAACAGGAAGCCCCGTCACCGACGCTGGAGCGTCAGTACCACCTGGTGCTGTTGAACGACGACGACCACACCTACCAGTACGTGATCGAGATGCTGGGCGCCGTACTCGGATACCAACCGGAAAAGGCGTTCGCGATCGCGTGCGTTGTCGACTCGGAGGGTCGCGCGACCGTCGAAACCGCGACGCACGAGGAGGTCGCGCGCCACCAGCGACAGATCCATTCCTATGGGCCGGATCCACGAGTGCGGCGTTGCCGCGGCTCGATGTCGGCGATCGTGGAGCCGACGAGATGAAGCCGGTAGCCTCTTATAACCTCGCGTACGAGAGTATCGGCCGGCGGGCCGCCTTTCCGGAGTTCGCGGATCGCCCGGCATTGACCTTCGTGGAGGCCGATGCCGTCCGGTCGTGGACGTACCGTGAAGTGTGGCAGGAGATCGAGGTACGCGCCGCCGGATTCGCGACGCTCGGCTTCACGCCCGGTGAGCGGGTCGTCATCCGCCTTCCGCATTCCGCCGAGTACGCGTTCGCATTCTTCGGGGCGAACCTGGCCGGTCTGGTGCCCGTCCCCGCGTCGCCACAGCTGACCGACGCTGAGGTCCGCTTCCTCATCGAGGATTCAGGGGCGACCGGGGTCGTGGCGCGTTCTCAGGATCAGGCGCACCTGGGCGTTGAGACCGTCGATCCGCCGGTGCTGTCCAGCGTAGGCGTCGCCGGGTCACTGCCGAGCACCAGTGCTGAAGATCCCGCGTACCTCATCTACACGTCCGGGACGACGGCCCGTCCGAAGGGTGTCCTGCACGCGCAGCGGGTGCTCCGCGGGCGCGCCTTCATGCTCGGCGCCGCGTGGGAAGACCTTCGTCCTTCGGATGTGGTGATGCACGCAGGGGCGCTGAACTGGTCGTACACCATGGGTGTCGGGCTCATGGACCCATGGACCGTCGGCGCGCACGCAGTCCTTGTGGCGTCCGGCACCGAACCCGCGAACTGGCCGCGGCTCATCGAGACCCACGGCGTTTCGGTGTTCGTCGCGGTACCTACTGTCTACCGTCAGATGCTCAAGTACGGGCGCCCGGAGGACCACGACCTGTCGCGCCTGCGATTCGGACTCTGTGCTGGCGAGTCACTGCTACCGGACACGGCGTCCGCATGGCGATCACGGGCGGGCACCGAACTCTTCGAAGCTCTCGGCATGACCGAATGCAGCACTTACGTCTCGTCAGGCCCCGCGGTGCCGGTCCGTCCGGGTTCGCCTGGCAAGCCGCAGGCGGGACGTACGATCGCGGTGCTGTCGGAGTTCGGCGACGAGCCTCTGCCAGCTGGCGAGGTCGGCCTCCTCGCAGTGCACCGATCGGACCCCGGGCTCATGCTCGGGTACTGGCAGCGCCCGGAGGAAGAGCGCGCCGTGTTTCGCGGCGACTGGTTCGTCGGGGGCGACCGTGCCTCGCTCGACGAAGACGGCTACGTGTGGTTCCAGGGCCGGGCAGACGACGTGATCAAGTCGTTCGGGTATCGGCTGTCACCGGTGGAGATCGAAGCTGCCCTCGCGTCTGTTCCCGGCGTCGCGGACGTCGCGGTCATCGGTGTGCCGATCGACGCGGACAGGACCCTCGTGACGGCCTGCGTCGTCCTGGAGGCTGGTTCTGAAGTCTCGGAGTCCGCGATGTCGCTCCATGCGGCGCGGCACCTCGCCGAGTACAAGCGGCCTCACCAGTACCGGTTCATGGTCAGCTTGCCCCGTACCGCGAACGGCAAACTCCGGCGTGCCGAGCTCGTCGGCCTCGTCAGTCACGGGCTGCCGTAGGCGGAGGAGCGGCGGTCCGTCGGAGCAGCAGGTAACCACCGATCGCGCTCACGAACGAGCCCGCCAGGATGCCGACCTTCCCGTACGTGAGCAGGTCCTCGTCCGTGTACGCGAGTTCCGCGACGAACAGCGCGACGGTGAAGCCGATTCCCGCGATCGCCCCGATACCAAGTACTCCCAGCCATCGAGTGCCGCCGGGCAGTTGCGCACCCAGTCTTACCGCGACCCATGACCCGAGCAGGATCCCAATCGGCTTCCCAAATAGCAGTCCGAGTGCGACGCCCCACGTCAGTCGCTCGCTAGTTGCTGAGGCGAGTGTGTCGCCCCTGAGATCGACTCCGGCGTTCGCCAGCGCGAAGATCGGCACGATGAGGAACGCGACCCAATAGTTCAGGCCATGTTCCAGGCGGAACAACGGTGATACGGCGTCCTCGGCCAGTCTGCGCAGGCGGAGGACGGCGTCCGAGTGGAAGTGGCGCTCCGACTCGCGGTCATGCGCGCCGCTCTCGTTATCCAGCGACTGGACGAACGCTCCCGCCTCCTGGCGCAGGCGGTCGAGCGGATACCTCGATCGGATGGGTGTGAGGACGCCAAGTGCGACGCCCACGGTGGTCGGGTGGACCCCGGATTTCACCACGGCCGCCCAGATCAGGACACCCACGAACACATATACCGACAGCTCACGGATCCCGGCGCGGTTCATCAAGAACACTCCGCCGAGCAACAACAGTCCGAGTGCGAGCGGGCCGAAGTCGATGGAGTCGCTGTACACGACGGCGATCACCGCAACTGCCCCGAGGTCGTCGAAGATGGCGAGGGCGAGAAGGAGGACTTTCAGGCCGACGGGCACGCGCGGGCCAAGCAGGGCCGCCACGCCGAGCGCGAAGGCGATATCGGTAGCCATCGGAATGCCCCATCCGTGGCTACCGGCAGAGCCGCCGACGATGGCCAAGAAGATCAGTACCGGGACCACCATTCCACCGAGGGCCGCGGCGAGCGGGACGACTGCCTGGCGGACCGAGCTGATCTCACCGACGAGAAGCTCCCGCTTGATCTCCATTCCGACCAGGAAGAAGAACAGGACCATGAGCACGTCGTTGATCCAGAAGTGCACCGACTCGTCGATGGTGTAGAAGCCGAGGTCAACGACGATGTGATGATGGAGCAGGTCCTGGTACGCATCGGACCAGGGCGAGTTCGCCCAGGCGAGTGCTACCACGGTGGCCGCCACCAGGACGATGCCGCCCGCGGCCTCGGTCGCCGTGAACTCCTGGAGCGGTTGAACGAGGCGGCTCAACATCGCCGGTGGCGGCGTGGCGGGCCGTCGATGTTGGTGCATCGTGCGGAACGTATCAAGGAAGAGCATGGTTCGTCGACTGAACTCGTCCGCCCGATCAACGAACGAGGTCGCTCCTGAGGCTCCCGTCCGCCCCGTCGATGTCCCCGACGGGCTCAGCGAGCGGCTACCTCCGTACCGCGTGATCCTGCATAACGACGACTTGAATGAGATGGGACATGTGGTGAGGGCGTTGCTCGCAAGCGTGCCAGAGCTCTCCCCCGAGCGTGCCGTCGAGATCATGCTGCAGGCCCATCGATTTGGCCGGGCGAGCGTGATCTCCTGTCCGCTGGAGCGGGCTGAACTCTATCGGGATCGTCTCGAGGCCCGCGGACTCACGTCCACGATCGAGCGTGCTTGATGACGGCAGGGCTATCGTCCGCGGCGCAGCGGCGGGAGGCCCGCGGCCGCCCGCCGTTCCGCGGCCGCGCGCCAGAGATGCGGGTCGGTGGCGAGCAATCGTCCGACCGCGGCCGTGCTGGTCCCGAGTGCGCTGGCGGCCTCGCTCAACCGCCACCTGTGCTCCTCGAGCACGTCGAATAGCACGGCGAGCGCGACGAGGTCGGCGGGCCGTATTCGTGCGGGCGGGTCCGCTAGCAGTCCGCGCAACGCCGCCCGTTCTTCCTGGGTCGCCTCCTCCATGCTCGCCCGTAACCCGAGCGCGATTGTCACCTTGAGGCGTCGAAGGGCGCGGTCTCGGTTCTCGTGCTGCGATCGCGACTCGACGGCCTCGGCCTGCAGGCCGGACGGCAGATGCCTCAAGCGGACAGCCGAGTCAGTGCGGTTTCGCTTCTGACCGCCCGGGCCGCTGGCGCGGTAGCGGTCGAACGCGCATTGAGCGAGCAGGGCGGGATCATCGAGCTCCAGGTAGTGACGCCAGCTCACGTCCCCACCGTAGCACGGTGTCGAGATGGCTTTCGCTGTCCGTGGACGCCGCCTATTCTGGTGCCTTCACGTGGCCTGGACCTCGAGGTGAGCGATGTATCGAGCGCAGATTGTCGGAGCGACCGGGTACGGTGGGCTCGGGATCCTGGAGCTGCTGCTCCAGCACCCTGAGTTCGACGTGGCGGCGCTGGTGGCTCGCGACGATGCCGGCCGGCGCATCGACGAGGTGTACCCGCACCTCTCGGGGCGTTGTTCGCTCACGGTCCAGGCACCCGACAGCGCGGGGATCGGCGAGGACTGCGATGTGGTGATCTTCGCCACGCCTGACCGCGTATCCATGGCGTACGCCGCGCAACTGGCCTCGGCCGGGCGCCGCTTCATCGACTACTCCGGCGACTTTCGTTTCGGGTCGACGGGGCAGTACGCGGAATACGCGGCGGCGCACCCGTCGATTGCCGACCCGGGGCACGGCGCGGCGGACCTCCTCGATCGAGCCGCCTACGGGATCCCGGAGTTGTTCGGAGATCGGGTCGCCAACGCCGACATCGTCGGGAATCCGGGGTGCTTCGCGGCCGGGATGATCATCGGCCTCGCACCACTGTTTGCCGACCGCCTTGTCGACCGGAACGAGGTGATTGTGGATGCGCTCACCGGATCGTCCGGCGCGGGGAAGAAGCCTGCGCCTTTGCAGCATTTCTCGCACCTCAATGACAACGTGGTGCCCTACCGCGTATTTGCCCACCAGCACGTGACCGAGACGGCACAGACCCTCGGTGCGCTGTCGGGTGAGCCGGCAACGGTGCATTTCGTCCCACACCTGCTCGGGATGACGCGCGGCATCCTCAGCACGATGCATGTGGTGCTGGCACGTCCGGCGACGAAGGAAGCGCTCCTGGACCGTTACCGCGAGTTCTACGACGAGCAGCCGTTCGTCCGGGTGCTCCCGACCCCCCCGACGCTGAAGGGAACCGCTGGCTCGAACTACTGCGACATATCGGTCGAGGTATCGGGGGACGGACGGCGAGCGGTTGTCATGTCCTCGATCGACAACCTGCTCAAGGGGCAGAGCGGGACGGCGATGCAGAACATCAACCTGATGTTCGGCCTGAACCCCCGGACGGGGCTCGACCGGCCGCCTCTTTACCCGTAGCAGCTGATCGCGCGGAAGCTCAACCGGCGGACGCCACGAGGTCCCAGAGGGACTCGGCCAGGAACGGCCCTGGTGCGAACTGGTTGTTGCTCGTAGTGAGCAGCGACAACAGCACTGCCCAGACGACGAAGCCGACGAGGTTGGCGAAGATCACTTCTCCACCCCGCACGCCGGTGACGCGCTCGATCGCTGCCTGGGTGAAGAGCACGCACCCGACGATCGCGAGCAGGCCGATCCCGAACGAGATGACAGGCACCGCCATCAGGAGCCCGAGGCTAAGGGGTGCCGCCGCGAGGCCGGCGGCGCGCAAGAGCGGTTCGATCTGCACGATCGTGCCCGCAAACCGCTGCATCAGCGCGACGACGATCAGGAGCCAGACGCCCCACAGGCCGAGAGAGGCCATCGAGCCGAAGAGGACGCTCTTCACGAAGACGGAGTCGCTCTGGCGCACATCGCCGAGGCCGCTCAGGAGCCACCAGAGCCAGCCGCCCAGACCCAGCAGGAGGGTGGCCCCGACGGCGACGCTGAGGCTGGGGACCGTCGACCGGCCATCCTTCGCGGCCTCGTCGAGAACATCGAGGTCGAACCTGGCGAGCCGGCGGAGGCGGCTGAGCGTGACGTTAAGCTGACCGGGCAGTTGAGCGGGCCTTTCGCGGTTCGGTGATTCTAAACCAGAGGGCGGCTTAACGCAGAGGCCGCTTCGCTGGAATCCCCGGCCGGCGTGGGAAGCGATCATCCAGCGGTCCAACCCGTCGCGCGATCAGGACATGCTGGGCCGCCGCCCCGGGCGGCAGCGATAGTTGTAGGGGCGGCTCCGAGACTGCCCCCAGCGCGGCGAGCGCCGGTGCGGCTTCCGCAAGCTCGTCGATGGCGCGGCTACCCTTCGGGGCTGCGAGCACGCCTCCCTCTCGTAACAGCGGAACCGCGAACTCGACCAGAATCGGGAACGCGGCCAGCGCGCGCACCACCACGAGGTCGAAGGAGCCTCGGAGTGCCGGGTTGCGGCCGGCGTCTTCGGCGCGGGCCTGGAGGACCTGCACCCCCTCGAGCTGGAGCGCATCGACCACCGTTTCGAGGAACCGGCAGCGCCTTCCGTTCGACTCGACGAGCGCGAGATCGATGGTGGGATCGACGATGCGCATTGGGAGCCCGGGAAAGCCCGCCCCCGTGCCGAGATCCGCGACGCGCGTCTGGCCCGATTCGGCGAGGATGCCGGCTCGACGCAGGGCGACCAGGAGCGCGAGTGACTCGCCGAAGTGTCGTTGTTCGACGGCCGCCCGCTCGGTGATCGCGGTCAGGCCGGCGCGGTCTCTCCAGTCGAGTAGCATCTCGAGGTACGTCTCGAACTGCCCGATGGTCGCCTCGTTGAGTTCCAGTCCAAGGCGGGAAGCCTCGGCACGGAGCGTTTCGAGGGGGGCACGAGCGGTTGACACGGAAGCCCGCCAATCTTCTAGACTGCTTGTAACACCACGATGCCCCTGGCACACCTCAGACCTCAGAGCGGAGGGCCGCCCGAGATGGCGGAAGCGATCACTACGAGCGAAGCGGCGGCCCATTTTCTGAATAGCCTCGAGCCGGAGAAGGCGCACGAGGAGCGCCCGCAGGTGGACCACTTCGTCGAGAAAGTGGGACCCGAGAGGGAGATGGGGACGCTCAGCGGGGCAGACATCGACGGCTACGTGCTCTCCGAGCACGAGCGGGTCGGCAGCTCGTCACACCTGGAGCCGCTCCGCGGGTTTCTCGCGTACTGCTCGCGGATGGCGTTCACGCACGAGAACCTCGTCCCGCACCTCGGATTGAGCGGGGGAGCGCGCGGCGATGCGGCAGTGGAGGAGCTCGGCGGTCAGGCGTACTACGTCACGATCGAAGGGCTCGCGTCGCTGGAGCGCGAGCTTGAGGAGCTGAAAGGTCGGCGGCCCGAGATCGCCGAGCAGTTGCGCGCCGCGATGGCCGACAAAGACTTCCGGGAGAACGCGCCGCTGGACGCAGCGCGGGACGCGCAGGCACACCTTGAGGCGCGCATCCGGGCGATCGAGGATCAGCTGCGCCATGCCGTGATCATCGACCCGGACCAGAAGGCCGGCCGGGCGAATGTCGGATCCACAGTGCGGGTGATGAACCTGAAGATGAACCGGGAGCAGACCTTCCACCTCGTCAGCCCGAATGAGGTCGACCCATCGAGCGGGAAGATCTCCGTTGAGTCGCCGGTCGGGAAGGCTGTCATCAACCATGGCGCGGGCGACGAGGTAACGGTGGTCGCGCCCTCCGGAGAGCTGCAGCTGCGCGTGCTCGAGGTGATCGGCTAGCGAACGGCCGTTCAGGAACGTAACGGCTCCCGTGTGGGGCGGGTCTATCCTCGATGGATGGATACCTCTCGGGCGGTTTCGCGGGCACGGTTTCTGGCGCTAGTCGGGGCCGGGGCCGCGCTCGGCTACGGGGGCGCTCGGGTCTGGGGACGGGCGGTCAAGGGGTGGCGGTACAACACCGTCGAGCGACCGGTACCGGAGTTCGATGCCTCGGAGTACCGTCTCGTCGTTGACGGGCTCGTCGAGCGGCCGCTCACCTTCACGTACGACGAGTTGCGCGCGTTGCCTGGGGTGCGGCAAGTAAGCGACTTTCACTGTGTCGAGGGATGGGGTGTCGACGACGTGCAGTGGGACGGCGTGCGGCTGCAGACGCTCGTCGACCTTGCGGCGCCCGCCGCGCGTGCGAAGTACGTCACGTTCCATTCGATGGGCGGTGTGTACCGGGACTCGCTGTCGCTGCAGCAGGCGCGGCTGCCGGATGTCCTCGTGGCGTACGACATGGACGGTGAGCCCCTGACGGACGACCATGGGCTGCCGCTGCGCCTCGTGATGCCGCGCATGTTCGGGTACAAGGGGCCGAAATGGCTCACGCGGATCGAGTTCCGGGACCTCCAGGACACAGGCTACTGGGAGGCGCGGGGCTGGCGCATCGACGCGTGGATCAACGCCTGAGCGGGGTGACTTCCGCCTCGCAAGGGGCGTCGATTGTGCGGCGCTTCGGAGCGGCGACGCGGCTCGTGCACTGGGGCCTCGCGATTCCGTTCGTGCTGCTGTTGCTCACCGGTCTGACGAACTACTGGCCGGAGTTGAAGACGATCCACCTCGGTGGCGCGCGGCTGTTCGCGTGGCTACATGTGGTCCTGGGGTTTGGGATGGTCGCGGTCGCTGTGGCCCTCGGAGCCGGTGCGCTGACGCGACGAGAGGTGCGACAGGATGCCCGCGAGCTCGCGCAGGTGGGGCTGGACGACTACCTGTGGCTGCAGCACCAGGGGCTGCGCCTGGCGGGCGAGGCCTCGAATCCTCCGCGGGTGGGGAAGTTCAACGCGGGGCAGAAGCTGAACGCAGTGGCCTCGGCGGGGGTGACGGCGGGGCTGCTGGGGACAGGGATCGTCCTCGGGGTGAACTACGTGAGCAAGACGGTGTTCTCTGTGGGGCTGGTGGAGCCGATGTTCCGGTGGCACGCGGGGCTGGCGCTGCTGTTCATGCCGGTACTGCTGGGGCACGTGTACCTCGCGGTCGCGCATCCCTCGACGCGGGAGTCGCTACGAGGGATGACGCGGGGGGTGGTGCGGCGAGAGTGGGCGCGGCGGCACCATCCGGGCTGGGTGGCCGACCTCGAGCGGGGGGAGGGTGCGCCTCGCGGGCCGCGTTGATCGCCGCCGAAGGCGGTGCGACCATCGTGGCCGATGGCTTCCTCCTCGGCCTCCCCACGGACCTTGAACTCCTCGACCTCTGACCTCGCGATCCGGGTGCGCGGGCTGCGCAAGGCGTACGGCGCCTTCGAGGCGGTGCGCGGCATCGACCTGGACGTCGCGCGGGGGGAAGTGTTCGCGCTGCTCGGGCCAAATGGCGCGGGGAAGACGACCACCGTCGAGATCCTCGAGGGGTACCGTGAGCGCTCGGCGGGCGAGGTGGACGTGCTGGGGTACGACCCGGCGCAGCAGGCGCGGGCGCTGAAGCAGCGCATCGGCATCGTGCTGCAGTCGACGGGGGTGGAACGGTATCTGACAGTCGAGGAGACGCTCGACATGTATCGGGGGTACTTCCCGGACCCGCTGCGAACGGAGGACGTCCTCGACGTGGTGGGGCTGCGGGAGCAGCGGGCGGTGCGTGTGAAGCGGCTGTCCGGGGGGCAGCAACGGCGGCTCGACGTGGGAGTGGGGCTGATCGGGAATCCGGAGCTGTTGTTCCTCGATGAGCCGACGACGGGGTTCGACCCGTCGGCTCGGCGGCAGGCGTGGGAGATGGTGCGGAGCCTGCGCGCGCTGGGGAAGACGGTCTTCCTGACGACGCACTACATGGACGAGGCGCAGTACCTGGCGGACCGGGTGGCGATCATCGCGCGGGGGCAGGTGGTGGCCGCGGGGCCGCCGGCGGCGCTGATGGCGAGCGGGGACGAGGTTACCTCGGTGCGGTTCCGGCTGCCGGCGGGCGCGCAGGGGTGGCCCGACCTGGTGCCGGAGGGGGTGCGATCCGAGGACGGGATGGTGGTCATCGAGACTTCGACGCCGACGGCGTTGTTGTTCGCGCTGACGCGCTGGGCGGTCGGCCAGAGCCTGGAGCTGACGGAGCTGACGGTGACGCGGCCGTCGCTGGAGGACGTGTACCTGCGCCTGGTGGGGGCCGATGCGGCCTCGGATGGGGCGGGCGCGGGGGTGGGTGCCGCCTCGGAGGCGGCGTCGCGCGGGCGGCGGCGTCGACGTCGAGGCGGGTCGTGAGCGGGGTGCGGCTGGCGGTGCGGCAGCTGCGGTACGAGCAGCTCGCGTTCTGGCGGAACCCGCCGGCGGCGTTCTTCACGTTCGCGTTCCCGCTGATCTTCCTCGTGATCTTCAACCTGGTGTTCGGGAACGAGACGATCGAGGTGGACGGAGGGTCGACGAAGGCGTCGACGTTCTTCGTGGCGGGGATTGCGGCGCTGTCGGTGGTGAACGGGTGTTTCACGGGCCTCGCGATGGCGCTGTCGATCCTGCGCGATGAGGGCGTGTTGAAGCGGGTGCGGGGGACGCCGCTGCCGCCGTGGGCGTACCTGGCGGGCCGCATTGGGTTCAATACGCTGCTGACGCTGGTGTTGATCGCGATCGTGGTGGCGGTGGGGGCGCTGTTCTATGACGTCGATGTGCCGACTTCGACGATGCCGGCGTTCCTGGTGACGGTGGTGGTGGGGGCGGCGACGTTTGCGGCGCTGGCGTTCGCGGTGAGCGGGTTTGTGCCGAACGCGGATGCGGCGCCGGCGGTGGTGAACGGGGTCGTGTTGCCGCTGCTGTTCATCTCGGATGTGTTCATCCGGGCGGATTCGGCGCCGGGGTGGTTGAACGGGGTGGCGGCGTTCTTCCCGGTGGTGCATCTGTCCTCGGCGTTGCAGGTGGCGTTCAATCCGTTCGAGACGGGGTCGGGGTTTGAGCCGGGGGCGCTGCTGGTGATGACGGCGTGGGGGGTGTTCGGGGTGGTGGTGGCGCTGCGGTTTTTCAGCTGGGAGCCGCGCCGGTAGGGCTGGGTGGAGCCCTCGGCGGGTGGGGTTTCGTTCCGGGGGCCCGGATCGAAACGATTGGTACGAATCGCCCTCGGCAGATTCGAGCGGGGGTTCGTTTCGTTCGTTTCCTTCGTTTTCGGGGCGTTTCGTGTGGCGGGTGCGGGGGCGCCTCGGAGGGGTGCGCGTGCCGGGGTTGGGGCCTGCTCGGTGTGGCCGAGCGTGGTGTGCGGGTGGTCGTCGGGGGGGTGGATGTGGGGCGGCGGGGGGCCGGAGGCGGGCCGGTGCGGGG